>NZ_JBNCBU010000009.1:0-522 GCF_051912845.1 Tsuneonella sediminis | reverse complement strand
CTCCTCGCCAGCATACATCACCAGCGTCTTGGGCCCCGGGACGTTGTTCAGATGCTCGATCGTGCAGGCCGCATCGGTCAGCGAGTCGTCCTCGCCCGACATGACGAAACACGGCATCTTGAGCTCGCGGCTGATCCGGAACACGTCCATCCGGTCCATGATCCGCTCCAGCGCCTCCTCGTCGGCGGAGCCCGTCATGTACATGAAGCGCTGCCGGAACGTGGGCGCCGCCATCTGGAAGATCGCCCAGTTGCGCGGCTGGAAGTTGGTGTACATCACCGCCAGTGCCGCGAAGCGCGGCTCCGCCGCCGCCATCTGCGTCGCCCAGAAACTACCGAACGACAGGCCCCACATCATGATCCGCTCGGGGTCCACCTCCGGCCGAGCCGCCGCGGCGTCGAACGCGCTCGTGCCCAGCGCGCCCTGACGGTCGGGATCGTACCAGATGCCGCGGGTGAGGCACGTGCCCTGGCCGGGGCCGTCGAGCATCAGAATCGCAAAGCCGCGGCGCAGGAAGCGGTC
>NZ_JBNCBU010000008.1:0-549 GCF_051912845.1 Tsuneonella sediminis | reverse complement strand
CGAAGATGTGCGCCAGCGTCGCTTTCTGGAGCTCGCCCATGACGGCGTGGCTCTGGTCGACCGCTGCGGCGACGCGCGGCCCGTTGCCATGCTCGGCCTCGATCGCTTCAGCGAGCCGGGCATTGTTCGCCCGCAATTCCAGCTCGAATGCGCGCCGCTGCACGGCGAAACGCTGCTCCAGCACTTCAAGTCGCGCTTCCTGGTTGGCGTCCAGCGCCAGCTTATGATGCAGCACGTCGTGCAGCTCCGAGCCGGGCTGGGCACGTGGCGGAAGTAGCGCCCGCCCCACGAACACACCGATGATCGCGGCGATGAAGCACGCGACAATGCCAAGCAGAAGGCGGATGCGGCCGCTCATTGCACGCCGACGAGCAGCGTGGAGGGCGCGAGCGGCGACACCGGCCCCAAGGGCGATAGCGAAGCCGCGCTGGCTTCCTTCGCGGGCACACCGGCACCGAAGATGCCCATGACGAGCGCCGCAGCGATCGTCATTGCCCCAACGCCTAAGCCGGCGCGCGCCGCTGGACGTGCGGCGACCCGCGCCAGCAC
>NZ_JBNCBU010000007.1:0-666 GCF_051912845.1 Tsuneonella sediminis | reverse complement strand
CGGCATGACCGGACAGTTTCAGCTCAGCGAGGACCAGCTGGCGATCCAGGATATGGCGCGGCGGTTCACCGCGGACCGGATCACGCCGTATGCGGCGCAGTGGGACGAGGAGCATCACTTCCCGCGCGACGTTGTCGAGGCGGCGGGCGAGCTTGGGTTCGGGGCGATCTACGTGTCGGAGGAGAGCGGCGGGATCGCGCTGGGCCGGCTCGAGGCGGCGCTGGTGATGGAGGCGATGGCCTACGGCTGCCCGGCGACGAGCGCCTACATCTCGATCCACAACATGGCGAGCTGGATGATCGACCGCTTCGGTTCGGCCGAGGTGAAGGCCAGGTTCCTGCCCAGGCTCGTGAGCATGGAGCACATCGCCAGCTACGCGCTGACCGAGCCGGGCTCGGGCTCGGACGCCGCCGCGCTCAAGACCACCGCGCGGCGGGATGGCGACCACTACGTTCTGAACGGCACCAAGCAGTTCATCTCGGGAAGCGGGTTCAACGACATCTACGTGGTGATGGTCCGCACGGGCGACGATAAAGCCAAGGGCATCACCTGCCTCGTGGTCGAGAAGGGCACGCCGGGCCTCAGCCACGGCGCGCCCGAGAGGAAGCTCGGCTGGAACGCCTCGCCCACCGCGCAGCTGATCTTCGAGGACTGCCGGGTGCCGGC
>NZ_JBNCBU010000006.1:0-2117 GCF_051912845.1 Tsuneonella sediminis | reverse complement strand
GGCACCGAGTCCGGCTGCAGCGTCACGTTCACCGTCTTGGTCACGCTGTCGCCGTCCGCGTCGGTCACCGTGAACGTGAAGCTGTCGCTCGTGTTGCCGTCGCTCCCCGCCCCCGAAGCCGGCATGTAGGTGAACTTGCCCGCGCCGTCGTAGGTGATCGCCCCGTAGGTTGCCTGGCTGAACGTCACTCCGCTCGCCAGGTCGACCCCGTCGGCGCCTTCGAAGAAGTGCGTGCCCTCGACCAGCGTGAAGTCGAACGCGGCGTTCTCGGCGGCTTGCGTCACGCTGATCACGCTCGCCGTCACCGTCGGCGTATCGTCGTCGAACAGGATGTTGAGGGTGCCGGGCGCTGCGCTGGGATCGTTGTCCTGGTCGGTGATCTGGTAGGCGAGGTCGATCGACGCGTCGTTCTCCTCGTTGTCGCCGGTCATCCCGTCGAGCGTGTCGTGGAGCACCGGCTGCACCAGCGTCAGCGTGTAGGCGCCGGTCGTCTGGTCGGTGATCGTGGCTGTGAACAGCGTGCCGGTCCGTCCCGTGGGCGAGCTCGTGATCGTCGCGGTCAGCGTCTTGCCGTCCGGCGTGACCGAGTAGCTCACCGTCTCCTGCCCGACCGTCGTCGCGGTCTGGGAACTGAGGAACGTGAACGTGTTGGTCCCGTCGCCCAGCGTCCCGCCGAGCATGCCCTTGAACACCGCCTCGGTGCTCGCCTGGTCGAGGTCGGCGGTGCGACCCGCGGGATTGTTCGCGTCGATGTCGCCGGTACCCATCGGGTTGCCGCTGGCCAGCCCGTCGTCGTCCACCGTCGCCTGCGCGGTCCCCGCCACCGGGGTCAGGTTGCCGATCGAGATCGTCAGTGCCGCGCTGTCGAAGTCGCCGTCGGCGTCGGTCAGCGTGTAGGTGAACACGTCCTGTTCGCCGCCGCCCATGCCCGGGTCGCGGGTGTAGGTGTAGGCCCCGGTGTTCACGTTCACCACCAGCACGCCGTACTCGCCCTGGATCGTGATCTCGTCGCCCGCGAGCGTGCCGGTGGTCCCGGCATCGGCATTGCTCACCGCGGTGATCGAGGAACCGTCCGCCCCGCGGTAATCGTTGGCGAGCACGTTGCCGATGATCGGCGCGTTGCTGCCCGCAGCCACGCTGTTCGCGTCGAGCACCGCGTCGACCCCGTCGTCGCGGAACACGACGTTCGCCCCGATCGCCGCGGCGCCGGTCGCGGTATCGCCGTCGAAGTCGGTCACCGTGATCCGCGCGCTCACCAGGCTCGCGCCGCCGGCCGTGCCGTCGGCGGTCAGGTACAGCGCGTCGTCGTAGTCGGCCGCGGTATTGCCGTCCTCGGTGTGCTCGAGCGCCACGAACTGGGTCAGCGTCAGCTTGCCGTCAGCGCCGATGTCGAGCCGGAACGCGGTCTGCACGACCATCGCGCCGTCGGTATAGCGCCCCTCGATCGTGTCGGCGTCGACCTGCACCAGCGTCACCGGGTAGTCGCCCACCGCGGTCGCGAACGGCGTGGCGCCCATCGGACCGGTGATCTCGATGCCGTAGGTCAGGCCCCCGCCCATCGCCGGGCCGTCCGCCCCGAACGCCTCGGCGAACGTGATCGCCGCGCCCGCCGACATCGCCGCGATCCCGGCAACCCCGAACCCCGCCGGCGGACCCGCCGTCGTCTCGTCGATCGTCACCCCGCTGGCCGCCGTCACCGCGCCGGTCAGCACCGGACCGTCGTCGGCAAAGCGCAGGTTCGCCCCGATCCCGATCGTCTCGCTGTCCGACGCGGTATCCTGGTCGCCGTCGGTCAGCGACGCGCTCGCGGTCAGCGTGATCAGGTCGTCCGCCAGGCTGGCGAACTGGTCGTCGAACGGCGCATCGCTCGCGTCCGGATCGTCGGCCAGCGGATGGTCGACCTGCTGGTACTGCACCAGCGTCACCGTGCCGTCGGCCGCCACGCTCACCGAGAACACCGCCGTCGCGTCGATCGACCCCGGGTTCGCCGCCGCGGTCGAGCCGACCACCGTCTGGTCGTCGAGCTGGTAAAGGTAGATCGGCGCGCCCGCGCTCGACAGCCCCGACAGACCGCCGTCGGTCTTGAGGTCCAGCACATAGGTCAGCACGGGCGTCGG
>NZ_JBNCBU010000005.1:0-42324 GCF_051912845.1 Tsuneonella sediminis | reverse complement strand
TGCAGGCGTCGGGCAACGTGAGCCTGGGCTTCGTCGCCTCGGGCGCGGGCAACGTCGACATCGACAGCACCGGCGGCGCCATCTCGGCGAGCTTCGTGTCGGCCTCGGGCGGCGATGCGCTGCTGACGGCGCCGGGTTCGATCACCACCGGGGGCATCTCGGCGTCGAATGCGATCGACGTCGACAGCACCGCGGGCGGCGCGCTCGACCTCGGCACGCTCAACGCGGGCACGACGATCAGCCTCGACACCGCGGGCGCACTGTCTGCGGGCAGGGTGCTTGCGGGCGGAGCGTTCACGGTCGGGGGTGCAAGGGCTCCGTCCTCGGCCACGTTCACCGGCCCGGTGACGGCCAGGAGCGTGAACTTCGTGGTGACGGGAGCGGTGACCGGACAGGACATCGTGGCGACATCCGGCGCTCTCGGAATCGTCAGCGGTGGCAACATCTCGATCAGGAACGCGAGCACGAGTTCGGGCCCGATCTCGCTGACGAGCACTGGCGGTTCGATCACCACTACGGGCGTCGCAGCGATCGGCGGAGACGCTATCCTGACGGCCGCACAGAACGTGACTGCTTCCGGAACGATAAGCTCGGACGCGAACGTCAGCATCGGGGCGACCAACGGCGCGATTTCCACCGTGGCGGTCACCGCGGGCAACGCGGTGTCATTGGCGGCGAGAACGACCGTCAGCGCTACGGGCCCTGTTAGCGGCAAGGCCGTCGACATAGCTGGCGGCGGAAACGTAACGTTGACGACCGTCAATGCGACTGCGGGCAAGGTCGGCGTCACCAGCACCGGCGGATCGATCTCGACCACGGGTGCGACTGCGGCGGGCGGCGGCGTAGTCCTTTCCGCATCGCAGAACGTCACCGCTACTGGCGCCGTAAGCTCGGACAGGTTCGTGTTCGTCAGCGCGGCCAGCGGCGCGATTTCGGCAACCTCGGTTACCGCAACGGGCGGAGACGTCGGTCTTGCGGCAAGGGGCCCGGTGACGACCACGGGGAAGGTCAGTGCCAGTGGAGCAATCGATATCGACAGCACGGGCGGCGGTGCGCTGACGCTGGGCCAGGCGCTGACCGGCGCCGGGGCAGCGCTGCAGGCAGGCACCACGATCAATCTCGACACGACGGGCGCGGTGATCGCGGGCGGCACGACGGCTGGGGGTGCGCTCAGGGTCGGGACCGTGGCGCGGCCTTCCTCGGTGACCTTCACCGGTCCCGTGTCGTCTCTGGGTATGACCGTCACGACGAACGGCACCTTCACCACCCAGGCAGCCGTAGATGCGAGAACCGCTGCAGCCACTGTGACCGCGGGCGACGTCGCCATTGGCGGCTCCTTCAAGGCGTCCGACGTGGTCCTGCGGGCCAGCGGGACGGGCGGCGTGGCGCTGGGCTCGGGACCGGGAGTGTTCGCGCTCAGCGACGCGGAGCTCGACCGAATCGACGCTGCCACCCTGACGATCGACGCGGGCGGCAACGCCGTGAACGTGAGGGGCGTGAGCCTGACCGGCGCCGCGGGATCGCAGCGGTTCGACGTGCTGACCACAACGACGGGCACGGTCCATTTCGATGGAAACTTCACCGCCGACGGTGCAGGCCGCGTCGTTCGCTTCGGCGGCGGCGCAGGCACTGGTCCGGCGTCGGCGACCGGCCTCGCTTCGCGGATAACGGCCGACATCGACAATGCGACGATCAACCTCGGGCAGGCCACGCTCGACCTGCGTGCGACCGACATCGCTTTCGGTCAGCTGCCGTTCCTCAACGAGGTCAAGGGCCGCGGTAGTCAGGACCTGGCGTTCCTGATTGTCGGCAATTCGGGATCGTCGCTCTTCAATCCGGGCCTGCAGACCCCGCTGAGCGCCGCGAGAGCAAGCGATCCCGTCTATCTGCGGGCCGGCAACCTGTCGGTGTCCTACGCCAACTCGGCACTGTTCCAGAACACGGGCAGCGTGACAGGGGGGGTAGCCACCAACAACGGCGCGGTCATCGGATCGGTCGGCGGGGGCGGCACGCTCAGGATCGACACGCTCGACCCGACCAACACCTTTGCTCTGTTCGGCCAGATCAACAACCTCGTCGGACCGTCGGCGGCGATCGCGGGCGAACCGGTGATCTTCGTCGATGACACGCTCCAGCGCCCGTTCTCGCGCATCAACGGATGCCAGATCGGAAGCGGCGCCGACTGCCTCAACGCCACCGTCGGGACCACGACGATCTCACTCCCGCGCGAGGCCGTGAACCCGCTGTCGGGCGACACCGGACTGCTGGTGCCGTTCGATCCGCTGGTCGGAACCAACAACGAGGGGCTGTTCTCTGACGCCGCGTCGGACGACCAGAACCTCGAGTGTCCGCGTGACGAAAGAGGCGTGTGCGTCGAACGCCAGGGAGACAACTGAGATGATTTTCGTGCGATCGCGCTATCTCGCTCTTTCTTCGGCCGGGCTCGCGCTGGTACTTGCCGGATGTGCGACCGTTCCCTCTGCTAGCCCGGGGGGACAGTTCAGCCTGGGCGAGAACGCAGCCGGCGAACCGTGCACGGCGGCCTACAACTGGACCGACCCGAGCTTCGGTGCGAGCAGCACCAAGTTCTCCGACATTTATTCGGTGAACTGCAGCGGAAGCGCATCTGGCACCCTGGCGCGTGTCCGCAGTTTCGACAGCGGCTCTTCGCGCGACGCGTTCACCGCCTCGCTCAATTGCGGGGCAGCGCAGCCAGTCACGCTGGAGGGCTTCGACAGGGCCGTCGCGCGGCGGTGCGTCGATCCGGGGCTTGGGTTCGAGGCCGTCCTCGTGGATGCGAACCGCGGCAACAGCGCGTACCAGATCGCCGCTGCTCCCAATGCGGTGGGGGCAGGATACCAGGCTGCACGAATCCTCGCCGGTCTCGATACGCCTGAGAATGCGACGTCAGATCGCCAGCCGCTCGACGTGGCAGCGCTGCAAAGGCCGCAAGGCACGTTCGCCAATGTCGCCGCGAGCGCCGGGAGCGAAAGCCTCGATGCCATCCTCGGCCGCGGCACGGCGCTCAATTTCCGCGGCCTCAGCGCCGATGCATCGCGATACCTGACCGACTCGCTTGGCCGGCTCGACCCGCAGGCATCTCCGGCGACGCGCGCTTCGCTCATGCTCGAGGCAGGGCTGGCGGATTCGAATATCCAGTTCTTCAGCAGCGCCGAAAAGCTCTTCGCCGATGCCGGCGCAATCATCGCGACGCTGGATACCGAGAACCAGCGCAACCTGCGCGCCAAACTGCAAAGCTATCTCGGCCTCCATGCGCTCAACCAGCGCGATTTCGAGACTGCGCGGCGGCTCCTGCAGCCGCTTGTGACGGGCAACAGGACCACAAGCGGCGCGCTTACGGATCCCAGTACGCTGCTCCAGCTCAACGCGGTCGCCGCCGGCGAGGGCGATGTCCGTTCGGCGATCGCGCTCGGAAACGACCAGGGCAAGCGCGATGCGTTCCTGAATGCGCAGGCAGCCTGGGCGCTCAGTGTCGCCGAACTGTCGCTGGGCAACACCACCGGAGCAGAGGCCGCCCTCCAGCGCGCCCGGGAGCGCTTCGGCCAGCTGCGCAGCGTTCTGGCCGCGGAGCGTACCCGCGACGACGGGATCATGTGGATGAGCGCGCGCATTTCCCGCCAGCAAGGCCGGATCGAGGCCGCCCGCGGGGATTACAGCGCGGCGTTCAGGTCGTTCGACAGCGCCATCGCCGATCTCAAGCGCGGTGCGCTCGCCCGGGCCGGAACGGGCGCCGAGCCGGCGGTTGCCGAATTCGAGCTCGAGCGGGCGGCCCTCGTCGCCAGGGCCGGGAGGCCCCAGGCCGAGATCGACGCGGCGTACGAAAAGGCCGTGGACGCGCTCCTGCTCGCCCGCGAGGAAAGCGCGGCGTTCTCGACAACCGCGCTTCGGCCCTACCTCGACCGGCTCGCCGAGCGGGTGGAGGCCGGCGACGACGGCGCGGCTCACAAGTATTTCCAGGCGCTGCAGGTCAGCGGCGAGCCCGGGGCCGCCCGCCAGATCAGCCAGTTGCAGACCATCGTCGCGGCAGACGGCGAAACCGGCGGCATGCTCCGCGAACTCGCCGATCTGCAGCGCTCGCTGACCGAGACCGAACTGCTGCTGCAGGAGGCGCGCGATGCCGGGCAGCCGACGCAGGAACTCGAACAGCGGCGGGCCGACGTCCAGGCGCGCTACTTCGAACTCGACGCAAGGGTCCAGGCGGATGCCCGCCTCAGTCCGGTTTCGACCGGTCCGGCAAGCCTGACGGAAGTCCGGTCCGCCCTCCGCGACGGGGAAGCGTACGTCCGCTTCAACGTCATCGGCGACCGCATCTACGGGATGATGGTGGACAAGAGCGGGTCGCACGCCATCCGCCCGACGCAGGATGTCAACGACGTGCTCCTCGTCAGCAAGCGGCTTCGCGATTCGATTGACGGCGGGATCGATTACGGGCGGGTTCCCGAATTCTCGGTCACCAACGCAGTGGTCCTGTATCGGATACTCTTCGGATCGATCGATGAGCAGATTAAGGGGAAGACTAGCCTCGTCGTCGATGGCGGACAGGTCCTCAGTGGGTTGTCGCCGGCCGTGCTCGTCACCGATCCCAGGGCGGTCCTGAGCTTCACCCGCCAGAAGGACAAGCTCGACTATACCAAGATCGACTTCCTGGCCAAACGAATGACCTCGAGCGTCGCGATTTCTCCGCGCAGCTTCGTGGCGTCGCGCGCGCTCGCGCCGTCCAAGGCAACCCAGCCACTGATCGGCTTCGCTTCGCCCGAACCGTTGCCATCGGCGGCAGCGGCGCAGGGGATGATCAAGGTCGGGCCGTGCTGGCTTGCCCCGGCGGCGGTTGGCGAGCTCACGACCCGTCTCGCGCCGATCCCCGCGCGCGAGATCCAGCTGGCGGCCAACGCCCTTGAAATCGGCACCGCGCCGGTCGTCCAGGACGGCTCGTTCACCGATACTGCGGTGATGCGCATGGGCGAGGCCGACGGGGACCTGTCGCGGTTCAAGATCCTCCATTTCGCCACCCACGGTCTGACGGAGGGCCAGTTCGGCTGCCCGGAAGCGCCCGCGGCGTTGCTCACCTCGCTCGGCACGGATGGCTCGGACCTGCTGCTCAGCTTCGACGAGATCGCCAAGCTCCGCCTCGATGCGAACCTCGTCGTGCTGTCGGCCTGCGAGACCGCTTCGGCCATTGGCGAACGCGCCCTTCGCCTGTCGGGCGAAGCCCAGCCGGGTGCGACCCTCGAAGGACTCGTGCGCGCGTTCTTCAGTGCCAACGCCCGGGCTGTCCTGGCGACCTACTGGGAAACGTCGAACAGCGGTGACAGTGAAGTGTTCATGCAGCGCTTCTACGAAAGTGGCCGGACCAACGACATCGCAACAGCGCTCAACGTCGCGCAGCGCGATCTGATGGGAGTGCGGGCCAGTTCGCATCCCTTCTTCTGGGGTGGCTTCTTCGTCGTGGGCGATACCGACAATTCGTTGCTTGCCGGCGCGCCGGTGCAGGTCGCAGCGGCGACCGGTCAGTAGGTCCCGGTGCCGCCCGCCTCGCGCATAGGCGACATGCACACCTGCCCGATGGCGACACCGGGCACGCCGCCGATCCCGCATGTCGGGGGTCCGATCGTCAAGGGGCAGCCCAACGTCATCACGGTCGGGGTGCCACAGGCGCGCGTTTCGGACATGTGCATATGCGTGGGCCCATCTGACATCATCGTGAAGGGTTCCGCCACGGTACTCGTCGGCGGGCTTCCAGCCGCGCGGATCGGGGACAACACGGCGCACGGCGGGGTCATCGTCGTCGGCGCGCCGACGGTGCTGATCGGCGATGGAGGGAACGGTGGCGGCGGCGGCGGGGGGGGCGGTGCCGGCATGCCCGGCAATGTTCCTTTCTCGCAGCCGAACCTGCAGATGAAAACCTTCATCGGCGCGCACCGCGAGGCCAAACCCTACTGCGCGGTCTGCCACTGGTGAGCCGTTGGTATGCGGTCGTCGACGGCGCGGCCGACGCGCGGCTGTATGACATCGTTGCCGCCGAGCGCGATCAGGCCTGCCTCTATTCCGGCGACTACGACGGGGAAACGCGAAAGGCGCTTCCATGGCTGGTCGCGATCGAAGAGGATTCGGCGATCGCCAAGCTCTGGCGCGCGCACGAATCCGGCCGCTTCTGGGGTATCCTGCTGCGGAGCGGGCTGGAGCTTGCCGCGTTGCGGCGGCATCTGAGGCATTTTACCACCGCGCGTCTGCCCGACGGTGAAATCGTGATGTTCCGGTTCTGGGATCCGCGCGTATTCGATGTATTCGCGCGGACCGAGACGGCAGACCAGGTCGGCGCCTTCCTGGAACCGATCGAACTGGCCGTGGCCGATCTCGGTGCCGGCGGGAGGCGCAGGTACGAATGGCGCGGCGGCCTGCTTGTCGACGGTGTGCCTGTTGCCGGATCGGCGGCGACAGCATGACGGCGAACGGACTACTTGCGGGCGGCGTCGATTTCCGCGCGCCGCGCCGCGAACATGGTCATCGCTTCCCCGACCAGCGGCTCGACCTTGGTCGTTTCGTAGGTGAGCGGGTCGGTCGGCACACCGTCGATCCGGACCTCGTAGTGCAGGTGGGCGCCCGTCACGCGGCCGGTCGCTCCGACGTAGCCGATGATTTCGCCCTGGTTCACCGCCTGTCCGGCGCTGATCCCTTCCGCGAAGCGAACCAGATGCATGTACCACGTCTGCATGTTCTCGCCGTGCTGCAGTTTGATCATATTGCCTGCCGCGCCGTGCATGGGGAGCACCGCCGCGACGGTCGCGTTGCCCGATGCGTAAATCGGGGTCCCGACCGGTGCGCCGAAGTCGGTCCCGTTGTGGTTCTTGAGGATGCCGAGGACGGGATGGCGCCGGCCGCCGAAGCCGCTGGTGATGCGCGCCCCGTCGACCGGCGTGCGCATGAGGCCCCGCGCCGCGCCGTTGCCCTGCGCGTCGAACCAGCGCGGCTCGACCTCATCCGGCGGGGTGAACGCGTAATAGGCATGCGAACCGGCAACGGCGGTCCGAAGCTCGGCATAGATGAGCCGGGGCGGCGAAAGGCGCCGGCCCGAACTGGTCACCCGCTCTTCCCAGACGGCAAGAAAGGTGTCTCCCCGGCTGAGATCACGGAAGTCGAAGTCGAACGAGAAGGCCTTGGCGAACGGGGTTGTCAGGCTGTCGGGCATTCCCGCGCCGAGCGCGGACGTATAGAACGTTCCACCATCGTAGGTCCCGGTAGCGGAACTGTATCGGGTCTCCGCGTTGAGGAAGTTCTCCTCGCGCGCGAATGTGCCGTCGGACTGGCGGGTGAGCTTGACCCCGGTGCCTCCGTCGAGTTCGGCGACGAGCGAATGCACGGTCCTCGCCTCGCCGCGGCCCGTCAGGACGACCTCGATCCGCATCTCCTGGTCCTCGACCCCCAGCGCGCCGACCGCTTCGCGGGCGATCGCCATCGCTTCGCCCAGCGGGACGCCCATCTGTTCGAGCGCGATCCCGAGGTCCTGGTAGTTCCGGACCGAAACGATCCGTGGCGCCTCCGTCGGCGCGCTTTCGATCACGGCGCCCGCCGGAGCGGTCGGTGTCGCGGTGGCGGCAGCACCGTCGCCGGAATCGGCGGCATCCTCGCTTCCCAGCCAGAACCATGCGCCGGTCGCAATCGCGAGCGCAAGCCCGGCAAGGGAGGCCAGCAGCGGAACGCGGCGCGGTGGGGATCCCGGCTGCGGCTTGCCGTCGGTGGCCGGCGGCGGACCGTCGCCCACCCAGGTCTTCGGGTTGAACGACGTTGTTTCGGGCGACGGCTTGCGGTCGTCCAGCCAGGTCTTGGGGTCGAACGACGTCGTCTCGCGCTTCATCGCGCGGTTGCCGAAAAGCCTTGCGGCGGCCCGGAAAGTGCCGAACAATCGGCAGCATGCGCGCTTTTACATGACACGCGCGTATGCTTAATTGGCCGCCGAGGGGGCGACAAGGCATGACCGGTCGAAATCGTGTGGCCTGGCGCGAAGGAATGTTCCTGCGGCCGCAGCATTTTCAGGCGCAGGACCGGCACTTCGAATCGCTGGTCGGCGCGCGGCACGACTGGGCGCTGCCCTACTCCTGGGGGTTCTCGGAAATCGAGCTCGACACCTCGCTGGCCGAGATCGGGCAGGTCGCGCTGCGCTCGGCGAAGGGCGTCATGCCCGATGGGACGCCGTTTTCGATCCCCGGCGACCAGCCGCCACCGCCGCCGCTGGCGATCGGATCGTCGGTGCGAGACGCGATCGTCTACCTTACGCTGCCTCCGCGCCAGAGCGGCGCGATGGAATTCGACGAGGCGGAGCAGCCGTCGCTCGATGCCCGCTTCAAGGTGATCGAGGCACAGGTCACCGACAACTTTTCCGAGGAACGGGCGTCAGAGGAAATAGCCCTCGGCGTTCCCAACCTGCGGATTGGCCTGACCGCGGACGAGACAGACGGCCGGTTGCTGGTCGGGATCGCGCGTGTGCGCGAGGTGTCCGGCAAGAAGCTGGTGTTCGACGCCGGATATATCCCGCCTACGATCGACATTCGGGCGGTGCGCCTGAAGGGGGCGGTCGCGGATCTCATCGGGCGAGCGGACCAGATGATCGGCGAACTTGCGCTGCGCGCAGCAGAGACCACCGAGGGCGGACAGGATACCTACAAGGCGTTCCTGCTGCTCCAGTCGCTCAACCGCTGGACGGCGGTCCTCGGACACCTGCAGTCGATGCCGGCGATCCATCCCGAGCGCCTGTTCGAAACCCTGCTCGCGATGGCCGGCGAGGTCTCGACGCTGACCCGCAAGGAACGCCGCCCGCCGCCGCTGCCGGCTTACGATCACGAGAACCTGCAGGCCTGCTTCGATCCTGTGATCGACCTTCTGCAGATGCTTCTGTCTGGCGAGTTCGATCGCTCCGTAGAACCGCTCGAGGTCGTGGCGCGTGGTCCGGGGCAGTACCTGCACGTCATCAAGAACCGCGCCCTGCTCAAGCAGAGCTATATCTACCTCGCGGTTGCCGACCCCACCAAGTCGCTCGAGGAAATCCGCAGCCGTTTCCCCGCCATCTGCAAGATCGGCCCCAACACGAAGATGCGCGAACTGGTCGGTTCCTCGTTGCAGGCGGGCATTCCGCTGCGGCACGTGACCACGCCCCCCTCCCAGCTCCACGTGTTGCCGGGCTACGTCTATTTCGAGCTCGATCGCGGGGCGGAGGACTGGGCGCAGGTTTACGCCGCGCCCGCCATGGGGATCTTCGTCGCGGACGAGTGGCCGCAGCTCAAGCTCGAGCTGTGGGCAGTCAAGCAGAAGAAATCATGAGCTCGGACGACCGCAACAAGACTGTGTTCCGGCCCTCACCGCTGCGCGGCGGAGGCGCGGCCGGCACGCCGCCGCCTTCGCCCCCGCCGCCCCCGGGCGGTGGCTGGGGTGCGCCGCCGTCGCCATCGAACGACCCGTTTCTCGGGTCGCCGCCTTCCCCGCCGCCCGGTGGGACCGGACGCGACCCGTTCGGCGAGCCGCTCGGCGGGCCGCCTCCCTCCACTTCGTCCGGGGCGACGACGGCCCCCGTGCAGTTCGCAGACGACGTTCCCCAGCCTCGCGCCCCGCGCGACGACCGCAATCCCCTCGTCGCGCATGCCGCGCCGGTGCTGGCGATGGCCGCTGCGATCCAGTCGGGTCGGTGGCAGATCCCGATGCAGGAGTTCCACGCCCGCGCAACGGCCGCTATCCGTGCTTTCGAAAGTGCGATCGAGCCGCTCTACCCAGAAGGCGTGCGGCAACGAGCCAAGTACGCGGTCTGCGCGACGATCGACGACGTGATGCAGAACCTGCCGGGCATGGCCGGGGGCGGCGCCCAGTGGGCCCAGCGCAACATGGTCGTGACCTTCTTCCGCGAAAACATCGGCGGCGACCGGTTCTGGGAGTTCGTCCAGGAGATGCTGCGCGATCCCGCGCGCAACCGCGACCTGATCGAGCTGTTCCACGCCTGCCTCGCGGCCGGCTTCGAAGGCCGCACGCGCACGATGCCGGACGGCTTCAGCAAGAAGCGCGAGGTGATGAGCAGCCTGGTGGGTGCGCTCGACCACCTCCGCTCGCTGTCGCAGCACGAGATCGTCCATCACTGGCAGGGCGAGAAGGCGGCGCGCAATCCCGGCAACTTCTGGGGTCTCGTCGCTCTGGTCGGTGCGATCGCGGCGGGGGTCTGCTTCCTCATCTATCTCGTCTTCTTCGTCGTGCTGTTCACCACCAGCAACGATGTCGAGGAACGGGTGGCAAACCTGTTTCCCGGCGATCCGCTCGAGCTCAATCGCTCGGCGGCGGCCTTCACGCCCCCGCCGACCGATGCCGAGGCCCGGCTGCGCCAGTTTCTTGCGCCCGAAATCCAGCAGGGTCTCGTCGAGGTCGAGAACAACCGGGTGCGAACCACCGTAGGCACGCTGTTCGAGCCCGCTTCGGACGACCTTGTCGCGGGCCGCGAGGCGATCTTCGAGCGCATCGGCAAGGCGGCAGAGCTCGAGCGCGGCACCATCACGGTCGAGGGACACGCCGATTCCGACCGGATAAATCCGACCATCGAGTTCCCGAGCAACATGGCCCTTTCCGAGGCGCGGGCCCGCACGGTGGCGGACATTATCCGCACCCAGCTCAGCGACAAGTCGCGCGTGAGAGCGGTGGGGCTGGGCGACACGGTCCCCATCGCCTCGAACGACAGTGCCGCGGGCAAGGCGCGCAACCGGCGGGTCGAGGTCGTCCTCGACCACGGACTGTGACGGGGCGGGCCCGATGAAGCGCTTCTTTACCAGCTGGTGGACGGTTTCGGTCGGCACCACGCTGCTCTTGATCCTGCTCTTCGCGGTCGGCCTGCCGCTGTTCGTTTCGTGGATGAAGCCGCTGTGGGTTCGGCTGCTTGTCGCGGGCGTCTTCATTGGCCTGTGGGGGCTGATGTTCTTCCTGCGTCGCCGCAAAGCGAAGCGGGCGGAGGCGGCGCTCGCGGCGGAGCTGGCCGGTTCGGACCGCGCGGGCGAGGAGGCCGGCGCGGTCGAGAGCCGGATGCGCGATGCGATCGCGAAATTGCGCAGCGCGAGCGGGGCCAAGCGCAACTACCTCTACTCGCGACCCTGGTACGTCATCATCGGTCCGCCGGGAGCGGGAAAGACGACCGCGTTGGTCAATTCGGGCCTGCGGTTCCCGTTTTCCGACCAGACGCTGGGCGGCAGTGGGGGGACGCGCAACCTCGATTTCCTGTTCGCCGACGAGGCCGTGCTGGTCGATACCGCGGGCCGCTACACGACCCAGGATTCCGACAGCGAGGTCGACAAATCGGGCTGGACGAGCCTTCTTCGCCTGCTTCGCCGCCACCGCCCGTTCGAGCCGGTCAACGGCGTGTTCGTGGCCATGCCGGTCGACGAACTGCAGAAGGGCGACGTGCGTACGATCGACCGCCATGCCGCGATCGTGCGCCACCGTCTGCACGAGATCCGGCAGGAACTGCAGACCGAACTGCCGGTCTACCTTGTCCTCACCAAGGCCGATCTCCTCGCCGGATTCGCCGATTTCTTCGGCGACCTTGACGTCGACGGGCGCCGCGCCGTCTTCGGCCATACGTTCGACTGGAAGGCGGAGAGGCTGTCGTCGAGCGACGTCACCACGGCGTTCGACCACATGGTCAACGACATCCAGTCGCGCCATCCCAAGCGCCTGCACGAGGAACAGGACATCCGCCGCCGCGGACTGATCCTCGGCTTCCCGAGCCAGCTCCACGCGGTGCGCGCGCCGCTGCACCGGTTCATCGAGGGCGCGTTCCTCAACGAGGACCGGCCGAGCGGGCGGCTGCGCGGGTTCTACCTCACGTCGGGCATGCAGGACGGCGGCGCGATCGACCGCATCCTCGAGGGCGTATCGCAATCGTTCGGAGCGCATGGCGAAACTGCCGGTTCGCAGGAGGGCCGCGCCTTCTTCCTAAATCGCCTTTTGCAGGACGTCGCGTTCGCCGAGGCGGGGCTGCCGATCGCCGACGCTGCGGCCGCGCGCAGGCGCAAGTCGCAGATGACGATGGCACTCGCCGGAATCGCGGCGGTCGCGACGCTGCTGGTGCTGGCCTGGGTCGTCAGCTTCGTCTCCAACCGGTCATTCCAGACCGACAGCAACCGGGCCGCGCGCGAGGTGGCCGAGGAAATCGACGCGAGCCAGGTGGACCTGGTCAGGGTGAGCGACAGCGATGCGCCCCTCGACCAGTTGGTTCCGCTCCTCAATCAGCTGCGAAACCTTCCCGAAGGTTACGCGGCGATCGAAGCCGGGGGGGCGCCGCTGACGAGGCGTTTCGGCCTCTTCCAGTCCGGCCTCAGCCGGCAGAACGAAGAGGCCTATCGCATCGGCCTGAGGCGTATCCTTCTTCCGCGCATTGTCCTGCGGCTGGAGCAGCAGATGCAGGCGCGCATGGCCGATCCGGTGGCGCTCTACGAACCGCTCAAGGTCTACCTGATGCTGGGCGGTGCGGGACCCGAGGGACGGATCGACGGCAAGACCGTGCGCAATTTCGTCGAGCGCGACTGGGCGGGCGAGCAGTTCGCCGGCGGCGAGATGGCCCCCATCCGCAAGGACCTCGCCGTGCACCTGAAGGCGCTTACCGAAGATCCCGATATCTCGGCTGCCTGGCCGGGCCGGCGGGCACCGCTCGACGCGAACCTCGTCGATGCGGCGCGGGCAAGCGTCGGCCAGATGAGCCTCGCCCAGCGCGCCTATGCGATCATGCTCCAGAAAGCCGCGAATCCTGCTGCGGACTGGCAGATGAGCGACGTCCTGCGCCAGGCCGACGCGCGCGCCTTCGCCAACCCGGACGTGGTGATGAACCAGTCGGTTCCGTACTTCTTCACCAAGGCCGGCTTCACCAAGAGCTACGCGGTCCGCCTCGCAACCGTCGAACGCGACCTCAAGGGCGAACTGTGGGTACTGGGGGACGACGCGGCCAAGGAGAGCCTGCGGCAGGAGATGAGCGGGCTCAAGGCAGGCGTATCGGCAGCTTACGCCGCCGACTACATCGCGCAGTGGGAACGCGTCGTGGCGTCGCTCAAGCCGGCGAATTTCTTCTCCGACCAGCAGGCCTACAGCGCTTTTGCCAAGACCCCGTCGCCGTTGAAGACGGTCCTCGCGGAAGTTCGCAGGAACACCTCGTTCGGCGGGGGCGCGGCGGGCAAGGCCGGGGACCTGGCGCGGCGCAAGCTCGAACAGAACCGCTACGTCCGGACAGCCGGCCAGATCGCGGGAGCCTCGGGCGGCGGCGGGGGTTCGGCCGACGCGCAGATTGCCGCGCACTTTGCCGACCTCAACGCGTGGACCGGTAGCGGAAAGGAGGCCGCGCCGATCGATCAGTTCATCGACCAGGTGCGCGAATCGTTCAAACAGGTGCTTGTCGCGCAGAGCGCCGGGGTCGGCGCAGACAGCGCAGGCGCGCTCGCCCAGGCGATGGCGCCGCTCCAGCAGAGCGCGCTGCAGGTACCGGACATGGTCAGGCAGTTCGCCGCCGATGTCGCCACGGGAGGAAGCCAGGCCCAGGTCGGCACGCTCCAGGGAGAAACCTCGGTCGCATACCAGGACACCGTGCTGCCTGCCTGCCAGCAGGTAGTCGAAGGAAAGTACCCGTTCAATCCCGGCGCGACCGAGGACGCCAGCCTTACACAGGTACGCGAAACGCTTGGCCCGGGAGGCCTGCTCAACGCCTTCGTCGACCAGCGGCTCGGTCAGTATCTCGACCGCAGCGGGGAGTACTGGCGCTGGCGGGACGACGATCCCATCGCCGGCGGATTCAGCCCGGTATCCCCCGGCAATTTCCAGAAGGCGGCGATATTGCGGGACGCCTTTTCCGAGGGGCTTCCGCTCGAATTCGATCTTGTCGCGATCGGCAACGAAGTGAGCCGGGTCGAATTGTCGACCGGGGGCACGACGCTGCGGTTCGGCGCGAGTGACGCGGAACCCAAGCGGATAGCCTGGCAGCCTGGTGCCGGGCTCGTGCGCATGTCGGAAATGAAGATTTACAGCGCAGCGGACGGCGGCAGCGAGAAGGTGGTGTGGCGGAACAGCAAGGACGGACCCTGGTCGCTGTTCCGCGTTCTCGATCGCGCGGAGAAGCGCAACAAGGGCGAAGGCGAGATCGAGGCGACCTTCAACCCGGGTCCCGCCAAGGCCGTGTTCCGGATTTCCTTCCCGCCTTCGCAGAACCCCTTCAGCGGCGGCGGACTGTGGTCGGTCAGATGCCCGCAGACACTGTAACGGCAAGCATCATCGCGTCGCCCGCGTTTTACGGCAAGCTTCCCGGGCACGGCGATTTCGTGAGTCGGGGCCTGACGGCCGAACAGGAAACCGCGATCGACCGCTGGCTGGCCGGCTGGCTGGCCGCAGCGCGCGAGGAATGGGGTGACCAGTTCGAAGAACGATACCGGAATGCACAGCCGTGGATCTACGGCGGCGAGCGGATCTCGGCCGTCGCCATTCCGAGCGCGGACCGGGTGGGACGACTGTTCCCCCTGCTCGCCGCAGGCCGTCCGGGGGCCGCCGCGCAGGCGCTCTACGACACGGTCGTGTCCGCCATCGAAGGCGCCTGGACGGGCGACCGTCTGCTGGCGGCGCTGGGAGATCTTCCGGCCGGGGAAGGCGAGGTTGCCGCGCCCGGCTGGTTCGTGCCCGACGAGAACGAAACAACCATGCCGCATCCCCTTGGCGGGTCTGGCGGCGAAGCGATCGGAGCGATGCTCTCATGATCGATTACCGGCTGGAATCCGCGTGCCGCAGCGACCCGGGCCTCAAGCGTGAGCGTAACGAGGATTCCGGCCACGTGGACGACGAGCAGTGCTTCTGGCTCGTCGCGGACGGGATGGGTGGGCACGAGAACGGGGCGCTCGCGTCCCAGACCGCCGTCCAGGGCTTCCGTGCGCTGCGGTTTCCGGATGAATTCGACGATGCAGTGCGCACGGCCGCGGCGCGGATGCACGAAGTGAACGACCGGCTCGTCCGGATGCGCGCGGAGGCCGGGATGGGTCAGATGGGCACCACCGCCGTCTCGCTGCTGATCCGCGGCCAGCGCTTCGCGATCATCTGGGTGGGTGACAGCCGCGCGTACATCTGGCGGCGCGGCGGGCTGTTCCAGCTCAGCACCGATCACACCCATGTGCAGGATCTCGTCGATCAGGGTATCCTCTCTCCAGCAGAAGCGAAGGATCACCCGATGGGGCACGTCCTCACCCGCGCGCTCGGCGTGCAGGAAACCGTCCAGGTCGACATCATCGAGGACGAGGTCGAGCCCGGGGATCGTTTCCTCCTGTGCAGCGACGGCCTGTCGGGTCCGGTACCGGACGACGTCATCCGCGAGATCGTCGCCGAGGGAACGCCCGAACACGCCGCCGAGATGCTCATTCGCGCAGCCCATGCCAACGGCGCGCCCGACAACGTCACCGTGATCGTGGTGGAGGCGCAGCGCCTTTCATGACTGGTGACGACGAAGACAGGAAGGACGATCGGACCGTTTTCCAGCCTCCCTCGGGAGCAGGGGGCGAGATCGGTCCGCCGGTCCCGCCGCCGGGCGGCCCGCAATATCCGCCACCAGGTGCGCCGCAGGCGCCTTCTGGCGGCGATCCGTTTGCGCCCCTCGGCACAGGCGGGCCACCGGCAGCGCCGCCCGATCCGTTCGGCCAGGTGACGCCTGCTCCTGCTGCCCCTGCGGGGAGCACGGGGCAGATCCGGGTCGGAGACGTCCTCAACGGGATCTATCGCATCACTCGGTTCATCGCCCGCGGCGGGATGGGCGAGGTCTACGAGGGCGTGAACGTGCATTCGCCGAGCGACCGGGTCGCGATCAAGGTGATCCTGTCGAACCTCGCGTCGGACGAGCTGGTGATGGCAATGTTCGACAAGGAGGCGGCGACGCTCACCCGCCTTCACCACGAAGCCATCGTACCCTACCGCCTGACCTCCCGCGATTTGCAGGGCCGTCCGTTCATCGTCACCGAGTTCGTCGACGGGCCCAGCCTCGAGGAACGCCTCGGGAGCGTGCGCCTGACCGACGAGCAGTTCGGCGGCCTCGCGCGCCGGCTCGCGCGCGGACTGGGGGCGGCGCACTCGCTGGGAGCCATCCACCGCGACATCGCGCCCGACAACATCCTGCTCGTCGACGGCGACCCCGAGCGGCCGAAGATCATCGATTTCGGCATCGCCCGCGATGCACGCGAACAGACCCAGACGATCGTGGGCGACGGGTTCGCCGGCAAGCTCAAGTACGTCGCGCCCGAACAGCTCGGCGAATACGGCCGCAACATCGGTCCGTGGACGGACCTCTACAGCCTCGCCCTGACCCTGCTGGCCGTCGCCAGCGGACGCCATACCGACATGGGGGGGTCGATCGCGGACGCTGTGCGCAAGCGGATGTCGGTCCCCGACCTCTCCGCCATTCCTGCGAAATACCGGCCCGCGTTCGAACGCGCTCTCCAGCCCGACCCAGCGATGCGGCCGCAATCGATGAGCGATTTCATCGCGCTGCTGCACGAAGCCGAAGACAGGGGCGGCACCGGATTCCTGCCGATGGAGGACCGCCCGCGAACCTTCACCCCGACCTCGCCCCCTCGCGGCGGCGCGGACGGCGGTGGTACCACGGGATTGTCCGCGAAACTTCCGAAGGGGATGCCGGGCGGCAAGTGGACCCTGATCGGGGCCGCGGGGGCGCTCGTCCTCGTGCTGGGGCTGGTCGGCATCGTAATTGCCACCTCGAGCGACGAGGAAGAGCCGATCGAGCGGGCCGAAGGCGCCGGCGCTGGCGAAGGGCCGGCGGCGGCGGTCGAGCCGGGCACCCCGCAGTTCACGATGCTCGCATCGTCGCTGGCGAGCCAGCAACCGTGTTCGTGGCTGACCTTCGACGGCGCCAATGGGGGAGTGGCGCGCTTCGTGGGCGGCGCCGGCAATCCTGCGGGGGCGCAGAACGCGATCGCCGACGGGCTTGCGGGCAAGGGCGCTGCCGACATCTCGCTCGACATGGGCGAGGTCGTCTCGTTCAACCAGACCATGTGCGACGCAGTGGACGCGTTGAGGGAATTCCGGGCGCGCGGCGACCTCGTCACGTCTCCGCAACGCACCTACGAGGTCGAGGACCAGGTCATCCCAATCCAGGGTGGCAGTCTACAAGGAAGATACGCGAAGCCGTTGTTCCGGATCGAAGGACTCCAGCCTGGCGACGATATCGTCCTCCTGGTGATCGAGGCCAACAACGGGATGAAGACGCTTTTTGCGGGCCGGGATAATGCGAAGACCGTGGTCGATCTGCTGCTGGGTACCGTCACACCGGATGGATACGAAATTCCATACCCTGCCGATCTCGAATCACCTCCCAAGGAGAGTTACGGCATAGCGGTCGTGACGGGGCGAGGGCCATTCTCGACGCAGCTTTTCGGCGACGCGGAGGCCGATCAGCCACTGCCGCTCGATGCCTCGTGGCCGGACCGTTTCCGCAGCGAAGCGCGGGCAAAGGGCTGGCGCACCGACATATTCTGGTTCTCGGTCGCCGACGAGGTTCCCGGCTGACGATCAGTTGCCGCGCGCGGCGTCTTCGTAAGCCTGGCGGAATTCCTTCGAGAAGATGTCGAGGAACGCTTCGGCCGATCCCTCGGCGACACCGCTGAACTGTTTTTCGTAGGCGCGCCACAGCGCCGCCTCGCGCTGACCGGGCACCAGCTTGCCGAGCACACCTGCATCCCCGGCGCGCGCCTTGATGGAAGCAGGCGAGAAGCGCTGGAGCGTCGCGCGCAAAGCCCCCTGCATCGCCCGCAGTGTCGCGATCTGGTGCGCCTGGAGGTCGCGGTACGAATCCTCGATCGCAGTGTCCGCCTCCATGTAGCCCTGGCGCGCGGGGTTCATCATCATCTGAAGCGCCTGTTCCACGTTGCGGGCGAACTTGAGCGGGTTGTTGCCGTCGAACCGCAACTGCGTGGCGCTCGCCCCCATCTCGTCCTTCGCCCGTGCGCGCGCCTCAAGCAGGATCATCAGGCCTGCCAGCAGGCGGCGCAGCATGCGCCCTGCCCGCGCGGCGGCAACTTCGGGCGTCTCCGTCAGGCTCGCCGACGGTATGCCGAGCGCGGCCATGAGCTCGCGATAGGCGGCGTCGGATCCGGCCGAACCGGGCGGCGGGGCGGTTGGCGGCGGGGTGGACTGCGCCGGGGCGTGCGCGGCGGGGGGCGGCGAGGGATGGCCGGGCTGCGGGCCCCACGCTTCGCTTGCCGCGGAGGGGAGGGGTTGAGGGGGGTGCCGTGTCGCAACCGAGGGAGGCGGAGGCGGTGCCGCGGGGGGCGGCGATGTGGACGCAGGCGGGGCCGAGGGCAGCGGGGCGAACGGATCGCTCGCGGGCGCCTGTTCGCGCGGATTGATCGGTCCACCGAACGGGTCGGCCGGCGACCGGGGCGGGGCGCCGAACGGATCGCTCGTCGACGGCCGGGCGGATGCCGCGCCTTCACCGGGCACCGCGAACGGGTCGAAGCCCGGCGCCACGTCCCAGGCGGCGGCGGTCCAATCGACCTTGTGGTTGTCGGTCAGCGAATTGAAAATCTGGTCAGCGGACTGGCCGTGCGCGCCGCCTCCCGCCCGGTCGGCCCAGGAAGAAACATCCTCGCGCGGTTCGCCCGCAAGATCCCAGTCGCCAGCGCTTCCGGCAGCGAACGGATCGGCTGACGGCGCCGCGGACGGCGCGGGCGAGCCGCCGGGAAAATCGTCCCAGTCGCTCCACGAGGGTCCCTGCGACGCTGAGGCGCTGGCGGCCACTTCCGCTTCGTAGACCGCGCGCGCCTCGCCGCTGAGCCGCGCTTCCATCTCGTACGGCCCCAGGCGAAAGCGGTCCCCATGGGCGATCCGGCGCGGTTCGCCCATGCGCTCGGTTTCCTGGCCGAGGAACGTGCCGTGAGCGCTTATGTCGACGAGGGTGTAGGCGCCGTCGCGGAACACCACCTCGCAGTGGCGCCGCGACAGCACCCGCGTATCATCGGGCAGGCACCAGTCGCTGGTCTGCTCGCGGCCGATGATCGCGCCGCGCCCGTGAAGCACGAGCTCGCGGGGTGAACCGTTTTCCAGCCGGTCCCTGTTGGTGATCGCAAGTGTAAGCGTCATGAGCGGGTGAGCGCCTCGCGTCCCCTGATGGCGACCTGGTTGCCCAGGTCCAGCGCGCGCGCCAGCACGCCCTCGTCCGCGGGAAGTCGCTCGATCGCCGCGGTCTGCAAGGCCGCGGCCGCAAGGTGCGCCGACACCGCAGGATCCGCGGTCACCGGGTCGAGATCTTCCGGCGTGATCGAGCCGCCCGAAAAGAAGATCGCCAGCCCCAGAAGCGTTTCGGGCCACTGGGTATCGGCGGTTTCGGCCAGCGCGTAGATTGCCCGCCGGTTGATGTCGTCGGGCTCGTCCACCCATCGCCGCGCGGCGTCGAGGATCAGGCGCCTGCTCCGGTAATCGGGATCGTCTTCCGGCGGATCGGGCAGTGCCCTTGTAACCCAGGCGATCGCTTCGTGCCGGGGCAGCGAGGACGCCATGACGAGCGCCGCCAAGTCGCCCCGGCCGTCGTCCCGCAGGGATTCGAAATAGGCTTGCGGCGCGGTGCCCGTGGCCGGCCACAGTGCGGGCTGCAGCCCGGCTTGCTCGGCGACCTGTCGCGCATCGGCCCACAAGACGATCGACCAGTCCGTCATTGCGCGGGAACCTGCACTGTCGGCGGCCTCTGCGTCAATTGATCTTGATGAGCGCGGCTTGCTCCGTGAGGATCCCGCCCGCCTTTACCTCAGTCATCGCCTTGCCATCGACCTTGATCATCGGGGACGTCAGGGTGGCGTTGGCCGGCGTCAGCTTGAGCGACGTCGACCCCACCTTGAGTTCGATCGACTGCATGGCCTCGATGAGCACCTTGCCCATGCTCGCCTTGATCGTGAGGTTTCCCTGTTTGATCGTCAGGTCGTCGTTGCCCTGCTTGATCACCGTCGTGCGGCTGCCCTGCGTTATCTCGTTCTTCTCGTTGAGCTTGAGAACGTAGGTCTTGTTGCCGTCGATGGTGACCTTCTCGTCCTTCTTGACGTAGCGCTGGCGGTTGCGACCCACCTTTAGCTCCTCGTCGTGTCCGACGTGGGCCGAGGAATCGAAGCGGACGCGCACGTTCATGTTACGCTCGGCGTGTAGAAAGACCTCTTCCTGTCCGCCCTTGTCCTCGAAGCGAAGTTCATTCGCCTTCGGCTCGCCCGTGTCGAGCTTCTCGGTCTCGGGATAGGAGCCCTGCTTGCCGTAGGTGAGCGTGCGCCAGAGCGCGATCGTCTTGTTCGCCGGGAGCGGGTAAATCGGCATGTGCTCCTTGTTGAACACCCGCCCGGTGACCACCGGCCTGTCGGGGTCGCCATGGAGAAAGTCGACGAGCACTTCATGGCCCACACGGGGCAGGATGTTGTTGCCCAGGCCGCCGGTCTGGGAGACGCGGATCCAGCAGGTCGACTTTTCGTCCGGCGTGTTGGTGCGGTCCCAGTGGAAGCGCACCTTTATCCGGCCGTACTCGTCGGTGAAGATCGTCTCGCCCTTCGGCCCGGTGACGATCGCCGATTCCAGGCCGACCACACGCGGCTTGGGTGTCCTGAGAGCCGGGCGATACTGGGTCTGGGCGGGGATTGCGACCAGGTGGACGCGGTCCTCGTCGAGTTGCGAGGTTCCCGAACGGTAGCTTTGCGACTGGAGCGAATGCGTCGTCGCCACGATCATGTATTCGGCATTGAAACGCGTATTGGGATGCTGCGACAAGGTGAAGGTCGATCCCACCGTCAGGCCCTTCGCCGTTGCCTCGGCGGTATAGGTTCGGCGCTCCGCGCGCAGCTGCTCGAGCCGCGCCTTGCTCAACCGGTTGCCGCGGGCGGACTCGACGAACGTCCCGGGATACCCGTAGAGCTCGACCTCGTCCTTCGGGTGCCTGGTCTCGTCGGTGGCCTCGCCCTGGACCGGCCTGGTCGGTTTCTTGAAATCGAAATCGCGCAAGGTAACGCGGTCGTGCGCGCTGCTCGACACGCGCTCGGTCCAGCTCTTGAGATAGTGCTTGTCGCCCCAGTCGCTCGACACCCTGTACGACTGGCTCGCTTCGGCGGTGGGATTGAAGGCCAGCCCGCCGACCGGCGTCTCCCGGTGGTTGCTCGCCTTGTCGCAGATCACCATCGTGTGCTTCGATTCGGTGTGCTCGAAGAAGTAGTAGAGGCCTTCCTGCTCCATTATCCGGGAGATGAAATTGAAATCGCTCTCCCCGTACTGCACGCAGTATTCGAACGGTTCGTAGGTTGCCGAGGTGCGGAATTCGTAATCGGTCACGCCGGCCGATGCGAAGACGTCCTTGAGAATGTCGAGCGCGGTCTTTTCCTGAAAGATCGCGAAGCCCGACCTGCTCGCCATGAAGTGCAAAAACGAACGCAGCGAGAGGTTGTAGAAGAACCCGTCCGAGGTCTCGCGCAGGTAGACGGCCTCGGCCAGGAGTCCGTTGAAGTAGCGCACCTCGGTGTTGTCCTCGAACACCGTAACCCCCACCGGCTCGCCGATGTGGGGGGCCAGATCGAGTTCGCCCAGCGGAGCCGTGATCTGCAGCTCGATGTGAAAGGGATCGGAAATCGATTCGTGCGCTGTCAGCGAGACGAATTCGACCTGTTCCCCGCCCAGGTCGATCGCGAGTCTCGTCTCGCGAAAATTGTCGGCCATCTATGTCTGCTCCCGTCGTTCGCGCCCCGACGATCCAGCCATCTGTTCTCGTTGGCCGAGCAACCCCCGCGAGCGGTCGGGCGTTCGGCTTGTGCCGTCGTAAACAACTTGTTACTCTTACGCCAGACAAGAGGACGGGTCTTCGTAAATCGGGTCGCGTGCCGCCGAAAGGGCTGCGGGCAACCGTCGCGCCCAGGCGGTTTAGGCGTGGAGACCTGATATGAGACCGCTGATTGTGCCGCTCGCGCTGCCTCTCGTCCCTGCATTGGCCCTTGCCACGGTTGTCCCGGCGTCCGCGCAGGACCTGGTCGCCGAGAACGAGCGTATCGCTCAACTTGCCTGTGAACTCGGCGACCTGTGCGGCGAAGCATATGACGAGGAGCAGGCGCGGGAAAAGGACGTCATTGAAAACGTCGTTCCCCGCGGGCTCCTGTCGGTGGGCGCGATCAAGGCCGCTACTCGGCCCCGCGGCGCCGGTGTCGGGAACGTCGTCCGTGCCGCAGAGCCGATCAGGCTGAAGCGCACCCGCAAGCTCGCGCCGCGCGAAATCGGCACCCCTGTCGATGCCGGTGCGGCGACCATTCCTGCGGCGCTGGCCGCACGGGCACCGCTTTTCGTGACATTCCCGCTGAACTCTGCACGGCTGACGCAGGAGTCGGCACGGGAAATCAGCGATTTCGCCAAGGCGCTCGAACTGATTGCGCTTTCGGGGCAGACGAAGCGGTTCCGCATCGAAGGACACGCCGATGCGACCGGCGACGAGCGGCTCAATCGCACGCTGTCCGAAGAGCGGGCGGGCGCGGTGCGGATGGGACTGATAGCGGCGGGTATCGACCCGGCTCAGATCGAGGTGGCCGGCTTCGGTTCCGATAGACCGGTCGAGGGATACGACAAGGCCAACCCGATCAACCGGCGGGTCGAGGCGGTCGAGATAAGATAGCGGACATGTCGAGCGGTCGGCGCCGGCCTGGCGAAGGCGGTGCACCGACGCAGCGGGTTCGCTAGCGCACCGCTTCTCCGCCCCGGGTTGGCCTGCCTCGTTCCGGTACAGCCGCGAGCAGGGCTGCTTGTCATCCCATTAACAAAATGTTACCACAGGGCCAGACAAGAGGGATAAACCTTCCAAGCATCAGGTCGCGTCCGGGGGCGGTGTAAGCGGGTTGGCCGCTTTTTTCGCACGCGCCCCGCTCTGGAGGTGAAAGATGAAATCCTGGTACCTAGTTCTCCCAATCGCCGCGTTGCTGCCGGCTGCGGCCGTAGCCCAGACGAGCGCTGCGGAAGATGCGCGCGCGGCCGAACTGGCCTGTGAACTCGCAGGTCTGTGCGGCGAACTCGCCGCGGAAGAGGCGGGCCGCGACAAGGAAGAGATTGTCGACGTGGAAACGCGCGGTCTTCTTTCCATCGGCGCGCTCAAGGCTGCCAGCAAGGGTTCCACCGCGTCCCGTTCGCAATCGACCACGCCGAGGGCCGCCGCCCCGGCAAGGGTGAGCGAGGCGCCCAGGGCGCAGGCCACGCGGACTGCCAGCCGCTCGATCCGGTCAGCCGGCGCGGGCCGCGCTGCTCCGGTTTCGAAGGATCCGGTCGCTGCGCTGGGTTCGACGGCTGCCGACGTGCCCGCCTCGCTTGCTCGGCGCGCTCCGCTGTTCATCACTTTCGACATCAACTCGGCCCGGCTGACCAAGGAATCGGCCTCCGAGGTGAAGAGCTTCGCGAAGGCGCTCGCCGACATCGCGGCGTCGGGCATGGACAAGCGGTACCGGATCGAAGGGCACACCGATTCGACGGGCGATGCCGACTTCAACCGCAAGCTGTCGCAGGAGCGTGCGGCCTCGGTGCGCGCGGCTCTGCTCGCGGCAGGGGTCGATCCTTCGCGGATCGAGGTAGTGGGTTACGGCGCTGACCAGCCGATCGAGGGGTACGACAAGACGAACCCGGTCAACCGGCGCGTCGAGGCGGTGGAGATCAAGTAACGGTCTCGATTGCCGGGGGGGGGCGCAGTGAAACCGCTGGATGAATTGTTGGCGCCGATTGCGGGCGACGCCCCGACCGGCCCGGACATGGACGAGAGCGCCGAATTCGACCGGCTGCGAACCGCGTTCGATATCAACTTCCCGCTCGACGCGAAGGTCATCGAGCCGGATGACGGCGTGCCCGCACCCGCACCCGTAGACTGGGAGGAACTGCGTGACGAGATCGAGGCGCTTTCGGATCAGACCAAGGATCTGTTCCTGGCCGTATCCTATGCGCGTTGCGGTCTCGTTCTCGGCGACCTCGATACGGTCGAGCGGGGGCTGATGTTCTCGGCTGGCCTCCTTGAATCGTACTGGGAGGCAGTGAACCCGCCGATCGACGGGGTGATGGGGTACCCGGGGCGCGCGGGCATATTCGAAAACCTTGCCCAGCGCGGCGCGTTCGGGATCCCTTTCCTCCAGATGGCGATCGTGCGTGACGGTCGCATGGCTCTCACCGGAGAGCAACTGCGCGACGCGGCGGAAAACGAAGGCGCATCCGACCACTTCGCGACCGCGCGCCGGGTGCTCGATTCGCTGGATGAGGCCCACAAGCAGGCGCTGGCAGCCCGGTTCGTCGCCCTGCTCGATGCCCTTGCGCGCATCGAACGGGCGATGAAGGAGCACGCGGACGGCGCCAGCGCCCCCGACTTCAGCACGACCCGTGATATCATCCAGGCGGTCCAGGACGCCTATCTTTCGCTGGCCGGATTGGCGCAGCAGACCGGCGGCGGCGAGGTTGCGGACGTTGCAGGGGATGGAGTTGATGCCGGCATGGTCTCGGGCGATCCCGCGGTTGCCAACGGGGCCGGCTTCAGCGGCAAGGTACGCTCGCGCGAGGACGTGCTGCGGGCGCTGACCGAGATCGAGCAGTATTATGCCCGGTTCGAGCCGGGCCACCCGGTAAAGGTCGCTTCCGCACGGCTGCGCGGCTGGGTGACAAAGGACTTCATGGCGATACTGGAAGATATAGTGCCGAACAGCGTGGACGACGCAAAAAACGTTTTGCTGGAACGGCGTAACGTGGAATGAAGTGATACGAGGTGGCGGGTCCTCCGGGCCTGCCGGCGGCGCGCAACGCGTGCTTTTTGACTGGGGGAATTGACGTGTCGGATTCAGGTCAGAAGTTCATCAGCCGCAATCGCGCGCCGCGAGTGCACATCTCCTATGACGTGGAGACCTACGGTGCCCGCAAGTCGGTCGAACTGCCTTTCGTGATGGGCGTCATGAGCGACCTTTCGGGCAAGAGCGAAGTCGCCAAGAAGGACCTCAAGGACCGCGATTTCCTCGAATTCGACGTCGACAACTTCGACAAGCGCATGGCCGCAATCGCGCCCCGGGCGGCATTCTACGTCGACAACGAGATCGAGGGCGAGGGCAAGTTGGCGGTCGACCTCACCTTCAAGAAGATGGACGATTTCGACCCGGGCAATATCGCGAAATCGGTGCCGGCACTGGCGAAGCTGCTCGAGGCGCGCGAACAGCTCAACGACCTTCTCGTCCTCATGGACGGCAAGCAGAACGCCACCGAGCTGCTCGACAAGGTCCTGAAGGACCCGGACCTGATGAAGGCGCTCACCGCGGCGAAATCCGAAGAGGCGGAGCAGGCCACGGCGCAAGGCGACGCCGCGGCAGAGTAAGGCGAAACGAACGAAATCTGACCACCGCTTCGAGCGGTGATCCACGGAGGAAATGATGGCTACCGATCCGCTTCAGCAAGCTGGCGCAGCAGCAACCGAATCGATCGCGATCGACGACTTCGCCGAGCTCATCCAGCGCGACTTCAAGCCCAAGAACGAAGAGGGCAAGAGCAAGATCCAGGCGGCAGTCGCGACGCTCGCCCAGCAGGCATTGCAGGATGCCACGCGGATCGGCGACGACGTCTTCTCCACCGTCGATTCGATGGTGGCGGAAATCGACCGCAAGCTGTCGCAGCAGGTCAACGCGATCCTCCACCACAAGGAATTCCAGGACCTCGAATCGGCGTGGCGCGGGCTCGATTATCTCGTCACCGGCAGCGAAACCGGGCAGGATCTCAAGATCCGCGTGATGAACATCAGCCGCGGCGAGCTGGCGACGGTGTTCAAGCAGTATCGCGGCGCGGCCTGGGACCAGAGTCCGCTGTTCAAGAAGATCTACGAGAACGAGTTCGGCCAGCTCGGCGGCGAACCCTACGGGGCCTTCATCTGCGACCTGCAGTTCGATCACTCGTCGGCCGATCTCGCGATCATGAAGGGCCTTGCCCGCATCGGCGCCGCCGCGCACGCGCCGGTCATCGCTGCGGCCAGTTCGAACCTTCTCAACATGGATAACTGGACGGAGATCTCCGATCCGCGCGACCTGGCGAACCGGTTCTCGACCACCGAACATGCCGCGTGGAATTCGTTCCGTGCATCGGACGACAGCAAGTACCTCGCGCTGACCATGCCGCGCATCCTCGGCCGGCAGACCTATGACGCACGCGACAACCCGATCGAGGAGTTCGAGTTTACCGAGACGACCGACGGAAATCACGACAACCACCTGTGGATCAATTCGGCCTACGCGATGGGCGTGCGGATCAACGCCGCATTCCGCGAATACGGCTGGTGCACCCGGATCCGCGGCGTGGAGAGCGGCGGCACCGTCAAGGACCTGCCGCTGTCGACCTTCCCGACCGACGATGGCGGGGTAGACCAGAAGTGCCCGACCGAGGTGGCCATCTCGGATCGGCGGGAGGCCGAGTTGAGCGAGCTCGGGCTGATGCCGCTGATTCACCGCAAGAACACGACCGATGCGACGTTCATCGGCGCGCAGACGGTTCACAAGCCGGCAAAATACGACAACGCGGACGCGACCGCCAATGCACGGCTCGCGGCCAGGTTGCCGTACATCTTCGCCAGCTGCCGGTTTGCGCATTACCTCAAGTGCATGGTCCGCGACTGGGTGGGCGGAACCCGCGAGGGGCCGCAGCTCGAGGCCGAACTGAGCGACTGGGTGCACCAGTACGTGACCGCGGATCCCGAATCCGCGTCTGAAGAAACCAAGGCCCGCTTGCCGCTCAAGCGCGCCGAGGTGAAGGTTGAGCCGGACCCTGAGAATCCGGGCTACTACAGAAGCCGCTTCCTGTTCGTTCCCCACCACCAGCTGGAGGGGATGGATGTGAGCGTCAGCATGGTGTCGCGACTGCCGAAGCAGGAATAATCCTGCGCGGCGTGAAAACCGTCCAAACCAGCTAACGGAGACCAGTAATGGCTGTTTCAGTTTTCATGAAGCTCGAGGGCATCGAGGGGGAAGCGACCGACGAGGGCCACAAGAACGAGATCAAGCTCAGCTCGTGCAGTTTCTCGGCGCATAATTCATCTGCCTACAACAACGCCTCGTCCACCGTTTCCAAGGGCCAGGCCCGCATGGCCGACATCGCCTTCACCAAGGAGGCTGACAAGACCTCGGTCGCCCTGTTCAAGGCTTGCGCATCGGGCAAGGTGATCCCCAAGGCGAAGATCTCGTTCCAGACGAACGTCGGCGACGACAAGAAGATCGACTTCCTCGTCTACGAACTCGAGAACGTGGTGGTGAACAACTACAACTTCTCGGCCGCCTCCGATGCCGATGAAAGTGGCAGCCTGACGTACGCGAAAATCCGCCAGATCTACGATCAGCGCGACGAGAAGGGCACATCGAAGGGCAAGGTCGAAGGTTACTTCGACGTCCTCCTCAACAAGGCCGGTTGATCCCGGCCCGCCACGGCGGGGGAACGGCGTGTCGAATGTCGATGAACTGTTGGCGGGTGGGGACATCCGCGGGGCCCGGGCTGCGCTGATCGACGAGGTCAGGGCAAATCCCGGGGACCCGCGGGTGCGGATGTTCCTGTTTCAACTCTGTGCGCTCACCGGCGAATGGGATCGGGCGAAAAGCCAGGCGGACACGCTGGGCAAGCTCGATCCCGCCGCCAAGATGCTCGCCGTCGCCTATTCGCAATGCATCGATGCCGAGGCGACGCGCGCCGCCGTGATGGCGGGGCAGGAACCGGCGGCGATGCTCGCCAGGGTCGAATGGGGCTCCCGGTTCGCCGAGGCTCTCCGTCTGCGCCAGTCCGGCGCCGCCGGGGCCGAGGAGGCGATGGCGGCTGCCTTCGATGCGGCCCCTGCCAGCGCGGGCACGCTCGACGACGGGACAGAATTCGAATGGGTCGCGGATGCCGACCCCCGCTTCGGCCCGACCATCGAGGCCATAATCGCGGGCCGCTATGGCCTGATGCCGTTCGCGGCGCTCGAGTCGCTTGTCGTGCATCCGCCGCAGGACCTGCGCGACACGGTGTGGGTCCCGGCAGAGTTCGCGCTGCGCCAGGGCGTCAAGGTCGCCGGGTTCATTCCGGTTCGCTACCCCGGGTCCGAGCACGCGGAAGACCCCGCGATCGCTCTGGGCCAGGCGACCACGTGGATCGAGACCGGAACCGGAGAGGCCGGCCTGGGCCAACGCCTCCTGGTGCTGTCGGACGGGACCGAGCGTCCGTTGCTGGCGGTCCGCCGCATCGACTTCGCAGACGAGTGACCATGGCGGTCAAGGTCCGCCTTACCCCGACGCTGTTCGACAAGCTCGTAAGCGGCAACGACCTTGCCGGCATCGGTGCAGACGAAGAAGCGCCCGCCGTCTCGCGCGAGGATTTCCGCAACTTTGCCCCGGCCAACGTCGAGCGGTTCACCGAAGCCGCGCTTCGCGCGACCGTCCGCCGGGACCTCGCCTGGCTCCTCAACACGCTGTCATTCGAATCGGCACAGGATCTGTCGAAACACCCCTGGGTGCAGAAGTCCGTGCTCAATTTCGGCGTCCGCGATTTCGCGGGCCGGTCGTCGGGCGCAAACAACGACCGCGAACAGGCGAGGGAAATCCGCGCCGCGATCCTCAGGTTCGAACCCCGGCTCAACCCGCGCACCCTGCGCGTCGAGCCGGTCCGCAATACCGACATGCCCGGCAAGGTCAGCTTCTTCATCGAGGCCGAGGTGCTCGGCGGTCCCAAGTCGCTGCCGGTGCGCTTTCGTACCGATATCGATGTCGAGACATCCGCGGTCGAGGTGAGCGAATAATGGATCCCCGGCTGCTCGACTATTACGAGGCGGAGCTCGAATACCTCCACGCCCAGTCGAAAGTCTTTGCCGAAAGCCACGAGACTGCGGCGCGGCGACTGGGACTGAACAGTTCGGAACCGGACCCCTATGTTGAGCGCCTGCTCGAAGGAGTGGCGTTCCTGTCGAGCCGCGTTCATCTCAAGATCGACGACCAGTTTCCCGAGTTCACGCAGCATCTGCTTCAGGCAGTACAGCCGCATTACCTCGCGCCGACCCCATCGATATGCATCGCCGCGTTCGAGCCGATGCCGGGTGACCCGGGGCTGGCGGCGGGTCACGTGGTTCCCCGCCGGACACAGCTTACCGCCGAGCCGCCGGGCTCGAGCCGCACGCCGGTCACCTTCGAAACCGGGCACGAAGTCACGATCTGGCCGCTCAGGATTGCGGCAGCGGAGTACGTCGGCAGCCGCGCGGCAGCCGCCGGCCACGCCGCGCGCGCGGGGGTGAGGGCGCAGGCCGCGCTGACCTTGCGGATCGAACCTCTCGAGGGCATCGACATGACCACCGTCGAGGCCGATCACCTCGACATCTACCTCGACGGCAGCGAGGCCGTCCCCAACGAGCTCTATCGCCAGTTGATCGGCGAGGCCGTCGCCGTGGTGGCGCGGCCGCTCGACAGCCAGGACGACCGTCATGTCCTGCTCGACACCCCCCTGCAGCACGGGTTCGATGAGGACGAGGCGCTGCTGCCCAACGACGGGCGGACGCTTGGCGCCTATCGCATCCTAAGCGAATACTTCGCCTGCCCCGAACGGTTCCGGTTCGTGCGCTTGCGCAATCTTCGCAAGGCACTGGCGATGTCGAGCAAGGCGGTCGAGGTCACGATCCTGTTTTCCCGCTCGGCCGATGCGCTCGTCCAGTCGGTCAGCGAGCGGAACTTCAAGCTGTTCGCAACGCCGGCGATCAACCTGTTCGAAAAGCAGCTCAACCGCGTGCCGTTCAGCCAGGCCGAGCACGAGTTCAAGGTTGTGCCCGACCGCGAGGGCCCGCTTGATTTCGAAGTCTTCCGCCTGCTCGAGGTCAAGGCCTACGACCGGGACAACCGCGATCCGCGCGTGGTCGCGCCGTTGTTCGCGTTCGGCTCGCTGCTGTACGATTACCGGTCCGCGCTGTTCTACACCACCACGGTGCGAATGCGGCGGCTGTCGCGGCGGGAGCGGCGGCTGCGGCGGCGGGAGGACTACACCGGGACAGAGACCTATCTCTCGATCACCAGCCCCGGCGATGCCGAGCGGCTGGACACGATCCATGACCTCTCGGTCCGGGCGCTCGTCACCAACCGCGAGCTTCCCGAACTGCTCGAATTCGCGAGCGACAACCATCTTCACGCCTCCGGCATCCCGGCGCGCCAGATCCGCGTCGTGCGCTCGCCCACACGCCCCCTGCCACCCATGGGGATCGGCGACGCGGCTTGGCGGGTCATCGGGCACATCACGCCCAACTACGCCGCACTGTTGCCAGAGGACGGGGGCGATGCGGAACTCCTGCGCAACCATCTTGCGCTCTACGGGCGGCCCGAGGACCCGGTCATGCGCTCGCAAATCGACGGCATCCTGACTGCCCGGGGCACGCCGATTACCCGCCGCGTGCCGGGCCTTGGCCGGATGGCGATGGCGCGCGGCATCAAGGTCCAGATCGAGCTGGACGACAGCTCCTTCGACCAGGCGCGGATCTTCATGTTCACGGCCGTGCTCGAGCGCTTCCTGAGCGAGTTTGCGATCGTCAACTCGTTCACGGAGGCGCATTTCCGCACCAAGCTACAGGGAGAGATCGCGGCATGGATGCCCCGGATCGGCAGACGTCAGGCTATCTGACCTTCCTGCGCCGGGCCGCCGAGGCACCGCGCTCCTTCAGCCTGTTCGCGCTCGTCCGCGGAGCAGCAGCCCGCAGTCCCGACAAGCCGCCCGTGGGCGCCAGCCGGCTGCCCTCGCAGGACATCATCGGCCTCAGACAGATTCCCCACGTCCGCTACCCCGCGCCGACGCTCGACGCGATCAACCTCGAGGGGGGCAAGGGCAGCGCAGAGGGTTTCTGGCTGGGGCTGACGGGGCCGATGTCGCCGCTGCCGCTCCACATTACCGAATACGCCATGCTCGAGCGCAGAAATGCGAAGAAGCAGCCGTTCGGGGATTTCCTGCACCTGCTGGCCGAACGGTTCCTGCAGCTGTTCTACCGCGCCTGGGCAGTATCGCAGCCGGCTGTCGAGGCCGATCGGCCCGATGCCGACCATTTCGCCGACTACGTCGGGCGGCTGACCGGCGCAAACGAGGGCGCCGGCGAGGACTCCGCGTTTCCGGCGAAGGCCCGGCTGCATTATGCCGCGCTGTTCGCGTCGCGGCGAAGCGCTGGGGCGATCGAGGGCGGGATGACGCACCTGCTCGGCATGAAGACCGAGGTGCGCGAATTCCAGCCCCGCTGGCGCGACATCGAGGTCGACGACCGGACCCGCCTCGGCGTCAGGCACCACCGGCTCGGCGATGCGATCCTCGGCCGCAGGGTGCTGCAGGCGTCGGACTGTTTCGAGGCGCGTATCACCGCGAACGACATCGGCCAGTTCCGCCGGATGCAGCCGGCGGGCGACCTGTTCCCGGTCGCAGCCGAGGCGCTCGATGCCTTCACTCCCTCCCACCTTGAATGGACCATGACCCTGTGCCTGGCGCAGGGGCGCGTCGCCCCCGCCCGGCTGGACGGAGAGCACCGGCTCGGCTGGTCCTCGTGGGTGGGCAGTCCCGACACCGACCACATGCGGCGCGACGTTCACCTGCGCCGGTCCGCAATGAAGCTCAAATCCAGGAAAGGTTCGCAATGACCGAGATCAGCCGCTCAGCCCTGTTCGGGCGCCTGGACCCGACCGCTCTCAAGGCGATCGAGACGGCGACGGGGTTCTGCAAGATGCGCGGCAACCCCTATGTCGAACTGGTCCACTGGCTGCACATCCTGCTGCAGGACGCGCAAAACGACATCGCGGCGATCCGCACCGCGTTCAACATCGACGACGCGCAGCTTGCCCGCGATGTGGTCGCGGCGCTCGACCAGCTTCCGCGGGGGGCGAGCGCGATTTCCGACTTCTCGCCGCAGATCGAGGAAGCGATCGAGAAGGGCTGGCTCTACGCCTCGCTCCAATGGGGGGCGGCCAAGGTGCGCACCGGCCACCTGCTGTACGGCATGCTCAAGACCCCGACGCTCAAGAACGCGCTGCTGGCGATCAGTATCGAGTTCCGCAAGATCGACGCGAACCGGCTGGCGAGCGATTTCGAGGGCCTGACCAGGGCTTCGACCGAACAGACCCAGACCGCCGGGACTGCGGCCGTGGGCGGCGGGGCCGACGGCGACACCGGCGCACCGGGCGCGGGCGGAATGGGCGAGGGCAGCGCGCTCGCCAAGTTCTCCACCGACCTCACGCAGGCGGCAAGGGACGGCAAGATCGAGACCATCATCGGTCGCGACGCCGAGATCCGCCAGATCGTCGACATCCTGCTGCGGCGCCGGCAGAACAACCCGATCCTCGTGGGCGAGGCGGGCGTGGGCAAGACCGCGGTGGTCGAGGGGTTCGCCAAGCGGCTCGCCGAGGGCGACGTGCCGCCCGCGCTCCAGGGCGTGACGCTGCGCTCGCTCGACATCGGCATGATGCAGGCCGGTGCGTCGGTGAAGGGCGAGTTCGAGAAACGGCTGCGCGCGGTGATCGACGAGGTGGAGGGTTCGGCCACCCCGATCATCCTGTTCATCGACGAGGTCCACACCCTCGTGGGCGCGGGCGGCCAGGCGGGCACGGGCGATGCAGCCAACCTCCTCAAGCCTGCGCTTGCGCGGGGCAACCTGCGCACGATCGGCGCGACGACCTATGCCGAATACCGGCAGTACTTCGAGAAGGACCCCGCGCTCACCCGCCGCTTCCAGACGGTCGACATCGGCGAGCCCGACCGCGACAAGGCGATCCAGATGATCCGCTCGGTCGCCCCGATGATGGAGGCGCACCACGACATCGTCGTGCTCGACGAAGCGGTCGACGCGGCGGTCACGCTGTCGCAGCGCTACGTCCCCGCGCGCCAGCTGCCCGACAAGGCGGTGAGCCTGCTCGACACCGCGGCCGCGCGCGTCGCGGTATCGCAGCACGCCACCCCGGCACGGGTCGAGGACCGCAAGCGCAAGCTCGAACTGCTCGAGGTCGAGCGGGAGGTGGTCGAGCGCGAACTGGGCGGGCAGTACCGGTCGGACGACCGCCACCAGAAGATCGTCGACGAGATCGACGAGGCGAAGGCCGCGCTCGACGAGGCGCAGGCCAAGTGGGACGCCGAGAAGGCCGCGCTCGAAAAGGTGGTCGAGGCGCGCCGGGCGCTGACCGGTGCGCGCGCTGCGGAGGACGGTGCCGGGGCAGACGAGGACAGGCTGAAGGCGGACCTGACCGCCGCGATCGACGCGATGCACGAAGCCCAGGGCGACGACCCGATGGTGTTCGGAGTGGTCGATGCCGACGCGGTTTCGGCGGTCGTCGCCGACTGGACCGGCATCCCGGTGGGCCGCATGGTCAAGGACGAGATCCGCTCCACCCTCGACCTCGCGGAACGGCTCAAGAAGCGCGTCGTCGGGCAGGACCACGCGATGGACGCGATCGCCAAGCGCATCCAGACCAGCCGCGCCAAGCTCGACAACCCGAACAAGCCGGTGGGCGTGTTCATGCTATGCGGCCCCTCGGGCGTGGGCAAGACCGAGACCGCGGTCGCGCTCAGCGAGTTGCTGTTCGCGGGCGAGGAATCGATGATCGTCATCAACATGAGCGAGTTCCAGGAGGCGCACACGGTCTCCACCCTCAAGGGCGCGCCGGCGGGCTATGTCGGCTATGGGCAGGGCGGGGTGCTGACCGAGGCGGTGCGGCGGCGCCCCTACTCGGTGGTCCTGCTCGACGAGGTCGAAAAGGCGCACCCCGACGTTCACGAGATGTTCTTCCAGGTCTTCGACAAGGGCTTCATGAACGATGCCGAGGGCCGCTACATCGACTTCAAGAACACGATCATTCTGCTGACCAGCAACGTCGGCACCGACCTGATCATGGACATGGCATCGGACGAGGAGCTGAAGCCCGAGCCGGAGGCGGCGGCGGCCGCGCTACGCCCCGAACTGCTCAAGGTGTTCCCGCCCGCGCTGATTGGCCGCACGGTGCAGCTCGCCTACTGGCCGCTGTCGCCAGACATGCTCAAGGGCATCATCCGCATCCAGCTCGATCGCATCAAGAAGCGCATCGAGGGCAATCACAAGATCGCGTTCGACTATGGCGACGACGTCGTCGACTTCATCGTCAGCCGCTGCACCGACGCGGACTCGGGCGGCCGCATGATCGACAACATCCTGACCAACACGATGCTGCCCGAGATGTCGGTCCAGCTGCTCGAGAAGCAGATGGACGGCGACCGGATCGAACGCATCGAGGTGAAGGCGGGAGACGGCCGGTTCGAGTACGAGTTCGGATAAGGAGGCGGCTGCGATGACCAAGCTGATCGTTGGCGACAAGTTCACCGTCGCCGATACCCCGCGTAACCGGCAGAACGGCCTCGTTCCGGGAAAGGACGTGCGGATCGCGCATGTGAACAACACCCACGTGTCGATCCGGGTCTTCCAAAGCGGCGACGAAGTGAAGCTGCTAGTGCCGCTCGACGCATTCGGAACCAATTTCAAGGAAGACCGGACGGCTACCGTGATGGCGGCCGCCTACAAGGCCCTCACCCCGTTCAAGGAACTCTACAAGTAAATCGGGACGCCACACTCAAGCAGGAGAGCAGCGATGGACCTCGCGAAATATGACGACAAGCTCCGGCGGCGCCAGATGGCATACAGCGAGGGCTTGCACCTCATGAAGCTGACCCGGGAGGAACTGGTCAAGACGATCGCAGGGGCTAACGGATGGGGACTCACCGCCGTGCTGTCGAACGCGGCGCTTGTTCCGCTCAACATCATCGTTAATGCTTTCGCCCCCGCCTCGCCCGCGACCTGGATCCAGGCGGTTGCAAAGTTCGTCTACGACAAGAAGGCCAAGTCGGGGACGCGGGGCCAGTCCAGCGAAGCGAAGATGGCGATCGATGTCGCCGGCAAGATCGGTGAGTTCGCTGCCGAGCAGGTCAAGAACAAGGGGCTCAAACACATGGTTCCCGGCGTTAAGATCCTGGCCGGGCTTGCACAGGATTCGATCGCCCTCATCGACGTGGCGAACCTAGTCGGGAGCGGTCAGCGCGAAATGACCATGCAGCTCCGCGCCATCGACCGCAAAATGGCAGATGCGATCCAGACCATACAGACGATCGGCATCGAGCGCGCCCTCGTCCACGACGAGATGGACCGGATCAGGCGCACCGCCTGAGCGCGCCTAGTGGCGTTTGCAAGATCGCGCCGCATCGTGCATCCGCGCGCGCTGAGTAACCGGTGAAGGACGGACACAGGCGATGAAGATTCTGGTGACCGGCGCGGCGGGGCAGCTCGGGCGCGCGCTCCTGGCCAGCGCCCCGCGTGATGCCGAGGTGATACCGGCGACCCGCGACATGTTCGATCTTGCCGACCGCTCCGCTATCGCCCGCGCGCTGGCCGATGTACGGCCCGACGTCGTCGTCAACGCCGGGGCCTATGTCGCGGTCGATCGCGCCGAGAGCGAGGAGGCCCTCGCCAACGCGGTCAATGCCGGCGCGGTGGAGGCGATGGCCGAGGCGCTGGCCCGAACCGGCGGCCGGCTGGTGCAGGTGTCGACCGATTTCGTGTTCGACGGCGACAGCCCGCGCGCATGGATGCCCGGCGATCCGCGCAACCCGATCTCCGCCTATGGCCGCTCCAAGGCCGCGGGGGAGGTTGCCGCAGGCGATCGGGCGATCGTCGTGCGCACCGCCTGGGTCCACGGCGCGGGCGGGGCGAACTTCGTGACCACGATGCTTCGCCTGATGCGCGAGCGCGACGAGGTGCGCGTCGTCTGCGACCAGATCGGCGCGCCGACGTGGACCGGCGGCCTCGCGCAGGCGATCTGGGGGCTGGTGGAGCGGGATGCGGTGGACACGTGGCACTGGAGCGATGCGGGAGTCGCCAGCTGGTACGATTTCGCGCTCGCGATCCAGGAAGAAGCGCTGGCGCTCGGCGTGCTCGATCGCGCGGTCCCGGTCAACCCGATCCCGACGAGCGAGTTTCCCACCCCCGCGGCCCGCCCGGCGTTCTCGCTGCTCGATTCTAGCGAAACGCGAAGTTTCCTGGGCCTGCAGGCGGTCCACTGGCGCGAGAACCTCCGGCGGCATCTTCGCGAGGTAGCGGACGCGAGCTAACGGCTAAGATTGAGCGCAAACCGTGCTAAGGACCACCTGGCTCGCTCCATCCCTGAGATATGGCTCAGGCTGGTTGGCCATCACGATGAAAGGGTTCTTTCGTGTGAAAGGTGGGTACCGGGGAGGCGCGGAGCCTCTCCGCAATTCAACTCTATGTGCAGTACTCAGTTCGCTCGGGCGCCCGTTACAGGAACCACGCTCAGCTAGTGGGGAGGCGGTGCGCGCTTTAGGAAGGTAGGATCTCAGTGCGATGAGGTGATTTCGACCGCGCAGGTCACGGGGTCGATGGTCGCTTGGGCCTGCGTTAGCCAGCGGCGACCTGCGGGACCGACCGACCAGTAGAGAGCGCTCAGGTGATAACGCCCGAGGGCATCGGGCTCGCCGCTGACCTGGTGGACCGCATAGGCAAGCTGCGCGGCAGCCGAGCGTTCGAGCGCGTCACCGACCGCGCCATGCGGCCCCGCGAGCGAGGCGAGGCAGTGCGGGCCCGCCCGGTTGTTGCCCAGTTCGTTGCCTGCGCGCGGTTGCCCGGCCAGCGCGATTGCCGGCGGGGCGGGGTCGTGGTGGGGACGCGAGACGGGCGCCGCGCCGATCGCGGCAAGCGCGAAACTGGCAAGGCCTGCCGCGCGCAGGCGCGTCGCCAAGCGCACGCGCGCCTCGTAGGGTCGGAGGATCCGGCTCCTCGCGATGTGACAGCGAGTAGGCATGCTGCACACTCCTTTCTGCCCTGACGCCTACCAGAACATGGTTAACACGGGGGAAAGGGGAGGGTTCTCACGGGCACGGCCCGCGAGTGGCCAGCCAGAATGGATGCGGTCGAAGCGCAAGACACGTGGTGGGCCCGCAATTCCACGCGGTTGCGTTGCGCGGTCCGCTCGCACTAATGCGGCACACATGAGCGAAGAGAGCGCCTTCTTTGTCGCCCGCGCGGGCGCGATCTGGGCGTGTTTCCTCGACGGCCGGCCTGCGGTCCGGCTCGGGGCAGAGGATGCGTTTTGGGAGGCGGTGACTACGTTCTACGACGAGCGGCATCCCGAGGCGAAAACCGATCGCACGCCGCCAACACCTCCGCCACCTCCGTCACCCCATACGAGCGAGGTCAGCGGCGAGAGAGAGCGAGCTCTCCAGGAGCGGTCAGCCGAGCGTCACGCGGTGTCGATCGTTGGGCGGGTGTTCACGTCCGGCGGCAGTTGGGAAGCGATAATCGCGGACCTCTCGGCGACGGGGTGCCGCTTCGACGACTACTCGGGGCGGAGAATGGAGAGAGGGGCGCACCTGACGATCAAGATCGGGACCGTCGGGCCGATCCCGGCAACAGTGCGGTGGAACCGCGATCCGACGGTCGGCGTGCTCTTCGACGCGCCGCTGCACCCCTCGGTGCTCGAGCACATCCGTCTCCAGTTTGGCCGCGCGAGGTAATGGCGCGGCCACAACCAGCAGAACCACGATGCAGCGCGCTGCGAGATCTCCCGGAGCGGGCCTGATCGGCTGGAGATGCGACAGCGGATGGGAGGCTTGAGGTTTTCGCCCGGATCTTTCAGCTTTCGAGCGGCGCGGACTGGACAACGGGCGGGAGATCCGCGCCGCGGACCGCGCGCCCGGCCTTGTCGACGACCTGAATCTCGATGCATGCCGCGTCTAAACCAAGCGCCCGCGCAACGCGGTCGCGGCAATCGGCAAGAATATGATCGAGCGAGAGAGCCGCAGGTACAGGGAAATCGAGCAGTTCCGCGACGGGTACGCCCAAGGCCTGACACATCCGCTCGAGGGTCTGATATCGAGGACGGGCGTGATCTTTCTCCCACGCCCACACGCTAACCTTGGCAACTCCCACGCGCTCTCCGAGCTCACGCAGAGACCACCCGCGCGCTTGACGCGCCCGCTGAATGCGGCTTCCAAGTGAATCGGCGGACCCTGTCTTTAACTGCACTGGACACCAACCCTGCAATTACAATGAAGGGTGTCCTCTTAAAGCTGCATTCAGCAAGCACAATCCCGGTTATGCTCTAATATGCTTTAATTTATAGAGGGGCCTCTGGTCGGTATGCCCTGGGACGCATCAGCTATGGGTACCGCTCGCTCCCCTGAGCTTCCTGAAAGCCGCGAAAGTCCCTGTTTGCCTAGATAACCGACGTCGCTGAGCGCGGGGGGCGCTCTAGCCAGTTACGCAGTTTTCCCTAGAACCTCGGAAATCGCGCGGCAATCGCCAGCGTGTATCAGCTCACTAACGCTTCAACACTCGCTGAACAGTATCCCCTGACAGTGCCGTTGGCGTTTCGATAGGCCTGCAGCTTGTGGCGGGTGCAAGAAATGGACCGAGTCCAAAGAGAGGGGCGGCCCGGCGGGGTCGCCCCTTTATCGTTCTTACTTGGGCGCCCAATGTGCACCGCGCCTTTGCCAATCTTGTGGGTTTGTGCGAGTTAGCGCGTCCTTAACCATCATCTACTAGAAACAGCCCCATGAGAGGGGTCACCATATCGGCGCCGGGCGGGGATATCTCCCCTATCCAAGAGCATGCACGGACCCACGCGCGGTTCGATGCGCTCGTCGAAAACGTTCCGCTGCTCTATCTCGTCGCGATCGCCAACTTCCTTGGCATGTACCTCACGGCAGGGACCGCGCTTGACCGCTGGTCCCCGGCGATCGCCATCCTGGCGCTGCTGATCGTTGCCCGGCTCGGGCACTGGATCCGGCTCAGGAGGACGACACCCGGTTTTGGTGCGAAGCGCAAGGCGTTGCGCCAGACGCTGGTGTTCGCAGCGATCATCAGCGCGGGTTTCTCGCTGTGGGGCCAATACTTGATCGGGGTCCGCCCCGAGCTGGCGCTCCAAGTGGGGTTCTTCGGCGGGTTTGCGGCAATCGGGTGTGCCTATGCGCTTACCGGGTATACTGTTGCCGCCGCTATCCCCCTGTTTCTCCTCGCGGGACCGTTGGCGATCAGGCTGGCGCTCGCGCCCGACGCGACGCTCAACCTCGTGGGAATCTGCATCCTGCTGGTCTCGGTCCTAATCGGCCGCATCTCGGTCCACCACAGCCGCACGGCCGACCGGATGGTCGCAAACACGCTCGAGCTCGAGCGCGAACAGCGCAAGCTGGTCCATGCCGAAAAGACCGCGGCTTCGATCGCGCGGAGGGACCCGCTGACCGGGCTGGCCAACCGGCGGGCCTTTGTCGAGGAACTCGAGGCGTGGTCCGAAGGGAAGCGCGGAGACGGCAGCTACGCGTTATTCCTGCTCGATCTCGACGACTTCAAACCGGTGAACGATGTCTTTGGCCATGCCGCGGGCGATGCCCTGCTTAACGGCATCGCCCGAAACCTGCAGGAAACGCTCGGCGAGACCGCACTGCTCGCCCGGATGGGAGGTGACGAGTTTGCCGTCCTGCTACCGGGGGGGGGCGACGAGGCCCTCCCTCGTGCCCTCGCGAAACGCCTGTGCAAAGCGGCGCGCAAACCGGTGATTTTCCGTGACCACAGCCTGAGTGCGGGCGCGAGCTGTGGTCTCGTTCTGGTGAGCGAGCCGATCCCCGCCGGGGAAGCCCTCGGCAAGGCGGACCGCGCGCTTTACGTGGCCAAGGCAGCGGATTCCATGTCATTCAAGGTATTCGACGCGGCGCTTGAAAAGGCCGAAGAGCGCCACCGCGCGATCGAGCGGCTGGTCCTCAGCGGCGCGGTCGCGCGGTCGGTCGAGGTCGCGTATCAGCCGATCGTCAGCCTACGCGAAGGGGGCCGGGTGGTTGCACTCGAGGCGCTCGCCCGGTGGACCGATCCCCAGCTCGGCGCGGTGGGTCCGAGCGAGTTCATCCCGATCGCGGAGCGCACCGGCGAGGTCACAGCGATCAGCGAGGCTTGCTTTGAGCGCGCCTGTCTCGACGTTGCCACGATTCCCGACCTCGTGCTTTCGTTCAACGTCAGCGCGATCCAGCTTTGCGAGGCGGATAGCGGTGAGCGGTTAATCGGGATAATGCACAGGGCAGGCCTCAGCCCCGCCCGCGTGCAATTTGAGGTGACCGAGACCGCGCTGTTGTCAGACCTCGGCATCGCGCGAGAGAACTTGCGGAGATTCCAGGGTGCAGGCGCCCGCGTTGCGCTCGACGACTTCGGCGCGGGCAACGCGTCGCTGACGTACCTTCGCGAGATGCGGTTCGACGTCGTCAAGCTCGACGGCTCGCTCGTGCGCACTATCGCGACCTCGCGGCATTGCCGGATGCTGCTCAAGGCAACGGTCGACCTTTGCCACACGATGGGGATGAGCTGTGTCGCCGAGATGATCGAGACGCCCGAGCAGCTGATCGTTGTCCGCGCGTCGAACTGCGACGGGGTGCAGGGAAACCTGCTCAGCGAACCGGTCGAGTTCGAGACTTTCCGCGCGCGGTTTCCTTCGGGGTTTGCCTTGGCGGTCGGCGAGCGCGGTGACTGTGCAACCGTTCGCCCGGTGAGTGGGTTCAACGGCGCTGCAGCGTCCTGACCCCAGCGCATGCCGGCCCGGATGCCGCCGAGGATAGGTGGCCCGCCTGATTGGCGCGCTCGCCGGTCATGACCGGCATGGCGGAGAAGCCAACCAAGAATCACCGTCGATTGAATGATAGTCGCGGCCGGGAGGTGGCGATCGTCCAGGATCTCACTCTTTATTTGATTTCTGATCCAGCCAACGACAATCAACTGATCACCGAGGTCGCGAGCGTACCGACATCCTTGTTCCCTTCAGCCTCAAGATGACCCGCGCGCGGAGAAAGCGAGATGCCCTTGGACCGTGAGTTCCCCCGTTACGCCGAGGTCTACTCGAACGCGAAGGACACCCTCGGTCACGCTCTTGGCCTGAGCGACGACCTTCTCCACGTCCATGCCGGGCTCGCGATCTTCGTGCTCGCGGCGCTGCTTGCCCGGCGGCGCATGCGTTCTTGGCTTCCGCTCGGGGTAGTCGCGGTGTTCGCGGTCGCTAACGAGCTCGTTGATGCAGTCGGTCCCGACGCATGGGACAGCCTTTCGGCGGCTGATGTCATCAACACCTTGTTCTGGCCATCCGTGCTGTTCCTGCTTGCGCGCAGGGGACGGCTCGGCGCGGGCAAGGGGTGATTGGGACCGGGCCCTGACGGTGCGGCCGGTGCCTGATCTGTACGACAAGCTGTTCAGGGCTGCAGCCCGCTCGGCAATCCATATAAGCGCGCGACCCACAAGTCATTGTGGGCCGCGTGGGGACCCAAATTGTCGATCCGGACCCAATGACCCAAAGTGAGCGGGCACTCCGACGCAATTTCTGCGCACCCACGGGACCCGTGCTTTTGGTAACCATTTCTGGTTATCCATAGTCAGGGTATGGTCGTTTTTAGAACCACGGCCCGAGAGCGAGGCGACGGCGCCCAACAGCTCGTTTGATAATTTTCAAGTTTGTTAACCGTCATTTCTTAAAATAGCGGCGCATCCAAGAATTGGGGCCGTTTGCAAATGACATCTCTCGTCCGACCCGCGCCTGCTCGCGCATCCCTCCTGCTCACCTTCAACGCGGCGGTCGTGCGCGGCCTGCCGCTGGCCGTGCGCTGCCTCGCATCGGTCGGCGTGGCCTCGCTGATGTCCGCGCCCGCGCAAGCGCAGTCGACGGTCACCGCGACCTTTTCACGCGGGGCCATCGCCGAGTACACCAACAATCCCAACGGGACGAGCCGAGCGATGCTGTTTTCATCGCTCAATATCACGAGCATCTCGATTAGTCAGGGCTCCAGCAATGGACAGTGGGGCGGCTCGCAGGGCAACGACACTACGGTGACCGCGACGATCCGGTTTACCAATGGTTCAACGCAAACTTTTCCCGCCGCGATCAACTGGGTGAAGAATGCCGGGGGTGGGCAGTACGACTGGATCGGCCTCACGATCGGATCGGGCGTGACGGTTAACGATGGATATACGCCGTCAGCCGGCGCCTCGAAGACCTACATTCTCCAATTCCCTCAAAGTTCCTACAACCTGTCTTCGGGTCTCCCCGATGGTCTCGATGGAAGCGCCAACGCCGGTGCGGCGATCGGCGCGCTCAACCAGTATTTCCCGAACGCCACGCCGCCGGTGATCACCGGTCCGTCGGGCGGTGCGGGGGCGACCGCCTCGGCGATCTCGGTGAACGAGAACCAGACCGCGGTGACCACGCTGACCGCCGACAAGGCGGTGACCTGGGCGATCACGGGGGG
>NZ_JBNCBU010000004.1:0-79234 GCF_051912845.1 Tsuneonella sediminis | reverse complement strand
CGCTCCAGCTGTTCGGCGGCTACGGCTACTTGAAGGACTACCCGATCGAGCGCTTCTGGCGCGATCTGCGCGTCCACTCGATCCTAGAAGGAACCAACCAGGTCATGCGCATGATCGTCGGCCGGGAACTCATCCGGCAATGAACGGCGCGAACGGGAGAATTTCCAGATGAAGATCGCCTTTATCGGTCTCGGCAACATGGGCGGCGGGATGGCCGCGAACCTCGTCAAGGCGGGCCACAACCTGAGCGCGTTCGACCTCTCTGAAGCGGCGCTCGACGCGGCACGCGACCACGGCTGCCAGACCTTCACCGATGCGGCGGCGGCCTGCGAGGAAGCCGAAGCGGTGGTGACGATGCTGCCCAATGGCCAGATCGTGCAATCGGTCTATACGAACAGCGTGATCGGCCACGCGCCCAAGGGTGCGATCCTGCTCGATTGTTCGACGATCGACGTCGCCACCGCGCGCGAGGTGATCGCGGCGGCGGAGGACGCAGGTTACGACATGGTCGACGCGCCCGTCAGCGGCGGCATCGCGGCGGCGAACGCCGGCACCCTGACGTTCATGGTCGGCGGCTCCGACACGGCGTTCGAGCGCGCCAGACCCATTCTCGAGGGCATGGGCAAGGCGGTGATCCACGCGGGCGCCGCCGGGAACGGTCAGGCGGCCAAGATCTGCAACAACATGCTGCTCGGCATCCACATGATCGGCACTTGCGAAGCGTTCGCGATGGCCGAGAAGCTGGGTCTCGACCCGCAGACGTTCTACGACATCTCGAGCGTCAGCAGCGGCCAGTGCTGGTCGATGACGAGCTATTGCCCGGTTCCGGGCGTCGGTCCGACGACCCCCGCCGACAACGGGTACACGGGCGGGTTCGCGGCCGGCCTCATGCTCAAGGACCTGCGCCTGGCGATGGATGCCGCCGAAGGTGCCGATGCCGCCGTCCCGCTCGCCCAGCGCGCGCGGGCGCTTTACGAGGACTTCGTCGGCGCGGGCAACGCCGAGGTCGATTTCAGCGGGATCATCCGGACCCTCAAGTAAGCTTGCCGGGCGAGGGCATTGGACAGGCGGGTTCCATGGCGTAACGGACGGGTTTGCTGAACCCCTAGCGCCAGGAGTAGCCCGATGAAGACCCGCGCCGCCGTCGCGTTCGAAGCCAGGAAGCCGCTCGAGATCGTCGAACTCGACCTCGAGGGGCCGAAGGAAGGCGAAGTGCTGGTCGAGATCATGGCGACCGGCATCTGCCACACCGACGCCTACACGCTCGACGGGTTCGACAGCGAGGGGATCTTCCCCAGCGTCCTCGGGCACGAGGGCGCAGGCGTGGTGCGCGAAGTCGGGGCCGGGGTGACCTCGGTCAAGCCGGGCGACCACGTGATCCCGCTCTACACGCCCGAATGCGGGAAGTGCAAAACGTGCCTTTCGGGCAAGTCGAACCTGTGCACCGCGATCCGCGCGACGCAGGGCAAGGGGCTGATGCCCGACGGAACCACGCGGTTTTCGTACAAGGGGCAGCCGATTTATCACTACATGGGCTGCTCGACGTTCTCGAACTTCACCGTCCTGCCCGAGATCGCGGTGGCGAAGATCCGCGAGGACGCCCCGTTCCAGACCAGCTGCTACATCGGCTGCGGGGTGACCACCGGGGTGGGCGCGGTACTCAACACCGCCAAGGTCGAGCCGGGCGACAATGTCGTGGTGTTCGGCCTTGGCGGGATCGGGCTCAACGTGATCCAGGGCGCGAAGCTCGCGGGCGCGGGCAGGATCGTGGGCATCGACATCAACCCCGAGCGCGAGGCGTGGGGCAGGCAGTTCGGCATGACCGACTTCCTCAACACCAAGGGCCTCTCTCGCGAGGAGACGATCGCAAGGATCGCCGAGATCACCGACGGCGGGGCCGATTACAGCTTCGATTGCACGGGCAATGTCGAGGTCATGCGCACCGCGCTCGAATGCTGCCACCGCGGCTGGGGGACCTCGATCATCATCGGCGTGGCCGAGGCGGGCAAGGAGATCGCGACCCGCCCGTTCCAGCTCGTCACCGGGCGCAACTGGCGCGGCACCGCGTTCGGCGGGGCCAAGGGCCGCACCGACGTGCCCAAGATCGTCGACATGTACATGGACGGCCAGATCGCGATCGACCCGATGATCACCCATATCCTCAGCCTTGATGAGATCAACAAGGGCTTCGACCTGATGCACGCGGGCGAGAGCATCCGTTCGGTCGTGGTCTATTGATGGAGCAGGTTTCGGCGAACAGAAGCCACGGCGGCACGCAGGGCGTCTACCGGCACGCCTCGCGCGAGACGGGGACCGAGATGACGTTTTCGGTCTTCGTTCCCGACCACGCAACCGGCGCGAAGTTGCCGGTGCTGTGGTACCTCTCGGGCCTCACCTGCACCCACGCCAACGTGACCGAGAAGGGCGAGTATCGTGCGGCGTGCGCCGAGCACGGGGTGATCTTCGTTGCCCCGGACACCAGCCCGCGCGGCGACGCGGTGCCCGATCACGAGGGCTACGACTTCGGCAAGGGCGCCGGGTTCTACGTCGATGCGACCAAGGCGCCGTGGGCCGCGAATTACCGGATGCGCAGCTACATCGAGAGCGAGCTGCCACAACTCGTTGCCGCGGAGTTCCCGATGGCCGACATGACGCGGCAGGGGATCACCGGTCACTCGATGGGCGGACACGGCGCGCTCACCATCGCGCTGCGCGACCCCGGCCGGTTCCGCTCGGTCAGCGCATTTGCACCGATCGCCAGCCCGCTGAACTGCCCGTGGGGCGAGAAGGCGCTCGGCGGCTACCTCGGAAGCGACCGCGCCGCCTGGCGCGAGTACGATGCCTGTGCGCTGATCGCGGATGGTGCACGGCTACCCGACCTGCTGGTCGACCAGGGCACCGCCGACCAGTTCCTTGACGAACAACTCAAGACTTCGCTCCTCGTGGATGCTTGCAAGGCGGCGGGCATCCCGGCGACGATCCGGATGCAGGAGAGCTACGACCACTCCTATTACTTCATCTCGACTTTCATGTCCGAGCACGTCGCCTGGCATGCGGAACGACTGAAATCCTGACTCTTCAGGCGAGCGCCGCCAGTTCGGCCAGCACTCTTTCGGCAAGGTCGGGCCGGCAGATCAGCAGATCCGGCATGCGCGTATCCGGCTGGTTATAGACGAGCGGGGAGCCGTCGATCCGGGAGCAGTGGAAACCGTGCGCACGTGCAACCGCGACGGGGGCGCAGCTGTCCCATTCGTGCTGGCCGCCGGAATGGACGTAGATCTCCGCCTCGCCGCGCACCACCGCCATCGCCTTGGCGCCCGCACTGCCCATAGGCACGAGTTCCGCGCCAATGCGCTTGGCGAGGGCGGATGCCTCGGCCGGAGGGCGCGTACGGCTGACAACGATGCGAGCCGGCTCGGCGGCGGGTCGGATCGGGGCGGGCCGATCGCTGCGAACGACGAATCCCAGGCCCGGCAGGGCCACCGCCCCCACGCTCGCAATACCGTCCATCGAGAGGCCCACGTGCACGGCCCAGTCCGTGCGCTCCTCGCCGAACTCCCTCGTACCGTCGACGGGATCGATGATCCACACCCGGCGTTTGCCGAGCCGCTCGGCGCTGTCCCGGCTTTCTTCCGAGAGAAGACCGTCCTCGGGTCGCGCCTCGCGAAGCGCGCGGACGAGGTATTCGTTTGCAGTCTCGTCGCCAGCTTTGCCAAGAGCCGCTCCGGCGACCTTCCCTGACGCACGGATACTGAGCAGGATGCGCCCTGCGCCATCCGCGAGGCGCGCGGCGAGTTCGGCGTCGGTCATCCTCATTTGAGGGGGAGGATCCGGCGGATGATGTACTGCGCCGCCTCCTCCGGAGTCATGTCGACCGTGTTGACCACGATGTCCGGATTCTCGGGTGGCTCGTAGGGGCTGTCGATGCCGGTGAAGTTCTTCAGCTTGCCCTCCCGCGCCTTCCTGTACAGGCCTTTGACATCGCGCGCTTCGGCGACTTCGAGCGGGGTGTCGACGAAAATTTCGACGAATTCGCGCTCGGCGAGCATGTCGCGCACCATCTGCCGTTCGGCCCGGAAAGGACTGATGAAGGCGGTAAGCACGATCAGACCGGCGTCGGTCATCAACCTGGCAACTTCCCCGATGCGGCGGATGTTCTCGATCCGGTCGGCCTCGGTGAACCCCAGGTCCTTGTTGAGCCCGTGACGTACGTTGTCCCCGTCGAGCAGGAACGTGTGCCGGTTCATAAGCGCAAGCTGCTTTTCGACTTCGTTGGCGATGGTCGACTTGCCCGATCCCGAAAGGCCGGTGAACCACAGCACGCGCGGGGTCTGGTTCTTCATCGCGGCGTGATGCTCGCGGGTGATGTCGACCGGTTGCCAGTGCACGTTCTGGCTGCGGCGCAGGCTGAAGCGGAGCATCCCGGCCGCGACGGTGGCATTGGTCACCTTGTCGATCAGGATGAATCCGCCGAGCGTCCGGTTCGTCGCGTACGGTTCGAACACGAGCGGCTTGTCGGCGAATACCTGGGCCACGCCGATGTCGTTGAGAGACAGCGTCTTCGCGGCCAGCCGGTCGAGCGTGTTGACGTCGATCCGGTATTTGGGTTCCTGGACCGTGGCGGAGACGGTCTGCGTGGCAAGCTTGAGCCAGTAGCCCCGCCCGACATGCAGATCCTCATCTGCCAGCCAGACCAGCGTCGCTTCGAACTGATCGGCCACCTGCGGTGGATCGCCAGCCGATGCAAGGACGCTGCCGCGCGAACAGTCGATCTCGTCCGTCAGGGTCAACGTGACAGACTGGCCGGCCGTCGCGCTGTCGAGATCGCCGTTGAACGTTGGGATGGACGCGACGGTGCTTGTCCGACCCGAGGGCAACACCCGCACTTCGTCGCCCGGCGCGACGCTGCCCGAAGCGATCAGTCCTGCAAAGCCGCGGAAATCGAGATTGGGCCGGTTCACCCATTGCACCGGCATACGGAACGGCTTGTCCGCTTCGCCGGAGGAGAGGATTTCAACCGATTCGAGATGTTCGACCAGGCTCGGGCCGTAAAACCACGGGGTGTGTTCGCTCGGCGCGGCGGTGATGTTATCCCCCCTGAAGCCGGAAATCGGGATCGCGGTAAAGCGTTCGATCCCGATCTTGGCCGCGAAGTCGCGATACTCGTCTACGATCCGCTCGAAGACGTCGCTGGCGTACTCGACCAGGTCCATCTTGTTGATCGCGAGCACGAAGTCCCGAATGCCGAGTTGATGGCACAGGAAACTGTGCCGCCGCGTCTGGACGAGAACGCCCTTTCGCGCATCGACCAGGATCACGGCAAGATCGGCGGTGCTCGCGCCGGTGACCATGTTGCGCGTGTACTGTTCGTGCCCCGGGCAATCGGCGACGATGAACTTGCGCTTTTCGGTCGCGAAGAAGCGATAGGCGACGTCGATCGTGATCCCCTGTTCGCGCTCGGCGGCGAGGCCGTCGACGAGCAGCGCAAAATCGATGTCCTGTCCTTGCGTGCCGACCCTCCTGCTGTCGCTTTCGAGGGCGGCGAGCTGGTCCTCGAAGATCATCTTGCTGTCGTAGAGCAGGCGGCCGATCAGGGTTGATTTGCCGTCGTCGACGCTGCCGCAGGTGATGAACCGCAGCATCGATTTGTGCTGGTGCCTGTCCAGATAGGCGTCGATGTCTTCGGCGATCAGCGCATCGGTGCGGTAGGAGGGGCCACCGGCCTGGTCGGTCATCAGAAGTACCCCTGCTGCTTCTTTACTTCCATCCCGGCGCCTCCGGCATCCCGGTCGATCGCGCGGCCCTGGCGCTCGCTCGTGGTTGCGAGCAGCATTTCGCGGATCACGTCGCTCAGGGTGGATGCTTCGCTCTCGATGGCGCCGGTCAGGGGAAAGCATCCCAGCGTCCGGAAGCGCACCGATTTCGTGGCAATCTCCGGCCTGTGGCCGAGCACCTGCTCGAGCCGCTCGATATCATCGGCCATGAGCATCAACCCTTCGTGCACGAACGTGGGACGCGGGGCGGCGAAGTAGAGCGGGACGATTTCGATCCCCTCGGACATGATGTATTGCCAGATATCCAGTTCGGTCCAATTGGACAGCGGGAACACCCGGATGCTCTCGCCCTTGCGTTTTCTGGCATTGTAGAGGTTCCACAACTCGGGCCGCTGGTTCTTGGGATCCCAGCCGTGGCTGGCGGTCCGGAAGCTGAAGATCCGTTCCTTGGCTCGGCTCTTTTCCTCGTCCCGCCTGGCACCGCCGAAGGCCACGTCGAAACCGTGATGGTCCAGCGCCTGCTTGAGGCCCTCGGTCTTCCACATATCGGTGTGGAGCGGCCCGTGATCGAACGGGTTGATGCCGCGTTCTTCCGCCTCGGGATTGCGATGGACGAGCAATTCCATCCCGGCCTCGGCCGCAGCGCGATCGCGCAGGTCGTACATCGCCTTGAATTTCCATGTCGTATCGACGTGGAGCAGAGGAAACGGCGGCGGCGAAGGGAAGAACGCCTTGCGCGCGACGTGCAGCATCACCGCGCTGTCCTTGCCCACCGAGTAGAGCATGACCGGCTTCTCGGCCTCGGCGACGACCTCGCGCATGATGTGGATCGCCTCGGCTTCAAGGCGTTGTAGATGGGTAAGGGCCGCAGGTTCGGTCATGGCGCGCGGATCTATCCGATGACAGGGGGATTGGACCTCCCAAATGGGAGTGCTATGGACAGGCATGCGCATTCCCAATCTCGGCGAGACGGATCTGCTTGTGCCGTTGCACGACGGCATTTTCGAACAGCCGATGTGGCAGACGTTTCTGGCGCGGCTGCGGAGGGTAAGCGGATGCGACCATGCCGCCCTGTTGCTTCGCACGAACGCCGATGACGATCCGGGCAGACTCACGCTCGTGAGCGGGATCATGCCCCGCGAAATCGCAGAAACGCTATCTGCATGGCCGCAGGGCGAACGGGGACTGCTGGCAGCGATGCGTGACGGACGGGTTTATTCGCTTGGCGAGCTTGCCCAGGGTATCCGCTCGCCGGATGGCGGGCGGCCGCGACCGGGGGGCGGGACGGCCCTTATGCGACTGGCCAATCCCGCGGGTGTTGAAGCGACAATCCTGCTCGCCGGTGACTCGCCCATCGGACCCGATGTCGGCAACCTCCTCGTCGCGCTGTCGCCGCATCTTAGGGTCGCGCAGCGCACGTTTACTGCGCTCGAACGGGAGCGCGCGCGCTCGGAGGTGAACGCCGAGGCCTTTTCGCGCATGAATTTCGGCTGGATCGCCCTCGATGCGCGCTGCCGGATCGTCGACTGCGACGACCAGGCCGAGCGTTTTCTTGCACGCTCGGGTGTATTGCGCCGGGCGGCTTATGAACGCCTGACGCCTGCGGCGGCGGACGTAGACCGGCTGATGACCGCGCATGTCCGCGAATGCGCGCTGAATCCACGGCATGCGCCGCGCGCGATCAACCTCAGTCGGGATCCGTGGATCGACATACTTGTCGCGCCGCTGCGGATCGCCTCTCTCGTCGGGGGCGCCCACGCCGCCGCCGTGGTCTACCTTCGGGGCGACCGCTCGTCCCGCGCCGACAGGCAGGACCAGCTGGTTGGTCTGTTCGGCCTGACGCCGTCCGAGGCCCGGCTGGCCTGGGCGCTATCGCAGGGCATGTCGATCGCCGACGGAGCGACCGCATGTGGCCTGACGGTCGAAACCGCGCGCAACTACTCGAAAAAGATATACGCCAAGACCGGGGCGCGGGGGCAGGTCGACCTGGTGCGCAACATCCTCACCGGGGTCCTCGCGCTCGCCTGAACGCCGTCAGCTGCCCGAGAATTCTGGCTTGCGCTTCGCCAGGAAGGCCGACGCGCCCTCTACGGCGTCGCGCGTGCCCCCGGCGATCCGCTGGGTTCGCGCCTCGGCGGCGAGAACGGTCGCGAGGTCGGACTGCAATCCTTCGCGCAGGGTCTGTTTCATGAGTCCGAGTGCGACCGTCGGCCCCGCTGCCAGGCGAGCGGCGAGGGCCGCTGCCTCGGTATCAAGGTCGTCGTCCTCGACGCACCGGTAGATGAGGCCGATACGCTCCGCCTCGTCGGCATGGATCTTTTCCCCGAGCATCATCATCCGGGTTGCCTGCGCGGTGCCGACCAGCCGGGGCAGCATCCAGCTCGATCCGCCATCGGGCACCAGGCCGATGTTGACGAACGCCTGCAGGAAATAGCCGCTCCTGCCGGCGATGACGAAATCGGCGGCAAGCGCGATCGAGCATCCGACACCGGCCGCCGGTCCCTGGACTGCGCAGACGACCGGGACGGGAAGGCTCGCGAGCGCCTGGATGAGCGGGTTGTAATGCTGGCTGAGCGAGCCGAACGCCCGGTCGCCGCCCGGCATCGAGACGCCGGAGTTCGCCGCGAGATCGGCCCCCGAACAAAAGGCACGTCCTTCGCCGCGCATCAGCACCGCGCGCGCGTCGCCCAAAGACCGGATTGCAGAGAAGATCTCGTCCGCCATCTGCGGAGGACAGGCGTTGAGACGCTCGGGGCGGGCGAGCGTGATCGTCGCAACCTGACCATCGCGCGCGACCTTGATGGTTTCGAATTCGCTCATGGCATCCGTACTCCCGCGGCAGATTTTTTTCTTGGCGCGGTGTGCGCGAAAGGGTCCGCGATTGCAACCGACCTGCGAGTCCCCCGCGCCGCGCGCCGGCTCGGATTGACAACCATAAGCATGGTTATAAACACCGTCGTTATGGATAACATTGCCTCGATCCTCGCTGATACCTCGCGGCTCATGCGGCGCAGTTTCGACGCGCGCGCCCGTGACATCGGCGTCACGCGCCAGCAATGGCTCGTCCTCGTCAATCTCGCCCGGTACGAAGGGATCAACCAGGGCGGGCTTGCCGAACGTCTCGATGTCGAGCCGATTACGGTGTGCCGGATGGTTGACCGCCTGCAGGAAGCGGGCCTTGTCGAGCGGCGGGCCGATCCGGCCGACAGGCGCAGCTGGCGACTGTTTCTTACCGATCGCGCCCGCGGGGTGCTCGATCAGTTGCGCCCCCTCGCGGATGCCATGGTCGAGGATGCGCTCGACGGGTTGAGCGAGGCTGAACGGCTCGTCCTGCGCGATCTGCTCGAGCGCATTCGCGACAATCTTTCCCGCTCCGGTGGAGAGGGGATTGCCGCCAATGGCTGATCGCGATCCGCAGATCGAGGTGGACGAGGCCACCGGCCTTGCCGAGGCGGTCGAAGGCGCGACCCGTACCACTTCGCGGCCGTGGAAGCGCCTTGCGCTGATGGCAGGGGTGCCGCTTGTCGTGATCGCGACGGCGGGGGGTTACTGGCTCAGCCTGCAGGGCAAGGTGACCACCGACAATGCCTACGTCCGGCAGGACAAGGTGTCGATCACCGCTGAGGTCGGCGGGCAGATCGCCGAGGTCATGGTCGACGACGAGGACGAGGTGCGGGCGGGCGACCTGATGTTCCGTATCGATCCTGCACCATACCGGATCCGGATCGCGCAGGCTGACGCCGCCATCGCAGCTGCGCAGGCAGGTGCCACCGCGCTAGCCAGCGCTCCGGCGCTGTCTGGCGCCGACATCGCGGCGGCGGCCGAGGACATGGCCTTTGCGCAGGCCAATCTCGAGCGGCAGGAAGCGTTGTGGCAGAAGGGCTTCACCACGAAAACGGACTACGAAGCGGCCCGGCATCAGGTCGCCCAGGCGCGCGAGGAAATGCGGGGCGCGCAGGCCCGGAAGGCCGAGGCGGCAGCAAGACTATCGAGCGGCGCCCAGGTGCCGGGAGAGCTTCCCGCGATCGCCGCCGCTCGGGCGCAGCGGCGCGCAGCCGAACTCGACCTCTCGCGCACGGAGGTGCGCGCACCGATAGCGGGCCGTGTCACCCAGGCCGAGCGGTTGCAAAAGGGTCAGCAGGTGGTCAGCGGCCTGCCCGTCGCGACCATCGTCGCGACCGGCACGAGCTATATCGAGGCGAATTTCAAGGAAACGCAGCTTGCGCGCATGGCCCTGGGCCAGCCCGCCGAGATCACCTTCGACGCGTACCCGGAGGTGCGGCTGAAGGGGCACGTCTCAGCCATCGGAGCCGGCACCGGAAGCGAGTTTTCCATCCTCCCCGCACAGAACGCCACCGGAAACTGGGTCAAGGTTACACAGCGAGTCCCGGTGAAGATTGTCCTCGACGAAAGAAGCCCGCGTCCGCTGATCGCCGGCCTGTCGACGCAAGTGACCGTCTTCACCGACGGCAGGAAACGCTAGGAACCCGTAATGGCGACCGCGGCTTCCCGTCAGCCCGCCGCGGGCGGCCCGTTGGCGATCCCGCCGGAAGAAGATGTCGCGGCCCTGCCGGTCAGGAACACCTGGCTGGTCGTCTTCGGGGTCATGCTCGCCTCTCTGCTGCAGATCCTGGACACGACCATAGCCAATGTCGCGATTCCCCACATGCAGGCGTCGCTCGGAGCCACGCCTGACGAGATCAGCTGGGTCCTGACGAGCTACATCGTCGCCAGCGCCGTGGCCATGCCGATTACGGGCTGGCTGGCCGACCGTGTGGGGTCCCGTCGCTTGTTCATCGCCTCCACCGCCGGATTCGTCGTCTCCTCGATGTTGTGCGGCATGGCCCAGAACATCGAGGAGATGGTCCTGTTCCGTGCACTCCAGGGGGTGACGGGGGCGTTCATCGGTCCGCTCAGCCAGGCCGCGATGCTCGATGTGAACAAGCCGTCGCGGCAGGCGCAGATGATGGGCGTATGGGCTATGGGGATCATGATCGGACCGATCCTCGGGCCGTTGCTCGGCGGCTGGCTGACCGAAAACTGGAACTGGCGCTGGGTCTTCTATGTCAACGTCCCCCTGGGAGCGATCGCACTTGCGATCCTGCTTGCCGAGTTGCCCTCGCGCGTGATCAGGAGCCGGCGGTTCGACCTGTTCGGGTTTTCGATGATCGCGCTGGCGATCGCGGCGCTCCAGATGATGCTGGATCGCGGTGCACAGGAGGACTGGTTCGATTCCCCCGAGATATGGTTCTACGCCGTCGCCGTCGTGAGCTGCGGATGGATCAGCGTCGTCCACCTGGCGACCCACAGGCGGGGCACGCTGTTCAACCGGGCGCTGTTCGCCGACCGCAACTATGTCGTCTCGCTCATGTTCATGGGCGCGATCGGGGTGGCTGTTTTCGCCACCATGGCGCTCATGCCTCCGATGCTGCAGCGCCTGTTCGGGTACTCGGTCATCGACACCGGCTGGGTGCTGATGCCGCGCGGGATCGGCACTCTGGTCAGCATGCAGATCGCCGGGCAACTGACCCGCCGCGGCTACGATCCCCGCTATCTGATCTTCAGCGGATTCCTCCTGACGGCGCTTTCGTTCTGGCAGATGTCCGGATGGTCGCTGGGGATCGACCAGCAGACCATCGTGGTGACCGGTTTCGTGCAGGGACTTGGAATGGGGCTGGTGTTCATCTCGCTCAACAACGCGGCCTTCGCGACCCTCGCGCCCGATTTGCGTACCGAAGGATCGAGCCTGCTCATCCTCATGCGGTCACTCGGCGCATCGGTCGGGATTTCGGTGACGACGACGCTCCTGGGCGTAAACATCCAGACGAGCCACGCCGATCTCGCGAGTCACGTAACGCCGTCATCGACCGCGCTTGTCGACCTCTCGGCAGTCGATCGCTTCCAGCACCTGGGATCGGGAGCGCTCCAGGCCATCGATATGGAAATCAACCGGCAAGCGGCTATGGTCGCCTATGTCGATGATTTTTATCTGATGATGTGGATCAGCGTTGCGGTCCTGCCGCTGATCCTGCTTATGCGTCCGGCCCGGCGCCTGCCGGTTTAGGGCGCGGGATACGGCCGGGGGGAGGGTGACGACGGGACATGGCGCAGCCGACGCACGTTTTGGCAATCGATCAGGGGACGACGTCTACTCGAACGATCGTGTTCGATCACCAGGCGCGGCCGGTGGCGACCGCGCAGCGCGAGTTTGAGCAGCACTATCCCCAGAGCGGATGGGTCGAGCACGACCCTGAAGACATCTGGCGCGACACCCTTGCCACCTTGCGCGAGGCGATCGCGGCCAGCGGGGTAGGGGCAGACCGGCTCGCCGGGATCGGCATCACCAACCAACGCGAAACGGTGGTCGTCTGGGACCGAGCAACGGGCGATCCCGTGCACCGCGCCATCGTGTGGCAGGACCGTCGCACCGCGCAGACGTGCGCTGATCTGCGCATGGCCGGCCACGAGGACATCGTCAGCGCCCGGACGGGATTGCTGCTCGACCCCTATTTCTCGGCGACCAAGATCGCCTGGATTCTCGACAACGTCGAAGGAGCAAGAGCGCGCGGCGAAGCGGGCGAGTTGGCGTTCGGGACGATCGACAGCTTCCTGCTCTGGCGGCTGACGGGCGGCGCGGTCCACGCGACCGACGTGACCAACGCGGGCCGCACGATGCTCTACGACATTCACGCCCAGCGCTGGGATGAAGACCTGTGCGCCCTGTTCCGCGTCCCGATGGCGATGCTGCCCGAGGTGCACGACAACAGCCACCTGTTTGGAAACACCGCCGAAGGGCTGCTCGATGTGCCGGTTCCGATTGCCGGGATGGCGGGAGACCAGCAGGCGGCCCTCTTCGGGCAGGCCTGCTTCGATCCCGGCATGGCCAAGTCGACCTACGGCACTGGCTGTTTCCTGCTCCTCAACACCGGCTCCCAGGCGATTGCATCGGATCATCGGCTGCTGACGACGCCCGCCTACAGGCTCGGAGGGAGGATGACCTATGCGGTCGAGGGATCGATCTTCGTCGCCGGAGCCGCGATCAAGTGGCTGCGCGACCGGCTGGGCACGATTGATGGCGCGGGCGATACTGCGCGGCTCGCCGAGAGCGTTCCCGACGACCACGGCGTGACCATGGTCCCGGCCTTCGTCGGGCTCGGCGCGCCGTATTGGGACCCGGATGCGCGGGGGGCCATCCTGGGCCTGACGCTCGACGCGGGGAAGGCGCACCTCGCGCGCGCGGCGCTCGAGTCGGTCGCCTTCCAGACAATGGATCTCGTCGAGGCGATGATCGCCGACGGAGCGAACAGGCTGGGCGCGATACGGGTCGATGGCGGGATGGCCGCCAACGACTGGTTGTGTCAGTTCCTCGCCGACGTGCTCGATGCCGAGGTCGAACGGCCCGCCAACGTCGAAACGACCGCCTTGGGGGCGGCATTTCTTGCAGGATTGGCAACCGGGTTCTGGGCCGACCTGGAGGCGTTGTCGGCAACCTGGCGGTGCAGCCGGCGTTTCTCCCCCTCGATGGGCAAGGACAGACGTTCCCGATTGCGTGACGGCTGGCGTGCCGCCGTCGCGACGATCCTGACCGCGCAGGCGAATGCCGCAGGTTGACTTGCATCGGCTGAATATTAGATAATCCTCATATGTCCTGTCTTCATGCCATCGGGTCGGTCCTGGGCCGGCGACGTCCGTGATCCTGCCAGGCTTTCCCGGCGCCGCTCCGGCGGCCGGTCTCGCCGGGGGCGTACTCATCGGGCTCGCGGCGGCGTTGATGCTCGTAGGCCTCGGCCGTATCGCCGGCGTCTCCGGGCTGCTCGGCCGGGCGATCGGCCTTTCCGGCGGATCTCTCGGCCGGTCGTCCGCGTGGTCCTTCGTGATCGGGTTGCCGCTCGGGGCGTATATCGTCACCGCGATTGCAGGGCAGGAGCCTGCGACCTTCGCAGGCCCCGTGCCGCTGGTCATCGCCGGGCTTTTCGTCGGCTTCGGCACACGCCTTGGCAGCGGCTGCACGAGCGGTCACGGAGTTTGCGGTGTCAGCCGCTGGTCGCAGCGCTCGCTGGTGGCGACCGCGGTGTTCATGGCAGCCGGCATGGCTACCGTTGCGCTCAGCGAGGCGCTTCTTCCGGGGATTCTCCCATGATCGCGCGGATCGGACTCCCGCTTCTGGCGGGAACGCTGTTCGGATCGGGTCTGGCGCTCGGCGGCATGACCGATCCGGCCCGCGTTCGCGGATTTCTCGACATCTTCGGCGACTGGGACCCGACGCTCGCCTTCGTGATGGCCGGCGCCGTGCTGGTGATGGCGGCGGCCTGGCGAATCCAGAAACGCCTGGGCCGCCCGCTTCTGGCCGATGCCTTCGCCTTGCCCGAGCGATCCGACGTGACCGCACCACTGGTCATGGGGGCCGCCGTCTTCGGCATCGGCTGGGGCATTGCCGGGCTGTGCCCCGGCCCCGCGCTCGCCGTGCTGTCGGTCGCCCCGCTCAAGGCCCTGTGGTTCGTCGGCGCGATGCTCGCCGGGATGGTCCTGCACAAGGTCGCCCTGCGGGACTGAACGCCTGGATTTAGCGCGCGGGTGTGCGGGGCCGCCGCTCTCCAGCCGGCAAGCGGCCGGATCAGTCGGCGAAGACCACGGTTCTTTGCCCGTTGATGAAAACTCGTCCCTCGAGATGCATCCTGACAGCGCGGGCAAGTACCCGCCGCTCGACGTCGCGGCCCTTGGCGACCAGGTCTTCCGGAGTATCGCGGTGGCTGATCGGCTCGGCGTGCTGCGCGATGATCGGCCCCTCGTCGAGATCGGCGGTGACGTAGTGGCTCGTGGCGCCGATCATCTTGACCCCCCGCTCGTGCGCCTGGTGATAGGGCCGGGCCCCTTTGAAGCCGGGCAGAAAGCTATGGTGGATGTTGATGCAGCGACCAGCGAGCGACCCCGCCATCTCGTCCGACAGAACCTGCATGTATCGCGCCAGCACCACCAGTTCAGCGCCGGTCTTCTCGATGATCGCATGGACTTCGCGTTCCTGTTCCGCCTTCGTCGTGGGTGTCACCGGAAGATGGAAAAACGGAATGTCGCGGGCCATCGCGAGCCGCTCGCGATCGAGTGGATGGTTCGAAACCACCGCGACGATATCCATCGCGATCTCGCCGATCCGGTTGCGATAGAGGAGGTCGACCAGGCAGTGGTCGAACTTCGATACCATGATCAGAACGCGCGGGGGGATTGCCGCGTCGCGCAGCTCCCAATCCATGCAGAGTTCGCCTGCGATCGGCGCGAAGCCTTCGCGCAATGACACGATGGTGTTGGCTGCCGGATCGAACACCACGCGCATGAAGAAGCGCCGCTCGGGACGATCCTCGAACTGCTGGGCATCGAGGATGTTGCAGTCCCGTGCAGCGAGGAAACTCGAGACCCGGGCGACAATCCCCGGCCTGTCGTCGCACGCGATCCTCAGGACGTATCCGTCGTTCAATTCCCGCCTCACTTTCCGCGAATCGCGTGTCGTTCCTGTTCGTAGCCCACTCCATGGCCTGGTGCAGCGGCGCGCCTCGATGGAAATTGTTTGGCGGCATCACCCACGGCGCGCACAGAGCGGGGTGCGGGCCGCAGTTCCCGCGGGTCTGCCGGGCACGAATTTTGGCAAAGGGACGGGAAAGTCTTGACTTGGAGGTGGTGAAGGCGTCGCTGGCCGCCATGCGGTCCGACAATTCCCTATCCGGCGAACCTGGTCGCCTGGCAGACGGTCTCGGCCGGCGGTTTGCCTACCTGCGACTGTCGCTGACCGAGGTCTGCAATTTCCGCTGCACTTATTGCTTGCCCGATGGGTACATCAAGCGGCCGGGCCGGCCGACCGAGCTGACCCTGCCGGAGATCGAGCGCGCGGTCCGCGCGTTCGCCTCGCTAGGGCTGTGGAAGGTGCGACTGACGGGTGGCGAGCCTACCGTCCGGAAGGATTTCGACGCGATCGCGCGCGCCGTCGTCTCCGTTCCGGGCGTGCACCGGGTCGCGATGACGACCAACGGCTGGCGCCTCGCCGAGAACGCGCGGGCCTGGCGCGAAGCCGGGATCACCGCGGTCAACGTGAGCGTGGATTCGCTGGATCCGGCACGGTTCGCCGCGGTCACCGGTCATGACCGGCTTCCTGCGGTCATTTCGGGAATCGACGCCGCGCTCGCAGCCGGCTTCGAGAGCGTCAAGCTCAACGCGGTGCTGATGCGGGGAGTCAACGACGACGAACTGGAGGCGATGATCGATTTCGTGCGCTCGCGCGATATCTCCCTTCGTTTCATCGAGGTCATGCGCACGAACGACAACCCCGTCTTTTTCGCAGCGCGCCATATCGCCGGCGAAGCGGTGGTCGCCCGGCTCGAAAAATCCGGGTGGCACAGGGTGGCGCGCGCACCGGGAGCGGGGCCGGCGGTCGAGTTCGCGCATCCGGACGCGCGGGGCCGGATCGGCATCATCGCACCCTATTCAAGAGATTTCTGCGCAAGCTGCAATCGTCTGCGGTTGAGTTCGGACGGGCGTCTGCACCTGTGCCTGTTCGGCGACGGCGGGTTCGATCTTCGGCCGCTGCTTCAGGACGACAGCCAGCACGATGCGCTCGTCGCGCGGATACGCGCGCTGACGGCGACCAAGGCGCCTTCGCACCGCCTGCACCACGGCGACAGCGGTGCTACACCGCACCTTGCCTCTATCGGAGGCTGATCGTGGCCGAGAACGGAACCGCCCCGGTCACGATCGCCGTCGAGATGTGCGGCATGCTCGCCGATTTTTGCGGTCGGCAGGTTCCCCTCTCTATCCCGGGCGAAGGTTGCACCGCCTCCATCCTGCTGGCGCGTGCGGCCGAGATCGATCCCGCGCTTTCGCGAATGGTCGCTGAAGGACGGGTCCGCGTTTGCGTCAACGATACGCTGGTGTCCGGTGGCACGACCGTGTCGCCACAAGATCGCGTGGCGCTGTTTCCCCCGGTGTCCGGCGGATGACCGCGTGGGTCGACCTGGTTCACGAAGCGTTCGATCCCGCCCGATTGCTCGCGGATTTCGGCGGAAAGATGAACGGCGAGGGTGCGGTGGTAAGCTTCACCGGCCTTGCCCGCGGGACCGATCAAGACGGTGCGCCGATCTCGGCCCTCGTGCTGGAAAGCTATCGCGGCGTGACGTTGCATTCGATGGAAGCGATCGCAGCCGATGCGCTCGCCCGCTTTGACATTACGCGCTGCCGCATCGTTCACCGCGATGGTGCGATCGCCCCGGGCGACGCGATAGTGTTCGTGGCCTGCGCATCCCACCATCGCCGCGCCGCATTCGAGGCCGCCGATTACCTCATGGACCGGCTCAAGACGGAAGCGGTTTTCTGGAAGCGCGAGGAGGGAGCGGCGGGCGGCCGCTGGATCGAACCTTCCGATGCCGACCGGGCCGATGCCGGCCGTTGGACATGATCGGTTTCGACGAAGCGATCGCGCTGATCGAGCGCCATGTCGGGCCTCTCGGCAGTGAGACGCTTGCCCTGGCGGAGTGCGCGGGCCGCGTCCTGGCCGAAGACCTGCGCGCTCGTTGCGATTCGCCGCGCTGGGCCGTTTCGACGATGGATGGTTATGCGGTGGCAGATGCGGCGACCCGGCCGGGCGAAAGCCTGCCCGTTATCGGCGAATCGCGCGCGGGGCGGAGCTTCGCCGGCGCACTCGCACCCGGCGAGGCGGTTCGCATCCTGACCGGCGCCCGCATGCCGGACGGGGCCGACCGGGTCATCGTCCAGGAGCACGCCGAGCGCGACGGCGACCGGGTGCGTTTCACGGCCGGTTACGGTCCGGCACGGCATGTCCGCGCCCGGGCGAGCGATTTTGCCGCCGGTGACGTGCTGCTTCCGGCAGGATTCCGGCTGCATCCGCGCGCCCTGGTGGCTGCTGCCGCCGCCGACCGGGCCGAACTGCCGGTTGCCCGCCGCCCGCGCGTTGCGGTGCTGGGCACGGGTGATGAACTCGCCGCGCCTGGCACCGCGTATCTCGATCCCGACACGGTGCCTGAAAGCGTTTCTCTGGGCATTGTGGCGCTGTGCGAAGGAGAGGGAGCAACCGTCGTGTCGCGCGAATGCGCGGGAGACGACCTCGCCCTGCTTACCGAGCGAGCCCGCCAGGCGATCGACGAGGCAGACCTGGTGATCGTCACCGGCGGCGCTTCAGTCGGCGACCGCGATTTTGCCAGGCCGATGTTCGCGGCGCATGGTCTGGAACTGCTGTTCTCGAAGGTCGCGATCAAACCCGGCAAGCCGGTGTGGCTGGGGCGGGCAGGCGATGCTGTCGTGCTTGGCCTTCCCGGCAATCCGACGTCGGCGATGGTCACCGCCGCGCTGTTCCTGAAGCCGGTGCTCGGACGCCTTCAGGGGGCACCGGCGGTCCACGCGTGGCGCCGCCTTCCGCTCGCCGCGCCGCTCGCGCCCACGGGCGATCGGGAGACATTTGTGCGCGCGCGATGGGATGCGGACGGCTTGGTCCCGCTCGGCAACCAGGATAGCGGGGCACAAGGGCCGCTCGCTCATGCCGACTGGCTTATCCGGTGCCCGCCGCACCAGAGCGAACGCGCGCCGGGCGCGGTGGTGACGGCGCTCGCGTTCTAGGCTCCCCGGCTGGACAGGACGGCTGTCCGCGCTGCAACGGCAGGCGCTTCGAGCAGGTCGTTCAGTGGCGCATCGGTCCGCCTGCGCCAGTTGGGATGCCCTACGGTGGCGCCGGGGAGGTTCGGCTGCTCGGTCTCTGCGAGCAGGTCTTCGAGCGGCACGATCGCCAGCGGTGAAGGGGAGGCCGCCACGTGCGCGAGCGCGGCATCGACCACCGGACCCGGTTGATCCGGCGCGGGCCGCGGAGCATCCCGGCCGATGGTGGACCACAGCAAGCCGCGGTCCCATTCGCGCACCGAATCGGTTCTCTTGCGAGAGGTGTTCGGGCCGATTCGGCCGCATCGCTCGGCCCACTCGATGTCTCGGCCGGTCCACCATCCGGCGACGGTCGGCGTGTCGTGCGTGCCGGTCATCGCAACACTCGTGGGGCGGTAGTCGTGCGCACCCCGGAAGCCATGGTCCCGGGCGCGCGCGAACCACAGGACTTCCATTCCGTACAGACCGCGTTGCGATATCGCATCGGTGAAACCGGACGGGCTGGTGCCGAGGTCTTCCGCGATCACGATTGCGCGGGCGCGATGGGCCTCGAGCGTGAGCAGTCGCACAAGGTCGTCAAACGGATAGGCAAGATATGCGCCCTCGGTTGCGCTGGCCCCGTCGGGAACGACCCACAGCCGCTGGAGACCGAAAGCGTGGTCGACGCGCAGGCCGCCGCCCTCCGCGAAACCGGCCCGCAACATGGCAATGAACGGCGCGTAACCGGTTCGGCGCAGGCCCGAAGGAGAGAACGTCGAGAGGTGCCAGTTCTGTCCCTGCGGCCCGAGCGGGTCCGGCGGAGCGCCCACCGTAAGCCCGCGCAGCATCGCATCGCGCAGGCTCCAGCAGTCGCTGCCCATCGGGCTGACGCCGACCGCGAGATCGGCGATGAGGCCGATTTCCATTCCCGCGGCGCGCGCGGCGCGCTGGCTTGACGCCAGACCTTCTCGCGCGAGCCACTGGACGAACAGGTGGAAAGCGACCTGCTCCCCGTTCTCGCGCGCGAACCGCGCCACGTCGGGCCCGTCAGGGTCCCGATAGCCGGGGGGCCAGTCCTGCCACCCGCGCGCGCCGGAGGGGGCGAACCGTAAGTAGAGAGCATCGAAGATCGCGTGGCGCACGAGAGCCGGATCGTTCATCGCCGGATCGCTCTCCATCCGCTCACGGGTGGCGGCATCGAGCGTGGCGAACGCGGCGCGAAGGTTCGCGAGCTGCGCCGGCATTGCGGTTTCCCAATCGATCAGCGGCGGCCCGTCGACCAGGGGGAAGGGTGCCAGGCCGGCAAGCTCCGGGTCGGCCATCGCTCCGTTGAGGAAAATCCGGCTCGATGGCGAGTACGGGCTAAAGTCGCGGCCTTCTCCCGGAAACAGGGCGTGAACGGGATTGATCGCCACCGCCGCCGCACCCGTGTCGGCAAGCGCTCTGACCGCATTTGCGAGCTCACCGAAGCCTCCGAACGGCGCGGGGCGCGAGGATCGCAGCGCCGGAATCTGGATCGCGGCACCCCAGAGGCGCGATTCACCCGTCAAGCCCGGCGCGCGCGCAGGGGCCACCGCCAGCATTGCGGTCTGACCGCGCCATTCCAGGTCATAGTATCCCGGCGCCCTCGGCGCCAAAGCTCCGGAAGCGTCCTGCTCGAGCCGCGCCGTGCGGCCATCCTCCCCGGTGACTTCGACGCAAGACGGCGCAAGGGGCAAGGTGATCCGCTCGCCTGCGTCCGCCACCACCATCGGCGGTAGCGCGCCGGTTGCTTCTTCGTCGGCAGCATCGTCTCCCAGCCCGGCGAGGATCGCCTCCAGGGTCGCGTCCGACACCAGTTGATCCCTGCCGTCGACGTCGCGCCACTGCCGGGCGACGCCGTTCCGGGCGGCGCGTTGGTGAAGGGTGTCGATGATTGCCTCGCTGGCTGTGACCGGCGCTTCAATCCTATGCAGTCCCGTCGCTGGCAACCCTTTCGATGCGGTGCAGCAGGATGCAGTCGTATGCGAGTCGACTTTGTCGCGGCGCTCGGCCAACCCGTGGATGCCAGAAACGCGCGAACGGAGGTCAGGGGCCGGCATGGAAGAGCGGATCGTCAGCGTCCTCAAGCATCGCGTGGGCAAGAACGAGCACGCCGCGAAGCCGCACGACTGGTACAACGCCGCCGTCTACACGCTGCGGGATCGCATTATCGACGCGTGGATCGAATCCACCACTCGCACGCACCAGGCGAAGGGCAAGCGGGTCTATTACCTGAGCCTCGAGTTCCTGATCGGCAGGTTGCTGCGCGATGCGATGTCCAACCTGGACCTGACCGGCGAGATGGCCGGTGCGCTCGCAGCGCACGGGCTCGATCTGGCCGCGATCGAGGAACTCGAGCCCGATGCCGCGCTTGGCAACGGCGGTCTCGGGCGGCTTGCCGCGTGCTTCATGGAAAGTCTCGCGACACTCGACATTCCTGCCTACGGCTATGGCATACGCTATGTGAACGGGATGTTCCGCCAGCGGATCGACGAAGGCTGGCAGGTCGAACTCCCGGAAACATGGCTGGCCCACGGCAACCCGTGGGAATTCGACCGGCCCGAAAGCGCCTACGAGATCGGCTTCGGCGGCGAAGTCGCGACCGACGGTGATGCCGTCAACTGGGTTCCCGGTGAGGTCATCGAGGCGAATGCGGTCGACACACTGGTGGTCGGCTGGCGCGGCAGGCGGGTGAACACGTTGCGGCTATGGACCGCGAACGCAATCGACCCGATCCGGCTCGATGCATTCAATGCCGGCGATCACATGGGCGCACTCGCGGCGCAGATGCGGGCCGACAGCCTGGTGCGGGTGCTCTACCCTGCCGACAGCTCGCCGGCGGGACAGGAACTGCGCCTACGGCAGGAGTTCTTCTTTTCCTCCGCATCGATCCAGGACATCGTCCGCCGCCATGCGCAATATCACGGGGACGTGCGCACGTTGCCGGACAAAGCAGCGATCCAGCTCAACGATACGCACCCCTCGGTCGCCGTGGCAGAATTGATGCGGCTGCTTACCGACGAGCATGGCGTACCCTTCGCAGAAGCCTGGGACATCACGAAGCGGACCGTTAGCTACACCAACCACACGCTCCTTCCCGAAGCGCTCGAGAGCTGGCCGCAGCCGCTGTTCGAGCGGCTGCTGCCGCGCCATATGCAGATCGTTTATGCGATCAACGCCGTGGTTCTGAAAGAAGCGCGCGAGGCGGGCCTGTCACCCGAAGCGGTCGCCGCGATCTCGCTGATCGACGAGCACGGCGAGCGGCGCGTGCGAATGGCCAACCTGGCTTTTGCGGGTTCTCACAGCGTCAACGGCGTTGCCGCGCTGCACACCGAGTTGATGAAGGAAACCGTCTTCAGGGACCTCCATTCGCTCTACCCCGACAGGATCAACAACAAGACCAACGGGGTCACGCCGCGCCGCTGGCTGCAGCAATGCAATCCCGGGCTGACCGCGCTGCTCCGCGAGACGATCGGCGACGGGTTCCTCGACGATGCGGAAAAGCTCGAGGCGCTGAATGCGCACGCAGGCGATGCCGCGCTGGGCGAACGGCTCGACGCGGTCAAGCGGGCGAACAAGGAGGACTTTGCGGGCTATCTCAGGGATCTGACCGGGATCGCGGTCAGCCCAGACGCGATGTTCGACGTGCAGGTCAAACGCATCCACGAATATAAGCGGCAGCTTCTCAACCTGATCGAGACGGTGGCGCTCTACGATCAGATCCGCAGCCATCCCGAACGCGACTGGGTGCCGCGTGTGAAGATCTTCGGCGGAAAGGCCGCCTCGAGCTATCACAACGCCAAGCTCATCATAAAGCTTGCCAACGACATTGCGCGGCGGGTCAACGGCGACCCCGCGATCGGCGACCTGCTGAAAGTCGTGTTCGTCCCCAACTACAACGTCAGCCAGGCCGAACGGATCATTCCGGCAGCCGACCTGTCCGAGCAGATCAGCACGGCGGGCATGGAGGCGTCGGGCACCGGAAACATGAAGTTCGCGCTGAACGGCGCGCTCACGATCGGAACGCTCGACGGCGCGAACATCGAGATCCTTGAACGGGTGGGCGAGGACGCGATGTTCATCTTTGGCCTCACCGCCGACGAGGTCGCAGCCAGGCGCGCGTCGGGATACGATCCGCGCAGCCTGATCGAGGGATCGGGCGAGTTGAGCCAGGCGGTGCACTCGATTGCCAGCGGGGTATTCAGCCCCGACGACCCGAAACGTTTCGCCGGACTAATGGACGGGCTGCTGGAATCCGACTGGTTCATGCTTGCCGCAGACTTCGATTCCTACGCCGCCGCGCAGCGCAGGGTGGACGACCACTGGAAAGACCGGGCCGCCTGGCGCACCAGTGCCATCAGGAACATCGCCAATGTCGGCTGGTTCTCATCGGACAGGACGATTGCCGAATATGCCCGCGAAATCTGGAAAGTGACTTGACCCCTCCGCGCGAAGCGATCGAGGCGCTGCTGGCGGGCGAGCACGCCGATCCCTTCTCGCTACTCGGTCCGCACGAAGGGCCTGCCGGGACCTTCGCTCGCGCGTTGTTGCCCGGGGCGGAAACGGCTGTGGCCCACACGCTCGAGGGCGGTCGGCTCGGCCCGATGAAGCGCGTCGATCCTCGCGGCCTGTTCGAAGGAAGGCTGCGCGGCGAGCCGCAACCGGTCAGGTATCGCTGCCAGGCGGGCGAACACGAATGGTGGGTGACCGATCCCTACAGTTTCGGGCCAGTGCTTGGACCGCTCGATGACCTCCTGGTTGCCGAGGGCACCCATTTTCGCCTGTTCGACAAGATGGGCGCGCACCCGATAGAACATCAGGGCTGCACGGGCGTGCACTTCGCGGTCTGGGCGCCGAACGCCCGGCTGGTCAGCCTCGTGGGTGACTTCAACGACTGGGACGGTACGCGCCACGTCATGCGCTTGCGGCGAGACACCGGCGTGTGGGAAATCTTCGTTCCGGACATCGGCGAAGGCCGGCCCTACAAGTATCGGATCCTCGGACCTGACGGGATGGTGCAGCCGCTCAAGGCCGATCCCTTCGCCTTCGCATCGGAGATTCGCCCGAAGACCGCCTCGATCGTGGCTCGCCCGGGCAAGGAGGAATGGGGCGACGGGGACCACCGGGCGCACTGGGCGTCGGTCGATCCGCGGCGGGAAGCGATATCGATCTACGAAGTTCATCCGGGATCGTGGCAGCGCGATGGTGAAGACTGGTTCCTGACGTGGGACGAGATGGCCAGGCGCCTGATTCCGTACGTTGTCGAGCTGGGGTTCACGCACATCGAATTCCTGCCGGTGAGCGAGCATCCCTACGATCCGAGCTGGGGCTATCAGGCCACCGGACTTTACGCTCCTTCGGCCCGCTTCGGCGAAATCGAAGGTTTCGCCCGCTTCGTCGACGGTGCGCACCGCGCGGGGATCGGCGTGCTCATCGACTGGGTACCGGCGCATTTCCCGACTGACGAGCATGGTCTTGCCCGTTTCGATGGGACCGCGCTCTACGAGCACGAGGATCCCAGGCTGGGGTTTCATCCCGACTGGAACACCGCGATTTACAACTTCGGTCGGCGCGAGGTGCGCAGTTTCCTTGTCAACAACGCGCTGTTCTGGGCCGAGAAGTACCACGTCGACGGTCTGCGCGTCGATGCCGTCGCCTCGATGCTCTATCGCGACTACAGCCGGCCAGCGGGCGAGTGGATACCCAACCACGAAGGCGGGCGCGAAAACTGGGAAGCCGCCGAATTCCTGCGCGCGACCAATCGCGCCCTGTACGGCCAGCATGACGGAGTAATGACGATCGCGGAAGAATCGACCGCATGGCCCGGTGTGTCCGCGCCTGCGTTCGACGATGCGCCGCGTACCGCGCTCGGGTTCGGGTTCAAGTGGAACATGGGATTCATGCACGACACCCTGACCTACATGGGCCGCGATCCCGTTCACCGCCGCTATCATCACGACGAGATCACGTTCGGGCTGCACTATGCCTTCAGCGAGAACTTCGTCCTGCCGCTCAGCCACGACGAAGTCGTTCACGGCAAGGGCAGTCTATTGACCAAGATGAGCGGGGACGACTGGCAGAAGTTCGCTTCGCTCCGCGCCTTCTATGCGCTGATGTGGGCGCATCCCGGCAAGAAGCTGCTGTTCATGGGCCAGGAGTTCGCGCAGCGCCGCGAGTGGAGCGAGGGCCGCGCGCTCGACTGGGACCTGTGCGAAGCTCCTGCTCATGCCGGGGTACGGCGGCTGGTCGGCGACCTGAACCGGCTCTACCGTTCGGAAAGCGCACTCCACGCAAGGGACTGCGAGGCGGAGGGGTTCGAATGGCTGGTCGGCGACGATGCTGCAAACTCGGTGTTTGCCTGGTTGCGCAAGGCGCCCGGCGCACGGCCGGTAGCGATGATCGCCAACATGACCCCGACGCCGCATGACGCGTACCGCATACCCTTGCCGAAAGACGGGCGGTGGAGCGAGATCCTGAACAGCGACGCGGTGATCTATGGCGGTACCGGGATGGGAAATATGGGAGAGGTCGTTGCGGAAGCGGGCGGGGCCCTTGTCAGCCTCCCGCCGCTCGCGACCGTGATGCTGCGGTTCGAGGGATGACAGCTCAAGGGAGAGAATGATGCAGGATTCTGGCCGGGACACCGGGACCAACAAGCCGCTCGCGCGCGATGCGATGGCCTATGTGCTGGCGGGCGGGCGCGGCAGCCGCTTGATGGAACTGACCGACCGGCGGGCGAAGCCCGCCGTCTATTTCGGCGGCAAAAGCAGGATCATCGATTTCGCGCTTTCGAACGCGATCAATTCGGGCATCCGCCGGATCGGTGTCGCTACCCAGTACAAGGCGCACAGCCTCATCCGGCACATGCAGCGCGCGTGGAATTTCATGCGCCCGGAACGGAACGAGAGTTTCGATATCCTCCCCGCCAGTCAGCGCGTGTCGGAAAGCCAGTGGTACGAAGGCACCGCCGATGCCGTCTTCCAGAACATCGATATCATCGAGAGTCATGCGCCCAGGTACATGGTCATCCTCGCCGGCGATCACATCTACAAGATGGACTACGAGTTGATGCTCCAGCAGCACGTCAACTCAGGCGCCGACGTCACGGTCGGATGCCTCGTCGTGCCGCGGATGGAGGCGACCGGGTTCGGTGTAATGCACGTCGATGAAACGGACAGGATCACGGCGTTCGTCGAGAAGCCGAAGGACCCGCCCGGCATCCCCGGCAACGAGAGCATGGCGCTTGCCAGCATGGGGATCTACGTGTTCGAGACCGAGTTCCTGTTCGAGCAACTGCGCCGCGACGCCGACGATCGGGCCTCGAAGCACGACTTCGGCGGCGACCTCATCCCCTACATCGTCAAGCACGGCAAGGCCGTCGCGCACCGTTTCACCGACAGTTGCATCCGAGCCGCCGAGGAGATCGAGGAATACTGGCGCGACGTAGGCACCGTCGATGCCTATTTCGAAGCGAACCTCGACCTCACCGACACCGTGCCCAAGCTCAATCTCTACGATCGCGAATGGCCGATCTGGACCGACGCGGTGGTCGCCGCTCCCGCCAAGTTCGTCCACGACGAGGACGGTCGCCGCGGCTGCGCGATCACCTCGCTGGTATCGGGCGACTGTATCGTATCGGGAGCCGAGGTGAGCCGCAGCCTGCTGTTCACGGGGGTCAAGATGGGCAGCTATTCGAGCGCGCACGAAGCGGTCATCCTGCCATACTGCAATGTCGGGCGCGGCGCCCGGCTCAGGCGCGTGATCGTGGATTCGGGGGTGCGGATCCCTGAAGGCATGGTCATCGGAGAGGACCCCGAACTCGATGCCCGGCGGTTCCGCGTAAGCGAGGGGGGGGTGGTGCTGGTCACCCGCGACATGATGGCACGGCTGGCTTGAAGCTAAGGGTCCTATCTGTCGCATCGGAGGCGGTGCCGCTGGTCAAGACCGGCGGCCTCGCGGATGTCGCCGGCGCGCTTCCAGGCGCACTTGCTTCGCACGGTATCGGCATCACGACCATGGTGCCGGGTTACCCGGCGGTCATGGCGCGGATCGGCAAGGCGAAGGCGGTCCATGCGTGGGAATCGCTACTCGGCGAACCCGCACGGCTCCTGGCAGCGGAGGTCAATGGGCATCCCCTTCTCGTTCTCGACGCGCCGGGCTTCTTCGATCGGCCCGGAAGCCCTTATGCCGACGCCGGCGGGCGCGACTGGGACGATAACTGGCGCCGGTTCGCCGCGCTTTCCCGCGCCGCCGCGGATGTCGCCGGCGCGGCGGTAAGGGCGTCAGGATTCGATCTCGTCCATGCGCACGACTGGCAAGCGGCGATGACGCCCGCATACATGCGCTTCGCTCCTCCAAGCGGCGCACGACGCATTCCGACCGTCGTTACGATCCACAACATGGCCTTTCAGGGGTTCTTTCCCGCTGAGGTCTTCTCCCGGCTGGATATTCCCCGGGAAGCGTGGTCGGTCGAGGGAGTCGAAAGCTATGGCGGTGTCGGCTTCCTCAAGGCCGGCATGCAGCTTGCCGACGCGATCACCACGGTCAGCCCGACCTACGCGCGCGAGATCCGCGCACCCGAGTTCGGGATGGGGCTCGAGGGGGTGATCCTCGCCAGGTCCAATCGTGTGTTCGGGATACTGAACGGCATCGACGAGCGCGAGTGGTCGCCGGCAACCGATCCGCATCTGGCCCAGACATACGGAGCCGGTCAGCTCGCCCGACGCAGGCGCAACAAGCGCGCGCTCGAAAAGAATTTCGGGCTTGAGAAGGGCGACGGCCCGCTCTTCGTCGTCGTCAGCCGGCTGACCTGGCAAAAGGGCATGGACGTGCTGATAGAGGTTCTCGATCATCTCGTCGGGATCGGGGGCAGGCTGGCTCTGCTGGGATCGGGAGATGAAGCGATCGAGGCCGGCCTGCACGAAGCGGCGGCGCGCCATCCGGGGCGCATAGGAGTGCGCATTGGCTATGACGAGGCACTCTCGCACCGGATGCAGGGCGGAGGTGACGCGATCCTCGTGCCGAGCCGGTTCGAGCCATGCGGGCTGACCCAGCTATACGGACTGGCCTATGGTTGCGTACCCATCGTCTCGCGCACCGGGGGCCTGGCCGATACGGTTATCGACGCCAACCCCGCCGCGCTCGCGGCGGGGGTCGCCACGGGCATCCAGATGAATGCTGTCGACTATCACGCCCTGTCCGCAACGATCAGCCGGGCGGTTGAGCTTTACGCCCGGGCCGGGGAATGGCGGCGTTTGCAGAAGAACGGCATGAAAGCAGATTTTTCCTGGGCCGCGAGCGGCGCGGCCTACGCAGCCCTCTATCGCCAGCTCACCGGGACCACCGAATGATCACCACGCCCCATCCAACCACTCCCTTCGAGGGGCAGAAGCCCGGAACGTCGGGCTTGCGCAAGAAAGTCAAGGTGTTCGCGCAACCCAACTATGCCGAGAACTTCGTGCAGAGCGTGTTCGACGTGGTCGACCGCCCACCGGATGCGACGCTCGTGATCGGAGGCGATGGGCGGTATTACAACCGCACGGTTATCCAGCAGGCGATCCGCATCGCCGCCGCGAACGGCTACGCGCGGGTGCTGGTGGGACGAGGCGGAATCCTTTCGACCCCGGCCGCGAGCCACGCAATCCGTAAGCACGGCGCGAGCGGCGGGCTTATCCTGTCGGCCAGCCACAACCCCGGTGGGCCGCAGGCGGACTTCGGCATCAAGTACAACATAGCCAACGGCGGTCCCGCTCCCGAATCCGTGACCGAGGCGATTTACGCCCGCACGCAGGAGATCAACCGCTGGCTGGCGATCGATGCGCCTGACATCGATCTGGATGCGGCCGGTGCCACGATGGTCGGCGACGCGAAGGTCGAGGTGATCGACCCGGTCTCCGACTACGCCGACCTCATGGAGACGCTGTTCGATTTCGCGCTGATCCGCGAAAGGGTGGCCGGCGGCCTGACGGTGGCATTCGACGCGATGCACGCGGTGACCGGCCCCTACGCCCGCGAGATCCTCGAAAACCGCTTGGGATTTCCGGCGGGCACGGTGCGCAACGGTACCCCGCTCGAGGATTTCGGCGGCCATCACCCCGACCCCAATCTCGTTCATGCCAAGGCGCTGTACGACACGATGATGAGCGAAGGCGCGCCCGACCTCGGTGCGGCGAGCGACGGCGACGGGGACCGCAACCTCATCATCGGGCGCGGCATTTTCATCACGCCTTCGGACTCGCTGGCGATGCTGGCCGCAAACGCGCATCTCGCGCCCGGCTACGCGAACGGTGTCAAGGGTATCGCTCGTTCCATGCCGACGAGCGCGGCGGCGGATCGGGTGGCCGAGGCGCTCGGGATCAAAGCCTGGGAGACGCCGACGGGATGGAAGTTCTTCGGCACCCTGCTGGATGCCGGGCTTGCGACGATCTGCGGCGAGGAAAGCGCGGGGACAGGAAGCAACCATGTCCGCGAGAAGGACGGCTTGTGGGCCGTCCTCCTGTGGCTCAACATCCTCGCGGCGACAGGCAAGAGCGTGCAGCAAATCGCGCAGGAACATTGGGCGCGCTTCGGCCGGAACTATTACGCGAGGCATGACTACGAAGGTCTCGACGCAGGCAAGGCCATGGAAGTGATGAACCGCGTGGAGGAGCGGCTGGCTGGCCTGCCTGGCCTGCGGATCGGGGAAATGACCGTCGCGAGTGCGGACAGCTTTTCCTACACCGACCCCGTCGACGGCTCGATCAGCGAGAACCAGGGTCTTCGCGTGACCTTTGCAGGGGGATCGCGGCTGATTCTGCGCCTTTCGGGAACCGGCACCGCAGGGGCGACGATCCGGCTCTACCTCGAGCGCTACGAGCCGGCGGACGGCACCATCGACGCGGAAACCACGCGCATGCTGGCAGGCCTTGCGGCGGCTGCAGAGGAAATCGCTGGGATCGCCGCCATCACGGGCCGCGCCGGACCGGACGTCGTTACTTGAGCGCCGACATGGGTGCCGTCGTTGGGGGCGGCACGACCCGGTTCAAGGTGCGCTCGCCACGCGCTGAAGGGGTCTTCCTCTGCCTGTTCGATGCACGGGGGGGAGAGGAGCGGATCGTGATGGCGCGCGATGGACTGGAGCACTGGGTGGTCGAAATTCCGGATGATCTCACCGGGCGCGCTTACGGTTACCGCGCGCTGGGGAAATGGGATCCGGGCCAGGGACTGTGGTTCGACGAGGCCAAGCTGCTGGTCGATCCGCACGCGACCCAGCTCGACCGGCGCTTCACTGCTGACAGGGCGCTCACCCAGCGCGGGGCCGATACCGCGCACCTCGTTCCGCGCGCGATAGTGATGCGCGAGTACGAGCATTTCCCAAAGAGGGCCCCGTTGTTTCGCCGGGGCGGACTGATTTACGAGCTCAACGTCCGGGCCTTCACGATGCTGCATCCCGACGTGCCGGAAGACGTGCGCGGAACCGTCGCCGCGCTCGGGCATCCTGCAGTCGTTGCGCATCTGAAGAAGATCGGCGTGACCGCGGTCGAGCTGATGCCGGTGATTGCGTGGATGAACGAAGCGCATCTCGGCCCGCTCGGACTGGTCAACGCCTGGGGCTACAACCCGATCGCCTTCATGGCGCTCGATCCGGGTCTGTGCCCGGGCGGGGTGCGCGAACTGGCCCGGACGGTCGAGACGCTGCACGGCGCGGGCATCGGCGTACTGCTCGACCTCGTGTTCAATCACACCGGCGAGGGCGATGCGGGCGGGAACATCGTTAGCCTGCGCGGGCTCGACGACAGTGCCTATGCGCGTTCGTCGGACGGACATCTCGTCAACGACAGTGGTTGCGGCAATACGGTCGACTTCGGGCAGGAGTGGGTCCGCGAACTGGCGCTCGACACGATGCGGCACTTCGTCGCGCGTTGCGGGATCGACGGGTTCCGTTTCGATCTTGCACCGATCATGGCCCGATCACCGGGGTTCGATCCGGGCGCGCCGATCTTCGCCGCGATGGCGGAGGACGAGTGGCTTCATGACCGTGTCTTCATAGCCGAGCCTTGGGACATCGGACCGGGCGGCTACCAGCTCGGCAACTTCCCTTCGGCGTGGCTCGAATGGAATGATCGTTTCCGCGACGACGTTCGCCGGTACTGGAACGCCGAAGGGTCCCACAGCGCACTGGCGCACCGGCTCGCCGGGTCGGACGACCTGTTCGGGAAAGACTGTCGCAGCGTCAATTTCGTCGCCGCGCACGACGGTTTCACGCTCGCGGACTGCGTGATGTTCAACGACCGGCACAACGACTCGAACGGCGAGGGCAATCGGGACGGCCACGGTGCGAACTACTCGTACAATCACGGCGCCGAGGGGCCGACCGACGATCCTGCGATCATTGAGGCGCGGGGCGCGACGATGCGCGCGATACTCGGCACCTTGTTCGCCTCGACCGGCACGATCATGTTGACCGCGGGCGACGAATTCGGGCGCACCCAGCGCGGCAACAACAACGCCTACTGCCAGGACAACGAGATCGGCTGGGTCGACTGGGCAGCGCGCGACACCGATATCGAAAATCATGTGGCGCAGCTGTCGCGCAGGCGGGCCGACCGGTTCGCGCGTTTTCCCAGGGACGGCACCTGGCTGCGGCTTGACGGCGAACCGATGGACGAAGGCGCGTGGAGCTATTCCGGCACTCCCGGCTTTGCCTATCGGCCTCCGGACGGCGCGATGCACCCGGGCTTCACCGTGGACCGCGATCAGCGACGGGTGGCTATTGGAGAACTGCCGGATTAGCTCTTCGCTTTGCCTCCCGCCCTCGTTAACCGGGCCGGCAGAAGCTGAGAGGATCGAAAACTGTCCATGAACGGCGCGCAGAGCCTAGTTTCCACTCTTGTCGACCACGGCGTCGACGTCTGTTTCGCCAATCCCGGCACATCGGAAATGCACTTTCTCGCCGCGCTGGGTGACCCGCGGATGCGCGGCGTGCTGTGCCTGTTCGAAGGCGTGTGCACTGGGGCTGCCGACGGATATTACCGCATGGCCGACAAGCCGGCGGCGACCTTGCTGCACCTCGGCCCCGGCCTCTCGAACGGCCTTGCCAACATCCACAACGCGCGCCGCGCCTCGTCCGGCGTGGTCAACGTCGTCGGCGAGCACGCGACCAAGCACCTCAAGTACGATGCACCGCTGACCAGCGATATCGAGGGTCTCGCCCGGCCGCTGTCGCACTGGGTCAGGCGCGGCGACAGCGCGGCGACGATCGCATGGGATACCGCCGCCGCCATCGCCAGGGCGAGCGAGCACCCGGGAAAGATCGCGACGCTGATCCTGCCGGGCGACACCGCGTGGCAGGACGCGGGCGATGTGGTCGTGCCGCCCCCGGCTCCGACCGCGCGCAAGGCGCCCGATCCGGACCGTATCCGCGAAGTCGCGAAGGTTCTCCGCTCGGGCGAGCCAACGATGCTGATCCTCGCCAACAAGGCCTGCCGGGTCGAGCCCCTGGAGTTGGCTGGGAAGGTCTCCGCCGGCACCGGCTGCCGGCTCGCCAGCCAGTTCTTCACCAATCGCATCGAGCGCGGGGCGGGGCGGGTGCCGCTCGAGCGGATTCCCTATTCGGTCGCGCCCGCGGTCAACTTCCTGAAGGGCACCAGGCACCTGGTGCTGCTCGAAACGAAGGAGCCCGTGGCGTTCTTCAGCTATCCCGGGCTCCCGAGCCTTCTGAAGGAGCCGGGCACGCAAGTGCACACGCTGAGCGAAGCCGACGAAGATTCCACGGTCGCGCTCGAGATGCTGGTGGAAGAACTGGGCCTCGGCAACGCGCAGGCGGCCTACCAGCAGGCGGCCGAGAAGGTCATGCCCACCGGCGCGCTCGATCCGATATCGATTGCGCATGCGCTCTGTACCGGCCTTCCCGAGAACGCCATCGTTGTCGACGAGAGCCTGACCAGCGGGCGCGAATCGATGAGCTATACGCTCGGCGCTGCGCCGCACGATATGATCAACAATCTTGGCGGGTCGATCGGCTATTCGCCGCCGGTGGCAACCGGGGCGGCGCTCGCGTGTCCCGACCGGCGGACGATCTGTCTCGTCGGCGACGGCAGCGCGATGTACACGATCCAGGCGCTCTGGACCCAGGCGCGCGAACAGTTGCCGGTGACGACAGTGGTGTTCGCCAACAATACCTACAACATTCTCAAGGCCGAATATTCCAACATGGGTGCTGGCGACCGGCCCAGCGCCGAAGCGCTGACGATGATCGACATCGACCGCCCGACGATCGACTGGCTGGCGATGGGCAAGTCGATGGGCGTGCCGGGGGTGCAGGTCGACACGGCGGAGGGTCTGGCCCGGGCGCTGATCGACGCAAACGGCGAGGCGGGGCCGCGTTTGATCGAGGTCAAGCTGTACTGATGGACGCCGCCGCGCTCGACGCTGCCGATAGCTTGCGCAAATTTCGCGAGCGGTTCGTGCTGCCGGAAGGGAAGATCTACCTCGACGGCAATTCGCTCGGATGCCTGCCAAAAGCAACAGCACCCCGGATCGTCGAACTGGTTCAGGAGGAATGGGGCCAGAGCCTTATAGGTTCGTGGAATTCCGCTGGATGGGTCGATGCTCCCCAGCGGATCGGCGACAAGATATCGAAGATCATCGGTGCGGACGAGGGCGAGGTCGTTGCCTGCGATTCCACCTCGGTCAACGTGTTCAAGGCGCTGTGCGCGGCGCTTTCGGTCAATCCGGGACGTTCGACGATCCTGTCGGAACGCGGCAACTTTCCGACCGACGTCTACATGATGCAGGGGCTCGAGGCGCTGACGGGGCGGCGCGTGACGGCGAAGCTGGTCGAGGGCGAGGCGTTGCTCGACGCCATCGATAACGACACCGCCGCCATCCTGCTCACCCAAGTTCACTACCGTACGGGCCGCGTCCGCGACATGGCCGCGACGACCGCCGCGGCGCACGCGAAAGGTGCGGTCGTGATCTGGGACCTCAGCCACAGTGCGGGGGCGATCCCGGTCGATCTGAATGGCGCTGGCGCCGACTTCGCGGTCGGCTGCGGCTACAAGTTCCTGAACGGGGGACCGGGGGCACCCGGATATATCTTCGCCGCAAGACGGCATCAGGAACGGGCGATGCCAGCCTTGTCGGGCTGGTTCGGCCACGCTCGCCCGTTCGACTTCGAAGACGCATATACGCCCGCGCCCGGTATCACCCGGTTTCTCGTGGGTACGCCGCCGATCCTTGGCCTCGCCGCGCTCGAAGTGGGCGTCGACCTGATGCTCGAGGCGGACATGGCCGAGATGCGGGCGAAGTCGGTCGCCATGGGCGAACTGTTCGCGCAGGCGATGGAGCCGGTCTGCGGGCGGCACGGCTTCACCCTCGTCAGTCCGTCCGATCCGGCGGAGCGGGGCAGCCAGATCTCTTACGCCCACCCCCAGGCCTATCCCATCGTGCAGGCGCTCATCGCGCGCGGCGTGGTGGGGGATTTCCGCGCGCCCGATGTGCTGCGCTTCGGACTGACCCCGCTCTACACTTTGTTTGCCGAGATTGAGGAGGCCGTCGCCGTGATAACCTCGGTGATGGACGAGGCTGCCTGGGACCGCCCCGAGTTCACGGTCCGCGCGGCGGTGACCTGAGGGAGAAGCACCATGCGCCACGTCGAATGGACGCTCGAGGGGCACGGCGCACTTGCGCTCCACGCGCAGGGATGGCTGCCCGAGAGCGAGCCGCCGGACGTGATCGTCATTTCCCACGGCTATGCCGAGCACGGCGGGCGCTACGGCAACCTCGTCGAGCGTCTCGTGCCGCTCGGTTTCGCGCTCTACGCGCTCGACCATCGAGGCCACGGCAAGTCGGAAGGGACACGCGCGCTGGTCGACCGGATGCGATGGGTGATCGACGACTTCCACGTGTTCGTCCGCTGCGTCCGCGCGCTGCATGACGGAATGCCGGTGAAGATGCTGGGCCATTCGATGGGCGGCAACGTCGCGTTCGGTTACGCGCTGAACTGGCCGCAGGACCTTTCGGGCCTGGTCCTGTCGGGTCCGCTGATCGGCGGACGCCTGCCGGCGCTGCAGCGCGCGGTACTGTCGCTGCTGTCCCGGATCGCGCCGAACACCGGGATGATTGCTCTGCCGCCAGAGGCGGTGAGCCGCGATCCGGCCGTCGTGGAGGCTTACGCGGCCGACCCGCTCGTCACCACGGGCAGGGTCGCTGCGCGAACGGCACACGAGATGTTCACCTCCGTCTCAGGCTACCGCGACAGGGCGACTTCGATGAAGGTGCCCCTCCTGGTCCAGCACGGCGAATCCGATGCGCTGGTCAGGTGGAGCGACGTGCGGCCCGTGGTCGAGATCATCGGCGCGCACGACAAGACGGTGATCACCTATCCCGGCCTGTTCCACGAAATCTACAACGAGCCCGAGAAGGACGCCGTGATCGGCGACCTTGCCCGCTGGCTCGATGCGCATCCCGCGCCCTAGCGGTTCAGCCGCCCCTCGATCAGCGTGTCGACCACAGATGGATCGGCGAGGGTCGAGGTGTCGCCCAGCGAGCCGGTCTCGTTCTCGGCGATCTTGCGCAGGATGCGGCGCATGATCTTGCCCGAGCGCGTCTTGGGCAGGGCCGGGGTAAAGTGAAGGTGGTCGGGAGAGGCGATCGGTCCGATCTCCTTGCGGACCTGCTGGCGCAACGCTGTCACGAGATCGTCGGAAGGTTCCACTCCCTCCATCAGCGTGACGTAGCAGTAGATACCCTGACCCTTGATGTCGTGCGGGAAGCCGACGACTGCGGCCTCGGCCACCTGGTCATGGAGGACCAGTGCGCTCTCGACCTCTGCGGTGCCCATCCGGTGGCCGGACACGTTGATGACGTCGTCCACGCGGCCGGTGATCCAGTAATACCCGTCGGCATCGCGGCGGCAGCCGTCGCCGGTGAAGTACTTGCCCTTGTAAGTGCTGAAATAGGTTTGCACGAAGCGCTCGTGATCGCCGTAGACGGTGCGCGACTGCCCGGGCCACGAACGGGTGATGCACAGGTTGCCCTCGGACGCACCGTCGAGCACCTCGCCATCGGCGTCGACCAGCTGGGGGCAGACGCCGAAGAATGGCTTGCCCGCGCTGCCCGGCTTCATGTCGTGCGCGCCGGGCAGCGTGGTGATCATCACCCCGCCGGTCTCGGTCTGCCACCACGTGTCGACGACCGGCAGCCTGCCCTTGCCGACCGTGTCCGAATACCAGCGCCAGGCTTCCGGATTGATCGGCTCGCCAACGGTTCCCAGCAGGCGCAGCGATGACAGGTCGTGCCGCTCGACCGGAGCTTTCCCTTCGCGCATCAGCGCGCGTATTGCGGTGGGTGCGGTGTAGAATATCGCGACCTTGTGCTTGGCGATCGTCGCCCAGAACCGGTCGTGGCCGGGCCAGTTGGGCACCCCTTCGAACATCAGCGCGGTCGCGCCGTTCTGTAAGGGGCCGTAGACGACGTAGCTGTGCCCGGTGACCCAGCCGATGTCGGCGGTGCACCAGAACACCTCGCCCGGCCGGTAGTCGAACACGTAGCGGAATGTCGTCTCGGTCCACACCGCATAGCCTCCGGTGGTGTGGAGCACGCCTTTGGGTTTGCCGGTGGAACCGCTGGTGTAGAGGATGAACAGCGGGTCTTCGGCGGCCATCGGCTCGCACGGGCAGTCGGCGGGCACTCCGTCCGACAGTTCGTGATACCAGTGATCGCGGCCCGCGGTCATCGCGACTTCGCCGCCGGTGTGGCGGATGACGAGAACGGCCTTCACGCCGACTTTTTCGAGCGCGGCGTCGACGTTGGCCTTGAGCGGGATCGTTTTCCCGCCTCGCCAGCCTTCGTCGGCGCAGATCACCCAGTCGCTCGCGCAGTCCTCGATCCGGCCCGCGATCGCCTCGGGGCTGAAGCCGCCGAAGATGACCGAGTGTACTGCGCCGATCCGCGCGCAGGCGAGCATCGCGAAGGCGCCTTCGGGCACCATCGGCATGTAGATAGTGACCCGGTCGCTCTTGGCGACGCCCATCTTCTTCAGACTGTTCGCCATGCGGATCACTTCGGCCTGCAACTCGGCATAGGTGATGCGGCGGACTTCGCCGGCTGGATCGTCCGGCTCGAAGATCAGCGCGAGCCGCTCGCCGTTGCCCGCCGCCACGTGGCGATCGACAGCGTTGTGACAGACGTTGAGCTGGCCGTCGGCGAACCACTTGATGTCGACCGGATCGAAGCTCCACTCTCCGGCCTTCGTCGGGGCCTGCGACCAGTCGAGCCGGGCGGCCTGCTCAAGCCAGAAGGCGTCGCTGTCCGCGATGCTGCGTGCGTACATCGCCTCGTATTGTTCGGAGGAGCAGTTGGTGCCCGAACCGGCCGCAGCGGGGCGGGGTATCCGTTCGGCGTCGTGGGGGTGAACGGCTACGTCGCTCATCTCTTTCTCCTTGCGCAACGGAGCCTAGCGACTCAGCGCGCGAGTGTGAACGCGTTGCGTTCGCCGTCGTTGGCGAGCAGGACCTGTGCACCCAGCGGATCGGTCGCGGCCATCGAGGCGACCGTGGCGGGTTCGTCAGTGCGGGCGATGAACCGGCGTCCATCGGGCAGCGCCCCAACCGCAATCGCGTAAACCGGACCCTCGCGGCCGTGGACCACGGTATAGGTCTCGATCCGGCCCGCTCCCTCGACGAGTCCGGCGACTTCGGGCGCGCTTTCCGCGGCGCGGGTCGCCTCGCTCCAGCCGGGGAATGGAGCGGGCAGGGACGAGAGGACCAGAGCGGCGTACTTGCTCTGGAAACCGCCGTTGGCGCCCACGAGGCCGTAGGAGCCGGGCGAGCCGCGCAGCCGGTTGACCATGCTGGCCACGGCATGGCTCGAGTATCCATTGCCGGCGCCGCCGAAGTAGGGAAGGCCCCCGGTTACCGTCAGCCCGCGCGGGTCCTCCGCCGAAAGGTCGAGGTGGTCGATCGCGGTCGAGAATACGGCGATGGGAAAGCACGAATAGAAATCGAGCGAGGCCATGTCGTCGATCGACTTGCCGGCCGCGTCCAGCGCCGCGTCGAGCGCGGCGGCGGCAGCGGGGTAGGCCCCGGGATCGGCACGTTCGAGGATGTCGGGCTCCGCCGCCTGCGCTGCGCCGTGGATGTAGACCCACTTGTCCCGCGGCACTCCTGCTTCGCGTGCGGCCTTCGCCGACATGACCAGCAGCGCGGCGCCCATGTTGACCTGGTCGCGAGCGACGACCTTGAGCGGGAAGGGGTCGGCGATCATCCGGTTTTTCGGAGTTATCGTAGCGATCTCTTCGGCGGTGAGGGGGTCGCTCGCCGCGCACGAATAGGGGTTGCGGGCGGCGACCGCACTGAACGGCGCGAACAGCTCGCCCATCGCCAGCCGATATCCCTCGCGGCCCATGCCCAGCCGGGCGCGGCGAGCGTTCTCCTGCAACGCATAGGCGATGGGCGCGCTGACGATCCCGTGGACAATGCCCTGTCTGGTCAGCATCCGCGCCGAGCCGCGATCGTCGACCTCGCCCTCGTCGTGCTCGGCCCAATCGCGAGTCTCGCCGAGGCCGACGAGGTGGCGGGTCGTCGAGATCGCTTCGGCGCCGAAAACCATCCCCGCAGCAATCTCGCCGCGCGCAACCCGCTCTGCCATTTCAACCAGCGCGGTGACCGGCGACTGGCCACCGACGGCCTCGAGCACGGCATGCTTGGGGGTCAGACCGGCACGCCGGGCGACCGCACGCGGGAACTTGTCGGGCTTGCCGAACGGAGACGGCGCAGCCCCGGAATCCTCGAACGTCCGAATGGCACTGACCACGGAGATCAGCGGCTTGAGGTCGGTCGTCGCTTGTGAGTCGGCCAAGGCTCTTTCGGCCGCCCAGGCAGCGAGATCCGCAGCGTTGCGCGCGCGGTAATCCGGCTCGCCGATTCGCTCGACGACCTGGCCGACGCCGACGATGACGGGTGTCATGTCGTCAGGTTCGACGCGGGTCAGCTGAACCATGTCACACCTGTCACACTGTCCTGGCGAAGAAATGTCCCGCGCCCCGCGCACGCTTCACGAAAGGGGGAGCGGGAAGCGGGGGCGGGCGTCATCGGCCCGCCATCGCATATCGTCCGGGCAGTAGGAAAGTGTCCGCTCAGCGGTTGAACTTCTCGCCCGCTTCGGCCTTTCGGCGCAGGTAGTCGCTCACCGGCAGGCCGTGTTTCTCGAGACCCGCGACGACGGTGTCGAGACCGACCGTATCGGCCCAGAACATCGGACCACCAGTGTAAAGCGGCCAGCCGTAGCCGTTGATCCACACGACATCGATGTCGCTCGCGCGCTGGGCCATCTTCTCGTCGAGGATCTTCGCTCCTTCGTTGACCATCGGGTAGAGCAGCCGCTCCCGAATCTCGTCCTTCGAGATTTCGCGCTGCGGCTTGCCTTCCTTCGCGGCGAAGTCGGCGATGATCTTCCTGGTCTCGTCCGACGGGGTGCGGTTGCGCGAGGCGTCATAGTCGTAATAGCCCTTGCCCGCCTTCTGCCCGAAGCGGCCCGCTGCGCACAGTGCATCGCGGATCGTCTCTATCCTCGACGGGTCGCGATGCCAGCCGATGTCCGTGCCGGCGAGGTCGCCCATCTGGAACGGGCCCATCGGGAAGCCGAATTCGAGCAGGACGTCGTCGATTTCCCAGTAGTTCGCGCCCTCCATCAGCAAGGCGTTGGCCTGCTGCTGGCGCGGGCTGAGCATCCGATTGCCGATGAACCCCGGACACACGCCGGAGACGACGGCAACTTTGCCGATCTTTTTGGCGAGCTTCATCGAAGTGGCCAGAACATCGTCGCGGGTCTTCTCGCCGCGCACGATCTCGAGCAGCTTCATGACGTTGGCCGGCGAGAAGAAGTGCAGGCCGATGACGTAGCCCGGCCGCTTGGTCGCGGTCGCGATCTCGTCGACGTTGAGATAGCTGGTGTTCGAAGCGAGGATCGCGCCCTGTTTCACCACTTCGTCGAGCTTTGCGAAGACCTGCTTCTTGACGTCCATGTTCTCGTAAACGGCCTCGATCACGAGGTCGCAATCGGCGAGGTCGGCGTATTCGAGCGTGGGTGTAAGCAGGCCCATCGCCTGCTCGACCTGTTCTTCGGTCATGCGGCCGCGCTTGGCGGTGTTCTCGTAGTTCTTGCGCATCGTGCCGGTGCCCCGATCGAGGGCGTCCTGCTGCATCTCGAGAATGGTTACCGGGATGCCTGCGGACAGAAAGTTCATCGAGATGCCGCCGCCCATCGTGCCGGCGCCGATCACACCGACCTTCCGTATCGGGATCAGCGGGGTGTCGGCGGGCACGTCGTCGATCTTGTTCGCCGCCCGCTCGGCGAAGAAATAGTGGCGCATCGCGGCCGACTGGGTGCCGGTCATGAGCTTCATGAACAGCTCGCGCTCCTTCTTCACCCCTTCCGCATAGGGCAGTTCGCCTGCCGCCTTCACCGCCTCGATGCCCGCGTTGGGCGCGTCGAAGCCGCGGATCTTGCGCGCCATCTTGTGGCGGAATTCGTCGAAGATGCCGGGGTTCTTCACGCCGTCCTGGTTGGCGGTGCCCTCGCTGGCGCGCGGGACCGGCTGGCCGATCTTGCTGCGCGCGAAGGCGATCGCGTCAACCTCGAGGCTATCCTCGCCGACAATCTCGTCGACAAGGCCGATGCCTTTCGCCTTCTTCGCGCTTATCGGATCGCCGCCAACGACCATCGGCAGTGCGGCTTCGGCGCCGACGAGGCGCGGCAGCCGCTGGGTGCCCGCGGCACCGGGGATCAGGCCGAGCTTGACCTCGGGCAGTCCCAGCTTCGCGCTGGGAACCGCGACGCGGTAATGGCAGGCGAGCGCGACCTCGCATCCGCCACCCAGCGCGGTGCCGTGGATCGCGGCGACGACCGGCTTGCCGCTCGCCTCCATCGCATCGAGCGTCTCCGGCAGGCTCGGTCCTTGCGGTGGCTTGCCGAACTCGGTGATGTCGGCGCCCGCAAAGAACGTGCGCCCGTCGCAGCGGATGACCATTGCCTTGACTGCGTCGTCGGCAAGACCCGCCTCGATCTCGCGCTTGAGGCCGGCGCGCACGGCCTGACCGAGCGCGTTGACCGGCGGGTTGTCCGAAACGATGACCAGGACTTCGCCGTCGCGGTGGGATGAGATGGGGTCGGACATGGGCAGGCTCCTCAGGCGCGGCTGTCGGTCAGCGCGGAATAGATCAGGGTCTTCAACTGGCGACGGATGGGATAGGCGCTCGACGGGTAGACCTGCGTCATGAACACCATCGTGATTCCCTCGACCGGGTCGACGAAGAACGCGGTCGAGTAGGCGCCGCCCCAGTAGAACTCGCCCCGGCTTGCGGGCATCAGCGTCTTCGCCGGATCGATCACGGTCGCAAAGCCGAGGCCGAAGCCGACGCCGGCGTTCTGGCTTTCGGAAAACAGGCTCTGCGACAGCTGGGTCAGGTCCTGCCCGCCGGGAAGGTGGTTGGCGATCATCAGGTGCAGCGTCTTGGGGCTGACGATCCGCGCGCCGTCGAACTCGCCGCCGTTCACCAGCATCGTCACGAACCGTTGGTAATCCGCCGCGGTGCCGACCAGCCCACCGCCGCCGCTGTCGAACTTTGCCGGGATGGCAAGCTTGCTGGTGGGGCCGGCGTCGATGAGACGGGCGGGCTTGCCTGGCACGTACTGGTAGGCATCGACGAGCCGGTCCGCCTGTCCTTCCGCAACGCCGAACGCGGTATCTCTCATGCCCAACGGTTCGAAGATGTGCTGGCGGAAATACTCGCCCAGCCGCATTCCGCTCAGTCGTTCGACCGCGATGCCCAGCACGTCGGTCGATACCGAGTAGTTCCACCGATCACCCGGAGAGAACTCGAGGGGAAGCTTCGCGAGCCGCGCGACGAACTGGTCGGAATCGAGGTGCGCGCGCGCGAAATCGAAGTTGCTTTCACGGTAGGCCGCATCGACGTTCGTGCGGTTCTGCAAGCCGTAGGTAAAGCCCGACATGTGCGTCAGGAGGTCGACGAACCGCATCGGTCCGGCGGGCTTGCCAGGATGGAACGGCACCTGTCCGCTCCCCCCTCCGGCGAACACAGAGAGATCGGCGAATTCGGGAAAGACCTTCGTCACAGGGTCCTCGAGCGCGACCTTGCACTGTTCGACCAGCTGCATGAATGCGATCGAGGTGACCGGCTTGGTCATGCTGGCGATCCGGTACAGCGCGTCCTCGCGCACGTCTTCGCGTCCTTCGCCCATCGTGCCGCAGCGCATCGAGTAGACCGGCGTTCCGTCGCGCGCGACGATCAGCTGCGCCATCGGCAGGCGGCCGCCGTCGACATAGGCGCTGCGCAGGAATGGCTCGATGCGGGCGAGCCGGTCGGCATCGAAGCCGCATGCGGCGGATTGTGTCGTATCGAGCATGGAGCGATTCTCTCCCAAGGTCGCCGAAGCAGGTTGTGTCCAGCCATACCCGGCTTTCCGCGAACGGCAACCTCGATCGTGCGTCCCAGACCATACCATTTGCCCGAAACGGCGCTTGCGCATGGTCTGCGAACCCGTAAACTGCACTTCGAAAACGGAACTGGGAAGAGGGCGTGCAATGGGTGAAGCGAACCTGGCCGAAGCGATCGGCTGGACGCCCCCGGCCGGCTGGCCGGCAATCTCGCGAAGCGAGGCGCAGGCGCGGCTGACCGCGCCTGGCGAGCGGTTCGAGATGGAAACGATCGACATCCGCGGAGTGCCTACCCGGGTGTGGAAGAACGCGCCGCCGAACCTGCGCGCTCTGATGATGGTGGCCCGCATGCACGGGACGCGCGAGGCTTTCATCTACGAGGACGAGCGGGTTACTTTCGGCGCCTTTCACCGCGCCGTGGCGAAACTGGCGGGCGAGTTGCGCCAGCGCGGGGTGGGGAAGGGGGACCGCGTTGCTCTCGCCATGCGCAACCTGCCCGAATGGCCGGTTGCCTTCTTCGCCAGCGTCACGATCGGAGCGATCTGCGTTCCGCTCAATGCGTGGTGGACGGGCGGCGAACTGGCCTACGGCCTCCGCGATTCAGGGACCAAGCTACTGATCTGCGACGACGAGCGGTGGGAGCGCGTCGCGCCGCACCTTGCCGACATACCCTCGCTTCGACACGCGTTCGTTTCGCGCGCGTCCGGCGCACTGGAGGGACCGGCAGAGCATCTCGAAAGCGTGATCGGCACTCCGCCCACCTGGGGCGGCCTGCCCGATGCCGAGATCCCGCCCGCGGAGATCGCGCCCGATGACGACGCGACGATCTTCTACACGAGCGGCACGACCGGCAATCCCAAGGGCGCGCTCGGCACCCACCGCAACCTCGTCACCAACATTTTCTCGAGCGGCTACAACGCCTGCGTGGCAGCCCTGCGCCGGGGCGAACAGCCGCCCGAACCGGCGCACAAGACCACCCTCACCGTCATTCCGCTGTTTCACGTCACCGCGTGTTCGGCAGGGCTGATGGGCATGGTCGCGGCGGGGAACACCGCGATCTTCATGCGGCGGTGGGACCCGGTGAACGCGTTCGAAATCATCGAGCGCGAGAAGGTCAACGCTACCGGCGGCGTGCCGACGATCGCCTGGCAGCTGATCGAGCACCCTGACCGCGACAAGTACGACCTCTCCAGCCTCGAGGCGATCGCTTATGGCGGGGCACCGTCGGCTCCCGAACTGGTCCGCAAGATCCGCGAGGTCTTTGGCGCGCTGCCGGGCAACGGCTGGGGCATGACCGAGACGATGGCGACGGTCACCGGCCATTCGAGCGAGGACTACCTCAACCGGCCTACGAGTTGCGGCCCGCCGGTCGCGGTGGCGGACCTCAAGATCATGAGCGAGGACGGGACCCGCGAGATGCCGGTGGGAGAGGTCGGCGAACTCTGGGCCCGCGGCCCGATGGTGGTGAAGGGATACTGGAACAAGCCCGAGGCCACCGCCGAGACCTTCGTGGACGGGTGGGTACGCACCGGCGACCTCGCCCGACTCGATGAAGAAGGTTTCTGCTACATCGTCGACCGGGCGAAGGACATGATCCTGCGCGGGGGGGAGAACATCTACTCGTCCGAGGTCGAGAACGTTCTTTACGATCATCCGGCCGTCACCGACGCCGCGCTCGTGGGAATTCCGCACCATACCCTCGGCGAGGAGCCCGCCGCAGTGGTCCACCTCGCACCCGGGATGCAGGCCAGCGAAGCCGAACTGCAGGCATGGGTTGCCGAGCGCCTGGCGAAGTTCAAGGTCCCGGTGCGTATCCTGTTCAGCGAAGAAACACTGCCGCGCAACGCAAACGGCAAGATCCTCAAGAAGGACCTGAAGTCGTTATTCGACAATCCCGTGGAAGGCGGATAGCAGGGCCGCGATGGGCGGGTCGAGGCAATCGAGGAGCGGCGAAACCGCGCGCTTCGGGCGCCGGCGCGAGGACGTGATCCACGCGGCGTCCGCGCTGATCAACGATCTTGGCGTCAAGGGCACGACATTCGCCGAACTGGCCCGTTCTGTCGGCCTCAACGCGACAAGCATCACCTATTACTTCGACCGCAAGGACAAGCTGGTCGTCGCTGTGTTCGCAGCGACGCTCGACTGGCTCGAGGAAGCCGCGAACGACGCGGCCAGCCATGCAGATCCGGCCGATCGCCTGCGCGCGTTCATCGCCGCCCACGTCGAACTGCGACGCCGCATACGGCTGGGTGAAAAGGGGCTCATCACTGCGCTGAGCGAAATCCGCACGCTGGATGAGGAGGCTCAGACCCCGCTTCTCGACCAGTACGGCCGGATCGTCGATTGCGTGCGCGGCTTTTTCGGAGACGGACGCACCGGAACCCGGCGCGCGCTTGACACGGCGCGGGCCCATATCCTGCTCGAGACGATGTTCTGGTGGCCAGTCTGGTCGCTGCGCTACTCGATCCGCGATTTCGACCGGCTCGAAGACCGCATGTTCGACATCTTCGCCCAGGGGCTCGCTGCACGGCCCGGCGACTGGTCGCCGCTGCCGCTGGCGAACGAAGCATGGCGCAGCAAGGCTGACGGCGACGCCGAGATTGCCGACGCGTTCCTGCGATCCGCGACGGTGATGATAAATCAGCGCGGCTATCGCGGCGCTTCGGTCAACCGGATCGCTGCGGCGCTCAACGTTACCAAGGGCAGCTTCTACCACCATCACGACGCGAAGGACGACCTCGTCTTCGAGTGCTTCCAGAAAAGCTACGACCGCCTGTCTGCCGCGCAGATCGCCGCACGCGAACTCGACGCAAGCGGCTGGAGCCGGATCGCCAGCGCGCTCGCCGAACTGATCGACCTTCAGTTCAACGACGCGATGCCGCTGTTGCGCACCGCCGCGCTCCAGGCCCTGCCGAGCGACGAGCGTGGCAGCGTCGTCGTGCGGTCGAACCGGCTCGCCAATCGCTTTGCGGGCATGATCGCTGACGGTATCGCGGAAGGCAGCGTGCGCGCGGTCGACCCGATGGTCGCGAGCCAGTTGATCATGCCGGCGCTGAACGGTGCCTATGAGGCGCGCGCCTGGGCGGCCCGCCAGCCCGATGAGGAAAGCGCGGTCCGGCTTTATGCCTGGACGCTGTGCGCCGGGGTGTTCACCGACCCGCCCGAACTCGGCTGATCCACCGAATTCTTGATTTGGACCAAGCGAAAGGGGCCGGGCGGTTTCCCGCACGGCCCCCGATGCCCGTTTCCCCGACTTCGATCAGTAATCGAAGGTGATGCCCAGCGTGTACATCCGGCCATAGGGATTGCCCGTGAACGGATCGTATCCCGCCTCCAGACGCGCCGCCGAAGGATCGCGGTCGAACACGTTCTCGATGCCCGCGCGCAGCATGGCATCAGACCGGCCGAGTTGCAGCTTGTAGTTCGCGAACAGGTCGAGCTGGTGGTAGTCGCGGATTTCCCGGCCAAAGTTGGTCGAGAAGCCATCAGGCGTCGTGGCGCAAGGGGCGGGTAGGGCGGGGCAGCGATCGTCGGTCACGCCCTTGATGTACTTGTACACCGCCCTCAGGCTCGCCGGCCCGACTTCCAGCCCGGCATAGGCGTTGGCCCGCAGCTTCGAGACGGTGCCCGGATCGCGGAAGTAGTTGCTGAAGCCCAGCGCCGAATAGCCGGGCTGCAGGTTCACGCCGCGGAAGATGAAATCGTCCACGTCGTACTTCGTGATGTAGGTGCCCTGCGCGCCGATGCTCGCTTCGACCTCGGCGCCGATCGGCATCCGGTAGTCGATCGCGGCGTCGATACCCTGCGTCTTCACCTTGGGCCCGTTCACCCAGTCGGTCCGCACGCGGGCGATGTCGTTGCCGACCGTCACGCCCTGGATACAGGCATTGCCGGCAAAGGTGATCAGGTTGGCCAGCGGGCTCGAACAGTTGACCGGCGTAGTCCCGTTGGTCTGGTTGTTGCCGACCGACGAGGCGATCGCCTGGCCCGGCGTGGTCGTGATCCGGTCATCGAAATCGTACGACCAGAAGTCGACCGAGCTGGTGAAGCCGCCCGTCTTGATCACCGCGCCGATGTTGTAGGTGAACGCGGTTTCCGGCCCGAGATCGACGTTGTTGCCGAACAGGTCGACCGACTTGAAGTTGTTCGCCGCGGCCTGGATGCCCGCGAGCGTTGTGACCGAAGTCGGCGACACCTGCGCCGCGGTCGGCCCGCGGAACGTCGTGCCGATCGACCCGCGGAAGGTCAGGAAGTCGGTCGCCTCGAAGCGGAACGAGCCCTTGGGATTGATCGTCGATCCGACCGATCCGCCGTAATCCTCGAACCGGACCGCGCCGTTCACCTCGAGCCGCGTGCCGATCGGCACGTTGACTTCGGCAAACAGCGCCTTGACGTTCTGCGTGAGCGCGACCTGCGTCGATTGCCCGAGGAAGATGAACGGGCCGATGTCGGCGCCCGGCCGGCTGAGGCACGACCGGTCGCCCTCGATCGGGCACGGATTCTGGTTGCGGTCGTTGAGCGCATTCAACGGCTTCGAGGTGAAGTACGAATGCCGGTGCTGGGCGCCGAACGCGTAGGCGACCGGCCCGCCGCCGAGATCGAGGCCGGTCTCGCCCGAGAAGATCAGGTCGAAGATGACGTTCTCTTCCATCTGGATCGTGCCGTTGGGGATGTAGATCCAGTTCACGACCTCCGGGCTGTTCTGTGCCGAGGAAATGAAGCCCGGGTTGGCGACCCCGGTGACGCGTGCTCGCGGCGCGGTGTTGATGAAGGGGTTGAACCACAGGCACCCGTTGGCACCCGGGGTTGTGCCGGTGCAGTTGGGGCCGCCGAACCCGTCGAGCGCGCGCTGGAGCCGCCCGCCGACTGCGTCGGTCACCCACGCCTCGCGCCAGTGGCGCTGGTAGGTTCCGAACAGGCTGGCGCGGAACGTGTCGCTGAAGTCGTAATCGAAGCCCGATGAGATGCGCCATGCATCGTCCTCGGCGCGCCCGAACTGGCTACCCAGTTCGTCGGTCGCCGGATTGCCGCCCACGCCGAACGGGCGGAACAGGATGATGAGGGCGTTCGTGGCGAGATTGTTGACCGTGTTGAAGGCCGCGCTGCCTGCCGGATAGCTCTGGTTGATGAAGCCCTGGAATCCCGGGTTGGCCCTCGGCACGGTGAATGCGCCCACGCTGCCGGGGCCACGCGGCCCCTGGGTTGGCGGGAACGACGGCGAATAACGCAGCCGCGGGAGCAGCGAATGCGCCCAGAGCGCCTCGGCGTGCCACCGCAGGTTGTCCGACAGCTCGGCGTCGGCCTGCAGGTAAGCCTGGTAGCGATTGGTCTTCTCGACGAGGTTGTCGAACGGGACGAAGGTGAAACGGCAAATCGGGCTGCCTGTGCCGTTTGGTCCGGTCGTGGACTGGAAACCGCCGAGCGTATTGCAGATGTTGAGCTGGTTGCCGTCAAGCGTCACACCCGACACCGGCGTCGCACCCGCGCGCGGCAGGTAGCTGCCGGGATTGCCCAGGGTCGACCAGCCCGACGGGTTCACCTGGTAGGGCACGTCGGTGATGAAGTCGCGCTTGCGGGCCTGCAGTTCGCTGCGGTGCTGCCAGCCGAACCCGGCGAGGATGTTGAACCCGCCGAAGTTCTTTCCGACGAGAATGCTGGCGTTGTAATCGTCGTCCGACCCGTCGACGAACTTGTAGTCGCCGTTGAGCTGGATGCCGTCGAACCGGCTCTTGGTGATGAAGTTGGCGACGCCGCCGATCGCGTCTGAGCCGTAGGTCGCGGCCGCGCCGTCCTTGAGGATTTCGATCCGGTCGAGCGCGAACAGCGGGATCAGGTTCGTATCGGCAAACCCGTCACCCGGCGCGGGAATGAAGCGGCGGCCGTTGAACAGCACCAGCGTACGCTGTGCGCCGAGGTTCCTGAGGTTGATCGACCCGTTGCCCTGGAAACCCTGGCTGGCGGTCGAGAACTGGTTGGAATCGCCCAGAACCGCGCCGCTGGAGGGCAGGTCCTTGATGAATTCGAGCGGGTTGGTCACGCCCGCGGCGGTCAGTTCTTCCGCCGTGCTGACGTCGACGGGAAGCGCGGCATCTTCCGGAGTGCCGCGGATGAGGGTGCCGGTAACGACGATCTGGCGTTCGTCCACCTGGCCGTCTTCGGCCGTCTGCGCAACGGCCGGTATGCCCACCATGCCGGCGCTGAGCGCGAGGCAGGCGCAGGTGTGACGCAAAGCTGTCTTGGTCATCGGTTTCCTCTCCTGTGACACGGACTTGTCTGATGCCGCCCTTTGAGGCGGGATACCCGTTTCTCGAAATTGAATGTCAACGAGGCCCTGCTGTCAAGCTGATATGGGCGATTTTCTCTCGGTGTGCGGGTAATAATGTTGCGATGTTGGAATTGTGCAACGACCAAACCCTTGGACCCTAACCAAAGTTCTACCTCGTTCGCGGCTCGCGCACCGCGAAGGTCATCAGCCCGAGCGCGGCGACCAGTGCCAAAAGCACCAGCGTGAACAGCGGCGTGAAGCCCGCGACCGCTACCAGCAGTCCCGCCAGCACCGGGCCGGCGGCGGCGACGAAGCCTTCGGCGGTGGTCACGAACGCCAGCCGCATCGGAATGTCCTCGTGCGCGCCGAATTCGAGCACCATGGTCGTCGAGGCCAGCATCCAGCCCGAGCCTCCGGCCCCGAGAAGGACGAACGCCAGATAGATCGGCGCGGCCGTGGCCGAGACCGTCAGCAGACCCACGCCTGCGATCACCGACACGAGCGAGAGGATGTACACTATGCGAAAGCCCAGGCGGTCTCCCATCCCGCCCCACAGCAGGTTGGAAATGGTGTCCGCCCCGAGAAACGCGAGGCTCAGCCCGCCGATCAGCGCGCCGCTTAAGCCCAGCCTCTGCCCGGCGTAGACCGTCCAGAACGGCCCGCCGATCCGGATGGCGGTCGCCAGCGCCTGCGCGCCGATGAACCGGGCAAAGTCCTTGTCCTCGAGCAGCTGCGGGAATTGCCGGATACGTTCGCGCAGAGGGATGACCGGACGGGAGGCCGGTGCAGCGGGTTCGCGGATCATCGTCTGGAGCACAAGCAACCCCGCGCTGGTCAGGACGAACGCGAACAGAAACGTCGTCGCGTAGCCATTGCCGAGCCACTCGCCCGCGATGAAATAATGCCCCGCGACCCACGCGAGCGCGGCGGCGATCAGCCCTCCCGCCAGGTTGCGATAGCCCTGCAGCCGCCCGCGCCGGTCGATGGGGATGACCTTGGCCATGAGCATCTGGAATGCGACCCGCTGCGCGCCGTTGAAGAACCCGAGGAACAGGAACAGGCCGAGCGTTACCCACACGAGCGCGCTGCCCGTCAGCGTCCAGCCGGCAATTGCGAGGCCAAGGATGGCGACCCGCATCATCGATCCCACCCTGATCGAATAGGGCAGGATATGGCTGCGGTGCTCGATCCTCGCGCCGCTGAGAATCGGCGAGACCGTGGCGCCGAGCTGGAGCAGGGCGGTGCCCAGACCGACGGCGGCGGGGCTGCCGGTGATGGCCAGCAGGTAGGCAGGGATGATCGTGGGCGCATAGATCAGCCGGAACCCGGTCATCCCGAGGATGCCGTGGATCATGTTCGCGGTGTAGTTGCGCCGCAGGTTCCCCTGCACGAACCGCGCGTGGCGAACGAACGAGTCGCCCTCGCCGGGATCGGCGAGGGCGCTGTCCTGTATGGGTTCTACCGAATTCAGTAGCCCGCCAGCCGGGCGAAGCGGTCCCTGAGGAACCCGCTCGAACCCCAGCTTGCCTCGAGCACGCGGGCGCGCTTGAGGTAGAAGCCGATGTCGTATTCATCGGTCATGCCGATGCCGCCGTGGAGCTGGATGCCCTCGCGGCTCATCACATGCAGCACGCGGTTGGCTTCGGCCTTGGCGATCGCGGCGGCGCGGGGCACGCCGAACCCGGAATCGAGCGCGTCCAAACCACCCTCGACCGCGCTGCGCATCATCGCCAGATCGCCGAACAGGTCCGCCATCCGGTGTTGCAGCGCCTGGAAGCTGGCGAGCACCTGGTTGAACTGGACGCGCTGCTTCAGGTAATCGAGCGTCACGTCGAATACCTGCTGCGCCATGCCAAGCATCTCTGCCGCAGTCAGGATGCGCGCCCGGTCGAGGACCTTGTCGAGAAGGTCCTCGCCGCCGCCAGCCAGCCTGTCCGCCGCGGCACCGTCGAACGTCACCTGGGCGTGGCTGCGCTGGTCGGTCAGCTTGCGGTCGGACAGCGAAACGCCGTCGCCATTCTCGACGAGGTAGAGCCCGTCCGATGCCGCCACCACGAACAGCGAGGCACCGTGCGCTTCGTGGACGAAGGCCTTGGTGCCCGACAGCTTGCCGCCGTCGACCTTGGCCGAGATCTTGCCATCGTGGCGCGCGGATTCGTCGATGGCGAGCGTGCCGACGACTTCGCCGCTCGCCAGTTTCGGCAGCCACTTCGCCTTCTGCTCGTCGGACCCGCCGATCACGATCGCGCTTGCTGCCAGGGTCGTCGCGACCAAGGGGCTGGCGGTGAGGGTCTTGCCGAGTTCCTCGACCACGAGACCCGCGCTCATCCAGCCGAAATCGCTTCCGCCGTATTCCTCGGGAATGACGATACCGGTCCAGCCCATCTGCGCCATCGTCTGGAACGCCTGCGGGGAATACCCTTCGGCGGGCTTGTCGGCGCGGACCTTGCGGAACGCGGCCACCGGACTCTCGTTGGTCGCCCAGTCGCGCGCCATGTCGCGCAGCATTTCCTGTTCTTCGTTGAGGACAGCCATGTTTCTCGCTCCCTTGTCCTGCCGGCCTTACTGGTGGTCCAGCATGCCGAGCACGCGCTTGGCGATGATGTTGTTCTGGATCTCGGTCGACCCGCCGTAGATCGTCGTCGCCTTGCCGAAGAGCCAGGCGCGCACGCCGGCAAGCTCGGCGTCGGTAAAGCCTTCGCCTTCCCAGCCGAGACCCTGCATGCCCATGATCTCGATCGTCAGCTCTGCGCGTTCCTGGCCGAGCTTGGTGCCGAGCTTCTTCAGCACCGAGCTGATCTCGCTGACCCCGCCGGCGGCCTTGCTTTCCTCGACCGCGCGGCGCGCGGTCAGCAGGAACGACTGCCAGCGGATCTCGAAATCGGCGATCCGGTCGCGCAGGATCGCATCGACGATCCGGCCTTCGCCGTCGGTCTCGAGGTATTTCTTCGCCATGTCGGCAAGGCTCGATCCCATCAGCGAGGCGAGGCCGCCGCCGCCCGACAGGTTGGTCCGCTCATGCTGGAGCAATCGCTTGCCGATCGTCCAGCCCTGGCCTTCCTCGCCGACGAGGTTAGTCTTTGGCACCTTCACGTCGGTGAAGAACGTTTCGCAGAACGGGCTCATGCCGCTGATCATCTGGATCGGGCGCACTTCGACGCCGGGCGAATCCATGTCGATCAGCATGAAGCTGATGCCCTTGTGCTTGTCGCTCCTGTCGGTGCGGACGATCGCGAAGCACTTGTCGGCCCACTGGCCGCCGCTGGTCCAGGTCTTCTGGCCGTTGACGAGGTAGTGATCCCCCTTGTCCTCGGCGAAGGTCTGCAGGTTGGCGAGGTCGGACCCCGCGTTGGGTTCGGAGTAACCCTGGCACCAGCGAATCTCGCCGCGGCAGATCGGCGGGATGTGCTCCTTCTTCTGCTCCTCGCTCCCGTACTCGAGCAGGGTAGGGCCGAACATCATCACCCCCATGCCGCCGATCGGGTTGTAAGCGCCCGCCCTGGCCATTTCCTCCTGGAGGATGCGCGCCTGCTTCTTCGACAGGCCGCCGCCGCCGTATTCCTTCGGCCAGGTGGGCGTGCCCCAGCCGCGGCTGCCCATGGCTTCGCGCCATTTCTTCTGGAGATCGGTCTCCTTGGTCGGGCCTTCCACGCTGGCCAGCGCGTTCCCTTTTCCCTTGAGCTCGGGCGGGAAGTTCCCGGCAAGGAACGCGCGCACTTCTTCGCGAAAGGCCTCGTCGGCGCTCGCTTCCTTCGGTTCGGCCAGGGTCGCCATCATCTTTCTCCTCAGTGGTTCATCGCGCCGGGGCGCCCAGCGGGGCGTCGCGCTGCTGCTGTTCGCGCGCCTCGGCCTCGCGGGCGCGCAGGATTTCCACGTTGCGCTCGTGGCGGGCGCGCGTGATCGGGTAGAACATCAGGATCAGTGCGCCGATCGTCCACAGACCGATCGACGTCGGGATATAGTGGATCAGGAGACTGTCGACCACTGCGGGATCGAGCGTCGCCGGATCGGCCTTTTCCGGAAACGACGATGCGGCGAGCACCTGTCCTGCGGCAAAGATCCCGAGCGCGTTCGAACACTGCTGCATGAAGCTGGACGCGGAAAAGAACGTGCCCGCCGAATGGGTGCCCGTCTCGACCTCGCTGTCCTCCACGACGTCGGCGAGCATCGAGCTGGTGTTGATCAGCGAGATGGCGACCATCGACCCGTAGACCGCGCCGATCAGGAACAGGACCGGGACCAGGAGCGCGTCGCCCGGAACGAAGAACAGGTCGAGATACGAAAGGAGCAGCGGGGTCAGGCCGATCGAGACCCCGAGCACTGCGAAGATCATCGAGCTGGCGCGCTTGCCGAGCCAGTTAGACATGACCGGAGCGAGCGGTGCGGCGAGCGTGGCGGCGACGAAGCTGTCTAGCGTGAGAAGGGCCAACTGGGCCGTATTGAGCTTGAAGAGGTAGGTGCCGAAATAAAGGGTCGTGGCGCTGTAGAGCCCGATCGCCGTGTATTTGAACACGCCGAAGCCGAAGATCGCCAGGAAGCCCCGGTTGCGGAACGCCGCGAACATTTCGCGCAGATGCTGCGATAGCGGCATTCGCGGATCGCCCGCCTGTCCGGCCGCCTGCCGCATATAGGGAATCCGGTTGTGGGTGGAAGCGGCGCACACGACGATCGCCACGAAGATCAGCGCGGCGCCGAGTGAGGCGAAGCCGACGTAGCTTTCCGGGTTGAGCTGGCCTCGCGGGAAGGCCTCGCTCTCGACGAAAATGAACGCCAGGCTGAACGAGGTGAAGCCATAGGCACCGGCATATCCGAACCAGTAGCGCAGCGAAAACAGCCTCGTGCGCTCGGTATAGACCGGAGTAAGTTCCGGATTCATCGCCGCGGCGTTGATCTCGAAGGCGCTGATCGAGGCGCGGGTCGCTGCGGCGAGTCCGAAGATCCACCAGCCCAGCTGGACATGGCTGAGCCCGTCGGGCGGAAACCATGTAAGGAAGAAGAATACAGTCGTCGGCAGCGCGGCCGCGTACATGAACGGGTGCCGCCGACCCCACCGCGACCGGGTGACGTCGGCCCACCGGCCCAGAAACGGGTCGACGACGGCATCGACCAGCAGGGTCATGGCGAGTGCGGTGCCGACGATCGCGGCCGGCACGCCCACTACCTGATTGAAATACAGCATCAGGTAGCTCGAGAACGCGGCCGACTTGATGCCGTTGGCCATCGACCCGGCGCCGTAGCCGATGCGCGTGCCGAGGCCGAGCTTGGGCGCGTCGGGCGGGATCAAGCGACCGCCTCCGCCGCATCGGCGATCTCGCCCACCGGATCGGGGTAAAGCTCCTGCGCAAGAGCCCGGCGGCTGAGCAGCGAGTAGTCCGGAAAGACGGGGTCCTTGACGTCGCGGTACGCCTTGAGGTGCTGCTTCGCCACGGTCACCTTGTGCACCTCGGTCGGACCGTCGGCGATGCCCATGACCATCGCCGCGATCAGCCCGCCGACGAACGGCATCTCGTTCGACACGCCGAGCGAGCCGTGAATGTGGATGCAACGTTTGGCGATGTCGGCGTAAACCTTGGGCATCAGTGCCTTGATCGCGGCGATGTCCTTGCGGACCTTGCGATAGTCGTTGTGCTTGTCGATCGCCCACGCGGTCTTGAGCACGAACAGCTTGAACTGCTCGAGTTCGATGTAGCTGTCGGCAATGTCGAACTGGACGGCCTGGAAATCCGCCAGGGTACCCGTGCGCGTGGTGCGGCTGACCGCGCGGCGGCTCATCCCTTCGAGCAGTTTGCGACAGTTGCCCACCGTGCGCATCGCGTGGTGAACGCGCCCGCCGCCCAGCCGCGTCTGCGAGATGGCGAAGGCCCCGCCGCGCTTTCCGAGCAGGTGGTCGGCGGGGACGCGCACGTCGGTATAGCGGACGTAGCTCTCGCTTCCGTCCGCTTGCCCGTAGACGCCGACGTTACGGACGATCTCGACGCCGGGGGTGTCCACGGGAACGATAAACATGCTCATCCGCTCGTGCCGCGGCGCCTCGGGATCGGTCACCGCCATGACGATCAGGAAGTCGGCCCATTTGCCGTTGGTCGAGAACCACTTCTCGCCGTTAATCTTCCAGTGGTTGCCGTCCTGTGTCGCGCGGGTGACGAAATTCGTCGGGTCCGACCCGCCCTGCGGTTCGGTCATGGAGAACGCGCTGACGATCCGGTTGTCGAGCAGCGGCTGGAGATATTGCTCCTTCTGCTCGGGCGTGCCGTAGTGCGCGATGATCTCGGCGTTGCCGGTGTCGGGCGCCTGGCAACCGAATACGATCGGCGCGAAGGCCGCCCCCCCGATCAGTTCGTTCATGAGACCGAGCTTGACCTGGCCGTACCCCTGTCCGCCCAGGTCCGGGCCGAGGTGACAGGCCCACAGGCCCTTTTCCCTGACCTCCTGCTGCAGCGGGCGCACGAGCGCGTTGCGGCGCGGGTTCTTCACGTCATAGGGATGAATCCCGAGATGGCCGAGCGGCTCGACCTTCTCGTCGATGAATTCGGCCATCCAGTCGAGTTTTGCCTGGAAATCGGGGTCGGTCTCGAAATCCCACGCCATCGGTGTCCCTCCCGCGCGGACGCCTTAACGGGTCTCGCCGATTCGAGCATACCCGTTTTTGGAAAGGCGACAAGACTCAGACGGTGGTCCCGCCGTCCACCACCACCGTCTGCCCGGTCATCCAGCTGGCCGCGGGACTCGAGAGGAAGACCGCCAGGCCGGCGATATCGTCGGGTTCCCCCAGTCGGCCCATCGGCGTGCGCGCGACGGCGGCTTTTTCCGCCTCGGGATTCTCGTAGAGCGCACGAGCGAAATCTGTTCTGACCAGGCCGGGCGCGATGCCGTTGACGCGGATGCCGTGCCTGCCGTTCTCGACCGCGTAGTTGCGCACGAGCTGGATGTCGGCGGCCTTGGAAATGGTGTAGGCGCCAAGCACGGTCGAGCCGCGCAAGCCTCCGATCGAACTGACGACTACGATCGCGCCGTCTTTCTTCGCGCGCATGTCGGGCAGGACCATCTGGATCAGCCAGTGGTTGGACAGGACATTGTTCGCCAGCGTCTTCTCGAACATCCCGTCCTCGATCGTGTCGAGCGACCCGTAATGCGGGTTCGAGGCCGCGTTGCAGACCAGGATGTCGACCGGGCCGAACGCTTCGCGGGTCCGCTCGACAAGTTGCCGGAGGGCGTCCTTCGAAGAGATGCTCGCGGCGATGGCCATCGCCGATCCGTTGCCGCATTCGTCGTTGATCGCCCGGGCCACGTCTTCGCAGGCGTCCTGCTTGCGGCTCGAGATGACGACCCTTGCGCCGCGCCGGGCGAGGTGCTCGGCGATCGACCGGCCTATGCCGCGGGACGAACCGGTTACGACGGCGACTTTGCCGGATAGATCGAACGGATCGGCCATGCTTGTCTCTCCCCTTGCAAGGGAGATACCATGTGTTCGAAAACTTCGCGATGCAAGCGCCGCCTTGGAGCGTCAGGCGGCGACGACTTCCTGTTCGATCTTGCCGAACACCGAATGGCCCCCGGCATCGCGCATCTCGATCGAGACGGTGTCACCCGGCTGCATGAAGCGCGTCTTGGGCTGCCCGCCGGCGATCGTCTCGATCATGCGGATTTCCGCGATGCACGAGTAGCCGGCACCACCCTCGCTGACCGGCTTGCCCGCGCCACCATCGGCGCCCTTGTTGCTGACCGTGCCCGATCCGATGATCGTCCCGGCACACAGGTCGCGGGTCTTCGCCGCGTGTGCGACGAGGTCGGCGAGGGTGAAAGTCGCTTCCTGCGCGGCGTTGGCGCGGCCGAACGGCTCGCCGTTGTAATCGACCATCAGCGGCAGGTGAATGAGGCTGTTCGACCACGCATCACCCAGTTCGTCGGGCGTCACGGCGACTGGAGAGAACGCGCTCGCCGGCTTTGACTGGAAGAATCCGAAACCCTTGGCCAGCTCGTCCGGAATCAGGCCGCGCAGCGATACGTCGTTGACCAGCATCAGCAACTTGATGTGACCCGCGGCTTCCTCGCTCGATACGCCCATCGGGACGTCGTCGACGATGCACGCGATCTCGCCCTCCATGTCGCAGCCCCATGCCGTGTCCTTGAGCGGGATCGGATCGCGGGGGGCGAGGAAGCCGTCGCTGCCGCCCTGGTACATCAGGGGGTCGTGATAGAAGCTCTCGGGCACTTCGGCACCGCGCGCCTTCCGGACGAGTTCGACGTGGTTGATGTAGGCGCTGCCGTCGGCCCACTGGAATGCGCGCGGGAGCGGCGAGGCCGCATCGTGTTCATGGAACCGCTGGCAGGGGACGGCCTGGTGCTCGACATCGCGGTAAAGCGCTTCGAGGTGCGGCGCCACCCGCTCCCAGTCGTCGAGCGCGGCCTGCATCGTGGGCACGATGTTGTCGGCCGCGCAGTAGCGGGTGAGGTCCTTCGATACGACGACGAGCTTGCCGTCGCGGCCGTGCTTGAGGCTGGCGAGTTTCATGGTCGGATCAGCTTTCCTTGGGGGTGTCTGGCTGGTTGTCGGGATGGGCCCGCACAAACGCGGGCAGGGGAAGGCACGCGGCTTCGATCGCAGTCATTCGCGGAAAGTCGGTGAAGTCGAACTCGAACCGGCGCGCGTTGTACATCTGGGGGATCAGGACGACTTCGAAGAGTCCCGGGGCATCGAGGAGGAATTGCCCCGTTCCGATCTGGTCGAGCCGCTGCTCGACAGGAACGAACGTCTTGGCCAGCCAGTGGCGATACCACGCGTCGATCTCTTCCTGCGAATGGCCGAGGGGGTCCTTCAGGTACTTCAGAACCGGCAGGTTGTTGACGGCGTGAATTTCGCTGGCGATGCCGTAGGCGAGCTCGCGTACGGTGAAGCGGTCCTCGACGTCGGGGGGAAGCAGGGGCCGGTCCGCATAGGCCTCGTCCAACCATTCGATGATTGCCAGCGACTGCGCGCGGTCGCGGCCGCCCGCCTCGAGCATCGGTACGCCGGCGAACGGGTTGCGCGCGCGGTAGGCTTCGTCGCGCTGCTCGGACTTGAGCAGGTTGACCGGCTCGATCTGGTAGTCGAGCCCCTTGAGGTTGAGCGCGATGCGCAGCCGGTAGCTGGTCGAACTGCGAAAATAGGCGTGGAGCCGCATGGCCTCTCCCTACGGCCGGTTGCACGCGAAACCAACCCCGCGGATCGGGGGCCGCTGCGTCAGAATGCCGGGATGCCGGTGATCGCGCGGCCGAGGATCAGCGCGTGGACATCGTGGGTGCCCTCGTAGGTGTTGACCGTCTCGAGGTTCACCATGTGACGGATAACCTGGTATTCGCCGCTGATCCCGTTGCCGCCGTGCATGTCACGCGCCTTGCGGGCAATTTCGAGCGCCTTGCCGACATTGTTGCGCTTCACGATCGAGATCATCTCGGGCGCGAACTCGTGCGCGTCCATCAGCCGGCCGACGCGCAAGCTCGCGTGGAGGCCGAGCGCGATCTCGCTCATCATGTCGGCGAGCTTCAGCTGGTACAACTGCTTCGACGCCAGCGGGACGCCGAATTGCTGGCGGTCGAGGCCGTACTGGCGCGCCGCCTCGAGGCAGAATTCCGCCGCGCCCATCGCGCCCCACGAAATGCCGTAGCGCGCGCGGTTGAGGCAGCCGAACGGACCTTTCAGCCCCTGGACCTCGGGCAGCAGCGCGTCGGCGCCGACCTTCACCTCGTCCATCACGATCATGCCGGTGGTGCTGGCACGCAGCGACAGCTTGTTGTCGATCTTGGGCGCGGAAAGCCCGGTCATCCCCTTTTCGAGAACGAAGCCCCGGATCGCGCCGCCGTGCGCCTCGCTCTTCGCCCAGACCACGAACACGTCGGCGAAGGGAGAGTTGCTTATCCAGGTCTTGCTGCCCGACAGCGAATATCCGTCGCCGTCCTTCTTCGCGTAGGTGCGCATCGACCCGGGATCCGACCCGGCGTCCGGTTCGGTCAGGCCGAAGCAGCCGATCAACTCGCCGCTGGCGAGCCCGGGCAGATATTTCCGGCGTTGCTCTTCCGAACCGTAGGCGTGGATCGGGTACATCACGAGGCTGGACTGCACGCTCGCCATCGAGCGGTACCCCGAATCGACCCGTTCGATCTCGCGCGCAATGAGGCCGTAGGACACGTAATTGGCCCCGGCGCCGCCATACTCCTCGGGAACCGTCGCGCCGAGCAGGCCGGCACGGCCCATCAGCGGGAACAGCTCAGGCGCGTCGATTTCATGGGCGAAGGCCTCGATCACGCGCGGCTGGAGTTCGTCCTGCGCAAACGCGTGCGCGGCGTCGCGGATCATGCGCTCCTCTTCACTGAGCTGAGCGTCGAGGGCGAGCGGATCCTGCCAGTCGAAAGATGTCATGCCCGCTGCCTTCGCAGCGACACGCGCGCTACGCAAGCCCGCCCTTCGCGCGGCTTGCCGTCAGGCGGCGGCGAGAGCTTCCTGCATGGTTGCGATAATCCGGTCGGGAGGGCACGGCTTGGCCAGAGCCAGAGCCTTGGGGAACCGCTCCGATACCTCGTCCGGCCCGACGTTGCCGGAGTGAAAGATCACCGGCACGTTCGCTGCCATCAGCTTTTCGGCGAGGGGATATACTTCGCCGTCCTCGAGCTTGATGTCGAGGATCGCAAGGTCGGGCCTGCGCCGGTCGATCGCGTCTATTGCCGATTGCGTCGTGTCGTAGGGCCCTTCGACCTCGAAACCCGCTTCCTCGACCGTATCGCGCAGGTCGAATCCGATGATCAGCTCATCTTCGGCAACAAGAACGCGCTGGGACATGGGCTAACCTCCGCGTGAGATAGAAATCGACGGAGATTAACTTATGCGAAGGTGAAAGGTTCCCCTCTCGACTAGCGGGCACCGAACCGCTGCTGGAACGCGTCGACATCGCCGGCGGCGAGAAGCCTTGCCTGCTCGACCCAGGAATCGCGCCGTATGCGTCCCTGGAACCGGCCCAGCCGGGCGTCGATGCGATCGATGTCGGCATCGCTCCACGCGGCGATCTGCGCGAACCGGGTCACGCCGAGATCGCCGAGCGTGGCGGCGAGCTTGGGTCCCAGTCCCTTGATCCGGGTGAGGTCGTCGCCCTCGGCAGCGGCCATCTGCGCGTCCTCGGCGGCGGTCGCTACCGCCACGCCTGCGCCTCCCACTGCCGCGGGCGTCGCGGGCGGAATGGGTGCGGCCGACCCCGTCGCCGCTGGCGCGGCATCGATCAGCGCCTCGTTTCGCGCGGCGCGCGCCGCGCCCTCGTCGAGCGTGTCGCGGCGGTCGACAGCCACCCGGGTGCGGCGCGTCGCCATCAGGACCCACCACAGCACGGCCAGCGCGATCACCGCGCCGATCACGATCAATGGCCAGTTGGCGGAAACGAATTCGTTCATGAGCGGAGATCCTTCGTGTTGGGAGTTGCGGAGGATTCGGGCGGGTGTTCGAGGTTGCGGCGGAACAGCACGCGGTCCTCGGGTCCAAAGCCGTAACGCCAGATTACCGCGCCGTAGGCGAGCAGTATCGCGGGAATTCCGAACGCGAGCTCGGCCCACTCCGGGAGGCGCACCGCGACCCAACCCACGAGAATCGCGGGCGCTGCGGCCCAGACCAGCGCCCAGCGCCAGTTGTTGATCCGTTCACCGAGGATGCCTGACAGAAGGCGGGACTTGACGATCGAAGCGGTGCCCAGCGCGAGCATCAGGGCGGCCGCGGCCGCCGCCGCCTTGTAGTTCTCGCCAAGACCCAGCCGATCGATCGCGATCATCGCGGCAACCGTGAGCAAACCCTGAAGCGCGATCGTGGCGACCGAGATGACGAGGTTCCTGACCCGCGCAACGTAGATCAACGCTGCCTCCGACACGACGGCGGTCGCGGCGACAACTTCGGCCGCCAGCAGGAACGCGAGAGCGCCGGTACCCCCGACGAAATTGGGGCCCACAAGACCCATCACGGCTTCGCCGGGAATGCCGAGCGCGAGGGCGATACCCGCCTGCGCGGCGACGATCCAGAATCCGACCTGGCACACCTGCCGTGCGATGGCGGGGTAGTTCTTGTCCTTGAGGTTGCGGGTGATGACCGGGCCGAGGATCGGCTCGAAACTGGTCTTGAGCTTCTGCGGCAACGAGGCGACCTGCTGGGCGACGTAATACACGCCCACCGCGCTTGGCACGGCGAACAGGCCGAGGATGAAGATGTCGAGCCGCCGCGTGCCCCACTCGATCGCGTCAGCGGTCGCCAGCGGCATCGCGCGTACGGTCAGGCGGCTCATCGTCCCGAGGTCGGGACGCCAATGCCGGGGCAGCCCATAGGTCCTGAGGAACGACCAAAGGCCTGTTGCCAGACCCGCGTAGATCGACGCGAGATAGGCCATCGAAAGGCCCGATTCGGGAATGATGAAATAGAACGCCAACGCCGATAGCGAGAGGGTCCACGGCAACACGATCGAGCGCGCGCGCACCGTGGTCCCGATGTCGAAGCGATAGGCCTGCGCCGCCAGTACGATCTCGGTCAGCGCGTAGCCGGGGATCGCCAGCACGATGAGAAGGTCGAGGTCGGTGTACTGCCCGCTCGGGAACATCGGCGCCGGCACGAGCCAGAAGAACGCCGCCGCAGCCAGCCCCGCAAGGACGGCGACGATCATACCGTCGAACACGACGTTGGCGGGATGGACGTCAGGCGCGTCGGTCAGTCGCTGCGCTAGGCCACGCTTCTCGCCCATCGAGCACACGAGGCCGATGATCTCGACCACGACCAGCGCCGAGGCGTAGCGTCCCAGCGCTGCCGCACCGTATAGGCGGCCGGCGATGAACAGGAATGGCAGCATCCCTGCGAGGCGAATGAGGAAGCCCAGGAAGTTCGTCCGGCCGCCCTTGGCGAGCGCGGCAATGTCGCCCTGGTCGGACCGCGGAGCTGCGGGGTTCACGCGTCGCTTTCCGCGGCAAGCGGGCGGGCAAGCAGTTCGGCGACGATCTCGCGCGCCGGAGCGCCGTGCAGAAGGCGATAGACGGCGGTGACGATGGGCATCGCGACGCCGTGCCGCGCGGCGAGTTCGGTCAGGATGGGGGCGGTGTGTGCCCCCTCGGCCACGGTGCGCCGGTCGGCCATCAGCGCCGCCGGGTCGCCGCCTTCACCCAAAGCCTTGCCGAGGCTGAAGTTGCGGCTCGAGGTCGAGGTGCAGGTGAGCACGAGGTCGCCAAGCCCGCACAGGCCCGCCAGCGTATCGCGCTCGGCGCCCAGCGCTTCGCCGAAACGCATCATCTCGGCATAGCCTCGGGCGATCAGCGCGGCGCGGGCGTTCTGGCCGAGCCGGAGTCCGTCGACCACCCCGCAGGCGATCGCCAGCACATTCTTGACCGCTCCGCCGATTTCCGCGCCAGTGACGTCGTCGGAATAGTATGGACGAAAGGCTGGCCGCGCGATCGCTTCCGAAAGGCGGTCCCATTGCGCCTCGCCCCCGCCGCAGGCGAGCGTCACGGCGGTCGGCAGGCCGTCGGCAACCTCGTGCGCGAACGTCGGTCCGGACAGCACCGCGATCTCGGACGCCGGCGCGGCCTCGCGCGCTACATGGTTCATCAGACGTCCGGTCCCCGCCTCGATCCCCTTGGAGCAGAGCACGAGGTCGCGCGGATGGGCCGGCATGGCTCCGAGCACCGCCGCCATGTGCTGGGCGGGGGTCACGACGAGAAGGCCATCGAGCGGCGCCATGTCGGCAAGGTCGCCCGTCGCGCGGATCGAGGGCGCGAGCTTCGCAGAGGGCAGGAACAGGCTGTTGGAGCGCGCCGTATTTATCTCTTCGACCAGTTCGGCCTCGCGAGCCCAAAGCAGGACCTCGCGGCCGTCCGAGGCAAGCATCTGGGCAAGCGCAGTGCCCCACGCACCGGCTCCCAGCACGCCGAGCCTCATGCCTTCACTCCCGCGCCGCGCACCGGCTCGGCTGACGGGTCGAGCGGCCAGCGAGGCCGGGCCGCGACGTCGAGCGGATCGGCGGCCATGCCGACCGCGAGCCGCTCGTGGCCTGCCCAGGCGATCATCGCCGCGTTGTCGGTGCACAGCGAGGGCGGCGGCGCCGAGAAGGCGAGCGAACGGCCGGCCGCCACGGTTTCGAGCGCCGCGCGGACGGACGCATTGGCGGCGACCCCGCCCGCGACGACGAGCGAGCCGACCGGCTCGATCCCGTCGAGCGCCCGCTCCAGGCGATCGACGATGCAGTCGATCGCGGCCTGCTGGAAACTCGCCGCGATGTCCGCCGGCGCGTATCGGCCGCTCTCGTGCGCGCGCACGACCGCGCTCTTGAGCCCGGCGAAGCTGAAATGCGGCTCGGCGCTGCCGAAGAGGGGGCGTGGCAGCGGAACGGCGGCCGCGTCACCGTTGTGAGCAAGCCGTTCGACCGCCGGCCCCCCGGGAAAGCCGAGACCGAGGATCTTGGCGGTCTTGTCGAACGCTTCCCCAAGCGCGTCGTCGATGGTCGTCGCGAGCCGCCGATAGCGGCCTACGCCGTCGATACGCAGGATCTGGCAATGTCCGCCCGAGACGAGCAGAAGCGCGTAGGGAAACTCGAGCGCCGGATCGGCCAGCCGCGGCGAAAGCGCGTGCCCTTCGAGGTGGTTGATCGCGAGCAGAGGGACATCGGCGGCCATCGCCAGAGCCTTTGCGCTGACGAGGCCCACCATGACTCCGCCGATGAGGCCGGGGCCGGCGGTGGCGGCCACGGCATCCAGGTCCGACAGCGCGACGCCCGCGTCGCCGAGTACCGCGGCAATCATCGGGGCAAGGCGTTCGACGTGCGCGCGCGCGGCGATTTCGGGCACCACACCGCCAAAGGGCGCGTGCGCTTCGTCCTGGCTGGCAATGCGCTGCGCAAGGATCGTGCGATCGCCGGCGACGAGCGCGGCCGCGGTTTCGTCGCAGCTTGATTCAATGCCCAGGACCACGCCCATCGCGCTTTCCCTTAGGCATTTGCTTGGCTACGGCAAGCGCCGCCCGATGACTTCCGCCCCTAAACTCCGCCTCGGCACCCGCCGTTCGCCGCTTGCCATGGCGCAGGCCAACGAGGCGCGCGCCAGACTCTGCGCCGCGCACGGGTGGCGCGAGGACGATGTCGAGCTGGTCCCTGTGATCGCCAGCGGCGATCGCATCCAGGATCGTCCGCTTGCGGAGATTGGCGGCAAGGCGCTCTGGACCAGGGAACTCGACGCCTGGCTTGACGAGGGGCAAATCGACGGTGCAGTCCACTCGCTCAAGGACGTCGAGACGCTCCGTCCTCAATCGCTGGTTGTCGCTGCCGTCCTTCCGCGGGCGGACGTGCGCGACGTGCTGGTGGGCGCATCGAGCATTTCGGGGATACCGCGCGGAGCGCGGGTCGGAACCAGTGCGCCGCGGCGGGCCGCGCAGATGCTCCATCGCCGCCCCGACGTCACCATCGTGCCGTTTCGCGGCAACGTCGCAACCCGCATCGCCAAGCTGGCGGCGGGCGAAGCCGACATCACGCTGCTCGCCGCGGCAGGGCTGGAACGGCTCGGCGAAACGGGCGTCGGCACGCCGCTCGAACTCGACGAATGGCTTCCTGCGCCGTCGCAGGGCGCGATCGCGATCGAGTGCCGCTCCGACGACGACCGGAGCCGGGCTTTCCTCCGCGCGCTCGACCACGCGCCCAGCCGTGCGGCAGTCGAAGCGGAGAGGGCGTTGCTCGCCGCGCTGGGGGGTACGTGCCATTCGCCCGTCGCCGTCCTCACCCGCAACCAGGGCGCGGCAATCGCGCTGACCGCTGCGCTCTACAGCGCCGACGGGGCTGAGAAGGTCGAAGGCACCGCCACCTTCACGCCGGAAGATGTCGAGGCGCCGCCCCGGCTCGCGGCGGACCTGTTGGCGCGCGCCACGCCGGGCATCTGCGCGCTGTTCGCCGGGAGCGCATGAGCCGGCCCTTGATCGTCCTGCGGCCCGAGCCAGGGTGTTCGGAAACGCTGGAAGCAGCGCGCGAGCGCGGCCTTGAAGCCGTCGGGGCCCCATTGTTCGCGATCGAGCCGGTCCCGTGGGACGGGGATGGACCGGTTTCTGCCGATGCACTGCTCGTCGGCAGCGCGAACGCATTTCGCCATGGCGGCTCGGGTCTGGACGCGGTGCGCCACCTGCCGGTGTGGGCAGTGGGGGAGCGGACGGCCGCCGCAGCGCGCGAAGCGGGGTTCAGTGTCGTTCGCACCGGGCAGGGAGGGCTGCAGAGCCTCGTCGAGCGGGCCGAACGGGGGACGACGCTGCTGCGTCTGGCCGGAGAAATGCGCGTTGACCTCGCCCCCGGCGCGGATGTCACGGTGATCGAACGGGTCGTCTATCGAGCCGTGCCCTGTCTTCTGGACGACGCGGCCGTGGACACACTGGGCAGGGGCGCCGTGGTGCTCCTCCATTCAGCCGAGGCGGCACGGCACTTCGCGCGCGAATGCGAACGACTCTCGATTGCCCGCGAACGGATCGCCATCGCCGCACTCGGTGTGCGCATCGCGCATGCGGCCGGGCCGGGGTGGAGCGAGGTCCGCACCGCAGCCGAGACGACCGATTCCGCCCTTCTGGCCTTGGCCGCCGACATGTGCCATTGACCGGCCGGGGCGTGCCGGAACGACCGGTCCGAAAACGGGAAGCGAATGGTAGAAAGAATGTCCACGGGGCGGGGCCGCCCATCCGTCAAACCGGTCCTGTTCGCGGTGCTCGCGTCGTTCCTGCTGGGCGCATCGGTGGTCGGGTACCTTTCGTGGAAGGGCTTTTTCGCACAGGACGACCCCGTCGAGATTGATTTCGCAGGCGATCCGGTCGGGCTGGAAAGTGCCGCGCCGGAGCCCAGCCCGACCCCCAGCGCGAGCGAATCCGCCAGGGCTGCCGCCGCGGTCGAACGGGTCGAACAGACCCAGGGCGGGATCGACCAGCGTCTTGCCGCCGCCGAGCAGCGTATCGCCCGGCTCGACCTCCAGGCACAGGCCGCCGCGGGCAATGCGGCGCGGGCCGAAGGACTCCTGATCGCCTTCGCGACGCGACGGGCGATCGAGCGGGGAGCCGAACTCGGCTATCTCGGCGACCAGCTCCGCCTGCGCTTCGGCGATGCCCAGCCCAATTCGGTCCAGACGGTGATCGAGTTCGCCCGCGACCCGGTCACGCTCGACGTCCTCCTCGCCCGGCTCGACGGGCTCGGGCCCGAACTCAAGGCGACCAGCAAGCAGCCCACCTTCGCGCGGCTGAGGAACGAGCTGTCCAGCCTGTTCGTGATTCGCCGCGAGACGACTCCTTCGCCGCAACCGTCGCGGCGGCTCGAGCGTGCACGGATGTTCCTGGAAAGCGGACGGGTCGACAAGGCGATCGGCGAAGTCGAGCAGCTGCCTGGCGCCGAGAGCGCCGCCCAATGGCTCGCCGATGCGCGCCGCTACAAGCGGGCCCAGCGCGCACTTGACCTGATCGAGACGACCGCGGTGCGCGAGCCGCGCCGCCTGCGCGACGGGGAAGGGCGCGCGATCGAGCAGGCCGGGCCGGCGGAAAGCGCCGATCCGGCGTAAGCGAGCTGGCGCTGGCGAAGGAGGCGGGCGTCCCCAAATGCACCGGCAGAATGGTCGCCCAGCCGAGCCTCTTCGCCTCGTCCCCGGTGGTTCCCGGTCTCGTGTTCGTCGAGAACGCGATCGACGCCGTGACGGAACGAACGATCGAAGCCGAGATCGATGCCGCGCCGCTCGCCCCGTTCCAGTTCGGTCAGTGGGAAGGCAAGAGACTGACGGCCAATTTTGGTTCAGGCTACGACTACCAGCGTGCCCGCCCGGTTCCGGCGGATCCACTTCCGGGGTGGCTCAGGGACCTGCGTGACGAGCTGGCCCCTCAGGTCGGCCGGGATCCGGCGCCATTCGTCCAGGGGCTGGTAATCCGGTACGATCCGGGCGCCGGAATCGGCTGGCATCGCGACCGCCCGCAATACGGTGAGGTCATGGGATTGTCGCTGTCGGCCCCCGCCGTGTTGCGGCTGCGCCGCAGGTTGCCCGGCGGCGGTTTCGAACGGCGCCGCGCGAAATTGCCCCGGCGCTCGCTCTACCTGCTCACCGGCGAAGCGCGCGAAAGCTGGGAACACTCGATCGCGCCGATGGAGGTTACCCGGCGCAGCGTGACGCTGCGGACTATGCGCGCCTAGTCTGTCACGACCCCGTAGAGGTCGTGCGCATCGGCATCCTCGACGAGAACTTGCGCGAAATCGCCCTGCTTCAGCGATGACGGAACGTTGCGCAGGAATACCTGCCCGTCGATCTCGGGGGCATCGGCCTGGCTACGCGCGGTCGCGCCGATATCGCCGTCCTCGTCCGGCTCGCCGATCTCGTCGATGATCACCGGAAGGGTCCGACCAACCTTGGCGGCAAGCTTTGCGGCGCTGATGCGTTCGGTGACTTCCATCAGGCGGGCGTAGCGCTCTTCCTTGATCGCCTCCGGCACCGGGTCGGGCAGGTCGTTCGCCTGTGCGCCGGCCACGGGTTCGAAGCGGAACGCTCCCACCCGGTCAAGCTGGGCCTCCTCCAGCCATTCGAGCAGGTAGGTGAAATCCTCCTCGGTTTCGCCGGGGAAGCCGACGACGAAACTTGAGCGGATAGTAAGGTCGGGCGCGATCGCGCGCCATGCCTTGATGCGTTCCAGCACCCTCGCTTCGTTCGCAGGACGCTTCATGGCGCGCAGCACCTTGGGGCTGGCATGCTGGAACGGAATGTCGAGATAGGGCGTCAGCAGCCCCTCGGCCATCAGCGGTATCACCGCGTCGACGTGCGGGTAGGGATAGACGTAGTGGAGCCGGGTCCAGGGGATTTCGCCTTCGGGCGTTCGCAGCGTTCCGAGTTCGCGCGCGAGATCGGTCATGTGGGCCCGCACCTCGCGGCCATGCCAGTTGCGCGGCTCGTGCCGGGTGTCGACACCGTAGGCGCTCGTGTCCTGGCTGATGACCAGCAATTCCTTCGTGCCGGCGGCGACCAGCTTCTCCGCTTCGCGCAGCACCGCGTCGATCCGCCGGCTGGCGAGCCTGCCGCGCAGTTGGGGAATGATGCAGAACGCGCAGGAGTGGTTACAGCCCTCGGAAATCTTGAGGTAACTGTAGTGACGCGGGGTCAGCTTGACGTCGGGCTGCGGAACCAGGTCGACGAACGGTCCCTGGCTCGGCGGCGCAGCTTCGCGCACCGCCTCCACCACAGCCTCGTACTGGTGCGCGCCGGTGACCGCGAGGACCTGCGGGAAACGGGCGCGGATGACGTCGGCCTCCTCGCCCATGCAGCCGGTTACGATCACCCGCCCGTTCTCGGCGATCGCCTCGCCGATCGCCTCGAGGCTTTCCTCCTTGGCGCTGTCGAGGAATCCGCAGGTGTTGACCAGCACCACGTCGGCTCCCGCGTAATCGGCGCTCATCGCGTAGCCGTCGGCGCGAAGCGAGGTCAGGATGCGCTCGGAATCGACGAGCGCCTTGGGACAGCCGAGGCTGACCATCCCGACCTTCTTCTGGTCGGGGATCGTGGTGGTGGCGGGGCCGGTAGCTGAGGGGGTCATGGCGGGCGCGCCCCTACACCTCATTCGCCGATTGCGCTACACCGCACGAAGATAACACGTCGCATGGGAGAGGTCGCCCGCGTGGGACCGGTCAACTGGATAGCCGTATTCGTCGCCGCCTTCGTCGCGGGAGGTCTTGCGCTGGCCTGGTTCGGGCCGCTGTTCGGGCGGGAAAAGAAGCGCAAGGTCGTTGGCAACCGGGTCATGGTCCGGTCGCGTCCCGAACGGATCGCGGTACTGTCGGCGGTGCTTCTGCTGGTCACCGCGGCGATGCTGGGCCACATGTTCGCGCGGGTGGGGGCGGCAACGCTGGCGGCAAAGCCATGGCTCTATTTCATGATGAGCGGGGGTCTGGCTGTCGCCTTCGTCATCCCCGCGCTGTGGGTCAGTTTCAGCCATATCCGGGTACCGACCCGGGTCGCGCTGATCGACGCGGGGTACTGGCTGACCGCCTATCTGGCGATGGGGCTCGTCTTTTTCCTGCTCGCCTAGTTTTCGGTCGCGGCGGTCGGCACGATTTCGACGATGATGTCCCCTTCCTGCAGGGGCCCGCATTCCCAATAGCCGCACGCGACGTCGCCGCGGTAAACCCTGAGGCCCCTGCCGCCTCCGGCGAGTTCGTCGATCGACTTGCCGATCTCCTCGGGCATGACCTGACGTTCGACGAGCTGAACCCGCCCGCCATACGATGCAAGGTCTGCCATGTAGTCGGCGATGTGGGTGCCCTGTGCGCTGCCGGCAAGCAGCAGACCCGTGAAGCGAACGGGGTTGATCACGTTGTCGGCACCCGCCTGGCGCGCGAGCAGCTCGTTGTCGGCGGCGCGGACGACCACGCTGATGGGAACCTTCGGGGCGAGGTGGCGCACGGTGAGCACGATGAGGATCGAACTGTCGTCGCGCCCGGCCGAGACGAGCACGGTCGCGGCCTCGGTGATCCGGACCGCATTGAGATTGTCGTCGCGCGAAGCATCGGCCTCGATCACGTTGCAGCCCAGCGCCTCGGCCTCGGCAAGCCGTTCGGCCGAAGGGTCCATCACGACGATGCACGACGGGTCGGTTCCGCGCTCGATCAGTTCGTGCACCGCCTCCGAGCCGGAAATCCCGAAGCCGAGCACCACGATGTGGTCCTTCAGGCGTTCCTGAATGCGCTTCATGCGCCACTTCTCCCAGCTTCTGCGAATGACGAAATCGTAGGCCGCGCCCACGAAAATGAACAGCACGGCAAACCGGATCGGGGTGACGATCACCGCTTCCACCAGCCGCGCCCGGTCGGAGATCGGCGCGATGTCGCCGAACCCGGTGGTCGTTATCGAGATCATCGTGAAGTAGACGACGTCGAGAAAGGTTATATGCCCGTCGAGGTTGTCGACCAGCCCATCGCGGTCAAACCAGTGGATCAGTACGACGAGGAACACGAGCCCGAGCGCGAGACCGAGGCGGATGCCCAGGTCGGCCCAGACCGGGACCTTCACCGCCCGGCGCAGCGGCTGAAAGCGCGAGCCGCCACGATTGCGGCGCGGTCCTTTCGCGCCCTGGGTCACCGCGCAAGAACGCTTGCCGGATCGACGGGCCTTTCGTCGCGGCGGATGGTGAAGTGAACCTCGGCCTCGCGGGTGCCGGACGGACTGCCGGCGAGCCCGATGCGCTCTCCAGTCTTGACCACGTCTCCCATCTTCACCGTGATCCTCGCAAGATGTCCGTAAGCGGACTTCCAGCCTTGACCATGATCGATCGTCACCATCCGGCCAAGGCGCGGGTGGTAGTGCGAGATGCCGCTGACGGTGCCGCTGGCGGCGGCGCGGACCATGTCGAGCGGGGCGGCGGCATAGTCGATTCCGTCATGCCCCTTCCCGTCGGCCCGGACCCCGAAGCCCAGCAGGACCCTGCCGTCGTGCGGACGCCGGAAATAGGGCTGCCCGGGGGGCGATGGCGTCAGGGTGGTGGGGTCGGGCGCAGCTACGACCGCGGGAATGATGAGCTTCTGACCGGGGCGTATGGTCGCCTTGTCGTCGAGCCCGTTTGCGATGGCGACCTGGGCGAACGGGACGCCGTGCTTTTTCGCGATGGCGTAGCCCGTCTCTCCGGCCTTGACCGTGTGGATCCGCTGGCGCGGGATCACGAGTTTCTGGCCCGCCCGAACGTGGTAGGGTTCGCGCAGGCCGTTGGCCTCGGCGATCACCGAGGCGGGCACGTCCGCGCGCCCCGCTATCCCCGTGAGTGTTTCCCCTTCGTCCACGACATGAACGCTGGCGGTCTTCGGGTCGCTTGCGCCGGTCGCCAGCGCGAGCGCTGCCAGCGCGAGTGCCACCCGCCGCGCCATCAGTCGTAGCGCTCCGCCAGCGCGCCGAGGGAGGAATGGTGCGTGAGGTCGAGCTGGAGCGGGGTCACCGATACGTAGCCGTCGTCGATCGCCTCGAGGTCGGTCCCATGGTCGAGCGTGTGCTCGATCGCCTCGAGCCCGAACCAGTAGTACGGATAGCCGCGGGGGTCGCGCCCCTCGACCACGCTGCCCCTCGAATAATCGTGAAATCCCTGCCGTACGACGCGGATTCCCTTTACTTTTTCTGCTACCATAGCCGGGAAATTGACGTTCACGAGCGTGCGCCTGGGAAGCGGTGCTTCGAGCAGCGGCGCGAGCACTTTCGCGCCCCACGCCCGCGCGGCGTCGAACGGAACGGCATCGCCCATGCCCTCCACGGCATAGACCTGGCTTAGCGCGATCGAGCGGATGCCGGCGAGCGCGCCTTCGACCGCGGCCGACACGGTGCCCGAGTACGTGACGTCGTCGCCGAGGTTGGCGCCGCGGTTGACGCCCGACAGGATCACGTCCGGCGCCCCGTCGATGACTCGCCGCAGTCCCAGCGTGACCGCGTCGGTCGGCGTGCCGGTTACCGAGAAGCGGCGCTCGCCGTGCTTGCGCAGCCGCACCGGACGGGTGAGGGTGAGCGAGTGGCCCGCGCCCGATTGTTCCTCGCTCGGCGCGCAGATCCAGATGTCGTCGGTGAATGCGCGGGCGATTTCCTCGAGGACCTCGAGGCCGGGGGCGTGGATGCCGTCGTCGTTGGTAAGGAGGATGCGCATCAGGCGGCGGGCTCCAGCCGGTCGAGGCCTCCGGCCCAGGGCCGCAGTGCGTCGGGCACGGTCACCGAGCCGTCCTCCTGCTGGTAGTTCTCGAGCACGGCGACGAGCGTGCGCCCCACCGCGAGACCCGATCCGTTGAGCGTGTGAACGAACGCGGCCTTGCCGTTGGCGTCGCGGTAGCGCGCATTCATCCGCCTGGCCTGGAAGTCGCCGCACCAGCTCACCGAGCTGATCTCGCGGTAGGCACCCTGGCCGGGCAGCCACGCCTCGAGGTCGAAGGTTTTCTTGGCGCCGAAGCCCATGTCGCCCGCGCACAGCAGCATCGTGCGGTAGGGCAGTTCGAGCCGTTCGAGGATCGCCTGCGCGCTGCGGAGCATGTGGTCGTGCTCCTCCGCGGCGTCCTCTGGCCTGCAGATCGAGACGAGCTCGACCTTGTCGAACTGGTGCTGCCGGATGTAGCCGCGCGTATCGCGTCCCGCTGATCCGGCCTCGGAGCGGAAGCAGGGGGTAAGCGCGGTCAGCCGCAGCGGCCCGTCGAGATCGACGATCTTCTCGCGCACCGAGTTCGTCAGGCTGACCTCGCTGGTCGGGATGAGCCAGCGCCCGTCGGTAGTCGCGAACGAATCCTCGGCGAACTTGGGTAGCTGTCCGGTGCCGAACATCGCCTCCTCGCGCACCAGGAGGGGCGTGGCGCATTCGATGTAGCCGCGCTCGCCGGTCTGCACGTCGAGCATCATCTGCGCGATCGCGCGCTGAAGCCGGGCCATCTGACCCCGCAGGAACGTGAACCGCGCGCCCGCGATCGCTGCTCCGGTTTCGAAATCAAGGCCGAGCGCGGGGCCGATGTCGGCGTGTTCGCGCGGTTGGAAAGCGAAATCGCGGCGTTCGCCCCAGATCGAAACCTCGAGGTTGCCTGCCTCGTCTTCGCCGTCGGGCACGTCGGGCGCGGGCAGGTTCGGCAGGGCGGCGAGCAGGTCGTCCTGCGCGAGAGCGGCGGCGCGCTCCTCCTCCTCGATTGCGGGGAGGTCGGCCTTGATCCGCGACACCTCCGCCTTGAGCGCCTCGGCAGCATCGCGTTCGCCCCGGCCCATCGCCGCGCCGATCGCCTTCGAGGCGTCGTTGCGCCGGGCGAGCAGGTCCTGCGCCCGGGTGGCCGCCGCGCGGCGGGTCTCGTCGAGGGCGAGGATTTTAGCCGCCACCGGCTCCACGCCGCGGCGGGCAAGGGCGGCGTCGAAAGCCGCAGGATCGTCACGAATGAGCCGGATGTCGTGCATGGCGGCGGCCTATGCCCGACCGTTGTGGCAAGGGCAATCCGGGAACCAGCGCCTTATCAAAAGGTAATCCCGTGAAGCGCAAGCACCGCATGTCAGGGGCCAAAACTGGAACAGTCAACCATCATCCCGCCGCGGCGCACGCCGTTCATCGACATCCTCGATCGGGTTCTGCGCTTCGGCAGGCGCGTCGGCGCGATCGCCCCGGCGAAATTGACCAGGGGCGAACTGCTCGACCAGGCGCGGGATGCGACCGGACTCGACGATTTCGGCGACCCGTGGTTCGAACGGCCCATGGAGGTCCTGCTCGAGGCGGTCCGTGAGGAGGCCCGGCTCAACGACGCGGGCATGCTTGCCGCGGAGAAGCAGTTCCACCACGTCCTGCGCGACCGGCTCTACGCGCAGATGTGGTTCGACCGGCATCCCGAGATCCTGGCCCGGCCGATCCGCCATCCCGTGGTCATCGTCGGACCGATGCGATCGGGGACCACGCGCCTCCATCGCCTGCTCGCAGCCGACCGCCGGTTCGCGCACCTGCGCAGTTTCGAGACGATCAGCCCGGTGCCGCGACCGGGGTTCGAAGAGGTGCTGGCCGGGCGCGCAGAGGACTTCCGCCCCAAGCTCGCGCGCCGCATTCTGAAGGTCGCGCGCCTTGCCAACCCGAGAACGCTTTCGATCCACCCCACCGGCCCTTACGAGCCGGAGGAGGAACTGGGCCTGCTCGTCGCAAGCATGTGGGGCATGAAGCACGAGGCCCAATGGACGGTCCCGAGCTATGGCCGCTGGTGCGAGGGGGAGGACGCGACGCCGGCCTACCGGCACATGGCCAACCTCCTGCGTCTCGCGGGATGGTCGCAGCAGGAAAGTTCGTTGCGGCCATGGATTCTCAAGACCCCGCAACACATGCTTGATCTTCCAGCGCTTCTGAAAGTCTTCCCGGATGCGCGCCTGATCTTTACCCATCGCGATCCCAAGCAGGTGGTCGGAAGCGCGGCGTCGCTCGCCTGGAACCAGACGATCATCTATTCGGATCACGCGGACCCGGTCGGCGTCGGCCGTGAATGGCTGCGGAAGACCGAGGTCATGACAGCCCGGATGATGGAGGCCCGCAAGGCAATACCCCCTTCGCGCATGATCGATGTTCATTACGACGACATGGACCGCGACTGGCGGGGGACCATGGGACGTGTCTATCGCTTCCTCGACCTCGAGATGGACAGCGCAGTGTCGGGGATGGAGCGCTACGTGGAACGCAGCCGCGCGCTCAAGCGCAAGCCGCATCGCTACAGCTTGGCGGAATTCGGTCTCGACCTCGACGAGGTCTACGAACGGCTGAGCGGGTACATCGACCGGTTCGGCGTGTCGGTCGAGCGGAGGGCCGGAAATACGAGCCTTCCCTTGCGCGTGCGCGCCTGACCGGACCGTTTGCTCACGAGCGCGTGTCGATCAGCAATGCATCCCGAAGCGGGTCGTACCGTATTGCCACGTCGCGCGTGCGCAGGGCATCGAGCGTCACCATATCCGATGTCTCGCGCTCGAGCGCGGCGCTGAGCGTCGGCGCCCGGTCCGCAAGAAGCGCCGACAACGCGCGCCGGTCCACGGATATCGAGGCGCCCTGGCCCACGGCGAGTTCGATCGCGCCCAGCGAGCGTCCGCCCAGGAACACCGGCTTCGTCGTCCGCGCTACGATGCCGCCCTCGGCGGCGCCGCCGCTTCCGAAGTTCCGGATGTCGAAGCCGGGTGGAATTCGCGCCTGCCCCGGTTGTCCAGCCGAGGAAACCGATGGCTCGCGAATCCGGGATATCTGCGGCGCCGCGCCGGTTTCTTCGGACCTGGCGGGAGAAGCCTCCGGTGCAGGTGTTGGAGCGAAGGTGCTATCCATCTCCGGGGGCCTTGCAGGGGGGGCGGAAGGCGGCAGGGCGATCTTCAGCGGATAGGCAGGATCCGCCCCGATGACGGTCGAACCGGCGCCGGTCTTTTCCGTCCCGACCATGATTTTTCCATAGTGAACGGCCCATGCGAGCCCGAGCGTGACAATGGCGGCGAGGGCGACCAGCCTTGCGGTCTTCCCCCGTCGGGACCGGCTCTCGTCCATGCCGCATTTCTCCCGCGGTACCTGGCATTGCGCGCCGGTGCGCAAGGTCGGACGAACGATCCCCTCATGCAATGCCGGCCGGCAAAGACACTCGTCGTCGACCGATCCCGAATGCGTCCCATTTTGGGAAGCCGCCCGGTTTCACCGGCAGAACCCCATTAAAAGCAGGTGTTTGGCTCCGCCCCCCTACCGATGGTTAATTTCCTTGAAAGGATGTAAGATTCCTGTTCTGTTTCATCTAACGAACGACTCGTCGCAAGTGTGAGGCGGATTAACGCCCCCCAGCGACCTGCAACCAGGGCCGCAAGATTGGACTTTAGGGGTCAACGGGCGCTCGCGCGTCCCGTCAGGTCTTTGCATCCCGCCAATCTTGCCGTGTGGCGAACACGCGCCCGCAACGCGAGGTTGGTACGAAATGGAACTGCACAACAGCGAACCCGGAAAGTTCGGCGCCCACGATGCGAACGAGCTGCAGGACAGCCAGAATGCAGGCCCGGCGGCTCCGGCGGGTGCGGGCTCGCAGGTAGCGGTAACCCGGGTCCTGTCGCCCGATGAGGCGGGCACCGTCATGCTTCCCGCCGGCACGGAGCTTGGCGACATCCGGATCGAGGGGCGCGATCTGGTCATCGTTGGAGCTGACGGGGTGCGCTATGTCATCCCCGATGGCGCGATCATCGTCCCGCAGCTTGTCATCGATGACGTTGCGATCCCGCCGCTCAACCTTGCGGCGCTCCTCGTCGGCAACGAACCGCAACCCGCAGCGGGCAACCCGCAAAGCTCGGGCGGAAACTTCGCGAGCGCGGTAGGTCCGATCCAGGCGGCATACGGCCTCGGCGATCTGCTGCCCTATACCGAACTGAACTTCCCGCAGCCCGAAGAGCGCGAGATCATCCCCGCCGCCGCCGACCGCGAGCCGACGATTACGATTATCACCGTCGACCAGCCCGTTGGCGCGCAATCGGCGACTGCGACCGTTGCGGAGTCCGGGCTCCCCGCGCGCGGCGGCGAACCGGCGGGCACGAACGCCGCCGCGCCGACCGAGATCACCAGCGGCACGATCGTGTTTGCGTCCCCTGACGGCGTTGCCTCGATCACTATCAACGGCGTGCCGTTCACCGGGGTAGGCCAGGTCATTTCCAGTCCGCGCGGCGATCTTCTGATCACCAGCTTCGATCCGGTCGCAGGAACGATCGGCTTTACCTATACGCTCACCGACAACCTCGTCGGCGGGACGGTGGCCGACGAGTTCACGGTGTCCGTCACCGACACCGACGGCGACGTGGCCACGGCAACCCTGACGGTCAGCGCCTCGGACGACGCCCCGATCGCGCGTAACGACACCGATGCGGTCGCGGCAGGCAGCTATGCCGCCGAAAGCGGAAATGTCGTCACCGCCGCAGGGACGACGAGCGGCCCGAGCGGCGCGGACACGCCCGGGGCTGATGGCGCGGCGGTGTCGCGAATCGCCAGCAACAACGTTCCGGCCAACACGGACACGACCTTCGACGCATCCGGCAACCTGCAGGTGAGCGGGCAGTACGGCACGCTGCTGATCAAGGCAGACGGGAGCTACGTGTATACACGCGCGGCGGGCACTCCGGGCGGGGTGGCGGACGCGTTTACCTACACGCTGACCGACGCCGATGGATCGACCTCGACCGCGACTCTCACGATCAACATCGCCGATGCCAGCCCGACAATCACGACGCTTCCGCCCGCCGGATCGTTCGAGTCCGGCACGCTGGTATTCGAAGCGGGTCTGCCCGCGCGGCCTGGCGAGGCTCCCGGCTCGAACGCCGCGGCGCCCACCGAAACCACTAGCGGCTCGATCACGTTCACCGGGGGGGACGGCCCCCTGAGCGCAACGATCAACGGCGTAACCGCCGCGCCTGGGGCGGTCGTCACGATTCCCGGCGTCGGCACGCTGACCGTCAACACCTTCAACCCGGCCACGGGCGTGCTGACCTATTCGTTCACGCTTGCCGACAACACCTCGGGAGACAACACCAGCGCCACGTTCACTGTCGTCGTGACCGACGTCGATGGCGACAGCGCGCCGGGCACGTTTGTGATCGCGATCCGCGACGATACCCCGCAGGCCGCGGCGGATTCGGCCACTCAGGCGGTCGAGAACGCCCCGGTCACCGTCAACGTGCTGGCCAACGACGTTCCGGGCGCCGACAGTGTCCAGCCATCGACCGTCCAGCTCGTTCCGGGTTCGCTCAGCGGTACGGGGACCCTTTCCAACAACGGCGACGGCACGTTTACCTATGCTCCTGCACCGGGCGAGAACGGACCGGTCACGTTCGATTATTCGATCACCGACGGCGATGGCGACGTGTCGACAGCGACCGTTACCATCGTTCTCGTTCCGGATTCGTCGCCGGTCGTCGGCGAAGGGGCAAACCTGTCGGTGGACGAGGATGGCCTTCCGGGCGCGAACGCGGATGCGGTCCCGCTCCAGGCTGATCCGGCAGAGACCGCAGCAGGGGACAACCCGGGCGACAGCGGTACCGTGACCGTCGATTTCGGCGGCGACGTGCCTGTGGATCTCGCGGCCTCGATCGTCCTGCTCGACGATCCAGCATACGATGGCCAGCTGCGAACGCTGGACGGGGACCCTGTCACCTTTGCGATCGAGGGCGGGGCGTTGATAGGCCGCGACAGCGCCGGCGCGGAAGTCATTCGCGTAACGGTCACTGGCGCGGCCGCAGGTCCCAATCCGGGCCAGGTGATCTACACCTATTCGACGCAGCTGTCGCAACCAGTCCAGCACGCTGTCGCGGGCAGCGAGGATTCCGTCACGCTGGCCGGGGTGACGTTCCGCGTGACCGATCTCGACGGGGACAGCGCCACGGGCACTTTCTCCGTCTCGGTGAGCGACGACGTGCCCTCGGCGCTCGACGAAGCTGGCGGGAGCCTGGCCGAAGGGTCTACCGTAAGCGGCACGCTGGATTTCGTCGCCGGCGCCGATGGCGCCACGGTGACGGCGATCGACGGTACCCCGCTCGTTTTCGGCACGGACGGTTTCAGCCAGGCCGTGACGCTTTTCGACGCGACCGACACGATCCCGGTCGGAACGATCCGGGTCAAGGCGGACGGCACCTACTCGTTCACGGCAGCGGACCCGCTCGCAAACCCCGTGGTCGCCACCGCCACCTTCACCGTCACCGACCGCGATGGCGATTCTGCGAGCGCCGCCATCACCTTCACGGTCACCGATGCCAACGCGCCCACCGGCGGCACTGCCCAGGCGGCGCTCGACGACGATGGGCTCACGGGCGGCAATCCGGCTTCGACCACGTTCGACCTGGCGACCGATGCGGGAGATGCACTCGCCGATAACGACGAGACGACATTCGCCGGCACGCTGGCCTTCGCCGACGGTGGCGACGCTCCGGCGACGATCACCTTCGCGGCGGGGGTCGACGGATCGTTCGCAGTCATCGGCACCGAGCGCGTGCAGTATACGGTTTCGGGCGACACGCTCACGGCAACCGTCGCCCCGCAGGACGCGGGAGGCGCCGCGCAGGACCGCGCCGGGCTGGCCCTGTTCACAGTACAGATTACCGATGCCAACACGGGGACATACCTCGTCACCCTGGTGAACAACGTCCTTCACGCGGGCGGCCCCAACGAGGAAAACCCGGTCGGAGCCGACGCGGTCGCCTCGATCGCATTCACCGTCACCGACGGCGACGGATCGACCGCCAGCGCGACGCTCGCGATCACGTTCGACGACGACGCGCCCACCGCTTCAGCGGTGTCGGTCACCCAGGCGACCGAGAACGCGGCGTTCATGGTGGACATCACGGGAAGCTACGCGGCGGGCGCCGACGGCGTCGACCTTTCCAAGGTTACCTGGACCCAGCCCGCGCAGGGCACGGTCACGTACGACGGCGCGGGCCATTTCACCTATACGCCCAACGCGGGCGCTGGCAGCGACAGCGTTGGCGACAGCTTCACTTTCACCGTGGTCGACGGGGATGGCGACACTGCAACGGCGACCGTTTCGATCACCCTTCAGCCCGATTCCGCCCCGGTCGCGATCGACGCGTTCGCGCGCATCGACGATGATGGTCTGCCGGCCGGCAACGCGGCGAGCAACCCGGCGGGAACCGACGACGACCAGAACACCGGCGAAGCAGGTGCGGGTATTGCGAGCGAGGCGGTATGGACCGGTTCGCTCGCGGTTCAGGCGGGGGCGAACGACACGCCGCTGACCTTCACGCTGGCATCGGCCGCGGGCAGCGGGACGGTCGGCACCGAGGCGGTCGAATTCACCTACGACGAAATGTCGCACACCCTGACCGCGACCGTCGCGGCGGGCGAGGCGCGGGCGGGAACGGTCCTATTCACCGTCACGATCACCGACGTGAATTCAGGCGCCTATACGGTCACGCTCGTCAACCCGATCAGGCATCCGTCCCTCGACGGCGACGCGGGCGACGACACCGAGAACAACGTCTCGGTCGCGCTCACCTTCACCGTGAGCGACAGCGACCCGGCGGCCGACAGCGACACCGGCATCCTCACGATCGACTTCGACGATGACACGCCGACCGCGAGCGCGGTGAGCGCGACGCAGGGATCGGAGAACGCCGCGTTCGATATTCCGCTGGCAGGTCAGTTCGATGCCGGCGCGGACGGACTGGCTTCGATCACCTTCACCCAGCCGTCGCAAGGGTCGGTCGTGCTGAACGGCACTACCTTCACCTACACGCCGGCCTCGGGGGCGGGGAGCGACGGCAACACGAGCGACAGCTTCACGTTCACGGTGACCGACGCGGACGGCGACAGCGTGACCAAGACGGTGAACGTGACGCTGCAGCCGGACTCGGTGCCGGTGGCGGGGACGCCGACGGGCCTTGCGGTCGACGAGGACGGGCTTGCGGGGGCGAACGCGGACGACGGGCAGACCGATCCTGCGGAGGTGACCGGGACGGGCAGCGCGAGCGACCTGACCGGGTCGGTGGTGGTGGACTACGGCGACGACGTGCCGGCGGACCTGCTGGGCTCGGTGGCGCTGGTCGACCTTGCGGGTTACGACACGCAGCTGAGGACGCTCGACGGCCAGTTCGTGACGTTCGGGCTCGAGCTCA
>NZ_JBNCBU010000003.1:0-216882 GCF_051912845.1 Tsuneonella sediminis | reverse complement strand
TCAGCCCATGGTCGGGATGACGAAGGCGTTGCTGCCGTCTCCGCCGCCGTCGGGCCAGCGCTGGGTGACGGTCTTGACCTTGGTCCAGAACTTGAGGCCCTCGGTGCCGTACTGGTTGGTGTCGCCGAACGCGCTCCGCTTCCAGCCCCCGAACGAATGGTAGGCGACCGGGACCGGGATCGGCACGTTGATGCCCACCATGCCGACGTTGACGCGGGACGCGAATTCGCGGGCGGCGTGGCCGTTGCGGGTGAAGATCGCCACGCCATTGCCGTACTGGTGCTCGCTCGGCAGGCGTACCGCCTCCTCGAAGTCCTTCGCACGGACGATCTGAAGGACGGGACCGAAAATCTCCTCCTTGTAGCTCTCCATGTCCGGCGTCACGCGGTCGAGCAGCGTTGGGCCGACGAAGAAGCCTTTTTCGTGGCCCTGCAGCGAGAATCCGCGGCCGTCGATCACGACCTCGGCACCTTCCTTCTCGGCGGTGTCGATCCACGCCTCGACCCGCGCCTTGTGCTCGGGCGTGACGACGGGACCGTAGTGCGCGTCCTTGTCGGTCGACACGCCCACACACAGCGCGTTGATCGCCGGGATCAGCTTCTCGCGCAGGCGGTCGGCCGTGTCCTCGCCCACCGGCACCACCACCGGCAGCGCCATGCAGCGCTCGCCCGCCGAGCCGAATGCCGCACCAGCGAGGTCACCGACGACTTGGTCGAGATCGGCATCGGGCATGACGATGCCGTGATTCTTGGCCCCGCCCATCGCCTGCACGCGCTTGCCCGCCGCGACGCCGCGCTTGTAGACATAATGCGCGATGTCGCTCGAGCCGACGAAGCTGACGGCAGCGATGTCCGGATGGTCGAGGATCGCGTCGACCATTTCCTTGTCGCCGTGGACGACCTGCAACAGGCCTTCAGGCGCACCGGCATCGAGGAAAAGTTCGGCCAGGCGCACCGGCACGCTGGGATCGCGCTCGCTCGGCTTGAGGATGAAGGCATTTCCCGCCGCGATCGCCATGCCGAACATCCACATCGGGATCATCGCCGGGAAATTGAACGGGGTGATGCCGGCGCCGATGCCGAGCGGCTGGCGTGCCGAATAGACGTCGATCCCCGGCCCCGCGCCCAAGGTATATTCGCCTTTCAGAACCTGCGGGATGCCGCAGGCATATTCGATGACTTCCAGCCCGCGCTGAACGTCTCCGTGCGCATCGTCGATCACCTTGCCGTGCTCGCTTGCGAGCAGGCGGGCCAGGTCTTCCTTGTTCGCCTCGACAAGCTGCTTGAAGGCAAACATGATCCGGGCGCGCCGTTGCGGGTTGGTCGCCGCCCATTCGGGCTGGACCTTCTTCGCGGCCTCGACCGCGCGGTCGAGCAGCGCCGCGTCGCCGAGCACGACTTCGGCCTGGACCTCACCGGTGGAAGGGTTCCAGATCTGGTGACTGCGACCCGCCGAGCCGCCGGCACCTCCGACGATGAAATGATCGACCTGGCGCATGAGACATTCTCCCAAAGTGTTTCGACCCTCTTGGGCGCGGATATTTTTGCAGACAACAGGCAATCTTGCAGATAAGCCCTGCATATATGCAGGGGATGGACTGGAGCGACCTGCAGGTCTTCCTCGCCGTGGCCCAGACAGGGCAACTCGGCCGTGCAGGTGCCGCACTGCGGGTCGATGCCACCACGGTGGGTCGCCGGCTGCGGCGACTCGAGGCGGCCGTGGGGGCCAACCTGTTCGAGCAGACCCGCGAAGGACAGGTGCTCACCGAAGCCGGCGAAGCCCTGCTGCTGCGCGTCGAGCGCATGGCACGCGCTGCCGCCGAGATCGACGAGGGGTCGGAGGGCCGGTCCGCCTCGGTTTCCGGTATCCTGCGCATCAGCGTGGCGGAGGGGTTCGGCAGCTGGGTCCTCGCCCGGCACCTGCCCGATTTCGCGGGCATGCACCCGGGCCTCACCGTCGATCTCGTCGCCAACAGTGGTTTTCTCAGCATGTCGAAGCGCGAGGCCGACATTGCGGTCATGCTATCGCGGCCCAAGGCCGGCCCGATTATCGCAGGCAAGCTGTCCGATTATGCGCTGGGTCTCTACGCGTCGCGGAGCTACCTCGCTGGCGCGGGGTCGCCGCAGCGCAGCGCCGACCTGCTGTCTGGCCACAGCCTCATCGGTTACATCCCGGACCTGCTCTACGCGCCCGAGCTACGCTACCTCGACGAGATCCATCCGGGCCTGACCCCGCGGCTGCGTTCGTCGAGCATCAATGCCCAGCACCAGTTGATCGCCGGGGGCGCGGGCATCGGGGTTCTCCCGTGCTTCATCGGCAACGCGGATCCCGCGCTTGCGCCAGTCCTGCCCACAAAGCGGATCTTCCGCGCCTTCTGGCTGGTGACACACAAGGATACTCACCAGCTCGCACGGGTTCAGGCGGGCAAGGAATGGATCGCCGCGATGATCGAGCGATGCCGCGACCTTCTCCTGCCGAAGACCTGACGCGTCCGAACATCGGCAAGAGGCCCTTGCCGCTGTTCCAGCCGCGTCGTGACGCCGTGCTTCGTCAGCGGATCAGGGCGTCCTCGAGGTCGCGATCGGTGAACGGCTTGGCGAGTATGGACACGGTCTGCGATTCCAGTTCCTGCGGCACCGAACCACCCGACGTCACCACGAGCTTCATGTCCGGATACTGCGCCCGCATGGTCAGCAGGAAATCCGTTGCCATCCCGTCCGGAAGCCGCATGTCGGACACGACGGCATCGATTTCATTGCTCTCCAACAGTTCCTTCGCCTGCTGGAGGGTTCCGGCCTCGAGCACCTCCCACCCGACAGCTTCGATCGCCGCGACCATCGACATGCGGATCAATGGTTCGTCCTCGATCAGCAGTACGCGCTGAACCTCGGGGGCTCGATCTTCACTGGAACTGCCGCCGCGCGCCGCCTCCTTCCGGGGTCGCGCATTCAGAACCTGCCTTATCTTCCGGCTGAGTTTCTCCACCGAATAGGGCTTGCTGATCAGCTCGATGTCGTCATCGAGCTTGCCGGCGTGGACGATGGCGTTCTGGGTATAACCCGAAGTGAACAGCACCCCGATATCCGGGATGCGCTCCTTGGCGAGCCGTGCGAGTTCGGGCGAACGCAGCTTCCCCGGCATGACCACATCGGTGAACAGAAGGTCGATCGGCATTCCGCACTGGAGCACCGCGAGTGCGCTGTCCGCATCGGCGGCTTCGATGACCTTGTACCCGAGGTTGGTCAGCAGTTCGACCACGGTCGTACGCACGTCCCCGTCGTCCTCGACCACGAGGATGACCTCATCGTTGCCCGACTCGGTCGTCCACGCCCCTTCGGCGCGGCGTGACAGCTCGGCCTGCCGTGTCCGGGGCAGGTAGATGCGAACGGTCGTGCCCTCGCCCTCCTCGCTGTAGACGGTGATGTGTCCGCCCGACTGCTTGACGAAGCCGAAGACCATCGACAGGCCCAGCCCGGTGCCGTCCCCCGGGCCCTTCGTGGTGAAGAAGGGTTCGAATACCTTCGACAGGTTTTCAGCGGGAATGCCGCAGCCGGTGTCGGTCACCGCGATCACCACGTATTGCCCGGTCGCTGCGTCCGGATGCACGGCGACGTAATCCTCGTCCAGCGATGCGTTGCCGACCTCCAGCGTGAGTTTGCCCTGCCCCTGCATCGCATCGCGGGCGTTTATGGCGAGGTTGAGGAGCACGTTCTCGAGCTGGCGCGGATCAACGAGGCAGTTCCAGAGCCCCGCCGACACGATCGTTTCGATCTCGACCGCCTCTCCGAGCGTGCGGCGGAACATGTCATCCATATCGCGCAGGATCCGCCCCGCATTGATCGGCTTGGGCTTCAGCGGCTGCTGGCGTCCGAAGGCGAGCAACTGCGCGGCGAGCTTCGCCCCCCGCTCGACCCCCGACAGGGCGTTGTTGATCCGGCCGAGACTGCGGCCGTCGAGCAGGGGGTCCTGCTTGATGAGTTGCAGGTTCCCGGCGATCACCTGGAGCAAGTTGTTGAAGTCGTGCGCGACACCGCCGGTGAGCTGGCCGATGGCTTCCATCTTCTGCGCCTGGACGAGCTGCGCCTCGAGGTCCTTCCGCTCGGCGATGGCTTCCTCGACCCGCCGCCGCAGCGCGGCATTGAACGAGTTGAGTGCCTCGCGCGCCTTCAGTTCCTCGTCTATATTTTGCGCCTCGATCACCGTGCCGATGGTGACGCCTTCGGCGTTCTTCATCGGCGATGCGGTGAAACCGACGTTGTAGAAGCTGCCGTCCTTGTGAACGAACACCTCTTCCCCTTGCGTCTGGCTGTTTTCAGGGAAGGCGCGGTCGATCGCACACTCCTCGATCGGAAAGGGCCGGCCATCCGGGTAGGTATGGTGGACAACGTCATGGAGCGGCCGGCCCTGGGTTTCGGCGAAGGTGAACCCCGTCAGTTCCTCGGCCGCCTTGTTCATGAACGAACAATGTTGCCGCTCGTCCATCATGAACACGGCCATCCTGGTGTTGTTGAGAATGGCGTCGAGGCGGCCCGAGACCTCCTCGAGCTCGCGGCGGATCCGGCGCTGGTCGGTGACGTCCTGGATCGCGGCATAGAACACGGGAGCCTCGCCCGTGGAAATGAGCTGGAGGCGGACACTCACGTCATACGACGAACCGTCCTTCCTTCGATGGATCGTCTCGAAGTGCAGTTGCTTGCGGTCGCCACGTATCAGCGGCTCCACGAAGGACTTGAACTGTTCCTCGGTGAATTCGGGCTTGAGGTCCCAGGGATGAAGCTGGCCGAGCTCCTCGCGCGTGTAGCCGAGGTTCTCGCGCGCTCCCTGATTGACGAGCAGGAAACGGAAATCGTCCTTGCCGAAGATGAAGACCTCGGCAGCGGCCTTTTCGACGATCTCGCCCAGCCGCTGGGTCGTCATCCTGTCCGCTTCTGGCATTGAAATCCGACCCCCTGAGTGCCCGCGCCTGTCCGGTCAGCCGCGAGCGTCCAAACGCCCGCCCATCCCGTTGGTTTCCCGTGGCCAGCCAATTACCGCGTAGCCCAACAAGTCGTCGGTTACCGGGTCAAGAGCGATGCGGCAAACGGGAAGGCACCCGAAAACCGATAACCTGTCGCCAACCCACCCCGCTAGCCGCGATCGTCCGCCGCTATAGCGATTCGACCGCCAATTGCGTTCGCGGGCGGTTTTGCCTAAGGCGCGCGAACACACGCCCCGGCCGCGCGAGTCACCGCCGACCCGCTCCGCCGGGGCGCCTCGTTTTCCCGTTCCCCAGAAGGACACACCGCCCATGTCCCGCCGCCGCCAGGTTTACGAAGGCAAGGCCAAGATCCTTTATGAGGGCCCGGAGCCCGGCACGCTGATCCAGTATTTCAAGGACGATGCCACTGCCTTCAATGCCCAGAAGAAGGGTACGATCAACGGCAAGGGCGTGATCAACAACCGTATCAGCGAATACGTTTTCACCCGCCTCGCTCATATCGGAATCCCCACTCATTTCATCCGCCGCCTCAACATGCGCGAGCAGTTGGTGCGGCAGGTCGAGATCATCCCGATCGAGGTCATCGTGCGCAACGTCGCCGCCGGGTCGCTGACCAAGCGGCTCGGGATCGAGGAAGGCGAGCCGCTTCCGCACACGCTTATCGAGTACTGCTACAAGGACGACGCGCTCGGCGACCCGTTCGTGAGCGAGGAAGAGATCGCCTGCTTCAACTGGGCAAGTCACGAGGAGATGCAGGACATCTCGTCGATGGCGATCCGCATCAACGATTTTCTCTGCGGAATGTTCGCCGCGATCGGCATCCGCCTGATCGACTTCAAGCTGGAATTCGGGCGCATCTGGGACAACGATTTCAGCCGGACGATCCTCGCGGACGAGATCAGCCCCGACGGCTGTCGCCTGTGGGACATCGCGACCGGCGAAAAGCTCGACAAGGATCGCTTCCGCCGCGATCTCGGAGGTGAGGAGCAGGCTTACCAGGAAGTGGCCCGGCGGCTCGGCCTGTTGCAGGACGACGGCCAGTCGCCCGGCGAGGTGCTCGACATGAGTGCACACCGCGGCCGGCTGCGGTCGTCGCCCAAACCGAAGAAATAGCCCTAGACCACGTAGCGCAGCGTCATCCCGGTCGGCTCGACCGCGAATGCGCAGCCGGTTCCGATGCCGGGCATGTGGTCTCCGTCAACCTGGACGGGGCTTGCGCAGCGATCAAATTCGATGCGCCGCGCGCTGCGGAAGGTTGCGAGCCCCAGCCGGTCGAGCGGCAGGCCCGCGAAAGCGGCGGCTGTGAACGCGAGGACCCCGACAAGCGAGGGTCGGTCCAGCACGATCAGTTCCACCGAATCGGCTACCAGCGCGGCATTGGGCGACAGGCGGTACGACCCCGCGAAGAGCGCTCCGTGACTCACGATGACCGCGCCCGCGGAACAGGAAAACGGCGTTCCGTCGGCCAATTCGCCCGAAATGCGGATGTCCTGCCTTGGCCAGCGCCGCATGAGGCGCAGCATCGCGACGACATAGGCGAGACGCCCGATGCGCTTCTTGAGCGCGCTCGATACGTGCGCGACCGCATGGCTGTCCGGTCCGATCGACAGGCACGAGACCACCGGCAGGTCGCCCAGCCTGTAGAGCGGCGCCGCGACCCACGATCCCTCTCCACCTCCCCACGACCGGGTGACGCGCGCCGCCAGCGTCTCAGGGTCGGAGGGATATCCAAGTTCGCGCGCGACCAGGTTGATCGTGCCCGACGGGGCGATGCACAGCGGGATGGTGCCCGCCAGGTCGCCCAGCGCCTGCACCGCATCGCGCAAGGTGCCGTCGCCGCCGTGCACGCAGGCGAGATCGGGCGGATCGGCGCGAGGCGTCCAGCGGCGTGCCGAAGGGACTTGGCGAACGCTCCAGCCCCGCTCCTCGAATGCCCGGGACAGCGTGTCGAGCCGGGCCTGCCGGAAGCTCCCCGCAGCGGGATTGTAGACGAGGTCTAGCTTCATGGCCGGATACCGGTGCCTGTCCGCCTTCGCGAGGAGGGTGCGGCTGGCGGGCGCGCTCGCTCCGCCCGCCGCACCCCTTAGGTCCCCTGCACTCAGTAGCGGATGCGGCCCGACACTCCGAACACCCGCGGATCGTTGACGAACGCGGTGTTGTTGTTGAAGTCGATCCCGCCCTTCACGTTGTCGGCATCGGTGATGTTGCGCACGAAGGCGGCGATCTCCCATGCGCCGTCGAGCCGCGCGTAACCCAGCCTGAGGCCACCTTCCCACTGATTGTCGGCGTTGAATTCACGACTCTCGTAGAGGAAGAAATTCGTGGCCCCCTGGTAGGTCCAGTCGGTGTACGCGAACACTTCGCCATCGGCACCCACCGGCGCGCCATAGCGTGCGGTGAAATCGGCAATCCACTTCGGTGCGTTGGGAAACGGGTTGCCGTCGACCCGCGCACGCGGAGAGCCGGCGACGGTAACCAGCGGATCGGTCACCGTGCATTGCGCGCAAATCCCGACAAGCAGTGTCGGATCCTTGATCCGCGTGTCGTTGTAGCTGAGGCCAGCGGTCAACGTAAGCGCATTGGTGGGCTGGAAGGCGCTGTCGAGCTCGAAGCCGTAGCCGCGACCCTTGTCGGCGTTGACAAGCTGGACGAGGTTGCCCGCCCCGCCCACGGCGGAAAACTGCGGATCGGTGATGGTGTAGTAAAAGACCGCGCCGTTGATCCGCGCCGTTCGCCCGGCAAATTCGGATTTGAAGCCAGCCTCGTAGCTCATGATCTTCTCGCTCGTCGCAATCGACGGCGGAGCGAAAAATGCGACGTCGCGCCCCTGGATGGTCGGGGCCCGGAAACCGCTGGCGATCCTGGCGAAAACGCTGGCATCCTCCGACACGTCGAAGAAAGCCGACAGGTCCCAGCTCAGCCGGTCGTCCTCGACCTGGCGCGGCTGCGGCGCGGCTCCGGACACGACCACGAAATTCTTCTCGTCATCGGTGTAGCGAAGGCCGGCGGTTATTTTCGCACGGTCGGACAGGTTGAAGGTGCCTTGCCCGAACAGCGCCCAGCTTTCGTTCGTGTGATTGACGGTGACCGGCGGCGGGAAGTTGTAGCCCACAGTGGTGACGTCGAAATCGCTGTCGAAATAGAATCCGCCGACCTGCCAGGTGAACGGGCCGGCGGCATCGGAGGCCAGCCGGATTTCCTGCGTGAACTGGTCGAGATCGATCGAATCCTGCGTGTCCGAGGGGAACGGGATGGACCCGGGGCCGGTCACCAGGTTGCCACCGTCGATGTCGCCGCGGCTGCGCCCCTTGCTCTTGGCCCAGGCCGTGATCGAGGTGAGCGTCGCGCCGCCGAAATCGTACTTGGTGTTGAGCGAGCCGATCCACGCCTTGTACCGCGCCGGGTTGTTCCCCCCCGCATCGTAGAACACGGTGTCGCGGTCGTAATTCGCGTTAAGGTCGTTGTTGCCGGGACCGAGAATGTTGGCCCTGAAGGGCGTCGACGTACCGTCGAACCAGCGATGCTGGATCGAGCCCAGAACCTCGAGCCGCGGCGTCGGGGTGAGGAGCAACTGGACCCGGCCCGCGCGGTCGTCGTAGCCGCCCAGCGCATCGCGTTCGCCCGTGAAGCCGTTGTCGATCCAGTCGTCCCGGTGCTGCAGCATGCCTGATACCCGCAACGATGCGACACCCGGCGCAATGGGAATCGTGATCGCGGATTCGAGGGAGACCGTGTTGAAGGTGCCGTAGCTGATCGAACCCTGGGCGGCATAGACGTCGCCCGGCTTGACCGTGTCGATCTTCACGATGCCGGCGGGGGTGTTGCGACCGAACAGGGTGCCCTGGGGGCCGCGCAGCACCTCGACACGGTCGATGTCGAAGATGGGAAACGCCTTCAGCGTGACGTTCTCCAGGACGACGTCGTCCATGACGACCGACACCGGCTGCGATGCGGCAAGGTCGAAATCGGTGTTGCCGAGCCCACGTATGTAGAAGCGCGGCGCGGCGCGCCCGTTCGAGCTCTCGATGAACAATCCCGGCACATGACCCGAAAGCGCGGTGACCTCGCCCCCCGCCGAGAGGATCGACTGGACGGCGTCGGCCGACAGGGTCGCCGCGGACACCGGGACGTCCTGCAGGTTTTCCTCGCGGCGGTTCGCGGTCACGATGATCTCGGCGAGTCCACCGTCAGGAGCCTCCGCACCGTCGGCGGCCGCCTGCGCGAAGGCGGGAGAAGCCCCGGCAATGGTGCCCAGCGACAGGGCCGTCATGGCGAGGAGGCGTCCGGTCGAGCGGATGGGTCGAGTGGTCATGGCATCGTCCTTTGAATCGATGCTGCGCCGATATGCGCAGGTTCGTGCGGCCCTGCACCGGTTTTGGAGGAGCGCGCGAGAGCGGCAAAGAAGGTTCTGCGCAACTCTTCGCCCGTGAGCACTGTAAGTCGGCAATGTGTGACCGAAATGCTACAACCGAATGCTCTCATCGGGCACCTCGGTCCAACGCCGCGTACCGCCGCTGCTTGCCCTTCTCGCGCGGCGGCGGCATAGGCGCCCGCGACTGCGCCCAGCGACCGATGAAGAGGCCCGCACCATGAAAGTCCGTGTTTATGTCAGCCTCAAGCCCGGGGTGCTCGATCCGCAGGGCCGTGCCGTTCACCACGCGCTCGAGGGCCTCGGCTTCACCGGCGTGGACGACGTCCGGGTCGGCCGGCTGATCGAACTCGACGTGGCCGACGGAACCAGCGACGAGACGCTCGACGAGATGTGCCGCAAGCTTCTCGCCAACATGGTGATCGAGAACTACCGGATCGAAAAGCTGGAGACCGCCTGATGGCATTCCGCGGTGCAGTCATCACGTTCCCCGGATCCAATTGTGATCGTGACATGGCGGTTGCGCTCGAGAAGGTGTCGGGCGAAGCTGCATTGCGGGTCTGGCATGGTGACGCCGATCTTCCCCCCGACCTCGATTTCATCGCCCTTCCGGGCGGCTTCTCCTATGGCGATTACCTGCGGTGCGGCGCCATCGCGAGCCGCAGCCCGGTCATGCGCGCGGTCGTAGCCGCGGCGGACCGCGGGGTGCCGGTACTTGGCGTCTGCAACGGTTTCCAGGTCCTGACCGAAAGCGGACTGCTGCCCGGCGCACTGATGCGCAATGCCCAGCTCACCTTTACCTGCCGCCCCGTGCCGCTTAGAGTGGAGAACAGCCAGTCGCTGTTCACCTCGAGCTACGCGGCTGGATCGGTGGTCACCTTCCCCGTTGCCCACCACGACGGGAATTATTTCGCGGACGACCAGACCCTCGACCGGATCGAGGGGGAAGGGCGAGTCGCGTTCCGCTACGTCGAGGCCATCAACGGTTCGCAGCGTGGGATCGCGGGCGTGCTGAACGCCGCGGGCAACGTTCTCGGGATGATGCCGCATCCGGAACGCGCCATCGAGCCCGAGCTTGGCGGGTCGGATGGCAGGGTCTTGTTCGAAAGCGCGATCGGGGCGCTCGTCGGAGCCTGAACCGGCCGGTGATCAGGCTGCCGGGCGGGCGCTGATCCGGTCGGGAATGTCGGAACGCCGACGGCGGAAGAGCTGCAAGGCCTCCTCTGCGCGCATCGGACGGCCGAAATAGTAGCCCTGGATCTTGGTGCAGCCCAGCCGCCTGACGAGTTCCGCCTCCTCCACGCTCTCGACCCCTTCCGCGGTGGTGGCCATCTCGAGGCTGTCGGCCATCGCGACGACGGCACGGATGATCGCCAGGCTTTCCTTGCTGTTCTGCGCGGCTCCCTGGACGAAGCTTCGGTCGACCTTGATCGTCGAGAACCTCAGTTTGCGAAGGTAACCGAGCGACGAATACCCGGTCCCGAAGTCGTCGAGCGCAACGGTGCAGCCGAGCGCCATGCACTGTTCGAGCGAGGAGCGCGCCACGCTGGCATCGCGCAGGAAGATCGACTCGGTCACTTCTAGCTCGAGGCGGCGCGCCTCCAGCCCGCTTGCCGACAGCGCATTGACGACGGTCGAGGCAAAATCTGGCTCGAACAACTGCTCCGGCGAAACGTTGACCGCCACCCGGACGTGCTCGGGCCAGCGGGTCGCCTCGCGGCAGGCCTGCTCCATGACCCACGTTCCGATCGGAACGATAAGGCGAGTGTCTTCGGCAATCGGCACGAACTTGCCCGGACTGACGGGGCCGTGCAGCGCGCTGTTCCACCGGACGAGCGCCTCGAAGCTGACGACCTCTTCGCTGTTGGCGTTGACGACCGGCTGAAAGTTGAGTTCGAGTTCCCGGTTCTCCAATGCGCGGCGCAAGGCGAACTCGAGCTGGCGGCGTTCCTCGGCGTTGGCATGGAGCGCAGGCTCGTAGTGCCGGTGCTCGCCGCCGCCTTCATCCTTCGCCCGGTACAGCGCAAGATCGGCATTGCGCATGAGTTCCTCGACCGTCTGGCCATCGCGGGGACCGATGGCCGACCCCACGCTCGCGCCGACGTAAAGGGTGTGCTGTTCGACCTCGTAGGGCTGCGACAGCCGCGCAATCACCGTCTTTGCCACCCGCTCGATGCACTGGCGGTCGCTCGCATCGCGGATGACAACGGCAAATTCGTCGCCGCCCAGCCGCCCGCACAGTTCGTCATCGGAAAGCACCGCCTTCAATCGCGACGAAACTTCCGCGAGCAGCTTGTCTCCGACCTGATGTCCCAGCGAATCGTTTACCGCCTTGAAGCGGTCGAGGTCGATCATCAGGAAAGCACAGCGGGTCCGCCATTGCTCGGCATAGCGCAGCGCATCGCCAAGCGCCTCGGTCAGCATGAGGCGGTTTGGCAGGCCGGTGAGGGTGTCGTACCGCGCAAGGTAGGCGATCTTTTCGCTCGATTCACGCTGTTCGGTGACATCCGATCCCACTCCGCGGATGCCGAGATAGGCCCCGTTGTCGTCGAGCATCGGGGTGCCGGACAGCTCCCACCAGCGCTGCTCGCGTCCGATCGCCACCTTGACCAGCAGGTTGGAGAAGCTTTCCCGCCGCTTCAGGCGCTCTGCGAGATCGTGCAGGCTCGAGGGAAACTGGCCGGTCTCCCACGCCTCGCCGCTGATCAGTTCGAGGAACGGCCGGCCTTCGACCTCGTCGACCGCCCGTCCCAGCGCGAAGGCGAACCGGGGCGAGGCCGAACGCACGAGGCGGTTGGTATCGATCTGCCAGAGCCAGTCGGCCTGGTTCTCCTCGAATTCCCGCAGGAGCAGCGAGACGACTTCGCTCTTCTCGGCATTGCCGGCTTCGGCGAGGCACGCCGTCAGGTGTACGCGCGCGACTTGGGTCACGCCCACCGTGACGACCGCGCAAAGCGTCACAGTCGCGAGCGCCATGCCGTACTGGCCGAAGAAGAGGAAGGCTACGAAGCAGGACAGAGCCGTGATGGAGCCGAAGACCACAGTCACGAGCGGCGCGACTCCGAGCGCGAGGGTCGATCCGAGGAGGAGGATCGCGACGAGAAGCGCGATGGCGGTCCGCTCAGCATCCCCGCCGTAGAAGCCGAGCGCCAGCGAGGGAATCGACCAGGCAAGCGCGACTGCCGCGGTGGAAAGCGCCTTGCGGTTCATCTCGCTGCGCGTGATCCGGACCCGCTCCCCCAGCGTGAAGACCCGGTCTGTCCGTAGGGCGTAGAACAACCCGCCCCCAAGCGCCGCGACGAACGCCAGGATCAGGACGGCCGGTGCCTTTCCGGCGTAGACCCAGATCGCGATCGTCGCACAGACCGCATGCAGCGCTATGCGCAGCCGAAAGGTCTGATTGATCTGCGAAAATTGCAGTGCCCGAAGACGATTCCAGTCTCCGCCGTCAGGGTCGCGCAGACCCAGCAGCGCAAGCATCGGCATTTCCGCCGGCAGCTCGGATAGAGTGTCGTTGCGATCGGTCACACACCCGCGTTAACCGACAAAGGTTATGCGACCGTAAATCCCCTATTATAAACGACAATTGCCACGCTCGCGGCAACCCGAAATTAACCGTGCCCTGCCCCTCGGGAGGCTTGTCGAAAGGTTCGGCGGCTGGGACGATAAAGCGCTGAAAACGATGGGCGGAGCCGACCACAGCCGGGGACACTTCACTCGACCGTCACGGACTTGGCGAGGTTGCGCGGCTGGTCGACGTCGGTGCCTTTGGCGCACGCGACGTGATAGGCGAGCAGCTGCACCGGCACCGCATAGACCAGCGGAGCGATCAGGGGATGGACCCGCGGCATCTGGATCGTCGCCAGGCATCCCTCGCCGGCTTCGGCCAGCCCTTCTTCGTCAGAAATCAGCACGATCTTCCCGCCCCGGGCGCGAACTTCCTGCATGTTCGAAACGGTCTTCTCGAACAGCGGACCCGAAGGAGCCAGAACGACTACGGGAACGGCTTCGTCGATCAGCGCGATGGGGCCGTGCTTCATCTCTCCCGCCGCATACCCTTCGGCGTGGATGTAGCTGATTTCCTTGAGCTTCAGCGCGCCTTCGAGCGCCAGCGGATAGTCGGGCCCGCGACCGAGGTAGAGCACGTCGCGCGCCGGAGCGATCAGGTGCGCCATACCCGCAATGTCGTCGTCGTGGTCGAGCGCGGCATTGAGGCAGGCGGGTGCCTCAAGCAGGTGTCGGACGATCTCCTGTTCCTCGGCCCGGTCGATCCGCCCCTTCCTGACCGCCAGATGGGCGGCAAGCGCGGCGAGGACGGCGAGCTGGCAGGTGAATGCCTTGGTGCTGGCGACGCCGATCTCGGGGCCTGCATGTGTCGGCAACAGCAGGTCCGCCTCTCGCGCCATCGAGCTTGTCGGCACGTTGACGACGACCGCGATGGTCTGTCCGTTCGCCTTGCAGTGCCGGAGCGCGGCAAGGGTATCGGCGGTCTCTCCGCTCTGGCTGATGAACAGCGCGAGCCCGCCCTCCTCGAGTGGCGGTTCGCGGTAGCGAAACTCGCTGGCGACATCGATGTCGACGGGAACCCGGGCGAACGTCTCGAACCAGTACTTCGCCACCATGCCGGCGTAATACGAAGTGCCGCAAGCGACGATTGTGATGCGCCTGATGGCCGACAGATCGAAGTCGATCTGCGGAAGCGCAACCCGGTTTTCCGCCTGGTGGACATAGCTTCGCAGGGTCTGAGCCACCACGGTCGGCTGCTCGAAGATCTCCTTCTGCATGAAATGCCGGTAGTTGCCCTTTTCGACTGCCGCGGCCGATGCGCCGGAGGTCGTCACCTCGCGCGTGACTTCGTTGTTCTCGAGGTCGTGGATGCGCGCGCCGTCGCGGGTGATCACCACCCAGTCCCCTTCCTCGAGATAGCAGATCTTCTGCGTCAGCGGGGCGAGCGCAAGGGCATCGGACCCGAGATACATCTCACCCTCGCCGTAACCGACCACGAGCGGCGATCCGAGCCGCGCTCCGATGAGCATGCCAGGATGATCGCGGAAGGCGATCGCAAGCGCGAATGCGCCCCGCAGGCGCGGCAGCACGGCGCCGATCGCCGCTTCGGGCGACGCGCCGTTCTCGACTTCGAGCGAGATCAGGTGCGCGACAACCTCGCTGTCGGTCTCGCTTTCAAGGGTGCGCCCCCGCGCGACAAGCTCGTCTCGCAGCGGCTTGAAGTTCTCGATGATGCCATTGTGAACCAGCGCGACCTGCTCGGTCGCATGCGGATGCGCATTGCTGGTCGTCGGCGCACCATGGGTCGCCCAGCGTGTATGCGCGATGCCGACGGTGCCCGGGGCCGGATGCTCCGCCAGTTCGGCAACCAGGTTGGCGAGCTTGCCCTGCGCACGGCGGCGGACCAGCAACCCGTCATCGATGGTGCAGACCCCGGCACTGTCGTACCCGCGGTATTCCATGCGCCGCAGCCCGTCGACGAGGCGATCCGCGACCTGGTCCTTCCCGACAATGCCGATAATTCCGCACATTATTGATGATTCCTCAGATGATATATGGGATGCGGATGCCCGGCATGTTTGCCGGAAAATCCTGGGTGTTGCGAGTGATCAGGATCGAGCCGTTGACTTGCGCGGTGGCAAGAATCAGGGCGTCGAGCAGCTTCATCCGCGTCCGGTAACGGATGTCGGCCGCAGCCGAGGCGATCCTCTGATCGATTTCCACGACCTCGAAATGCGAGAGAAGCTCGGTCACGGGAGCGCGATCCTCGAGCCTTTCGCCCGCGACAACCTCGGTCCAGACGATGCGGCTGATGCTGTGCCGCGGATAACGCGCGATTTCTGCCCGCGCCTGCGGGCGGCGGCAGAGCCAGTCCACCACGATATTGGTATCGAAGAAGGGAGCCGACACTCAGACGTCCCTGTCGCCGGCACGGTCTTCCCGGATCGCACGCTGGAACTGGACTCCGTCGGGAGCATCGTCACGTCCTGCCCACAGCCCATACCCGCGCTCGATCCAGCCGCGGTCGTCGCCGCGTTCGGCCAGATAGAGCTTGACCGCCTCGCGGATGGTCGCGGCCCGGGATGTGCCCCTCCTTGTCGCCAGCGCATCGAGCTTGGCGAGGTCATCGTCGGGAAGGTCGGTCAGGATACGCGGCATGATATCGCGATATCATATCATGATATCAATGCAACGGATCTTTCGCGCCGGGGCGGCTGCCCCGGTCTTGACCCGCTCGCCACAGATAGAGGCCGGCTCCGACGATCACCGCTGCGCCAAGCATCGTAGGCCCGTCCGGCCGATCTCCGAACCACCACCAGCCAAGCGCAGCGGCGACCACCAGCTGGACGTATGTCATCGGCGCAATGGTGGCCGCTCCCGCTCGGGTCGTCCCGAGGTAGATCAGCCAATGCGCAGTGCTCGCGCTCACCGCGACAAAGGCGCATTTCGCGATCACTTCGATCGACGGAAAGGGTACCGCCAGCGGGGCGAAACCCGAATAGTGTCCAGCCACGGCCGTGGCGAGCAGTATCGGAGCGGCTACCAGTGCCAGCCATGCCTGCATTGCCAGCGCGCTCGCCTTCCCTGCAGCGGCGCGATTGGCCATGAAAAGCACGCTCATCGCGCAGGCAACCAGCAGCGGCAGAAAGGCAGGGAAGCCGATCTCGGCGAAATTGGGACGCAGGACGAGGAGAACGCCCGCGAAAGCGGCACCGGAGGCTTTCCATGTCGCGGCGCGCGAACGCTCGTCGAGAAACAACGGCGCAAGAAGCCCGGTGATCATCGGGCTCACGAAGATGATCGTGGTCGCCTCGGCCAGCGACATCAGGAACAGCGAACCGAAGAAGGAGACCGTGGCGATCGCGACCGCCGCACCGCGGACCAGCTGCAGTCCCGGCCGGACCATCCGGAAACCCGCCGTGCCCTCGCGCGCCAGCAGAATGGCCGACAGGCCCGCCGCGCCCAGTCCATAGCGCAGCGCAGCGATCGCGGTGGGGGGCCACTCCGCGGTCATCGTCTTGACCACGGCGTCGCCCACCGAAAGCAGCGCGAAGCCAGCCAGCGCGTAGAGGAGACCCGTCCGGTCGTCGTGTGGGAAGAAAGGCGCCACCGCGGCGGGCCTCTATGGGAGTTTCGCGGCAAGCACCAGCGCCCCGTCCCCTGGCAATGCACCAGGCCGATGCGGAGCCGGTTTTAGGAAAAAAACAACCTTTCCTTTCTATTCACCTTGTCTCGGAAGGCGCTGTTCGCCTCGCTCGCGGCAGGTCCGCGCGTGATCGCAAAGCCGACGGCCTGGGGGATTATTCGATGAGCGCATTCGGACGGAAGAACGGACCCGGGGGTATGAACGCCGGTGCCCGTCCCTCCTTCGGTGTGGCCCGCCCCATGAAGGGCGGTGCCGGAGCGCCGCCTCCACCCGCGCCCGGCGGCGGCGAGCAGTTCCCCCCCATCCCCGGGAACGATGCCTTCGCCGGCCAGGATGCCGGCGGCGCCAAGCAGTCCGATGCAATGAGCCGGCTCGCTGATCGCGCCAACGCGGTGCACGAGCAGCAGCAGGTCGGCGGCTTCGAGGCGAGCGTTCACAAGATCAAGGAGCAGGTGCTCCCCCGCCTGCTCGAACGGGTTGATCCCGAAGCCGCGGCGACGTTGACCAAGGACGAGCTGTCGGAGGAATTCCGTCCGATCATCCTCGAGGTGCTCGCCGAGCTCAAGGTCACGCTCAACCGGCGCGAGCAGTTCGCGCTCGAGAAGGTGCTGATCGACGAACTGCTCGGCTTCGGTCCGCTGGAAGAGCTTCTCAACGACCCCGACGTCAGCGACATCATGGTCAACGGGCCTGACCAGACCTACATCGAGAAGAAGGGCAAGCTGGTCATCGCGCCGATCCGGTTCCGCGACGAACAGCACCTGTTCCAGATCGCCCAGCGCATTGTCAACCAGGTCGGCCGCCGCGTCGACCAGACCACCCCGCTGGCCGACGCCCGCCTCAAGGACGGCAGCCGCGTCAACGTGATCGTACCGCCGCTGTCATTGCGCGGCACTGCGATATCCATCCGCAAATTCTCCGAAAAGCCCATCACCATCGACATGCTGCGCGACTTCGGGAGCATGAGCGACAAGATGGCGACCGCGCTCAAGATCGCGGGCGCGTGCCGGATGAACATCGTCATTTCCGGCGGCACCGGGTCGGGCAAGACGACGATGCTCAACGCGCTGTCGAAGATGATCGACCCCGGCGAGCGCGTGCTCACGATCGAGGACGCGGCCGAACTCCGTCTCCAGCAGCCGCACTGGCTGCCGCTGGAAACGCGCCCGCCGAACCTCGAGGGCCAGGGCGCGATCACCATCGGCGACCTCGTCAAGAACGCCCTGCGCATGCGGCCCGACCGCATCATCCTGGGCGAAATCCGCGGCGCGGAATGCTTTGACCTGCTGGCCGCGATGAACACCGGCCACGACGGCTCGATGTGCACGCTTCACGCCAACAGCCCGCGCGAGTGCCTCGGCCGCATGGAGAACATGATCCTGATGGGCGACATCAAGATCCCGAAGGAAGCCATCAGCCGCCAGATCGCGGAAAGCGTCGACCTGATCGTGCAGGTGAAGCGCCTGCGGGACGGTTCGCGCCGCACGACCAACGTGACCGAGGTGATCGGCATGGAAGGCGACGTGATCGTGACGCAGGAACTGTTCAAGTTCGAGTACCTGGACGAGAGCGAGGACGGCAAGATCCTGGGCGAGTTCCGTTCGAGCGGGCTGCGTCCCTACACGCTCGAGAAGGCGCGCCAGTTCGGTTTCGACCAGGCCTACCTCGAAGCGTGCCTCTGAATTTTCCTGCCGGGGCGTCGGCTTCATACAATTAACGAACGACAGGGTTCGCTATAACGGGATCGAAGGACGATCCCATGCTGCGACACGTGATTCAGCTTGCCGATACGAAACCGGTCCGGGCATTGCGGCGACGCGCCCTCGAGCGGCAACGTCAATTCGAGGCCCGCTTCATGCAGTCGTTCGCGCACATGCGCGAGCGCGACCGGCGGATAGACGCCTAGGTCAGGCTCCGCGTAGCCACGGCGGCACGCCGAGTGCCAGGAGACCGCCGGCGATCACCGCGCACGCCAGGAACAGGCCGGTCCACGGCACCCAGCCGACTTGGTTGAATGCGATCCGCTTCATCCGGCGCCTTTCCATCAGCAGGCACACGACTGCCAGCGCGGCAAATCCAGCTCCCCATAACGCCAGGACTTCCGCGTCGCTTGCAAAGCGCAGGCCATCGATCAGCTTCATCGGCCGCAATATGGGGCGGATTGCGCACGCTGCCAGTGGGGCTATGGCGAACCGGTGAGCCATCCGCCCGCCGATCAACGTCCGCTGATGGCGCTGGTGATCCGGCTGGGGGCGGCATTGGTCCTCTCGGTGATGCTGGTCTTCGTCAAGCTCGTCACCGAAAGCGGCGTGACGCTTGCCGAAACGCTCTTCTGGCGTCAGCTGCCGACCGTTCCCGTACTGCTGGCCTGGTTCGCGTGGCGCGGGCAGCTCGGGCTGCTGTCGACCGACCGTTTCGGCGCGCATGGACGCCGGGCGATCCTCGGACTGACAGGCATGTTCCTCAACTTCGGCGCCGTGACGCTTCTGCCGCTCGCCGAGGCAACGACGCTCAACTTCACCACCGCGATCTGGGCGGTCATCCTGTCTGCGCTGATCCTGCGGGAACGCGTAGGCCTGTGGCGCTGGTCGGCTGTGCTCCTCGGCTTTGCAGGCGTTCTGGTGATCACGCAGCCGGGACACGGCCACATTCCTCCACTCGGCGCCGCGGTCGCGCTGGGCGCAGCGTTCACGATAGCGCTGATCTCGATCCAGATACGCGACCTGTCGCGGACCGAGCATCCGCTGACGATCGTCTTCTGGTTCTCGGCGTTCACCCTCCCCCTCCTCGGCCTTGCGATGCCGTTCGTGATGACGGGCCACTCGGCGTACCAGTGGAGCCTGCTCCTTGGCCTCGGCGTGTTCGGTCTGCTCGGGCAATTCCTCCTGACCGCGGCGCTTCGCTACGGCGCGGTCGCGAGCGTGATCGTGATGGACTATTCCTCGCTCGTCTGGGCGACACTGTTCGGATGGTTGGTGTTCGACCGGTTGCCGCCCGGCTCGACCTGGGCTGGTGCACCGCTCATCGTAGGGGCCGGGCTGCTGATCGCCTGGCGTGAGCACCGGCTGTCGCTTCAGCGGGCACGCGCACTAGTTGGAGAATAGACAGCGGGCGAGTTTGCGGTCAGTTCAGGATCCTGCCCGTATCGATCGCGGCCAAGAGGAAGACATCATGCTGAAGAAGATCACGATCGCCGTAGGCGTTGCCGCCATCGCCCTTACCGCGACCGCGTGCAACACCGTCAAGGGCCTGGGCCGAGATATCGAATCGGTTGGCCGGGCGGGCGAGGAAGCGATCGACTGACGACGGGCGACCCGCGCGCCTGACGCATCTGGTTTCGAGCGAGCGCAGGTCGCTGGCGAACGGTTAGCCTTTCCGTCGCCAACCGCTTGCGCGGGCGCGTCGTTCGCGGACGGCCAGCCAGACGAGCAGCCCGAGAGGCCCGGCGAAGAACGTCAGTAGCAGGAAGGGCACCTGGACGATTCGCGAGAACCCCTTCGCGTCGGCATCGCGGGCAATCCACAAGCCGGCAAACAGGTCGAGCGCAAGATAGTGGGTCCAGCCGACCGCCACGCCCGCGTCCGTGGCGAAGATCGCCCGCACTCCCTCCAGCGAGGTGAAATCGGCAGCGCCCGCGCCGGTTGTCGAAAGCGCGTGAATCAGCCCTGCGGAGTACGCGAGACATAGCAGGCCCACCCCGCCGTACAGGATGAGCGCCAGCGGAACCGGCCTGCGCGGCAAAGCGATCAGCGCCGCCCAGGCGATCAGCGCGACCAAGTTGGCCGCGCCGAACATCGCCTGCCACATGGGATCAGCGCCCCCCCTGTTCGCTGCGGGTGGGGTGGCCGGCGGGCACGTCGGGCTCACTCCATGCCAGCACCGGCTTGCGCGCCGCGAGTGTCTCGTCGAGGCGCCGCCGGGGCGCGTGCACAGGCGCGTTCTTGAGGCTCATGTCGCCGTCCCGCGCGCGCTGTGCCAGCGACCGTAGTGCGGCTACGAGCTGGTCCAGTCCCGCCTTGCTCTCGGTCTCGGTAGGCTCGACGAGCATGGAACCGTGGACCACGAGCGGGAAATACATCGTCATCGGGTGGAAGCCCTCGTCGATCATCCCCTTGGCAAGGTCGAGCGTGGTCAGCCCGTCGGCGAATCCCCGGTCGCTGAACAGCGCCTCGTGCATGCACGGCCCGCTGAACGCGAACGGCGCGTCGAGCACGTCCTCCAGGCTGCGCAGCAGGTAGTTCGCGTTGAGTACCGCATCGCCCGAAACCTGGCGCAGCCCGTCCGCTCCGTGGCTGAGGATATAGGCAAGCGCGCGGGTGAACATTCCCATCTGGCCGTGGAACGCGCTCATCCGCCCGAAGCTGAGGGGGTGCTCCTCGCCGGCGTTCTCCTCCTCGATCAGGTCGACCGTGCCGTCGGGCCGCCGCGCCGTGAACGGCAGCGGGCCATAGGGGCTGAGTGCCTCGGACAATACCACCGGCCCCGAACCCGGCCCGCCGCCCCCGTGCGGGGTCGAAAAGGTCTTGTGCAGGTTGATGTGCATCGCATCGACGCCAAGGTCGCCGGGGCGCACCCGGCCGACGATCGCGTTGAAGTTCGCCCCGTCGCAGTAGACATAGCCGCCGGCGGCATGGACCGCGTCGGAGATCGCCTTCATGTCGCGCTCGAACAGCCCGCAGGTGTTCGGATTGGTGATCATGACGCCCGCGACATCGGACCCCAGCCGCGCCTTGAGCGCTTTCAGGTCGACGCGGCCCTCCGGCGTCGCCGGAATGTCCTCGACCGCGTAGCCGGCAAAGGCGGCGGTGGCCGGGTTGGTTCCGTGCGCGCTTTCGGGCACCAGGATGACCTTGCGCGCATCGCCCTTCGCCTCGAGCGCGGCGCGAATGCACAGGATGCCGCAGAGCTCGCCGTGCGCGCCGGCCTTGGGCGTCATCGCGACGCCGTGCATCCCGGTCAGCTCGATCAGCCAGTGCGCCAGCTCGTTGATCACCTCGAGCGCGCCGCGCACGGTATCGACCGGCTGTAGCGGGTGCACGTCGGCAAAGCCCGGCATCCGCGCGACCTTTTCGTTGAGGCGCGGATTGTGCTTCATCGTGCAGCTGCCCAGCGGGAAAAGCCCGAGGTCGATCGCGTAGTTCTGCCGGCTCAGCCGCGTGTAGTGGCGAACCGTTTCCGGCTCGGACAGGCCGGGCAGGCCGAACGCCTCGGTCCGCGCCATTCCGCCAAGGCGGTTCGCGCCTCCCGACGGTTCGGGCAGGTCGACGCCGGTGGTTTCGCTCCCGCCGATCTCGAAGATCAGCGGTTCTTCCAGCATCAGCGCGCGGTTGCCGGTCGCGGTCGGCGCCGCGGCGGCGGTATCGGGGGTCATCTCGGGCTTCCAGCCGCTCTTGTTCGGGGCGTTCATGCCAGCACCTCCTTGAGCGCGGAGCAGAGGGTCGCGATGTCCTCCTCGGTGGAGGTCTCAGTCACCGCCACGATCAGTCCGCCCGACAGGTCGTCGTTGCCCGGGTAGAGCCGCCCGAGCGATACCCCGGCGAGCACCTTTCGTTCGGCCAGCGTGCGCACGACCGCGCGCGCATCGGTGGGAAGAACGATCGTGAACTCGTTGAAGAAACTGTCGTTGAGGACCTTGACTCCCGGCACCTCGGCCAGCCGGTCGGCGGCAACGCAGGTGAGGCGGTGGTTCTCCGCCGCCAGCGCCCGCAGCCCCTTCTCGCCCAGCAGGGTGAGGTGGATCGTGAAGGCCAGCGCGCAAAGCCCTGAATTGGTGCAGATATTGCTCGTCGCCTTCTCGCGGCGGATGTGCTGTTCGCGGGTCGAGAGCGTGAGGACGAAGCCGCGCTTGCCCTCGGCATCGACCGTTTCGCCGCACAGGCGGCCGGGCATCTGGCGCACGTGCTTGGGATCGCGCACCGCGAACAGGCCAAGGTACGGTCCGCCGAACTGGAGGCCGACGCCAAGCGACTGGCCTTCGCCCACGACGATGTCCGCGCCCATTTCGCCGGGCGACCGGCAGGCGCCCAGCGCGACCGGCTCGGTATTGACCGCGATCAGCAGCGCGCCCTTGGCGTGCGCGGCCTCGGCGATCGGCGTCATGTCGTAGACCCGGCCGAGGATGTCGGGATACTGGACGACGACGCAGCTGGTCGCCTCGTCGATGCGGGCGATCAGCCCGTCGATGTCGGGTGCGCCCTGCATCGTCGGCAGCGCCCCCGCAATCTCGTCCTCGGTGAACTTGGCCATCGTCCTGACCGTTTCGGCGTAGTGGGGGTGCAGCGCGCCGGAGAGAACCACGCGCTTCTTCCTGGTCACCCGCGCGGCCATCGCGACCGCTTCCCAGCACGCCGTCGAGCCGTCGTACATCGATGCGTTCGCCACCGCGCAGCCATAGAGCCGGGCGACCTGGCTCTGGAACTCGAACAGCATTTGCAGCGTGCCCTGCGCGATCTCGGGCTGGTAGGGGGTATAGGCGGTCAGGAACTCGCCCCGCTGGATCAGGTGATCGACGGTCGCCGGCACGTGGTGGCGATAGGCCCCGGCCCCGCAGAAGAACGCCGCGTCGGCCGCCGCGAGATTCTTCTTCGACAGCCGCCGCATATGCTTCTCGACCGCCATCTCGCTGGCGTGGAGCGGCAGCCCTTCGATCGGCTCTTTCAGGTAGTGCGCGGCCGGCACGTCGGTGAACAGCGCGTCGACATCGGGCGCGCCGATAACGGAGAGCATCTCGCCGCGATCGGCGTCGGTCAGGGGCAGATATCGCATATCGAACCTTGTGTGCGGCCGGCGGCCTTCGGATTACAGACTGTCGCAGAACGCCTTGTACTTTTCCGCGTCCATGAGCGCGTCGAGTTCATTGGGTTGCGTGATCGTGAGCTTGAAGAACCAGCCGTCGCCCTCGGGCGCGGAATTGACCAGCGCGGGATCGTCCTCGAGCGCGGGATTGCCTTCGATGACGACGCCTGTGACCGGCGAATAGACATCGCTCGCGGCCTTGACGCTCTCGACCACCGCCGCCTCGTTGCCCTTGGCGACGCTGGTGCCTTCGGCGGGCACCTCGACGAAGACGATGTCGCCGAGCTGGCTCTGGGCATAGTCGGTGATGCCGACGGTAGCGGTCTGCCCGTCAACCTCGATCCATTCGTGATCCTCGGTGAAATAACGCGTCATTTGGATGCTCCCTTGCGGAAATAGCGGTGCGGAACGAACGGCATGGGGACGACCCGCGCGGGCAGGCGCTTGCCGCGGACTTCGAGCGCCAGTTCGGTACCCTCGGCGGCCTGCGCGGCATCGACATAGGCCATCGCGACCGGATGGCCGAGCGTCGGCGAAAAGCCGCCGCTGGTGACGGTGCCGACTTCGCTGTCGCCGGAGAATACCTTTGCCCCTTCGCGCGCGGCAGCGCGGCCTTCCAGCGCAAGGCCGACGCGCCTCGTCGGCGCACCGTCCGCGAGCAGCTTCAGGATGCGCTCGGCACCCGGGAAGCCGCCCTGCTCGCGCCGCTTCTTGCTGATAACGAAGGAAAGCCCTGCGCTGACCGGATCGGTTTCGGGCGAAAGGTCGTGGCCGTAAAGCGGCAATCCCGCCTCCAGCCGCAACGAATCGCGCGCGCCAAGACCGATCGGCTTGACCTCCAGCTCGGCACACAGGCGCCTGGCGAGTTGCTCGACCTGGTCGGCGGCGACCGAGATCTCGAACCCGTCCTCGCCGGTATAGCCCGAGCGCGATACCATGAGGTCGAGTTCGCCGAACTGCCAGCTCTTCGCCTCCATGAACCCGAAATCCTCGGTAATCCCTCGCATCGTGCGTTCGAGCGCGCCGGCAGCTTCGGGCCCCTGCAGCGCGAGCAGCGCACGCTCGTCGAGATGGGTGAGCGTGATCTCGTCGGGCAGGTGCTCGCGCAGGTGGGCAATGTCGTCCCACTTGGTCGCGCCGTTGACGACAATGTAATACCGCGACGTTCCACCCTGCTCGGTCACGTTGGTGACCATCAGGTCGTCGAGGATGCCGCCGTTTTCGTCGAGCAGCAGCGAATAGCGCACCTTGCCCGGTTTCAGCGCCGAGATATCGCCGGGCAGGAGGGCCTCGAGCGCATCGGCCGCGCCCTCGCCCTCGACGACGAGCTGGCCCATGTGCGACACGTCGAACAGCCCGGCATGGTTACGGGTCCAATCGTGCTCGGCGAGGATGCCCTCGTACTGGATCGGCATCTGGTACCCGGCAAACGGAACCATGCGGGCGCCGCGTTCGCGGTGCCAGCCGTCCAGCGGCAGCGCCTCAAGTTCGATTTCAGGACCTTCATCGATATCGTTCACGCGCAATCCCCGACAGCGCGGCCGATGCCCGGCGAGGACATCTCCAGAACCGCTACCCCCTCTGTCGGGAAACCTGAGAGTTTGGCCGCGCCGCCCCTTTTCGCGAGAGGACGAGGCTTACACCGTCGGTGGCGCCATCCGGCAGACGGCGCGCTTTCCAGAGTATCGCACGGCCCGCCACGGTCCTTTGGCCTGAGAGTTTCCGGGGCGGTTGCTCCTTCGGCGGCCTGGTGCCTTGCATCCAAGGTCCAGACGCTCTCCCATGGCGGACGTCGGGATTCGCATCCCGGCGACCGCACCGCCCTGCGCGAGGCCGGCGCGCCGGTCAATCTCCCAGCATCGACCGGGCGACATTTTTCGGCCTCTGGCCGCGATTTCCTTTTCGGACGCCCGTAGCTAGGGGCGAAAGTGATGAACACGACCGAAATCTACCTGATCGCGCTGGTCATTATCTTCGCCGTGCCATGGCTGGTCTGGCGGATATTCCGCACGGACTACTGGGCTCCGCTGGTCGTGGTCCAGATCGTCGGCGGAATTCTCCTTGGCCCGGGAGTGCTGGGGGCCGCGCTCCCGGATTACTACGCGTTCGTTTTCCGCCCCGAAGTGATCGGCGCGCTGAATGGTGTTGCCTGGTGGGCGGTCATGATGTTCGTGTGGATCGCAGGCGTCGAACTCGATCTTTCCCAGGCCTGGAAACACAAGCGGGAGACCGCGATCACCGCGGGCCTGGCGCTGGCGGTGCCCCTCGTTCTCGGCGCACTCGCTGCACTTTTCCTTCTTCGCTGGCGCGGGTGGGCGGGCGACGAGGGTCACGCATGGCAGGTCGTCCTTGGAATAGGCATGGCCTGTGCCGTGACCGCGCTGCCGATCCTGGTGCTGTTCATGGAAAAACTGGCGGTCCTGCGCGAGGAATTGGGACAACGCATCCTGCGCTACGCAAGCCTCGACGACATCGCCATCTGGGGCGTGCTTGCGCTGATCCTGCTCGACTGGGAACGGATCGGCCGCCAGGGCGCGTTCCTCGTCGGGTTCGCGATTGCGGCCTGGGGGATGCGCCGCCTCATGGTCCGCCTGCCGGAAGCGGACAGGTGGCCTGTGGGCCTGATCTGGCTCGCAGCGTGCGGCCTCGCCGGTGACTGGTCGGGCCTGCACTTCATGGTCGGCGCCTTCCTTGCCGGGGTCATCCTCGACGCGGAATGGTACGGGCACGAGGCAATGGACCGCTTTCGCGGCGTCGTCCTGCTGACCGTCATGCCCGTGTTCTTCCTTTCCACCGGCCTGCGCACCCAATGGGGCGGCGGAGGCGTGGCGGTCTTCGGCGCGGCTGCCCTGCTGCTGGCGGCGGCCGTCGGCGGCAAGCTGCTCGCCACCGCGATCGCCGGCCGCCTGCTCGGGTGGCAGCCCGGGGAATCCCGCCTGATCGGCTGGCTTCTCCAGACCATGGCGCTGATCATGATCATCTTCGCCAACGTCCTGCTCGACAAGGGAATCATCACCAGCACGGCCTTCACCGCGCTGTTGCTGATGGCCGTCGCGAGCACGATGCTGACGATCCCGATGGTGACCCCGATCCTGAAGCGGCTCGAAGGGATCGCGGGCCGTTCCGCCTGATCAGTCGAGGTTCGGCCTCAACCAGCGCTCGGCCTGCTCTACCGGCACGCCGCGGCGCCTGGCATAGTCCTCGACTTGGTCGCGCCCGATGCGCGCGACCCCAAAGTATTCGGCCTCCGGATGCCCGAAATAGAACCCGCTGACCGCCGCCGTGGGCAGCATGGCGTAGCTTTCGGTCAGCGTGATCCCTGTATGGGCCTCTGCATCGAGCAGGTTGAACAGCACAGGCTTCAGGCTGTGGTCGGGGCATGCCGGATAGCCGGGTGCGGGCCGGATGCCGCGGTATTCTTCCCGAATGAGCGCCTGATTGGTCAACTGCTCACCCGGCGCATAACCCCACAGCTCGGTCCGGACATGCTTATGCAGCGCTTCCGCGAACGCTTCGGCCAGCCGGTCCGCAAGCGCCTTCAGGAGAATGTCCGAATAGTCGTCCTTCGCCGCGAGGAAGGCCTTCGAATGAGGTTCGATGCCGTGGATGCCAACCGCGAAGCCGCCGATCCAGTCGCCGGCGGGATCGATGAAGTCGGCGAGGCACATGTTCGCGCGGTCGCGGCTTTTCTTCACCTGCTGGCGCAGGAAGGGAAGCAGGACGTGTCGCTCTTCCTCGACGAGGTGGACGGTCACGTCGTCGCCATCGCGTGCGCAGGGCCACAGGCCCGCAACGCCCTTGGCCGTCAGCCACTTATCGGAGACGATCCTGTCGAGCATCGCGTCGGCATCGGCCTTAAGGCTCCGCGCCGTTTCGCCGACTACCTCGTCGTCGAGGATCGCGGGGTAATTCCCGTGCAGTTCCCACGCGCGGAAGAACGGCGTCCAGTCGATATAACCGCGCAGGTCAGCAAGGTCCCAGTCGGGGAACGCATGGACGCCAGGCTGGCGCGGCACGCCCGGCTTGTCGGCGTAGCGCGGATCGTAGTAGTTCGCCCGCGCTTCCTCCAGCGTGAGCAGGACCGACTGCGCCTTGCCTTCGCGCGCTTCGCGCACCTTGACGTATTCGCGCGCGGTGTCGTCGACGAAGGCATCGCGCTGGGTGTCCGACAGCAGGCGGCTGGCAACGCCGACGGCGCGGCTCGCATCGAGCACGTGGACCACCGGTCCGTCATAGACCGGATCGATCTTGAGAGCCGTGTGCACCTTGCTCGTGGTTGCCCCGCCGATCAGCAGCGGCATCGTCATCCCTGCGCGCGCCATTTCCTCGGCGACGGTGACCATCTCGTCGAGCGAGGGGGTGATGAGGCCGGACAGACCGATCATGTCGGCCTCGTTGTCGATCGCGGTTTCGAGGATCTTCGCCCAGGGCACCATAACGCCGAGGTCGATCACCTCGTATCCGTTGCACTGGAGCACGACGCCGACGATGTTCTTGCCGATGTCGTGGACGTCGCCCTTGACGGTCGCCATCACGATCCGGCCCTTCGACTGGTCGGCAAGGCCGGAAGCTTCCTTTTCCGCTTCGATGAACGGAATAAGGTGCGCAACCGCCTTCTTCATCACGCGTGCTGATTTCACCACCTGGGGCAGGAACATCTTGCCCGATCCGAACAGGTCGCCGACCACGTTCATACCGTCCATGAGCGGGCCTTCGATCACCTCGATGGGGCGGTCTTTCCTAAGCCGGGCCTCTTCGGTGTCTTCGACCACGTAGGCATCGATGCCCTTGACCAGCGCGTGTTCGAGACGCCGCCCGACGGGCCAACCACGCCATTCCTCCGCTGCCTTTTCGTCGGCAGCTGATCGACCCTTGAAGCTTTCGGCGAGCGCGATGAGCCGTTCGGTGGCATCCGGACGGCGCATGAGGATCACGTCCTCGACCGCGTCGCGCAGGACGGGATCGATCGCGTCGTAGATGTCGAGCTGCCCCGCATTGACGATCGCCATGTCGAGCCCGGCGGGAATCGCGTGATAGAGGAAAACTGAGTGCATCGCGCGGCGCACGGTCTCGTTGCCGCGGAAGCTGAAGCTGAGGTTCGACAGCCCGCCTGAAAAGTGTGCGTGGGGGCACAGCTGCTTCAGCTCTGCCACCGCTTCGATGAAATCGAGCGCGTAGCGGTCGTGTTCCTCGATTCCCGTTGCCACCGCGAAAACGTTGGGGTCGAAGATGATATCTTCGGGCGGAAAGCCGATGCCGGTGAGCAGGTCGTATGCCCGCTTGCAGATCTCGACCTTACGCGCCTTCGTGTCGGCCTGCCCGGTCTCGTCGAACGCCATGACTACCGCGGCGGCGCCATAGTCCATGCACTTGCGTGCATGATCGAGAAACGCGTCCTCGCCTTCCTTCATGCTGATCGAATTGACGATCGGCTTGCCCGAAACGCACTTCAAACCCGCCTCGATCACGTCCCACTTCGAGCTGTCGATCATCACCGGCACGCGGGCGATGTCGGGTTCGGCGGCGATGAGCTTGAGGAAGGTGGTCATGGCGTGGACCGCATCGAGCAGCCCCTCGTCCATGTTGACGTCGATCACCTGCGCGCCGTTTTCGACCTGCTGGCGCGCGACCTCGACCGCGCGGCCATAATCGCCCGCCATGATGAGCTTCTTGAACGCCGCCGACCCGGTGACGTTGGTCCGCTCGCCGACATTGACGAAGCGCGAGGATGCAGCAGCGGTAGTCACAGGGATTTCCAGTAGGTCAGGCGGCAAGCGTAAAGGGTTCGAGGCCGGCGAGGCGGGTCACGACCGGCGGCGTCGGCAATGCGCGCGGAGCGACGCCCTTCACGCTGTCGGCGATCGCCGCGATGTGCGCGGGCGTCGAGCCGCAGCAGCCGCCGAGTACGTTGACCTGCCCCGCCGCCGCCCATTCGTGGACGAACCCGGCGGTCTGGTCGGGCCGCTCGTCGTAGGCGCCGAGCTCGTTGGGCAGGCCCGCATTGGGATAGACCATGATCGGGCAGTCGGCGATCTCCGCCAGCGTCTTCACGTGCGGGCGGAGCTGGGTCGCGCCGAACGAGCAGTTAAGCCCGATCGTCAGCGGCTTCGCATGCCGGACCGCGTGCCAGAACGCCTCGACCGTGTGGCCCGACAGGTTGCGGCCGGAGAGGTCGGTGAGCGTCATCGAAAGCATGACCGGAACCTCGCGGTCCAGTGCCCTTTCGACCTCCTTCACCGCCATGATGCCGGCCTTGGCATTGAGCGTGTCGAAGATCGTCTCGATGAGGATGAAATCCGCCCCGCCCTCGACCAGCGCGTCTGCCTGTTCGCGGTACACGTCGACAAGAGTGTCCCAGTCGATTTCGCGGTAACCCGGGTCCTCGACGTCGGGCGAAAGCGACAGCGTCTTGTTGGTGGGTCCTACCGCCCCCGCGACGAACCGCGGCCGGCCATCCCGCTCTTCGAACTCGTCGGCGAGGCGCCGCGCGAGCTTCGCGCTCTCGACGTTGATCTCGCGCACCAGGTTTTCCGCACCGTAATCGGCCTGGCTGATACGGTTGGCCGAAAAGGTGTTCGTCTCGGCGATGTCGGCCCCGGCCTCGAAGTAGGCGCGATGGATCGCTTCGGGCACTTCGGGCCTGGTCAGCGCGAGGATGTCGTTGTTGCCCTTCTGGTCGTGCCCAAGCCCGAGCGACCCGGCGTAATCCGCCTCGGCGAGCTTCCAGCTCTGGATCTCGGTCCCGAACGCGCCATCGGTTACGAGGATGCGCCTGGCGCACTCGGCAAGGAACTGCTCGCGCTTGGTCATGGCGTGTCTCCGGCAGGCCGGCGGCCGAGCAGGTGGCAGATCGCGTAGCTCAGTTCGGCCCGGTTGAGGGTGTAGAAATGGAATTTGCGCACGTCGCCGGCGTAGAGGCGGCGGCACAGCTCGGCCGCGACCGTCGCCGAAACGAGCTGGCGCGCGGCCGGACGGTCGTCGAGGCCGTCGAACAGCGTCTCCATCCAGTGCGGGATGGCGGTGCCGCACAGCCCGCTCATCCGCTGAACCGACGCGAAGCTCATCACCGGCATGATGCCCGGAACGATCTCGGCATCGATTCCGGCGGCGGCTGCCTTGTCCCGGAAGCGGAAGAAGCACTCGGGCTCGAAGAAGAACTGGGTGATTGCGCGGGTCGCCCCGGCATCGATCTTGCGCTTCAGGTTATCGAGGTCCGCGACTTCGTCCGCACTGTCGGGGTGTTTCTCGGGATAGGCGCCGACCGAAATCTCGAACGGAGCGATCCGCTTGAGGCCGGCAACCAGGTCGGCTGCGTTTTCGTACCCTTCAGGGTGCGGGGCATATGCGGCGCCCGGATCCGCCGTATCGCCGCGCAACGCGACGATATGGCGCACGCCGATGTCCCAGTATTCCCGGGCGATCGCATCGATCTCGTCGCGCGTGGCGTCGACGCAAGTGAGGTGCGCGGCGGCGGGAATGCCGGTCTCGCGGATGATCCGTTCGACCGCGGCATGAGTCCGCTCGCGGGTCGATCCGCCGGCACCGTAAGTCACCGACACGAAATCGGGGCGCAAGGGAGCAAGCGTCTCCACGCTCGACCACAGCGTTTCGGCCATTTTCTCGGTTTTCGGCGGAAAGAATTCAAAGCTCACGCCGATGTCGCCGGGCAGCGAGGCATAGAGCGGCGCGCCGCGCGCGATCTCGGCGTTCATCGCGTGGCCACCCGCCGCCCGGATTCGGCGGCTTCACGCCCGCCGCCAATGCGCGGAACTGCGGGGGTGGTTCGCTTTGCGGTCCAGACCTTCACGGCCAGTTCTCCCCCTTCCACAGTGGCGATCGATCCGCATGCGAAGCCGTGCCGGGCCAGCATCGCCTGCATCTGCTTGTCGGCAAACCCCAACCGGGCATGCGCATGGGTGCGGCGCAATTCCTCGCGGTCGTGCGCAGCCAGATCTGCGATCGCGATCCGACCGCCCTCGCGGCAGACGCGGGCCGCCTCGGCCAGCGCATAATCCGGCTGCTGCGCGTAGTGGAGCACCTGGTGGAAAATGACGGTGTCGAAGCGGTTCGATTCGAACGGCAGCGCGGCGAAATCGCCCTGCACCAGCTCGATGCGCCCGGTCGGAAGGTTCTGGAGCCGCGCGCGGGCAAGCCGCAGCATCTCGGGACTCTTGTCAACGCCGGTCACTGCGGCGGCGTCCGGTTCGAGCAACTCCGCGATCCGTCCGGTGCCAGTGCCGATGTCGAGGACTTCGCCCAACTCCTCGCCATCGAGCGCCGCGACGAGCGCCGCCTCGACCGCTTCGGCGGGCGCGAGCAGTGCGCGCAGGCGATCCCACTCGCTGGCATGGCGGGCAAAGAACTCGGCGGCGTTCTGCTCGCGCGCACCGCGGATAGCGGCAAGATGACGGCGGTCCTCCTCGCACGTGCGGGCGAACGCGTCGTCTTCGTCTTCGGCGGCGGAGAGCAGGCGGGCCACCGCCGTCGCCGTTGCTTGGCCTGCAGCCTGCGACTGGCGCAGGAACACCCAGCTCCCCTCGCGCCGCCGCTCGGCGAGGCCCGCGTCGGCAAGGATTGCGACATGACGCGAGACGCGCGGCTGGCTCTGCCCCAGCACGTGCGCGAGTTCCCCCACGGCGAGCTCCATGGTCCCGATCAGCCGCATGATCCGCAGCCGGGTCGGGTCGCCTAAAGCGCGCATGACCGTTTCGATCGCCATGCGGATATAAAGGTATCTTTATATGTGAAAGTCAAGCAGGGATGTCTATCGCCGACACAATTCCTCAGGGATTGCCTGGGCGAGATGCCTTATTGCCTTTCTCCTGCGCGGCTGTTTCGCTCCGCGCTATCCTGTAAGCGCCCTGAGGTCGGTTCGGAGGAGGCCGGCGCCATAGGCTCGCCTGTCCGCACCCCGTTATTTTCGATGTCGGTGATGAGGTACTTCATCTCGGCGATCTCGCGGCGCTGCGCGATGATGATGTCCTTGGCCAGTTCGCGGACGCGGGGGTCGCGGATGTGGGCCCGTTCGCTGGTCATGATCGCGATCGAGTGGTGGGGGATCATCGCCCGCATGTACTCGGTATCGGTCACGGTCGACTGGCTGCGCACCAGCCACAGCGCCAACGCGAAGACGACCGCCGCGGTGCCGAGAATAACGGCGTTCTTGGTCGTACTCTTGTACATGCCCCACATGAAAAGGAGCATGACGACCATCATTGCCGCGCCCATCACGAACGCCATCCAGAAGCGCGTCTCGCTCCAGAATACGTGGTCGATCGAATAGGTGTTCAGGTACATGAGGACGAACATCACCACCGTCGAGGTGCCGATCATCGCCATGAATTTCACGTAAGGCCCGTCGCCTGCGGGAGTGGTCCTTTGGCCGTTCCGATGGCTCCTTGCCACTGCATTTTCTCCCCTTGTTCAGAGAAGATAACGGCTCATGCGCACGTGGTTTCCGATGCGGCAAATCCGCATCCGGGTGGACGGCCGCCTCAGCCCAGGAGATCTGCGATGTCGAGAACGGGCAGGCCGTGCTCCGCGATCAGACCTGCAATGTCGTCTATCCGCGCCATTTCCCCGTCGTCGCGCATAATCGAGCAGATCACCGCGGCATCGCCCGCCCCCGCCCGGCGGCAGGCCTCGATCGAGGCCTCGGTCGCCGCGCGACGCTCGCGCACGCCGCCTTCGCGCGCGATGAGGGGGAACACGTGCCCGGGCGAGATCAGGTCGCTGGCGGTGGCGTCGTCCGCCGCCGCAACCCGGATGGTGTGCGCCCGGTCGGCAGCGGAAATGCCGGTGCTGACGCCGCTCGCCGCCTCGATCGAGCGGCCGTGCGGACGCCCCGACTGGTTCTCGCGACCCGGGTTGATCAGTTCGATGCCGAGGCGGATGGCGCGAGCCGGGGTTATCGCGAGACAGACGAGTCCGCGCCCGTGGAGAGCCATGAAGTTGATCGCCTCGGCGGTCGCACCCCGCGCGGGACAGCAGAAATCGATGTCTCCCCCGCGATGCTCGTCACCGGTGATGACGATCATCCGTCCGGCCGCCAGCGCCCCGAGCGCCTTTTCCAGGTTCGACGCCATCCTACTGCCCCAGCCGCGAAAGCGCGCGCGCGCCGCGAACGGTCTGGCTGCCGACCATCTGCAGCTGCATCCGGGCGCGATCCTCGAGGCATTCCCCGTCGGGCGAGAACAGGCCCTGATAGACGCGCACGGTCGCGCCCATGGGGGTTGGCCATCCTCGCAGCGCGTGGACCACCGAGCGGAGCGTCTGGAGCGTGCTCATGCTCGCCTGGTCGCCATAGGCGGTCGCTATCAGCCCGATCGCGCGGCCGTCCAGATAAGGCCGCTCGTCCTTTGCCAGATCCTCGAGGTAGTCGAGGGCGTTCTTGACCAAACCGGATATCGACCCGTGATAACCGGGGGCGGAGACGATGACCCCGTCCGCCTGGCGTACCGCCTCGACGAACTCGGCCCCGTCCTCGATCCCGTATCCTTCCCCCCGATAGTGTGGCAACGCGCGCAGGTATTCGCTGCCGAATACCGTGACGTCGGCTCCCGCATCGGCAGCGGTCGAGGCCGCCAGGCGAAGCGCCTGCTCGGTCGAGTTGCCGGGATTCACCGTGCCCCCGACGGCAACGATCTTGATGGTCACCCGGAAAACTCCTGTTGCACGAATTCGTCGAGCGCTCGCACCTGCGCGGGCGTAAACCGTAGCCCGAGCTTGCTCCGCCGCCAAAGCACATCTTCGGCGTCGCGGGCCCATTCCCGGGTAACGAGATGGCGGACCTCGCGCTCGGTCAGGCCGTGGCCGAAGGTCCGCCCGCAGTCGTCGAGGCTTGCAGTCCCGTCGAAGATCGCAAAGGCGTCTGTGCCATAGGCCCGCACGAGCCGGAGCGACGCCTCGGAGAGGAACGGGAAACGCCGCGAGAAGTCGGCTGCAAGCTCATCCGTGGCGCCGACCGCAAAATCACCTCCCGGCAGCGGGACATCCGCCGTCCAGCCCTCGCCCTGAACCTCCACAAGACGCGCGCCGAGCAGCTCGAGAGCATCCTCGGCGAGATGTCGGTACGTCGTGATTTTGCCACCGTAGACCGTCAGCAGCGGTGCGCCTTCCTCCGGTTCGGACAGGTCGAGCTGGTAGCCGCGCGTCGCCGCTTCGGGCCGCCCGGATCCGTCGTCGATCAGCGGCCGCACTCCCGAATAAGTCCAGACCACGTCCTGCGGGGTCACTTCCCGGCGGAAGAACCGGCTCGCCCCGTCACACAGGTAGGCGATTTCCTCTGCGCTCGCTTTCACCGGTCCGCCGTCGTGGTCGACGTCGGTGGTCCCGATCAGCGTGAAATCGTCCTCGTATGGTATGGCGAAGAAGATCCGGCCATCCGGCAACTGGAAAAAATAGGCGAACGGGTGGTCAAACAGCTTGCCGACCACGATGTGCGAACCGCGTACGAGCCGCATCGCCCGGTCGGGCCGCAGGTCGCCTGCCTCGAGCACGTCGAGCACCGCGGGCCCCGCCGCGTTGACGACGGCGCGCGCCGAAAAGGTCTCGCCGCCCGCCTCGATACGCCATTGATCGCCCTCGCGCGCCAGCCGGGTGGCCGGGCAGCGGGTGCGAACATCGGTCCCGCGGTTGGCAGCATCGCGGGCGTTGAGAACGACGAGACGGGCATCGTCGACCCAGCAGTCGGAATAGACGAACGCCTTGCGAAACTCCTGCTTCAGCGGCGCGCCAGCCGGATGCGACGTCAGGTCGATGCTGTCGGTGCCTGCCAGCCGCTTGCGCCCGCCGATATGGTCGTAGAGGAACAGCCCCGCCCGGACGAGCCAGCGCGGACGCAGGCCCGGAACGTGGGGCAGCACAAAGCGCATCGGCCAGGCGATGTGGGGCGCGATGGCGAGCAGCCGCTCGCGCTCCGAGAGGCTCTCGCGCACGAGCGAGAACTCGTAATGCTCGAGATAGCGCAGCCCCCCGTGGATCAACTTGGTCGATTTCGACGAGGTGCCGCTGGCAAGGTCGTCGGCCTCGAGCAGCAGGACTTTCGCCCCCCGCCCAGCGGCATCGCGCGCGATCCCGCACCCGTTCACACCGCCGCCGATCACCGCGATGTCGTAAAGAAGGGCCGCGCCGGTCATTTTTCAGTCGAACTTCAGGGGGCCGTGCTCGATTTGCGGCAGGACGTAGCGGGCGAACATGTCGCATTCGTTCACGTGGGGATAACCCGAGAGGATGAACGCCTCGATGCCCTCCGCCTGATAGGCGCGCAGCTTCGCCAGCACCTGGTCGGGCGTGCCGACGATGGCGGCACCGCATCCCGAACGCGCGCGGCCGATGCCGGTCCACAGGTTGTCCTCGACGAAGCCGTCGCCGCCGGCTGCGCTGCGCAGCTCGGCCTGCCGCTGGACGCCGTAGTTCTTGGCGTCGAGCGATTTCTCCCGGATTGCCTTGCCGGCTTCCTCGTCGAGCTTCGACAGCAGCCGGTCGGCATACTGGCGCGCCTCTTCCTCGGTCTCGCGCACGATCACGTGGACCCGGTAGCCGAACTTGAGGGTGCGGCCGTGCTTGGCCGCCCGCTCGCTAAGGTCGGCGATGTTCTCGCGGACCTTGTCCATCGTGTCGGGCCACATGAGGTAGACGTCGCATGCCTCGGCCGCGCATTCGCGCGCCTCGTGGCTCAGACCACCAAAATAGAACGGCGGGCACTTCCCGCTGATCGTCGTGATCCGCGGCGGATCGAGCTTGAGCTGGTAGTGCTCCCCCTGATGATCGATGCTTTCACCGTTGAGCAGCGCGCGTACGATCTTCATCACCTCGGTCGCCCGGCGATAGCGCGGGCCGCCCGGCATTGCCTGTCCCGGCATATCGGACGAGATGATGTTGACGTTGAGCCGGCCGGCGGTCCCATCGGCGTTGGGGCCAAGGATGCGGTCGAGGGTCGCGATCCGGCGTGCGAGCTGCGGGGGCCAGTCCTCGCCAATGCGTGTCGCCCACAGCAGCTTCATCCGCCGCAGCAACGGCGCCATCGCTGCGGCGAAAACGGTCGTGTCGAGGCCCAGCTGGTATCCAGACGGCAGCAGGATGTTGTCGAATCCGCCTTCCTCCGCACGCAGCACGATGTTGCGGCAATGCTCCCAGCTCGACTGGAGCTGCGGATCGGGCACGCCTAGAAACTCGTAGTCGTCGTCGCAGAGCGCGGAAAACCACGCGATCTCGCATTGTCGTGTCATGGCAGCCTCTCTCCTCGTGCGGCGACGAGCACCGCGTACCAGTCCTGCCGGGTCCAGCGCATCGAGAGCGCCTGCATCGCCTCGGCGATCCGCCCGGCGCTTTGCGAGCCGACGATGGGAATGATTCCGGCAGGGTGCGCCATCAGCCAGCCATAGGCCGCGACGCTGCGGCTTACCCCCTGTTCTGCTGCGACCCGATCGAGTTCGGCGGCGACGGACCTGTCTCGCTCGCCTTCCGGCGCGAGCAGGCGCCCGCCGCCCAACGGCGACCACGCCAGCGGCAGCAGGTTCATCCGCATCGCCTGGTCGAGTTCGCCGTTCTCGAAGCAGTCGATCCGCAAGGGACTGATCTCGGGCTGTGTGGTCGCGAGCGGCCGACCCAGAAACGCCGCCAAGGCCTCGACCTGCGGCATCGTGAAGTTGGATACGCCGAGCTCGCGGATCTTGCCCGCTGCAACCGCATCGTCGAGCGCGCGCGCGACCTCCTGGGGATGGGTCAGGATGTCCGGCCGGTGGACCTGCCACAGGTCGATCGTGTCGATCCTCAATCGCCGCAACGAAGCTTCGATCGCTTCGCACAGATACCCGGCCGACTGATCGTACGGCAGAGGGGGACGAATGCCGCCCTTCGTCGCGAGCACCATCCGGTCGCGAAGCGCGGGCTCCGACGCCAGAACCTCACCCAGCAATGCCTCGGCATCACCGAAGCCGCCCGCCCCGTCGAAGCCGTAGATGTCCGCGGTATCGAGCAGGGTTATGCCCGCGTCGAGCGCCGCGTGGACGAGCGCGGCGGCGTCCGCGACCGAGCGCCCGCCATCGGCGAATCGCCACATCCCCCATGCAACGGGCGATACGGGGATCGCGCTGGCGCCGAGCGGGCGGGTCGCAGGCGGGGCGGGCAAAAGGCTCATTCGGTTCTCCTGGCAGGCGGTGCGACCGAGGCGCGCTCGACCAATCGGTGGGGCAGGCGGCGATGGACTGTCTCGCCCCCCGCGATGAGAATTTCGGCGGCGGTCCGTGCCAGTTCGGCCATCGGCTGGTGGATCGTCGTCAGCGGCGGCCAGACGGTGCGCGCCAGCGTGGTGTCGTCGAACCCCGCAACGGAAAGCTGCCCGGGCACATCGATCCCTCGCGAATGGGCCTCCGCAAGAACGCCCGCCGCCATGTCGTCGTTCGCGGCGAATATCGCGGTCGGCGGCTCTGCGCCGCCGAGCAGCGCGGCAGCCGCCCGCACGCCGCTTTCAAAATCGAATTCTCCGTCCATCACCAACGCCGGTTCGAACGGAATACCGGCGCGGTCGAGCGCCTTGCGATAGCCATAGAGCCGCTCCTCGCTCGCCATGTGGCTCGGGTGCCCCTTCACGAAGCCGATCCGGCGGTGGCCCCGGTTGACGAGATGGGTGGTCATGTCGTCGCCGGCCTGGGCGTCGTCCATGAAGACCGAGCTTGTCAGCGCATGATTGGTCCCCGGAGAAATCCGGACGAACGGAATGTCGAGCGCATCGAGCATGCGCAGGACGGGCTCGCAATCGGTTACCGGGGACGACAGGATGATGCCGTCGACGTGGGTTTCGGAAACGAGCCCGCGGACCTGCTCGCCCACGTCCGGATCGTCGACATCGACCGGCTGCGCGAGAAGGCGGATACCCTTCTCGTGACACACTTCCCAGCACCCCTTCTGGATCTGGAACATGTAGTAGGGGCTGTGATTGTCGTAGATCAGCGCGACCTGGTTCGATTTCGCGCCCGACAGGATGCGGGCCGCCACGCTGGGCCGGAAATCGAGTGCTCGCATTGCCTCCTCGACCCGCTCGCGCATGGCCTCGCTGACGTAGGGGTGGCCGTTGAGGACGCGGCTGACAGTCTTCACCGCGACCCCGGCGCGCGCGGCGACATCGCGGATGTTGGCGCGCTCGCTCATCGCGGCGCCTCCTGGCCGATCGCCGCGAACAAGGCGGCGTGGCTGCCGTCTGGACGATAGAACACCGGCGGCTGGCCGATCGGCGCGGCAACGGTGTGGATGCCGGGGGCGAAATCCCGCCCCGTCCACAGGTCCCGCCAGGCCGATCTGCCGGGAAGAACAACCTGGCGCTCCCTCGCGCCGTCCTCGATCACCGGTGCCACCATGAGCTCGGCTCCGTAGAGATACTGGTCCTGCACGGCAAACAGCGATGGGTCCCCGGGATACTCGAGAAACAGCGGCCGCTGAAGGGGAAGTCCAAAGGCCGCCGCCTCGGCACACAGCGAGCGCACGTAGGGGGCAAGCGCAGCGTGCACCCGGCTCCAGTAGGCGAAACAGGCAAGCAGTTCGTCCGAGCTGTCGTATTGCAGGTTGTCGTCGGGACGATTGCCCTCGTGGCTGCGCATGACAGGAGCGAACGCGGCGAGCTCGCACCACCGCTGCATCAGTTCGACGGTGCGCACGTTGCCCAGCAGCGATGTGTACCCGCCGCAATCGGAATGGCTGTAGGCATTGCCGACCAGCCCCGCCGATAGCGCGGCCGTGACGACGGTGCCGATACCATCGTGACGGGTGAAGTCGACCGACTGGTCGCCCGCCCACAGCAGCGGACACCAGGACTGCACGCCCGAAAAGCCTGCCCGCATGAAGAACACCGCCTCGCCGGTCTTGCCGCGACTGGCGAGCGCCGCGGCGTTCACCTCGGCCCAGAGGACGGGCCAACGGTTGTGCGCCTCCATGGGATCGCTGCCGTCGGCAAGCCGGACATCGGTGGGCAGGTATTCGCCGAAGTCGGCCATCCAGCCCATGACCCCCCGATCGAGCATTTCGCGCCCGAGAATACGCTCGGCAAACCAGTCGCGGGTCTCCGCGCGGGTAAAGTCGACCACGCCGCAATCGAACTCGCCGAAATCTACGAGGTACACCTCGTCGCTATCCGGTTTCAGGCAGAAGTGCCGTCCTTCGGCGCCCTCGGCGAACAGCTCGGCATCGACCGCCAGGTAAGGATTGACATAGGCAAGGAAACGGATGCCCCGGGCATCCAGCTCGGCGATCCGCTTCTCCAGCTGCGGAAAGCGCGCCTCGCTGCGCGCACCCACTTGCCAGTCCCAGAACAGGCGGCGCCCGAAGCTCGTCTCGCGGATTCCCGCCCAGTCCTCGCACCACAGTCCCGAGATCGCAGCACCCGCCTTCTCGAACCGTTCGAGCCGTTCGAAACTGGTGACCCCCGACTTCAGGCCCACGATCGCGCCGCCGATCGCCCAGTCGGGCAACTGCGGCTGGCGGCCAAACCGGTCCGAGAGGCGCGTCACGAGCGACCTGGGGCCGTCGGCGGCAAACACTTCGAAGCGCGCCGAACTCGACCACACCTCGACCAGGTGCGCGGCCGGGTCAGTGAAGTCGAGGACGCTGAAACAGCTCGCGTCGAGATGGATCGCGATCCACCGGCTCGTGAGAAAGGTCGGCTGGGGATAGTTGGTGGTCCAGTAGTCTCCGCCCGCCATCCCATCGGCGTCCATCGCGCGGGTCAGCTCGGTCGACTTGTCGCGCCCCACTCCGGGCTCGCTCGTCCACATCGGAAAGCGCCGACCGCCCAGCGCGAGATAGCTCATCTGCTCACCGCCGCCCCAGACCGCCTCTCCGGACTCGGCGTGAAAGCGCACGTACAAGCGATCGAAGGCGGGATCGTCGGCGGTCAGCGTCAGAACGGCGCCGTCCCAGCGCAGCGAAGCGCCGTCGAAGTCGATGCCGTCATCGACCTTGCGCCACCCGGCAAGGGTCCGCTGAGCGGACGGTTGATCCTCTATGCGGAAGTTCCCACGGACCATTGCGATGTCGGGTGCGCCCCTGGCCATGGCCACCGCAGGACAGGCGTCGCTATGGCGCAAGATGGTTCGACCGCCGAATCGCAGCTCGAATCCTTCGCCCTCGCGCCTAAATTCCACAAAATCCGCCAATCTCTCCCCCGGGTTCAGCCGGTCCGCCGCATCGCGCCGGCTCGTCGTCCGGCCAATGTGTGACACCGCTTGACATATCGGGACAATGCGCGCAATTCAAGCGCAACGAAAAGACGCTTTGGAAGGGAGAGTTTCATGATCCGTGCCGGGAACCGTGTCCGCGCGCTCGCGCTGTCGGGCAGCGTTGTTGCGTTCGCAGTTGCTTCGCCCGCGCTCGCGCAGGATGCCGCCGCACCCGCCGACGACGGCGGCATCCAGGAGATCATCGTTACCGCCAACAAGGTCGCGGAAAACGTCCAGGACGTGCCGATTGCGATCACCGCGCTGACCGGCGACCGGCTCGAGCAGACCGGCACGACCAGCCTCGAGGGTCTGACCCAGCTCGTTCCCTCGGTCACTTTCCGCAAGGGCACGACCAGCGCCAACAGCGCAATCGTCATGCGCGGCGTCGGCACCATAACGTTTTCCATCGCCGCCGAGCCGAGCGTTTCGACCGTGGTCGATGGCGTCGTGCTCAGCCGTTCGGGCCAGGCTTTCATGGACCTCGTCGACGCAGAGCGGATCGAAGTCCTGCGCGGCCCCCAAGGGACCCTGTTCGGCAAGAACGCAAGCGCCGGCCTCGTCAACATCGTCTCGAAGGGCGGCACAGACAGCCTCGAGGCCGAGGCGCGCGCCGAGTATTACGAGGGCGACGAGTACCGTTTGCGCGGTTCGCTCTCCGGCCCGCTCGGCACAGACCTGTCCGCCCGCGTGACCGGCTTCTACGGCAACTACGACGGCAACATCACAAATGTCTTCGGCGGCCGGGAAAACAAGGTCAACGGCTACGAGCACTACGGCGCGCGCGGCATCATCGACTACGACGGTGCAATTGCGAACCTGCGGTTCATCGCCGACTACTTCCGCGCCGATGACGACTGCTGCGCGGATATCACGACCGTCAGCCGCGGCGCGGTGCTCGATGCCGAGCTCGGCCTCCCGGGCGGCGTCGCCCAGGGTCTCGACCAGCGCTTCGTCAACCACAACCTGGTCACGCAGACCAAGGACACCCAGTGGAGCCTGACGCTGTCGGGCGACCTCGATCTGACCGACACCCACACGCTCAGCGTGGTGGGCGGCTATCGCAACTGGAAGAACACCGAGATCCGCGAAGGCGACTTCCTCCCCCGCGCAATCGTCGGCACGGCCGAACTTCACGACACGGGGCTGGTCACCACCCAGCAGCTCTCGGTCGAGGCGCGGGTAGCCTCGGACCCGGCGCTGCCGTTCTTCTACCAGGTCGGCGCGTTCGCCTGGCATTCGGACAACACGCAGACCTTCACCCGGCGCGACATCACCTGTTCGAACACGACGCTACCCACCGCTCCGAGCGGTGCGCGTCCCTGCAACGTGGCCGACACCGTCAACACGTTGTTCCCCACGGCAACGTCGAACAGCGACGTCGGGTCGTCCAACTTCGCCGTGTTCGGACAGGCGACCTGGCGCCTCAGCGACCTGATCGCGTTCACGGGCGGCCTGCGCTACACCTGGGATGAACTGACCTACGTTCACACCCGCGCGCCAGGCGTCAATGCGGCCACGGGGCTGCCTGCAACCGGCCCCGGCGTGTCCGGCAATCCGGCCGGAGGGACGATCGCGGCGGGAGGCAACGGCACCAATACCTCGACCGGTAACAGCGACAACGGCAACCTGTCGGGCAAGGCCGTCGTGCAGGTTACCCCGAGCGACGATGTCATGCTCTATGGCAGCTATACTCGCGGCTACAAGGGACCCGCGTTCAACGTCTTCTTCAATCACACCCGTCCGATCAACGCCGTTCCGATCGACGAGGAAACCTCCAACGCGTTCGAGGTGGGTGCCAAGACCCAGTTCCTCGACAACCGGGTCCAGTTCAACGTCGCGGCCTTCACGGTGGAATACGACGGGTTCCAGGCGAACAACTTCATCACCCTGAACGGTGCGGTTGTGACCAACCTGACCAACGCGGGCACCGTCAAGTCGCAGGGGTTCGAGGCCGATCTGCTGGCGGTCCCGGTCGACGGGCTGACGCTGCGGGCGAGCGCGGCCTACGCCGACGCCTTCGTCAAGCGGTTCAACCCGAACCCGGCCACGAACGCGCCGGATGCGCGCAACGGCACACAGCTGCCGCTGGCGCCCAAGTTCGTCTACACGCTGGGCGGCAGCTACGAGGCCGATCTGGGCGTGGCGCGGCTTTACCTCGACACCGATTTCCGCCACGTGAGCAAGCAGTTCTCCGATCTCGGCGAACAGGGTCCGATCGATCCCTACGGCATCTGGAATGCCTCGATCGGGTTTTCCGATGCGGATGACCGGTTCCGGTTGACGTTCCACGCGCGCAACATAACCGACCAGAGCTACGCGCTGCTCAACGTCAGCAACGGCCAGCGGCTGCAGATCCCGCGCGATGCGGACCGCTATTTCGGGGTGAGCCTGCGCGCGCGCCTCAGGTAAGGAGAAAGCCCGACGGGTCGGGTAAGCGAACGGCCGCGGAGGAGGACCTCTGCGGCCGTTCCCGTGTCTAGAACAGGCGCGAGCCGAGGGGCACGTCGCGGTCGGGCGCGAACAGGATCACCTCACCCTCGGCGTCGGCAAAGCCCACGGTGAGCACCTCGGACATGACGTGGCCGATCTGCCGCGGGGGGAAGTTGACGACCGCCGCCACGAGCCGGCCGGGCAAATCGTCGAGGGAGTAGCGGGCGCAGATCTGGGCCGAAGACTTGCGCAGCCCCACCCCCGGCCCGAAGTCGATCGACAGGATGTAGGCAGGCTTGCGCGCCTGCGGAAACGGATCGGCCGATACGATCCGGCCGACGCGGATATCGACGCGTAGAAAATCGTCGAAGCCTATCTCGTCGGCCGGAGGCGCGCTGGCGTCGTGAAAGAGGTGCATTCGCGCTTGTAACGCACGCCGCAGTTCGAACGAAGGACGATCTATGCCTCTTCGTCCTCGGCGACGATCCGGGGCACGAGGACATGGATCCATGCCAGCGCGGCGAGGTAGGCGACCGCCGCCGCCCAGAACAGCGGTGCGTACCCGACGCCCGAGGTCAGCAGCACGCCGGTCACTTCCTGGATGCCGAAGCCCGCGACGTTGCCGGCGATCGCGCCGATCGCCATCACCGTCGCCACTCGGCGCGCCGGAATCGCATCCGCCGCAAAGCCGAAGATGTTGGTCGCAAAGCCCTGGTGCGCGAACAGGCCCAGCCCGATGATCGCCGCTGCCGTCCACGCGCTGTCGACCGACAGCGCCAGCGGGATCGGCAGCACGGCCAGCCCGAACAGCAGCATCCCGCTCTTGCGCGCGGCGTTCACCGATCGCCCCTTGCCGAGCAGCACGCCGAACAGCCGTCCCGCCGTCAGCGCACCCGCCGCGGCCATGGTGAAGGCCAGCGCCGTTGGCCCGACAAGTTCGGACTGCGACAGGTTGAACACCTTGTTGAACAGATCGGGCAGCCAGAACGTGAAGAACCACCAGAACATGTCGGTGATCGCCTTGGCGCCCGCGATCGCCCAGGTCTTGCGGTCGGACAGCGCCTCGCCATAAGACGAACGAACGGGTGTTCCTTCCGCCACAGCCGCGCGCGGCAATGGGCGCAGGCGGCGCGTGCCGTAGATCCAGCCCGCCAGCCAGACGAAGCCGAGAGCGCCCGTGACGATGAAGGCCGCCTTCCAGCCAAACGCCACCGCGAACGGCACCACTGTCAGCGGGGCGAGGATATTGCCGATGTTGGGCGCCGTGTTGACGATACCCAGGGCCATCGCCCGCTGACGGATCGGCAGATATTCGGCCGCGGCCTTGACCGCGGCAGGCGTGTTGACCGCTTCGAAAGCGACGAGCGTCACCCGCGCGGTAACGAATTGCGAAACGGTCGACGCGACCGCGTGGGCCATTCCGGCCACCGACCAGCAGACGACCGCGGCCCCGTAGGCCAGCTTGACCCCGAACCGGTCGATGATCCAGCCGACGAACAGCAAAGCGGCCGCCGCGGCCAGCTGGCTTGCCGACGCAAAGTGCGCGAACTCGGCATCGCCCCACCCATACTCGGCGGAGATTGTCGGCTTGAGCAATGCCAGCACCTGGCGGTCGACGTAATTGATGATGGTGCCGAAGAAGAGCAGCGCGATGAGCCAGTTACGGGTTCGAGCAAGCGCGCGGTCGGACGCCTCGCGATCGGCGTTCCGGACCGGATCGACAATCGCGCCCGTGCTGTCAGTCATCCGCCCTTCTCCCTGACCCCGCCATTGCCGGCGCGTCGCTCTTGCACGATAGCCGTCTCTCCGCCTAAGGAAAGCACTATATGACACCGTCGGACAATTCTGGCTATCGGGGTTCGACCGGGAAGGACGAACTGCCCTATGCGGGCGACCTCTTCGGCGAGATCTATCTCGCCGAAACGGCACCGGTCGTCGCAGTCGAAGCGCCGCGATGGGCCGCGATCACGCGCTTTCTGCCGGGTTTCGCCATCGTCGGGGTCGCGGCCGGGACATCGGCCTGGCTTGCCGAGCACTACGGATTTCCGATCATTCTGCTTGGCCTTCTGATCGGATTGGCGCTCAACTTCGTCGCGCGCGAGCAGTCGACGCACGCCGGTCTCGACTTCGCAAGCAGGACCTGCCTGCGGTGGGGGATCGTCGCACTCGGCCTCCAGGTCACCTTCGCACAGGTGATGGACATCGGACCCTGGCCGTTTGCGGCACTCGTCGCGATCATGGGGCTTGCCTTCGCCGCCGGGGTGGGAGGCGCGGCGATATCGGGCCAGTCGCGCTACGCCGGGATCCTCGCCGGCGGAGCGACCGCGATCTGCGGGGCAAGCGCGGCGCTGGCGCTTTACGGGATCATCGGTCGCGACCGATTGAGCCAGGCGCAATTCGCGCTCACCCTCGTAGGGGTCAGCCTCGCCAGTGCGCTCGCGATGTCGCTCTACCCCGCGATCGCGGGCGAGATCGGTCTTACCGACAGCCAGGCGGGCTTCCTGATCGGCGCATCGATCCACGATGTAGCCCAGGCCATCGGCGGAGGGTTCACCTATTCGGACGCGGCCGGAGCCGAAGCCACGATCATCAAGCTCTCGCGAGTCGCAATGCTGGGACCCGTAATGATCCTCGTTGCGCTGTGGATCGGCAATTCGTCGAGCGAGGCCCATCGGCCCGTGTGGCGGCGCATCGCGGTGCCCTGGTTCATCGCCGGCTTCGTGCTGCTCGTGGCGGTCAACAGCACCGGGGTGGTTCCCGCGTCCGTCCAGGGAGCGATGATGATCGCCTCGAAGACCCTGCTGCTCCTGGCGGTGATCGCCACCGCCATGCGATCGGACATGGCCCGGATCATGCAGCTTGGCTGGCGTGCGGCGACTCCGGTCGCGTGCGCGACGCTGGCGAGCTTTCTTGCCGCTTGCGGCGCGCTGTATTTCGGGGTGACGTCCTAGCGGCAGAACATCTTGAAGCGCCCCTGTCTTGGGGCCTGTAGGCGCCTGACCAGGCCCTCGGTTCGGGGCGACTTGCCGGAACCCTATCCCGGTACGGCACATTCTAGAGAAGAATGGCCCGGGGGAGTCCTGCCGCTATGCGAGAATGGTTGCCGTACTGCGGAGAGGCACCCCACCCGCAGGGATGGCTGGGCCACTGGAACCTCGCACCCGAATTGCTGTTTGTCATCGCCGGTTCGCTCTGTGCGGTCTTCCTCTTGCGGGGCGGGCTTCGCCGGCGACCAGCATTCGCCGCCGTGGCCATCTTCGCATTCGTTTTCGTCAGTCCGTTCTGCGCGCTGGGATCTGCCCTGTTCACGGTCCGGGTGATCCACGATGTCGTTCTCGTGTCGGTGCTCGCCCCGCTGCTGGTGGCGGCTGTCCGGCTCGAACGGCGGAGGATTGCCGGCAGCCTCCCGCTGTGGACGGCGGTCCATGCGCTGGTGTTCTGGCTGTGGCACGCGCCACCGCTTTACGAGACGGCGATGAGCAGCGATGCCGCGTTCTGGGCAATGCAGGCAAGCCTCGCGGGCACGGCCGCGATCTGGTGGGCGAAAGTCGTGCGCGCGTCCGCGCCCGCGGCGGTGCTCGCCCTGCTCGCCACGATGGTCGCCATGGGTACGCTTGGCGCCTTGCTGACGTTCGCGCCGCGCGCGTTCTACGCGCCGCACTGGCTGACCGTGCAGCGGTGGGGGTTCACCCCGCTTGAGGATCAGCAGGTTGCGGGCATCGTGATGTGGGCGCCGGCGAGCCTCGTCTATTTGCTGATCGCCCTCGTCGTCGTCTATCGGGCGACAGGGCGGCGGGCCCCGGCATGAAACTGCACGATCATGTACGCGCATGGGCGATCAGCTACACGCGTGAAGGCAAGTACTCGCCTGTCGGCGTGTGGTTTCACTGGGTCATGGCCGCACTGGTGCTGTTCCAGCTGGTTTCGGGGTGGAGCATGTCGCGCGCCCCCGTCGGCGGAGACAAGCTTGCCGCCTATGCGCTCCACAGCGAAATCGGCCTGACCATCCTTCTCCTGGCGATCCTGCGGTTCGCCTGGCGACTGTTCGTCCCGGATCCGATCAACGATGCGGATGCTCCCGGATGGCAATCGTCCGCAGCCCATGCCACCCATGTCCTCTTCTACGGCCTTTTCGCCCTGCTCCCGTTGAGCGGCTGGGCGATGTGGTCCGCGATCCAGCCGGTTCAGCCGCTTCGCATCGCCGGTGTTGTCCCGCTGCCTCCGGTTCCTTTCCACACCATGTCACCCGCATGGCAGTTCCACGTGCTGGACTGGGCCGAAAGCGTCCACCTCTGGGGCATCGTGGGGCTTACCCTGCTGGTGCCCCTTCACGTCGGCGCTGCGCTCAAGCACCATTTCTGGGATCGCGACGACGTGGTTACCGGCATTCTCCCCGAGATCCGGGACGACGAGACGGCTCCGGACCATGCGCGATATAATCCGCAAGCGGGCTGATCTCGTCTTCCCGCAGCTTGCTCGCCGCGGCGTGCATCACGCCGAGCGCATCTCCATACCGCTTCCCTTCCCGCCAATCGCGCAACTGGCGGGCGAGATAGGGCGCCGGTTGTCCCGCGAGCGGGGGATTGCCAGGCCCGTCGCCAGCCCCGTCTTCGCCATGACACGACGCACAAGCCCTGAGTCCGCGTTCGGGCACGCCCCGATGATACAGATCGCTCACCAAGGGCGATATGCACGGCCGGGGCGAGCCATCGGCATCCGGATCGGCGGGCGTGGGCATCGCGGAATAGTGGGCGGCCACCGCAAGGCGTTCCTGCGGATCGAGTCTGCCGGCCAGCCAGCTCATTTGCGGGTGCCTGCGCTGACCATCGGCGAAGAAACCGAGCTGGCGAACAAGGTATCCCTGGTCGAGGCCTGCGATACGCGGCACAAGCCTGCGGTCGCCTCCGCCGTCGAGGCCGTGGCAGGTATGGCAGGCAGCGGCAGCGCCCGCATCGCCGCCGGACAACGCGAGCAGTTCGCCTGTGTCGTCGAAGGGATCGGCCACCGCTGCCGGGCCGCAGGCCGGGATAAGCACGACGAACGCGATCGCCCCGAAGCTTGCGAATGGCCGAAAAGACATCGCCACTGGGAACGGTATGGTGCTTTCTCCGGTTCCCGTCAGGATGGGGCAAACGGCATTTCGCGATCAGATCGCCGCACGCGCGGCGACCGTGTTAGCCCTTTCGTCGTGCCTCGCCCTCGCCGGTTGCAAGGACCCGTCCGGAACCCGTTACGAACCAGCCGCCGCGGCGAAGGAGCGGGGCCTTGCCGCGATACACGAGGCGGGCTGCGGCGCATGCCACGAAATACCCGGGATCGACTGGCCTGCCGGCAAGTTGGGACCTTCGTTGAAGGGCTTCGACGATACCGGTCTTATTGCCGGTCGATTGCCGAACCGCCCCGCCGTGCTCGCCGCCTTCATCCGCGATGCGCCATCGGTCATACCCGGGTCGACGATGCCCCCCATTCCCGTCACCCGGCGCGAGGCGGCGGACATCGCGTCCTATCTTTACGGGCTGGACGATGATTGAGGCGCTCTGGGGGTGGCCGCCGCCGGTTCTCGATCCGGCAGGACCCTACGCGGAGAAGGTCACGACACTGGCGTGGTCGCTGTTCGGCCTCGGCCTCGTCGTCACGGCAGTGGTGGCAGCCGCGCTGTTGGTCGCCATCAAGGGACCGCCACGCTGGAAGGCTAGGCTCGGCGGCGAACGCGCCGTCTGGATCGCAGGCGTTGCCTTCCCCGGCGTGGTCCTCACCGCGCTTCTGGTGTGGGGACTGACGCTTACCGCCAGCCTGACCGAGCCGATCCGCGGCGACGAGATGCGGATCCGCGTGACCGGGGAAATGTGGTGGTTCCGCGTCCAGTATCTCGATCCCTCGGGCGCAGTCGTGATGGAGGATGCAAACGAAATCCACGTTCCGGTCGGCGTGCCGGTCGTGCTCGAACTTGAATCCGCCGACGTGATCCACAGCTTCTGGGTCCCGCATCTGTCGGGCAAGAAGGACATGATCCCCGGCCGCCGCACGCTGCTGCGCATCGAGGCGGATCGTGCAGGCGAATTCGGCGGTGTCTGCGCCGAATACTGCGGCGGCCAGCATGCGCTGATGGGCTTCGTCGCCGTCGTACACGAAGAGGACGGTTTTCAGCGTTGGTTCGCTGCGCGGAATGGTCGATCGGAGGCAGTCGGACCGGGCGTCACTTCGCAGGACGAGCCGGCAGGGCTCTCCGCTGCGGCGGTGCCGAAACCGGGCTCCGCAGGCGAAGCGATCGCGATAGCATCCGGCAGAGCCCTGTTCATGGATAGCGGCTGCGCAGCCTGCCACCGGATCGCGGGCACCGAGGCAACCGGCCTCGCCGGGCCCGACCTCACGCATGTCGGTTCGCGCCGGACACTGGGCGCTGGCATCCTTCCCAACCATCGCGGAACGATGATCGGCTGGATCGGCGACAGCCAGTCGATCAAGCCGGGCAACCGCATGCCAAGTTACGACATGCTGTCCGCGGACGAGCTCGACCATATCGCGGCATTTCTGGAAGCGCAGAAGTGAAGTCCGAAACCGGGTTCGACCACGCGCTCTACGATCGTTTTCCGACCGAGAAACGGCCCGACAGCGAGGTCCGCGAACTCGAGCGGATATGGGCCGCGCCCGCTGGCTGGCGGCGCCTGACGGCAGTGAACAACAACTACGTCGGGTTCTGGTACGTCGTTACGGCATTCGGATTTTTCATCGCGGCGGGCATCCTCGCGCTCGGCATGCGGGTCCAGCTCGCCGCCCCGATGCAGGACTTCCTCGGCGTCGATACCTACAACCAGTTCTTCACCATGCACGGCACGGTGATGATGTTCCTGTTCGCGGTACCCATGGTCGAGGCGATCGGGATCATGCTGCTGCCGCAGATGCTCGCCGCACGCGACCTGCCCTTCCCGCGCCTCTCGGCCTATGCCTTCTGGGCCTATTTCGTCGGCGGCACGATGTTCTTCCTGTCGCTCTTCGTCGGCCTCGCGCCCGACGGGGGGTGGTTCATGTACCCCCCGCTGACCAGCATCGCCTTCAGCCCCGATATCAACGCCGATTTCTGGCTGCTCGGCATAGGTTTCATCGAGATCTCCGCCATCGCCGGCGCGATCGAGATCATCGTGGGCGTCATGCGCACCCGTGCGCCGGGCATGACGCTCGACCGGATGCCGATGTTCGCCTGGGCGATGCTGGTGTTCGCGGTCATGATCGTCGTCGCTTTCCCCAGCGTGATCCTGTGCACGATGCTCCTGGAAATCGAGCGCGCCTTCAACTGGCCGTTCTTCGACGCCACGCGCGGAGGCGACCCGATGCTGTGGCAGCACCTGTTCTGGTTCTTCGGCCATCCGGAAGTCTACATCATCTTCATTCCCGCCGCCGGGCTGATGAGCATGATGGTCACCGCGGTCGCCCGGACCGAGCTTGTCGGATACCGGCTCAACGTGCTGGCCCTCGTTGCCACCGGGTTCATCAGCTTCGGGGTGTGGGCGCACCACATGTTCACCACCGATATGCCGCGCGTTTCGGCGGGCTATTTCTCGGCCGCGAGCATGGCGGTGAGCCTGCCCGCCGGTATCCAGGTCTTCGCGTGGATCGCCACACTGGCCAGCGGGAAGATCCGCTGGAACACGCCGTCGCTTTTCGTCGTCGGCAGCGTGCTGGTTTTCACGATGGGCGGCCTGACCGGGGTCATGCTGGGCATGGTTCCGTTCGACTGGCAGGCGCACGATACCTATTTCGTCGTCGCGCACCTGCACTACGTCCTGATCGGCGGGATGGTCTTCCCGATGTTCGCCGCGTTCTACCACTGGCACGGGATGACCAGCAGCCGCGCGCTGTCGGAACGTGTCGGCAAGTGGGTGTTCTGGCTGATGTTCTCGGGGCTTCACATCACCTTCCTGCCGATGCATCTGACCGGCCTGATGGGCATGCCCCGGCGGGTCTACACATACTTGCCAGGCCGCGACCTCGACCTCCTCAACCTCGTGTCGACCGTCGGCGCCTTCGTCATCGCGGCGGGCGTGCTGCTGTTCCTGATAGACTGCGCGCGGCGGTTCCGGTTCACCGTCGATGACGATGCGGGCAACATCTATGGCGGAGGCACGCTCGAGTGGCTGCCGACGGGCCTCTACTCGACCCGCTCGATCCCGCTGGTAAAGTCACGCGAGCCGTTGTGGGATCGGCCCGAAATTTCGCGCGAGGTCGAGGAGGGGCGGTACTTCTTGCCAAGATCAGCGACTGGTCGACGAGAAACGCTCATCACCTCGCCGATCCTCGCCGAGCCCCAATACGTCCAGATCATGCCGGGACCATCGGGCTGGCCCTTGGCCGCGGCCGTGTTCACCGCTGGCTTCTTTCTGTCGCTGACAGTCCAGGCCTACCCGTTCGCCGTCTTTTGCGGAGTCATTGCGATCGTTGCGACGCTTCGCTGGCTGTGGGAGACAGACAGGCCGCTGGAACAGGAAACGGCCGAGATCGGTGCGGGCATCGAGGTTCCCATCGCGATCACGGGCCCCAGCAGCCACGGCTGGTGGGCACTCAATACGCTGATGGTCGTTATCGGCATGATCGGGTTCATGGCGCTGTTCGCCTACTTCTACCTCTTCGGTCTCGATTCCGGGACGCGGCTCGCCGCCCCTCCGACTGGCGGCACGGCGATCATCGTGGCGCTGGAAGCCTTTGCCCTCCTCGGCGCATGGGGAGGACGCAGGGTCCTCGCGAAGCGAAGCGGGCGGCAGCCGGGCGACCTGCCGTGGATGATCGAGGCAGCCGCGGTCGCATTCCTGGTCGCAGCGCTGTGGCTCGACGTTTCCGGATGGCGGGGTACGGGGCTCGAGCCGACCACGAGCGGCGTGGGTGCAATGGTTTTCATGCTGGCAGTCCTCCAGGCTCAGGTAGTCGTTCTTGCAGTGGTGATGGCGACATATCTCGCACTGCGCGAAGCGCGGGGGATCCTGACCACCCCGACCAACGTCACGATGGACATCGTCGGCCGGTTCGTGGCGTTCTGCGCGCTTCAGGGGATGGTATTCACGATCGTACCGAGAGTTGTCTCCGGTGCCTGAGCAGGGACCATCAATCGAGCATCCCGCGGTGTACCGCATGCTCGTTTTCGCCTTTACGGTCTGGGCGCTGCATTTTGCCGTGTCGTACGGGGCTGCGCTGGTGTTCCCCGGGCTCGCAATCGCGCGATGGATTACGGGCGGCGCGCTTGTCGCCGGGATCGCTGCGCTGACCGTCGCCCTCATCCGCTACCGCGTCGAGGGCGGCGCGATCGGCGTTGCCGCTGCGGGCCTTGCAGCCGCCGCGATGGCGTTCGGTACCTTTCCGGCAATCGTCGGATAGAATCTCGGCACTTTTCCGGCGTTCGCGGATTAAAAATGGACGCGACGTCCGAAAGCCAGGAGAACTGCCGATGAATGCGACAATCGATCGAGCGCGCGCATTCACGAACCCCTTGCATGCCATACTGCTGGCGTTCCCCGTCGCCCTTTATCCTTCGGCGTTGCTAGCCGACATCACCTATCTCAACACGGCCGTGATCCAGTGGTCCAACTTCTCGTCGTGGCTGATCGCCGGCGCCGATTTTTTCGCCGGCCTTGTGCTCGCCTGGGCGGCGCTCGGCCTGTTTCTCGGACGGGCGAGACACGCCAGAGGTAGAGGTTTTCTCTACCTTGTAGTGATCGCCGCGATGTTCGTAATCGGCGTCGTCAATGCATTCCACCACGCACGCGACGGCTGGCACTCCGTCGGGACCGCCGGCCTCGTGATGTCGATCGCGTGCACCGTGCTCGCCCTTGTGGCCGCTCTCATCGCCTATTCGGGCACGATCCACCCGGAGAACCGCGCATGAACCGGCTATCCCTTCTCTTCCCGCTCATCCTCGCCCTCGCGGCGTGCCAGGTCGAAAGCGACCCCGCGCTCGACCAGACGGGCGCCACCCCGCAACTTCCTGAACAGAACGATTCACTGGTCCCGGCAATGGAAATCCCGACGCCGGCAAGCTGGGGGGGCGATCTTCCGACGGTGCCAGCGGGGTTTACGATCACACCGGTCGCCAAGGACCTGAGCATCCCCCGGCAGATGCTTCTGTTGCCCAACGGCGACCTGCTCGTAGCGGAAGGATCGGGAGGACATGCACCGAAGGTGCGGCCCAAGGACGTGATTGCCGGCCTGATCAAGAAACGGGGCAAGAGTTCGGTGAAAGGCGGCGATCGCATCACGCTTCTGCGCGATATCGACGGCGACGGCCGGACCGACCTGCAGACGACCTTTATCGACGGGCTCGACGCGCCCTACGGCCTCGCGTTCGTCGACAACACGATCTACGTTGCCAACCAGGGCAACCTCGTCAGTTTTCCCTATACAAACGGCGCGACAAGGATAACCGCGCCCGCCACCGAGTTGACCGCGTTGCCGGCGGTGATCAACCATCACTGGACCAAGGCGATGACCGCCAGCCCGGATGGCTCCAGGCTCTATGTCGGCATCGGATCCAACAGCAACGTCGGCGAGCGCGGCATGGAGGTGGAGGAAGATCGCGCCGTCGTCTGGGAGATCGACCGCGAAACCGGCGCAAGCCGCATATTTGCCTCGGGTCTGCGCAACCCCACGGCGCTCGCCTTTCATCCTTCGACCGGACAGTTGTGGACGGTGGTGAACGAACGCGACGAACTCGGTCCGCAGCTCGTGCCGGACTATCTGACCTCGGTGCGCGAGGGTGCCTTCTACGGATGGCCTTATAGCTATTACGGCCAGCACGTCGATCCGCGCATCCGGCCGCAGCGGCCCGATCTGGTGCGCAAGGCGGTCATCCCCGATTACGCCCTAGGCTCGCACGTCGCCGCCCTCGGCCTCGATTTCGCGGTCGATGGCGGATTGGGCGGACCCTTCGTGAATGGCGCCTTCGTGGGCCAGCACGGAAGCTGGAACCGAAGCGATCCCTCGGGATACAAGGTGGTCTTCGTCCCCTTCCGCGGTGGCCGGCCTGCGGGCAAGCCGATCGACATTGCCACCGGATTTCTCAAGGACGGTCACGCGCGTGGGCGCCCGGTCGGCGTGCTCTTCGACCCCGAGCGGCGCGCGCTGTTCGTGGCGGACGACGTTTCCAACACCATCTGGCGGATCGCCGGCCCTGCGCGCCCAGAGACCCCCGATCGTGGGCCTGGAGCCCGCCGGATAGAATAGTCGCGCCCAGCGCAGCCTGCAGGCTTCCGGAATCCCGGTCTCTTTTCCGGCTATGCCGGGAACCCAACGCGTGCCGATTCATTGCGTGACCGAGGTTCCCTCGGTCGGATCGAGGACGCTCATGCGGGCATCGGGTCCGCCAATAAGATATTGCCGCGCCTGTCATACGCCCGGCAGGCCTCGGCTCGGGGAGGAATTTCGTCGGACATGGATCAGCAAGTCGGCCGCCACGCGGACCTCGCGGTCAATGCGGGTCTCCTGGCGGAAATGTTCGAGCAGGCTCCCGGTTTCATGGCGCTTCTGCGCGGTCCCGAACACGTGTTCGAACTCGTGAACCCGGCGTACAAGGCCCTGATCGGCGACAGGGACCTGATCGGACGACCCATGGCAGCGGCGGCCCCGGAGGCCGTGGAGCAGGGTTTTCTCGACATCCTCGACGAGGTCTACCGGACGGGGCAGCCATACGTCGGCGAAGCGGTCGAGGTGCGGTTGCACGGGCGTGACGACGCGATTTTCGTCGATTTCGTGAACCAGCCGATCAAGGACGTGTCGGGTAAGGTCACGGGCATCTTCGTCCAGGGGACCGATGTCACCGCACGCACGCGCGCCGAACGGTTCCGCGCCGCCCAGAGCAGAATGCTCGAGGCGGCTTTCCGCGACGAAAGCCTCGCGGACCTGCTGGAGATGCTGCTTCGGACCGTCGAGGAGGAAACCCAGTCCGAAACGCTCGGATCGATCCTGCTCCTCGACGATGAAGGCAAGCGTCTGCTGCACGGCGCCGCGCCCAGCCTTCCCAAGGCGTACAACGATGCCATCGACGGAATCGCAATCGGCCCGGCGGTCGGTTCGTGCGGGACCGCGGCCTACACGCACGAGCCGGTGTTCGTCTCGGACGTGAGGACGGACCCGAAATGGTCTGACTTCAAGGATCTGGCTCTCGCGCATGGCCTTCTGGCCTGCTGGTCGATGCCGATCCTTTCGTCGGCCGGCCAGGTTCTGGGCACGTTCGCGATGTATCACCGCCACCCGCGCGAGCCGCTGCCGGCAGATATCGAGATGGTCGATTTCGTCATCCGGACTGCGGCCGTGATCATCGAGCGAAAGCGTGCCGAGATGGCGCTCGAGGACGAGCGGCGGACCCTCGAGACCTTGAACCGTACAGGCGAGGCGATCGCGAGCGAGCTCGATCTCGAGCAGGTGGTGCAGCAGGTCACCGACGCAGGAGTCGCCCTCACCGGGGCGGCGTTCGGGGCCTTCTTCTACAACGTGACCGATCCCGATGGCGCGTCATACATGCTCTACACGCTCTCGGGGGTCGAGCGTGAGGCGTTCGCGCAGTTCCCCATGCCCCGCAAGACGGACATCTTCGCCCCCACGTTCGACGGCGACGGCCCGGTGCGATCGGACGACATCACCGCCGACGCACGCTACGGGCGAAACGCGCCCCACAAGGGAATGCCCGAAGGCCATCTCCCCGTCACGAGTTACCTGGCGGTACCGGTGAAGTCGCGGTCGGGCGAGGTCATCGGAGGGTTGTTCTTCGGTCATCCCGACAGGGCCCAGTTCACCGACCGGCACGAACGTCTGATCCTCGGCATCGCCGCCCAGGCCGCCGTGGCAATCGACAATGCGCGGCTTTTCCGGGCGGCAACGGACGAGATCAAGGAGCGCAAACAGACCGAAAAGGCGCTGCGCGAAATCAGCCTGCGGTTCGATGCCGTCCTCAACAACACCCGCATGGCCGTCTTCCTTATGGATGAGAGACAGCACTGCGTGTATGCCAATTCCGCCGCGGAGGAGCTGACCGGGTACTCGTTCGGCGAGATGCAGGACAAGGCGCTGCACGACATAATCCATCACACCCGGCCGGACGGTTCGCACTATCCCCTGCACGAGTGCCCCATCGACCGCGCCTTTCCGGAAAACGCGCAGACCGAGGGGGAGGAGATCTTCGTCCACCGCGACGGGACCTTCTACCCGGTCCATTTCACCGCCTCACCCATTCGGGACGAAGCATCGCAAACGATCGGGACGATCATCGAGGTCCGCAATATCGCCGACGAGCAGAAGCGGGCCGCCGAGCTCGCCGAAGCGCTGAAGGTGAAGGACATCCTGCTTCACGAGGTCAATCACCGGGTCAAGAACAGCCTGCAGGTCGTGACGTCGCTGCTGACGTTGCAAGCACGCAAGGCTGGCGAAGGGGACCTCGCGAAAAGCCTGCAGGAGGCGCGCAATCGGGTGGCGGTAATCGCCTCGATGCACCACCGCCTCTATGCGACAAGCCATCACGACCGTGTCGATTTCGGTGACTATCTCGCTGACCTTGCCGACGAGGCGATGCAGTCGATGGGATCGAGCGACCGGATCTCGCTTCGCACCGAAATCGACCGCGGAATCGTCATGGACCTTGCGCAAGCCGTTCCGCTCGCGCTCGTGGTCAGCGAGCTGATCACTAACACGATGAAGTACGCCTACCCCGCCGGAGAAAGCGGTGAAGTCTTCGTCGGGCTTTATGATGAAGGCGACCATGTATCGATACGGATCGAGGACCAGGGGGTCGGCCTGCCCGAAGGGTTCGATCCGGCAAGCTCCGGAGGTCTCGGAATGAAGATCGTGACCTCGCTCCTCCGGCAGGTTCGCGGGCAGTTGTCGGTTCCGGCCTGCGAAAAGGGCGCGCGGTTCGACATAGCCGTCCCGGTCCACGAGAAGGACTGACATGGGGACGACGCCGCCACGAGAAGCCGGGCCCAGCGGGCTTCGTGTCCTGATTGTCGAGGACGAGGCCCTCGTTGCCATGGAACTCGAGTTCATGCTCGAGGAAGCGGGATATCTACCCGTCGGGAATGCCGACGACCTCGCGTCGGCGATCGAGGTAGTCGAGACGAGCCCGCCGGATCTCGCCCTGGTCGATATCCAGCTTGCAATGGGCGAAAGCGGATTGCGGGTGGCGCGTGAATTGCGCGAACGGGGTATCCCGGTGCTTTTCGCCACTGGCAACTGTCCTGGGGAAAGTGGGCGCCCGGTCGCGGTGGGGTGTCTGCACAAGCCCATCGTGGAACGCAGCCTGCGCTCTGCGCTCCACGCGGTCGAAGCGAAGCTGGCGGGTCGCGAGGTGCCGAAACTACCCTCGTCGGTGCATCTGTATTGACCGGGGACGACTGCGGGGAGCTGAACGGCCTTGGCTGAACCGGCCGGTCAACGAAGATGCGGGCAGGACCTCGGCTGCAGGGTAGCGTCGCATTCAGATCTGGATAGAGTTCCCGGATGCCGCCCATTCCCCTGCCAGCGTTGGGATCGTCCTGTCTATCTGCAACAGCGGAGCGTATGTTCGCTGCGGGCGCGGCATCCCTCTACGCAGCGTGGACGACCGACTTCGATCTCTGGTTCGCGCAACGGGGCACCTTGTCGATGGAACCCCGGGAGGGCCGGGCGTGGTTCTTCTACAATCGTGACGAGTGGGGTCGTCACCCACATTACGGGCGCTTCCTGCGACTCGACCCGGACCGCTTGATCGAAACCACCTGGCTGACCGGGAATGGCACCGACGCGGGCACCGGCGGTGCCGAGACGGTCTTGCGGATTGTGCTCGAACCCGAGGGCAACGCGACGATGCTCAGGCTGACGCATTCGGGCTTTGTGTCGAGGCAATCGCGCGATGCTCACGCGGAAAACTGGCCTTTGGCGCTCGATGAACTGGCTAAAGCGCTCAAAGCCGCGCCAGCATCGTGAAGCCTCGCATCGCGCTGACAGTTCGCTGATCGGTAATCATGGTAGCGGAGGAGGGACTCGAACCCCCGACACGCGGATTATGATTCCGCTGCTCTAACCGGCTGAGCTACTCCGCCCCAGGGGCAGGCCCCGCGCTTGGGGAGCGCCGGGCAGGCGGCGCATTTAGGGCCGGGGTTTCATCGGGTCAACCGGGCAAATGCACGTCACGAAGAGGGCCTGACGTTGCCCGCTGCAGCTTCGTTCATCCGGCGGATCTTGGCAGCGAGCGCGCGATTGAGCGCGCTGTCGAACGCCGCCCCGATCTCTGGTGCGACTTCCGCCAACTGCGCCAGAGCGTCCTTGTCGACGATGGCAATCCGCATGGCGTTGGTCACCACTGCCGCTGTCGACGCTGGTTCCCCCGTCGCGACGCTCATGTCGCCGAGGAAATCGCCCGCCCCCGCAACCCCGACCAGCCGGCCGTCGAGTTCGATACCCGCTGCGCCCGAGGCGACGTAGATCAGCGGCGGGTGCTCCTGGCCCTGCCGGATCAGAACTTCGCCGGGGCCGGCGTCGCGCCACGAAAGCAGTCCCACCAGCCGCCGCTGGCGCGCCGGCTCGTCGACCCTCAGGATATCCTCGATCAGCGCGCGTTCCTCGGCCCGCATGTCGCCACGGCGCAACCGCCGAGCCGACAACATGGCCTGCGCGGCATTGACGGCCACGAACGCGGCAGACCAAGCCAGCACGCTTCCCTGATTGCCCACGACCAGGCTCCAGCTCATCGTGGCGAGCCCGGCCGCCATCGCAAGAATGCGAACTGCGCGCACAGTGCGCACAAGCGCCGATCCGATCAGCAGCGCTGCGGCCAGGTGGAACAGCAGTTCGCTCGGCTGCATGCGGACGCTCCCGTTCAATCGCTGCGGCGAGGATTACCGCGAAACGGCCAGCGATGCACGGTTTCCCAGGGTCCGCCGCGATAGCGATGGAGCGCAAGGCCGGCGAAGGTGAAGTCGCGCGGCTCCAGCGTCCGCGCGAGAGCAGCTTGAAGGGCCTTTGCGACCGAGGGTGCGACCTTGTTCTGGATTGTCACGTGGAGCCGCGGCGCCTGCTGGTCCTGCGGGGTGAGCAGGCCGTGCAACCGGTCTGCAATCCGCTCACGCAATTCGAGCATCCCGGGGCTGCACAGGCGCAGCGCGGTTCCTCTGCCGAGGTTCATCACCCCCTCCAGCCGGGCCCGCACCGGCGCCGCCCGCGCCTCCACCGCGAGCGCGTCTCGCAATTCGCCCTCCACCATCGGCGGCAAGGCGTGGAAGAGAGTGACGTGCGCCTTCAGATGATTGCGCTCGGGGGGAAAATGCGCGGCACGCAGCTGGTCGGCGCGCGACTGGAGCGCCTCGGGCAGTTCGGCGGTGACGATCAGCGGGGCGAGATCGCCTTCAGGGTTCAATCAAGCTCCCCGCGCGCGCGCCGGATGGCGAACCACTTGCGAACGTTCTCGTTGTGCTCGGAAAGGGTCGTCGAGAAGACGTGCCCGCCCTTCCCGTCGGCCACCATGTAAAGGGCATCGGTCTTCGCCGGATCGAGCACTGCCGCGATCGATTCGCGCCCGGGATTGGTTATCGGCCCGTTCGGCAGCCCGCTCATGGTATAGGTGTTGTACCCGTTCACCGCGGCGATTTCGGACTGGCGGATCCGCCTGCCCAGCGGCTTGCCCCTGGTGATCGGGTAGATGATCGTGGGATCGGCCTGAAGCGGCATGCCCTGTTTCACCCGGTTGGAATAAAGCCCCGCGACCATGCGCCGTTCGCTGGCGACGCCGGTTTCCTTCTCGACGATGGAGGCGAGGACCACCGCTTCCTGAGGGGTCGACACCGCGATGCCCGGTTTGCGCTTCGCCCAGGCTTCGGCGAGATAGGTCTTCATCGCCGCCTGCATCCGGGCCAGTACCTTGGTGCGGGCGTCTCCGCGCTCGAAATCGTAGGTATCGGGAAGGACCGATCCTTCTTCCGGCACGGGGACGGGGCCGGTCAGCAACGGCTCGGCCATCAGCCGCTCGTAGACCATGATCGAGGGCATCCCTTCGGGGACCGTCACAAAGCGGCGGATCGCCTGGCCATGCTGTAGGGTGTCGAGTATCGAAGCCGGGCTGGCGCCGGCCGGCAGCGCGAACTCGCCGCGCTGGACAGGATCGCCGCTGCCGAGGATTTTGGCGCGGAGCAGGAAGTTGTCGGCCGAGCCGATCAGGCCCTCGTCCTCCAGCTTGCGCGCAACACTGGTCAGCGTCGCGCCCTCGGGCACGGTGAAGGCGGCTTCCTCCTCGACGCTGCTAGTCCCGTACCAGCCGAATGCAAACCACGCGAACGCCAACGCGCCGACGAGCGCGGCGACGACGAGAAGGCGCTTCACCTCAGTCTACCTTCTTGAAGATCACGCTCGCATTGGTGCCGCCGAAGCCGAAGCTGTTCGACAGCGCGGCCTTGACCTCGCGCTTCCTGGCGTGATGCGGCACGAGGTCGACGCCCTCGGTCCCTTCGTCGGGATCGTCGAGATTGAGCGTTGGCGGCACGATCTGGTCGCGGATCGCCAGCACGCAGAAGATCGCCTCGACCGCGCCGGCTCCACCGAGCAAGTGCCCGATGGCGCTCTTGGTAGAGGACATGGACGCACCGGAAAGGTCGTCGCCGAGCACGCGTTTGGCCGCCGCAAGCTCGATCGTGTCAGCCATTGTCGAGGTGCCGTGGGCGTTGACGTAGTCGATGTCGCCCGGCTGCATGTCCGCCTTGCGCAGCGCCATCTTCATGGCCAGCTCGGCCCCCTTGCCTTCGGGGTGCGGAGCCGTGACGTGATAGGCGTCGCCCGAAAGGCCATAACCGACAACTTCGGCGTAGATCTTCGCGCCGCGGGCCTTGGCGTGCTCGTATTCCTCGAGCACCATGACGCCTGCGCCCTCGCCCATGACGAAACCGTCGCGGCCCTTGTCGTACGGGCGGCTCGCCTTTTCGGGCTGGTCGTTCATGCTCATGTTGAGCGCCTTGGCCTGCGCGAAACCAGCGATGCCGATCGGGTTGATCGTGCTTTCCGCCCCGCCTGCGAGCATGACGTCGGCATCGCCGTCCTTGATCATGCGCGCGGCGTCACCGATCGAATGGGCGCCGGTGCTGCACGCGGTGACGACCGAGTGATTGGGTCCCATGAGGCCGTACTTGATGGAAACCTGTCCGCTGGTGAGGTTGATCAGGCGTCCGTGGACAAAGTGCGGGCTGACACGGCCCGGACCCTTTTCGGCGAGGACCAGCGATTCGCTTTCGATTCCCGGAAGGCCCCCGATGCCCGAGCCGATCGAAACGCCCGCGCGCTCCTTCTGCTCGTCGGTCATGTTCTCGAGGCCAGCGTCCTCGATCGCCTGGCCTGCCGCGTCGATCGCATAGACGATGAACGGATCGACCTGGCGCTGGACCTTGTGATCGACGCGCTTGTTCGGGTCGAAGCCCCAGGGATGATCGGCGGGCTTCACTTCGCCCGCGATCTTGGCCTTCTGGTCCGACACGTCGAAGCGGGTGATCGGGCCGATTCCGCTCTTGCCCGCGACAAGGTTCGTCCATGTCGTTTCAACGTCCGCTCCCAGCGGGGTGACGAGGCCCAGTCCGGTTACGACCACTCGACGCATGTTTCTCTCCGTATACGGAACAGGCCCGGACCCCGCGAAGGGCCGAGCCTGCCACCAATCCCATCGCGGCAGTGCCGCGACAAGGCCCCGTCGCCCCGCCCAATCCGGTCAAGCGAGCGCGGCGGGATGGGCAATCAGCCCTTGTGCTCTTCGATATACCGGGTCGCATCGCCGACGGTAGCGATCTTCTCGGCCGCATCGTCCGGGATCTCGACGCCGAATTCTTCTTCGAACGCCATGACCAGCTCGACGATGTCGAGGCTGTCCGCGCCGAGATCATCGATAAAGCTCGCGTCCTGTGTGACCTTGTCGGCCTCGACGCCGAGATGTTCGACGACGATCTTCTGCACGCGGTCGGCGGTATCGCTCATGAGTGTTCCCTCTATAGACTGGGGTTTTCGAATTGCCTGTCGCCCTAATGAACGCAGCAAGACTGTGCAAGTGCCGCAAGGCGCGGGCACCGCCCTCGTTCCCCGGATGGATTCATGCCGTATTCGGGGGTAAGGAGGGCGAGGGTCGATGGTCCGCCAATCGCAACAGCGAGGCTTTCTGGTCGAACTCTAGGGGGTACCCATGATTGCAAGGTCGGTATTCGGCGCCGCGGCGGCGCTGGGCCTGCTCGTCTCCGGTGCAGCGCACGCCAACGACGAATCATCCGGGCGCAAGGCCCAGGCAAAGGGCACGGCGGACATTCCGCGCTGCACGCAAAGCCTGGGCACCGTGGCGATCGTCGAACCGGACACCCAGTGGTGGCGGGAACTCAGCCTGGGAAGCCCGGAAGCCATTCTACGCGTGTTCGTGCAGCAGTCGGGTTGCTTCACTCTCGTCAATCGCGGACGCAGCCTGCAGAACCGCGCGATGGAGCGGGCGCTGGCCGACAACGGCGAGCTGCAGGACAACTCGAACATCGGCAAGGGACAGGTGAAGGCGGCGGATTACTTCCTCCAGCCAGACATCGTGACGAGCAACTCGAACAGTGGCGGCGGGGGTATCGGCGCGCTGGCGGGCGGGTTGCTCGGCCGCAGGTTCCTCGGCGGTATTGCAGGCGGTCTCAACGTCAAGAAGAAGGAAGCGAACGTCACGCTTTCGATCGTGAATGCGCGGACCACCGTCGAAGAGGCGCTGGTCGAAGGATACGCGCGCAAGTCCGACATCGGCTTCGGCGGAGGAGCGGGTGGCGGTTGGTGGGGCGGGTTCGGCGCAGCGGGCGGCACCGGCTACCAGAACACCGAGATTGGCCAGGTCATCGTGCTGGCCTATCTCGACGCCTTTACCAAGCTCGTCACACGGCTGGGCGGACTGCCGGACGACGCATCCGCGGCCGCGCCGAAAGCCAACTGAGCGATCCCTCTGTGCGGCGGTCCGACCGGCCGCCGCCAAGCCCTAGCCTGCCTTTGGAGCGACGAGCGCGTCCGGGTTGGGCCGCGCATCGGTCTTCGGCTGCTCCATCAACCGGATGTGAACATCGCGCAGCTGGCGCGGCGACACCTGGCTCGGAGCGCCCATCATCAGGTCCTGCGCGCGCTGGTTCAGCGGGAAGGCGATGACCTCGCGGATGTTGGGCTCGTCGGCGAGCAGCATGACGATGCGATCGATGCCCGGGGCCGAGCCTCCGTGCGGCGGCGCGCCGAGCTTGAACGCCTCGATCATGCCCGAGAAGTTCGCGTCGACATCTTCCCGGCTGTAGCCGGCGATCTCGAAGGCCTTGTACATGATGTCCGGGCGATGGTTCCGGATCGCGCCCGAGGACAGCTCGTACCCGTTGCAGACGATGTCGTATTGCCAGGCGAGCACGTCGAGCGGATCCTTCGTCTCCAGCGCCTCCATCTCGCCCTGCGGCATCGAAAAGGGGTTGTGGCTGAAATCGACCTTCTTGGCGTCCTCGTCGTATTCGAACATCGGGAAGTCGACTATCCAGCAGAACTCGAAGCGGTCTTCCGGGATCAGGCCGAGTTCCTCGCCGACGCGGGTGCGGGCAGCACCGGCGAGGCGGACGGCGTCCTTTTCCTTGCCGGCGGCGAAGAACAATCCGTCGTTCTCGCCCAGGCCCAGCTCGGCAAAGAGCTTCTCCATGCCCTCGGTGCCGTGGTTCTTGGCAATCGGGCCGCCGAATTCGCCGGCCTTGCGGGTGACATAGCCGAGACCCGCGAAGCCTTCGCGGCGCGCCCAGTCGTTCATCTCGTCAAAGAACTTGCGGCTCTTTTCATGGGTCGAAGGCGCGGGAATCGCGCGAACCACACCGCCGGTACCGACTATCTTCTCGAACAGGCCGAAGCCCGATTTTTCGAAGTGGCCGGAAACATCGGAGATGATCAGCGGGTTGCGCAGGTCCGGCTTGTCGGTGCCGTACTTGAGCATGGCTTCGCGGTAGGGAATGCGCGGGAAGCTGCCTGCGGGGGTCACGCTCTTCCCGCCCGAGAATTCCTCGAACACGCCTGCAAGCACCGGCTCGATCGCCTGGAACACGTCTTCCTGGGTGACGAAGCTCATCTCGAAGTCGAGCTGGTAGAACTCGGGGCTGCGATCCGCGCGCAGGTCCTCGTCGCGAAAGCACGGCGCGATCTGGAAATAGCGGTCGAACCCGGCGACCATCAGAAGCTGCTTGAACATCTGCGGCGCCTGCGGGAGCGCGTAGAAGCGGCCCGGATGAAGGCGGCTCGGCACAAGGTAGTCGCGCGCGCCCTCGGGAGACGAGGCGCCGAGGATCGGGGTCTGGAACTCGGTGAAGCCCTTTTCGATCATCCGCCGCCGCAGCGAGGCAATGACGTTCGAACGGAGCATGATGTTGGCGTGCACGCGCTCGCGCCGCAGATCGACGAAGCGGTACTTGAGGCGCGTTTCCTCAGGATAATCTTCCGCCGAGTTCACGATCAGCGGCAGATCGTCCGCCCGGCTCTGCACCGTCACCTCGTGCGCGAAAACCTCGATCTCGCCGGTGGGCAGGTTCGGGTTCACTGCCGCCTCGGCCCGCGCCTTGACCGTCCCGTCAATGGTGACGACCGATTCCAGCTTGAGCTTCTCCAGCACGGGCAGCGCAGCGCTGTCGCTGTCGGCGACGACCTGGGTAATGCCGTAGTGATCGCGCAGGTCGACGAACAGGACCCCGCCGTGATCGCGCTTGTTGTGCACCCATCCCGACAGGCGGACGGTCTGGCCGACCTCGGCCTTGGTCAGGGCACCGCAACTGTGGGTACGATAGGCGTGCATCTAAAATCTTTCCATTTTGGCGGGTATGGCGCTAGGGCGCGGCGCGCGCGGCTCCCATAGCGGAAATCGCGCGCGCTAACAGGGGAACGGGGGTGCTTTGTCAAGGCATCCGGCGATCCCGAGGGCGGCACTCCGCCCGGGAAACAAGAAAAGTACGATGAAGATACACGACCTGATTACCACGACCGATGCGCTCACCGATCTGTGCGAGCGGCTTGCGAAATCCGATTTCGTTACGGTCGACACCGAATTCATGCGCGAGAACACGTACTGGCCCGAACTGTGCCTGGTGCAGATCGCCAACAACGAGGAGGCCGCGGCGATCGATCCGCTGGCCGACGGGATAGACCTCGCGCCCCTGCTCGACCTCCTTTGCGAGAACGAGGACGTGCTCAAGGTCTTCCACGCCGGCGGGCAGGACGTGGAAATCGTCTACAACCTCACCGGCAAGACCCCGCACCCGATTTTCGACACCCAGGTGGCGATGATGGCGATCAGCCAGTCCGAACAGATCGGCTACGCCAACCTCGTCGAAAGCTGGCTCGGCTTCACAGTCGACAAGGGCGCGCGGTTCACCGACTGGAGCCGCCGCCCGCTGACCGACCGGCAAATCGAATACGCGATCGGCGACGTCACGCACCTGTCGGCGATCTTTCCGAAGATCCTCAAGAAGCTGTTCAAGACGGGCCGCGGCGCCTGGCTCGACGCCGAGATGGACAAGCTCGCCGATCCTGCGAACTACGCCAACGACGCCAGCCAGGCGTGGCAGCGCATTCGCGCGCCCAGCCGCAACGCGACGGTCCTCGGACGGCTGAAGGCACTCGCCGCCTGGCGCGAGCAGGAGGCCCAGCACAAGAATATTCCGCGCGGCCGGATCATGCGCGACGAGACCCTGGCTGACCTTGCCAGTCACCCGCCGAGGCAGCAGGGCGACCTGGTCAAGGTGCGCGGCCTTTCGGCGGCGTGGAAGGACAACGACATCGGCAAGCGGCTGATGAAGGTCATCGAGAAGGCCGAACCCCTCCCGGCGAGCGAAATGCCCGACAAGCCCAAGCGTGGCGCGCCACTGGGCAAGGAAGGCGCGCTGGTCGCCGACCTGCTCAAGCTCCTGCTCAAGATCCGCAGCCGCGAAATCGATGTGGCCGCGCGCCTGCTCACCCGCAGCGACGAGATGGAGGCGCTTGCCGCCGGAGTGCGCGATCTGCCGGTCCTCAAGGGCTGGCGCTATGACGTCTTTGGCAAGGACGCGCTCGAACTGGTGGAGGGCAAGCTCGGCTTCGGAGTCGAGAACGGCCGGCTCAAGATGACCCGGATCGAGGTGCCGGAGGGGGAAGCGCAGGCGGCCGAGTGACCACCTATCTTCCTACCATCAAGCAGCTCCAGTACCTCGTGGCGCTGCACGAGCACGGCCATTTCGGCCGCGCCGCCGAGGCCAGTTTCGTTTCGCAGTCGACCCTGTCTGCAGGGATTCGCGAGCTGGAATCGCTGCTGGGGGTGACCCTGGTCGAACGGAGCCGGCGAGTCGTCCGCTTCACCCCGCTGGGAGAGCAGGTCGTTGCCAAGGCCCACCGGCTGCTGCGCGAGGCGGAGGAGCTGTCGGACCTCGTCCAGGCGAGCGGCAAGCCGCTTTCCGGCGAACTGCGCATGAGCGTGATCCCGACGATCGCCCCATTCCTGCTTCCGCGGATCCTGCCCCGCCTGCGCAGGGAGCGACCCAACCTGAAGCTGTTCCTTCGCGAGGAGACGAGCGACCACGCGGTCGAAAGCCTGCACCACGGCCGCGCCGATTGCGTCCTGCTCGCGCTTCCGTTCGCCACCGGAGAGGTCGAAAGCGCGCACATCGCTGACGACCGGCTATTCGTCGCGTTTCCCAAGAACGATCCGCGCGATCCGCCCGCCGAAGTCCCTGCCTCGATGATCGACGAGGGCCGCTTGCTCCTGCTCGAGGACGGACACTGCCTCAAGGAACACGCGCTTGCCGCGTGCAACCGGCCGGAACTGCGCGCTTCGGCCACGATGATCGGCACCTCGCTCCATACGCTGGTGCAGATGGTCGACAACGGCCTGGGCCTGACGATGCTGCCCGAGATGGCCATCGATGCAGGGATACTGCACGAAACCGACGTCGTCGCCCGGCCGCTGAAGGGCAAGGCGCCGAGCCGCGAGATCGCGCTGATCTGGCGCAAGAATTCGCCCCGAGCGGACGAATTCAAGTTGCTTGCGGACGAACTGCGCGCAGGCTGATCCGCACGCTCAACCCTGCCGCGGGCCCTTTCGATGCGGCTTGCCTCCGGGTTTCCCACGCGGCGCAGGTCCACGGCGATCGTCGTTCCGCTTGAACGGAGGCTTTCCGCCCGCGCCTCCCGCCTTGCGATGTCCCCGCGCCATGTCCCGCGGACTTTGCGCCGACGCCTCGATAAGGATGTCGCCGCCGTCTTCCGAACCGGCGGTCCGCGCCACTGCGCCGGCAAACCGGTCGGCGATTGTGCGGGGGACCTGGAAAAAGGTCTCGGACGGTCCGATGCGGATCGCGCCGATCTCGTTGCGGGTTATGTGTCCCCGGCGGCAAAGCAGCGGGAGTATCCATCGCGGGTCGGCGTTGTGGCGGCGCCCGACATTCATCCGGAACCATACGACATCGTCGAAGCCCGGGCGGTGCCGCTCCTGCTTGTCGGCCCGGTGCGCTTCAGGCGTGCTGGGAATCAGGTCCTCGGCCTGCGGCAGTGCGGCGCGGTGCACCCGGACCAGCGCGGCAGCGATGTCTTCCGCGCTGCGCTTCGCCAGGAGTTCGGCCGCCAGCGCGCGGTCTTCCTCGTCGTAGTCCTGCGGGGCGAGCAATCCTTCGAGCAGCCGCTGCCGGTCTTTCGTGCGGATATCGTCGGCGGACGGCGGGGATATCCAGTCGGCTTCGATTCGGGCGCCGCGCAGCATCGATTCGACCCGCCGGCGGCGGGGATAGGGGACGATCAGTACTGCCGTGCCCTTCTTGCCCGCCCGCCCGGTCCTGCCGGACCGGTGTTGCAGTGTTTCGGCATCGCGCGGGATCTCGACGTGAACCACCAAGCTGAGGGCAGGCAGGTCGATCCCCCGCGCCGCGACGTCGGTGGCGACGCAGACCCGCGCGCGCCGATCGCGCAGCGCCTGGAGGGCGTGGTTGCGTTCGGACTGCGAATGCTCGCCCGACAGGGCGACGACGGCAAAGCCGCGCTCTTGCAAGGTGGCGTGGAGCCGGCGCACATTTTCGCGGGTCGCGCAGAACAGCATCGCGGTTTCCGCTTCGTGGAACCGAAGCAGGTTGACGACCGCGTGCTCGATCTCCGAAGGGCTGACAGTAACGGCCTGGTAGGCGATATCGCCATGACCGCGTTCGTCGCCCACGGTCGAGATGCGCAGGGCATCACGCTGGTATCGGCGCGCGAGCGCGGCGATCGCGGCGGGAATCGTTGCCGAGAACAGGAGTGTGCGGCGCTCTTCCGGGGTCGCATCGAGCAGTTCCTCGAGATCTTCCCGAAAACCCATGTCGAGCATCTCGTCCGCCTCGTCGAGGACGACGCTCCGGATCGCGGAGAGATCGAGCGCGCCGCGCTCGAGATGGTCGCGCAGGCGTCCGGGCGTACCGACCACGACCTGCGGCCCCGCGCGCAGCGCGCGGCGCTCCTTCGACGGGTCCATGCCTCCTACGCAGCTCGCGATGCGGACTCCCGCGGGACCGTAGAGCCAGACGAGTTCGCGGCTCACCTGAAGGGCAAGCTCGCGCGTGGGTGCGACGACAAGGGCCAGCGGAGCCTCGACGGGCAACGCGTCGCGGCCCTCTGCGATCAGTTCAGCAGCCATCGCCAGACCGAAGGCGACGGTCTTCCCCGATCCGGTTTGCGCGGAAACGAGAAGATCGCGTCCGGCGGCATCGGGTTGCAGCACCGCAGACTGGACAGGGGTGGGTTCGGCGTAGCCGCGCTCGGCCAGCGCGCCCGCAAGGAAATCCGGCAATGGGGGAAAAGGCATCCGCCCCCTTAGCAGTCCTCCGCCGAAACGCACGAACTATTGTGCAGTTGCGAAAAGCCGCACCGTTCAATCCATGTGCTTGAGTCCTACCCTGAGGTAGTCCCAGCCCGTGATCAGGGTGAGGACCGCGGCCGCCCACAGGCTGCCCAGCCCGACGAGATGAATCCACTGGCCCGCCAGTGGACCGCAATCCCCGCGCACGACGCAGGGGGCGCCGTGGACCGCTCCGCCCAGAATGAGCGCGCCGAGGCTGACGAGCTGGAACGTCGTTTTCCACTTGGCGAGCCGCGATACAGGCACCGAGACCTGCAATGGGCCGAGAAATTCACGTAGCCCCGACACGGCGATTTCGCGGATCAGGATGATGAGCCCGGCGATGACGTGCAGGTCGCCCACGTAGGGACCGCGCATGTACCCTTGCGAAGCCAGCACCAGTATTACCGCGGCGACCATGATCTTGTCGGCGATCGGATCGAGGAACTGGCCGAGCTTGCTGACCGTCCCCTGTGCCCGCGCGAGATACCCGTCGAGGTAATCGGTGAAGCCGATCACGCAGTAGAGGACGAAGCCGATCGCATAACCCAACCGCCAGTCGGGCCACCACAGCAGGAACGCCAGCAACGGAACCGCCAGGATGCGGCTGAGCGTCAGCAGGTTGGGCAGCGTGAGCATGTGCACCCGCCCTAGCGCACCCGCGCCGGTGGCAAAAGCGCCGTTAACGCTTGTCCCGGCTGCGCGACACGCTAGACCCGCCTCTCCGAGAGGCTGGCGACAGGACCTGCATGACCGTTTCCACGCACATGCTGCGCCGCCGGCGTTTCCTGCCGTTGTTCATCACCCAGCTACTCAACGCCTTCAACGACAACCTCTACAAGACCGCGATGGTGCTGTTCGTGGTTTACAGCGTCTACAACTCGGAAGCGGCCGAAGGGACCTTCAGCGCGATTGCGAGCGGGATTTTCATCCTGCCCTTTTTCCTGCTCTCGGCGCTCGCGGGCCAACTGGCGGACATGCGCGACAAAGCGCGGATCATCCGCATCGTCAAGGCGTCCGAGATTGCGATCATGGGGGTTGGCGCGATCGGCCTCCTGCTCGCCTGGAAGGGCGTGGCAGTCCAGTTCCTGGCGATCCCCCTGCTGATGCTCGCGCTGTTCGCAATGGGCGTCCATTCGACGTTCTTCGGCCCCATCAAGTATGCGATCCTGCCGCAACACCTGCGCGAGGACGAGGTGCTCGCCGGGACGGGGCTCGTCGAGGCGGGCACCTACATCGCCATCCTGTTCGGCACCATCCTTGCCGGGTGGATACCGGTAGAGGCGGCAGCGGCAGCAGTCGTGGTCACCGCGGTCGTCGGGTATCTCGTCGCCCGGCAGGTGCCCGAAGCACCGGCCCAGGGCGAGGTCGAGCCGCTGGACTATCACTTCGTGCGCAGTTCGATCGCGCTGGTCCGCAACACCAGCCACGACCGCCGCGTATTCCTCGCGATCATGGCAATCAGCTTTTTCTGGACGATCGGGGCGGTCCTGTTCATCCAGTTCCCTCCCCTCGCCAAGAACGTGCTTACCGCGAGCAAGGAAGTCGCGAGCCTGTTCCTCGTCATCTTCTCGGTCGGCGTGGCGATCGGCTCGATGTCTGTGAACGCGCTTCTCAAGGGAACCGTGTCCGCTCGCTATTCACCGATTTCGGTCATCGCGATGGGACTGTTCGTGCTCGCGTTCTACTTCGTCTGTCGCGCTTGGCCGGCCGAACCGGAAGGCACCCTGCTCGGCGTCTCCCAGTTCGTGTCGCACTCGATGGCGATCCCCTTGCTGGTCTGCCTGCTCGGCATCGCGATTGCGGGGGGGATGTTCGTCGTGCCGCTCTATGCGTTTCTGACGACCTTCGTGCCGAAGACGCAGACGGCCCGCACGATCGCGGCCAACAACATCGTCAATTCGGGTGCGATGGTGGTCGGGTCGCTGATCGCAACGGGCCTGTCGGCCATCGGGCTCGACATCGTCCACCACCTCCTGCTGAGCGCCGCGATGTGCCTCATTTCGGCATGGCTCGGGCTGCTGCTGCTGCGCGCGGAACGCGTCGCGCACTGCTGAATCCGGGCGCTAGACGATGAAGATCGCGACCGCTGCGAGGCAGGCGAAGTAGGCCCCGGCGAAGCCGTACAGGTCGTCACGCGACAGCCCTCGCGGCCGGCGCGCCGGGATCAGGCGCCCACCGCGGCAGACGTGAGGGGGCTGCTGGGCCCTGAAGGGGTGCCGGGACTGTTCGTCAGTCACTACGAGAGAACGTCGCATCATGGTCCGCTTAACGTTTTCGAAACCATGACGCTCCGGCCGAATCGCGCCTGTCGCGCCGCGGGACATTAATGGTCTTCGTTGACCATGGAGCGCTTTGCACAGAGAAAAGGGGCCGCCCCGCGGGACGGCCCCTTACCGATTACCTGTGTCGGGAAGTCAGACCTTGTCGCCCATGGCGCCCTTGATCTCACCCGACACATTCTGCGCTTCGCCCTTGCGCTCCTGGGCCTTGCCCTCGGCGTCGAGCGACGGATCGTCGGTCGCGTCGGCGGTCATCTGCTTGGCGTTACCGGCAACCTCGTTGCCGATTCCCTTTGCCTTGTCCTTGAGTTCACCCATGGTGCATCTCCTTGATCGAACGGCGCGGCGCGATTGCCGCAAGCCTCGTCCGGTCAACGGGTCAAGCGATCTGTTGTTCCGGCTTAACCCTCTGCAAGCGCTAGGATATGTTCCCACTCAGCCGGCCGGATTTCTGCCACCGACAGCCGCGACAGGCGGAGAAGTTCGATATCCTCGAGCGTCTTGTCGGCCTTGATTTCAGCCAGCGTGACCGGGCGTGCCAGCTTTTCGACCGGACGCACCTTCACTGCCGCCCACTTTCCGCTCTCGTCGGTCGGATCGGCGATGCCGGCCTCGGTGATCTCGACGATGCCGACGATCTCCTTGCCGATGTTCGAGTGATAGAAGAAGGCTCGGTCGCCGACTTCCATGGCGGCGAGGTTGTTGCGCGCGCGGTAGTTGCGGACCCCGTCCCAGGTCCCTTCGCCCTGTGCGACGAGGTCGTCCCAGCTGTAGGCGTCAGGTTCCGATTTCATCAACCAGTAACGCGGCACTTCATGGTCTCCCGAGGGGGGCGAGGCTACCTAACCCCGGCTTAACCCGATTTTCAGGCTCATAGGCGATAGCCGCTCCATCGCAACAGCAGGGGGCGAAGTTGCCAGGCGGTCACGGCAAGTACAGCGTGAGCATCACGGGAGACCCGGCACTGGGCCGCGCCGAGCGCGACCTCGTAGCGCTGGGCATCGCGGTGGCGGCGATCCTGCTGTTCGTCGGCACCGGAGGAATGGTCCTGCCGCAGGTGGTCCGCTCGTGGATGGGCCTCGGCGCCGCGCCGGACCCGGTCCTCGTCAGCGTGCTGCTGCTCAACATCGCTTTGGTGATCTTCGGATGGCGGCGGTACGCCGAACTGACACAGGAAATCGCCGTGCGCCGCCGGGCCGAGGAACTGGCCCGCAAGCTCGCCGAAACCGATCCGCTGACCGGCAGCCTCAACCGTCGCAGCATCGTGCCGGCCTCTGAAAAACTGCTGAGCCAGGCAGACGCCGCGGGACAGGCGGTCGCCTTCATGATGGTCGATCTCGACAACTTCAAGTCGATCAACGACCTCAACGGTCACCAGGCAGGCGACCGCCTGCTGTGCATCACCGCCGACCGGATTCGCGCGCTGTTGCCGCGGGGATCTCTGCTCGCCAGGCTGGGCGGGGACGAGTTCGCCTGCGCCGTACCCTATGATCCGCGATTCGCGGACCGGATCGACCAGCTCGCCGGTACGCTCATCGAACGGGTCGGAGAACCCTCCGAGCATGACGGGCTCTCACTCGGGATCACCGTTTCGATCGGTATCGCCAGCAATCTCGACGAGCGCGGCGCGGTCGCTGCGCCTGCCGACGTTCTCACCCTCGTCCATCGCGCGGACATGGCGATGTACCACGCCAAGAAGCAGGGCAAGAACCGCCATTTCTGGTTCGAAGAGGCGATGGAGAGCGAGCTGCGCTTCCGCAGCGAACTCGAAACCGGCATCCGGCGCGGCATCCCCCGCGGCGAGTTCGTGCCCTTTTACGAACAGCAGATCGACCTTGAAACCGGTGAGATTTCCGGCTTCGAGATGCTCGCGCGCTGGCAATCGCCGACCCTGGGACTGGTCGGGCCCGAGGTGTTCATCCCCGTCGCCGAGGAAATCGGCGTGATCGCCGAATTGAGCGAAAGCCTTATCGACCAGGCTCTGGCACACGCTCGCGACTGGGATCCGGCGCTGTCCCTTTCGGTCAACATTTCGCCCGTCCAGCTGCGCGACCCCTGGTTCGCCCAGAAGATCCTCAAGCTCCTGGTCAAGCACAACTTCCCGCCCAACCGGCTCGACATCGAGATCACCGAAAGCTGTCTGCACGAGAACATCGGGGCGGTCCGGTCGATCATCACCAGCCTCAAGAACCAGGGCGTAACGATCAGCCTCGACGATTTCGGGACCGGATTCTCCAGCCTCGCGCAGCTGCGCACGCTGCCGTTCGACAGGCTGAAAATCGACCGCAGCTTCGTTTCCGGCCTCGGTACCGAGGACCATAGCGACCGGCTCGTGAGGGCGATTATCTCACTCGGCGACGGGCTCGACCTGCCGATCACCGCCGAGGGTATCGAGGATACCGCGATCCTCGATAGACTGCGCGCGATGGGCCGGCTGAAGGGGCAGGGATACTATTACGGCAGGCCCGAAAGCATCACCGAGGTCCGCGCCCGCCTTGCGGGTGCGGGCAAGCTGGCCGCGCCCCGCGTGCTGCCCGCCACTCCGGAAGCCGCCGACGGGGACCAGCGCAAGACGGGCTGACCGCGCGGGCCACTGGACGCGCGGCCCGCCCCCGCATAGAGCCCCATCCGCGATGCGGGTTCCCTTCATCAAGATGCACGGCCTCGGCAACGATTTCGTCGTGCTCGATGCGCGCACGGACGCGCTGCCGCCGATCGGTCCGGCAACGGTCGCCGCGCTCGCCGACCGGCGCACCGGGATCGGCTGCGACCAGCTCATCCTCCTCGAGCAGTCCACGAGCGCAGACTTCCGCATGCGGATATTCAACGCCGACGGCAGCGAGGTCGAGGCGTGCGGAAACGCCAGCCGTGCGGTCGCGCTGCTCCACGGCCAGCCAGCCCGGGTCGAGACCGCCGGCGGCACGATCGCCGTCGAGCCGACCGGCCACGGAGCCCGGATCGACATGGGCGCGCCGCGCTTCGAATGGGACCGGCTGCCCCTTGCCTACGCGATGGACACCCTCTCGATGCCGGTCGGCTGGGAAGAACTCGAGGCCCCCGCTGCGGTCAACGTCGGAAACCCCCACGTGGTCTTCTTCGTCTCCGACGTTCAGGGCGTGCCGCTCGAACGGATCGGTCCGGAGATCGAACGCGATCCCATTTTTCCCGAAAGGGTCAACGTCAACGTCGCCCAGGTCACCGGTCCCGCCTCGATCGACCTGAGGGTATGGGAACGCGGAGCGGGGCTCACCCGCGCATGCGGCACCGGCGCCTGCGCGACGGCCGTGGCCGCGATTCGCCGTGGCCTCATCGCGGGCCGCGCGGCGACCGTCCACTTGCCGGGCGGCCCTCTCGAGATCGAATGGGCCATCGACGGGCGCGTCCTGATGACCGGCCCGGCGGCCGAATCCTTCCGGGGCACCTTCGACTGGGGTGACTTCGCTTGAGCGTCGAGGTCGTGTCGCTGGGCTGCCGGATGAACCTGTCCGAAAGCGAACGCATCCGGACGCTGCTCGCGGACGAACCGGATACCGTCGTCGTCAATTCGTGCGCAGTCACGACCGAGGCGGTTCGCCAGACGCGCCAGGCGATCCGGCGGACCCGCCGCGACCGGCCCCATGCCCGGCTGCTGGTCACCGGGTGCGCGGCCGAGGTGGAGAGGGGCGCAATTGCTGCGATGCCAGAGGTCGACGGCATAGTCTCCAATGCCGCCAAGCTCGATCCGCGCGCGTGGAACGTGCCTGCCGCAGGGTCGACCGGCCGATCGCGCCACACGCGCGCGTTCGTCGCGGTCCAGAACGGGTGCGACCACGCCTGCACGTTCTGCGTGATCCCGCGCGGACGCGGACCCAGCCGGTCGCTGAGCGTGGCGGACGTTCTTCGCGCCGCCGAAGCGGACATCGCGCGCGGAGCTGCGGAAGTGGTACTGACCGGCATAGACCTGACAAGCTGGGGCGCCGACCTGCCGGACGCACCGCGGCTCGGCACTCTTGTCGCCGCGATCCTCGGCGAGTTTCCCGGGCTCCAACGGCTTCGGCTGTCGTCGGTCGACGGCGTCGAGATCGATCCCCTGCTCGAGGATATGATCTCCAGCGAGCCGCGGGTCATGCCGCACGTCCATCTTTCTCTGCAGCACGGTCATGACATGATCCTGAAGCGCATGAAGCGGCGCCATCTGCGCGCCGACGCCATCGCGCTGGTCGAACGGTTGCGCGCGCGCCGCCCGGACATTGCGATCGGCGCGGACCTCATCGCCGGATTCCCGACCGAGACGAGCGAACAACACGCGGCCAACGTATCGGTTGTCGAGGACCTCGGGATCGTCCACGGCCACGTCTTTCCCTACTCCCCCCGACCCGGGACGCCGGCGGCGCGAATGCCGCAACTGGACCGCGCGATCGTGCGCGCCCGCGCCGCAGAGTTGCGAAGCGCGGTGGCGAAAGCCCGCGCCGGATGGCTGTCGGCGCACCTCGGCCGCCCGCTCGCGGTGCTCGCGGAACGCGACGGAACGGGCCATGCCCCCGATTTCGCCCGCGTGCGCCTGCCGATGGGGACGCCGGCGGGATCTATGGTGACCATCACCCCCACATCAATCGAGGAAGGCCTGCTCGCATGAGCGAACCGCAGGATCGCGCCGAGGACCGCAACCGCTCCTGGGCGGAGCGACTGTTCGGCGGCTTTCGCAAGACCTCGGAACGGCTGAGCGAGAACCTGACCGGCGTGGTCGGGACCGCCAAGCTGGACGAGGCGACCCTCGACGATGTCGAGGACGCGCTGATCGTCTCCGATCTCGGCCCGGCTGCCGCGCGACGTATCCGCGATAAGCTGGCGGAAAAGCGCTTCGGCCTGAACGTAACCGAAAGCGAACTTAAGGAAGCGGTGGCCGAGGAGATCGCCGCGATCCTGCGCCCCGTCGCGAAGCCGATCGAGATCACCGCGTTTCCGCGTCCGCAGGTCATCCTCGTCATCGGGGTCAACGGCAGCGGCAAGACCACGACCATCGCCAAGCTCGCCCACTGGCTGCAAGAAGACGATTACGGCGTGATGCTGGCGGCGGGCGACACCTTCCGCGCGGCGGCGATCGGCCAGCTGGCGACATGGGCGGAGCGGGTCGGCGTCCCGATCGTCAAGGGTCCCGAGGGCGGCGATCCGGCCTCGATCGTGTTCGACGCTGTCAAGGAAGCGACCGCAACCGGGATTGACGCGCTGGTCGTCGATACCGCCGGACGTCTGCAGAACAAGCGCGAGCTGATGGACGAACTGGGCAAGATCCGCCGCGTCCTGGGACGCCTCAACCCGGAGGCCCCACACGACGTGATCCTGGTGCTCGACGCCACGAACGGACAGAACGCGCTGTCGCAGATAGAGATTTTCAAGGAGGTAGCAGGCGTGACCGGGCTCGTCATGACCAAGCTCGACGGCACGGCGCGTGGCGGTGTGCTGGTCGCCGCGGCCGAGCAGTTTGGGCTGCCGATCCACGCCATCGGCGTGGGCGAGAAGATCGACGACCTGCGCCCGTTCGATCCCGATCTCGTCGCGCGCGTCATTGCAGGAGTCGCCTGATGGCGGACAGTTCGGACAGGAAGCCTTCGGGCTGGCTTAACGTCGCCATCGACTACGGGCCGATCCTCGTGTTCTTCCTCGTCTATCGCTGGTCGAAGCCGGACGAGACGTCCCCTGCCGCCGAGATCATGGCGGTCGTCCAGAGCACGGGCGCGTTCATCGTCGCGGCGCTGGCCGCGCTGGTCTTCTCGAAATGGAAGCTCGGTCGCATTTCGCCGATGCTGATGCTCTCTACCGCGCTGATCGTCGGGTTTGGCGTGCTGACCATCTGGCTGCGCGACGAACGTTTCATCCAGATCAAACCGACTGCCATTTATGCGCTGTTCGCGGTGACGCTCATCGGCGGGTGGCTGCGCGGCAAGGCGCTGCTCCAGATTCTGCTTGAGGCCGCGTTCGAGGGGCTCGACCGCGAAGGCTGGCTCAAGCTCAGCAGGAACTGGGGCCTTTTCTTCGTGTTTCTCGCCGCGCTCAACGAGGTGCTGCGCACTCAATTGAACTTCGGCGACTGGCTGTGGGCCAAGCTCTGGGTGTTCATGCCACTGTCGTTCGTCTTCACCTTCGCGCAGATCCCGATGCTCATGCGCCACGGGCTGGCGCGCGAGGGCCTTGATGAAGAAGAAAAAACGCCGCCGCCGACGGCGTGAATCAGATCTCGACCTGACTGCCCAGTTCGACCACGCGGTTGGTCGGCAGCCGGAAGAATTCCATCGCGGTCGCCGAATTGCGCAGCATCCAGCTGAACAGCTTTTCGCGCCATACGGCCATTCCGGGCTTCTTGCTGGCGATCAGCGTCTGGCGACTGAGGAAGAAGCTGGTCTGCATCATGTCGAACAGTCCGCCGCATTCGCCGATGTTCTTGAGCGCAGCCGGCACGTCGGTTTCCTCCATGAAGCCGTAGTGCAGGATCACGCGGAACAAGCCGTCGCCAACATCGTGGATCTCGAAGCGTTCCTCGGGGTCCACGTAGGGTACGTCGGCAATCTGCACGGTCAGGATCACCACCCGTTCGTGCAGCACCTTGTTATGCTTGATGTTGTGCAGAAGCGCACTCGGCACCCCGCCGCTGCTCGACGCCATGAAGATCGCCGTGCCCGGAACGCGCGTTGCCGAATTGCGGGCGCTCTTGGCGAAGATCGAGATCGGGAGAGCCACCTCGCTCATCCGCTCGCGCATCAGCTTGCGTCCGCGCGCCCAAGTGGTCAGCAGGGTAAAGGCGATCCCGCCGATCAGCAGCGGGAACCAGCCCCCATCGGGAACCTTGGTGATGTTGGCCGCAAAGTAGGCCCCGTCGACCAGGAAGAACACCGCGAGCGCGGGGATCGCCAGCCAGAGTTTCCATCTCCACACGCCGATGAAGAGCACGCCCATCAGGCACGTGTCGATCAGCATCGCACCGGTCACCGCGATGCCGTAGGCACTGGCAAGGTTCGACGAGTTGCGGAAAGTCAGCACCAGCACGATTACCGCGATCAACAGGGCCCAGTTGATGCTGGGGATGTAGATCTGGCCCGCCTCGGTCTCGCTCGTGTGGCGGATCGACAGACGGGGGATGAAACCCAGCTGCATCGCCTGGTGCGTGATCGAGAACGCCCCCGAGATCACGGCCTGGCTGGCGATGAACGTCGCGAAGGTCGCCAGGATCACCAGCGGCAGACGGAACTGCTCCGAGGCGAGCATGAAGAACGGGCTGGTGATCGCCTCGGCCGCGGCGGCGGCGTCGAGGCTCAGGATCATCGCTCCCTGGCCGAAATAGTTGAGCAGGAGGCACGGCATCACGAAGCCGAACCAGGACAGCCGCATCGGGCCGCGCCCGAAGTGGCCCATGTCGGAATAGAGCGCTTCGGACCCGGTCACCGCGAGCACGACCGAACCCAGCGCAAGGAATGCAAGCGTCTTGTCGACGATGAAGAACTGGACCGCGTACCACGGGTTAAGCGCGGCCAGGATTTCCGGATGCTGGACGATCTGCGCGATCCCCAGCCCCGCGATGACCGTGAAGTAGACGATCATGACCGGAGCAAACAGTGCGCCGACCTTCGCCGTCCCGCGGCTTTGCAGGAAGAACAACAGGATCAGCAGCACGAGGGCGATCGGGATGACGAGATGCGAAAGGCCTGCATTCACGACGGTCAGCCCCTCGACTGCCGAAAGCACCGAGATCGCCGGGGTGATCATGCTGTCGCCATAGAAAAGAGCCGTGGCGAACACCCCAAGCAGCACGGCGATCCAGCCGTATCGCGATTTGCCGAGCTGACGGGAAATCAGCGCGACCAGGGCGAGGCTACCGCCCTGCCCCTTGTTGTCGGCGCGCATGAGGATCGACACGTACTGGAGCGACACCACGATAGTCATCGACCAGAAGATCAGGCTGACCACACCAAGGACATGGAGGGTGTCCAGAGCGAGCGGGTGCGGACCGACGAATGTCTCGCGGAATGCGTAGAGCGGACTGGTGCCGATATCGCCGAAGACGATGCCGATCGCACCGAATGCGAGCTTGGCCTTGGCGCTGACGGTCTTGTCGCCGCCGGCACCGTGCGCGAGCGCTTGACTCATCGAGGCTCGATTCCTGCCATGAAGGCGGCGGCGCTTAGCACTCGGCCGACGGGTCGGCAATCGGCCACGCTTTACGGCCTCTCACCCGCCCGATTGGGCAATCAGGGCGTCGAGACGGGTCAGCCGCTCCTCGAGCCCGTCCCGCCATGGCGCGTCTTCGGGAGCATCCTCGATCATGTCCGCCCACAGCGAGCGCGCCTGCATCAGGCGTCCGCTGCGGATTAACGCCACGCCCAGGAAGAAGCCGGGCCCCGGTTGCCCCGGATCGGCGCGCTCGGCCTGTTCGTAGGCATAGACCGCCGCCGGGGTAAGTTGCCCCCCCGCATGTTCCATGAGCGCGTTGGCCAGCGCGAGCCACGCTTCCGGATCGTTGGGCTGCCCTTCCAGAGATCCGCGCAGGATCCCCGCGGCGTCGGCGAACTGTCCCCGCCGGGCGAACCCATCGGCGACCGTCACGAAGCGGCTCGGCGGCGCAGGCCCGTAGATTGCGCGGCGCGCCTCGACCAGTTCGGCACCTTCCGCAGCAAGATCGCCCCCGGCGGCTTTGGGGGAGCCGGACTGCCCCGGAGACCCTTGCAGGGCATACCCGGTAAGCCCGAACAGCAGCGTGGCCCCCAGCAAGGCCCACCCGGTGCGCGGCAGACGAAGCGCGACCACGGCAAACCCGAACGCGCCGGCAGCAAGCAGCAGGATGGGAACGAAGGTCACCCGCCCCTCCGAAAGCGCCGCCAGATCATGAAGGCCGCAAGCGCGAGCAGGACGAGCGGTCCGGCGAAAAGCGGCCATGTCGTTCGGCTGACGACGGGTGCGTAACTGACGTAGTCACCGTACCGCGTCATCATCCACTCGCGGATCGCTTCGGGGTCCTCTCCGGCGGCGATGCGGGTGCGGACCTGGTGGCGCATGTCGCCTGCCATCGGTGCATCGCTGTCGGCGATCGACTGGCTCTGGCACTTCAGGCAGCGCAGCGTTTCCATGAGGCCCTGCGCGCGTGCCTCGAGCCCAGGATCCTCCAGTTGCCTGTACGCATAGGGAGCGGGCGGCATCGCATCCTGCGCCGAAAGCGGCAGGGTAGTGAATGCAAGGGCAAGAACCGCCAGCGTTCTCAAGATCCCGCCTCCCGCAACTTCTCCAGGATGACCGGCACATCATTGGCCCGGATGTCGCCGATATGCTGGTAGCGGATTATCCCCTTGCCATCGATCACGAAGGTCTCGGGCACGCCGGAACTGCCGATCGCCAGCTGCAACTCGCTCAGGTCGTCGGCGCCGATGCGGTCGAACGGATTTCCGTAGCGTTCGAGGAAAGCCGCCACGTCCTCGGGACGATCCCGGATCGCGACGCCGACAATAGGAGCACCGCGCGCCTTGAGCGCAGCCAGGTGCGGCGCCTCGGCGGCACAGGGAATGCACCAGCTCGCCCAGACGTTGAGCAGCTTGGGCGTCCCGTCCTTGAGATCCGCCAGCGCAAGGCCCGGGCGATCGGGGCTGGCCGGCCGCATGGCAAACTGCGGCATCGGCCGACCGATCATCTCGGAGCGGACGAAATCCTGCTTGGGCTGCGTCAGCTGGTAACCGGCGATGCCGAGAAACAGCGCGAAAACGCCGAGCGGAAGAAAGAAGCGCCAGCGTTTCATGCTCCCACCTCGGCCCTGCGCTCGGATGCCTTGCGGGTGACATAGCGCCGCCTCAGGTCATCGCGCACGCGTCCGATCAGGGCCAGCAGCCCGCCCAGCGCCACCAGTAGGCCGCCATACCAGATGAGTGTGACGAACGGCTTCCACCACAGCCGGACCTGCCACCGCTCGCCATCGGCAGCCTTGCCCAGAACCGCGTAGAGCTGGCCGTTCCAGCGCGTCGCGAGCGCGCTTTCGGTTGTCTCCTGCGGTGGCGACCAGAAACTGCGCGCCTGCGGGCGAAGCGCGATCGGCTCGCCGCCCCGATAGCTGCCAAGCATGACCCCTTCGAGCGCGGTCCAGTTCGGCCCCGCAACCGGATCGACCGCTGCCAGAGTAACCGACCACGGACCGATCGATGCCTGCTCGCCCACCTTGACGGCAGCCAGCCGTTCTTCGCTGAAAGCGCTCTCGCTCGCCATACCGAGCAGCGCGACCGCGATGCCGAAGTGGGCGGTCACCATGCCCCACGTCGACAGCGGCACGCGACGCAGGCTGCGGCCCCTGAGCGGGAGCACGCTCGCCACCGCGAGTCCCAATCCCAGCGCAAGACCGATCAACGGCAGGACGCCGGCGCCGAGTGCGATCGCCACGAGCAGCCCGGTGAGGACGGCAAGACCGCCCATAACCGCGCTCCGCCGCACCCGCGCGAGACGATCCTGGCCCCAGCGCAGCAGTGGCCCGACCAGCATGACCAGCAGCATCGGGACCACGAAGATCGCCCCGACCGGATCGAAATAGGGCGGTCCCACCGACACCCGCACGCCCAACGCCTCGGTCAGCAGGGGATAGAGAGTGCCAAGCAGAACGACGCCGAGGATGGCGGAGAGCAGCACGTTGTTGATCACCAGCGCGCCCTCACGGCTGACAGCCTCGAACTTCTTACCCTCCGCCACCGAGCCTGCACGCAGGCCGAACACGGCAAGCGCCCCGCCGATGTAGATCGCCAGCAGTACGAGGATGAACGAGCCACGCTCGGGATCGACCGCGAAGGCATGCACGCTGGTCAGGATTCCCGAGCGCACGAGGAAGGTACCGACCATGCTCATCGAGAATGCGACCACTCCGAGCATGATCGTCCAAGCCCGCAATGCATCGCGCGCGGCGAGCACGCTCGCCGAATGTAGGAGCGCGGTGGCGGCAAGCCAGGGCATGAGCGAGGCATTCTCGACCGGGTCCCAGAACCACCAGCCTCCCCAGCCGAGCTCGTAGTAGGCCCAGTAAGAGCCCGCGGTGATGCCGACTGTCAGGAAGATCCACGCGCCGAGGACCCACGGGCGCATTGCGCGGGCGAATTGGGGGGTCACCTGCCGCGTCAGCAGCGCCCCCACGGCGAAGCTGAACGCGACCGAGAGGCCGACGTAGCCGAGGTAGAGCGTGGGCGGATGGAACGCGAGTCCGATGTCCTGCAGCAGCGGGTTGAGGCCGTTTCCCTCGAGCGCGGGGAGCGGCAGCCGCTCGAACGGGTTGGAACTGAACAGGAGGAACGCGTAGAAGCCCAGCGCGACGAAGCCCTGCGCCGCGAGAGTCGCCTGCATCGTGCGCTCGGGCAGCCGCCGCTCGACCAACGCGATGAGCGCGCCGGCCGCGCTCATCACGGTGACCCAAAGAAGCATCGACCCTTCGTGATTGCCCCACGCACCGGCAAGTTTGAAGACGAGCGGCTTGTCGGAGTGGGAGTTCATTGCGACCAGTTTCACCGACAGATCGGTCCGGACGAACAGCCAGAGCAGCATCGCAAATGCGAACGCGCACAGCGCGCCCTGAACGATCGCCGCCGGCCTAACGAGCAGGGCGATCTCGGCATCGTCTCTGCGTGCCGCGAGAAACCCGGCGACGAGCTGCAGCGCGGCGAGCGCCGCGGCCATCCACAGGGCCGCCAGACCGAGTTCGGCGATCATTGCGTCGTTTCGGCCACGGTGGCCTTCTTCTGGGCCGCCGTCATCGCCTCGAGTTCGCGCGGCACGTAGTTCTCGTCGTGCTTGGCAAGCAGGGTGTCAGCCAGAAACGTGCCGTTCGCCTGCATCCGCCCTTCCGCAACAACGCCCGACCCTTCCACGAACAGATCGGGCACGATTCCCGAATAGCGCACCGGCACGCGGGCATCACCGTCCCCGACGACGAATTCGATCGTCACCCCATCGCCCTGGGTGACGATCGATCCGTCTTCGACCATTCCGCCGAGCCGGACGGCGCGGCCCGGTGCCGGGGGATCCTTGGCGATCTGACTCGGCACATAGAAGTAGCTCGCCTGATTGCGTAGCGCCCACGTGGCGATGACTGCCGCGGCGAGGAGCACCACCAGGGCAAGGACCACAAGGGCGAGCCTCTGGTGTTTCGCCTTCGGACGGCGGGCGGCTTCATCGTTCACTTGCGGGACTCCTCGCGGCGCCGTTCGGCCCGGCGCATCGCAAGCCAGCTCCACCCGGCCAGGATCAGGGTCGCCGAGACGACCAGCGCGTAGGCGGCAATGACGAAGGGCCACGGATCGAGCGATTCTCTCACTTTAGCCCTCGCGCGCCCGGCGGCGCAGCCGCGCCTCGACCTGCGCCTCGGCCAACAGCGCGCGCATCCGCATGAGCACTATTGCAACAAACAGCAGCGTAAAGCCCAGGGTCGAAACCAGCAGCGGCACCAGATATTCCGGCGCCATCGCCGATCCGCCGGTGCTGATGCTCGGCGGCTGGTGGATCGAGGACCACCACAGCACCGAGTAGTGGATTACCGGCACGTTGACGACGCCCACGATGCCGAAGATCGCCGGTATCCGCGAAGGCGCTCCTTCGCGCGCGGAGGCCGCAGCCAGCGCCATGTAACCGAAGTAAAGGAACAGCAGTACGAGCATGCTGGTCAGCCGCCCGTCCCACTCCCACCAGGTTCCCCATGCGGGCCGCCCCCAGAGCGATCCGGTGGCGAGGCACAAAGCGGTAAACACGGCGCCCGGAAGCGCCGCCGCGCGGCCGGCGATCGCCGCGAGCGGATGCCGCCAGACGAGCTCGGCAACGCTCGCGCCGGCGATCGCGGTCCATCCCGCCATGCCCAGCCAGGCGGTCGGAACGTGAATGAAGAGAATGCGGACGGTCTCGCCCTGCAACCGCTCGGCCGGGGCCGCGGCAAACCCCCACACGATCGCGCCTCCCGCAATCGCCAGTCCGAGGCCAAGGAGCCATGGAGTCAGCGGGCGGGCAATGCGCAGGAAGCGGGCGGGATTGGCGAAACCGTGCATCGGATAACCGTAGGCGCCGCTTTGGCAGTCCCGGGTCGATGCGGCAAGGGCTCGATGGGGCTATTCACCCCTTCCGCTTCAGCGCCCGATCAGTTTCTGCGCCATGCGATCCGCCACCTCGTCGGCGGAGACACCGATGCGGTCGCTTTCCTCCCAGATCGCGACCAGCCTGTCGGGAATGTGCGCGATCCGCTTCCTCACCTCGTTGATGTCGCAAGGCTCGCCATTCGTGCGGGCAAGGTATTCGAGCGTCACCGAGATGATGCCCCCGGCGTTGATCACGTAATCGGGGGCATAGAGAATGCCGCGTTCGGCAAGCAGCCTGCCGTGTTCCGCGCGGGCGAGCTGGTTGTTGGCTCCGCCTGCCACGATCGCGCAGTCGAGCCGGGCGATCCCTTCCTCGTCGAGGATCGCACCCAGCGCATTGGGACTGAAGACGTCGCAGGCGACCGACATGATCTGCTCGGGGGCAACCGACTCGCCGCCGACTTCTTTCGCCAGCGCATCGGCACGAGTTTCATCGACGTCGGCCACGATCAGGCGCGCGCCGTCCTTCGCGAGCAGCCGGGCAACACCGCCGCCGACGCTGCCGGTTCCCTGCAGGGCGACCCTGACGCCATCGAGGCTGTCCTTGCCGAGCTTGTGTGCGACGGCCGCCTTGATACCATGATAGATGCCCATCGCCGTGAAGGGCCCCGGATCGCCTCCCGCCTGCCCTTCGCCGACCGGCAGGCCCGACACATAGCCGGTTCGCTGCGACACGGCGACCATGTCGGCCTCGCTGATACCGACGTCTTCCGCGGTAACGTACTTGCCGCCCAGAGCCTCGACCGCATCGCCGAACGCAGCGAGCATTTCGGGTGTCTTGGCCCGGTTCCGGTCGGCAAGGATAACCGCCTTGCCCCCGCCCATCGGCAGGCCGGCCATCGCATTCTTGTAGCTCATCCCCCGGCTTAGGCGCAGCGCGTCGCGCATGGCATCCGCCGGCGCGGAGTAATGCCAGAAGCGTGTCCCGCCGGCACCCGGCCCGAGATGGGTCGAATGCAGCGCGATAATCGCCGTGAGACCCGAATTGCGATCGCGAACGAACTGCACCAATTCGTGGTCGTCGTAGTCCGCCTGGGTCCAGAAAGCCGTCATGAAAGCCCCCACATCGCGCAGGCCACCGCGCTGGAATCGTTTGGCAAAGAATGGGGGAAATGGGGCGATCGAGGGGTCTCGAACCCCCGACCTCCGGTACCACAAACCGGCGCTCTAACCAACTGAGCTACGATCGCCACATGCCCCCGGCATGCCGTGATGGGGGGCCATGAAAGCCGCGCGGGGCACCGTCAAGGCGCTTCCGGCACGGGCGAGGGCCTGTTGCATAAGGTCCGCGATTTGGGAAGCGAAAACTGCGCATCCCATCCATGCGCGCAAGATTGTTTCGCACCGCTGGTTCGCGTAGTCTTAAGCCATGGTGGCACCCGGCGAATCTTCGGCCCACGTACTCATGCAGGTGCCGGGGATTCAGCGCGCCCCTTTTCCCAAGCTCGAGCTGTTCCAGCTGCGCGGGTTTCTGCCGCAGGACCTGTGCCGCCAGCTCATCGCGCTGATCGACGCCAACCGCCGGCCATCGACGATCGCCGATCCCAATGGCGACGACTATTTTCGCACCAGTGAAACCTGCGATCTCGACCCCGCCGAACCCAGCGTCCTCGATCTCGAGGCACGGCTGTTCGCGCTCAACGGCATCGACCCGGAATTTGGCGAACCGGTGCAGGGCCAGCGCTATGCAGTCGGTCAGGAATTCAAAGCGCACACCGATTACTTCGAACCCGGGGGCGCCGATTACGACCGCTACTGTTCGATCGCCGGTCAGCGAACCTGGACCTTCATGGTCTACCTCAACGCCGTCGAGGCTGGCGGCGGCACCCGGTTCGGGGTGCCCAGGAAGATCGTCCAGCCAGAAACCGGCAAACTGCTCGCCTGGAACAACCGCCGCGCGGACGGAAGCCCGAATCCCGGCACGCTCCACCACGGGATGAAGGTCCGCAAGGGCGTGAAGTACGTGATCACCAAGTGGTATCGCGAGAAGCCCTGGGGCTGAAACGACAGAGGGCGGCCCTGCGGGACCGCCCTCCTGATCTCCAGTCGCAGGCCGGATTACTTCTTGAGCGTGAGCCCGCCGAAGCGCTGGTTGAACTTGGCGACGCGGCCACCTTCCGAAACCTGCTGCTTGCCGCCGGTCCACGCCGGATGGCTCGTCGGGTCGATGTCGAGCGCGAGCACGTCGCCCTCAGCGCCCCAGGTCGAACGGGTCTGGAACTCGGTACCGTCGGTCATCTTGACGGTGATCATGTGGTAGTCGGGGTGACCTTCGGTCTTCATCGCGTGTCTCCTTAGCCTCGGAACGGTTCCGACCGGTCCAGCTGTGGTGGGAAAGGCGCGCCCCTAGCGACGGGGGCACGTTTTGGCAAGCGCCGATCAGTCCTTGGGAGGATCGGCGATCATCGCAGTGAACTCGACCTCGCAGGTCGTGTTCCCCTCGACGCTCGCGCGGCCCTTGAACTTGCACACCCGGCTCGACTTGCGGGTAAACTCGACCTCGAGATCGAGCAGGCACCCGGGTTCGACGGGCGCCCGGAACTTCGCGTTCTCGATTGCCATGAAGATGACGAGCTTGCCCGATCCGGCGAGCTCGAACGTCTCGATTCCGAGCACGCCGGCGGCCTGCGCCAGCGCCTCGATCTGCAAGACGCCCGGCATGATCGGTCGCCCCGGGAAATGGCCCTGGAAGAACTGCTCGTTGAACGAGACCGCTTTCACGGCGTGGATCCGCGTCCCCAGCTCGATCGACCGGACCCGGTCGACGAGCAGCAACGGATAGCGGTGCGGCAGGGCCTTGAGCACCTTGAGGATGTCGTACGCTCCCGTATCGGGGCTTGCAGTGTCCTCGCTCATCGGCCCTGCCCCTCGCCCTTCGCTCAGCGGCCGGTCGCGGCCGGCGGATTATTCGCCGGAGCCTGGCCCTGCGCGGCGGCCTGCGCGGCCTGCTGCTCGCGCATCTGGCGCGGCACCCAGCCCTGCGGCGGAACCAGCTGCGCCGAGGGCAGCAACGCGTTGAGTTCGTTCAGTACGTCCTGCGTGATGTTGTAGGCCGCGTCGGCATAAAGGACGGCGCCCTGCGTGGGGTCGAGGATGAGCTGGACGTTCTTCTTCTTGGCGGCAGCCTGCACCGCGGCGTCGAGCTTGTCCTCGATCTGCTCGGTGACATAGGCTTCGCTCAGCGCGATCGGCTGGATCAGCTGCTGGAGTTCCTGCTGACCGGACTGCTGGATCTGCTGGATCGCTGCCGCCTGCTGCTGCAGCGCGGGGTTGTTCGGGTTGGCCTGGCGGTCCTTGTTGAACTTGTCGACCAGCGGCTGGAGCTGCGCGGCGATGGCGGCGCGGCGTGCCTCGGCCTGGTCGATCTGCGGCTTGTAGGTGACCGGACGCTGCTGCTGGGCCACCTTGAAAGCGTTCGAATTGGCAACGACCGCCGGCAGGCTGACGACGCCGATGCCCTTGACGATCTGCGCTGCGGCGGGCGCCGCGGCGATCGGGGACAGGGTGGCAATGGCGACACCCGCAGCCAGGGCGATCCTGGTCAGGTTCTTGGGGAATTTGGTCATCAGAATTGAGTTCCTACGTTGAACGTGAAGCGCTTGGTGTCATCACCGGGCTGCTTCAACAGGACTTGGGCAAAATCGATCCTGAACGGACCGAAGGGTGAATTCCAGTTGACCCCTACGCCCACCGAAACGCGCGGGCTGGGGCTGTCTCCGAGGAAGACTTCCTGGAAGGGCGGGACGTTGTTGGTCAGCGGCGTGTTGGCCGAACCGTCGGGCGCGAACGGGGTCGTGACGAGCGTGGACGTCGTCGTGCCATCGGGATTGATGACGGTTTGCGTGAAGAGCGGATCGCCGTTCGCGTCGCGCTGCGGGAAATTGATGCCGTCAGGGAACGGGCTGGTCGTCAGGGCGGGCCGGCGGCCGCCCCAGAGCGCACCCACATCGACAAATATCGACGGCCGCAGCCCCAGCTCCTTGACCCCGCTGCCGAGCGGAATCTCGAGCTCGGCCCGGCCCAAGTAGTAGAATTTCCCGCCCAGCGCGTCGTCCGAGACCCGGTTGCGATCGGTGATGACGAGCGGATCGGGGTTCGCCGGATCGGCGCTGTCGGGATCGGCGATGATGGGCTGGCGCAGCACGCGCGGCCCCACGCCGCGAATGTCGAAGCCGCGGATCTGCGGTTCACCGAGGAAGAAGCGGTCGGTCAGCTGGACGTTTCCGCCCTCGAGCGCCTCGATCGCACCGCCTTCGGCCTGGAGCGAAAAGATGAAGCCCTTGCCGAGCGGGAAGTACTGGGCCGCCCGGCCACGCAGGCGGGCATACTTCACGGATCCGCCCAGGCCGGCAAACTCGCCCGTGATCGAGGCCGAGCGGCCGCGCGTGGGACGCAGACGGCTGTCGAGCGAATCATAGGCGAAGGTCAGCCCGAGAATCGAACTCGTCCGGTCGCCCACCGCCTCGCACAGGTAGCGGCCGGCAAGCAGCGGATCGCACGTGAGATTCGGCGGATCGAGGCGATTGGTGAAGAACTGGTTGCGGTCCAGCGTCACGCTGTCGAAGTTGAGCGTATAGCTCCCGATCAGCGAGGTGTACTCGGTAAGCGGAACGCCCAGCCGCAGCTGACCGCCCGTGGTGGTCTGCTGGAAGGTCGTGTTGCGGTTGCTGTTGAGGTAGTTGAAGCTGTTGAGATCGCGCCGGTAAATGTCGATCCCGGCAGAGATGTTGCGATCGAAGACGTACGGCTCCGAGAAGCTGATGTTCGCGCTCTTGGAGTAGCGCGAATAGTTGACCCCCGCGCCGACCGTCTGGCCGCGGCCGCGGAAATTGCGCTGCTGGATCGACGCGGCGAGGATGAAGCTTTCGATCGACGAAAAACCGGCGGAAAGCTGGAGCTGGCCGGTCGCCTGCTCCTCGACGTTGGCCTCGAGCGCGATACGATCGGGGGTCGTGCCCTCTTTCTGCGAAATCTCGAAGTTCTCCTGGAAGAACCCGAGCGACTTGATGCGGTTCTCGGTCCGCTTGACCTGCAGGCTGTTGAACGCGTCACCTTCGACCAAGCGGAATTCCCGGCGAATGACCTTGTCCTGCGTCAGCGTGTTGCCGTTGACGTCCACCCGCTCGACATAGACGCGGGGCGCCTCGCGCAGGACGAACGTGACGTCCATCGTGAGGTCGTCCTTGTTCCGGCTGAACCGGGGCTCGACCTCGGCGAATGCATATCCGAACGTGCCCGCCAGTTCCTTGAACTGTTCCGACGTGTCCTCGACCATCTTCGCGTCGTACCAGTCGCCCTGCTGCATCGGCAGGTTGCGCGTCAGGGCGTCGCTCGAGAAATCGCGTAGCTCGCTCTGCACGGCGACATCGCCGAACTTGTAGCGCGGACCTTCCTCGACGACGTAGGTGATGATGAAATCGCGCTTGTCGGGGGTCAGCTCGGCCACTGCCGAGACCACGCGGAAATCGGCGTAACCCTGGGTCAGGTAGAACTGGCGAAGCTTCTGCTGGTCGAACGCCAGACGATCGGGATCGTAGCTGGTACGCGACGACAGGAAGCTCGACAGGCGAGCCTGCTTGGTCAGCATCTCGCCGCGCAGCTCTCCGTCGGAGAACGCCTCGTTGCCGAGGATGTTGATCTGCCGAACCTTCGACTTGGGGCCCTCGTTGATCTCGAAGACGACGTCGACGCGGTTCTGCGACAGTTCGACCATCTTGGGCTCGACCGTCGCGGCGAAGCGGCCCTGCCGCTTGTAGAGCTCGACGATGCGCGCAACGTCGGCGCGGACCTTGGAACGGGTGAAGATCTGCCGCGGCGCCAGCTTGATCTCGGGCACGATCTTGTCGTTCTTGATCCGCTTGTTGCCCTCCAGAACGACGCGGTTGATGACCGGGTTCTCGACCACGGTGATCACGACATCGCCGTTGTTGTTGACGATGCTGGCGCTGGCGAACAGCTCGGTCGCGTACAGGTCCTTGAGCGCCTGGTCGGCAGCCGCCTGGGTATAGACCTGGCCCGTCCGCAGGCGGATGTACGAGACGATCGTCTGCGGCTCGAGGCGCTCGGCTCCCGACACGGCGATCGTGCGGATAACGTCGGCCTGCGGCGCGGGCGCAGCCGGCGCGGGCGTTGCCGGCGCAACCTGCGCAGACGCGGCGACCGGCATGCCGGCGAGGATCGTTCCGCACAGGAGCGACAGGCCCAGTTTCGCCGGACCCGGCCGGCTAATGCTACCGGCTGTATCGCGTGCCTTCATCGACGTGGGACTCCCGTCCAGATAACAAGTCATGTGCTCAGGTATGCTCCGTGTCGCCAGCTGCGGCGTGGGGCGGGCGAGCGAACGGCGCCCTTGCCCGATACCCGGTTTCCAATCAAGCGGTGGAAGGCCCTTGTGCCCTGTGAACTACCCTCGCGCGCGCGATCCCTTGGCTGGCCCGCTATCGCCCGAACACGGGCAGTGACAGCAGGTCGTTGACCGTGACGAACAGCATCAGCGCGAGGATCACGGCCACGCCGGCACGGAACGCCATTTCCTGACCACGCGGACCCACCGGCCTCCGGCGGACCGCTTCGGCCGCGTAGAAAACCAGGTGCCCGCCGTCGAGCGCGGGGATTGGCAACAGGTTGATGAATGCCAAGTTAAGCGAGATCAGCGCGGCGAAACTGACGAATGCCGTCAGTCCCAAGCTGAGTTGCTCGCCCGAGAATTTGGCGATCTTGATCGGTCCGCCAAGCTCCTTGACCGATCGATCCCCGGTGACGATCTGGCCGATACCCGTGACCATCATCCGGGTCAGGTCGGCGCACTCCTCGAAGCCGAGCGCGATCCCCTCGAGCGGTCCGACAGGCTGATAACGGATCGGGCTCGACCATACGCCCAACCGGCCGATCCGCGATTCGTTGCCGAAACGGTCGGTCTCGATTGCGGTGCCGATGGTCAGTGGGATGCGCAACCGCTCTCCGTCCCGTTCGACCGCAATCACCACCGCCTTGCCCGGATGCATGAGCACGCGTTCGGTAATGTCGCGAAACTCGCTCACGGGGGTGCCGTCGATCGCGACGATCCGGTCGCCGACCCGGATTCCCGCAGCTTCGGCGACCGATCCCGCCGCAAAGCGCTGAACCACGTTGGTTTCCGCCGGGTCCGCCTGCATCGGCTTGCCGATTGTCATGAAGAACGCCGCGAAGATCGCCACCGCCACGACGAGATTGGTGATCGGCCCGGCCGCCACGATCAGCGCGCGCTTCCACAACGCGGCGTGATGGAAGCTGCCACCGCGCTCGTCGGCCGGGATCGCGGCGACGGCATCGGCATCGGGAATCGACGCCGGGTTCATGTCGCCCTTGAACTGGCAATAACCGCCCAGGGGCAGCGCCGAGAGCTTCCAGCGCGTTCCGCGCCGGTCGGTGAAACCCGCGATCTCCTTGCCGAACCCGACCGAAAAGGCCTCGACCCCGACGCCGAACACCCGCCCCATCAGGTAGTGGCCGAACTCGTGGACGGTCACCAGGGGTCCGAGCAGCAGCACGAACCCGACGAGGTAAAACCAGAAAGGCGGCGTTTCGATCAATTCAGGCAAGCTCCAGCAATTCGTTCGCGCGCGCCCGCGCTTCGCCGTCGATCGCCAGCACGTCCTCGAGCGAGGCGGGTGGCGGCGGAAGGTCGCGCGACAGTGCTCGCTCAACCGTTAGTGCGATCCGTGTGAACGCGATCTTGCCGGCGAGAAAGGCCGCGACGGCCGATTCGTTGGCAGCGTTCAGAACGGCCGGCGCCGCCCCTCCCGCCTCTGCCGCTTCCCGGGCTAGCCGGGTGGCCGGGAACCGCTCCTCGTCGGGCTTTTGGAATGTCAGCGTACCAAGCGTCGCGAGGTCCAGCGGTGCCATCGGCGTGTCCATCCGTTCGGGCCATGCGAGACACGAGGCGATCGGCACGCGCATGTCGCTCGGCCCGAGCTGCGCGAGGGTTGACCCGTCCCGGTATTCGACCATCGAATGGATCACGCTCTGCGGATGCACCACGATGGAAATCCGGTCCAATCCGACAGGAAACAGGTGGTGAGCCTCGATGAATTCGAGCCCCTTGTTCATCATGGTCGCGGAATCGACGCTGATCTTTGCGCCCATATCCCAGTTTGGATGCGCGACCGCCTGCTCGGGCGTCGCCCCCTCGAGCCGGGCCTGCGACCACGTTCGAAACGGACCGCCGCTCGCGGTAAGGGTGATCCTGCGGACGTCGCCGACCCGGTTGCCGGCGAGGCACTGGAATATCGCGTTGTGTTCGCTGTCGACCGGGAGAAGCGTCGCGCCGTGCCTCGCGACGGCGGCGGTCATCACTTCTCCGGCAGAGACCAATGCCTCCTTGTTGGCCAGCGCGATGTTGCCGCCCTGTTCGATCGCCGCCATCGTCGGCGCAAGGCCCGCGCAACCGACGATCGCCGCGACCGTGATGTCCGCGCCGCGTGATGCCGCCTCGATGAGCGCCGATGTGCCGCCCGCCGCCTCGATCCCGGTCCCGCCGAGCGCGTCGCGCAAGGCCGGAAGGCAGGCCGGGTCGGCAACGACCGCGACCTCGGCCGAAAACTCCCTCGCCAGCGAAGCGAGTTCCCCGACGTTGCAGTTCGCCGTGAGCGCGACGACACGCCATGCATCGCGATTCCGCCTCACGAGGTCGAGCGTCGAAGCGCCCACCGACCCTGTCGCTCCGAGGATGGAGATGGTCCGCATCAGTTCGCCAGCGCCGCGGCCATCGCGCCCACGGCGATCGTCACCGGCACCATCCCGTCGATCCGGTCGAACACGCCGCCGTGACCCGGGATCAGCCTGGAACTGTCCTTGGCCCCCGCCCGCCGCTTGAGCCAGCTTTCAAGGAAATCGCCCGCCTGCGCGAGAACGGCGAGGCCAGCACCCAGCAGCGCCGCCGTGCCGATATTTTCCGCCGTGAGGGCAAGACCCAGCTCGAACCGGGGGCCGGCGATGCCGCCGTCGATCGCGAGAACCCACAGGACCACCCACAGCGCCGCGCCTGCCATGCCGCCCGCAAGGCCCGCCCAGGTCTTCGACGGGCTGATCGAGGCAGCGATCTTCGGCCCGCCGATCGCGCGACCGGCGAAATAGGCAAAGGTATCGGTGAACACGACCGTGCCCACGACGAGCACGATGAGGAAATCGCCCGCCCCCGCAAGTACCGCCGCGGCGATTCCGAAATACAGCGCACCGGCGATCAGCGCGGCAAGCCGATAGGGGACTACAGGAGTTGCCCTCACAACAAGCAGCACGAATTCCACGAAGGCGACGAGAGTGACGACCACGACGAAAGTGTCGAAGACCGTTCCGCCCGCCACCAGCGCGCCGATGGCGACCGCCAGCATGATCGCGGCCGATGCCAGCCGGACCGGCAAGTCGCTCTTCGTGCGGCGGTCGGCGGCGTCAGCGTCCGCCATAGCGTCTCTCCCTGCGCGCAAATTCATCGAGTGCCTGTCGCAGGTGATCGGGGGTGAAATCCGGCCACAGCACCTCGGTGAAGATCATCTCGGCATAGGCGCACTGCCATAGCAGGAAATTCGACAGCCGTACCTCGCCGCTGGTGCGGATGAGTAGATCGAGCGGCGGCAGCGGCGCGGTGTCGAGGTGCTTGTCGATGGCTTCGGGCGTGATCTCGCCCTCTGCCGCGGCCTTCGCGGCCGCGCGGGCGATCTCTCCCTGCGCCCCGTAGTTGAGCGCCACCGCAAGCGTGCGCGTGCCCCCCGCGGTCCTGGCCAGCGCATCCTCGAGCATTTCGACGATGTCGGGGGCAAGGCCGCGCCAGTCGCCGAGGATGTGCAGCTTGACGTCGTTGGCGATGAATTCCGGCAGGTCCGATTTCACGAACTTGCGCATGAGGTTCATCAGGTCGCCGACCTCTTCTTCGGGCCGGCGCCAGTTTTCGGTGCTGAATGCGTAGAGCGTCAGACACTCGATGCCGGTGTCCCCGAGCGCGCGCACGAGCCTGCGCACCGCCTCGACGCCGCGCTGGTGACCGACCGCGCGCGGCAGGTGCCGGGCCTTCGCCCAGCGCCCGTTGCCATCCATTATGATCGCGACGTGACGTGCGACCGCATCCGCGCTCGCCATCAGGCCGCTCCGGCGTCCCGAACCCTCACTGCGAGAGGATTTCCTTCTCCTTCGCCGCCGCAGCCTCGTCGGCGAGACCGACGTACTTGTCGGTCAGCTTCTGGACCTCGTCCTCGCCCCGCTTGCGATCGTCTTCCGAAATGTCCTTCTTCTTTTCGTCTTCCTTGAGCGCTTCCATCCCGTCCCGGCGCACGTTGCGGATCGCGATCTTCGCGTTCTCGGCATACTTGCCGGCGAGCTTGGCGAGTTCCTTGCGGCGTTCTTCGGTCAGGTCGGGGATCGGCAGGCGGATGGTCTGTCCGTCGGTCATGGGGTTGAGCCCGAGGTTGGCGTGCGCGATGCCCTTTTCCACCGCCGTCAGGTTCGACTTGTCCCAGACCTGCACGCTGAGCATCCGCGGCTCCGGAGCCGACACGGTGGCCACCTGATTGAGCGGCATCATCGCGCCGTAGATCTCGCATACGACGGGATCGAGCAGGCTGGTGTTCGCACGGCCAGTGCGCAAGCCCTGGAGGTCGCCTTTCAGCGAATCCACCGCACCCTGCATCCGCCGCTCGATGTCGGCCTTTTCATACTTTGCCATGATCTAGCTTCCCTGCACTATGGTCTGGACTCCCCGGCCTTCCAGGACCTTGGCCAGGTTGCCCTGCTCGCGGATCGAGAAGACCACGATCGGGATCCCGTTATCGCGGCACAGCGCGACGGCCGAGGCATCCATAACCTTGAGATTGTCTGCCAGCACCTTGTCGTAGGTGACGGTATCGAAACGCTTCGCTCCGGAATTCTTCTTGGGATCGCTGTCGTAGACCCCGTCGACGCTCGTGCCCTTGAGAAGCGCATCGCACTTCATCTCGGCCGCCCTCAGCGCCGCCCCGCTGTCGGTCGTGAAATAGGGCGCACCGACGCCTGCCGCGAAGATCACCACCCGCCCCTTTTCCAGGTGCCGTTCCGCCCGGCGGCGGATTACCGGTTCGCAGACCTTGTCCATCTCGATCGCCGACTGGACCCGCGTGGCCACCCCGATCTGCTCGAGCGCGCTCTGCATGGCCAGCGCGTTCATGACAGTCGCCAGCATGCCCATGTAATCGGCCTGCGCGCGGTCCATGCCCTGCGCCGCACCTGCCATGCCGCGAAAGATGTTGCCGCCGCCGATGACGAGGCAGATCTCGAGGCCGGTATCCTTCGCCGCCTTCACTTCCTTCGCCAGTTCCATGACGAACGACGGATCGATCCCGAACTGCTGCCCCCCCATCAGCACCTCGCCCGAGAGCTTGAGGAGGACGCGTTTGAGCGGAGGCAGGGCCATGGGGAGATGTTTTTCCAAGTTGCGACTGGGGTTGCGGCTCCTTAGCCACGAAGCATGGAGCGCGCAAAGGGAAAGCCCCGCACGATTGTCTGGATGCTGGTCGCGAGCGGGCTGCTGCTCGGTCTCGCGGCGCGCGCGTGGCACGATACCACCGGCGATCCGGTCGTCCGCCGGCTGACGGCGACGGTCCCGGTTGTCGATGGGGACCGCACGCCTCGCCGTATCGTCCTGCTCAGCGACATTCACGTAGGCGGTCCCGACATGCCGCCCCGACGGCTGGCGCGAATCGTGAGACAGGTGAACGCCCTGCATCCCGACATGGTTCTGTTCGCGGGCGATTTCGTGACCGACCGGTCGCTCGCAACCCGCCGCTATTCCACCCGGGAGTCAGTCGCGCCGCTTGCTCGGATCGATCCGGATGCGGTCAAGCTGGCCGTCCCGGGCAATCACGACCACTGGCGCAGCGTTGGCCAACTCGAACGCGAGCTGCAGCGGGTCGGGATCGGACTGCTGCGAAACGAGGTCGTCGACATTGGCGGATTGCTCGTCGGCGGCATCGACGACAGCTTTACCGGGCGCGCCGCAGTTACCCGCGTGACCGAAGAATTCGCAGCTCACGGCCGCGGCGGAGTGGTGCTGAGCCACAGCCCCGATCCCTTCCCCAACCTTCCGACCGGTACCGGCCTGATGCTCTCGGGCCATACGCATTGCGGCCAGATCGCCTGGCCGGGTGGCGGCGCACCGGTCACGAACTCGCGCTACGGGAACCGGTACGCCTGCGGGGTGGTACGCGAAGGAGCCAACACGCTTGTCACCAGCGCGGGCATCGGGACGAGCCTGCTGCCATTCCGGTTGTTCACCCGGGCCGAGGTTTGGGTGATCGACCTGCAGCCCCGTCACACCAAAACGGCCGCCGGATCGCTCCGGCGGCCGTGATCGGTTAGCCCTGGATGGCTCTTGGGTCGAAGCGCTCAGCCCTTGACCGCGGCGGCCACCTCGGCGGCGAAGTCGGTTTCTTCCTTCTCGATCCCTTCGCCGAGCTGGAAGCGGACGTAGTCCTTGAGCGTGATCGGCGCGCCGGCATCCTTGCCGGCCTTGGCCACGACTTCGCTGATGGGGGTCTTGTTGTCCATCACGAAGACCTGGCTCAGAAGCGCGTTCTCCTTGGCGAACTTGGCGATCGCCCCGTCGACCATCTTGGCCTGGACCTCGGCGGGCTTGCCGCTTTCGGCAGCCTTCTCGGCGGCGACCTTGCGTTCGCGCTCGATCACCTCGGGGTCGAGGCCGTCGGCGTCGAGCGCCTGCGGGAACGCCGCGGCGATGTGCATCGCAAGGCTCTTGCCCAGCGCCTCGAGCGCGCCCTTGTCGGCCGAAGATTCGAGCGCCACGAGCACGCCGATCTTGCCGAGGTTCGGCGCTGCCGCGTTGTGCATGTAGGGCACCACGACGCCATCGGTGACCGAGACGTGCTTGAGGCGGCGGATCTGCTGGTTCTCACCGATGGTCGCGACGTTGTCGGTCAGCTTGTCGGCAACCGTACCACCGTCGGGGTAGCCGGCGGCCTTGAGCGCCTCGACGTCAGCCGATCCCTCGTTGAGCGCGACCTCGGTTACCTTGCGGACGAAGTCCTGGAACTTGTCGTTCTTGGCAACGAAGTCGGTTTCCGAGTTAACCTCGACTGCCACGCCGCGGGTACCCTCGACGGCGACGCCGACAAGGCCTTCGGCCGCAGTGCGGCTCGACTTCTTGGCAGCGGTGGCGAGGCCCTTGGCGCGCAGCGCGTCGACCGCGGCCTCGATGTCGCCGTTGGAGGCTTCGAGGGCCTTCTTGGCGTCCATCATCCCGGCGCCGGTCTTCTCGCGCAGGTTCTTCACGTCGGCGGCGGTGAAAGCAGCCATGTTCAATTCCTTTGTCTTGCAAGCAATGTGGCGCCGGGAGCGATGCGTCCCGGCGCCGGTAATCGGGACATGCGAGGCGGGCGTTACGCCTCGGTGGCAGCTTCGGCGGCGGCCGCTTCGGCCGGCGGTTCGGCCATCGCGCCGACGTCCTCGCCCGAATCGATCGTGGCTTTGCCCTTGCCGGTCGTCGCGGCTTCGGCGACCGCGTCGCAGTAGAGGCGGACGGCGCGCGCCGCGTCATCGTTGCCCGGGATGGGGAACGCGATGCCCGACGGGTCGACGTTCGAATCGAGAACCGCCACCACCGGGATGCCGAGCACGCCGGCTTCCTTGATCGCGAGATCTTCCTTGTTGGCGTCGATCACGAACATCACGTCCGGAATGCCACCCATGTCGCGGATCCCGCCGAGCGACAGCTCGAGCTTGTCGCGCTCGCGGGTGAGCTGGAGGACTTCCTTCTTGGTGAGGCCCGAAGTGTCGCCCGAAAGCTGTTCCTCGAGGCTCTTGAGACGGCGGATCGAGCCCGAGATCGTCTTCCAGTTGGTCAGCATGCCGCCGAGCCAGCGGTGGTTGACGAAATGCTGGCCGGAGCGCCGCGCGGCCTCGGCGATCGGCTCCTGCGCCTGGCGCTTGGTGCCGACGAAGAGGACCTTGCCGCCCGAGCGAACGGTGTCCTGGATGAAGTCGAGCGCCCGCGCCATGAGCGGAACCGTCTGCGACAGGTCGATGATGTGAACACCGTTGCGGGCGCCGAAGATGTACGGCTTCATCCGCGGGTTCCAGCGGTGGGTCTGGTGGCCGAAGTGCGCGCCGGCCTCGATCAATTGCTGCATGGTGACGGTCGGGGCCGCCATAGGTAATTCCTTTCCGGTTGAGCCTCTGGAGAGCTGGAACCGTGCGGAGATCCCGCTGGCCGGCACCGGTATGTGGCGCTCTCCATGTGGATTTGTCCGACGCGAAGCCGCCGCCAAGACGGCTGGAACCGTGTCGAACGGCGCGGCCCTTAGCGTCCCGTCGGCGATAAATCCAGCCTCAATTCGTCGCGGAAAAAGCGAATCTTGGCGCGAATTCTCTTGACGAGAGAGAACATACAGGGAACAAAACTCAGGTCGCGGGAACGTCTCGCGGCCTGGTGGTTTCCACTGGTTGTCCACAGGCTGTCAACGTGCCTGTGCCGCATTGAAGGTATCGATCGATGACCGCCATCCTGCTCGCGCTGCTGTTCGCCGTTGTCGCCATCACCAGCGCGCTGACCCTTGCCGATTGCGCCGTGCGCGGCCGCAATGCGTTCCGGCACGTGCGTCGCGAGCTTGCGCGCAGTGATGCGGTCCGGATGATCACCGTGACCATGGACGGTGCTGACGGCGCGCGCATGCCGGCGCTGCGTCCCGTTACTCTCAGTGCAGGTCGCCCGTCGCAGCGTCGAACGGCGCGGGTATCGGCCCCGCTGCGCGTTGCCGCCTGATTCGGGCGTAGCGCAGGATCGACCACGGCAACGTCGCCAGGTAGACAAGGCAGATCGCCGCAAGGGTCCACCACGGTTCGAGCAGCAGCGCGGCGAATACCATCCCGACCACCGCAATGACCCCCAGCCGCACGTCCCGGCGCGGACGCATGCGGCCCCAGCTCAACGTTGCGAGATTCGAGATCATCAGGAACGCCACCAGGACGGTCCACGGCGCCACGAGCAGCGGGTCCCGGAAGGTTTCGTCGCCGGTTGCCATCCACAAGTAGATTGGCAGGAATGCGAGGCCCGCTCCAACGGGGGCGGGTACGCCGGTGAGGAAACCGGCCGACTTGTGCGGCTGTTCCTTGACGTCGATCTGCGCGTTGAACCGCGCCAGCCGCAACGCGCCCGAAATGGCGAATGCAAGGGCCGCGAACCATCCGATTCGCAGAAGATCGCCCAGCGACCAGAGAAAGAGGATGAGCGCGGGCGCGGTCCCGAAACTCAGCGAATCGGCCAGGCTGTCAAGCTCGGCGCCGAACCGCGACTGGGCCTTGAGAAGGCGCGCGGCGCGTCCGTCGATCCCGTCGAGAACTCCGGCGAGGATGACGGCGATGACCGCCTCGCGCCACATGCCGTCGATCGCAAAACGGATGCCGGTCAATCCTGCGCACAGCGCCGCGGCGGTAATGGCATTCGGCAGGACTGCTCGCATCGGAAGCCCCTGCATGCGCCCCTGCTGGCGCAGCGGGGTTTCGTCCTCGGCCGCCTTGGGTCCAACGCGCGGTTGCTCGGACATTACTGGCTGACCCCTTCGATCAATTGCTGCGCGCCCGCTTCCGCGAGCACAGTTTCCCCCGCCACGACCGTCTGGCCCAGCACGACCTTTGCGGCGGTTCCGGCAGGAAGATAGACATCCACCCTGCTGCCGAACCGGATCAGCCCGACCCGCTGACCCGCGGCGACCAGGTCGCCGGGCTTGACGAAGGGAACAATGCGCCTCGCGACCAGACCGGCGATCTGGGTGAAACCGATCAGCAGTCCGTCAGTCCGCTCGATCAGCATGTGCTGGCGCTCGTTCTCCTCGCTCGCCTTGTCGAGGTCCGCATTCATGAACTTGCCGGGGATATAGACCAGCCGCCTTACGGTACCTCCGATTGGCGCACGGTTGATGTGCACGTCGAACGCCGACATGAAGATCGAGACCCGCGTGATCGGGCCCGGCGCGAGCCCGCGGCTCCCGCTGCCATCCGCTACCACCAGTTCTTCGGGCGGTTCGACCTCGGCAATCAGGGAGACGAGGCCGTCAGCTGGCGAAACGATCAGGTCGTCCCCCTGCGGCACGACCCGCTCCGGATCGCGGAAGAAGGCGAGGATGCCGATCGTCAGGAAGGCGAGCGGCCACGCCAGCGTCTCCCACGCGAGGAGCGCGGTAACGAGGCTGGCAGCGCCGGCAATCAGGGCGAACTTGCGTCCCTCGGGATGGACCGGCGGCAACCGCCAGTGCGCGTCCCCCCGGCCCCTGTTATCGAGTATTTCTCCGGCCATAGACCCGAAGGCTTAGGTGCTGGACCCGCCGGTCACAAGAGAAACCGGTTCAGCCGGCCTTCCGCACGAACACGGTTCCGGCCGAATAGCCGGCGCCGAACGAACAGATCAGGCCGATGTCCCCCGTGGCCAGATCGTCTGAGTGCTTGTGAAAGGCGATGATTGATCCCGCACTCGACGTGTTGGCGTAGGTATCGAGAACCGTGGGACTCTCGTCGGGGCTTGCCTCGTGTCCCAATGCCTTGTGCGCGATCAGCCGGTTCATCCCCGCGTTCGCCTGGTGGAGCCAGAGCCGGCGCAGACCGGCCGGGTCGATGCCCAGCCGCTGCGCTTCCTCGACGATCATCGCCGCGACCATCGGAACCACCTCCTTGAAAACCTTGCGGCCCTCCTGGACGAACAGCTTGTCCGCCTCGTCGCGGGACTCGGGCGCGGTCCGGTTGAGGAAGCCGAAATTGTTCCGGATGTTGTTGGAAAAGACCGTCTTGAGCTTCGTTCCGAGAATGTCCCAGCGAGCCGCCGGCGCGATGTCCCCGTCCTCGACGAGCACGGCGGTCGCGACATCGCCGAAGATGAAATGGCTGTCGCGGTCCTGCCAGTTGAGGTGCCCGCTGGTGATTTCGGGACTGACCACGAGGACGCTGCGCGCGTTCCCCGCCCGGATGTAGTCCGCGGCCGTCTGGATCCCGAAGGTCGCCGAAGAACAGGCGACATTCATGTCGAAGCCGAAACCCTCGATCCCCAGCGCGTGCTGGATCTCGATGGCCATGGCAGGATAGGCGCGCTGCATGTTCGACGCTGCGCACAGCACCGCGTCGACTTCGCTGGGATCGCGCCCCGCACGTTCGAGGGCTTGCCTGGCCGCGGCCACCCCGATCTCGGCCATGATCGACAATTCGTCGTTGCCGCGTTCGGGAATGCGGGGGCACATCGTCGCGGGATCGAGAACGTTCGCCTTGTCGATGACGTGGCGCGACCTGATTCCGCTCGCCTTCTCGATGAATTCGACGGAACTCGGCTCGAGCGGGGCAATCTCGCCGGCCGCGATCTCGGCCGCGTGTTCGGCGTTGTGGCGCGTGACGAACGCGTTGAAGCTGTCGACGAGTTCCTCGTTCGAGATCGTCTGCGGAGGCGTGAACAGGCCGGTGGCCGAAATGACGGGGCTGGGCATCGCCGCCGATTAGGCCCGCGCACGCCGAGCGGCAAGAGAAGCGCTACGGACTTCGCCTCCCCTGCCTTGCCGGGATCAGGCGCAGGGCATTCTGCCGGATGGGAAGCCGCCCCTTACTTTCGATGACTGCAAGTCCGGCAAAGCCGGGAGTAAAGTCTACAAATCCAGACAGTTCGCGGGTTTCGAACCCAGGTCAGGCAGGACGAAAATCTTCACATGGTTCGCAAATAGCCCGGAAGGGATCTTCCGCTACCGGTCCGCGCGGCTGATCGCGGTCACCAGGCTGGTTCTGGTGCTGATGTTCGTCGTGTGGATCGGTTTGGATCCCAAGCAGCCGGTACGGGGAGGTCAACTCGGCGCAGCGATTTTCGCCGTGTACCTCGTGATCGCCGCAATCGAAGCAAAGATCGCCTGGTCGAATTGGTGGATCGACTTCAGGCTGCGTTCGCTGTCTCTCGCGGTCGACTGCGCGGCGTTCTTTCTGGCCCTGTATTTTACCCAGTCCGCCGATTCCGATCTCGTCAGCCCCTTTATCGCTTTCCTCGCATTCCTCGTCCTCGCTGTGGTGATCAGCTGGAGCTGGCGGTCGGGCCTCGCATTCGGGTTGCTACTGTGCCTTGCGTTCGCTGCCGAAGGCTTGCTGTTGATAACCGCCGGACTGGACGTCGACCCGCTGAAGTTCGTCCGCCGCGCGAGCTTCATGGCCGTGATGGTGTTCATCTTCGTCTGGTTCGCGCACGAGCGCAAAACCGCGACGATCGAACCCTTCCCGTATGATCTTCCCGAAGCCAACTCGCCTCTGTTCGAGCGCTTGCTGCAATACGCCATGCGCGAGACCGGTGCCGGAGGCGCGCTCCTTGCGTGGCGGTGGAACGGCGAACCCTCCACCCTGAGAAGATTTGCCGGCTCGCTCGTGCGAGACGAAGCAGAGGCAGGCCACGACGAGCCGATAGACGCTCACGCGCATCTGTTCGATCGAGTGCGAGGACGTTCCCTCGTCCGCGATCCGGACGGCCGGATAAGGGCCATCGGTTCGGTTTCACCGCTTCTCCGGGATCCCGCCGCGGCGCTGCCCGTCAGCGGATTGTTCGTCCCGCTTTCGGGCAACACTGGCCGCGGACACCTCGTGCTGGCCGGGATCGCCGGCGTCGGGGTCGATCACATTGGGATAGCGCAGCTGGTCGGGCATGAACTTTCTCGCGCGCTCGACCGCGACCAGATCGAGGCGTCGGGCCGCAATGCAAGCGTGACGCGGGTACGTGCCGACATCGCTCGCGATCTGCATGACAGCGTCTCGCAATCGCTCGCCGGGGCTGTCTTTCGCCTGGCTTCGCTACGCAAGATCATATCGGAGGGACGCGACCCGCTGCCCGAACTCGACCAGATCAGCCGGAGCCTCGGTGTCGAGCAGGCGTCCGTCCGGGACGTGATCGCGAGCCTCAGGGCCGGCACGCCGCGCACGGGGAGCCGAAACCTCCTGACCGAAATTGCCCTCCTGCTCGGAAGACTTTCTGAAGGGTGGGGGATATCGGTCGAGCTGATCCGGGCGCAGGATTCGATCATGGCCCCGGCATCGCTGGTATTCGAGCTGCAGCAGATCCTGCGCGAGGCGGTCGCGAACGCGGTCCGGCACGGAGCGGCGAGACGGGCCATAGTCGACGCGGCGATCACCAGCGCGGGCCTGCGGATCGTGATAGAGGACGACGGACGGGGTTTCGAAGATGCCGCGCCGAGGCTTCCGCGCTCGATCCACGACCGCGTTTCCTCCCTGGGCGGCACGCTGGCGGTCCAGTCGTACCCAGGCAACACCCGGCTCGAAATCACTTTGCCTGAAAGGTGTCTCGCATGATCAGGATTGTCCTTGCCGACGACCACGCCTTTCTGCGGTCCGGAGTGGAAGGGATGCTTCATTCGCTCGGAATGGAGATCGTCGCGTCTGTCGGGGACGGCACGGCCGTGCTCGAGGCGATCACGCAAACGATGCCCGATCTGGCCGTTCTCGACGTGCGCATGCCCGGCCTCGACGGCGTGGAGGTGCTTCAGCGCCTGCGCTCGGCCGGCAACGACATACCGGTCATCCTGCTTTGCGCAGAGATAGAGGATTCGCGCCTCCTCGAGGCTATGCACGCGGGCGTGAACGGGATCGTTTTCAAACAGGGCGCCGAACTTCATATCGAAGAGGCGATCGGGCAGGTCCTGGCCGGTTCCCGGTACATCAGCGGCGAGATCCTCGACCGCACCTTGGCCATCGCCTCGGGCGCCAGAGCGGCTTCGCCGATCGAGGGCCTGAGCGAACGGGAACGACGGATCGTCGAGTTCGTCGGGGAAGGCCGCCGGAACAAGGAGATTGCCGCCGCTCTCGGCACCACCGAGGGCACGATCAAGATCTACCTTCACCGCATATTCGACAAGTGCGGCGTGAAAAACAGAACCGAGCTGGCGATCCTCCGCCTCTCTTCGGTCTAAGCGCCCGGCTTGGCCCGATCGGGCCGGTGCCCGCTGCTATCCATGCGCCGGAGTCCCCGGTCACTCCGGCAGGAGGGGCTCAGCAGGTTTCAGGGGATCGTTCGCGCCACCTCGGTTTTCTCGCGCACGGCCTTGAATTCCGAACCATCCTTCCATCCCGGCCAGCGCCGGGAGTTCGCGAGGTCGGCCCCGATGTCGCGGACCAGCGCGATGTCCTGCACTGCGCCAGCGAGGTTCCAATCCTCGCTCCAGGCATCGCACGCGGCGTGATAGCACTGCCCGGTATATGTATCGACCCACGCCTTGCCGGCCGCCCTGCCTCCCTCGACGAGATCGGAGGCCCCGGCAATCCCCATCAGCAGGAGCACGGGAACGCCGCGTTTGGCGAGGCTGAAATGGTCTGCGCGATAGAACAACCCCCGCTCGGGCAGGCTTTCCTCGGTGACGGTTCGTCCCTGCGCGCGAGCGTACCGCGCCAGATCGTCCTCGAGCGTGCCCTGCCCCTTACCGACGAGGATGACGTCTCGCGCACGGCCCGCCGTCTGAAGGATGTCGATCGCAAAGTTCGCGACGGTTTTCTCGAGCGGGTAGACCGGATTGGCCGCATAGTATTCAGACCCCAGCAGGCCGCGTTCCTCGGCCGTCCAGAATGAGAAGACCACGCTGCGTTCGGGCTGCGGCGCCGCCTTGAACGCCCGCGCGATCTCGAGCAGCGCGGCAACGCCCAGCGCGTCGTCGTTGGCTCCCGCCCTGTATATCCGTCCCATGGCGTCTGGTTTGCCTTCGCCGAAGGCATCCCAGTGCGCGCCATACATCACGACCTCGTCTGGTCGGTCCGCGCCGGTTATGCGCGCGAGCACGTTCTGGCTCTTCACGACCTCCTGCTCGACCGGGAACGATGCGGAAAACGTCGTCTTGAGGTCGATTGGCCTGAAATCACTGCGTCGGGCGGCCGCGCTCGCCCGGACAAGGTCGTATCCGGCCCGATCGAACAGCGCCTTCGCAGTCTCGCCGGAAATCCATCCCTGCAGGGCGAGGCTGGTCACGTTCTCCGGCTTGCGGACGATATCGTAATTCTCGCCGCCCGGGCTTTCGATCACGTTCCAGCCATAACCCGCGGCATCGGTTTCGTGGACGATCAGCGCGCCCACGGCACCCCGGCGCGCGGCTTCCTCGAACTTGTAGGTCCAGCGCCCGTAATACGTCATCGTGCGCCCGCCGAACTTTCCTGCCACGGGCTCGCCCTTTCCCGCGTGAAAATCGGGATCGTTGACCAGGAAGACGGCCACCTTGCCCGTCAGGTCCGCGTTCTTGAAATCGTCCCACCGCCGCTCGGGCGCATCGACACCGTAACCGACGAACACCAGCGGCGCTCGGTCGATCTGCACCTTGTCGCTTGGTTGCAGGGTCGAGACATAGATGTCGCGCGGAAAGGCAAGCGGGCGGGTCGTGCCGGCGTGTTCGAACGCCAGAAGCGTCGGCTCGCCAAGCCGTGTGCGGAGGAGCGGCACGACCTGGGTCCAGGCTCCTTCGTTGCCACCGGGTTCCAGCCCCAGCCCCTGCAAGCGGCCGATCAGGTAGCCGATCGCGCGTTCCTCACCGACCGTTCCTGGGGCGCGCCCCTCGAACTGGTCGGATGCCAGCGTCCTGACCGATTGCACGAGGCGGTCGGGCTCGATCGGGGTGTCCGACACGGCCGGCTCTTGTGCGAAAGCGGTTGCGGCGAGCAGGAAAGGCGAAGCGGCCAGCAGGCGGGCGATCATTCGAAATCTCCGGATTCCCAAGGGCGCTGCAAGCCTAGGCGGCAGACAAGCCGTTGCAAACCCGCCGCGGTCGGGGACCCGCACCTGGTTCGGCCGCTCAGAAGGGCTCGGCAGAAGGGCGAAGCGCAAGCCCCGCCCCCTCTGAAGCGTCAGCCTTTCATGTCTTCCAGTTCGATCCCCTTCGTCTCGTGAACGAAGGCTTTGACCAGAAAGAAGCTGATGACGGCGCAGACCGCATAAAAGGTGTAGCTTGCGGCAAGCCCCAGCCCCGAGGCCATCGCGGGAAAGGTCTGCGCGACGAGATAGTTAGCGAACCACTGGAAGAACCCGGCAACCGCCAGCGCGCTGCCGCGGATCTGGTTGGGGAACATCTCGCCCAGCATGACCCACATCACCGGACCCCAGCTGACGTTGAAGAAGATCACGTAGAGGTTGGCGGCGACAACCGCGACGGTACCCATCTCGGTCGACAGCCGGAGATTGCCGGCGGCATCGAGCGTGCCCTGACCGAAGGCATAGACCATCACGAACAGCGTCGCTGCCATGCCGGCCGAACCGATCAGCAGCAGAGGCTTGCGGCCGATCCTGTCGATTACCGCGATCGTGACAAGGCAGGCCGCGATCGAGACCGCGCCCGACACGATGTTGATCAAGAGGCTGTCGGCCTCGGTAAAGCCGGCGAGCTGCCACAGCGTCGCGCCATAATAGAATATCACGTTGATGCCGACGAGCTGCTGGAACACCGCCAGCATGATCCCCACCCACACGATCGGGCGAATGCCGAGAAATCCCCGGGAACCAGGCGGTGCTAGCACGTCGCTCAGCCGGGGGCGGTGGTCGGCGGTGAAGCTGTCGCGAATCTCGCGGAGCTTGGCCTGCGCGACGACCGCCCCGAACAGGCTCGTCAGGACCCCGCCCGCCTCTTCGTGACGGCCCTTCGAGACCAGATAGCGCGGGCTTTCCGGAATGAAGAACAGCGCCACGAGGAACACCGCCGCCGGCACCGCCTGCATCAGATACATCCAGCGCCACGCCGCGATGCCGAGCCAGAAATCGCTGGTCGATTCGCCCGCCGCGGCCGCGAGGAAGTAGTTGACGAGGAACGCGGCGGTCAGGCCGGTGATGATCATGATCTGCTGGACCGTGGTCATGCGCCCGCGGATATTCGCGGGGGCGACCTCGGAAATATAGGCGGGCGACAGCACGCTCGCCGCACCCACCGCCATTCCGCCCATGACCCGGGCGATCACGAAAACCGCGTGATCGGCTGCAAACCCCTGGATCAGCGCGCCGACGAGGAACAGGACGGCGGCGACGCGCATGACGTTGCGCCGCCCCATGACATCCGCGAGCGTGCCGGCGAAGAACGCACCGATGAAGCAGCCGATCAGAAGCGACCCGACGGTGAAGCCCAGACCGCCTTCGTCGAGGCCGAATGCGGTGACGAGACCCTGCTGCGTCCCGTTTACCGCGCCGCTGTCATAGCCGAACAACAGGCCGCCGATCGTCGCGACCGCGACGATGGCCGATATAAGCCCGATGTTGGCGCGCCCCTCGCTGGTTGCGTTCATGCGATGTGCCCTCCCCCTGCCGGATCGGTACAGGCCGATCCGCCGGCGCCCCTAACGCTTGTCGTTTGGCGCCGCCATGTACCGGCGTATAAGTGCGCGCCGGGCCGGCACAAGGCGCGGGGCTCACCTCGTCCACAACCGACGGGGGTTCCGTGACGGGAGACACCGCGATGCACATCCTGGGCGCCGTGATCGCGGGCGGAAGGTCCCGCCGGTTCGGATCGGACAAGGCCTTGCATCTCCATGAAGGCGTGCCCTTGCTCGAACACGCCGCTGTGGCCCTTTCGCGGCAGACCCACACAGTCGCGATCTGCGGGCGGGACGTTCCCGGGTACCTCTCGCTCCCGGACCTGCCGCGGCCCGGGCTGGGTCCGCTTGGCGGTCTGAACGCGGCACTGCACCATGCAGCGGAGCATGGTTTCGATGCCGTGCTCAGCGTTCCGGTCGATACGGTGCCCCTGCCCGACCGCCTGCCGGAGATCCTCGGCAACCCGCCCGCAGCGCTGGAAGGGCAGTTTCTCGTCGGCCTCTGGCCGGCATCCTTCGCCTCACTGCTCGACGAACATCTGGCGCAAGGACGGCGCGCGGTGAAATCGTGGATCGAAGCATGCGGCTGCCGGTTGGTCGACGACAGGGCGCTTGGCCTGAGTAATCTGAACTCTGCGCCGGAGGATACGCGGCGTAGCCTGACGTAAGGCCCCGACGACCCCGCCGTGTCGCCGGAAATCGTAGAGCGCTAGACGTAGCATGGGCGAAGGATGGTGAATTCAGGACAACACTTCGCATAGGGGTTCGCCCCGGGGTGCGAATACCAAGTTTCCGCAACTCCGGGGGACTAGCCCCACCCTCTCCACAAAGGAGGGTCTTATGAAGAGAATTGTCCTTGCGGCACTCGCTGCTTCAATGGTTGTGTCCCCTGTGGCGGCCTATGCCGGCGGCCCCTCATCCCAATCGATACTTCCCGACCGGTTCCGCTGCGGCTTCTTCAACTTCTTCACAGCGCTCGGCACCGGCAACTGGCCCATGTACTGTCCCGATCCGAACGTCTCTCGCTACGTGTGAAACAATCGCCCCGGCTTCGATTTTCGCCGGTATATGTCACGCCAAAACGAAAGGGGCGGTCCTCATGGATTCCCCTTTTTGCATGTCCTTCGGGGTGGTTCTCCAACCTACCGGGCGAATGCCCGGCTCCAACACAGGGTCCAGCAGCTCGGAAAGAAGAGGGGTGGTGGACAGGGCTGGATTCGAACCAGCGTACGCTTGCGCGGGCAGATTTACAGTCTGCTGCCTTTAACCACTCGGCCACCTGTCCACACAGGGCTTGCCATTTTCGCATCCGATCAGCCCCGCGAGGGGGCGGGCCGGCCGAGGAAGGCGCGCAATGGCGAAGCGATGCTTGCCTGTCAATGGCCCTGCTGGCAGGGGCGGGGGTGATGGCAAAAGGCGAACGGAAACGCGCGATGCGCGGACGCGCGGGGCGGATGCAGGGCGGACGGGGTTCCGGACGCGCGAGCGGCGGACAGGTGCGCCTGTGGGGCCGCCATGCGGTCGAAGCCGCGCTCATGAATCCCGATCGCAGCCACCGCAAGCTGTGGGCCACGCGCGAGGGTGTCGCCTCGCTCAACGGCGAACTGCCGCCCGACTTTCCCGTGGAATGGGCCGAGGCGGCCGATCTTGCCCGGCTCGTCGCGCGCGATGCGCCGCACCAGGGCTTGGTCCTCGAATGCAGCCCGCTCGACGACGTCTTCCTCGAGGACGTCATCGGTGACGGCGACGCTCCTGTCCTGGTGCTCGACCAGGTTACCGATCCGCATAATGTCGGCGCGATCCTGCGTTCGGCCGCGGCGTTCGGCGCCGCGGCAATCGTGACCCAGGACCGCCACGCCCCTCCCGAGTCGGGCACGCTGGCAAAGTCCGCAAGCGGCGCGCTCGAGATCGTGCCGTGGGTGCGTGTCGTCAACCTCGCGCGGGCGCTCGATGAACTGGCCGAGGCAGGATACTGGCGGATCGGCCTTGCCGGCGAGGCCGAGACGACGCTCGCCGAGGCCATGCCGGCCGGCAAGGTGGCGCTGGTGCTGGGCGCCGAAGGCGAAGGCCTGCGGCACAACATCGCGGGCCACTGCGACGCACTGGCAAAGCTGCCCATTTCGGACGCGATCGAAAGCCTCAATGTTTCGAACGCCGCGGCGATTGCGCTCTATGCCATCGCCGCGCGATCGGGCTGATCGTACCACGCAACAGGGGTTCGCGGCCTGATTGCGCGAGCAGCGCAATCGTCTGCACCACCGAGGTCCGGGATTGCTCCCCGGATCGACGAATCACCTGGTGTCGCCAAGGCCGCGCTGTCCACGGCGGTCCGGACTATTCCTGTGGGGACGAAATGGACGGCGCTGCAATAAAAGCGCGCGCCTGCCGATCAGTTCACCGAATCCTTGAGAACCTTGCCAGCCTTGAACTTCGGCTGGTTCGACGCCTTGATCTTCATCGGTTCGCCGGTCCGCGGATTACGACCGGTGGAGGCCTTGCGCCGCGCGACGGTGAAAGTGCCAAAGCCGACCAGCCGCACTTCGTCGCCCTTCTTAAGCGCTGCGGTGATCGCATCGAAAACGCCTTCAACCGCGCTGGCCGCGTCGCTCTTTGAAAGACCCGCGGTTTCAGCGACCGATCCGATGAGATCGTTCTTGTTCATTCCTTCCCCCTTTGCCGTTGCGCGCGACCGCAGGCGACTCCGCAGAATCGCCTCGATGACCAAAGCCTCGACATGAATGGCTTTTGTGCCGCAAGTCAAAGACTAATCGGTCGGTTGGCGCGCCTTGACGCACGACTTGTCCCATCTTGGTCCGTAACGAGCTGAATCCGCAGCTTCCGTTACGTTATCCGCACTGTCAGTGGGCCGTCGCGCTCTCGCCCGAGGCAGCGGGACCCGGCTGGCTTGCCAGGTCGTCCGCCTCGCTCCACTCGATCGGCTCGAGCGGCGAGACGAGCGCGCGTTCGAGCACCTCGTCGACATGGCCGACGGCCACGATCTCGAGCCCGTCCTTGATGTTCTGCGGAATCTCCACGAGGTCCTTGACGTTCTCCTCGGGGATGAGGACGGTCTTGATGCCGCCGCGCAACGCCGCGAGAAGCTTTTCCTTGAGCCCTCCGATCGCGAGCACCCTGCCGCGCAGCGTGACCTCGCCGGTCATTGCCACGTCCGGCCGGACGGCGATGCCCGTCAGCGTCGAGACGATCGAGGTAACCATGCCCACCCCGGCGCTCGGCCCATCCTTGGGAACCGCGCCTTCGGGAAGGTGGATGTGGATGTTGCGGCGGTGGAACAGGCTCGGACGTATGCCATAGGCCGGCGCGCGCGCCTTCACGAAACTGAAGGCGGCGGCGACGCTCTCGGTCATGACCTCGCCCAGCTTGCCGGTGGTCTTGACCTCGCCCTTGCCCGGCGTCGTCACGCTCTCGATGGTCAGCAACTCGCCGCCCACCTCGGTCCAGGCGAGCCCCGTAACGGCGCCGACCTGCGCCTCGTCCTCCGACACGCCGTGCTTGAACTTCCGCACGCCGGCAAAATCGCCGAGGTTGTCGGGCGTGATGGTCACGCTCTCCACCTCCTTCTCGAGGATCTTGCGCAAGCTCTTGCGGGCAAGCCGCGCGATTTCGCGTTCGAGAGTCCGCACGCCCGCTTCTCGGGTGTAGTAGCGGATCAGGTCGCGCAGCGCTTCGGTCGTCAGCGAGAACTCGCCGTCCTTGAGCCCGTGCGCCTCGACCTGCTTGCGGATCAGGTGGCGCTCGGCGATCTCGACCTTCTCGTCCTCGGTATATCCTTCGAGGCGGATGATCTCCATCCGGTCGAGCAGCGGCTGCGGCAGGTTGAGGCTGTTCGCAGTGGTGACGAACATGATGTCCGACAGGTCGAGGTCGAGCTCGAGGTAATGGTCCTGGAACTTGTTGTTCTGCTCCGGGTCGAGAACCTCTAGCAGGGCCGAGGCGGGATCGCCGCGGAAGTCCTGACCGAGCTTGTCGATCTCGTCGAGCAGGAACAGCGGGTTGCTGGTCCCTGCCTTCTTGAGGTTCGAGACGATCTTGCCCGGCAGCGAACCGATGTATGTGCGGCGATGGCCGCGAATTTCGGCCTCGTCGCGGACGCCGCCCAGCGACTGGCGCACGAATTCGCGCCCCGTCGCCTTGGCGATCGACTTGCCCAGGCTTGTCTTGCCCACGCCCGGCGGGCCGACGAGACACAGGATCGGCCCCTTGAGCTTGTTCGTCCGTGCCTGGACCGCGAGGTATTCGACGATCCGGTCCTTTACCTTCTCGAGCGCGTAGTGATCCTCGTCGAGGACCGCCTGGGCCTTCGCGATGTCCTTCTTCAGGCGGCTTTTCTTGCCCCACGGCAGGCCGAGCAGCACGTCGAGGTAATTGCGGATGACGGTTGCTTCCGCGCTCATCGGCTGCATCGTCTTGAGCTTCTTGAGCTCGCTCTCGGCCTTCGCGCGGGCTTCCTTGCTGAGCTTGAGCTTGGCGATCTTCTCGGTGAGCTCGGCGATCTCGTCACCGTCCTCGCCGTCTCCGCCGCCGAGTTCGCTCTGGATCGCCTTCAGCTGCTCGTTGAGGTAGTACTCGCGCTGGGTCTTCTCCATCTGGCGCTTCACGCGGCCACGGATCTTGCGCTCGACCTGGAGGACCGAGAGTTCTCCCTCCATGATCGCCATCACCATCTCGAGGCGCTTCAAGGGGCTGCGCTCGCCGAGCAGCGCCTGCTTGTCGGCCACCTTGCCCTGGAGCGCGGCGGCGATCGTGTCGGCCAGTTCGCCCGCGTCGTCGATTTCGCCGAGGTCCTGCGATGCGCTGTCGCCCAGCTTCTTGTTGAGCTTGGCGTATTCGGCGAAGTGTTCGACGACCTGGCGCATCATCGCCACGACTTCGCTGCCGGCCGCGGTTTCGGGTTGCTTCACCTCGACCTCGGCGACGACGAACCCGTTTTCGGGCCGCATCGCCACGAGATTCGCGCGGGCACCGCCTTCCACGAGAACGCGGACGGTGCCGTCGGGCATCTTGAGGAGCTGGAGGACCTGCGCGACCACGCCGACGTCGTAGAGATCGTCGTCGGTCGGATCGTCGGTCGCGGGATCGAGCTGGGCGAGCAGGAAGATGTCCTTGTCGCCCTCCATCGCCGCCTCGAGCGCGGCGACCGACTTCGCGCGGCCGACGAACAGCGAGACGACCTGGCCGGGGAAAACCACGATATCGCGCAATGGAAGCAGGGGGAAAAGCTGGTTCATGCGAGGGATATGGGGTGCCCGCTGCGGGCCTGCAATCCCGCGCCGGCCTGTCCTGTGGACGGTGCGGCGGACCTAGAAATCTATCGTGATCGCGATCGTGTCGGCATAGGCTCCCCCGGCGCCCAGCGTCTCGCCGGCACCGATGCGCCCATAGGCAGCAAGTTCGACCTGCCCCCCGCGCGTGGCCGTCGCCAGCGGCATCCCCGCGGTCCAGGGCGTAACGCGAGCAGAATCGCTGTAGAGTGCGTAGGCAACATATCCGCCTTCGCCTGCCAACCGGCGCTGGCCGCCCTCGGCATGCGAGCCGGCGTCGAGTGTGACCAGCAGCGGAACATCGCCATTGCAAGCGACCGCGATCCGCGATTCCGCATCGATCGCGTTACCGGGGCGGCCGGCGAACGCCATCGGCGTGGCGCTGACCTGGCAACCGGGCTCCACGACCAGCGTGACCGGCATCGCCGCGGTGACCTGCCCTGCATGGGCTGGCCCACTGGCGGCGGCAGCAGCCATTGGCAGGAGCAGGAGGGCCGCGGCGCGATTCATCGCGTCCGCCATGCCAGAGCGCGGAGCCCGGTTACATCCGGTTAACTACGAATGCCCCCTTTATGGACAGGTTAACCCCTAGCCGAGACCGGGAATTCCGAGGCCGGGAGGCAATCCCATGCCAGACTGGATCTTGGCCATCTCCTCGTTCGCCACCTGGTCGGCCTTCCCGCGCGCGTCGTTGAACGCGGCCGTGACGAGATCCTCGAGCATCTGCTTGTCCTCGGGCACCATCAGGCTGTCGTCGATCGACACCGAGAGGATGCGGCCCTTCGCGGTCGCCCGAATCCTGACGAGCCCTCCGCCAGCGGTCCCCTCGACCTCAAGGCTGTCGAGCTTGGCCTGGGCATCGCCCATCTGTTGCTGGATCTGTTCCGCGGCCTTCTTCGCGGCGGCAAGCATTTCTTCCATCGATTTCATGCGTTTCGTCTCCATGGGACGGCGCCGGCATCGTCGTCGGCGACGAATTCGGCTTCCGGGAATGCGGCAAAGGTGGCCTCCACCAGAGGGTGGGCGCGCATCTTCGCATCGGCATCGGCGCGCGCGGCCTGCTCGCGCTCGACGAGCGAGGGCTCGCCGCCCTCGGCGACCTGTTCCACCTGCCAGCGCCGGTCGGTGAGTTCGTGCAGCGCCTGCCGTAGTTCGGGAACGAGGTCCTCGGTGAACCCCGGTGCCTGGGCAAAGACCAGAGTCCCGGCAGCGACTTCGACGGGGCGCACCTGCATCCTCAGGCGCGAGGCAAGGTGCAGCGATCCGCCCTCGCGCTCAATGCGTTCGACAAGCGCGGTCCAATCGATCTTCGCAGCGGCGCCCGGCCCCCAGGCGGCGCCATCGGCGGCGGATGGTGTTGGCGGGGCGCGGGAAGCAGCCTCTTCCAGTCGCTTCGCGAGTGCCCCCGGATCCGGCATGTCGGCGGCGTGAAGGGCGCGGAGCAAGGCCATCTGCGCCGCGACGAGCGGGTCCGGCGCGCCCTTCACCTCGTCGTAGCCCTTGAGCAGGAGTTGCCACAGCCGGTGCAGCTGTCCGGGCGTGAGGCGTGCGGCCCAGTCCTCGATCACCGCGCGTTCCTCGGCGGTGGGCGCGTCGGCACCGCTGCCCCCGACCTGCGCCACGGTGATCCGGTTGGTAAGATCCATGAGCGTGCGCATCAGCGCCAGCGGCTCGACCCCGAGCGCATATTGCTCGCCAAGCGCGCCGAGCAGACCCTTCGCATCGCCCTCGAGCAGGCTGGCGAACAGCCGTCTCTGGGCGCCCCGGTCGGCAAGGCCGAGCATGTCGCGCACGCGTTCTGCGGTCACCTTGCCGTCGGTGTCGAGATCGGCATGCGCGATCGCCTGGTCGAGAATCGACAGCCCGTCGCGGCTCGATCCTTCGGCGGCTCCCGCGATCAGCGCCAGCGCCTCGGGTTCTGCCGCCACGCCTTCCTGCCGGCAGATCGAGGCGAACTGCTGCTCGAGCAGATCGGCCGGAATACGGCGCAGGTCGAAGCGCTGGGTCCGGCTGAGCACGGTGACCGGCAGCTTCTCGACCTCGGTGGTCGCGAAAAGGAACTTCACATGCGGTGGCGGTTCCTCAAGTGTCTTGAGCAAGGCATTGAAAGCATTGCGTGACAGCATGTGCACTTCATCGATGATATAGATCTTGTACCGCGCCGAAACGGCCGCGTAGCGCACTGCCTCGATGATCTCGCGCACGTCGTCGACGCCGGTATTCGAGGCAGCGTCCATCTCGATCACGTCGATGTGGCGCCCTTCCGCGATCGCGCGGCAGGGTTCGCATACGCCGCACGGATCGATCGTCGGCCCGCCGTTACCGTCCGGCCCGATGCAGTTCAGGGACTTGGCGATCAGCCGCGCGGTAGAGGTCTTACCGACCCCGCGCACGCCGGTCATCAGAAACGCATGAGCCAGCCTGTCGCGCTTGATCGCGTTGGCCAGCGTGCGGACCATCGGTTCCTGCCCGATCAGCTCGCTGAACGTCTGCGGCCGATACTTGCGCGCAAGCACGCGGTAGGGCCGGCCGGCCGGCGTCGATGCCGGAGCGGGCGAGCCCTTGGCGGATGGCGCAGCCGGGGCGGCGGGCGCCGGATCGGCAAACATCGCGCTCTGGCCCGCGGCCTCGAGCTCGGCGGCCGTCGGCGTGTCGTCCTGCTCTTCGTCGGCGGGGGTTTCGCCGAACATGTCCCCGGAATCGATCATGACCCGAAGCTAGGGAACGGAGTGTAGCTTGTCATGGAAATGATTGAGGAGCCGGCCGACCCGCCGCAATCCACCTGGGCTGCTTCCTTCCGGACCTGACCCGGTGAGCGAACGCAAACGTCCGACCGACTCCCGGCCGCGCATATGGCGAACGATTGTTTAGTTTGCAACCGGCTCCCGCCTTCCTCGTTCTCCCCAAACGAAGGAGAGCCATCATGCCACAGGGCGACAAGGGCAAATATACCGACAAGCAGAAACGCAAGGCCGAGCATATCGAGGAAGGCTACGAAGATCGCGGTGTTTCGAAGAAGGAGGCGGAACGCCGAGCTTGGGCGACGGTCAACAAGGAAAGCGGCGGCGGGAACAAGTCGGTATCCGGGAGGGGAAAAAAGGACACTCACGAGAGCAGCCGCAAGGGCGGTCGGAAGAGCGGTTCCAGCCAATCATCGGAAAAGAGGTCGAGAGCGGCGAAGAAAGGATGGGAGACGCGCCGCAGGAACGGCAACGCCTGACGCCGGGTCAGCGGAAATTGTCGGCGTAGGCCTGGATCTTGAGTTCGCGGGGCGGGGTCGAGTGGACCCGCGCAGGGATGCCGTACTTCGCGGCATAGGCCTGGGCGTCCGCGCAGGTCGGAAACCGCAGGACGACCTGCGCCTGCGTGTCGCCGCTGCCTGTCCAGCCCATGAGGGGATCCGGTTTCCTCGCCTCGGACTGCTCGAATTCGAGAATCCACTGGTCGGTGAGCGCCTTGCCGGACTGCATGGCATTCTTCGGACGTTGGTAGATGCGTGCGGCCATGACCGTCCCTTAATTCAGCCTTCCGATCGTTGGAAGGCATTCTTCGTCTTCAGGCTCGGCTTTTCGGTCCACGGTGCATCGGGCCAGCGGTGCTTGGGATAACGGCCCTTCATGTCCTTCTTCACCTCCGCCCAACTGCCACGCCAGAAACCGGGCAGATCGCGGGTCGACTGGATCGGGCGACCCGCGGGACTGGTCAGCTTCAAAAGGAGCGGGGTTCCGCCGATTACCGGGTGGCTGTCGAGGCCGAACAGCGCCTGCACGCGAACCTCGACGCTGGGCGCATCGTCGCCCGTGTAGTCGATCGGATGCGAGGTACCCGCCGGGCTGACGAATTGGCGCGGGGCGAGCCGGTCGAGCGTCTGCCGCGCGTCCCAGTCGAGCAAGCCGAGCAGACTGTCGACCACCCTGCCCGTCGGCACGGCGAGATCGCGGCGCCCCTCCAATAGCGGGCGAAGCCAGAGACCGGCCGTTGTGCGCAGGGGCGCTTCGTCGAGCGCGGTCACGCCCGCGAAACGCGCGCGCGCGACGAGATCGCGCGGCACTATGTTCGACAGGTTGTCCAGAGCCTTTTCCACAAGGACATTCACAACTGCCCCGGCATCCGGCGCGGGATCGGGACCCGTGGAAAGCGTGATCGCGCCGATCCGCCGCTCAAGCCTCGCCTCGAGCCGATTGCCCATCCAGTTCAGGACACTGCGCTTCTCGATCCGGGAGCCCAACCAGCGCTCTATTTCAGCCGGTTCGAGTGCGAGCGCGGCGGTGATTCGAGCGCCCTTCGCCGCTCCTTGCGCGTCGCCGACCGCCAGCCACTCGGCGCGGGCGAGCGGGCTTGCCGGATCGAGGATATACCCGCGTCCCCCGGCCGAGAGCCAGTGTTCGCCCGAACCATCCCGACGCCGCGCGAGGTTGTCGGGTAATCCGGCGAGGAGGTGGACCGCGATCGGGGTATCCTCGCGACGGCCGACGCCGACGAGGTCCTGCGCCTTGCGTGCCCAGCCGGCCGCGAGCTTGCGGCTCGCCTCGGCGCGCGGGCCGCGATCGGCGCTCCAGCGCTGAAGACGGGCACCGAGGTCCTCGCCCCGTCCGCCCAGGCCGCGTTCTTGCAACAGCAGCGCAACGCGGGCGGCATGGACCGCAGCGCCGCGCTCCGCCCCGGCGAGCACCATCGCAGCGTGCGCCGGATCGAGCGGCAGGGCCGCAAGCTGGAGGCCCCGCCGGGTGATCCGCCCCGCAGGATCGAGCGCGCCGAGCGTCTCGAGCCGCCCGCGTGCTGCGGCGAGCGCCGCGCCGGGCGGCGGATCGAGCCACGGCAGCGCCGCCGGATCGCCCGTTCCCCACCGTGCCAGCGCGAGCACCAGCGGGGCCAGGTCGGCGGTCAGTATTTCGGGCGGGTCGAACGGCGGACGCCCCTGATGCGCGGCCTCCTCCCACAGGCGATAGGCCACCCCGGGACCCTGCCGCGCCGCGCGCCCCGCGCGCTGGGCGGCGGCCGCCTGGCTCGCCCGACCGGTGACAAGGTGCGTGGTTCCGGCCGCCTTGTCGAACTCCGCGCGCCGCGCGAGACCGCTGTCGACCACCACCGATACGCCTTCCAGCGTGAGCGAGGTTTCCGCAATGCTGGTTGCGAGAACGACCCGCCGGCGCCCCTGCGGATCGCGCCGGATCGCCGCGCGCTGCCCCGCCGGCTCGACCTGTCCGTGAAGCGGCAGTATCTCCTCGCCGCGCACGCGTTCCATCAGCCGCTCGCGGGTCCGCTCGATCTCGCCAACGCCGGGCAGGAAGGCGAGCAGATCGCCGTCGCTTTCCCGCAGTGCCACCGCGATCGCATCAGCCATCGCGTCCTCGATCCGTTTCTGAGAATTCGATCCCAACCACCTGATATCGAGAGGGAATGCCTTGCCCGCACTCTCGATAACAGGTGCCTGCGCGCCCAGCAGCCGCGCGAACCGCGCGCCGTCGATCGTGGCCGACATCACCAGCACGCGCAGGTCTTCGCGCAGCACCGATTGGCTCTCGAGCGCCAGCGCAAGGCCGAGATCCCCGTCGAGGTGCCGTTCGTGCGCCTCGTCGAACAGGACCGCCGACACGCCGGGCAGGTCCGGATCGTCGAGCAGCCGGTTGACGAGGATCGCCTCGGTAACGACGAGCACGCGCGTCCTGGCCGACTGGCGACTGTCCATGCGGGTGGCGTAGCCGATAGTCCCGCCAACCGGCTCGCCGGCAAGCTCGGCCATTCGCTCGGCCGCGGCCCTCGCCGCGACGCGCCGGGGCGATGTGACGATCACCTGACCGGTGCACCACGGCTCGCTCAGCAGAGCCGGCGCGACCGCGGTGGTCTTGCCCGCCCCCGGCGGCGCGACCAGCACCGCACCCGGCGAAGCCCGCAGGGCCGCAAGGACGTCGGGCAGAACCGCGTGGATCGGGAGACTGGCGCTCACTATCGGCGCCCTAGCGCAGGACGTGGCTGGTCAATACCCGCGCGAGACGGCGAATTCGGCAGCCTCGGCCATCGCGCGCCGCGCCGCGCCGTCGGGAAAGATCGACAGGGCATCGATCGCGCGCTGGGCGAAATGCCGGGCGCGCTCGCGCGTGGCTAGCAGCGCATCGTGCCTCGCGATCAGCCGCGCCGCTTCCTCTAGCGCGCCGTCATCGGCCTTGTGTCCAGCGATGGCGGACTGCCAGAACCGGCGCTCTTCCTCGGTTCCCCGGGCATAGGCGAGGATCACCGGCAGGGTCATCTTGCCCTCGCGGAAATCGTCGCCGCGCGCCTTGCCCATCGTGCTCGCGTCCGAATCGTAGTCGATCGCGTCGTCGACGAGCTGGAAGGCGATGCCTAGGTTGCGCCCGTAGTCGTCCAAGGCCTGCTCGCGCCGCTCGTCGCATTCCGCAACCACCGCAGCGATTCGGCTTGCTGCGGCGAACAGCGCGGCTGTCTTGGCGCCGATGATCGCGAGATAACGCTCCTCGCTGGTCTCGATCTGGCGCTGCGCGGTAAGCTGGTCGACCTCGCCCTCGGCAATCACCGCGCTGGCGTTCGAAAGGATCTTCAGGACCTTCAGGCTGCCGTCCTCGACCATGAGTTCGAACGCGCGGGAAAACAGGAAATCGCCTACCAGCACCGTCGCCGGGTTGCCGAAGACGATGTTGGCCGCCGCCTTGCCGCGCCGCAGGTCGCTGCCGTCGACGACGTCATCGTGCAGGAGCGTGGCGGTATGAATGAACTCTACCGCTGCGGCGAGGCGGTGGTGGCGCGTCCCGTTATAGCCCACCAGTTCGGCGCCAGCGAGCGTGAGCATCGGCCGCAGCCGCTTGCCGCCGCCCGAGATGAGATGTCCGGCGAGCGCGGGGATCAGCGGGATCTTCGACTGCATGCGGTCGAGGATGACCGCGTTGACCGCGTTCATCCCTGGCGCGGTGAGCGCGAGCATGGGGTCGAGCGAGGGCAGCTGTCCTGCGCGCTTCAGCGGAACGACGTCGGCGGTCATGCGCCGGCTTTGCGGATCGCCGGGTAGCTTGGCAAGCGTGGAATCACCGCTATCGTGCGCGCCGATGGCCCAGACCCCCGACCAGACGCTCGCCGGCTTTCGCAAGAGCATCGACAACATCGACGCCGCGATCATCCACATGCTGGCAGAGCGGTTCCGCATCACCCAGGCGGTGGGGGAATACAAGGCCCTGGTCGCCCTTCCGCCCGCCGACCCGGCGCGCGAGGCCGCTCAGATCCAGCGCCTGCGCGCGCTTGCCGAAGAGGCCGAGCTCGACCCCGAGTTCAGCGAGAAGTTCATCCGCTTCGTGATCGACGAGGTCATCCGCCACCACGAGCGCGCACGCGGTTGACCGGAAAGCCTGTCCGGGCCTCCCGGGCCCCTAACTTGCGCCTTCCACTCCCGCCGCGCGCGGCAGGAGCAGGCGGACGTGCAATCCGCCGAGGTCCTCGCTCTCGCCCAGCGTGACGCCGCCGCCGTAGATTTCCGCGACGTCGCGCACGATCGCGAGGCCGAGACCGGTACCCGGCTTTCCGGTATCTAGCCTCGCGCCGCGATCGAATATCCGCGTCCGTTCTTCCTCGGGAATGCCCATCCCATCGTCTTCGACCCAGATGACGCAGGTGTCGCTGCCGGGCTCCGCATCCACCGTGACGAACACGCTGCCGCCCCCGTACTTGGCGGCGTTCTCGATCAGGTTGCCCAGAATCTCGTCGAGGTCCTGCCGCTCGATGGCGACCTTGGCCGCGCGATTGCCCGCGAGGTCGAAGCGAACCTCGGGGTATAGCCGCTCGACCGCCCGCCGGACGGCTTCGGCGCTCTCGCATACCGTGGTCGCCGCGTGGCCGACCGCGCGCCGTCCCACCGCCCTCGCCCGCGCAAGGTGGTGGTCGACGTGGCGGCGCATCGTGCCCGCCTCGCGGATCACGGTTTCCGGCAGGTCGGGCGCGTGCGCCGTCGCGGCGTTGTTGATGACGGTCAGCGGGGTCTTGAGCGCATGGGCGAGATTGCCCGCATGGGTGCGGGCCTCTTCAGCCTGGCGTTCGGAATGGGCCAGAAGGCTGTTCAACTCGTCGACCAGCGGCTGCACCTCGAGGGGGAGCGGATCGGTCACCCGGTTCCGGCCGCTTGCCCGCATGCGCTGGATCGCCAGCCGCACTCCGCGCAACGGGCCGAGGCCGTACCAGGTCTGCAGCACCGCCATGGAGAACAGGCCCAGCCCAAGTACCGCGAAACTCCAGCCGAGGATCGACCGGATCCGAGAAAGCTGCGAATCGAGTTCGCCCCTGCTCGCCGCCACGGTGAACCACCAGCGCACGTCGCTGCCGGGCAGCCGGATCGACCGCTCGGCCACCCGCAGCGGCTCGCCGGGAAACTGGTTCGAATCGTATATATGCGTCGCCGCATCGGCGTGGTCGTGACGGACCTCGAGCGTCCGGTCCCACAGGCTGCGGCTTGGGTAGTCGTCATGTCCCTCGCCGCTGATCTGCCAGTAGAGGCCGCTGTTCGGCTCGAGGAAGCGCTGGTCGCCCAAAGGCCGGATGAAATAGACCTCGCCGTCCGACGCGATCTCGGCAGAAGCGATCATCGCGGTGAGCATGTAGCCGAGCTGGTCGTCGAAGTTCTTTTCGACGAGATTGGTCAGGGTCCGGTCGAGCGCGAAACCGCCCGCAAGCAGCAGGATCGAAATCCAGCCGAACGCGATCAGCATCATCCGCCGCGACAGACTGCCGGTATGCGCCGGGGCAGCCGGCGACACCGTCACCGGTCCCGCGGTCGCCGCAGCGTCCGGGGGCGGTGCGTCAGTTCGCGCGAGGCTGCTCGTCGGGATCGTCGAGGCTGTAACCGAGTCCACGGATCGTCGTTATCACATCGGCACCCAGTTTCTTGCGGATACGGGTGACGAAGACCTCGATCGTGTTCGAATCGCGGTCGAAATCCTGGTCGTAGATATGTTCGATGAGCTCGGTGCGGCTGACGACCTTGCCCTTGTGATGCATGAGGTAGCTCAGCAGCTTGTACTCCTGCGCGGTCAGCTTGACCGGCTCGCCGGCGAGGGTGACCCGGCCCGAGCGGGTATCGAGGCGCACCGGCCCGGCGGTCAGCTCGCTCGAGGTGTTGCCCGAGGCGCGGCGGATCAGCGCGCGCAACCGGGCGATAAGCTCCTCGGTCTGGAACGGCTTGGCAAGGTAATCGTCGGCCCCGGCATCGAGCCCGGCCACCTTGTCGGACCACGAATCGCGCGCGGTAAGCACGAGGACGGGGAACTTGCGCCCTTCCTTGCGCCACATGCCGAGCACGGTCAGCCCGTCGATCTCCGGCAACCCCAGGTCGAGGATCACCGCGTCGTATTCCTCGGTGCTGCCGAGGAAATGGCCGTCCTCGCCGTCGGTTGAGAGATCGACGGCGTAGCCGTTCTGTTCAAGGGTGGACTTGAGCTGCTTGCCGAGGGTCGGTTCGTCCTCGACGATCAGGATGCGCATGGGCGGGTGATCCCTGTTATCTTCTTGGCCCGGATGTGGGCGCTGAAGATGAACGCGTCAACCGACGCGGCGGTTTCCCGTGCGCCCTCAGCGCGATACGCCGAGCACGCGCCCCGTCCGCGCGTCGACATCGACGTAGGTGACGCGGCCGTCCTTGATGAACTTGAGGCGGTAGGCCATCGCCGTGGAATCATAGGCCGGCCCGAGATACTCGGTCCCCCGCATCTGGGGCAGCACCCGCCCTTCGATCTCGCGCAAGCTTAGGACATTGCCCGCGCGCATCTCCTTGCGCGCCTCGCCCTGGTCGTTACGCTGCGCCAGCGCGGGCGCGGCCGGCGCGACAATCGCGGCGGCGATAAGTGACGACAGTACGCGGGCGGCAAACTTGGTCATGATGTCATGATGGCTAGGCCGCCGGCATTGAACAACCCGTGAATGTCCGCTCGGCGATCCGTTCAGGGATCAGCGGGTCATCTCGTAGGTCACGCTGACCGTGACCGCGGTCCCGACGAGGCCCGGCTCGATTGGGGTGGGTGTCTTTTCGGCCGCGTCCATCGTCCTCATCTGCGCCATCGGGATCGGCCTTCCCGGGTTCACCGACTCGCTGACCGACAGCAGCCGCACGCCTGCGTACCCGTTCCACTGTGCATATTGCATCGCCCGCGCCCGCGCCTTGTCGAACGCGGCCTTTCGGGCCTGCGCGCGCAAGGGTTCATCGTCGTCGATCGAAAAGCCGGGACCCGACAGGTCGGTAGCGCCGGCGGCGACCAGCGCATCGAGGACGGGTCCCACCCGCCTAACGTCGCGCAAGGTTACGGTGACGCGGTTCGAGGCTCGGTAACCGCGGAACACCTGCCGCTGGCGCGACTGGTCGTAGTCGTACTGCGCGCCGAGGTCGATGCCGGTGGTCTGGATGTCGTCGGGATCGATGCCGAGCGCCCGTATCTTCGCGATAACCGCGTCCATCGACTGCGCGTTGAGCCGCATCGCCTCGACCGCGGTCGGCGCGTCGGTGGTCACGCCTGCGCCGACGTCGGCCACGTCAGGCTTGCCCTTCACCGTTTCGGTCACGGACAATTCGACCAAGGGGCCCTGTGCGGTAACCTGGACGTCGGCGGCAGTTGCCGGCCCGGCAATGGCGACGGATGCGGCAAGCGTGATCGGAAGGGCGGTACGGATCATGGCGTGTGGTCTCCTTTTCGGGATGCTGGCTGCGCTTGCGGCCATTACGCACCGGTGAACCGGCCAAGGAACACGGTTGTTCCGGCTTCGCTTGCCGACTAGGGCCGCGCGCCATGGCACAGCCTCCGATCCTCAGCTGGGAAGGCCTCGGCCTCCAACAGGGCGGCCGCTGGCTGTTCCAGGACCTCGATCTCCACATCGGGCCGCGCGACCGGATCGCGCTGATCGGCCGCAACGGGGCGGGAAAGACCACACTGTTCAGGCTGATCGACGACCGGATCGAGGCCGACCGGGGCTTGCGCAAGGTCAGGCCCGGGACACGCATCGTCCTGCTCGAGCAGGAGCCGGACCTTTCCGGCCACGACACGCTGATGGATTGGGCGCTCGCGGGTGCTCATCCGCCCGCGGTACACGAGGTCGAGGCGATCGCCGGCCAGCTCGGCATCGACATGGGGCGCGAGGCAAGAAGCGCGAGCGGAGGCGAAAGGCGCCGCGCGGCGATCGCGCGCGCACTGGCGCAGGACCCTGACCTGTTGCTCATGGACGAGCCGACCAATCACCTCGACCTGGCCGCGATCGACTGGCTCGAGGACTGGCTCAGCCGGTACAAGGGCGCGTTCGTCGTGATCAGCCACGACCGCACGTTCCTCAAGCGCCTGACCACCACCACGCTGTGGCTCGACCGCGGGTCGATGCGGCGCAAGGAAGTCGGCTTCGGCGGATACGAGGCGTGGGAAGAACAGGTCTACGCCGAGGAAGCGCGCAACGCCGAACGGCTCGACGCCAAGCTCAAGATCGAGGCGCACTGGCTCGAACGCGGCGTCACCGCCCGGCGCAAGCGCAACCAGGGCCGACTGGAGAAGCTGCGGCAGATGCGCAGCGCACGCGCGGCGATGATCGGTCCCCAAGGCGCCGCCAAGCTGCAATTGACGGTCGAGGAGGACTTCAGATCGAAGTCGGTGATCGTCGCCGAGAACGTGTCGAAGTCCTTCGGTGATCGCAGGATCATCCGCAACCTCGACCTGCGGATCCAGCGCGGCGACCGCATCGGCATCGTTGGCGCAAACGGCACGGGCAAGACCACGCTTCTGAAGCTGCTCACCGGCGAGATGACACCCGACAGCGGCACGGTAACTATCGCCAAGACGCTGACCGGGGTGATGATCGACCAGCAGCGCAGCCTGATGAGCCCTGACAAGACGGTGCGCCAGGTCCTTGCCGAAGGGGGCGACTGGATCGAGGTCGGCGACGGCCGCAAGCACGTCCAGGGGTATCTCAAGGAGTTCCTGTTCGATCCCGCTATCGTCGACGCGAAGGTGGGCACCCTTTCGGGCGGGGAGCGCAGCCGGCTGCTGCTGGCGCGCGAATTCGCCCGCAAGTCGAACCTGCTCGTGCTCGACGAGCCGACCAACGACCTCGACCTGGAGACGCTCGACCTGCTGCAGGAAGTGATCGCCGATTACGACGGTACCGTCCTCATCGTCAGCCACGACCGCGATTTCCTCGACCGCACGGTGACGATGACGCTCGGCCTCGACGGCAGCGGCAAGATCGACGTCGTCGCCGGCGGCTACGAGGACTGGGCGGCAAAGCGGCGCGAAACCGCGCCCACCGGCAGGAGCGCGAAGGCCGGAGCGGCTTCTCCCCCGCCCCCTCCGCCACCGCCACCCCGGTCCGGCAAGCTCTCCTACAAGGATCAGCGCGACTACGAACTGCTGCCCGCGCGGATCGAGGAACTGGAAAAGGCCATCGCGAGGGGAGAGGACATCCTCTCCGACCCCGACCTCTACACCCGCGATCCCCAGCGCTTCGCCAACATCACGCAGGGCGTGGCGAATGCGCGGGCGGAAAAGCACGCGGCGGAGGAGCGCTGGCTGGAACTGGCGGAGATGGTCGAGGGCTGACCCGGCGTCCGCCGAGCGGCCTCAACCCCTGAGGTACAGGCTGCACCCCGCATCGCCGCCATGGTCGCGCGCGGCGAGGCGAAACCCGCGACGCTCGAGGATGGCGATCGAGGCCGCGTTGCCCTCGTCGACGGTGGCGCGAACCGGCGCGATCCCGTGCTCACGGGCAAACGCGATCAGCGCATCGACGAGCTCGCCGCCGTACCCGTTTCCCCAGCTGTCGGCCGCAAGGCCGTAGACGATCTCCTCGCCGCCATCGCCGGGCCTTGCGAACCCGGCCCAGCCGATCAGCCGGCCGCTCGCGCGCTCGATTACGGCGCCGGTGCCGTACCCGAACCTGGCGAGGTTCGCGGCCGATCGTTCGATCCAGAGTGCGGCATCAGCCGGCGACAACGGCGTCCCGTCGCCCACGAAGCGCGCAACGAGCGCATCGGCGAACAGCGCAACGAGGCGCGCCGCATCGTCGGGCACGAACGGCCTGATCGACAGCCTGTCGGTCTCGAGGGGTCCGCTGGCGATCATCGAAGCTGGTGTGGCGGATCCGCCCGGCCTTTGTCACCCGCAGATCGCTCACCGGATCCGGTAGAAATCCGCGACCCTGTCGAGCGCAAGTCGCAGGACCAGCTTGCCGCTGCGCGCAGGCCATGTAAGCGCGCGCTCTGCATCGGGCAGCGCCTCGCCGGCGCATACCACGCGCCACAGCACGTCCTCGAGCCCCTTGCCCGCCGCCGCGAGGGCGCCATCGAACCGGGCCTTGGCCGCGATCTGCTTCTCTCCTGCCGTCAGGCCGGAATCGCCGGTCGTTCTTGCCCGGACCGGGTCCCAACGCATCGTTACGCTGGGGGAAAGCTGAGCGCGCTCGTAATCCGCCCTCAGGCGCTCGCCGGCATCGAACAGTCGATCGTCGAGGTGTCCGCGGGCGTGCAGCCAGGCGATCGGAGACTCGGCGAGGTTCACGGTGACCGACCGGGTTCTCGCCTTCGGGCCGTCCGTGTGACGGGGCCCCTCGCTGGTCAGTTCGCGTTCGACGAGGTGGCGCATGTTCGATCTCCCTGATGCCGAATCGACGCTTGCCAAAATCGGTTGCATGTAGGAAAGTTCAAAACCGATATGGTTAGGAGAGGGCCGTGATAAATCGTATCCGGGATATCCGGCGCGAGAAGAAACTGACCCTGGCAGACCTCGCGGCGGCGTGCGATCCACCGACCACCCCGCAGACGATCGGCCGCCTCGAAACCGGCATGCGCAACCTTTCGATCAGATGGATGGAGCGCATCGCGAACGCACTGGGGGTCGAACCGGAAACTCTCGTCCGGTCCGATGCCAGCACTCGCGCGCAAATCGTCGCGTCGCTAGGTGGGTCAGGGCCGGAGGCTCTTGCCAGCACCCGTGATGCGCTGCTCCCTACCGAACTTGGCGGCGGTGACCTGAGGGTCGTGCTCGCCATCGAATCGAGCGCCGGCGAATATCGCGCAGGCGATCAGCTGTGGTTGCGACAGATCGCCCCCAAGGATGCCGCCCAGGCGATCAATCGCGACGTCCTCGTACCAAGGAAAGGCGGACGCTTCGCCTTCGGCCGCCTGATCGACCGGCAGGGAGGTCGCGTGGGAGTACTGCCCGTGGGCGCCGGACAGAAGCAGCAGGTCGTCGAGGATCCCGCGTGGATTGCGGTGGCCGAGATGCTCGTCCGCCCGCTCTGACATGGCGCACCGCGTCCTTTCGCTCGCGACGCTCTACCCCAACGCCGCAGCTCCGCGGTTCGGCACTTTCGTTGCACGCAGTCTGGAAGCGCTGGCCGCCCGGCCCGACTGGGAGGTAACGGTGATCAATCCCGTCGCCCTGCCCCCCTTCGTGCTTGGCCGCTACCGCGCACTCAAAGCAGCTGCATCCGACGGGATGGAACGTGGGGTCAGGGTTTACCGGCCCACCTTCCGGACCGTCCCGCGCTTCGGCGCTCGCTTCAACCCGGCACTCATCGCGCGCGCCATACTGCCGCTGGCTCGCCGGCTGCACGCGGCAACCCCTTTCGACATCGTCGATGCGCAGTTCTTCTTTCCCGACGGCCCGGCCGCCGCGCGCATCGCCGCGGCTCTCGAACTGCCTTTGTCGATCAAGGCGCGCGGAGCCGACGTGCATTACTGGGGGTCGCGCGGCGATACTCGCCCCCAGATCCTCGCCGCGGGAAGCCAGGCTGCGGGGCTGCTCGCGGTATGCGCCGCGCTCGCGGAAGACATGACCGCTATCGGGTTGCCGCGCGACAAGATCACGCTGCACTACACAGGCCTTGACCGGGACCGGTTCCGCCCCCTGCAACATCCCCAGCTCCGCCGTCGCCTGGCCCGCGAGCTGGCCGTCGGTTTGCCGGATGCGGCCCCGGTGCTGGTAACCGTCGGGGCGCTCATCGCGCGCAAGGGCCAGGCCCTCGTGATCGAGGCACTGACGGACTTGCCCGAAGACACGATCCTCCTGCTGGTCGGCCGAGGCGAGGACGAAGGCAGCTTGCGGCAGCTGGCGCAGCACTGCGGCGTTGCCGATCGGGTCCATTTCCTAGGTAGCCTCGATCACGACCTGCTTCCCCTCGTGCTTTCGGCTGCCGATGCGATGGTCCTGCCTTCGGCCAGCGAAGGCCTGGCGAACGCGTGGGTTGAGGCTCTGGCGTGCGGTACGCCGCTGGTGATAACGGATGCAGGCGGCGCGCGCGAGGTCGTCACCGCGCCCGATGCCGGGGTCATCACCGCGCGCAACCCCGAAGCGATTGCCGCCGGGATCCGGCAGGTGCTGGACGATCCGCCCGCACGCAGTGAAACGGCAGAGATGGCCGATCGCTTCAGCTGGCGGGCGAACGCCGAAGCGCTCGCCCGGTATTACGACGGATTGCTGGCCTAGGCTTCGCCCCGTGCGATCCGTTCCGCCTGTTCGGATGCGTCCGACGTCGGCACGAAGCTGTCGCTCTTGACCCCCATCCAGATCAGCAGCGGTGCAGCCATGTAGATCGAGCTGTAGGTGCCGACGAAGATGCCGAGCGTGATCGCGGCAGCCATGCCGAACAGGCTCGCCGGACCAAAGAACACCAGCGGCACCAGCGCGATCAGCAGCGTGAGCGATGTCATCACCGTGCGCGCCAGCGTCTCGTTGACCGACAGGTCGAGAAGCTGGGGAAGCGGCATCTTGCGAAACTTCTTCAGGTTCTCGCGGATGCGGTCGTAGACGACGATCGTGTCGTTGAGCGAATAACCGATGATGGTCAGGATCGCGGCCACGATGTTGAGGTCGAATTCCAGCCCGGTAATCGCGAACATCCCCAGCGTCAGAGACACGTCGTGGAACAGCGCGAACAGCGCGCCGACCCCGAACTGCCATTCGAACCGGATCCAGATGTAGATCGAGATCGCGACCATCGCGAACAGCAGCGACAGCAGGCCGGTCTGGAACAACTCGCTCGACACCTTGCCCGAGACCGAATCGACCCCGTCGATGCGGATTTCCGGATGCGCGGCCTTCAATGCCCCAGTAATCCGGTCGGCCATCGTGTTGGCGAGATCGGGCTGCCGGTCCGCCCCTTCGGGCAGCTTCATCCGGATCGACGCCTCGTTCGGCTCGCCGAATCGCTGGATGATCGGATCGCCATAGCCGAGCTCGGCGATCTGCTCGCGCATCTCGCTGACCGGCGCATCGCTCTGCCCGACGAAGGTCACCCGGATCATCTGCCCACCGACGAAGTCGACGCCGAGGTTGAGGCCGTTGAAGAATACCAGCGCCCAGCTGGCCGCGATCAGCAGGCCCGACACCACGAAGAACGGCATCCGCCATTTGAGGAAGTGGATGTTGGTGTTGTCCGGAACGAGCTTGAGGAGTTTCATGTCGCTGGTCTCCGGATCAAATGTGCAGGTCCGCGGGCCGCGCGCGGCGGAGCCAGCCGGCGACCCACATGCGGGTAATGGTGACCGCGGTGAACATCGACGTCGCGACGCCGATGACGAGCACGACCGCGAACCCCTTTACCGGACCCTGGCCGAAGAGGAACAGCAACGTCGCCGCGATCACGTTGGTGATGTTCGCGTCGTAGATCGCCCGGCTCGCTTCCTTGTACCCGGTTTCGACCGCCGCGAGCACTTTCCGCCCGCGTCTCCGTTCCTCGCGGATGCGTTCGTTGATGAGCACGTTGGCGTCGACTGCCGCGCCGATCGTCAGGACGAAACCGGCAAGACCCGGCAGGGTCAGCGTGGCGTTCATCACCGCCATGATGCCCAGGATCATGAGCACGTTCAGGATAAGCGCCGCATTCGCGTAGATACCGAACCGGCCATAGGTGACGATCATCAGCATCAGGATCAGCACCGTGCCGACCGCCAGCGCTATGAGGCCGCGACGGATCGAGTCTGCGCCAAGGTCGGGTCCGACGGTCCGCTCCTCGATCACCTTGAGATCGACCGGCAGGGCACCCGAGCGCAGCGCGATCGCGAGCTGATTGGCGCTCTCGACGGTGAAGCCACCCGAAATCTGCGCGGTCCCGCCCCGGATCGGCTCGTTGATGTTGGGTGCCGAAAGCACCTTGTCGTCGAGGATGATGGCGAACGGCTTGTTGACGTTCTGGGTCGTAAGCCGGGCGAACTTGGCAGCTCCCTGCTGGTCGAACTGGATGTTGACCACGGGAGAATTGTCGCGTGGGTCGAAACCCTGCTGCGCGCCCACCAGATTGTCGCCCTTGATGCCCCCCAGCCGCCGGACCGCAACCATCTGTCCGGTATTCGGCGAACCGTCGGCATAGGGATAGATCTGGCTACCCGGAGGAGCATTCCCCGCCTGCACGTCGCTGGGCAGCGCGTTGAGATCGACGAGCTTGAATTCGAGCTTGGCGGTCTGTCCGATGAGTGCCTTCAACGCCTCGGGGTCCTGCTGCCCCGGTGCCTGGACCACGATGCGGGTGTCGCCCTGGCGGATGATCGTGGGCTCGAGCGTGCCGATCGCGTTGATCCGGCGGTCGATCACGTCCTTCGCGCTGTCCATCGCCTGGTCGAGCGCATTGTCGAGACCCTGCTGCGTCGGGGTCAGCACGAACCGCGTCTCGTCGACCACGGAAAGCGACCATTCGCGGGTCAGCCCGGTGCCGTTAACGAGCGGAAGGATCGCCTCGCGCGCACGATCGACGTCCGCAGCGCTCTCGACCATGAACGACAGCCGATCGTTCTGCGTCGACAGGTCGCCGATGCGAATCGCCGGCTCGGCCTGGCGGAGTACGGTACGGACCGACTCCTCCATCGTCTCGAGGCGCTGCGCCGCGATCTGGCTGGCATCGGCCTCGAGCAGGATGTGGCTTCCGCCGGCAAGGTCGAGGCCGAGGTTGACCGCCGGGTCGGGCAGGCTTTCAGGCCACTTCTGTCCCGCGAGCGACGCGAGTGTCGGCAGCGACGCGAGCGACACGACGATGATCAGGCTCCACAGCCAGATCTTCTTCCACCGCGGGAAATCGAGCATGGGTCGGGGCTGCCTGCGGTCAGTCGTTGGCGGCGGCGGTGCCGCCCGGCGGGATGACGTCCCCGATGGTCGCCTTCACGGCCTTGACCTTGACGCCCTGGCCCAGTTCGAGATCGACGTAATGTTCGTCGACCTTGATCACCTTGCCGACGAGGCCACCCGCGGTGACCACCTGGTCACCCTTCTTGAGACCGGCCACTTTTTCGCGGTGCGCCTTCTGCTGGCGCATCTGCGGCCGGATGAGAAGGAACCAGAAGATCGCGATCATGCCCACGATGGGCAGCCAGCTGATCCAGACGGGGGGCGCGGCCGCGGGAGTGGCGGCAGCGAGAATATCGAGCATCGTCTTGTCGGTCCGTTCGAACGATTGATGGGCGCCCGCCGGATGGGCCACGTCCAGATAGGAAATGACCCGCGGGCGACAATGGGCGGGCGCCTAGCAGCATCGCCGGGCAAGGGCAATCGACGCCGCAGCGTGGCGACGAGGCAACAGTGGGGATAGGCCGCTTGCCATGCCGGAAGGGCCGACCTATAGGCGCGCGCTCCACTGGTCTCGGGACGTAGCGCAGCCTGGTAGCGCACCACACTGGGGGTGTGGGGGTCGGAGGTTCGAATCCTCTCGTCCCGACCAGTGGCATCCCCTCCCTACCAAATCCTCCGGGAAACATCGGCAATCCATCGGTGGCCCATCATGGGCATCGTCTGGCGCCTCGATACCGTGTCCGACAGCGGCCCGCCCGGGTCGCATTCGTCACTACACGGAGGTTCGTGATGCGTTACCTGAAAGCCGCGCTCGCCCTGGGTGCTTTCGCCGTCGCCGCACCGGCAGCGGCCGATCATATCAACAATCTCGATACGCCCTATGCCAGCCGCGGCGCCTGCGAATCCGCCATCGCGCAGTTCGCCGCCGAGGACGGTCCTGTCCTGCTTCAGCGCTTTCCGCAGTTCTTCTCGCGCCGCGGGGATGTCGCCAGCTTCCTGACGCGCGCCTTCAGCTGCGATTACAACCCGGCGGCGCAGGCATGGTTCATAACCGACCGACGGGTCGAGGTGCTTACCAGCGAATGGTTCCTGCGCCGGCCCTGACTGGCCCCGGACCGGGGAGGGCTTTCGATCTCGTCGCTCTCCCCGGTCAGATCACGAAATCGAGCACTCCCGGCAGCGGCTTGGCCCGGCCCGTCACCATCGCCCCGTGCAGCCGGGAGATCTGCCGGCTCCCGGTCCGGACAAACATGAAGGGCAAGAGACCATGGAGGATGCACGCCAGCCCTCCAAGAACCATCCGGATGCCGAAACCCGCGGCATGGACGAGATGTTCACCATAGGTCTCACCGACCGAGGCGGGATGTTCGGTGAAGAATTTTCGTAGCGACACGGCAGGCCTCCCGGATCAGACGCGGTTGTCTTACCACCGGGGATCGTGAAAGGGTTCCCAAACTTCACTGGTTCACATACCTATGTTGGGAAAATATCCCATCGTTGAGGGTATCTATGGAACTCGATGAGATCGACTGGGCAATCCTGCGCGAACTTCAGCGTGACGCCAGCCAGCCGATCCAAGCAATCGGGGAGCGGGTCGGCCTGTCCATCAACCCGTGCTGGCGGCGGATCAGGCGGATGGAGGACAGGGGGATCATCGCGCGCCGTGTCGCCCTGCTCGATCCCGTCCGGGTGGGCCTTCCCACGACGGTCTTCGTCGCAATCCGCACGACCCGCCATGACCCCGAATGGCTAAGGGCATTCGCCGACGGAATCGCGTCGATACCGGAGATTCTCGAGTGCCACCGGATGGCAGGCGAGGTCGATTACCTGATGAAGATCGCGGTGCGCGATATCGCTCACTACGACCGCATCTACCAGAAGCTGATCGCCTCGGTCCCGGGACTCAGCGACGTCAGTTCGACGTTCTCGATGGAAGCGATGAAATCGACCACCGCGCTTCCCCGTCCGGCGTGAACATCAGCGCGCGGGGCGCACGCTGCCGCGTTCGATGAGGTCGACCGGCACCCGCCGGGTCGGCTCGCCGTCGGGATCGCAGATGCGCGAGACCAGCGCGCGGCCAGCTTCGGCGAAGTCGGGCTCGATCGTGGTCAGCGGGGGATGCGCGTGGACACCGGCTGCGAGTCCGTCGAACCCGATCACGCCGAATTCCCCGGGCACCTCCACGCCGGCGCGATCGAGCGCCTCGAGCGCGCCCAGGGCGATCGCATCGTTGGCGGCGAACACCGCGTCCGGCGGGCCGGGCATCGCAAGCAGCCGCTCGATGGCTTCGCGACCCCCGGCGACGCGGTCCGCGCCGGCGACATCGAAAGGGGCAATCGCGGGGAGGCCGCGTCGTTCGAGGGTCTGGCGGTATCCCTCGTACCGCTCGGCAAACTGGGGATGCTCGGCATCGACGGTGCCGAGGAAGCCGATCCGGCGGTAACCCGCGGCGACGAGGCGTTCCACCGCGAGTTCGGCGCCCCTCGCGTTATCGGCGCGCACCCAACGCCCGTCGTCGTGCGGCGCGCCCCAGACCGCCACCGGCCCCTCGGGGGCGGTTTCGAGCAGGTCGGCCCATGCCGCGCGGTTGACGCTCGTGCCCATCACGACGAGCCCGTCGGCCTGGCCCTGTGCGTAGTAATTCCAACCGAATTCGCCCGGGTCCGACTGGAACGACACCAGAGACTGGTAACCGCACTCGGCCGCCGCCGCGCACGTGCTCCCGAGCAGGGCGTAATGAAACCCGCTTACGCGCGTCGGATCGAAGCCCGTCCGCCCGACAACGACGATCGCCAGCGTCCCGGTGCGCCCGCTGCGAAGCCGCGCTGCGCGGGCGTCCACGTGGTATCCCAGTTTCGCCGCCGCCGCCTCGACGCGGGCGCGCGTCTCGTCGGTTATCGAGGGCGACCCGGCCAGCGCGCGGCTGACGGTCGACTGGCTGACACCGGCCGCCTCAGCCACGTCGAACGATGTCACCCGGCTGCGTCGCACCCATCCCTCCGAATTGTCCGGGCTTCTTGCTCGCGCCCATATATCCGATCGTTCTGCGAACCGGGGAGGCCCGTGTCAACGCGCAAAGCGATGGCGCATCTGGCGATACGATTTTCCTACACGAACCAGTTTGGTTATGCAGAGAGCGAATCAGGAGGTTGCAGCATGCCCGTCCTCGAGACCCTTGCAGGTCCCATCGCCTCGATCATCGACAAGATCATCCCGGACAAGGAGGCCCGCGCGAGGGCCAAGCTCGCGTTGATCGAGCTCGAGGGCACGCAGGAACTGCGCCAGATCGAAGCGCGCCTTTCCGCGATCGTGACCGAGGCGCAGTCGCCCGACCCCTGGACCAGCCGCGCGCGCCCCAGCTTCCTGTACGTGATGTACGCCATGCTGCTGTTCGCCCTACCCGTCGGCCTGCTGTCGCTTTTCCTGCCAGACGCCGCCGGACGGATTGCCGGCTCGATGACGGCCTACCTGCGCGGCCTGCCCGACGAACTCTACGCGCTGTTCGGCACCGGGTACCTTGGCTACACCGCTGCGCGCCAATGGGGGAAAATCAAGGGGGTCGATGCCTGAGGTTCGGCATGCATACGAAATCCCGGGGGCACTATCTTGTCGCGCCGGTGGATATCGCCGATGCGGCGCCTATCTTGTTGCAATGCACAATCCTGCCGCCTTTCCCGATCCCAAGGTCGCACTGTGCGCGCTCGCCATAGACCGCCGGGCGGCGATCAGAGCGTGCTACAATGGCAAGGCGGTCGAACTCCACCCGCACCAGGTCATCGACCGCAACGGGCTTGCCTACCTGCGCGCGATCAACCCGGCCAAGGCGCGCCGCCACGACGAGGTTCCCTCGCTCGGCCTCTTCCATCTTGGCGGACTGTCGGACCTGACGCTATGCGGTCACGGGTTCGAACCGCTCGATCGGGCGCTGGTCGTTCCGGTCCGCGGGACCGACACCGTTCTCGCCTCGCTCTAGCCGCAGCCTCGATGGCGAGCTAAGCGAAACGCCATGGCTTCGAACCTCGTCTACGTCCTCAACGGGCCCAACCTGAACCTGCTCGGCACCCGCGAGCCGGAGATCTACGGGTCAGACACGCTCGACGATATTGCTGGCATGCTCGAGGACCGGGCACGCGAACTCGGCCTTAAAGTTGACGTGCGCCAGTCGAACCACGAAGGCCACCTCGTCGACTGGCTGCACGAGGCCCGCGCCGACGGGGCTAGGGCGGTCCTGCTCAACGCAGGCGCCTATACCCATACCTCGATAGCACTGCTCGATGCGGTCCGCGCGATCGGGGTGCCGGTGATCGAGGTCCACCTGTCCGACCCGTCGACACGCGAGGCGTTCCGCCACGTGTCATACGTGGGCATGGCGGCGATCGACGAGGTCAAGGGGCTCGGAGCGCACGGATACGTCGTCGCGCTGGAAAAGGCCGCCGCGCTCTGACCCGGCGGACTTGCAAGCGCGGCCCGCCCCGCGCATAGGCACCCGCCTGACACAACAAGAGGCAGAGATGGCCGAAACAAAGGGCGCCGCCGGGCGTAGCTCGGGCATGAACGTCGACACCAAACTCGTACGCGAGCTTGCCGAGCTGCTCGCCGAAACGGGGCTTACCGAAATCGAGGTCGAGGACGGGGACCGCAAGGTCCGCGTATCGCGAGGCGGCGGAGTGGCGATGGCCGCACCGGTCGCGATGGCCGCGCCGCCCCCGCAAGTCGCGCCGGCCACCCCCGCCGCTGCGCCGGTGCCCGAGGCCCCTGCCGATGTGGCGGGTGCGCTCAAGTCGCCGATGGTCGGAACGGTCTACCTCTCGGCCGAGCCCGGGACCGCGCCGTTCGTGAAGGTGGGTGACAGCGTGAAGCAGGGTGACACCCTCCTCATCGTCGAGGCGATGAAGGTGATGAACCCGATCACCGCCGACAAGGCGGGCACGATCAAGGCGATTCTCGTCGAGAACGCCCAGCCGGTCGAATACGACCAGCCGCTGGTCGTGATCGGCTGACGACGCCATGGGTATCTCTCGAATCCTGATCGCCAACCGAGGCGAGATCGCCCTGCGCATCCATCGCGCCGCGCACGAGATGGGCATCGAAACGGTCGCGGTGCATTCAACCGCCGATGCAGATGCAATGCACGTCCGCCTCGCCGATCACGCGGTGTGCATCGGCCCCCCCCCGGCGACCGACAGCTACCTCAACGTTGCCGCGATCATCTCGGCAGCCGAAATCGCGCAGGCCGATGCGATCCACCCGGGCTACGGATTCCTGTCCGAGAATGCCAAGTTCGCCGAGATCGTCGAGGCGCACGGGATCACCTGGATCGGCCCAAAGCCCGAACACATCGTGACGATGGGCGACAAGGTCGAGGCCAAGCGCACCGCGGGCAAGCTCGGCCTGCCGCTGGTGCCGGGCAGCGACGGCGCCGTTTCGGAAGTCGGGGAAGCACGCAGGATCGCCGCGGAGATCGGCTACCCGGTCATCATCAAGGCGGCGTCGGGTGGCGGCGGCCGCGGGATGAAGGTGTGCGAGAGCGAGGACACGCTCGAGACGCTGATGAAGCAGGCCGGCAGCGAGGCGAAGGCGGCGTTCGGCGACGCCACTGTCTATATCGAGAAGTACCTCGGCAATCCGCGGCACATCGAGTTCCAGGTATTCGGCGACGGAAACGGCAACGCGATCCACCTCGGCGAGCGAGACTGCTCGCTCCAGCGGCGCCACCAAAAGGTGCTCGAGGAGGCGCCCTCGCCCGTCATCACGCCCGAGGACCGGGCCCGCATGGGCGCGGTCTGCGTCAAGGCGATGGCTGACATGGGCTATCGCGGCGCGGGCACGATCGAGTTCCTGTGGGAAGACGGCGAGTTCTACTTCATCGAGATGAACACCCGTCTCCAGGTCGAGCACCCCGTCACCGAGGCGATCACCGGTCTCGACCTCGTCCGCGAGCAGATCCGCGTCGCCGACGGCAAGCCGCTGTCGGTCACGCAGGACGAGATCGAGTTCAAGGGCCACGCGATCGAGTGCCGCATCAACGCGGAGGATCCGTGGACCTTCGCCCCCTCGCCCGGCGCGGTGACAGCGTACCACGCGGCGGGCGGCATGCACGTGCGGGTCGATAGCGGCCTCTACGCCGGCTACCGGATACCGCCGTATTACGACTCCATGATCGCCAAGCTGATCGTGTACGGCCGCACGCGCGAGGGGTGCATCATGCGCCTGCGCCGCGCGCTTGAGGAGATGGTGGTGGAAGGGGTGAAGACCTCGATCCCGCTGCACCAGGAGCTGATTCGCCAACCCGACGTGCTGAGCGGCGACTACTCGATCAAGTGGCTCGAGGAGTGGCTGAAAACCCGCGCGTAATAAGGCGATAGCGGCCTATTGCTGGTGGACGAGCTCGCAAATGTCCATTGCGAGCTCCTCGGGCATCGGATCAACGTTGCCGAGCACGATAATCGTCCAGCTGCCGTCTAGGCTGGCGTGGGTACTCGCGCTCACGCCGCTGTTCGCCCCGCCGCCGCTGTGGCCCAGGGTTGGCACGCCCGCGCAATCCTCCAGCCGCATGCCAAGCCCGTAGGTCCACGGCCGGGGGGCACCGGGAAAGGGCACGGGGTCGGCGATCATCGCCGCTCTCGAGGCGGCGGACAGGAGCGTTCCATCGGCAAGCGCACGGTGGAAGGCCATCATGTCATCGACTGTCGCGTAGGCACCTCCGGAGGGATCGCCAGCGTAACCCAGGAACTGTTCGTTCGACATCCGGCCGTTGAAACCGAGCGGGTCCGATTCCGGGAGACGGTAGCCGGTGGCCCGATCCGTGATTACGGCTGTTACGGGCCAGTACCCGCTGCGCCCCATGCCTGCCGGACGGAACACCAGTTCGTCTACCAATTGCTCGAACGATTTTCCGGTGGCCGCCTCGGCCGCCGCGCCCAAGAGCACGTAGCCGGCATTGCTGTAGGACACGCGCCCGCCGGACGGATTGGGTTGCGCAGTCATGCTGGCCGCCTTTTCGTTTGGCCGGGCGGCGCTCCGTAGCATCCGCCCGTCCCATGCGCCGACCCCCGCGGTGTGGTTTAGCAGGCTGCGCAAGGTCATCCTCTGCGCGGCGTCCTTGTGCGGGTATTCGGGAACCCACCTGCCGACCGTATCATCGAGGGTGAGCACGCCTTGTTCGGCAAGGCGCAGGATAACGACCGCGGTGAACATCTTTCCGATCGAAGCGATGTTGAAACGGGTGTCGGGGGTGTTGGTTATTCCCCAGACCGCGTCGGCAAACCCGCGCGCCTCGCGGAGCACGATCTCGTCGCCTTGCGCCACCAGCAAAGCGCCGGAAAAATGTCCCTCCTGGGCAAGTGCGTCGAGCCGATTCACGACCAGTCGGCGCAGGGTGTCGCGATCCACCTTTTGCCGAGGGAACGCATCGGCGGCAGCCCGTTCGGGGTCGCGGTCGGCCAGGAAAAAGTACTGGCTCACCCGCCCCGGCTCGTCTCTGGCGAGAAACAGCACAAGCTTGCCGTGCCGCGAGCCAGCCACCGACCGAAGGCGGATTTCCGCCATGCGTTCGCCGGGGAAAGCAATGGATACCAGATCGAATCCGCCGCTTTGCCGGCGCATTGTTTCAAGGTCGTGAACGACTGCTTCGGACCCCAGCCGTTCGAGCGCGGCTTTTGAAAAGATACCGCCGAGCCTTGGAGCAATCGGTTCAGAACCTGTCAGCAATTCGAGGAACGCTCGCGCAGGGGCGCCCGCTGGGTGGTCTGTGGCAAAATCGCCGGCCCGATCCGCAGCTGGGGAAGCCGGCGACGCGCGGACATCCGGCGCGGGCGTGCCAAGGGCCAGCGCGAGCAAGGCAAACGGAACGAAACGGATCATGGCCGAACGGACTCCTGATGGTCCGCCCGCTCCTGCGGATTTCGCGATGTCAGGGCATCACGGGATCGACCAGCTCCCCATCCCACTCGACCGAGCGCGGCCTACCCGCTCACTCGAGCGGGACCCCCGGCTCGTGCTTTGCGGTGCGGATCGTCAGCGAAGTCTTCACGCTGTCCACGTTCGGCGCCGGGGTCAGCTTGCTGGTCAGGAACTCCTGAAAGCTCTGAAGGTCCTGGCTGACGATCTTCAGGATGAAGTCGATCTCGCCGTTCAGCATGTGGCATTCGCGCACTTCGGGCAGCGATTTCATGTGCTCCTCGAATTCGCGCAGGGCGCTCTCGGCCTGGCTCTTGAGGCTCACCATGGCGAAGACCGTGATCGCGAAGCCGAGTTTCGAGGGGTCAAGATCGGCGTGGTAGCCCCGGATCACGCCTTCTTCCTCGAGGCTGCGGACCCGGCGCAGGCACGGCGGAGCGGTCAGGCCGACCCGGCTGGCGAGTTCGACGTTCGTAACCCGCCCCTCGGTCTGCAGTTCCGCCAGCAATTTCCGGTCGATATCGTCGAGATTGGCCATCACGGCGCCCCTGGTATGCCCGCCCGGGCCCTGTCCCCGGGCAATTAAGGCCGCGCTGAGTCGCGCTGCCGGATAATTTTATTGTTCCTGCCAGCAATTGTCCCGCTTTGCAACGCACGGTCCGCTGCCGATGCGGGGCGCTTCGCCGCATGGTAGTCGACAAGTCGTTCGCGCTCCTTCCGGTTGAGCGCGGCAGTGCCATATCAGGAGCGCCATGCATTTCGATGATCGCCTCGCCACGGTCCTGCGCCACCGCGCGGCCGGCGAGCGCGCGGCGCGCACGCAGTTTCGCCAGCTTCTCGATCTACTCGGAAGCCGCCGGCACGGACGCGACGAGAGCATGCTCGCGGCAGCATGGCTGCGACTTGCCGCCCTCGGCGAATCGCTACCCGCGGACGAACGCGCGCGGATGATCCGCGAACCGGGCCTGCGGTTCCGCAATCCCGAACTGGCGCTGCATCTCGCTGAGGACGAGCCCGAGGTCGCTGCGGCCGCGCTCGCGGTGGCGCAGCTCGGTGTCGACGACTGGGACGCGCTGATCCCGCGCCTGCCGATCCGCGCGCGGGGCTTCCTTCGCCTTCGCCGCGACCTGCCCGTCCCGACACAGGAACTCCTTGAGCGGCTGGGCGTGCGCGATCGCGGTTTGCCCCGGCCCGGCCGCGCCGCGGGCGACGCTGCCGAACCGCTCGACCTCGTCGTGGAAGCCGGATCTGCAGCGGCGCGACGGCCGATTCCCGCAAACGACCTCGCCGACGAGCCCGCGCCTTCCTCCGAACCAGCTCCGGCTCCTGCCGGCACCGGGGACGACAGCGAGATCGGCGCGCTGGTCAAGCGGATCGAAGCGTTTCGAAAGCATCGCGCCGCCCACCCCGGCCAACCACAGGATGATCCCCGCCTGCCCCTGGGAGAGCGCGGCGAGGCGGCGGCGCGGCCGCCGGCGGGCTTTGCCTTCACCACCGATTCCGAGGGGCGCCTCGACTGGGCCGACGCGCCCGTGGCGCCGATGGTCGTGGGCGCGCTGCTGCCTCCCGCGATCGCCCGGCCGGGCCGCCACCAGCCCATCGTCGCCGCCCCTGTTGCCTGGCAGGGTGCGCCAGCGGTGGAGGGGGACTGGATCGTCGATGCAGCGCCGCGATTCAGCGATCCGGGTGGGCGGTTCCTGGGGTACGCGGGCCGGTTCCGCCGTCCGCCCGCGCCCGAAGTCGCCGCACCGCCGCACGATCCCGCCGCCGACCGGATGCGGCAGCTGCTTCACGAGCTGAAGACGCCGGTCAACGCAATCCAGGGATTTGCCGAGGTCATCCAGCAGCAGCTTTTCGGGCCCACGCCCCACGAATATCGCGCGCTTGCCGCGGCGATCGCCGGCGATGCTGCGCGCATCCTTGCCGGTTTCGACGAGCTCGACCGGCTGGCGCGGCTCGAAAGCGGCGCGCTGCAGCCCGAACCCGGCGAGGCGGACTGGGCGGGTATCGTCGCGGCGCTGGCGCGGCAGCTCGACGAGGTGCTCGGTCCGCGCGGTGCACGCTTCGAACTGTCGAGCGCGCCCGGTCCGATGCCCGTGCCGCTCGACACGCACGACGCCGAGGCGCTGGGCTGGCGAGTGCTGGCAACGCTGACCGGCGCCGCCGGCGCGGGCGAGGCTCTCGCGCTCGATCTGACGCACGACGACGAAGCGGTTTGCCTGTCCGCTAAGATCCCCGCATCGATGGCGCAGGCAGGCGACATATTCGCTGCCGACGGGCGTGCCGGCGGGGGCGCCGTCAGTGCCGGCATGTTCGGCGCCGGGTTCGCGCTGCGCCTCGCCCGCGCCGAGGCGAACGCGATCGGCGGCTCGCTCGAGCGTGACGGCGACCGCCTGATTGTCACCCTGCCCCGCTTGACCGCAGCGCAGCGCGATCCTAGCCCCGCCGAGGCCGACGCCGCTCTGGGTTAGGGGCCGCGGTACGCGCCGGACAAGGCCTCCGGAACGGACTTCGGAGGTGAGGGGGCAAGATGGACCGTCCGATCACCGAACCGCCGCCGCCCGGCCGCGCCACGCACTTTGCGCCGGGTTCGGGCCAGCGCGCGCTGCTTACCGTCGATACGGAGGAGGAATTCGACTGGGGGGCCCCGTTTACCCGCGACCGACACGGGCTGACTCATGTCGCCGCGATCCCGCGCTTCCAGTCGTTCTGCGAGACGCTTGGCGTGTCGCCAGTCTATCTCGTCGACTGGCCGGTCGCCACCGATCCGCGCGCGGTCGAGATCATCGGCGGCGCGGTGCGCGGGGGCGCGGCCGAAGTCGGCATCCAGTTGCACCCGTGGGTCAATCCGCCGTTCGACGAAGAGCTTGGCGTTCGCAACAGCTTTGCCGGAAACCTTCCGCCTGCGCTCGAGCGCGAGAAGTTCTTCCGCCTGCGCGACCGGATCGCGGAAGCGTTCGGGACCGATCCGCTGATCTACCGGGCCGGGCGCTACGGGCTTGGTCCGCACACGGCCGCCCTGCTGAAGGAAGCCGGGATACCGGTCGACAGTTCGGTGCGCGCGAACCACGATTACAGCACCGATCACGGTCCCGATTACGGCCGCCACCCGCTCGCGCCCTATTGGGTGGATGGGGATCGCACGCTGCTCGAACTGCCGCTCACCACGGTCCATTTCGGCCTGCTCCGCAAGCAGGGGCCCGCGCTCCAGCGCCTGCTGGCGAGCAGTCCGCGCGCGCTGGGCGCGCTGGCGCGGACGGGCCTGCTCGAGCGAATCGCGTTGACCCCCGAAGGGGTGACCGCCGACGAGGCGCTGCGCGGCATCGACATCGCCCTCGATGACGGACTTCCCCTCCTCGTGCTCAGTTTTCACAGCCCCTCGCTCGCGGCAGGTCTCACGCCTTACGTGCGCAGCGAAGCCGACGTCGAACAGCTCTACGACTGGCTGGACCGGGTCTACGCCTACCTCGGCATGCGCGGTGTCGCGCCGACGACGGTGGAAGGTATCCTCGACACGGCCCTTCGCTGACACGCTTGCCAGCGCGCGTGGCCGAGTCTACCGAGCGCCGCACCGGCCGCGACCATCGGGGTCACGGATGGGGCCTGTAGCTCAGCGGTTAGAGCTGGCCGCTCATAACGGCTAGGTCGCGGGTTCGAATCCTGCCGGGCCCACCACCGGCCGGCCGATCAGGTCGGGGAGTAGCGCAGCCCGGTAGCGCGCCTGCTTTGGGAGCAGGATGTCGCAGGTTCGAATCCTGTCTCCCCGACCAATCGGCGCCGGTTCCCCGCCCCACGCAGCGCCACCTTCTCCGTGAACGCCTTCCACGAAATCGTATGCACGCGATTCGGGCGGTGACATCCCGGCCGCCTGCTGGCATCGACCGACGAACACATGGAGCCGGGCGCCAGCCCCGGCACATCGGGGAGAGTGAAGACGATGGCATCTCAGGCACCGACGGGAACCTCTGCGCCTCCTTCTACGGTCGGCGCATTCGCCAGCGTCACCACGCTGTTCTTCGCCTGGGGATTCATAACCTCGATGATCGACCCGCTGGTCGCAGCGGTGAAGGGCATCTTCTCGCTCTCCAACCTCGAGGCGCAGTTGACCGCGTTCGCGTTCTTCATCGCCTACGGAGTCGTCTCGATCCCGGCCGCGATCCTGGTGTCGCGCCTGCGCGCCGTCCCCTCGATCGTGCTTGCGATCGGCCTGATGATTGGCGCGTGCCTGATCATCCTGGGCGCCAGCAACCTTGCCACCTACGAGGGGGTCCTGCTCGGCCTGTTCGTCCTCGCGAGCGGCATCACCATCCTGCAGGTCGCCGCCAATCCGCTCGCCGCCGCGCTCGGCCGGCCCGAACGCAGCCATTTCCGGCTGACGTTCAGCCAGGCGTTCAATTCGCTCGGCACCGTCCTCGGTCCGCTGCTGGGCGCAAAGCTGCTGCTCGAGCGGGTCGAGGTCGCTCCCGGAACGCAGATCGCTGCCGAGGATCGCGCCGCCGCGCTCGCCTCCATCGACGTGAGTTTCCTCCTGATCGCAGGCATGCTGGCCCTGCTCGCGGCGTTTATCTGGCTGTCGCGCCACCGGATTACCCGGGCGGCGCCGCACACCGCAGAAGCGCATGGCTTTTCCGCGACGCTTTCTGAAGTGGCCCGGTCCCGCTGGGCGCTGCTCGGCGGCCTCGCGATCTTCCTCTACGTCGGGGCGGAAGTCGCGATCGGGACGCAGATGGCGCTCTACCTGCACTCGGACCAGAGTTGGGGCATCCCGCTCCAGAGCGCGGGTTATTACGTCAGCCTGTACTGGCTCGGCGCGATGATCGGACGGTTCGCCGGCTCGGCGCTGCTGACCCGCATTCCCGCTGCCCGGCTGCTCGCCGCCTTTGCCGCGGCCAACACGCTGCTGTGCCTGTTCGTCTTCGTCGTTGGCGGGGTCACCGGGGGCTATGCGGCGCTGTCGATCGGCCTGTTCAATTCCATCATGTTCCCGGTCATCTTCACGCTGACGCTCGAGCGCTCGACCGCCTCGACCGAGGCGACATCGGGCTTCCTGTGCACCGCGATCATCGGCGGCGCGCTGCTGCCGGTGCTGACCGGCGCGGTAGCCGACGCCACGAGCTATGCGACCGCCTTCATCGTGCCCGGCATATGCTACCTGCTGCTCGTGCTGATCGCGCTTGCCGCCGGACGGGCCGTGCTGCGCAGCGATATCGAGGCCGCGCCGTCGATCGGGCACTAGGTGCCCACGGGATTTCAGAACGAGCGCGGCATGCCGAGAACGTGCTCCCCGACATAGCTCAGGATCAGGTTCGAACTGATCGGCGCGACCTGATAGAGCCGGGTCTCTCGGAACTTGCGTTCGACGTCGTACTCGGCGGCGAAACCGAAGCCGCCGAACGTCTGCATGCAGGCATTGGCCGCCTTCCATGAGCTTTCGGCGGCAAGGTGCTTGGCCATGTTGGCCTCCGCCCCGCACGGCAGGTGCGCGTCGAACAGGCGACACGCCTCGTAGCGCATGAGGTCGGCCGCGCGCACTTCCATATAGGCCTGGGCGATGGGAAACTGGATCCCCTGGTTCTTCGCGATCGGGCGATCGAAGACGACCCGTTCCCGGCCATACTGGGCGGCTTTCTCGACGAACCAGTAGCCGTCGCCGATGCACTCGGCCGCGATCAGCGCGCGCTCGGCATTGAGCCCGTCTAGGATGTAACGGAAACCCTTGCCCTCTTCCCCGATCAGGCTCTCCGCGGGCAGTTCCAGCCCGTCGAAGAACACTTCGTTTGTCTCGTGGTTGACCATGTTGCGGATCGGGCGGATCTCCATGCCCTTGCCGATCGCCCGGTGCAGGTCGACGAGGAAGATCGACAGCCCGTCGGCTTTCTTCTTCACTTCGGTAAGTGGGGTCGTGCGGGCAAGGAGGATCATCAGGTCGGAGTGCTGGATCCGGCTGATCCATACCTTCTGCCCGTCGACGACGTAGCGATCCCCCTTGCGCACCGCGCGGGTCTTCAGCTCGGTCGTATTGGTGCCGGTGGTCGGCTCGGTCACCGCCATCGACTGAAGCCGCAGCGCGCCACTGGCGATCTCGGGCAGGAACCGCCGCTTCTGCTCGTCGCTGCCGTGACGCAGAAGCGTGTTCATGTTGTACATCTGCCCGTGGCAGGCGCCCGAGTTGCCGCCCGCCCGGTTGATCTCTTCCATGATGATCGAAGCCTCGGTAAGCCCGAGCCCGGCGCCCCCGTATTCCTCCGGGATCAGGGCGGCCATCCAGCCAGCCCTGGTCAGCGCCTCGACAAATTCCTCGGGGTACGCGCAGGCCTCGTCGGCGGCGCGGAAATAGGCGTCGCCGAATTCCCGCACGAGCGCGCGCACCGCCTCGCGGATTTCGGGGTGATCGTCTCGTGCCGCGGGGATGGTCATGACAGGTTCGCCCTAGTTTCGGCCCGGTATCGCCGATTACGCGGGCGCACGTAAGCCCCGGCCGGAACCGGACCGGACGACCTATTCGCCTCTGGCGATCGGCTCGGCCCGGTTGGCGAGAATACCGACCACCTGAGTCCACACCGCCACGTTCTGCCGCAGGGCGTTGGGATCGATCTTGTCCAGCGTGTCATCGGGGGTGTGATGCAGGTCGAAGTAGTGCGTGCCGTCCTGCTGCAGGTCGAGGATCGCCGCGTTCGATTCGCGGGCGAGATTCAGATCGGCTCCGCCGGTCGCGACCGCGTTCGAAGGCGCGACCCCGAAACGCGCCACCGCTTGTGCCAGCGCGCGGTATAGCGCGGGATCCGACTTCGAGAAGTTTGTGTCGATCCGCCAGATCCGATCGGCGCCGAAATCGCTCTCGAGACCGGCGTAGATTGCCTCGCCCTTGTGCGCAGCCGCATAGGCCTTGCTGCCCCACAGCCCCGTTTCTTCCGCTCCGGCGAACAGCAGGCGGATCGTGCGCAGCGGCTGGCCCGCCTCGGCGACGCGCCGGGCCGCTGCGGCGATGATGCCGCAGCCTGCGCCGTCATCGATAGCTCCGGTGCCAAGGTCCCAGCTGTCGAGGTGGCAGGCAAGCAGGAGCGGTGGCAGCGCGGGATCGCGACCGGTCACCTCGGTCACCACGTTCGCACTTTCCGTCTCGCCGAGATTGCGCGGGGTGAGCACGAGCTTCATGGTGACGGGCTTGCCGCGTGCGCGCCTCAGCATGCGCACAAGGTTGTCGGCATCGGGATTGCTCAGCGCGCCCGCCGGGATCGGCGTCACCCCGGAGGCGAAGCTCGTGCCCCCGGTGTGCGGGGTGCGATGGCTCTCGGTGCCGATCGAGCGGATCACGACCCCTGCCGCACCCTTACTCGCGGCGAGGCTGGGCCCGGCCCGGCGGACATTGCCGAACACGCCGTAGTGCGATCCGTCCTGCGTGCGCCGCATCGCGTGATCGATGAACGCGATCTTTCCCGCGAGGTTGCCGGCGGGCGCGGCCTCGAGCGCGGCATAGCTGGGAAAATGGACGACCTCGGCAGTCAGCCCGCCTTCGCCCGTGGACGCCGAATTGCCGAGCGCGGTCACGCGCATTGGCTGGGCGAAGGGCGCGACGATCTCGGCCCGCTCGTCGCCGCGGACCCATGTCGGCATCGGATAGGGTTCAACCGTGACCTTGCCGAAGCCATTGGCCTTGAGCCAGGCGGACGTCCAGGCGCGCCCGCGCGCCTCGGCCTCGGTCCCGGCCTGGCGCGGCCCGACCTCGGTGGTGATGCCCTCGACGAAATCCCACGCCAGGGTGTCGCCTTCCTGCGCTGCGTCGGCGGCTGCGGCGATCCGCTCTTCGAGCGTGGGGCGGGCGGCGGCTGGCGGAGAGCTGACAGCCAGGAGCGAAGCGGCGCCGAGCGCCAGGGGGAGCGACCTCATCGCCCGCTCGTTACCCGCGCGCCCCGGTGCTGCCAAGCCTTTCCCGCGGAGCCTAGACAAAGACCACGCGGACCCCGGATTCCACTGCTCCGGCGACTTCGCGGGCATCCCAGTTGGTAAGCCGCACGCACCCGTGGCTTGTGCGCTTGCCGACCATCTGCGGATCGGGCGATCCGTGGATGCCGTATCCCTCCTTGCTAAGGTCGATCCAGATGCCCCCGACCGGGTTGTTAGGGCCGGCGGGAATCTCGAGGCGCTTGTCCGGTCCCCATTCACGTCCTTCCGGCGAGAAGTAGTAGACGGCTTCGGGCGCGACCGCCCGCACCTCCATGTCGCCGCTCGGGCTGGGGAAGTCGTCGCTGCCGATCGTCGCCGGGTAACTCGCGACCAGCTTGCCGCTTGCGTCGAACAGCGCGACCGTATTTTCCGACTTGCGGATCTCGATCTTGTCGAGGTCCGTGGACAGCTCCTCGTCGCCGTGGGAGACGATCACCAGTTCGGTCCCCGCCGTGCCGAAGTCGGCGTCGGGGTTGAGCGCGGCGAGGAAATCGCGGTCCATGTGGAATCGCTCGGCGAACATCTCGAGCGGGGTCTCGTAGCCGATGCGGTCCTGCTTCGCCATTTCGGCAAACCCGTCCGGATTTTCCCGAAACGAGCGGTCGAGATCGTCCTCGGTGATCCTGTAGGTGCGAAAGATGTCGCCGGTCTGAGTGTCGACGAGCGATCGCAGCAGCTCCTTGTCGATCCTGTCTCCTGACGGCAGCCCGTTCGCTTCGCGGTAATACCGGATTGCTCGCCGGGTGTTTCCGCCCATGTAGCCGTCGATGACCCCGGGCGAGTGACGGCTGCGGTCGAGCATGACCTGGACCGCCACCGTTTCGACGCTGCGCTCGCCAAGCATCTCGCGGGTGACGCCGCCGGGCAACGAGACATTGAGCCCGTTAGCAGTCGTGCGCGAAGTGCCCTGCGATTGATCGTTCCGGGACTTGCCATCCTGGGTCAGCGCGGGAGCGGGGATAATCACGAGCGCCAGTGCGCTCATCGATGCCAGTGTTTTCTTAATCATGACAGACTTACGAACCGGCAGGCCCAGATGTTCCGGCCGTGCCGACCCGCGGCTTGCCCGCGGCGGGGCGAGCGCCTATCTGGCCGCCAACTCCAGACACCTACGGATTCTTCGAAGGACCCCCGATGGCCGCCCAGTACGCATACGTCATGAAGGACATGACGAAGACCTTCCCCGGCGCACAGAAGCCGGTGCTCAGCAACATCAACCTGCAGTTCTACCAGGGCGCCAAGATCGGCATCGTCGGCCCCAACGGCGCGGGCAAGTCGACCCTGATCAAGATCATGGCCGGGATCGACAAGGACTTCACCGGCGAAGCGTGGGCAGGCGAGAACATTACCGTCGGCTACCTCGAGCAGGAGCCCGAGCTTGACGAGAGCAAGACCGTGCTCGAGAACGTGAAGGACGGCGCGCGCCACATCGCCGACATGGTCGAGCGGTTCAACGCGATCGGCATGGAAATGGCCGAGGACGGGGCGGACTTCGACGCGCTGGGCGCCGAGATGGCCGAGCTGCAGGACAAGATCGACGCGGTCGACGGCTGGACGCTCGACAACCAGCTCGAGGTCGCGATGGAGGCCCTGCGCTGCCCGCCCGGCGACTGGTCGGTGAAGGACCTGTCGGGCGGCGAGAAGCGCCGGGTCGCCCTCACCCGCCTGCTGATCCAGAAGCCCGGCATCCTGCTGCTCGACGAGCCGACGAACCACCTCGACGCGGAAAGCGTCCAGTGGCTGGAAAACCACCTCAAGGATTACGCCGGCGCGGTGCTGATGATCACCCACGACCGCTATTTCCTCGACAACGTGGTCGGCTGGATTCTCGAACTCGATCGCGGGCGCTACTATCCGTACGAAGGCAACTACTCGACCTACCTGGAAAAGAAGGCCAAGCGGCTCGAGCAGGAAAGCCGCGAGGAATCGGGCAAGCAGAAGGCGCTCCAGCGCGAGCTCGAGTGGATCCGGCAGACCCCGGCCGCGCGCCAGACCAAGTCGAAGGCGCGCATCCGCAAGTTCGAGGAACTGCAGAACAGCCAGGACAGCCGCCAGGTCGGCAAGGCGCAGATCGTCATCCAGGTGCCCGAGCGCCTCGGCGGCAAGGTGATCGAGGTGAAGAACATCTCGAAGGCCTATGGCGACAAGCTGTTGTTCGAAGACCTGTCGTTCACCCTGCCCCCGGGCGGCATCGTCGGCGTCATCGGCCCGAACGGCGCCGGCAAATCGACGCTGTTCAAGATCATCACCGGCAAGGAGCAGCCCGACAGCGGCACGATCGAGATCGGTTCGACCGTCCACCTCGGCTACGTCGATCAGAGCCGCGACCACCTGAACCCGAAGCACAACGTCTGGGAAGAGATTTCGGACGGGCTCGACTACATGAAGGTCAACGGCCAGGACATGAGCACGCGGGCCTACGTCGGCGCGTTCAATTTCAAGGGGCCGGACCAGCAGAAGAACGTTGGCAAGCTGTCTGGCGGCGAACGCAACCGGGTTCACATGGCCAAGATGCTCAAGGAAGGCGGCAACGTGCTGCTGCTCGACGAGCCGACCAATGACCTCGACGTGGAGACCCTTGCCGCGCTGGAAGACGCGATCGAGAACTTCGCCGGGTGTGCGGTGGTCATCAGCCACGACCGCTTCTTCCTCGACCGGCTCGCGACCCACATTCTCGCGTTCGAGGGCGACAGCCATGTCGAGTGGTTCGAAGGCAATTTCGAGGCGTATGAGGAAGACAAGCGCCGCCGCCTCGGCGATGCCGCCGACCGGCCAACGCGGCTGGCCTACAAGAAGCTGACCCGCTGATACGCGAACGGCGGGTCGGAGGCCCTGCCTCCGACCCGCCGCTCAAATTCCCTGGCCGGTCAGCAGTTGCCGCGCTTGCCGTCCACGCAGTCGCCGACCGATTCGACGTCGGCGGCGGCGCCGCGCACCGTGTTGCACGCCGACAGGATAAGCCCGCTCGAGAGAGCCAGGGCGATAAGTGCCTTTTTCATGGTCATCTTTCCCTTGTCCGGCCTCTCGAACACCGTGTTCGCGGGCCTGCAGAGGGAGGACACGCGAAATCGCTCACGGTTCCCGGCTTCCGACGGGCTCCCTGTTCGCCCGGTGCAGCCGCGAAGCGGTGCGACGCGGTCAGGCAGCCTGCGTTTCGGCCGCGTCGTAGGCCGCCCGGTGGGCGTGGATCTGCGGCAGGTGCGCGAAGGTCCACTCGGTCAAGGCGAGCACCGGGACGCTGAGCGAGCGGCCGAGGTCGGTCAGCGCGTATTCGACCGAGGGCGGCACGGTCGGGTGCACCGTCCGTTCGACCATGCCGTCCCGCTCTAGCGTCCGGAGGGTGCGGGTCAGCATCTGCTGCGATATCCCGCCCACGGCGCGCTTGAGTTCGTTGAAGCGGCAGGGCCTGGCGACCAGCGTCTTGACGATCAGCACCGTCCACTTGTCGCCGACGCGGCCGAGCATCTCGCTCACCGCGCGGCAATCGGGATCGGCGTGGGGATGCGGGGTTTCGGTCATGCGATCTCGTCCCTCGGACCCGGTCACATTGAGCTGACCTGGTCATGAAAATTTGCGTCCTTGCGGGACCTATGTGGTCACTTATCTGGTTCAGGTCAATATTTGTGACCACCCTTACGGAGCCTCACCGCATGAACATCCTGCACCTCGATTCGAGCATCACCGGCGACAATTCGGCCAGCCGCGCGCTGTCCGCCGCGATCGTACGCGAGCTGACCGATGCCGATCCTTCAGCTCGGGTGACCTATCGCGATCTCGTTGCCCAGCCGCTCGAGCACCTGACCCTGCCCGGCTTCGCCAGCGATGCTTCGAAAGAGGCGCTCGCCCAATTTCACGCCGCTGACGTCGTGGTGATCGGCGCGCCGATGTACAACTTCACCGTGCCCACCCAGCTCAAGGCCTGGATCGACCGGGTGCTGATCGCGGGCGAGACCTTTCGCTACACCGATAGCGGACCGCAAGGGCTTGCCGGCGACAAGACGGTGATCGTCGCGCTCGCCCGGGGCGGACTTTATGGCGAAGGCACGCCGCAGCGCAGCCTTGAGCACGCCGAACGCTACCTTGCCGACGCGCTCGCGTTCATCGGGATCACCCAGCCGCAGTTCGTCATCGCCGAAGGTCTCGGGCTTGGCGACGAAGCCCGCGCCGACGCGCTCGCGGCCGCGCACGAGGCTGTCCGCAGGATCGGCGCGGCTTGCCCGGTAGGGTGATCGCGGGAGCCCGCATTCCTGCATGCCGTGCCGTGGCCAGCGGGGCATGTCTTGACCGGGACTGTTTGACACGGGCGCACGATCCGGCCCCTCGCGGGCCGCGCGGTTCAGATTTCGGACAGGCTGAATGAACTAGTCGACGAGTCGTTAACAGGCAACCGCAGGTGGTGGGGCGGTTCTTGGACGAAAGGACGCCCAATGAACTTCAAGACCATCCTGCGCACCTGCGGGGCATCGGCGCTCGTCGCCGCGCTCTCGCTCGGCGCGCTTGCCGCACCCGCCTCCGCCGACGAACGCGACGAGCGGCGCGACCGCCGCGACCGCACCGAACTGGGCGAGCGCGACGAGGCGCGCCAGCAGTGGCAGAACCGGCGCGCCGAACGCCAGCAGGCGCGTGAGGTCGACCGCGCCCACTCCCCGCGCCAGCACGCCGAGCCGCCCCGGCGCGCCGAACGCGCGCAGGAGCGCAGCGGCCGCGAGTGGAACCGCAGCGACAACAACAGCTGGGGCCAAGCCCGCGCCGCACAGGCACAGGCGCAGGCACAAGCCCGGGTGGAAGCACGCCAGCGAGCCGAGGCGCAGGCATCCGCGCGTCAGCGTTCGCAGGACTGGAACCGCAGCGGTGGCGAATGGCGCCGCGGGGACGGTGACCGCAACCGCGGCTACTCCGACGGCGCGCGCAACCGCACCTACCGCGACGGCTATCGCGACGGACGCACCGCCGACAGCCGGCAGGATCGCTCGGATCGGCGCGATGCCTACCGCTCGGGCTATCGCGACGGCCAGCGGACCGACACCTGGCGCGACGGTCGGCGCTGGGACGGACGGCGCGACGGCGACCGCTACGACCGGCGCGATCACCGCCGGTGGAGCCACGACTGGCGGCGCGACAACCGGTACAACTGGTACAGCCATCGCAGGCTTCACCGCGATACTTACCGGCTCGGCGCTTACTATGCGCCGTACCGCAACTACCGCTACAACCGGCTGAGCATCGGGGTCTACCTCGACAGCCTGTTCTTCGGCAGCCGCTACTGGATCAACGACCCGTGGCAGTACCGGCTGCCGCCGGCCTACGGCCCGTATCGCTGGGTTCGCTATTACGACGACGCGCTGCTGGTCGACATCTACAGCGGCGAGGTCGTCGACGTGATCTACGACTTCTTCTGGTAAGGTTTCCCGGGCGGGATTGAGTGGCTCGCCGCGGGAGGACTGAAGCCCCGCCTGGCCTGCGCCGGCGGGGCTTCTTTCGTTTGTGTCAGGCCCGGGGGGTGCCGAACGGCAGCATCCGGAACAGGTTGCCGTCTTTGTCGATCGCGGTGTGTTTCAGGGTGCCGAGCACGTGCAGCGCCAGCAGGCCGAGCAGGACCATACCGGCCGTGGCATGCGCCCCGAAGATCGCCTTGGCGCCATCGGGATCAGGGGCGACCGGAAGGGGAGGAAGCGCGAACAGACCCCAGACCGAAACCGGCGCGCCGTATTTCGACATCGCCATCCACCCGGCGAGTGGCATGACGACCAGCAGGACGTAGAACAGCGTATGGGTCGTGCGCGACAGCCAGCGCTCCCATTGCGCAAGGTGCGCCGCAAGCGGCGGGTTCGGCGCCACGAACCGCCATCCGAGCCGCAGCAGCACCAGCATCAGCGTCGTCACGCCCAGCGAGAAGTGGTTTGCCATGATCGCGCGGCCGGCGGTCTCGCTGGCGGCGTGTTCGGCGCTCTCTGCGATGCGCCATTGCGCGATCACCGCGATCGCGATCAGCCAGTGCAGCAGCATCGCCACCCGGGAATACCGCGTGCGCTCCGGTTGGTTCATCGACCATCTCCCCCAAGGTTCGCGGACAATTCTACCGACGGGTTTGCGCGCCGCAAGCGGGTTGGTAGGAGCACATCATGGCGACGACCGAAATGATTCCCGACAAGGACGCCCTGAGGCGACTGGGCGAAACGGTCCGCACCCGGCTCAAGGCCGATCCGCGGGTCTACCGGGTGCCGACCGACAAGGCGGAAATCTTCGCGGTGGGCGATTTCCTCAGCCCGTCGGAATGCCGGCGGCTGATCCTGATGACCGATACCGTCGCGCGGCCGAGTTCGCTGTACGACCAGGACTACTCGACCGGCTTTCGCACCTCGTACTCCGGCGACCTCGATCCGCACGATCCGCTCGTCAAGGCGGTGAGCCGGCGGATCGACGACCTGCTCGGCATCAATCCCATCTGCGGCGAAGCGATCCAGGCGCAGCGCTATTTCCCCGGCCAGCAGTTCAAGCCGCACAACGACTGGTTCTACACGGACCAGGACTACTGGAAGGGTGAACGCAAACGGGGCGGACAGCGTGCCTGGACGGCGATGGCGTTCCTGAACAGGGTCGAAAAGGGCGGCGAGACGCACTTCGTCGAAGTGGGTGCCAAGATCGAACCCAAGCCGGGCGTGTTGCTGGTGTGGAACAATGCGCTGCCGGACGGATCGCCCAACGAGAACACGCTCCATGCCGGTACCCCGGTGCTGGAAGGGGTGAAGTACGTCCTGACCAAGTGGTACCGGACCCGGCGCTGGAAATAACCGGCCTACTTGTCGGCGATGACCCCGCCGACCACGTCCTCGAGGTTTTCCTCCGCCCGCTTGGCCCCCTTGATCGCGATGTGCATCATCCGGTCGAGCTTGCGCGACAGGCGCACGATTTCCAGCTGGGTGCGAAGGTTGACCTCGTAGTCGTGGCGGGCGGTAATCCGGTCCTTCTTCGATTGTCGGTTCTGGCTCATCAGGATGACGGGGGCCTGCAGCGCCGCCAGCGTGGATAGCGTCAGGTTGAGAAGGATGAACGGATAGGGGTCGAAATCCACGCCCATCGCGTGGGTGACGTTGAGGGCCATCCACGCCGCCATGACGGCGATGAAGACGACGATGAAGCCCCAGCTGCCACCGATCGCGGCAACCCGGTCTGCCAAGCGGTCGCCGAAGCTCGCTTCGAGCTGCTGCGCCTCTGATGCATCGAGCCCGAGGTAGCATCCCGCCGCGACACGCTGGATGACGTCCTGCTCTTCCTCGTCGAGTTCCGCAAGTTCGCGCCCGAGAAGATCGCGCGCCAGCTTCTCGGGATCGGCGGACCGGTTCACCGGGCCAGCGCCTCGGCGATCAGCTTGCGCGTGTTCGCAATCCCATAAAGCGCGATGAAGCTGCCCATGCGGGGCCCCTGCTCGCTGCCCAGCAGCGTGCGGTACAGCGCCTGGAACCAGTCGCGCAGCGAGGCGAAACCGAACTCCTCGCGTTTGCCGATTTCGTACACCATGGTCTGCAAATCTTCCGCGGGCGTATCGGGTTCCATACTTGCCAGTTGCCGGTCGAGCTCCCGAAGCGCCGCCGCCTCGTTCGTGGTCGGCCTGGCGCGCACGAGACCCGGTGCCACGAATTCGCGGTTGTAGGAGAGCGCGTTGTCCACCAGCCGGTCGAGCGCGGGATGCGCGGCCGGGTCGGCATCGTCGACGTAATTGGCGAGGTACGACCAGACCTGCTCGCGCGTCGCGTGCGGGCCGAGTACGCCGACGAGATTGAGAAGAAGGGCATAGGTCACCGGCAGGCTATCGCCCGCCCCCGCGCGCTCCGGATCCGTTACGCCGAGAAGATGCCAGACGGGATTGCCCAGTCGCTTCTCGATCGGCTGATCGGCCAGCGCGGCGCGGAATTGCCAATAGTCATCGACCGCCCGCGGTATGACCCCGGCGTGCAGACTCTTGGCGCTCTTGGGATTTGGGAAGATATAGAACCCCAGGCTTTCCTCGCTGCCATAGGTCAGCCATTCCTCGATCGTCAGGCCGTTGCCTTTCGACTTCGAGATCTTCTCGCCGTTCGCGTCGAGGAACAGTTCGTACACCAGCCCTTCGGGCCTCCGCCCGCCGAGCACCTGCGCGATCCTGCCCGACTGAACGCCGCTGTCGGTCAGGTCCTTGCCGTACATTTCGTAATCGACGCCCAGTTCGACCCAGCGCATCGCCCAGTCGACCTTCCACTGCAGCTTGGCGCTGCCCCCCAGCGCCGATTGCTCGACGACGCTGCCGTCCTCGTCGGTGAAGCGGATCGTGCCTGCCTCGGCGTCGACGACCTCGACCGGGACCTGCAGCACCCGGCCGCTCGCCGGGCTGACGGGCAGGACGGGCGAATAGGTGGCGGCGCGCTCGGCCCTGAGCGTAGGCAGCATGATGTCGAGGATCGCCTGGTAGTTGCGCAGCACGCCGCGCAGGCCGTCGTCGAAGGCGCCTGAATTGTACATCTCGCTGGAGGAGACGAACTCGTATTCGAAGCCGAACCGGTCGAGAAACCGCCGCAGCATCGCGTTGTTGTGGGCCGCGAAACTCTCGAACCCGGCATCGAACGGATCGGGAATGCGGCTGAGTGGCTTGCCCAGGTTGTCCGCCAGCAACTGCGGGTTGGGCACGTTGTCCGGCACCTTGCGCAGGCCGTCCATGTCGTCGCTAAAGGCGACCAGCCGCGTTGGCGCCCCGCCGGTGAGCGCCTCGAACGCGCGGCGCACGAATGTGGTGCGCAGCACCTCCTGGAACGTGCCGATATGCGGGAGGCCGCTTGGGCCGTACCCCGTTTCGAACAGGACCGGCCGACCGTCGGGCCGGCGGCCGTCGGGATAGCGCTTCAGCAGTTTGCGCGCCTCCTCGAACGGCCAGGCCTTGGACGTGCGGGCGGCTTCCATGAGGGCATCGTCGGTCATCGCCGTGCGCCATCGCGCAAGCGCGCGGCGGTGGCAAGCCGGGCTTTCCGGGGCCCGTAGATGTTTACTTTTCGTTCTGCTTCTTTCACGGATCGGACGTGACCTTTCAGCTTGCCCTCCCCGCGCTTCACGCGAGCCATGCGGGGACCTGGCTGCGGGACGGGCCGAGCACCCGGGCGTGCAGCAAGGGCGAGGCGGTTACCGCCGCGGCGGATACTCCGCTTCTACTGCTCAACGCGCCGCTGGTCGCGACCCGGCTCGGCTATCCGGACCTGTCGGGTCTGGACCTGCTCGAACTTTTCGCTTTCGTTCACCCCGCGCAGTTCGCGGTGCCCACGCCGAAGGGACTGGCGCACGCACTGGGCATCGACGAACCGGCGAGCGACGACGCGGTCCCCGCCTTTCTCCAGCGCGCCGCGGGCCAACTGATCGCGACGTGCGAAGGCGAGGACTGGGCGCAGCGCGAAGGAGCGTGGTCCTCCTTGCAGTCGCTGGTGCGCCTGCGCTGGCCGTGGGCGCAGGTCTTGCTGCCGCACGTCCGCAAACCCGAGCGCGCCGAGCGCTGGCTCTTCGCGCGCCTGCCCGAGTGGGAGGAAGGGCCCGAACGACCGCAGCCCGCGCACGTGCTGATCGAGGAGGAGGAGGTCGAGGCCCGCCTCGCCCGCCTGACCGGCAAAGGCGCGGAGCAGCGCGAAGGCCAGCGGAGATACGCCCGCGATGCAGGCAGCGTCTTTGCCCCGCGCGCAAAGCGGGGGACCCCGCATGTCCTCCTCGCGCAGGCTGGTACCGGCATCGGCAAGACGCTCGGCTACCTCGCACCGGCCTCTCTCTGGGCGGAAAAATCGGGCGGCACGGTGTGGGTCTCTACCTTCACCAAGAACCTGCAACGCCAGCTCCGCGGCGAGAGCGGTCGCGCCTGGCCGGCGGCGCGTTCCGACGGCTCGCGGCCCGTCGTGGTCCGCAAGGGACGCGAGAATTACCTGTGCCTCCTCAATCTCGAAGACGCGCTGCAAGGGGGCTTCGGCGGCCGCGCGGCGATCCTAGCGCAACTGGTCGCGCGCTGGGCGGCCTTCAGCCAGGACGGCGACATGATCGGCGGCGACCTGCCCGGCTGGCTCGGCACGCTGTTCAGGAAGCGCGGGATCGCCGCGCTGACCGACCAGCGCGGGGAGTGCGTCTACGCCGGCTGTCCGCACTACCGCAAATGCTTCATCGAACACGCGGCGCGCGCCTCGGCGCAGGCCGACCTGGTGATCGCCAATCACGCGCTCGTGATGATCAACGCCGCGCGTGGGCGCGATCACGCCCAGCGACCGACCCGGATCGTGTTCGACGAGGGGCACCACGTGTTCGAGGCGGCCGACAGCACTTTCGCCGCCGCACTCACCGGAGCGGAGGCGATCGAGCTCAGGCGCTGGATCGTGGGTCCGGAAAAGCAGTCGCGCGGGCGGCGCCGCGGCCTTGCCGCGCGATTGGCGGATGTCGCCAGTTACGACGAGGCAGGCGGCAAGGCGATCGAAGCCGCGCTCGCGGCGGCGCAGGCGCTCCCCGCCGACGGCTGGCTCCAGCGGCTCGTCGAGGGCGTCCCGCACGGCCCCGTCGAGGCGCTGCTCGGCGCGGTGCGGGCAGTCACCTACGCGCGCGACGAGAGCGGCGGACAGGAAGCGGGTTACGGCATCGAGACCGAGGCAGCCGGGCTCGACGGACCCGTGGTCGAACTCGCGGGGCAGGCAGCCGGCGCGCTGGCGGCGATCCGTTCGCCCCTGCTGCGCCTCGGCGGGCGGCTCGAGGCGATCCTTGCCGATCCGCCCGACTGGCTCGACGCGCAGGGCCGCGCGCGCATCGAGGGCGCGCGCCATTCGCTCTTGTGGCGATGCGAACTGCTTGCCGCATGGGAGGCGCTGCTCGATCGGCTCGGTGGTCCCGGCGATCCCGAATTCATCGACTGGCTCGCGGTCGAGCGCAGCGACACCCGCGAATACGATGTTGGCCTGCATCGCCACTGGCTCGACCCGATGAAGCCGTTCGCGCACGTCGTGCTCGAACCGGCGCACGGGGTCATGCTGACGAGTGCGACATTGAAGGACGGACCCGACTGGGACGCCGCGATCGCGCGCAGCGGGGCACGCCATATCGAGGTCACGCCGCGTCTCGGCGAAGCGGAGAGCCCGTTCGATTACGCCGCCAATGCCGAGGTCCTTATCGTGACCGACGTACAGCGCGGCGATATCCCGGCGCTCGCGGGCGCATACGGGAGGATCGTCGAGGCATGCGGGGGCGGCGTGCTGGGCCTGTTCACCGCGATCCGGCGGCTTCGCGCGGTGCATGGCCGCATCGCCGACCGGCTCGCCCGATCAGGCCTGCCGCTCTATTCGCAGCATGTCGATCCGATCGACACCGGCACGCTGGTCGACATCTTCCGCGACGATCCGGCGGCGAGCCTGCTCGGCACCGATGCCCTGCGCGACGGGGTCGACGTCCCTGGCCGATCCTTGCGCTGCGTCGTAATGGAGCAGGTGCCCTGGCCACGCCCGACGATCCTGCACCGCGCACGGCGCGCAGCCGGCGGTGGCAGCGCCTACGACGACAGGATCATCCGCGCGCGGCTGGCGCAGGCGTTCGGACGATTGATCCGCAGCAAGGACGACCGCGGCCACTTCGTGGTGCTCTCGCCCGCGTTCCCCAGCCGCCTTCTCACCGCGTTTCCCGTGGGAACCCCGGTCCAGCGCGTGACGCTCGACGAGGCTTTACAACGCCTGCAGGAGGGACGATGCGGCGTCGAGGATGAGAGCGTCGCCGCCCCGGCGTCGCAAGAGGGATGAGCCAAGCCAAGTGAAGCGCCTCGGCCTGCTGCGTCACGCCAAGTCCGACTGGGACGACATCGGCCAGCGCGACTTCGATCGCGGCTTGAACGACCGCGGTCGCCGCGGCGCGCGGCTGATCGGCGAACACATCGGCGAACGGGGCATCGATTTCGATCTCGTCGTCGCCAGCCCCGCAGAACGGGTAAAGGCCACCCTGGCCGAGGCCATGCCCGGTGCCGATGTCCGCTGGGACCAGCGCATCTACCTTGCCGACGTCGAGACGCTGATCGAGGTGCTGCAAGGCTGCGGCGATGCCGCGGCGGTGCTGATGGCGGGCCACAATCCCGGGATGCAGGACGTCCTGCTCAAGCTCATCCCTCCCGCCAACGAAAATGCGTTGTTCGACGAAGCGGCGGTCAAGTTTCCCACCGCGTCGTTCGCGCTGCTCGAACTTGACCTGGAAGACTGGACCGAGCTTGGCGCGCCGTGCGCAAGGCTCGTCCACTTTGCCCGCCCGCGCGATCTCGACCCCGACCTGGCGCCCGAGCACTAGATCCCCGCGGTATCAGCGCAGGACCCGCGGTCCCGCGCCGCTTTCGCCCCAGCGGTCCCCCGGATTGTAGAGCCTGCATTTCCTCAGGCTCAGGCAACCGCAGCCGATGCATCCATCGAGGTCCGCCCGGGTCTTCTCGAGCGTCGCGATCTTCGCATCGATCGCGCTGCGCACGCGGCGGCTGATCCGCTTCCAATCTGCCGCCGTCGGGTTGCGCCCCTGTGGCAGGCGGGCCAGTTCGCCCTCAATCTCGGCAAGCGAGAGACCGAGGTGCTGCGCGATCAGCACGAAGCTCAACCGGCGGATGTCGCCCCGCAGGAATCGCCGCTGGTTTCCGGCGGTTCGGATCGGCTCGACCAGGCCGCGCGCCTCGTAATAGCGGATCGCAGACACGCTGAGTCCGGTGCGCCGCGCGAGTTCTCCAATCGACAACAGGTCGGTGGATCGCAACCTCATCGCGAATCTCCTTGACCTCAACCTAGCTTGAGGTTGCATCAACGCCAAGCGGACGATTCGATCCGCATCGAACAGCAGGAGGCGAACGATGCCCACGGGCACGCTGGAACACGTCAACATCTCGGTCTCGGACCCCGATCGCATGGCCGACCTGCTTGGCCGGCTGGCCGGCTGGCGGCGGCGTTGGGAAGGGCCTTCGCTTATGGGCGGCCGGACGATCCATTGCGGAAACGACGATGCCTATGTCGCGCTTTACTGCCATCCCGACATCCGCGGGCCGTTCGAGAAAGGCCGGCCATTGCAGCACGTCGCGCTTGTGGTGGACGATCTCGAGTCCGCCGAACGCGTCGTGGTCGAGGCAGGCCTCGAGGCGATCAACCATGGCGACTACGAGCCGGGCCGGCGCTTCTACTTCTTCGACTGGGACGGAATCGAGTGGGAGATCGTGAGCTATACCCGTGAAGTCCCGTCCCTCTCGCCCGATCCGTAAAGGCGATATCCGACCACGCTGAGCGCGGTGAGGACGAGGCAGGAAGCACTGACGTAGAGCGCGGTTCCGGTCCAACCGAAGGCATCGAATACCGCCGTGCCCGCCAGGCTCCCCGCGCCACCCCCCACGAACATCATCACGATATAGATCGTCGTCAGCCGCGTGCGCACTTCGGGCGCGAGCGACAGGAAGGTCATGCGGCTGGTGACGTCGATCGCCGGGCCGACGACGTTGCCCAGCAGCAGCGGGATCATCAGCAGCCACAGGTTCCAGCCGAACGGCAGCAACAGAGCGCACCCGGCGGTCTGCACGAGCGCGAACGTCACGCGCGCGCGGCGCGGACCGATCCGGTCGGCCATCCTTCCCCACATCGGCGTCGTGAACACGCTGACGGCCGCAAAGCCGGCGAGGTAGCCGACCACGTCGGTACCGTAATTCATCTCGGGGCCGGTGAAGTGCAACGCGAGGCCCAGCCACAACGCGATGAACTGGCCGAAACCGATCCCCTGGATCGCGCCCGAGATCAGGATCTCGCGGTGCGTGCGCGCGAGCGTGACGAGCGACAGCAGCAGTCGCCCGTACGAAAGCGGGCTCGCCTCGCGCTCGGCAGGTGCGCCCGACATGATCCGGGGCAGAGCGACGGTGATCGCGATCATCGCGCCGCTGGCCAGCCAGTAGACGGTCCGCCAGCCGAAATAGTGCGCAACCACGCCCGCCCCCACCCGCGCGATCAGGATGCCGAAGATGACCCCGGCAGTCAGCGTAGCGGTCACGTGGCCGAGCCGGTCGGGCGCGACGCGCTTGGAGGCGTAGGCCGGCAGCAGGTAAGGCGCGATTGTGAAGAACCCCAGCAGGGTCGATCCGGCGGTGAAGAGCGCGAAGTCGCGCGCGACCGTCATCGTGACGAGGCCCGCGCATTGCCCGGTCGTGAACACGATCGTGAGCGTCCGGTTCGAGTATCGGTCGCCAAGCGGCAGCAACAACAGGATGCCGACCGCGACCGCAAGCTGGTTCAGCGCCGGCACCAGCCCGATGCGCGCGGCGCTGACGCCAAAGTGTTGAGCGACATCGCCGATGATGGGATGGATGTAATAGGCATTCGCCGTGACCACTGCGGCCGCCAGCGCGAGCAGGTATTCCTGCCCCGTGGTAAGGAAGCGCGGCGGGTTCGTCACGGCAGGCCTAGAACAGCGGATTCTGCGCCGGGCGCTCGCCGGTCACCCACAGAGCGTCGGTCCGCTCCACCGCCAGTTCAAGGTCGCAAGTACGTGCAAGCGCCAGCGCCTCGTGCTCCGCGCCCCCGAGCCACGGGCCCCATTGCTCGCGGGTGAGGATTACCGGCATCCTGTCATGGACCTCGACCATCTGCGAACAGGCATCGGCCATGACCATCGTGTAGGAATGACCCCATTCCGCCGTCGGCCGCCACAGCCCGGCGACGGCGAAGAGATCGTGGCCCGCGAGGCTGTACCATGTCCGGGTCATCCGTCCGGGCTTTCCCTCCGCTTCGGCCCATTGCGTTACCGGGATGAGGCAGCGCCGCCTGGCGAAGCTGTCGCGCCAGAAAGCGGTGGTCAGCTTGTCGTCGCGCGCGTTCGTCACTGGCTTGGGCTTCAATGGCTGGCCCTTCTTGCCCTTGAGGACGACCGGAAACCCCCAGTTCATCGCGCGCACCCGCCCTTCCGAGACGACGAGCCCGGGATAGCCGGGATAGAGTTCCTCCGCGAAGTTGGCGCCGGCCGCTTCGTTGATCGCTTCAAACCAGTTCGCGACCTCGGCAGCGGTCTTCGTCATGCGGTAGAGGTTGCACACCGACCGCTGCCCTCACGCATTGCCGGCGACGAAGCACGCCGCGGCCATGAGCAGGCCCGCGGTCCGGTTCGAGCGGAACCGGGCGAGCGGGTTGGTAGGATCGGCCGAGTCGAGGGTCAGCCCCTGCCACAGGAGGTGCGCAGCCACAGGCGCCAGCGCGAGGAGTGCGATCCAGTCCGCGCGCAGCAGCCAGAACGCTAGGCCCCACAGCGTGAGTGCGAGGCAATAGAACGCGAGCACCGCGGCCTGGACCGCGTCGCCCAGCCGCAGCGCGCTCGACCGAATCCCGACCAGTGCGTCGTCCTCGCGGTCCTGCAACGCGTAGATCGTATCGTAGCCCATGCACCAGAAGAACGCGCCGGCATAAAGCGCGGCCACGACGCCGGGATGATCGAGCCGGATTTCGGTCCAGCCGACGAGCGCCCCCCAGGTGAAGACGAGACCCAGCCACGCCTGCGGCCACCACGTGATCCGCTTCATGAAGGGATAGGCGGCGACCAGGGCAAGGCTGGCCAGCGCGACGAGCTGCGCCTGCCAGCGCAGTTGCAGCAGGACGACAAGGCCGACCGCGCACAGCGCGGCAAGCCAGAACCACGCGGCGCGGGTCGATATGCGGCCGCTTGCGACCGGGCGGCTGGCGGTCCGCGCAACCTGCCGGTCGAGATCGGCATCGACGATGTCGTTGTAGACGCACCCCGCCCCGCGCATCGCGATGCTGCCGAGAAGCAGCCAGCCGAGCAGCCCAAGCTGCCACCCCGCGCCCGCCAGCCACACGCCCCACGCGCAGGGCCAGAACAGCAGCCACCAGCCGATCGGCCGGTCGAACCGCGCGAGCATGGCAAGATCGCGGGGGAGTTGCGGCAGCGAGGCCACGATCCCGCGGTGCTGGGTATCGGGGACGATCGCGTCGTCGGTCACGCGACGTCAACCCGGGCGCAAGCTGGGCGTGTCACACGTGTCACACTGTCCTGAGCAGCAAAAGCCGGTCCCGGTTTGCCGGCAATGACAGGCGACTGCATCGGGAGCGGGAACCGCGGCATGGCCCTTCCTTGGCACAAACCCACCATGTAGGACAGCGCCCGATCATGCCAGCAATCCCCTCTCCGATGCGCCCCGCGTGGCCGCCCCGCAGCGCGCCGCGCCTGTTCGTCCCGCCGCCGCTCGCTGCGGGCGCGATAGTTGCGGTGGGCGGCAACCAGGCGCACTACCTGTCGCGGGTGATGCGCGCCTCGCCAGGCGACGCGGTTGTCCTGTGCGACGACGAGACCGGCGAATGGGCCGCGCGGGTAGTGGCGGCAGACCGGCGCGAGGTGGCGCTCGAGCCGGTCGAGCGGCTGCGCCCACGCGAGGAGGTGCCCGATTTCTGGCTCTGTGCCGCGCTGCTCAAGAAGGACCGGTTCGACACGGTAATCGAGAAGGCGACCGAACTGGGGGTCGCGCGGATCCAGCCCGTGGTGACTCGCCGCTGCGTCGCGGACAAGCTCAATCCCGATCGCGCCAGGACGGTGATGATCGAGGCGGCCGAGCAATGCGCCCGGACCGCGCTGCCCGCAATCGCCGAACCGCTGGCGCTGTCGGCCCTCCTGCGCGACTGGCCGGCGGGCCGGGCGCTGTTGTTCGCGGACGAGTGCGGCGGCGAACCTGCGGCGGGGGTCTTCTCGCGCGCCGGATCGCCGGCCGCCCTGCTGACCGGTCCCGAAGGCGGCTTCGACGACGATGAGCGCGCCGCCATCCGCGCCCATTCGCAGGCGCTCCCCATCACGCTCGGCCCGCGGATCCTGCGCGGCGAGACCGCGGCAATCGCCGCGACCGCGCTCTGGATGGGCACGGCGGGCGACTGGTCAGCGGGACGCGATTAAATCGCTGGCGCACAGCTTTTGCGTTTTCTAGGGCCACCGGCATGAGCACGCGGCAGGCCTCCGAAGCGGACGACCCCATCATCGAAAGCCGCGAGCAGCTCGTGGCCCCAATGGCCGCAGGCGAAAAGCCGCGCGAGGCGTGGCGAATCGGCACCGAGCACGAGAAGCTCGTCTACAAGCTGCCCGATTTTCATGCCCCCTCGTATGACGAGGCCTGCGGCATTCGCGATCTCCTGATGTCGCTGACCCGGTTCGGCTGGAGCCCGGTCGAGGAGGACGGAAAGGTCATCGCGATGAGCGGGCCGGACGGGACCGTCAGCCTCGAGCCCGCGGGCCAGCTCGAGCTGTCGGGCGCGCCGGTGGTGAACCTGCACCAGACCTGCGCCGAGACCGGCCGCCACCTGACGCAGGTGAAGGCGATCGGCGAGCAGTGCGGGGTCGGTTTCCTCGGGCTCGGCATGTGGCCCGACAAGACCCGCGAAGAACTCCCGATCATGCCCAAGGGCCGCTACGAAATCATGATGCGGCATATGCCGCGGGTCGGCACGCTGGGTCTCGACATGATGCTGCGGACCTGCACGATCCAGACTAACCTCGACTATTCGAGCGAGGCGGACATGGCGCAGAAGTTCCGCGTCAGCCTTGCGCTTCAGCCGCTCGCTACCGCGCTGTTCGCCAACTCGCCGTTCACGGAAGGGCGGCCCAACGGCTATCTCAGCTATCGCAGCCACATCTGGTCGGACACGGATCCGCAGCGCACCGGAATGATCCCGTTCGTCTTCGAGGACGGGTTCGGGTACGAACGCTATGCCGACTACATGCTCGACGTGCCGATGTATTTCGTCTTCCGCGACGGCAGGTACATCGACGCCGCCGGCCTCAGCTTCCGCGATTTCCTCGACGGCGATCTGTCGGTGCTGCCGGGCGAGAAGCCGCGGATGAGCGACTGGTGGGACCATCTGTCGACAGCCTTTCCGGAAGTGCGTCTGAAGTCGTTCCTCGAGATGCGCGGCGCCGACGGGGGACCGTGGAGCCGGATCTGCGCCCTGCCCGCGCTGTGGGTCGGCCTGCTGTACGATCAGGGCGCGCTCGACGCCGCATGGGACCTCGTCAAAGACTGGTCGATGGAAGAGCGCGAGACCCTCCGATCGAGCGTACCGAAGCTCGCGCTCGACGCACCGGTCCCGGGCGGGCGCACGTTGCGCGACATCGCGCCCGAAGTGCTGGGGATCGCCCGCGCCGGTCTTGCGGCGCGCGGCGAACTCAATTCCAGCGGCGACAACGAGACCGGCTTCCTGGAAACGCTCGAGGAGATCGTCGCCAGCGGGAAGGTGCCCGCCCAGCGGCTGCTCGACAAGTTCCACGGCGAGTGGAACGGCGACATCACCCGGGTCTACAAGTACAGCTTCTGACTATTCCGCAGGCTCGGCGACCGGATCGAACCCGCGCACCCGCACGCCGAGGCGGCGCTTGAGCCGGGTGAGCGGCGCGGTGACGAGCCCGTGTTCGCTCATCCAAGCGTGATAGGCCCGGTACTTCGCGTCCTCGTGCCACAGGTGGTCCTCTTCGGTCCGTGCGCGCCAGTAGTAGATGAGGTTGACGAGCAGCAGGCTCGCGACGTTGCGCACCGCATCGGTCGCCGAGGCGTTGGTGACGAGGAACGGCAGCGTCGACAGCCACCAGAACAGGTTCTTGCTGAGATAGGCCGGGTGGCGGGTGAAGCGGTATGGACCGCCCGTCAGGACTCCCCGATAGGTGAGGTTGGAGAACCGGAGGCCGAACGCGACCGTCGCCCAGGCATAAATGGCGGTGAGCGCCACCAGCAGCGCCGCCCAGGTCCACAGGAGCAGCGGCTGGCCGGCAAGCCAGACCGTCCAGTTGGCGTCCCCCTGCCCCGGGGTGCCGAACTCGTAGCCGAGGAGGCCCGAGCCCATGATCGCGAACACGAACGGCGGGTAGCACATCAGCGCGGCGAGCCAGCCGGCAAGATAGGGGTTGCCGCTGCGGATGTGCGCGTCGAGCGGGCGGAAGGTCATCAGGTAGCCGACCGTCCCGATCTGCACGTCGACAAGGAACAGCAGCATGATCAGCGCCATGCCGAGTGCCGCCGGATCGCTCGCGATGCCGGCGTAATCGGCGTTCACGGAGGCAGCGAACCCCGGCGGCAGGATCGAGATCATGAACGCGCCGAAGAAGCCCTTGATGATCCATGCACGCCAGTGCTTCTTCACCGCCTCGAAATCGTGCGCCTCGCGTCCCAAGAGCATGGCGCCGAAGTGCCAGGCATGGTCGCGCGGGCTTTCGAGATACCGGTCGAGCCACACGACATAGGGTATCGACAGTACGAACAGGGGGATCGCCGCCGCCTCGAGCACCTGCATCGCGAACAGGTATTGTCCGTCCCAGTACCAGCGACCGAGCGCGTAGCCGCAGGCCATGATTATCCATGTCGCCCACAGGCCGGCCAGCTTGACCGCGGAAGTCGCCGCGGTCTGCGCGAGCGGTGCGGGCTTCGACCAGTCGATGCCGGTCGACGCACGGCGATGGACCTTGTCGACCAGCAACGAGACCGCGACCATCGGCGCGGTGGAGAACAGCATCGCGGCGACCGCGGCATGGGGACCGTCAAGTCGGGCGCGCGGCCCGGGAACGGCCAGGGTCTCGGCGATCAGCGGCCAGTGGCGGCAGACCGCGATCCACGCGAACAGCCCCGCAAGTCCCGCCAGACCCACCCACGGCGAGACGTCGCTCCGCGGCGGGGCATCGGGCAATGCAGTGGGACGCGCGTCGGTCACGCGCCCGCGTTAGCGAGTAAGGGTTAAACAGCCGGTAACCGCCCGCCGCGCTGCCGGCTCAGCGGAAGGCGTGTATCGTGCCGCCCTCGTCGAGGACGTACAGCGTCCCGCCGGCAACTACCGGCGCCTGGGCGATCGGATCCTTCAGCGTCTGGAACAGGCTCGCCGAGCCTTCCTCAATGCTGACGCGGTAGATCTGGCCTTCCGAATTGGCGACCCACAGCGCGTTCCCCGCCAGGACCGGCCCGGTCCAGAACAGCGGGTCCTTCTTCTTCTCGGGGTTCTTCCACCGCCCGAGATCGGAGACCCAGCGCACCCGGCCGCTGCCGCGCGCAATCGCCAGCAGGCGGGCATCGTCGGTCAGCGTGAAGATCCACTCGCCCGCGACCGCCGGGGTCGAAATTCCGGCGAGGTTGAGTTCCCAGATCCGCTGCCCGGTGACGAGCTCGTAGGCCGCCATGCGCCCGCCCTGGCCAAGCGCGTAGACCCGCCCCTGGTCGATGATCGGATCGGCGTCGATATCCGACAGCGCGCCGACTTCGGTCGAGATCGACGTGCGGGCGAGCGCATCCGCCCACAGAGTGCGGCCGTTCTCGTAGCGATAGGCGACCAGCTCGCCGCTCGAATAGCCGGCAATCACCGTGCCCTGCGCCGCGGCGGGCGACGCGACGCCGAATAGGCCCGTCTGGGTGGTCGATCCCGATTCGCTCCACTGCTGTTTGCCGTCGCCGGCCGACAGCGCGATCAGCTGGTTGTCCTGGGTCATGACGTAGACCGAACCGAACGCGACCGTCGGCGCACCACGCAGCGGGCCGGCCGGCTTTACCTTCCAGACCTGCGCGCCGGTGTTTGCGTCGAGCGCCAGCACCTCGCCTACGCCGTTGGTGGCATAGACCCGGCCGCCGTCGAAGCTGACGCCGCCGCCGAAATTGGCCGGCCGCAGATTACCGCCAACTTCGGCGGCCTGCGACCACAACTTGCGACCGCTCTGCGCATCGAACGCGCTGACGACGCCGTCGGAATCGGCGACGAAAAGCTTCCCATCGCCCACCACGGGCGCAGCAGCGAGGCGGCGTCGGTCGCTCGAGCCGGCGACCGACGCGGTCCAGGCCCGGGCAAGGTTGGCGGGAAGCGCGAGGTGGCCGTAGCTCTTGCCGGCATTGCCGCCGGCCTGCGGCCATTCCGCGTTGGTCCGTTCGGGTGGCAGGACCACCGAAATTCCGGCAAGCGCGGGGTCGACTTTCGCCGTCTCGATCCGCGAGAGCACGGGCACCCGGTTGCCCACGGTCGGGGTCACCTTCTTGTCCTTGCCTCCGCCGAACAGCCCGCCGGCGCAGGCCGACAGGCCCAGCGCAAGCGCGAGGGCGACGCCCGAGCGGGCGGCGGTGCGAAAGGCGTTGGCAGTTGTCATCGGGATCACGGTCCTAGAAATGGTCATTGGGCGGCGCCAGCCGCGGTCTCGCCGATCACGGTATCGACATCGTCGATCGCATCGACGCCGAGAAGGCCCGCCATCTGGCGCGCCCGCGACCGCAAGCTGTCGGACGTGTTCTTGTCACGCGCGACTGCTGCGAACAGCGCGCCGGCTTCGGCCTGGTTGCCCTGGTCGAGATAGGCCATCGCTACCAGTTCTCCCGCAGGGCCGAACCACGCGCTTCCGGGCACAGCCAGCGGCTTCAACCGGGCGACCACTTCGGCCGGCTTCATGGTGTCGTAACGCGCCGCGACGAAGCGGATCGTAGCAAGGTTGCGGAACGCCTCGGGCACCCGGTCGTCGGCCGATACCTGCTCGTAAAGCGCCGCGGCCTCGGCGGGTTTGTTCTGCTCCATTGCGATCCCGGCCTTGAGCAACAGCGCGGCGGCGCGGGCGCCGTCGGTTCCGTCGTCGATCACCGGGACCAGGGCCTCGTCGCCGCTGGCGAGGTTGCCGCGCTGCACTTCGTCGAGCGCCCGCACCAGCTGCTCGCTATCGGCTTCGCTCCGGGCATCCTGGCGGCTGTCCCAGAAAAGGTATCCGCCGAATGCGGCAAGCACGAGCACGGCTGCCGCGACGATCACCTTGCCATATTTCTGCGCGGCTTCCGCATACTGGTCCTGCCGCACCGCCTCGTCGACCTCGCGCAGGAGAACGTCTTCCTGCGCGGCCTGCGCGCGGGCGCGTTTTTCCTCGGGGGTCAGGTCGCTGTCTGGTCGAAGGGCCACAGGCGTCGGTCGTCTCGTGCTGGGGAAGGGTCTGGTGCGCGCGGTCTTTAGCCGATGGGCGGTTCAATTCAATGTCGAATCCCGGATGTCCCCCGGCCGGTGAACGCCCCGTGAAGCGCGGCGCGCAGGCACCGCGATGCCGCCTAGGGGAGGGTCGGCCGGCCCATGGCGCTAGCGTAGAGCCGGCGATAGGCGGCGATCATGGTCTTCTCGTCGAATTCCTCGCGCGCCCTCGCCCGGTTCGCCCTGCGCAACGCGGCGCGCGCCTCGGTATCGTAGAGCAGGGACCCGATTGCTCGCGACAGCGCGTCCTCGTCGCCGGGCGGCACGATCAGCGGCCGGTTCTCGGTTGCGACCATCCCGGCCACGTCGCCGACGTCATAGGCCGCGACCGGGCGGCCGGCTGCCATCGCCTCGACCAGCGAAATCGGGAACTGTTCGGAATGCGAGGAGAGCGCGAACAGATCGAACAGTGCGACGAACCGCTCGGGCGCCTGTACATGGCCGACAAGGTGCACCCGGTGTTCGATGCCGAGACGCTCCGCCTCGGCGCGGATCGCCTCGCGCTCGGGTCCCTCGCCCACGATGACGAGCTGGCAGAACTCGGGTAGCGGGGCGACCGCGCGGACCAGTGCGGAAAGGTTCTTGACCGGGCGCAGACCCGCCAGCGTTCCGACCCAGAATTCGCCGGGGCGCTTGACCAGCCCCGGTAGCGCGTCGGCCCTGGGCGCCTTTGCGAAGGCTTCGGTATCGATCCCGTTCGCGATGCGCCGCACGCGGCCGATCGGCTGGGCCCATGTCGTCAGCGCGATCTCCTCGAGCGTCTCGGACGGGACCACCAACCCTCTCGCCCGGCCCAGTGCAATCCGCCGGTAGAGGTTGCGCGCCGGCTTGAGACGGCGTTGCTCGTCCTCGTTGAAGCCGTCCTCGTGGTGGATCAGCGGCGGCAAGCCGAACGCCTCCCCGAACAGCGTGCTCGCCATCACCGCGTCCATCGCGCCCCAGTTGTAGGTCAGCACGAGGTCGTAGCCGCGCATCGCCTCGGCAATCCTCTTGAGCCGGCCCGGCGTCGGACGGCCCTGCAAGGGCGGGAAATCCTTCGGCCACGCGACCTTGAGCGCCCGACTTATCTCCGCGGCTGCGGACGTTTGCCCCGGGACGCCGGATACGATCGCATGATGAACCTTCGGTCCGAAGGCATTCATCAGCCGGACCGCCCTGCGTTCCTTGCCGCCGCTGGCGAACGTCGAATGGAGATGGAGGATGCGCGGTGGCGCGGCCTGCTCCGCGCTCATGCCGCCGCCTGGTCCCAGATCATCGTGTCGGTGCGGCCCCTTCCGTATTCGCGGGCGCGCCTTGCACCGCCGCGCCCATGTCCCCACTATCGCCGGATGAACGCCGGAGAGCAACCTGCCGTATACCGGCCCGAACGGCCCCTCCTCGAACTCGCAGACTGGCTTGCCGACCCGGTCGAACCAGCGGATTTTCCGAAAGCGATCCTGCGCTGGCGCAACGACCGCGCGGCAGCCGCCGTAGGTCTGTCGGGACTCGCGGATGACGAATGGATTGCCCGCTTCGCGCGCTTCGAACCGCTACCTGGCACGCTGCCCGGGCCGCTCGCCCTGCGGTATCACGGCCACCAGTTTCGCGTGTACAACCCCGAGATCGGCGACGGGCGCGGGTTCACCTTCGCGCAGATGCGAAGCACCGATGGCCGCCTGCTCGAACTCGGAACGAAGGGGTCCGGCACGACGCCGTGGAGCCGCACCGCGGATGGCCGGCTGACGCTGAAGGGCGCGGTGCGCGAACTGCTGGCGACCGAGATGCTCGAGGCGCTCGGCGTTAACACCAGCCGGACGTTCTCGATCGTCGAGACGGGTGAGGAACTCTGGCGCGGCGACGAGCCGTCGCCCACCCGTTCCGCCGTGCTCGTGCGGCTCAGCCACGGGCACATCCGCATCGGCAGCTTCCAGCGCCTCGCCGCGCTGGAGGAGGCGCAACAGATGAAGGAACTGATAGGTTATTGCCTGTCCCAGTTTCCCGGACCCCTTCCCCCGCTCGACGCACCGTGCCGCGAAGAGCCAGCCGTCATCCTGATGCATCAGGTGGTCGAACGGCTCGCCGACCTTGCCGCCAGCTGGATGGTGGCGGGCTTTGTCCACGGGGTGCTCAACACCGACAACATGAACGTCACGGGCGAAAGCTTCGACTATGGTCCGTGGCGCTTCCTGCCCGAATGGGACGCCGGGTTTACCGCCGCCTATTTCGACCATGCGGGCCTCTATGCCTTCGGCCGCCAGCCAGAGGCGCTCTACTGGAATTGCGGACAGCTCGCGATCGCTCTGCGCGGCGTGGCCGAGGCGCCGCCGCTGCTCACCGCGCTCGAGCGGTTCGGACCGCTCTACATGGCGCATATCCGCCGCCGCTGGCTGTGGCGGCTGGGACTGGCATCGCAGGGCGAGGAACGCGACGCGGCGCTCGTCGCGGCGTGCGAGACCGCGATGCGGGAAAGCGGCGAGCCGCCGGACAGCTTCTTTCACCGGCACCGTTTCGGCCGCGTTGCCGATGGCGCGCTTGCCGAAGCCTTCGAAAGCTACGAGCCAGCGGGGGCCTCTCACCCGTTGTGGGACGAGCCGGCACCGCCCTCGCTCGTCATCGACCGGGTCGAACAGCTCTGGTCGGCGATCGACGAGCGCGACGACTGGTCGCCTCTGATGGACGAGATCGCGGCCATTCGGCGCCTTGGCAACGCGCTCGGCGCCCCGCCGGCAGCCGCAGCGAGCGCCTGATCAGCGCCTGCGCGGCACCGGGTCCTGTTGCCGGGCGGGTGGGGGCGGCATCACCGCAGCGGGCATCGCCTCCACCATCTGGACCGGCTGAATGTCGATTCCGAACAGTTTCCAGCGTCCTTGCTCCCACTGGAAATACATATCGAACTGCAGGGCCGTCGGCCGCAGCTGGAACAGGCCCTTCACCTCGAAAACATCGGGTTGGATCTGGCGCGGCGGCTCGGTGTAGGTCGGAGGGACGAGCAGGGAATTCGAAAGATCGATCCGGCTGCTGCGAAGCCCGGCAAAGATCTGGCCGAGCCGGGCCGCGTCGTTGTTGATCTGGAACCCTTGCGCGCCGAGATCGCGGAGCACCGAATAGTTGCCCGAGCGATTGGCATGGTCGACCGCGAGCATGGTGGACCAGATGAGCTTGGACAGCTCAAGCTGATCGGGAACCGGGCGCGAGGCAGGCGGAGCCTGGACTGCCGGAACGCCTTGCGCTCCGGCAGGCGCGGGCACGAGGCAGGCAAGCGAGACGAGAAATGCCGGGACAAGTCGCCCCGGCATTTCTCGTATGCACGATCTGAGCGTCATGCGTCAGGTCTAGTCGCTTACCACGCGACCTGGAAGCCGCCCCGTGCGCCGACCTCCCCGCTGTCGAAGCCGACCCCGAGGCCGGCCGAGAGCGATGCGTTCTCGCCCACCCGTGCCGCGACCGCGAGCGTGCCGGCAGCGTTCTTCTGGAAATAGCCGATACCGCCCGAAAGGCCGAAGTTTGTGCCGGCGGGCAGCGCGGGCGATTCCATCGCCAGCCCCATCGCGACACCTTCGTATGCCTTGTCGAGCCCGCCGAAGAGCGAGGTGATCTGGTTCTGCTGCGCGGCGGTCAGTGTCTGCAGATTGGTGATGCTCGCCGTGTTGGCGGCTGTCGCCGTCTGCAATGCCGAAACGTTCGCGTTGGTGGTTGCGAGCGACGCTGCGGTCGCAAGCGAGGCCGTCGTAACCCCCCGTCCCAGCGTGCCCGAATTGTCGACCGTCGCGACGAAGGTGGGACCTGACTGCGCCGCGGTGCTGGCGGCGATGTCGCCCACCGTCACCGACGAGCCGGTTCCGCCCAGCGCGACCTGGTTGGCACGCGTGGTCGTGGCGGCAAAGCCCACCGCGGTCGAACCCGCTTGCGCCGCGTTGGCGCTCTGGCCGAGGGCGGTCGACTGGAAGCCGCCGGCGTTTGCCTGGCGGCCAAGGGCGGTCGATTGCCCGCCGGTTGCCGAGGCCTGCCAGCCGAACGCTTGGGCGCCCGTCCCGCTGGCGACGGCTTCCCCGCCGATTGCGGTCGAGTGGAAGCCCGAGGCAACCGCAAGATCGCCCACCGCCACCGAATCCTCGTTGGTGGCCTGGGCGAGATTGCCGATCGCGACCGAGGTTCCGAGCGAGGGCGCTCCCGACGGGGTCACCCCCGGCGATGCGATCGCGCCCTCCCCGATCGCGACCGATCGCGTCGCCGAGGCCGTCGCGAGGTGCCCGAGCGCAGTGGAGCGCACGCCGGTCGCAGACGCCTGCCAGCCGAACGCAGACGTGCCCGCCTGGGTCGCCTGGCTTTCGCTGCCTACCGAAACCGAATTCAGGCCCGAGGAGACCGCCTGGTCGCCGATCGCGACGGCGTCGGCACCGGTCGCTTGCGCGAGGTTGCCGAGTGCGGTCGAAGTCGTCCCGGTCGCCGCCGTGTTATAGCCGATCGCGGTCGAACCGGCTCCGGTCGCCTCGGCGGAGAAACCATTGGCGGTCGATTGATCGCCGGTCGCATAGGCGAACGAACCCGTCGCGGTCGAGGCGTAGCCGCTTGCCTGGCTTTGCGCCCCGGTGGCGACCGCATAGTCGCCGGTCGCTTCTGCCGAATACCCGGATGCGGTCGACTGGATGCCGCGGGCCTCGCTGAACGACCCGTTGGTCACCGCCCCCGCGCCCGAAGCGACCGATTCGTCTCCGACGGCAATCGCATAATCGCCCGACGCGACGGCAGCCTCGCCGACCGCGGTCGAGCGGGTTCCGCTCGCAACCGTCAGGTGCCCGAGCGCGGTCGCGCGGACCCCCGTGGCGACCGCGCGCCAGCCAAACGCCGATGCGCCGGCCTGCGTAGCCTGCGATTCCCCGCCGACGGCGGTGGTGGAATTGGCGGTCGCGCGGGCTCCGGTCCCGGCGTCGTCGCCACCGATCGCAACCGCATCGATCCCGGTCGCAAGCGCGGTCCTGCCGATCGCGATGCTCGAGGCGCCGGTCGCGACCGTCCGGGTCGTGATCAGCGGATCGGAACCGATGGCAATCGCTCCGGGTCCGCTGGCCTGGGCACCCCCGCCGACCGCGGTCGCGCCGTTGGCATCAGCGATCGAAAACGCGCCCACGGCGGTGGCCGAATCACCCGTCGCGGACGAAACCGTACCGACCGCCACCGTCACGTCCCCGGTGGCCGTGGCCGACGCACCGACCGCGGTCGAAACCGCCCCGGTTGCCGTCGAGGTGTTGCCGCACGCCAGCGTACCGCCGCCCGCCGAAGTTGCGCCTTCGTCGAAATCGCCCGGACCCGCCACATCGTCATCGGCGGTATCGAGAAGGCACTCCGCTGCTGCGGCTGGCGCCGCTGTCATCGAAGCGAGCGCCAGCCCCGCCGATGTAACCGCCGACGTACCCAGCGCGAGCGCCGTCAGCCTGGATTTTGAAGAAGTCATGGTCGTTCTCCTCGTTGGCGCCCGCACAATGCGCGCGCCTGATGGCACCCTGCGAAAGTGCCGGTTTTCAGACCTGATCCTTGCTGGCGACCTCGGCTATTTCGAACCATCCGCCCGAGGCGGTCGATCCCTGTTCCTGCCGGATCATTCCCCTGTCGTCGCTCTCCGTGCCATTCTGGGCAAATTCACCACTTATCGGCATTTGCTCGAAAGGGGCGAAAGGCTAGAAGGGCCGGAAGCCGGGTAAAGTTAACCACAGCGCCTAACCAAAGGCGAGTCTTTAAAAATCACCAAATTTCCGAGGTTTGCCGCACACAGTGTCCCCTAGCGATATAGTCTCGATCGAACCGGCCACGGGCAGGGAACTGTGGCGCGGGATGTCCGGCGACGTCGACGCGGCGGTCGAGCAATCGCGGCGCGCCTGGCCGGAGTGGGCGGCCAAACCGCTGGCGACACGAGTGGAACTCGTCCGCCGCTTTGCCAACGAAGTGCGCCGGCAGAACGATGCTCTGGCCGAACTGATCGCGCGCGAGACCGGAAAGCCGCTGTGGGAAGCCCGCACCGAAGTGGAATCGGTGGTCGCCAAGGTGGACATCTCGGTCAATGCCTATGCCGAGCGGACCGGCCAGAAGAAGTTCGACAACGCCCTACAGGGTACCGCGGCGGTGCGCCACAAGCCCCACGGGGTGATGGCGGTCCTGGGACCCTATAACTTCCCCGCGCACCTGCCCAACGGTCACATCGTCCCCGCACTGGTCGCCGGGAACACCGTGGTCTTCAAGCCGAGCGAGAAGACGCCGGCGGTTGGCGAATTCCTTTCGGGGTGCTTTCACCGCGCAGGGATACCGGAAGCGGTCGTCCAGTGTCTCCACGGCGGGCCGGCAGAGGGCCAGGCGCTCGTCGCGCACCGCGACATCGACGGGGTCCTGTTCACCGGCAGCGCCCGCGCCGGCATCGCGATCAACAAGAAACTTGCCGGAAACCCGGGCAAGATCGTCGCGCTCGAAATGGGTGGCAACAACCCGATCGTCGTGCTCGACACGCCCAAGGTCACCGACGCCGCGGTCCTCGTCATCCAGAGCGCGTTCACCACCGCGGGCCAGCGCTGCACTGCGGCACGCCGGCTGGTCGTGAAGTCGAGCATGTACGAGCCGCTGCTCGGCGAGGTGAAGGCGCTAGCCGACCGGATCATCTTCGGTGAACCCTTCGCCGATCCCGCCCCGTTCATGGGTCCGGTGATCGACAACCAGGCCGCCGACCAGTTGTCCGAAAGCTTCCTCTACCTGCTTTCGCACGGCGGCAAGGCGATCAAGCACATGCAGCGCCCCGACGACAGCCTGCCCTTCGTCAGCCCCGCGATCATCGACGTGACGGCGATCGCCGACCGGCCCGACGTCGAACTGTTCGGCCCCCTTCTGCAGGTCATCAGGGTCGATGATTTCGACGAGGCCATCGCTGAGGCGAACGACACGCGGTTCGGCCTGTCCGCCTCGCTGATCGGCGGAACGCCGCAGGACTACAACCGGTTCTGGGCCAACATCAGGGCCGGGATCGTCAACTGGAACCGGCCGACCAGTGGCGCAAGCAGCAAGGCACCGTTCGGCGGCATCGGCCTGTCGGGCAATCACCGCCCGTCGGCGTTTTACGCCGCCGACTACTGCGCCTACCCGGTCGCCAGCACCGAGATGGACCAGCCGCGCGCCAGCCTGGGAGCCGGTTTCCGGGAACAGCGGCGCCGCGCCACCGACGGCTAGCGCTCGAGAGTCGCCAGCCGCACTAGGGTGCGGTCTTCTTCGGTCCGGACCCGGACATCGTAGGCTAACGGACGGCTGCTACCCCGCAATTGCAGCTCGGTCCCCGCCCTCAAATATCGCGGCGCGGCGCCTGCCTTGCGGCCACGCTCGGCGTAGAACGCCAGGACCTCTGCCGGGGGCACCGGCGTGGAAAAGACCACCGCGCGCGCCGAGCAGCCCGGCCGGTCGGAACCCGCAGCCGCCAGCGTGGCGCCGCGCGGATAGATCGGCATCGGCTCTGGCATCCGGGCTGCCCAGATCGCCGAGGCCTGCAAGGCGTCGAGGCAGCGGGCACCTGCACCCAGCGCCTCCAGATGCTGCCGCGGCCCCGCGTCCGCCGCGAGCGGGGCGCCGGTGCCCTGTGGTTCCCCCAGCGGCACCAGCCGGTCCGCGCCGCCCACGATCCGCGCCGCATCAGACCGCGCGGCGTTGGCGGCCTCGGGGGTGGTTGGCAGGACCGGAAGCGACGCGTCGCTTTCTACCCGCAAGGCGGCGGCTGCCTCGTTGCGGCTCGAAAGGTCGGGGTCGGTCATCAGGGGATCATCGAGCGCCTGCGCGACCTGCGGGTCGCGCGGCGGGAGCGAACGATCGGGCTCAGCCTCTCCGCACGCGGAAGCCGCGAGCAACAGCGGCACGAGAATGGCAAGGCGACGCACCCGCGCGCCTCTAGCCGATCGCGCGCGCCAAAAGAAGAAGGCGCCCTCCGCCGAAGCGAAGGACGCCTTCCGCGTCCCCGAAATGGGTTCGCGCTTGCGGCCGCGGGTGGGCACGGCCGCGAAGCTTGTCAGGCCCGGATCAGCGGCAACGCGCGCCGCTCTTGGCGATCTCGCGGCCGAGAAGCGCACCGCCCGCTGCACCGAGGATCGCACCCAGCGTGCGGTCGCCGTAGCGTCCGGCGATCTCGCGGCCGAGGAGCGCACCGCCCGCGGCGCCGATGACCAGGCCGGTCGTGCCATTGGACCGGCGGCAGTAGTAGCGATCGTCCTCACCCCGCCAGACGCGGGTGTTGGCGTAGACGGGTTCGCCGTAGTTGCTCTGCTGGTAACCGTAACCATTGCCATAATAACGGCTGTCGTAGCGGTCATGGCGGTCGTGTCCGCGGTGCTTGTGGCGCTTGTGCTGGACGGCATTGTCGCCCCAAACCACGCTGTTGTCGTAGGCGGCGCTGTGCGTCGCTGGCGCGGCGGCGACCGGTGCGGCGACCAGCAGACCCGGCACGGCCAGGGCCAGCACGGCGATCTTGATCGGGTTCTTCTGCATCGGTTTATCCTTTCGAGTCTTTCGCGACCGAGAGGCTGAGTGCACACCCCTTCTGTCCCGTTCAGGAATAAACCTGTTAAACTGAACGGACAGCAACGGCGCGTGCAGGTTGGCAAATTTTTGCCGATTGTAGTCAAACCGCGGGAAACCCGCCGATTTTTCCCGGCTTGCGGGGCGGGACCGGCGAGCCTAGGGGCGCGCGAAGATGAACGAGGCCCACCCCAAGCACCCCAGCGGATTGCCTGCCGCGCTGGGCGCCTACCTCATCTGGGGCTTCCTGCCGCTTTACCTGATTCTCGTTAAGAGCGTTCCGCCGTTCGAATTCGTGGCCTGGCGGATCGTGTGGACGCTGCCGCTGTGCCTCGTGATCGCGGCCTTCCGCCGCCAGCTGGCCGAGATCGCCGCTGCACTGCGCAACCCGCGCACCCTTGCCTGGCTGGCGCTTTCTTCGGTGCTCATCGCGATCAACTGGCTGGTTTACGTCTGGGCAATCCAGGCGGGAGAGGTCTTCGCCGCGAGCCTCGGCTACTACATCAATCCCCTGGTGAACGTTCTGCTCGGCACGGTACTGCTCGGCGAGCGGCTGTCGCGCCGCGGATGGACCGCAGTGGCCATCGCGGCGGTCGGCATAGCCATGCTGCTGGGCGGCGCGCTGACGACGTTGTGGATCAGCCTCACGCTCGCCCTGAGCTTCGGCACCTACGGGCTGGTGCGCAAGCAGGTGGCGGTGGGCGCGCTGCCGGGCCTGACGATCGAATCGATGCTCCTGCTGGTGCCGGCACTGGCGCTCGCCGGCTGGTATGCCGCTTCCCCCACCGGTTCCTCGTTCGGGCACGAATGGGGGTTGAGCCTGGCGATCATGCTCGGCGGCGTCGCCACCGCGATACCGTTGTGGCTGTTCGCGGTAGCCGCGCGGCGGATGAGCTATTCGACGCTGGGGTTCGTCCAGTTCCTCGCGCCAACGATCGTCTTCGTGCTGGGCCTGACCGTGTTCGGCAAGCCGCTGCACCCGGCCGAAGTCGCCGCCTTCATCGCGATCTGGATCGCGATTGCAGTGTTCGTCTGGGACCTGCTGGCTAGGCGACCAGCCGCCAGCTGAGCGTTTCTCCTGCGTGGAACGGGACGACCGGCGTGCCGCCCGCCTCGATCGCATCGGGCACCACCACTTCGCCGCGCCGCAGCGTCACCATGTCCTCGTTGACGGGCAAACCGTAGAACGCCGGTCCCGCGAGCGAGGCGAACTGCTCGAACCGGTCGAGCGCGTCCTCCTCGTCGAAAACCTGAAGGTAGCTCTCGAGCGCGAACGGAGCATTGAATATCCCGGCGCACCCGCAGGCGCTTTCCTTGTCGTGTCGGGCGTGGGGCGCGCTGTCGGTGCCGAGGAAGAATTTCGCCGAGCCCGATGTCGCCGCCTTGCGCAACGCGAGCCGGTGCTCCTCGCGCTTGGCCACCGGCAGGCAGTAGGCGTGCGGGCGGATGCCGCCCACCAGCATCGCGTTGCGGTTGATGTGAAGGTGCTGGGGGGTGATCGTCCCCGCCACATTGGGCCCGGCCGCCTCTACGAACGCCACCCCCTCGCGCGTGGTGATGTGTTCGAGCACAACCTTGAGCCCCGGAAAATCGCGCACGATCGGCGAAAGGTGACGATCGATGAACACCGCCTCGCGGTCGAACACGTCGATATCGCCCGTCGTCACCTCGCCGTGAACGCAGAGCACCAGCCCGGCCCTTTCCATCGCGGCGAATACCGGCGACAGGTGGGCGATGTCAGTCACCCCGTGCGCGGAGTTGGTCGTCGCGTTCGCGGGGTAGAGCTTGGCCGCGGTCAGCACGCCGTCCGTCTTCCCGCGAGCAAGGTCCGCGGGGTCGGTTCCGTCGGTGAGATAGGCGGTCATCAGCGGTTCGAACGAAATCCCTTCGGGCACTGCCGCCAGGATCCGCTTGCGGTAGGCCCGCGCGGCATCGGTCGTGGTAACCGGCGGAGACAGGTTCGGCATCACGATGGCGCGGGCGAACTGGCGCGCGGTGAAACGGGCAACGCCCGCCAGCATTTCGCCATCGCGCAGGTGCACGTGCCAGTCGTCGGGTCGGCGGATCGTGAGGGAATCGTTCATCGCCCTTCCCTTAGAGCGCGGCCATCCTATCTGCCAACCATGCCCGCTACCCGCCTTTTCGACCGCGCGCTCGTCCGCGTATCGCCCCGTTCACCCGAGGAGGATGCCGCCGGATTTCTCCAGGGCCTGCTGACCAACGACGTGACCGGCACGTTGCCGGTCTACGCCGGGCTTTTGACCGCGCAGGGCAAGGCGCTGTTCGACCTCATCGTCTGGCCCGGTGCGCCGGGAGAGATCCTGCTCGACTGCGAGGCGGCCCACGCCGACGAACTCGTCAGGCGGCTCGCGCTCTACCGCCTGCGCCGACAGCTCGACATCGCGCGCGACGATGCCGTCGCGGTCCACTGGGCGCCGCATACCGGCGATGGCGGAGCCGCCGACCCGCGTCTCGCAGCGCTCGGAGAGCGTTGGCTGGCCCCGGTCTCGGAGGGCGATGCGCCTGCCGATGCGGCCTGGCACGCGCACCGGCTGCGGCTCGGGGTGCCCGAGGGACGCGCAGAGCTTGGCGATACCCTCTGGCTCGAAACCAACGCGGCCGAGCTCAACGGAGTGAGCTTCTCGAAGGGATGCTATGTCGGGCAGGAAAACACCGCGCGAATGAACTGGCGGCAGAAAGTCAACCGACGGCTCGTCGTCGTCCCGCTGGCGGCGTCGGACGACAGCCGGCGCAAGACCGCATGGCCGGACCACGGGTTCGCGGTTGACCACTTGCGGGTCGAGGCGATCGCGCCCGAGGTGGTTCCGAACTGGATGCGCCTGTCCGACTGACGCGTGAACGGGGCGGCACCGGTTGAGGTGCCGCCCCTCTCGCTTGCGACCGCGCGAGATTGCGTCAGGCGGGCGAAACCCGATTGTAGCGGGCGAGCGCGGGCCAGTTGCTCGTGTAGTCGCTGAGATCGATCCGCGGCGGGCCGTTCTCGAACGTGCGGCCCAGCGAGGCGAGGATCAGCCGCGCCCGCTTCAGCCGGGCGCCCGGCGAGCGGAACGGGTTGGCGCGATCGGGCCGCGCGGCGACCATGCGTCGTAGCAGGCTGGTGCGCTCGTGGAAGTCGGTCGGCGCCTCGCGTGGGAGGGCGATGGCGGCGCCCTGGTTCGGCAGACCGGTACCGGTGTCGGTCGCCGGTCGCGACGCTATGGCGGGAAGGATTGCGCTCGCGGGTGATGCCGGCACGGCGGGTTCGCGCACGACAGGACGCTGGATCGTGGGGACGCTTTCCGTCGCGATCCGCCCCCGGCGCCGCCGCACGAGGAGGACCAGACCGCCCGCCGCGGTGGCAGCGACGAGGAGCCCCGCGAGCAGCTGCGCAAGCCCCTCGGTCACGTCACCCTGCTGCGCCTGGCGCTCGGCCGCCGGGGACATCTCTTCAACGGGCGGTAGCGCGGCAACGCCCGCAGGCTCTGCCAGGCGGGGCGCGCTCGCCGCGTCGACGGATTGCGGCGCGCCAGCGTCCGCTGCCGGGGACGCCATCGGCTCCAGGACGGTCGAGCGGCTCGCAGTCTCCGGCCGGGTTACGGAGCGAGGCGTGGCGGCCGCGCGGACAGGAGTGGAGGCACGCGGGGTGGATGCGGACGAGGTGGTTTGAACCGATGCAGGTAAAGTTTCGGGCACGGCAACCGGCGGAATTTCGGGCACGACGATTGCCGGTTGGGCCGCCGGTACGGGGTCCGGGGTCGGCATGCTGCTTTCGGGGAGCACGATCGGCGCGCCCGGTGCCTCGGCAGCAGTCTGCGCGACGGCGAAAGTGGACGAAAGGGCAGTCGCAGCGGCAATCGCGGCAAGGCCCGTGCGAAGCGGTGTGTTGCTGGTCTTCATAGCCGGCAAACAATCCGCAAGTTTTGGACCGGGTTCCGTTTATGGGGCGTTCAGGAACCGCTCAACCAGTTGTAATCTAAGGTTTCCCGCCAAATTTTTCACGGCGACTCGATGGAATGGCCCGCCGAGCCGATGCCCGCCATTCTGGTGAAAACCTAGGGCATCGTCTCTCCAGGCGGATCGGGCTCGGTAAAAGACTGGCGTTCGGTCCAGGCGCAGCCGGATCGCTGTTCGCCATTGACCTCGAGTGTGGCGGTGTAGGGATAGGTGCGGTCGCTCATGCCGTCGGAACAATCACCGGGCGTGACGGCGAGCACCAGCCTGCTGCCCTCGTACATCCCGCTCCACGATACGCCGCCGCGTCCGGCGAAGCGTACAACCGTAATGTCGGTCCCGTCGGGGATTTCCGGCGTGGAGTATGTCAGGGCCGTCCCTGCGACCTGGCCGCCCCAGAACGGCTCGGTTCCAGTGAAACGGACGGTGTCGCCCTCGCTGATGGCTGCGAAGGGCGAATCGTCGCCCAGGTCCCCCGGCATGCTGCCCGGTTCCGGCTGGCTGCTGCAAGCGGAGAGCGCGAGGACGGACACGGCGGCGGCATGGAGGGTCGGGCGCGGCATGGCTCCTCGACGCGTTACCTTCATCGTTGTTCCTCCTTCGCGCGGAACACCGGCGGCGTTTCGTGCATTGTACCAGTCAAACTGTTCGACACATTCGGAGTCTTCGCCATGAAGGCAACGCCCTTGTTTCTGGGCGCGTGCGTTTTCGCGTCGATCGCGGGCGCGGTCGGCGGCGCCACGACCAATACCACCCCCATTCAGAACGCCGGAATCGGCATGAACATGCTGCCGGAGCGCGCGATCGTGTTCGATCCGTCGGACGACGGACGGCCCGAGATGGCGCTGCCCGACCACTACCCGATGGTGACGCCGAGCGGCAGAATCGAGGTCGCGGAACTGTCAACGCGCGGCCTGTACTCGCAGCAACGCTTCGGCTGGCGCCCGGCCGGCTACGAGCCGCTTCCCGAGCAGGCGTTTGCGGAAGAGTCTGGCGGGGTCATATGGGACGAGCCTGAATCCCCGCCCCCTTCGATCGAGGCGAGACCCGTTGCCCCCCCGATCGCGCCGCTGGATGTGGCGGCCCCGCCGGCGGGCTGAGGCGGACTGGGGACAGAGAACCTACCCCTCGATCAACACGATGTCCCACGCATAGCGGTGGTCTCCCAGCGCGCTCGCGATCGCGGTCGGGGCGCTGTCGCCGAGCGACCGGTAGAGCGCGTCCCTGGCGTTCGCCGTTTCGTCTTCGGGGAAATACATCTGGTAGATGCCCCGGGCATCGCGCCCCGTCACGTCCATGTGAATGTGGGGAGGTCTCTCGCCGATCGGGCTGGCATAGCTTCCGGGTTTTACCGTCAGCATCTTCCAGGTTCCGTCCGGGGCGGTTCGCAGCGTTGCAAACCCTTGGAAGTTGGGGTCGAGCGGCATGATCGCCGGGTCCTGCGGGTGGGCGTATCGGCCCGCCGCGTTCGCCTGCCATATGTCGAGCCGGGCGCCGGAAACCGGCTTTCCGAACCGGTCGAGCACGCGGCCCGTTACTTCGATCACCTGTCCCTGCGCGCGACCGCTGCCGCCCGCGACGCGCGTGAGATCGGCATCGGTTTCGCCGCGATAGGAGGCCGGGAAGAACGGCCCCATGTCGGATGTCGCCGTTACCGTCTGTGCCAGCACCGGGCCGCCGATCGCGGCCCCGCCGACTGCGCCCGCGACAAATGTCCTGCGTGAAAAGGAACCGCGCATGTGCCACCCCCCTGCCAAAGGGCGACCCGCGCGCGGCAGGTTAAGCCGACCGCCCCGCCGGCGCAAGGGAGCGTCCCCCTGCGCTGCCGCTCAGTCGCGCGAGCGCCGCCCGTCGGGTTCCCGGGCCACGCCCTTGAACGGCTCGCCATCGCTTTTCACGTCGATGAATTCGCCGTCCGAGCGGTCGCGCTTGGTCCATTTTCCGGTGACGGGGTTCTTCACCTGGGTGCGATCGTCGACCGAGCCGACCCGGTAGCCTTCGCCGGTGTTCCTTGCCATCGTTGAATCTCCTTTGCGAAGACCCGAATCCCCGGCGATTCCCGATGGTTCCCTTCAGCCGCGCGAATATGTCCCGGTCAGGACCGCGGCGCCGATCACATGACCCTCCATCGCCTCGATCAGCGCGCCGCGGCCCTTGCCGGGGCCCAGGTCGAGCGGGGTGTCGAGCGCGAAGATCTGGAAGACATAGTCGTGACTTCCGTGGCCGCTCGGCGGATCCGGCGGCAGCCAGCCGGCCTGCTGGAACGAATTGAGGCCGACCATCGGCGGATCGTCACCCTCGTAAAGTTCGCCCGCGGCAGGTTCCATGCCCCAGCCCAGCAAGTGGACGAACGGTTCGGGCGTCGGCGCATCGGGGTCCTCGACCGCCAGCGCGAGCGCGCGGGTGCCGTGGGGCGGCGCGGTCCACGCGAGCGGGGGACAGCACGCGTCTTCCTCATCGGCGGTGAACATCGGGTCGAGCACGCCGCCGTCCATGAACGCAGCGCTGGACAGTGCAAAGCCTCCCGCGCCCATCGCCGCCTCGTCGGCGAGCTTCGCCACGGCGAGCTTGCCGTGCCCCGCACGCACGTTGTGCAGCAGGCGGCCGAGGAAGGCGGGTACGTGTTCGAGCATCGCGCGGGTTCTCCTGTCGGAAATGGGAATGTCCCGTGCCCCCTGCCGTTCCGGGACCGTCAGCGCAAGACCGACCGGGGTCTCCGCACCAGGGGGAACCGGCTGCCCCGGCGGGCTTTCGTTAGAAGGGTAGGACGGGCGCGCCTTCAGGAGAGCGGCGCGCACCGCCCCGCAAGCGAGGAGCAGCCACCATGCCAGGAAAAGTCCCGACACCCGGAATGCCGCCAGCCGACCGTCGCTATCACGCGCGCCGGGGAGACGGCGAGACCGGCGGCCTCATCCCGCGCGACAAGCGCGGTGCGGGTGGCGGCGGGCCGGTCGGCCCCAAGGACGCCGATGGCGATTTCCACGGCGGCCAGACGGACGCCGCCTATCACGGCCACGGCCAGCTGGGGGAGCAGGACGTGGAGGAACAGGACAACGCGAACGCGCCGAGCGAAGACCCCTAGCCCGCCTCCGCCGACCGCCGGATTCGTGCTAGGCGCACGCGATGCCTGCAACCGTGACGATCCTGGTCGATGCCGACGCCTGCCCGGTCAAGGACGAGATCTACCGCGTGGCCGAACGGCACGGGGCGCAAGTGCGCGTGGTGAGCAATGCGGCCTTCCGAGTCCCTGTCAGCGAGCGGATACGGCGCGTGGTGGTGTCGGACGCATTCGACGCGGCGGACGACTGGATCGCCGATAACGCCGGACCCCGGACCGTCGTGGTGACCGGAGACATCCTCCTCGCCGAGCGCTGCCTCAAGGCGGGTGCGCAGGTCCTCTCGCACGCCGGCAAGCCGTTCGATGCCGCAAGCATCGGGGGCGCGATCGCCACCCGCGCGATCATGGCCGACTTGCGGGCAGGGATGGTCGGACCCGGCGGCGGGCCGCCCCCGTTCGCGAAGGCCGACAGGTCGCGCTTCCTTCAGGCGCTCGACCGCGTGCTCGTCGCGCTCGCCCGGCGCTAGCCGGAATGCTGGGCGCCGCTTTCATGACTTTCGCGGCTCGCGCGCAGTTCGCTCGCCTGCAGGTGGAGCGCGCGCGACGACAGGCGGATCTCGCGGCTTTGCTGGAAGAAGCCCAGCACCAGCCAGAGAAACGCGAGCGGGCTCGCCACGCCGCCCAGGAAATCACCGAGTTCGTTCAGCCGCAGGTCCGCCGGGTTTTGCCCCTTCGCGAACAGGTAGACGACCAGCCCCGCGATATACAGCGCCGAAAGCGTGAGCCCGATCACGGGCAGGCGCCGCCGTTCCCGGTTATCGTCCAGCGCGAAACTCGATTGTGTCTCGGGCATTCGCCTCCCCCCTTTGCCTTGGACATGACTGCCCGAACGCGGTGCCGGTGTCGACCGATACGAAAGGCGGCCGCCCCGCCCGGAGTCCCCTGGCACAACTTGCTTCTTGCGCCACCCGGACAGCGGGGGCAGCCTTGGCGGCATGACCGCACCCGATCCCCGGCCGGCTGACAGCCGCTATGCCACCTTTGCCGAGTTCTGGCCGTTCTACCTGCGCGAGCATTCGAAGCCGCGCACCCGCGCGCTGCACTATGTCGGCACGACGCTGGTGGTCGCGGTGGCGGTGTACGCGGCGCTGACAGGGCGCTGGTGGTGGCTGCTGGCGATGCCGGTGGCGGGCTACTTCTTCGCCTGGCTCGCGCACTTCACGGTCGAGAAGAACCGCCCCGCGACCTTCACCTACCCGCTGTGGAGCCTCGCCGCCGATTTCAGGATGTGGTGGCTGTGGCTGACCGGGAGGCTGGGCAAGGAACTGCGCGCGGCGGGGGTGCGCAAGGAGGGCTAGAGCGTCTTTTCGGGCCGCTGGTCGTGGCCGTGGCGTTCGGACTTGCCGAAATGACGGTCGAGTCGCTGGGCCAGCCTGGCGCCGGCCAGCCGCGCGGCGTCGTCGACGGTGGCGGCGTGCTCGGTCACGCCGATCGCGCGGCCGCCGCGCGGGCGCGCCTCGATGGTGCAGGCCTTGTCGTCCGCCCCGCCCTTGGCCCCGTTCTCGTCGCGCACGTGCACCTCGATCCGGGTCAGCCGATCCTCGAACCGCGCCAGCTTGGCCCGCACCGCCTCCTCGATCCGCGAGGCGACGTTCTGGGTGCCCATGACGCTGCTGTCGGAATTGAACTGGACCTGCATCGGCGTTGTTCCCTCTCGTGTCGGTCGTTGGTCCATCATCAACGGATCGGCGGCGCGAGGTTTCCCCGAACCCGTCGCACGGCGGAATCGGTTCGCCGGAAAGAGGTGACAGGGCGTCACCCATGGCAAATACGCTATATCATTGGCCTCGCACTGTTTTCGTCTCGCGGACAGGGTGACACGTTCTCGCCTGCCCCCGCCCTCCGCCGAGCATCACGCAACGTCCCACCGCTCGTTCCCCCGGGCGACCCGGCCCAGCAGCGCGGGAAAGTCGCCCGGCGCGTAAGCCGAGGCGTCGCTCACCGGATCGCCGAGTTCGAGCGGGAGCATCTCGGCGCGCATCCGCAAGAGGCCCAGCGTCAGCCGTTCGTCATAGCGGCGGCCGACATGGACCAGCTCGCCGTTGTGGAAATAGGGCTGCTCCACCCCGTGGATCGCCCGCTCCATCGCCGCGTGGGCGAGCGCGTTGAACGCGCAGTCGAACGCCGCCGCCCACGCCTGGTCGAACGGCTGGCCCTTCAGCCGCGCGCGCAGGCGATAGGCGGACTGGCGGCTCATCCCCACGCTGCGCGCCGCCGCGGCGACCGAGTGACTGGCGGCAAGGTGCTGGAGAAAGGCGACCTGCTTCGCCCGGCTCCACCGCGGCGCGCCGTCTTCGGGCGGAGGCAGCGGATCGCAATCGCTGTCGCGAGGGCGCGCGGGAAGCGAAGGCGCATCGACAGGGACGGTCGAGGACGCGGCGGCCGGAACCAGCCGCACGGGTAGCGGGAAGCGTGCTGCTCATCCAACAGCTTAAGGCACAGGTGGGGGCGTGTAGGAAAATGGTTTTGCGCGAGCGACCGGTGATCGCACTTGGAGTTGCGCAGGCGACCGCGCCCTGAAGGCCGATGCGAAGGTGCTGGCGCATACCGGCAAGCCCTTCGACGCCGCCAACATCGGCAGCGCCCCCAAGAACACTGGCACCACCCGCGCCATCATGGCCGACCTGCGCGCCGGGATGGACGGGGTGCTAGGAGGCACCGGCGGCGGCCCGCCGCCGTTCCGCAAGGAGGACCGCTCGCGGTTCCTGCAGGCGCTGGACCGGGAGTTGGTGCGGTTGGGGCGGTGATAAGTATACGCTCTCCAGAACGCGCGGAACGCGCCTCGGAACTCGCGTGCCGCTGGAACTTCCCCGGAACTGTGGTGGTCAATCAACTGCGGGGGGGCGTGCATTGTGGCATGACGTAGGAACTCGGCAGGGAGATGTGGGGATCGCCCAAAATCTGCGCAGCACGAACTTCAAAATTTCAGCGACCACACCTTCGGCGCAAGTTCAGCCATGACTTTCTGCCGCTTATCCACCTCCTTCCGATCAAACTTTTTATATTTCGCCAACAGGGAGGTGAGCTCCAACTCCGACTTCGCATACTTCGGTTTCTTGGTGAGGAAGTCCTGATTGCCGATTTCTGCATTCCACGCAGAATTTATGATCGCCAAGTTGCCCAGGCGATTGATCAAGTCTTCGTATTCCGGACGTGCGAGGTTGAAAGCCTTGTTGAAGGTCTTTGGAATGACGTGCTCAAGGTTTACCTGATGGACGTCCCTAGAGGGCACCAATTCGCCCGACTTATCGCCGTACCCCATCTCAAGTGCGATGAGGTAGTATCGCGCGAGAACCGGCTTGGCGACTTTTGCATTGAGAACAAGTCGCCTAAATTGATCATCAGTCGGCACCTTATCCGAAAGAAAATCTCGTAAAGCTTTCGCAGTCTTTATCTTGCCCGTTCCGATATCATGAGCCATCTCAGCATATTGTTTGTCGAGACGCCCAGCTCTTCCAGAACCGCCGAGCAAGAATCTGGCTGACCAACTTACAAAGAGCTTAAATGCTTTCTTGGTTTCCGGCACAGAAAACCTATTAGAAACGGCAAACACTAGCGGGACAATTTGTTCAATATTAAATATCTCCGTCAGGACGCGCAAATCTTCCGTACATTGGGCGCCGTAAGGCTTCCACTTCGAGTGATCGGGTTGGAAGATAGCGGCAAAGTCTACACTTGCCGCGTTTGCGGCAGACACAAATTTTAGGGCAGCTCGAGAACTCTTTATCTCATCTTTGAGATCCTTGGCCAGTTCCCTGTCGCGAGTTAGGCCGTGCAATAGTGTCCAGTAGTACCGAATATACCGAACCATCTGCTCATCGGCATCGTCAAAGGTATCGGAGAGCGTCCCATACATCTGATTCCAATGCCCGTGCATCTGATCCAACGACGAAGAGTTCGCCCTGCTGAACAGATAGTTTTTCAGAATATCTGCCTGAGATGCGCGCAACCCTCGATCGTTGAGGGTTTCGAACATCCTGAAAGCGCCCACTTCGTCTGGCACTTGGACGGTTACAACCGTTGAAAACTTCTCGAGGTACTTAGTCCACTTATCTAGCTGCTCATGCGCAAGCTCTGCATTTAAATGCCCAATCTCGCCACGTAGGAAAGTTTGAATTTCTTGGGACGATTCAAACAGTCGCCGATTGGACGGAAATGCAAATTTCTTAATGTCGGGCGCGCCGGTTTCCCAGTCTTTCTCAATAATATGTTCGTGGAAGAACTCGTTGTCTTCGATATTAAGGTGCAGCAGGAATTCTTGGTCCTTCGTGTTCCTGTCGTACCTACTCAGAAAATCCTGATTGATGGAATCGGCGTCTCTTTCCTCGCCAATCTTTTTGAGCAGATCGCGGCATCGGGCAAAGATGATCGAGGTGGTGGCGAGACGTTGCTGGCCGTCAGCGATTTGCAAGCGAACTTCGTCTTCAACGAGAACGGTTGTTCCGAGAAAATAGGTATCGTCTTTCGAGGATATCGCAGTTTTCAAATCGCTTAAGAGATCGGTGACATGCCCACGCTTCCAAGCATAGGATCGCTGATTTGGTGGAACCGCGAGGAGAGATGTCTTCAAGACACTGCCGATGCCCTTGTTGTGAAAGGCATAGCCACCTTCACTCATCGATTACGCCCCTCATTAACCGGTTCCTTGGGCCGACGTATCATTAACGTTCAGACAAATACAACTTTCCGCCTTCCTCCAGAAACTTCTCGCTCATCTCCGCCATCCCCGCCTCGGCCTCCTCTGCCGCGACGAAGCTCTCCAGCCCCGCATTCTGCTTCGCCGCAAAGTCCCGCACCTCCTGGGTGATCTTCATCGAGCAGAACTTGGGGCCGCACATGGAGCAGAAGTGCGCGGTCTTCGCGCCTTCCGCCGGCAGCGTCTGGTCGTGGTATTGTTCGGCGGTGTCGGGGTCGAGGCTCAAGTTGAACTGATCGCGCCAGCGGAATTCGAAGCGCGCGCGGCTCAGCGCGTCGTCGCGGACCTTGGCCGCCGGGTGGCCCTTGGCGAGGTCGGCGGCGTGGGCGGCGAGCTTGTAGGTGACCACGCCCACCTTCACGTCGTCGCGGTCGGGCAGGCCGAGGTGCTCCTTGGGGGTGACGTAGCAGAGCATCGCGGTGCCAAACCAGCCGATCATCGCCGCGCCGATGCCGCTGGTGATGTGATCGTATCCCGGCGCGATATCGGTGACGAGCGGGCCGAGCGTGTAGAACGGCGCCTCGCCGCAGGCGGCGAGCTGCTTGTCCATGTTCTCCTTGATCTTGTGCATCGGCACGTGGCCGGGCCCTTCGATCATCACCTGCACGTCCTGTTCCCACGCCCGCTTCGTCAGCTCGCCCAGCGTGTAGAGCTCGGCGAACTGCGCCTCGTCGTTGGCGTCGGCGATGCTGCCCGGGCGCAGGCCGTCGCCCAGCGAATAGGCGATATCATAGGCCTTCATGATCTCGGTGATCTCGTCGAAGCGCTCGTAGAGGAAGCTCTCCTTGTGATGCGCGAGGCACCATTTCGCCATGATCGAGCCGCCGCGGCTGACGATGCCGGTGACGCGTTTCGCGGTCATCGGCACGTAGGGCAGGCGCACGCCGGCGTGAATGGTGAAGTAATCGACGCCCTGTTCGGCCTGCTCGATCAGCGTATCGCGGAAGATCTCCCAGGTGAGGTCCTCGGCAATGCCGCCGACCTTTTCCAGCGCCTGGTAGATCGGCACGGTTCCGATGGGCACGGGGCTGTTGCGGATGATCCATTCGCGGGTGTCGTGGATGTTGCGGCCCGTCGACAGGTCCATCACCGTGTCCGCGCCCCAGCGGATCGACCAGACCATCTTGTCGACCTCGCTCGCGACGTCCGACGCGACGGCGGAGTTGCCGATGTTGGCGTTGATCTTGACGAGGAAGTTGCGGCCGATCGCCATCGGTTCGGCTTCCGGGTGGTTGACGTTCGACGGGATGATCGCGCGGCCGCGCGCCACCTCTTCGCGGACGAATTCGGGCGTCACGTATTCGGGGATCGCCGCGCCCCAGCTGTTGCCCTCGGGCATCTGGCGCAGGCGCTCGCGCCCCAGGTTCTCGCGCTCCGCCACGTATTCCATCTCGGGCGTGATGATGCCGCGCCGGGCGTAGTGCATCTGGGAAAGGTTCGCGCCGGGCCTGGCGCGCAGCACGGTCTTCGCCACGTTGGGGAACGGCGGGACCCCGCCCGAGCGGTCGGGGCCGAGCTGGCCGTTGTCTTCGGGCTTCACCTCACGCGCGGCGTATTCCTCGACGTCGCCGCGCGCGAGCTGCCACTCGCGGCGCAGCTGCGGCAGGCCGGCGCGGATGTCGATCGTCGCCTGCGGGTCGGTATAGGGGCCGGAGGTGTCGTAGACCCGCACCGGCGGCTCGCCGCTCGACGGCTCGAGGTCGATTTCGCGCATCGCGACGTTCAGGGGGCCGACGTGGATCTTGCGGCTGCCGCGGATGGGGCCGGTGGTCACGCCAATGTCGAAAGTGCTGTTGATGTCGGCCATGCGCTAAGGTCCTTACGGGGCGGACGAGGGGCGCTGGCGAGCACCCTTCCCTCCGCCCGTGCTAACGGGTTCAGGTTCGACGGGTCGGGCGGTGCCATCCGCCCCTCTCAGCGCAGGCGCGCTCCCCGGGGATGGCGCCACGATAGGCGCGTCGAGGCCGCCGGTCCAGCCGGACGGGCACGCAAACCTGCGCAAAATGCCTCAGGGCCGCGAGTAGCTGTCGATCCGCGTTTCCAGCCTCTCCGGCGCGCGGTCGAACCTCAGCACCACGATCCGCGTTTCGTTCTCGCCGATCCGCTCGATCTCGACATCGTGCTCGCGCGTGCCGTCCGTGACGACGAGGTCGACGTTATGCACCGTGCCGGTACCCGTGTTGGTGATTTCGACCGGCACCAGAACCCCCGCGCCTGCATCGGCGTAGGCCTTTTCGCGCTGGGCCTCGGCGGTGAACACGGTCGGCCTGTTCGGCTGGATCGCCTTGTAGCCAAGCAGTGCGAGCAGCCCGAAAAGGGCCAGTGCGCTGGCGATCCGCACCGCCCAGCCGAGAATCGTCGGCGGCTGCGTTTCCTGCCTGCCGGCGTCGGCGCGCTCTTCGTTCGGAGCGGTTTCGTCGGTCACAGTATCAATCTCCCCGCCGCGCCGCCCAACGCAGTCGCATAGGCCAGCGCGACGGTCTGCGGCAGCCAGACCTCGATCGGATCGAGCGGCGTGCCGTAGCCGAACACCCACAGAAGGACCATGCTGAGCAGGAACGCGACGACATAGGCGACGAGCGCCTCGAGCCAGTCGCTGGTCAGGATCTTGCGGCGGCTGAGGTCCCGCTGTTCGACCTGCGCGACCGAGACCATGAGGTACGAGATGCCCAGCGAAAGCAGCGCGGTCGCCAGCACCAGCCACCACGACTGACTTTCCACGACCAGCTGGGTTTCCATCGTCGGCGCAATGTTGAACGCGAACAGGAACCCGCCGAGAAGCGACCCTATCAGCACTTCCACGTCGAAACCGAAGGGCATCGAACCGCGCTCGGCCGCGTCGCCGGCGCCGAGCTGGTTGACCGCCAGCGCCGCGCCGAGCGACATCGGGACGGTCTCGAGCGCAACCAGCCGAAGCGCGAGATACAGGTCGAGCGAAGGCGAGATGATGCCGGCAACAAGAAGCGTGAGGACCGCGCCGAGCATGCCGATCCCCATCGTCACGATCGCGTCCCACCACTTGGACCGCTGCCACCGGCAATGGCGGTAGCCCGCGAACTCGAGCGCGATGCGGTTCACGACGATCGCGATCAGGAGAAACAGGATCAGCACGGGCAGCGGGATTTCCGCCGAGATGTCCCACATTTCCTGGGTGAACAGCAGCGGGAGGGAGACAAACAGGGCGCCCGCGAGGCCCCGCGCGAGGTCGCGAACCTCGAGGGTCCCTGCGGGAATCGCGCCGTTGCCGTCGTCGACCGGCCTATCCCACGGGGTCACGGCCAGCCACCCGGCCGTGCGCGTCGTCTCGTTCACTGTCGCATTCCCTGCTTGCGCGGAGGGTTATCCCGCGCCGTTCACCGACAAGGATCGATAGCAGATTCCGTTCCCGCTAGGCGGCTCCCACGGCGGTCAGCCGAACGTGAGCCCCTCGAAAGCACCCGACCTGCGCCACGCATCGATGTGCGCGAAATAGGCCATCGCTCCCGCCGGATGCCCGGCGGCGAAGCGGCTCGCGTCGGCGTATCCCTGCCCCTCGTTGTTGTAGTAGCCGGGCGTGCACTCGGTGCTGCCGATCGTGCGCCCCGCGCCGCTGGCGATCAGGTCGACCCACGCCTTCTCGGCCTCGGCGGTCGGCTCCACGGTCGAAGCGCCCCGCTCCTCGGCGGCGCGGACGACCGCGGCGATCGTGTCGGCATGATCGACGATGTTGTGCGGGACGTTGGCGATCAGGTTCGCCGCCTGGGTCGGCTGGACCATGAACAGGTTGGGAAAGTGCCGGATATGGATGCCGTGGAGCGTCCGCATTCCGTCTGCCCAGTAGCCTGACAAGGTGACCCCGCCCTCGCCCGTGACCTCGAACCCGGCGCGCGAGGTGTATTCGCTCCCGACCTCGAAGCCCGAGGCGTAGACGATGCAATCGACCGGGTACTCGACCCCGTTCGCAATAACGCCGTTCTCGCTGATTCGCTCGACCCCCTGGCCGTCGGTATCGATCAGGCGGACGCCCGGCTGGTTGAACGCCTTGAGGTACTCGTCATGAAAGCACGGGCGCTTGCACAGCTGGCGATACCACGCCTTCAGCTTCTGCCCGGCATCCGGGTCGGCGACCACGCGCTCTGCCCGCTGGCGGATCTCCTCCATCTTGGCGTGGTCGGCATCTTCATACGCGGCAAGGATGTTTTCGGGCGTGCGCTGGTCCATCGGCAGGGCGAGGATTTCCCTGCGGATGCGCTTGCCAAGGTCGGTCCAGCCGTCCTGCACCCAGTCATCGTCCGCGAAGCCCCCGGCCAGGTTGCCGCAGAAGTTCTCCAGCCATGCCTTCTGCCAGCCGGGCCGGGCGATCCCTGCAAACCATTCGGGATCGATCGGAGCATTGTTGCGCTCGTCAACCGAAGACGGCGTGCGCTGGAACACGAGCAGTTCCTTCGCCGCGCGCGCGAGGTGGGGCACCGCCTGAACCGCGGTCGCGCCGGTTCCGATGATCGCGACGCGCTTGTCGGATAGCCGGTCCATCGGCGCGCCCTCCGGGCTGCCGCCGGTGTAGGCATAATCCCACCGGCTGGTGTGGAACGCCTTGCCACTGAAGGTCTCGATCCCCGGCAGCCCCGGAAGCTTTGCGACATGCAGCGGACCCGTACCGAGCCCGACGTATTTGGCCGTGAAGCGGTCGCCCCGGTCGGTTTCGATCGTCCAGATCGACTGCGCCGCGTTCCAGGTCACTGCAGTTACCTGCGTATGGAACAGCGCCTCGTCATAAAGGCCGAACTGCCGTCCGATCCGCTCGCAATGCGCGCGGATTTCGGGCGCATGGGCGTATTTCTCGCTCGGCATGTGCCCTGTTTCCTCGAGCAGGGGCATGTAGATCATGCTCGCCGTGTCGCATTGGGCGCCCGGATAGCGATTCCAGTACCAGGTCCCGCCGAAGTCGCCGCCCTTCTCGATGATGCGGTAATCGCCGATCCCCGCCTGCTTGAGCCGCGCCCCCACGACGAGGCCGGCGAACCCCCCGCCCACGAAGGCGAACGTAACGTGGTCGGTCACCGGTTCGCGCGGTGCGACGGGATTGTAGGGGTCCGCCGCAAGATCGGCGAACTCGGTTTCGAGGCGGCGGTATTGTGCCGAGCCATCCGCGCGCAGGCGCTTGTCGCGCTCCTGCGCATACTTGCGGCGCAGGGCGTCGCGGTCGATTGCAGGCAGGGTTACGCTTTCGGACATCATTCGGCTCTCCCGCCTTTGCCAATAGCGGTATGGTGGCGGTTGGCCAAGCGCGACGTGCGTCTCCGGCAGACGGACGGAGCCGGTAACCGGCCTCAGTCCGGCAGGGTGAACCGGCCGGAACGGTACGCCCGAGGGGTCCCCAGCGGGCGCAGCGGCACCCGCAGTTCCGCGCGGGTGCCGCGACCGCGCTCGCTCGACAGGGTGACCGCACCGTCCATCTGACGCGCGGTGTCGGCGATTTCCGCAAGCAGCCACCGCGGATTCTCGCAACGCTTCCGGGGTGCGTGTGGGCTGGCAGGCGCCCCGGCGTCGATTCCGCCCGCGTCGACTCCGGATCCCGTGTCGGTTACCGAGATCGCGAGCGTTCCGGGATCGTCCCACGCCGGTTCGGCGCAGACAGAAATCCATCCCTGGTCGGTAGACCTGACCGCGTTGCCGATGAGATGGAGGAGGACCTGCCGCAATCGGACGGGGTCGCAGGCAGCGAGAGCGGGCAGGTCCGGATCGACGGCACACCGCAACACGAGGTTCTTGTCCTCTGCCGCCGGCCGCATCGCTTCGGCGCAGGCCTCGACATGATCGGCGATCGCGATGGCGGGAAACCGTGCGCAGCCCGCGCTTCCCCCGGAAGGCGATGGCGCGAGGTGCTCGCCAACCGGATGATCGCGCCAGGGGCTCGGGAACGCGAGCGCGTCGCGCAGGTCGCCCCGGTCGCTGACGTCAACGCCGATCACGAGCAGGCGCATCGGACGGTCGTCATCCCCCACGATCGGGGTCGCGCTCGCCCGGACGATCACGCAGCCCCCGTCGCGGGCGCGATAGGCGATCGTGCGGTGCGGTTCGCCCGCCGATGCGTTGGCGCGTGGGCCCGGGACGATCAGTTCGCGGTGGGGTCGACCGACAAGTTCCTCCCCCTCGTAACCAAGGGCCGCGCAGAGCCGCGCGTTGGCGCGCACGATGGTGCCGTCTGGCTCCAGCTCGACGACGAATTGCGACCGGTCGATTGCCGCGAGCCAGCCGGCCGCGACCGCAAGGTCGATCGGGACGGCGCATGGGGTCATCGGGTCGGAACGCGGGGGAGATGTCACCCGTCGTCCATGAGCCCGTCCGGGTTTAGCTGGCCATAACCGCCCCCTCGGGACGAGCCCGTATGGGTCCGTCAGTCGTCGCGGTCGATCACCCGCCCGCGCGCCATCACCCAGTCGACTGCCTCGAGCACCCGGGCGTCCTTCGTCGGATCGCCCGCGACCGCGATGAGGTCCGCCGAGTAGCCCGGCGCGATACGCCCGATCTCGCCCTGCAGGCCAAGCACTTCGGCCGCACCGGTCGTGGCGGCAGCGAGCGCCTCGCGGCTCGACAGTCCCTGGGCCATCATCAGGGCGAATTCGCCTGCGTTGCGGCCATGGTCGAATACCCCGGCATCGGTGCCGAAGGCGATTCGGACCCCGGCGCGGTGTGCCTTGCCGAGGAACGTCCGCGCGACGTCGGCCACAGCCCTGATCTTGTCCTCCACGACCGGCGTGTAGACGCCCTTTCCGAGTCGCTCGGTCACGCCCTGGAACGCCATCAGCGTCGGCACCAGCACCGTACCGTGCTTCTTCATCGCCGCGATCGCCCCGTCGTCGATGTACGTGCCGTGCTCGATTGTATCGATGCCCGCGTTGCTCGCCGCCTCGATCCCGCGTGCGCCGTGGGCATGGGCCATCACCTTGAGGCCCAGCGAATGCGCGGTTCGGGCGATCGAGGTCATCTCGTCGTTCGAGAAGTGGGCTTCCAGCCCGCGCCCCTGCTGGCTCAGCACCCCGCCCGTCGCAGTGATCTTGATCACGTCCGAACCATTGCGGCTGGCCCGGCGAACCTTCTCGGCGCACTCGACCGGGCCCGTGCAGGTAAAGCCGCTCGAGAGCAGGTCGTTGACTTCCGGCAGGAACCCGCTGACGTCGCCATGCCCGCCGACGATCGCCAGCGGCGGTCCGGCGGCGACGATCCGCGGGCCGGGGATCATCCCCTCGGCGGTCCCGCGCCTGAGGGCAAAGGCCGACTGCGCCGAACTGCCTGCCTCGCGCACGGTCGTGAAACCGGCGCGTACCGTCGCCCGCGCGTTCTTGGCGCCCACGACCACGCCCCATTCGGACGGTTCGACCGCCTCTTTCCAGAAATCGCCGCCGGGATCGCCCGTAAGGTGCACGTGCAGATCGACGAGGCCGGGAACCAGCGTGCGGGTCTTGAGGTCGATCGTCTCGGCGCCATCGGGTCCGGTGACAAAACCGTCTTCGATACTGACGATCCTGTCGTCGGTGACGATGACGGTCGACGGTCCTCGTACCGGCTGGTTCGCGTCGGTGACGACTGCCCCTGCATGGATCACCGTCGTCCCGGCGATCGCGTCCTGCCCGCACAGGCCGAGCGCCAGCATCAATGCGCCGCCCAGCCACCCATTCGATCGCAGCATTCCCTGATTTTCCCGATTTCGCTTTCGTTGGCCGCAGCTTAGCGCCCCGCCCGCGAAGGGAAAGGCCTTCAGAAAGTATATCCTATCCCGAGCGCGCCGAACCACTGGCCGGTGCTGCCCCTGATCGATGTGTACGGACTGTCCTTCGCGTCTCCGAGCATGCGCGAATGCCCGCCCACGAGCACCCCGGCGAGGCCGCCATTGGCAAGGTCGCCGTCGAAGTCGAGGCCGAGCAGAATCGTCGCCCCGGCCTTGGTCCACCCGCTTTCGGCGGCAAAGCCCGGCAATCCGCTCGCCGCGCTCTGCGCCGGTGTCACCGAGTAGTAATACCGCATGAAATCGCCGTCGCCGCGCTCGGCCGACAGCGTGAGCGAGGCGGCCACGCCCCGGCTGAGCGGGGTGAAATAGGTGACGCTCGGGGTCAGCGTCATGCCGCCGTGTGCCCCGTTCACATCCCACAGCGCATCGACGCCGAACGAAAGCGAATCGTAGGGATTGAGGACCGCGGGGGCGCTGATACCCGCCTGTCCGCCGATCTCGATCGCCCGCTTGAGCTTGCCGGCAGCCACGACGACCGGGTCCTCGATCTGCCGGCTGCGGTTCAGCCGCATCTTCGCGACCGGACCCAGGGTCAGGCCAAGGCCATCTTGCGGGTCCGGGACCACGTCGAACGCAATGCCCGCCGGGCGCGGCTGGACACCGATGCCGGCCACGCGACCCTGAATCAACGGCGAGGGATAGAGCACGTAGTCGTCCGAGCCGTCGTAACTGGGACCGTATCCCACCCCGAGTCCGATCGAGATCCAGGTATCGTCGTAGACGGTGTTGGCCACCTCCACGTTGTCGGAAGGTCCCGCAGAGACCTGTTCTTCCTGCGAAAGGGCCGGCGCAGCGAGCAGCGTCGCGGCGACGGCAGCGGACAAGACGTATTTCATCGATCGATTCCCCTGTTTCGATAGCGACAACTCGTGCACGGGAGCCCGCGTTCCGCGAAGGGTCCCTGTAATCTGCGCTGCCGGGCGGCGCCGACTCGATCCAACCCGATTGCCCCGGCCGCTGATGCGCCCTAGGGCTGCGCGCAGATGAACGGGCGCATGATCGATGTTGCTATTGCCGGCGGCGGGCTCGCGGGCGGCCTCGTGGCGCTCGCCCTCCACCGCGCGCGGCCCGGGCTGAGGCTCGCGCTGGTCGAAAGCGGCGAGGTGCTGGGCGGCAATCACCGCTGGAGCTGGTTTTCATCCGACCTGCCGCACGAAGGCGCGGACCTCCTCGGCGCGTTCCGCACGAGCGCGTGGAATGGCTACGACGTGCGTTTCCCCGGTTTCGAGCGCAGTCTTTCCACCGGCTACAACTCGCTCGCCTCGACCGATTTCGATGCAGCGCTGCGCAGGCTCCTGCCGCCAGACGCTATCCGTACCGGACGCGCAGTCGCCGCCCTCGACGCTCGCGGCGTAACCCTGGCCGGTGGCAAACGCATCGAGGCGCGGTGCGTCATCGACGCCCGGGGAATCGCGAGCGCCCCGCACCTGGAGGGCGGCTGGCAGGTGTTCCTCGGCCGCCGGCTGCGCACCGCGGCTCCACATGGCCTCTTTCGCCCGATGATCATGGACGCGGCGGTCGACCAGCACGGCTCTTGCCGGTTCGTCTACACCCTGCCGCTGGGCCTGGACGAACTTTTCGTCGAGGACACCTACTACGACGACGCGCCGGCGCTCGATCGCTCGGCGCTGTCCGCGCGGATCGACCGCTATTGCGATGCTCGCGGGTGGAAGGGGACGCCGCTCGATTTCGAGACCGGCGTGCTGCCGGTCATCACCGGGGGCGACTTTGCGGCGTTCCAGGCTGCGCACCGTACCGAGGGAGTTGCGGTCATCGGCGCGCGGGGCGGGTTCGTCCATCCCCTGACCAGCTACACCCTGCCCTTCGCCGTCGAGACCGCGCTCGCGATCGCGGAGGAACACGACCTGTCCGGGCCGCAGCTCGCCGCGGTGGTGGAGGCTCGCGCGCGAAGTCACTGGCGGCGCACCGCATTCTATCGGCGACTCGGACGAATGATGCTCGGCGCCGGCGCACCAGAGGGTCGCCGACAGGCCTTCGCGCTCGTCTACCGCCTGCCGCAGCGGTTGGTCGAACGGTTCTATGCTGCCCGCCTGACGCGGCTGGACCGGGCCCGGGTGCTTTGCAGCAGGCCCCCCGTCCCCGTGCCGGCCGCGATCCGCGCGCTCGGCACCCGGGGTTCCCCGCTGGAGAAGAACGCCGCATGACATACCAGACCAAGACCGCCTGCGTGATCGGTTCGGGATTCGGCGGGCTGGCGCTTGCCATCCGGCTGCAGTCGGCAGGGGTGCAGACCACCGTGGTGGAGGCGCGCGACAAGCCGGGCGGACGCGCCTATTACTGGGAGCGCGACGGATTCACCTTCGATGCCGGCCCCACCGTCATCACCGATCCCGTCTGCCTGAAGGAACTGTGGCAACTGTCGGGCCACGACATGGCCGAAGACGTCGAACTGATGCCCGTCATGCCGTTCTACCGCCTGAACTGGCCCGACGGCACGAACTTCGACTATTCCAACGACGAGGCTTCGCTGCGCGCGGAGATCGAGCGAGTGGCGCCCGGCGACCTTGCCGGATACGATGAATTCCTGCGCTATTCCGCGGGCGTATTCGAGGAAGGCTACGTCAAGCTCGGCAACGTGCCGTTCCTCGATTTCGCCAGCATGATCAAGGCCGCCCCCGCGCTGGCCAAGTACCAGGCCTGGCGTTCGGTCTATTCGATGGTCTCGAGCTACGTGAAGAGCGAGAAGCTGCGAGAGGCGCTCTCGTTCCACACTCTGCTCGTCGGCGGCAACCCGATGACTACGAGCGCGATCTACGCGCTGATCCACAAGCTGGAAAAGGACGGCGGCGTGTGGTGGGCGCGCGGGGGCACCAACCGGCTGGTCGCCGCAATGGTGCGCCATTTCGAGCGGCTCGGCGGCACCGTCAGGCTCGGCGATCCCGTCGTGCGGGTCCACACCATCGGTACCGTCGCCACCGAGGTGGAGACCGCGAGCGGCTGGCGGACACGCTTCCACGCCGTCGCCAGCAACGCCGACATCATGCATTCGTACCGCGACCTGCTGGGCAAGACCAAGCGCGGCGCGGACCAGGCGAAGTCGCTTGCCCGAAAGCGGTTCAGCCCGTCGCTGTTCGTCGTCCACTTCGGGCTCGAGGGTACCTGGCCCGGGATCCCGCATCACGCAATCCTGTTCGGCCCGCGCTACAAGGGCCTGCTCGACGACATCTACAAGCACGGCGTCCTGCCGCAGGATTTCTCGATCTACCTGCATCATCCCACAGTGACCGACCCCTCGATGGCTCCGCCCGGCAGGAGCACGTTCTATGCGCTCGTCCCGGTCGCCCACATGGGCAAGCTGGCGGTCGATTGGGAAACGATCGGACCGATGCTCGAGAAGCGCATCCTCGACGAGGTCGGGCGGCGGCTCATCCCCGACATTCACGAGCGGATCGTGACGAAGTTCCACTACGCGCCGCGAGACTTCTCGCTCGACCTCAATGCCCATATGGGCAGCGCCTTTTCTCTGGAACCGATCCTGACCCAAAGCGCATACTTCCGCGGCCACAACCGCGACGACGTGATCAAGAATTTCTACCTCGTGGGCGCGGGCACGCACCCGGGCGCCGGCATTCCCGGCGTCGTTGGCAGTGCCAGGGCAACCGCGGGGCTCATGCTGGAGGACCTGTCCGAGTGAACCGCCTTGCCGTCTATTGCGGGTCAGCAAGCCCGGCCGACACCAGCTACATCGAATTGGCGCGGGACGTGGGGCGCACCCTTGCCGAACGCGGCATCGGCGTCGTCTACGGTGGAGGACGCCTCGGTCTGATGGGGGCGGTCGCGTCCGGTGCGCTCGAGGCCGGCGGCGAAGTCATCGGAGTGATCCCCGACGCCCTCGCCAATTCGGAAGTTGCCAACCACGACTGCACGGAGCTCTATACGGTCGGGGGAATGCACGAACGTAAACAGCGCTTTACCGATCTTTCCGACGGATTTGTCACCATTCCCGGCGGAGTGGGGACCATGGACGAGTTGTGGGAAGCGGTAAGCTGGGCGCAACTCGGCTATCACACCAATCCGGTTGGCCTGCTGAACGCGTTCGGATTCTTCGACCACCTGATTGCCTTCAACCGCCACATGGCCGAGGTCGGCTTCGTGCGGCCCGCGCACCAGGGGATCATCGTCGCCGACGACCGACTTGACGGTCTGCTCGACAAGATGGCCACTTATCGGCCGCACACGCCGATCTTCGCGATGAAGGCCAGCGACCTGTGAGCATGCCTGCGTGAGGCGGCCCCGTCGCATCGTCCCGCGGATGCTGGCGCCCAGCCGCATCCTGCGTACGACGCCGGCACAGGCGGGCGGCGGACGGGAGCGCTGGGACCTCGTCGACGAGGCCGAGGAATCGATCGCGCGCGGATCGAAGAGCTTCGCGCTTGCCAGCCGCCTGTTCGACCGCGCCACGCGCGAGCGCGTCTGGCTCCTTTACGCCTGGTGCCGCCGCTGCGACGACCTTGCCGATGTCCAGGAACATGGCGGCGCGTTGGGCGACCAGTCGGGCGCGGAAAAACGCATCACCGCCATTCGCCTCCTGACCGAGCGGGCGTTCCAGGGCCTGCCCACCGCCGATCCGGCGTTCGACGCCTTCGGCCTCGTCGCTCGCGAATGCGGCCTGACCCGCGAGATGGCAGACGATGTCATCATGGGGTTCGAGCTCGACGCGGCGGACTGGCGGCCGCGCAGCGAAGCGGACCTGGCACGCTACTGCTATCACGTCGCAGGCGCCGTCGGGGTCATGATGGCGATCGTCATGGGCGTCGATCGCGGCGACAGCTGGATGCTCGACCGCGCGTGCGATCTCGGGATCGCCTTTCAGCTTGCCAACATCGCGCGCGATGTTGCCGAGGACGACAGAGCCGACCGCCGGTACCTTCCGGTCGAGTGGATGGTCGAGGAAGACATCGAGCCCGGGATGGTCATGCATCCGCACCACCGGCAGGAACTTGCAGATATCGTCGCGCGGCTCATCGAGCGGATGGAGCGGCACGAGGCCTGGGCCCGCCTCGGCGCTGCAAGGCTTCCGTTCCGCCGCCGCTGGGCGGTGCTGTCGGCAGCGCGGATATACGGCGCGATCGGACGGCAGGTGCGCGATCTCGGCACCCGCGCGTGGGACAACCGAGTGGTGATCGGCCGGGCGGAGAAGCTGCGGCACGTCGGCGCGGCGTTCTGGGAAGCGCTGCGGAACCGGCCCGAGGACCCGGGCGAGCCGCCACTGTGGGACCGGACGACCATCCTCATCGACATACGCATGAGCCAGCCGATCCCCCCTCCGCCGATGGAGCCGCTCGCCGACGAGTGAGCGGCTTGCAGCCCGGCCGCCCCCGCACTAACCCGCGGCCATGATCTCCAAACTCCTCATCGCCAACCGCGGCGAAATCGCCTGCCGGATCATGCGCACCGCCAGTGCCATGGGCATCGCGACGGTCGCGGTCTATTCCGACGCCGACGCGCGGGCACTTCACGTGCGCGAGGCCGATGAGGCGGTGCACATCGGCCCGTCGCCAGCGACTGAAAGCTACCTCGTCGGGGAGAAGATCATCGCCGCGGCAAAGGAAACCGGGGCCGAAGCGATCCACCCCGGATACGGTTTTCTTTCGGAGAATGCCGACTTCGCGCGCGCCGTGATCGACGCCGGGCTGATCTGGGTGGGGCCAAAGCCCGACAGCATCGAGGCGATGGGCCTCAAGGACGCGGCGAAAAAACTGATGCGCGCCGCAGGCGTCCCCGTCACGCCGGGCTACGAGGGCGAGGACCAGTCTGTCGGGCGGCTCGGGAAGGAAGCCGACGCGATCGGTTACCCGGTCCTCATCAAGGCCGTCGCGGGCGGCGGCGGCAAGGGGATGCGCAAGGTCGATGCGCCGGAGGACTTCGAGGCTGCGCTGCAATCGTGCAGGCGCGAGGCTGCCGCTAGTTTCGGCAACGACGAAGTGCTCCTTGAAAAGTGGATCACCTCGCCCCGCCATATCGAGGTGCAGGTGTTCGGAGACAGTCACGGCAATGTCGTGCACCTGTTCGAGCGCGACTGTTCATTGCAGCGCCGTCACCAGAAGGTGATCGAGGAGGCTCCCGCCCCCGGGATGGACGAGGAGACGCGCGAGGCGATTTGCGCCGCCGCCGTCCGAGCGGCGCGAGCGGTCGACTACGAGGGCGCAGGCACGATCGAGTTCATCGCGGACGCCAGCGAAGGGCTGCGCGCCGACCGCATCTTCTTCATGGAAATGAACACCCGCCTCCAGGTCGAGCATCCCGTGACCGAGGAGATCACCGGGGTCGATCTCGTCGAGTGGCAATTGCGCGTTGCCAGCGGCGAGCCTCTGCCGCTGAAGCAGGAAGACCTGGCGATCGACGGCTGGGCGATGGAGGCGCGGCTCTACGCCGAAGACCCGACGAGCGGTTTCCTGCCCTCGACCGGTCCGCTCGATCTGCTCGACCTGCCCGACCACGTCCTGCGGGTCGAAACCGGGGTCGAACAGGGCGACGCGGTCAGCCCGTTCTACGATCCGATGATCGCCAAGCTGGTTTCGCGCGGAGACACTCGTGACGAGGCGATGCTGACGCTTGCGACCGGGCTCTACGGCCTGCGCGTGTGGCCGGTGAAGACCAACGCGGCGTTCCTGCTCGCCTGCCTCGACGATCCCGCCTTCCGCGGCGGGACCATGACGACCGGCCTCATCGCGGAGCGTGGCGACGGGCTGATCGCGGTGGGCGAGGCTGGCGAAACCGAGTGGAAGATCGGTGCGATGGCGCTCTTTTCGCCCTGCTTCGCCGAGGCAGAGCGGCGCGGCGCCGGTCCCTGGTCCGCCGCGGCAGGGTTTCGGCTCAACGCCGCCGGCGATCCGCACATAACGATCCAGCATCGCGGCGAGGTGCGGCGCATCAACCTCGAGGAGTGCACCGATGTCACCGGCTTTTCCGCCGGGGTCGCGGACGGGGCCCTGGCCTATCGCAAGGGCCATCCGTTTCTTTTCACCCTGCCCCGGTTCGACGGCGGCCATGCCTCCGCGCACGACGGGGACATCCTCGCGCCGATGCCGGGCAAGGTCATCGCGGTCGACGTGGCCGAAGGGGACACGGTTTCCGCCGGACAGCGGCTTATGGTGCTCGAGGCGATGAAGATGGAACATGCGCTCACCGCGCCGTTCGCCGGGACGGTCACCGGGCTGTCGGTCAGCGAAGGCAGCCAGGTCCAGGTCGAGGCGCTGCTGGCGATCGTCGAGCCGGAGGGCGAATAGAGCTTCCCTTCCGGCGCTCCGGCTTGCAATCGTGCAGCCCTGCAAGGGAGGGCGCATGACGTGGGCTAAGGAACTCGAGGAACTGCGCCGGCGCGAGGCACTCGCGGAAGATATGGGCGGTCCCGACAAGGTCGCGCGGCAACACCGCCGCGGCAAGATGGACGCGCGGGCGCGTCTTGCGGCCCTGGTCGACCCGGGTTCCTTCCGCGAGATCGGCAAGCTGGCCGGCAGGGGCACCTACGATGAGAACGGCGAGCTAACCGGAGTCCTTCCCGCGCCATTCCTGTTCGGCCGCGCGACCGTCAATGGCCGTCCGGTTGTCGCCACGGCGGACGATTTCACCATCCGCGGCGGCGCGGCGGACGCCGGGATCGGCCGCAAGATGGTGCAGGCCGAGAAGATGGCGCACGAACTCAGGATGCCGCTCGTGCGGATGATCGACGGCACCGGGGGCGGTGGCTCGGTCAGGACGCTCGAGCAGATCGGCGCGACCTATATCCCTGCAGTGACCCCGTGGGGAGACGTGGTCCGCAACCTCGAGACGGTGCCGGTCGTCGCGCTCGCGCTCGGCCCCACTGCGGGCCTCGGGGCCGCGCGCATCGTGGCAAGCCACTATTCGGTGATGGTGCGCGGACTCAGCCAGATTTTCGCCGCCGGTCCCGCTGTCGTCGATGCGCTCGGCGAGGCGTGGAAGGACGAGGCTTCGCAGGATCACGAAGCGGCGAAGGAAGCGCTGGGCGGCAGCACGATCCACACCCGCAACGGCGTCGTCGACGACGAAGTGGCGAGCGAGGCGGAAGCCTTCGCCCGCGCACGGCATTTCCTGTCGTTCATGCCGGAATATGCCGGGCAGCCCGCGCGCCGCGTCGAGACCGGCGACCCGGCCGGCCGGCGCGAGGAGGCGCTGCTCAGCCTCGTCCCGCGGGGCGAGAAGGAAGTCTACTCGATGCGCCGCGCGCTCGACCTCGTGTTCGATCGCGGTACCGTTTTCGAGATCGGCCGCATGTGGGGCCGAGCGTGCATCACCGCGCTCGCCCGGCTCGACGGGTGGCCGGTGATGGTCCTCGCGAGCGACCCCAGCTTCCTTGGCGGATCGTGGGACGCAAAGACCAGCGAGAAGGTCGAACGCTGGGTGAAGCTGGCCGACCTGTTCCGCCTGCCGATCGTCCACCTCGTCGACAATCCCGGTTTCATGATCGGCCGCGAAGCGGAGGTCGCGGGGACGATCCGCTATGGCGTGCAGGCGATGAACGCGGTCTACAAGGCCAGCGTTCCGCTTGCCTCGGTGGTCATGCGGCGCGCCTACGGGATTGCCGGCAGCGCGATGTCGAACGCCGACCTCTACCAGTACCGCTACTGCTGGCCTTCGGGCGACTGGGGAAGCCTGCCGATCGCGGGCGGGCTCGAGGTCGCGTACAAGTCCGAAATCGACGCGGCGGAAGACCCAGCGGCTGAACTGGAGGCTATTCGCGCGCGGCTGGCGAAGGTCACTTCGCCATTCCGCAGCGCCGAGCGCTTCAACGTCGAGGACATCATCGACCCGCGCGAAACGCGGCCCCTGCTGTGCGATTTCGCCGCGCTCGCCTGGCGGCGGCTCGGTGCCGATGGCTAGTGGATCTCGTGCATGGCGAGATACTTGCGGGCGTCGCGCGGGCGCCGGAACAGCACGCCGCGCTCGCTGAACAGCACCAGCGCGAGGCTGAGCAGGCTGCACGCCAGCAAGGCGAACGCAAGCGGGCGCGCGGTCCCGTCGTAGAGCTGGCCGATCGCGATTCCCAGCAGCGCGCCGAGCGACATCCGTATGAAACTCTGCGCGCTCGACGCGGTGCCCGCCGTGGCCTGGAACGGCTGCATCGCGATCGACCCGAAATTGGCGCCCATGAATCCCAGCAGGCACAGGTTCCCGGCCATCAGCGGCACGAACAGCGCGAGGCTCTGCCCGTGGTACAGCGAAGCCCAGACCTGCGCCGCGGAGATGACGATGAAGGTCAGCAGTGCGCTGTGGCTCACCCGCCGCGCGCCGAACCGTTCGACTATGCGGCTGTTGGCAAAGCTCGACACCGCGAGCGTCGAAGCGGTCGCGCCGAAGATGAAGGGAAAGTCGTCGCCCGCGCCGAAATGCTCTCCGACGAGCTGCTGTGCGCTGTTGATGTAGCCGAACATCGCCCCGAACGTGAGCCCCGAGCCCAGCACGTAACCGATCGCCACGCGCGTGCGGAAGGTCAGCGGCAGGTTGTGCGCGACGCTGCGGAAATCGAGCGGCTGGCGGTCTTCCTCGGCCAGCGTTTCGGGCAGCCGGGCCCAGGTCCACGCCCAGACGATTGCGGCGAGTGCAGCCATGCCGACGAAAACGAACGGCCAGTCGGCGACGTGCAGGATCATCTGCCCGAATGTCGGGGCGAGCACGGGTACGACCATGAAGACGATGAAGATCGTGCTCATCAGCCGCGCCATCGCGTCCCCTTCGAACCGGTCGCGGATGACCGCCGCGGGGATGACGCCGAGGCCTGCCACGCCCACGCCCTGGATTACGCGCAAGGCAAGCAGCACGTCGTAGCTGGGGGCGACCGCGCACAGCAGCGAGATGACGACGTAAAAGGCGAAGGCGACGAACAGCACCCGACGCCGCCCGAAGCGGTCGGCAAAGCTGCCCGGCAGCAGCGAACCGACCCCCGCCGCCAGCAGGTACACCCCCACCACGAGCTGCCGCCGGTTGGGATCGTCGACCCCGAACGTCACGGCGATCTCGTCGAGCGCGGGAAGCATCCCGTCGATCGCGAGCGCGCCAAGGCTCATCACCGCTGCCATCAGCGCGACGAACTCGGCGCGGCCTATCGTTCGCGAAGACCCATCGCTGGCATGGATCGCGGCGGGTGCGGCATCCGGCATCGGGCGCCCATGCCCGCGGCGACCGATGATGGGAAGCGCTTTCCTCGGCCACGTGAAAGCGGGGTTGTCATCCTGGCGCGCCCCGGGCCATGACGGGCGCCGGAGGATTGGAAGGGAGCGGGGGATGGATCGCAGCCATACCAAGGTGATCGTGGCGTCGTCGCTCGGCACCGTGTTCGAGTGGTACGACTTCTACCTCTATGGTCTCCTCGCTACGATCATATCGGTCCAGTTCTTCTCGGGGGTCAACGAGACGACCGGCTTCATCCTTGCGCTGGGCGCGTTCGCCGCCGGGTTCGCCGTCCGACCATTTGGCGCGCTCGTGTTCGGCCGGGTCGGGGACCTCGTCGGACGCAAGTACACATTCCTCGTCACGATGGGCCTGATGGGCGCGGCGACCTTCGCCGTCGGGCTCTTGCCCAACTATGCGAGCATCGGCGTTGCGGCTCCCGTCCTGCTGGTCATGCTGCGGCTCGTGCAGGGCCTTGCCCTCGGGGGCGAATACGGCGGCGCCGCGATCTATGTCGCCGAGCACGCCCCCGAGGGAAGGCGCGGGCTGTTCACCAGCTTCATCCAGACGACCGCGACGCTCGGCCTGTTCGCCGCCTTGCTGGTGGTGATCGGCCTCAGGACGGCCATGGGCGAGGAAGCTTTCGCCGAATGGGGGTGGCGGGTGCCGTTCCTGATCTCGGCGGTGCTGCTCGCGATCTCGCTGTGGATTCGCCTCCAGCTCGCCGAAAGCCCCGTCTACCAGGCGATGAAGGCCGAAGGCGCCACCTCCAAGACGCCGCTGCGCGAAGCCTTCGGGCGGTGGGCCAACCTCAGGTGGGTGCTGGTCGCCCTGCTGGGCGCGGTCGCGGGCCAGGCTGTGGTTTGGTACACGGGCCAGTTCTACGCGCTGTTCTACCTCGAGAAGATCCTGAAAGTGGACGGCGCCAGTGCCAACGTGATGATCGCTCTGGCGCTGGCGATCGGTACGCCGTTCTTCGTTTTCTGGGGATGGCTGTCGGACAAGGTGGGGCGCAAGCCCATCGTGCTTACGGGCTGCGCGCTGGCCGCGCTCCTGTATTTCCCCTTGTTTGGCGCCTTGACGAGCGCTGCGAACCCGGCGCTGGCGGCAGCGCAGGCGAAAGCACCCGTCGTCGTGTTCGCACAGCGGGAGACCTGCACTGTTCAGTTCGATCCGATCGGCAAGGCCAAATTCGATACGACAGGCTGCGATGTGGCCAAATCGGCCCTGGCCAAGGCGGGCGTACCGTACGCGAACGAGGACGGCACGTACGGCGATCGCGCGGTGATCGCGATCGGGGACGATCGTCTGGAAGTCGGTCCGGGCGACACTTCCGACGCGATCATCGCTGCCGTCACCGAAGCAGGCTATCCGGCTGCTGCCGATCCTGCACAGGTGAACACGCCGCTCGTCGTCGCAATCCTCACGGTGCTCGTGCTGCTGGTGACGATGGTCTACGGCCCGATCGCCGCTCTGCTGGTCGAGCTGTTCCCGGCGCGGATCCGGTATTCGGCGATGAGCCTGCCCTATCACATCGGCAATGGTTGGTTCGGCGGCTTCCTTCCCACGATCGCCTTCGCGATGGTCGCCGCGACCGGGAACATCTACGCGGGCCTGTGGTATCCGATCGGCGTTGCGGCGCTGACGCTCGTGGTGGGCCTCCTGTTCCTCCCCGAAACCTTTCGCCGGCGGATCGATCATGTGGAGGAATCGCCCGCCGTGCCCTAGATCGGAGCGATGACCGATACCGTCGACGACGATGACGCCGAGGCACCCCGGGGGCTACGCAAGATCATCCATGTCGACATGGACGCCTTTTTCGCCAGCTGCGAACAGCGCGACAATCCCGAACTGCGCGGAAAGCCCGTCGCGGTGGGCGGATCGGGTGGCCGCGGAGTCGTCGCGGCGGCAAGCTACGAAGCGAGGAAGTTCGGCGTGCGCAGCGCGATGCCGTCGGTCACGGCGAAGAGGTTGTGCCCCGACCTCGTGTTCGTGCGTCACCGCTTCGAGGTCTACAAGGAGGTGTCGGCGCAGATCCGCGCGATCTTTCGCGACTATACCCCGCATGTCGAGCCCCTCAGCCTTGACGAGGCGTACCTCGACGTGACCGACGACCTCAAGGGCATCGGCAGCGCGACGCTCATTGCCCGCGACATCCGCCGCCGCATCCGCGACGAAACGCGGCTGACCGCCAGTGCGGGGGTCAGCTACAACAAGTTTCTCGCCAAGCTTGCCAGCGACCAGAACAAGCCCGACGGTCTGTGCGTGATCCGCCCCGGCGAAGGGGCGGCGTTCGTGCAGTCGCTTCCCGTGCGCCGGTTCCACGGCGTCGGGCCGAAGGGCGCGGAAAGGATGGCCCGCCTGGGGATCGAGACCGGCGCCGATCTCGCCGCGAAGGACCTCGCCTGGCTGCGCGCGCATTTCGGCAGCATGGCCGACTACCTTTTTCGCGCCGCGCGGGGGATCGACCTGAGGCCCGTGCGCGCCAACCGCATCCGCAAGTCGGTCGGCGGCGAGCGCACGTTTTCCGAGGACATCTCCAGCGGCCCGGCCCTGCGCGATACCCTGGAGACAATCATCGACATCGTCTGGGAATCGATCGAACGCACGCAGGCGAAGGGGCGTACCGTAACGCTCAAGATGAAATATACCGATTTCCAGATTACCACGCGCGCAAGGTCGCTGGGCGCGCCGGTGGCCGACAAGCGGACCTTCGCCGCCACCGCACGGGCGCTGCTCGACGAGGCGCTGCCGTTGCCGCTGCCGATCCGGCTTATGGGGCTGACGCTGTCCAATCTCGAGTGGACAGGCGGCACCGAACGTCCGCGCGACACCGCGCAGCTCAGCCTTCTCTAGCGCAGGCTGCTCCGCCAGGCCGCGATCCGCGCACGGGTCAGTTCGGACTGCGGCTCGGGCAGGGAATGCAGCGGAAAGAAGCGTGCCTCGATCACTTCCCGCCGGTCAGGCCGGGGATAATCGCGCGAAACGCCGGCCACGAGCCAGGCCGTGTGCGGAGAGCCCGAGATCGTTTCCTCGAACCGGTCGAGCACCCGCGCAGATTCGAGTTCGCAGCCGAGCTCTTCGCGGATCTCCCGCGCCGCGGCGGCCAGCGGTTCCTCGCGCCTGGCCATCCCGCCGCCCGGCAGCGCCCAGGAACCCGGGCCGTAGCTGTGACGGACGAGAAGAAGGCGCCCCTCGATATCGGTGACGATGACAGAAACACCCGCGAGCGGCAGCTTCGCGAGACGCCGCCAGCGGTGGCGTATGGCGTGCGCAAGCCGCAGCGCGAACCGGTGCAGCGGCGGGGGAATCAGGCGAAGCATGTGACCGGCTGGTCCGCCGCGGCAAGCAGGCGGGCGACGGGCAGGTCGCTGTCTCCCCTTGCCGCGGCCTCGAACACCCGGCGCTTGGCCTCGCCGCGGATGACGAACATCAGCTGCTCGCTGGCCAGCAGCGCGGGCAAGGTCAGGCTGACCCTGTCGAACGGCGCTTCGGGCGGCAGCGGATCGGGCGTCAGCCGGCGGATTCGCGCAGGGTCGTCGACCCGCGGATCCGTGTTGGGAAACAGCGAGGCGACGTGGCCGTCCCCGCCCATGCCCAGCCAGGCGAGCGCGAAAGTCGGCACGGCTTCCATGACGGTAAGCGTGACCACCTCGGCGCCGACGGGCTCCAACAGCGCGCGGATGCGACCTGTATTCGAAGCAGGGTGTTCCTCGGGCACCACGCGATCGTCGCCCGGCCAGACGGTCACGCGCCTCCAGTCGAGCGCCGCAGCGGCAAGCCTCTCGAGAATCGGGAAAGGGGTCGAACCCCCGGGAACGGTGATCGCCAACGGGCCGGGCGTCGCGGCCAGCGCGCGGCCGAGTTCTCCAGCGATCCAGTCCGCGATCGCGCCATCGCTCGCATTCTCGATTACTGTCAGGTTGTTCATGACAATCCGATAGCAAAATGCCCGCCGCGCGATAGCGCGCGGGCGGCGAGAAAGGGCCAGAATTCGTATCCTAGCGCAGGAGCTCGCGAAGAAACCATACGCGGCGTTCGGCCTGATCCTGCCACTCGTCGACGAGCGCGCTGGTGGCATTGTCGCCGGCTTCGTCGGAAACCGCCTTGAGCGTCTTCAGGCTTTCGACGAGCGATGCATTGTCATTGCGAAGCGCCGCGATCATGGCCTCGGCGTCGAGGTCGGTCCCGTCCTCGTCGGCGATCGTGGCCGAGGCCGCGATTGCGCCGATCGAAGTCAGCGTGGGTGCGTCGAGCTTGCGTACGCGCTCGGCCATCGGGTCGGTCACCGCCAAAATGGTGCTTGCCTGTTCGTCGAACAGGAGGTGCAGGTCACGAAAGCGCGGGCCGCGAAGGTGCCAGTGAAAGCTCTTGGTCTTGAGATAGAGCGCGAAATGATCTGCGAGCGCCCTGTTGAGCCCTTCCACGAGCGCCTTTGTCGAGTTGTCGCCGGTTCCGGCCATCGGGTCCTCCTTATGTCGGGATATGCGGACTCAACGACTGGAGCGTTTGATCGGTTTCACCGACAATCTCGTTCGAACTGATCGTGCTATCCGATGATGCCGCGCGTCGTGAGGGCGACGGCGACAGCGGCAACCAGCAACACAGCCGCGAGCGCGAGACGCAGCCGTCGCAGCGGCCAGCGGGCGAGTTCATCTCCGAGGACGATGCCGAGCGCTATCGCGGTCGTGCCGCCGAGCGCCCCGCCCGCTCCCGCCAGCCACGCCGATCCGCCCGCCGCAAACGCGAACACGCAGAACCGCGCCCCGTCGCCGACCTGCCGGGCAAGGAGGACTATGAAGGTCGCGAAAAGCGATCGCGTCGGTTCCCCCGGCAACCGCAGGTCACGCTGCCACGCGAGTTCCACCCCGGCGAGGAACAGGCCGATGGCCACCAGCATGTCTGCCGCCGGGCCTGGCAACACCAGCGCGAGCGCGAGGCCGGCCACCGCCATGAGCAGCGCCGATGCGGTCGCCGCCAGTGCGCCGACCAGCACCAGGTCGGCTCCCTTCCCCAGTCGTTCCCCCAGCCGGGCCACCAGCAGCTGGTCGCGGCCACCCAGCGAAACCGCGAACACGGTTGCAAGCGCCAGGAGAAATGCAGCAGCCATCTGCTTCCGGCTCTATCCGCCTAGATCCAGGGCCCGGTAATCGCGATCGTCTTGGCAGGGCTGTAGGCGTTGACGAACAGCGTCCGTCCGTCGGGCGAGAAGCAGGCCCCTGCCCATTCGGTCTGCGCACGCAGGCGCGCGAGCGGGTATGGCGTGCCCGACGGCGCGATGCCGCGCAGGTAGTTGTCGACCGGATCGGAATATTGGTCCTCGCACACGATCAGGTCGCCCCACGGTGCGATGGTCAGGTTGTCGCCGTAATTGAACTGGTCGGGACTGGTCGATTCGAAGAACAGATGCAGCCGTCCCTCGCCCGACACGTCGAGCCGGAATACCTGACCAAGCTTCGCGGTGCCGCCGCTGGTGCAGCAGAAATAGAGCTCGCCCTCGCCCATGTGGATGCCCTCGCCCCGGGCGAACAACGCCGCGCCCTTCGCAGCGCCGCGCTTGCGCAGGTCGTCCTGCGGCGCTTCCACATCGTCGAGGTCCACCCATCTGACCGGGTGACTGGAAAACGGGGCGAACGCGATCCCGCCCCAGTTGCGCGTGTCGCGGACACCGTCCGACAGCACGAGAGCCTGCAACCTGCCGCCTTCGGCCAGGCGGCCCCGCACCTTGGGAATGAAGCGGTAGAGCAGGCTGTCGTCGCGGTCTTCGGTCATGTAGACGATGCCGGTGCGCGGATCGACGCAGGCCGCCTCGTGATTGAAGCGGCCCATCGCGGTCAGCGCCACCGGCTCGACCAGGCCAGGCGCGTTGGCGGGCACTTCGAACACCCAGCCGTGGTCCTTGTTGATCCGGCCGTCCGCCTTGGCGACCGATTCCTCGCAGGTCAGCCAGCTGCCCCACGGCGTCGTCCCGCCCGCGCAATTGCGGATCGTCCCGGCGAGCGAGCGATACTGCTTTTCCACCGCCAGCGTCTCGGCATCGAGCACCAGCGTCGTCGTTCCTCCCGGCAGGGGAACCAGGCTCTTCGCCATGGTATCGTAGGACCGCCCCGTGACGCCGCCTCCGTCGTGGACGCCGGGGATGCATTCGTGGTTGCGCACAAGAGCGATCTTGCCTCCGGGCAGGTCGAAGCAGCCCATCCCGTCGGCGGCGTCGGGGACCGTAAATCCGTCGCTCATCGTTTCGCCGAGCTGCGAGATCACGCGGTAGGAGAACCCCTGCGGCAGGTCGATGAAGCCCGCCGGATCGGGCACCAGCCCACCGTAGCCGATCCGCCCCCCGCGCGAATTCATCGTGGAACACCCGCTCGCGGCGAGCGCCGCGAACGCGCTGGCAGTCGCGCCCAGAAAGCGGCGGCGGTGCATCGGCATGGTCATGATCAGCTTTCCCTATTGGCGTTTCGCCGGTCGCCCTGCGATAGCGCGAAGAAACGGCGATGACAGCCCATTCTTGAGGGAGGACAAAGCATGAAACTCGAACCCGGCCTCGCCGCAGTGGTAACCGGCGGCGCATCGGGCCTCGGCAGGGCGAGCGCGGCGGCGCTGGCGGATGCGGGCTTCAAGGTCGCGATCTTCGACGTCGATGCCGAGGCGGGCGAGGCCCACGCGAACGACATCGGCGGCGTGTTCTGCCGCGTCGACATCACCGACGAGGCCTCGGCCGTCGCGGGATTCGAGGCGGCGCGGGCGGCCCACGGTCAGGAGCGCGTGACGGTCCACTGCGCGATGACCAGTCGCCGCGGAAAGACGATCGGCTGGGACAAGGAAAGCGGCGGCTACAAGCGGCTTTCGACCGAGGATTACGCCTTCGGGGCCGAGGGTGTTCTCGTCTCGAGCTACCGCGTGGCGTCGCTGTCGGCGCTGGGAATGGCCAACGCCGAACCGCTCAACGACGACGGCGAGCGCGGCTGCGTGATCCTTACGGCAAGCGTCGCGGCACAGGACGGGCAGATCGGCCAGGTCGTCTACGGCAGCTGCAAGGCGGGCGTGAACGGCCTTGTCCTGCCGATGGCGCGCGACCTTATGGATCTCGGCATCCGCGTGAATTCGATCATGCCGGGGATTTTCGCGACCCCGCTGATGCTGGGGATGAAGGATCGCAATCCGGCAATGTGGGCCCAGCTCAACGCCAGCGTGCCCTTCCCCAAGCGACTCGGCGAGCCTGAGGAGTTCGCCTCGCTGGTGCTCGAGATTGCCCGCAACGGCTACCTCAACGCACACCAGTTCCGCCTCGACGGCGGTATCCGCATGCCGCCCCGCTAACGTGAGGACGATCGGGGCGATCGAGGCCGGGGGCACGAAGTTCGTCCTCGCGCTGGCCGGCGCGGACGGGTCCATCCTGGAACGAGAGCGTATCGAAACTGGCCGTCCGGCGATCACCCTGGCCAGGGTTGCCGACTGGTTCGGCGCTGCCGCCAAACGGCACGGACCGCTTGGCGCGTTCGGCATCGGCAGTTTCGGTCCGCTCGACCTCGACCGCACGTCACCCGACTGGGGCCGGTTCACCACCACTCCGAAGCCCGGATGGAGCGGGGCGAGCTGGCCCGAGACGCTCGGCCGGTTCGGCGTTCCGATCGCGCTCGACACGGACGTCAATGCCGCCGCGCTCGGCGAATGGCTCGCGGGCGCGGGCCGCGGGTCACGGACGCTCGCCTATACCACCGTGGGCACCGGGATCGGCACCGGCCTGCTCGGGAATGGCGTCGCGCTTGCCGGCGAATCGCATTTCGAGGCTGGCCACATACCCGTGAAACGCGCCCGCGGTGACGATTGGCCTGGCCTGTGCCCCTATCACGGCGACTGCCTCGAAGGGCTTGCCAGCGGCCCGGCGATCCTCGAGCGCTGGGGCCACGACCTCGGGCAGGCCAGCGTGGCGGAGATCGCAAGAGTCGCGCGCTACCTCGCCCAGCTCGCCGCGTCGCTCGTTCTGTTGCACCGACCCGACCGGATGATCTTCGGGGGCGGGGTCATGAAGGGCGCCGGACTTATCGAGGCGCTGCGGGAAGCCCCCCGCGAGGTGCTGGGCGGATATATCGCTGGCTGGAACGGAACTCTCGACGACCGGATCGTCAGCCCCGCGCTCGGCGACGATGCGGGAATCGTCGGTGCGATCGAGCTGGCGCGGCGGGCGCGCTAGGCCAGCCTGGTCAAACCCTCTTTGATCGCCGCGATCATCTCCAGCGGCTTGTCGACCATGATGTGATGCCCTGCGCCGGAAATCTCTGTCACGAAGCGGCAATCGGCGATCAGCTCGCGGAGCGTTTCGAGCCGCCCGTCGGGGAACAGCTGCGAATCGGCGCCATAGATCACTCCCATCGGCACCACCGGACGCGCCGCGAGGCTGCCGCGATTAAAGTTCTGCCAGAACTGGGGATCGAACCGCCATGTCCAGCCGCCCCGGTCGTCGTCGCTCTCCGGCACCTCGTGCAGGCCGCCGCGGGCCATGAAGTCGACGATCTCGAGATGCGCTGCATCCTGTTCGGGCATCAGCCGGAAGCGGCGCAGCGCGGCCGCGAGCGTGGGATAGCGGTTGTGCGCCGCACGTCCCTGCGCGAGTCGGGGCGGCGGCCCGCCCCCCTCGCGCGGGGGAGCCGAATCGACGAGGATCGCCCCGGCAATCGCTTCCGGGTGCTGTGCGCCGATGTAGAGAGTAGGGAAGCCGCCGAACGAATGCGCGACGATGACCGGCCGCGCGCCGGAAGCGGCGAGCTGCGCTACTTCGATTGCGCGCATGGCCTCCTGCGCGAAGGTGGGTATCGTGTACCGCTCGCGCCACTGCGACCCGCCCATGCCCGACCAGGAAATTGCCGCGCAGCGATAGTCGGCAGCGAAGTGCGGCGCGATGAAGCTCCACCAGTCGGCATGCGCGGCGTTGCCGTGCAGGAACAGAAGGCCCGGCTTGCCGACCTGGCCCCAGGTGAGCAGCTCGATCGCCGCACCCTCGACCTCGAAGTGCGAGCGCTCGGGTTCATGCTCCAGCGCCTCGGTGAACCACGCCGCCGCGGGCGGCCTCTCGCCCCCGAACCGCCCGAGCAAAGTCCCGTCGTGTCCGGCAGCCTGCGTCGCGATATCGTCCAAACCAGCCCCCATCGGGTTGCAAACAGCCACCATTGCCGCGGCGACGGCGCTTGCCAAGGTAAAAGGCTGGAGCGGGTAGCGGGAATCGAACCCGCGCGTTCAGCTTGGGAAGCTGACAGGCTACCATTACATCATACCCGCCGGGGTCCGCGCGAAGCGGACCGGGCGGCGCGCATTAGCGCGTCGGGGCGCGGGCGGTCAATCGGCATCGCCGCCGGGTCGCTCAAGGAAAAAACCGACAGCTATACAGATGGCTATCCCGGCGCCGGGTCGTTCCCCGTATTGGAAACCCCGCGACCCGAAGGGCAACCTTCTGACTGGGCGGCTTTCCAATTCCGGCAAGCCGCCCGTTTTTTCGGGTCCGACCGGGGACCTCCGCCCCCACCCGTTCGTTCCCAGCTCAACGAACCTCAGACATCCGGAGACGACGCGTGCGCCCGCTTTTCCTGCTCGCCGCATTAACCCTGCCTCTCGCCGCCTGCGACCGGCAGTCGCCCGAAACCGCCGATACGGGAACGGCCATTCCGGTCGAGCCCGACGGCGGGATCGGCGGCGGCGCGCCTCCGCCGTCCGCGGCGCCTTCTCCTTCGGCTACGCCCTCGCCAGACGGGCCTCCGGACACTCCTGAACGGGGGATACCCACCGCCTTGCAGGGCCGCTGGGGCCTCGTGCCCGCCGATTGCACAAGCACCCGCGGCGATGCGAAGGGATTGCTTCGGGTATCTGCCACCGCACTCACGTTCTACGAATCGGTTGCGCGGCTCGGCGCGGTCGAGGACCGCAGCGACAACTCGATCACGGCTGCCTTCGCGTTCAGCGGAGAAGGTATGACGTGGACCCGGAAACAGCAGCTGACCGCCCGCGGTGACACCCTCACGCGTGTCGAGCGTGCGGATGGTCAGTCGCCGGCGACCTACACCTACACCAAATGCGCGACTTGAACCGTGAGATGCATCGGCTAACGCCGT
>NZ_JBNCBU010000002.1:0-250203 GCF_051912845.1 Tsuneonella sediminis | reverse complement strand
ACACGGCGCCCGACTTCGAGGTGCCGACCGACGCCGACACCAACAACACCTACATCGTCACGGTCCGCGCGACCGACGGCAACGGCAACACCTCGAGCCAGACGATCACGGTGACCGTGCTCGACCTCGACGACACCGCGCCGGTGGTGGCCGCGGGGCAGAGCTTCGCCTATGCCGAGAACCAGTCCGCGGGCGCGGTGCTGGGGACGGTGGCGGCGAGCGACGCGGTCGGCGTGACCGGGTTCCGCTTTGCGGCGACCGGGACGGCGACGAGCGCGGACGGCTACTACGCGATCTCGAGTGCGGGGGTGATCACGCTGACCGCGGCGGGGGCCGCGGCGGGGGCGCCGAGCAACGACTTCGAGACCGCTCCGAACAGCTTCGTCCACGGGGTCGAGGCGCGCGACGCGGCGGGCAACTGGTCGGCGGCCGCGGACGTGACCCTGGCGGTGACCGACCTCGACGACGCGGCGCCGGTGATCACCGGTCCGTCGGGCGGTGCGGGGGCGACCGCCTCGGCGATCTCGGTGAACGAGAACCAGACCGCGGTGACCACGCTGACCGCCGACAAGGCGGTGACCTGGGCGATCACGGGGGGTGCCGACGGGGGCCAGTTCTCGGTGAGCCCGTCGGGGGTGATCACGTTCAACACGGCGCCCGACTTCGAGGTGCCGACCGACGCCGACACCAACAACACCTACATCGTCACGGTCCGCGCGACCGACGGCAACGGCAACACCTCGAGCCAGACGATCACGGTGACCGTGCTCGACCTTCCAGACAGTCCGCCCGTTCTCCTCGGACCCGGGGGCTCGACCGGACCCGAGGCATCGATCAGCGTCCCCGAGGGCAGCACCTTGGTCGCGACCCTTTCGGCGAACGTCCCGATCTCCAACTGGGCCATTGTGGGCGGCAACGACCGGGCGCTGTTTGCCATCAGTCCGACAGGTGCCTTATCGTTCACTTCGCCCCCGGATTTTGAGCGCCCGGCCGACAGCACCCAAAGCAACACCTACGTGCTGGTGATTGAGGCCACCGATGCGAATGGAAACCGGACCCGGCAGACAGTGACCGTGACCGTGACCGATATCGCCGACACGCCGCCGGCCATAACGGGTCCGAGCGGCAGCGCCGGTGCAGCCACCTCCTCCGTTACCGTTAACGAGGGTTCGACCGAAGTGACGCAGCTAGGAGCAAACGTGCCTGTGACGTGGTCGATCGTCGGCGGGGACGACCGCGCCCAGTTCGCGATCACTCCGACGGGCATCGTGACCTTCGTCGCTGCGCCCGACTTCGAGTCGCCGACAGACAGTGATCGCAACAACGTGTACACGCTGGTGGTGCAGGCCCGCGACCAGCACGGCAACACTTCGAGCCAGACCATCACGGTGACCGTGGTGAATGTCGACGAGATCCAGCAGAAACTGGACGAAATCGGCGGGAGCCTGCGACGCGATCTCCGGAACCACGCGTTCTCGAGCCTGTCGACCATGCTGGCGTTCAACGAAGACCTGATTGGTTTGGATGACACCTGTGCAAGCGCGGGCGATCGCAAGCTTCTATCGGGCGGCGTCCAGGCGGACGAACGGCAGCAGCAAGCCGGGGTTGGCATCTCCCGCGATCTCTCGTCATGTGAAAGCCGGACCCGCGTGTTCATCGATGGCGGTCTGGCCTTCACCCGTGTCGACGGGAACTGGGCCAATCGCGGCCTGGCATCTGCCCGGTTCGAACGACGGGCCGGGGAGCGTACCGTACTCGGGGCAGCTCTCGTGGGTACCGCCGCTAAAGGAGACCTCGCAGCGTTCGACGATAGCAAAGTGAGCGATCAAAGCCTGCAATTGAACGTCTATGGACGCACCTACCTGGCCGATGCCTTGCGGTTTGCCGCGTTCGCCGGGTGGGGCCGCGCCTGGTATTCGTTCGAACTCGCTGATGATGGCTTCGCAGCGAATGGCGAGATGACCGGGAAGCGTCACCTGTACGGCGCAGCTCTTTCGGGTGACATCATCGTGGGTGCCACCTCGATTACAACGGACGCCATCCTGTCGCGCGCTGTGGAGCGGCTCGGGTCGAGCAAACTCGAAGCCAGTGCCGGTGGGGAAAGCCGGTCGGGGATTCTGTTCGACGTTGGCACAGTGGACATTACGCGGCTGAGCCTGCCAGTGCATCTCGCTCATGTGTTCGGACAGCCAGCGGACGGCCGCGACGCCACGCGCCTCGACGTGAGCCCAGGCGTGCTGTGCCAGGACATCGCGCAGGATTCGTCGGCACTAACTTGCGGTTACCAGCTTGGGTTGGGTTTCCGCCATGCCCCCTCCTTGAACACAATCCTGCGCGGAGAGGCGCGGTTCGAATCGGTTGGCGGGTATCTGCTTCACCGCTTCACGGTCGGATTTGAACGGCGGATCTTCGGGGAGAGGCCGATTTCCGTCGGCCTGGACCTGGGGCGTTCCGCAGGAGGCGCGCAAGCAGATAACCGGGTCTTGGTTCGCTTCGGACTTAGTCCCTGAGGTCATGTCGTTGATCGCCCCGTTGACCAGCGACTATGCTCGTCGAGGCGGCGTGCTGGTGCGAGCAATGTGGGAGGGGCTCGACACGGTGGAAATCACCGTCCGATACGTCCAGCCGGTCAACTTCATTCTCTTCCAGACGCCTCCCATTACCCTGCGGGAAACGGAGCGCGTCTTCACCCAGCTGAAACAGGAATAATCCTCCCCGAATCCTTCGACCAGGAAACCACCTGGAAAAGTGGGGGCGCCTCTAGTGCCGTCGGCGCTGCATCGCGGGTCGCATCAACCCACTCCATTGGAATATCGGCTAAGAATCTTACGCCGCCCGATTTGCTCGGCTGCCACACCAACTCAACGGGTCGATTGTAATCGAGCCACTGCAGGGTAGCCGTCTCGAACGGGTGCGGCTTAGATAGAGTGACCTGAGCACCGGATACTGACAGATCCTCTATCACGGCAAGTTGGACCCGGCTGGCTGTTATCAGTTGTGCTGGCAAGCCCACGCGGACGCGCGCATGGGATCGTCGTCCAATCTGAATCTCGATGGACGTAGCCCCGCTCATCCTGCCAAATTATCGTTTCGATCATTAAAGACCCAAGGCCGTTCTGCGATAACGGGAGGTTACTCCAAGCACTCCTTCCCTCCTCTCGGTTGTCAAGGCATCCATTTGATCGTGAGGGAGCAAATTAGCAGTCGAGACGAACTCTTGAGGCGGATCGACAAAATTCATGGGTTCGCAGCGTTTCCTCTCCGCTCCAGTTTGAACCTGACTGTCTCTCGGCGGGACACCGAACGCCCAAACCGACCTTCCCTAACTTTCGATTACTGTTCGAGAAACCCGTTAACTCTTAAGTAATGTTCATCCCGAGACCGACGAGTCGCAAAGGCCGGGAAATCCATGGAAACCGTAGCTGACGGGGCATTTAGCCCCGCCGGAAAGCCCGCTGCATCTTGCGGCTCAAGGGCGGTAAGCGGTTTGGTTGTTTGGAAAGGTGGGGGATGCGATTTTTGTTCGCGATGCTGATTGCGGCAGCCTTTGCTGTCCCTGCTTCGGCTGAAGAGATCAACAACGTTCGCACGGTCCATATCGCGATCGATGGCACGATCGCGCAACGCTGCGCGATGGGCAGCATCGGGAATATGGACTTCGGCGATCTCAGCCGGCCCGGGTTACGCGCGAAGGCCTTGGTCACGTTAGACTGCAACATCCCATTCACCATGAACATCGTCGGCACTACCGGCGCGCTGACCAACACTGCCATGCCTCTCGGGCAAGGGCCCTACTCGGGCTCGTTGCCCTATTCGCTGGGCGTGTCGGTGCCGGTGCGGCATCCGTCGGTCGAAATGCTGAGCCGCACGTTCGACAGTCGCCAGCTGCGGGGGGGCGGCACCCTGTCCAGCAACGGCGGCATCGCAACGGACGGAATGACCCTGTCGATCGAGCTCGGCACGCCTTCGAGCGAAGCCGGTCTGTTGGCAGGAAATTACTCGGAGACGATCACCATCACGGTGACGCCGAGCTGACATTCGCCGGTGGAGCAACGCTCCGCCTGCGGCCGGACCATCCCGCGTGGCGGGTCTGGCACGGTAAACCGGTCGGCAGGCACCGCTGCCGCTTCGGGGTTGAGAGCAAGCGGTGCGAGCAACCCTGTCACCCGTCCCAGTACGGGCGACTCTTGAAGGATCGTGGCATGAAGATGATTATCAAGGCCGCTCTGGTCACCACCGCAATGGTGTCGCTGGGTGGCGTCGTCCAGGCGCAAACGCACAGCATTGTAAACCCAGTCAACGAGCAAGTCGTGACGCCGGTCACTACAACAACCACGACGATCGTGTCGCAGCGACCCACAAATACAAACTCGTCTTCGGGCGGCTTCACGACGAACGGTTGTCCGGGCAATCCGGCTTGCGTGAACACGCCTGTCACGACCACCACGACCACGAATGTGGTCGAGACCCAGTTCACCATCACCGGTTCGGCCGCCAACGACACGACCACGGCGACGCCGACGGTCGAGAATAGCTTCACGCTGACCGGCACTGTGAGCAAGGATTGCTCGTTCTACGCCGGTAACACCACCGGCGCGCGCACGATCGACTTTGGCACGATTGGCATCCGCACCGGCAACAACGAGAACGTGAACGCCGCGTTCGAGATGGCCGGTCCGGCCTCTGCCGACGTCCAGACGCTGACCGCGGGCTGCAATACCAACAACTCGGTCGAGATCAGCAAGAACGACATCCGCGGCATGGTCAACGCCAACCCAAGTGGTTACGACACCGACGAGTTCCAGGCGAACATTCCCTACTCGGTCCAGGCCAGCTGGACCGGCGTCGGCGTGAACTCGATTGCCTCGGGCACGCCCCAGACCTTCACCGTGCCCACCACCGCCAACGCCGGCAGCGTGCAGCAGGGTGCATGGCGCTCGACCATGGACATCAAGTTCAACGCGCCCGCGATCACCGATCGTGGCCTGGTCGCCGGTACCTACACCGGCACCACCACGGTGACCCTGCGCGCGCTGTAGGACTTCGAGGACCGGCAGTCCGGGTCTCTCGGACTGCCGGTTGATACGCTTGAAATGCACGCACCGCTGGGTCGCGGTCCTCGGTGGTGCAGGCCGAGCTCCCATCTGTATTTCCACATTAAGGATGAATTGCTATGAAGACCCTTCTTTACGTGAGCGCGGCTGCTTCCGCTCTCGTGGGCACCACCGTGCATGCCCAGACTCACCAGACGACCAACATCAACGAGTACGCGAGCTCGGCGCCGATCAACGGCAGCGCGACTTCGATCAATGCCACTAACGCCGGTGAAGTGGCTGCCGCTGAAGCGATACTGGCGCAGGGCAATAATCCGACCGTGGCTCTCGGTACGCGTTACACCGCCCGCACGACCGCGGCCGACGACACGACCGCGGCGACGCCGACGGTCGAGAATAGCTTCACGCTGACCGGCACTGTGAGCAAGGATTGCTCGTTCTACGCCGGTAACACCACCGGCGCGCGCACGATCGACTTTGGCACGATTGGCATCCGCACCGGCAACAACGAGAACGTGAACGCCGCGTTCGAGATGGCCGGTCCGGCCTCTGCCGACGTCCAGACGCTGACCGCGGGCTGCAATACCAACAACTCGGTCGAGATCAGCAAGAACGACATCCGCGGCATGGTCAACGCCAACCCAGGTGGTTACGACACCGACGAGTTCCAGGCGAACATTCCCTACTCGGTCCAGGCCAGCTGGACCGGCGTCGGCGTGAACTCGATTGCCTCGGGCACGCCCCAGACCTTCACCGTGCCCACCACCGCCAACGCCGGCAGCGTGCAGCAGGGTGCATGGCGCTCGACCATGGACATCAAGTTCAACGCGCCCGCGATCACCGATCGTGGCCTGGTCGCCGGTACCTACACCGGCACCACCACGGTGACCCTGCGCGCGCTGTAGGACTGAATCCGGTATCGATGGAAGAAGGGGGGGAGCGCGGGCTTTCCCCTTTTTTCACCTCTGTATGGCAGGTCAAGATTTTTGAGTGGACGGGACGCATGACGATACTGGTGATGCTGCGACAGCGCTGGTGCGCGATCATCGCTGCGCTCGCGCTGATGACCGCGGCAGGAGCGGCATATGCAATGCGCGTCTCGCCCATGGTGATCGAAATGGAATCGCGCGGGAGCACGGCGGTCGCGCGTCTCGAAGTCCAGAATATCAACCGCGGAAACCTCGCGTTCGAGACGAGAGTCTATCGCATGACGCTCGACGCCGATGGCAACATCATCGAAGTACCGGCGGATGACCAGTTCCTCATCTTTCCGCCGCAGGGCGCGCTTGCGCCCGGTGGCCGCCAGGTCGTTCGGCTGCAGTGGGTCGGCGCGGCCGATCTTGCCGCGTCCGAGGCCTTTTATGTTTCGGTGAACCAGCTCCCGGTGGCATTCGCACCCGGAACCGAAGATTCGGTCGCGGCACAGGTGCAGGTCGTTTACAACATGCGCGCGTTAGTGGTCGTCGCACCACCTGGCGCTGCGCCCAACGTCCAGGCCACTTCGGTCGAACCTATTACCTATACTCCGCCCTCGGCTGCGGAAACAGAAACGCCCCCCAGATCCGTTCCGGGCTTGGCGGTGACGTTAGCAAACACGGGCCGCCGCCATGCCATGATGTCAGAATTCAACTGGCGTTTTGAAGGCACCGACCCGAACGGAAAGCCGCTCCGGATCGATGTCAGTGCGGAAGAGCTCAACCGCCACCTGGGTACCGGCTATGTACCGGCGCTCGGACAGCGGACCTTCCGGCTCCCGGTCATGGGGTTCGGGACCCAGCCGATTAAGCTGTCGTTCTTTCGGTGAGAACGCTTCTGCTGTCCTCGACAGCGATAGTCCCCTTGATCATCGGCCCGGCCGCCCACGCGCAAGTCACGGTGCCGCTGCGGCCATCGCCGCCTGAGCAGGCAACCCCTGCCACGCCAGCACCGGCGCCGAGCGGACCAGTGTCCGTGCCGCTCCCTGCTCCCCTCGAGCCGGTGCAGAGCGATCCGCCAGTGTTTGTGCAGGTCCCGATCGGTGCACACGGCCGCCCCGATATCAATCCATATGAGCGGGACATCGACATGACGGTGCCGCTTACGTTTCTCAGCCGATCACTCGGGGACATCCCCATGCGTCTGACGGCCGATGATCGCTTCATGCTCGAGACCGAGACTTTCCTCCGCCTGATGAGAAAAGTGCTCAACGAGGAAGCCCACATTTCTCTCAGCGCGCGGTTGAAGCCGATCGCCTCATTCGGTCCCGAAGATCTCGAGGAAACAGGGGTTGAGCTGACCTACGACCCGGCGTCACTCGCCGTGGTCGTGGTCGAGGTGTCGCCTGAGCAACGCGCGGTAGAGGATCTGTTCGCACCCCCGCGGGACGACCTTGACGACACCAGCCTCAGCCCGGCGCGCGTCTCGGGCTATCTCAACCTCAACGCCTCCCACACCTACGTCTGGAGCAGGGACGATCAGCCCGCTCCGACGGTCAACCTCGACGGGGCAATCCGCCTCGGGCCCATCGTCTTCGAGGCGGACGCCGCGCTGCGCGAAGATTTTGGCCGTGTCCGTCCGTCTTATCGCTTCGCCCGCAATTACGCCCGCCTGGTGTACGACCAGCCTCACGACTATCGCCGGTGGTTCGCAGGCGACCTCGATCCCGAGATCCGGGGTCAGCAGTCGTTCGTGCAGATGGGCGGGATCGGGGTCGCTCGTCAGCAGCGCCGCTTCAACGTGTTCCGAGCCGCTGTGCTGCAGGGCAACCGTCAACTTGTCCTGCAGCGCGAGTCAACTGTGCGCTTCCTTCGCAACGGGAGCCTGTATCGCGAGTTGCGCCTGCAGCCCGGGCGGTACGATTTCAGCTCCCTGCCGCTTCTGGCGGGAAGCAACGACGTGCGCGTGCAGGTGCAGGACGATACTGGTGGAATTCAGAACCTGTCGTACTCGCAGTACCTTGATCCGATCGATCTCGATCCCGGTGACTACGAGTACAGCGCGTACTTGGGGCCGTCGAGCGAGCGACTGGGCAGCTCTCCCGATTATCGCGGGCCGATCGTGTTCACCGGGTTTTTCCGCAAGGCGTTTTTCGACCGCCCGGCGATCGGCATCGGGCTGCAACTGAGCGAGGACGTCCAGACCGTTACGGGTCAGACCCAGTTCGTTCTCCCGACCGGGGGTCGCTTGCTGCTCGACGGCGGGATAAGCAATTCGACAGTGGCCAGGCTCGGGTATACCATTGGCCTGGGCTATGACCAGTTCTTCGACCGGGGCGGCCTCGCGGACAACTTCTCGATCCGCGCGGAGCATATCTCGCGTGAGTACGCCAATCTCGGCAATCCGGAAGGTTTCAACTCCACGTCGCTCGCCGTAACCGCGCAGTACACCCGGCAATTCAGCCAGCGTTTCCTCACGACGGTGAGCGGATCGTTGATCAAGAACCGTCGCCAGTCGGGAGACACGTATCGCATCGGGGCGACAGCGTTCTACCGCCTGACCGATCGGTGGGCGATCCGCGGCGGCGTCGACTATGCGGGGTTCGCGACCCCTCTCCCGACCGGCCGCGGGTTTAGCGCCAACATTGGCGTGGTGTTCCAACCGAGTTACCGCCGCCGGGCGGAAGCGCGCTACGAGTCCCGCGACAACTTCGCTGAGCTGTCGTACGTGCAAAGCGGCTTGAACGAACTCGACAGCGTTGGGTTCGGCGGGGTGCTCAACCACCGCAGCGGCACCGTGCAGGCCCAAGGCTTCGCCAGCTATTCAGGGAACCGGTTCGATGCGTCGGCGAGTCACGCTGCGGTCGGTGAGAACTTCTCGGACCTGGGTGCACTGAATGCGACATCGGTGCGGGTCGGCACGACCCTGGCGTTTGCGGATGGTGTCGTCGGGTTCGGCCGGCGGATCAACGACAGTTTCGCGCTGGTCTATCCTCACACGACGCTGGGCGACCGCAGCGTCGCCGCGGGTGCCTCGCTCGCCCAGAACAACTATATCGGCAAGAGCGGCGCGCTCGGGGCGGCGGTCAACAACTCCTTGAGTTCGTACGTCACCCAGTCCGTCCAGTACGACGTCGAGAACCCACCGACGGGCTACGACATCGGGCCCGGTGTCGTGCGGGTGCGGCCCCCCTACCGCAGCGGCTTTGCAGTTCGCGTGGGCACGGACGCGTTCGTCAGCACGATGGGGGTGCTGCTCCGCGGAGGAAAGCCGGTATCGCTGATCGGTGGCCGCGTGACGCTGTTGGACGTCCAAGAAGGCGAGAATCCGCAGCCGGTACCGTTCTTCACCAATACGGTCGGACGTTTTGCGATCTCATCGCTCTTGCCTGGCCGTCGCTATCTGGTGGAAACATACGGCCCCGGTGGAACCGTCGAGCGGAGCTTCGAATTCAAGGTGCCTGCGGACAGCGACGGCCTGGTCGATCTCGGCGCAGTGAGCGCGGGCAGGAACAAATGAGAGGACACCCGATCATGCGCCAGATAATCCGCACGGTGACGTTAGCCACGTGCCTTGTCGGGGTTCCGGTCCTGGGACAGTCGGCGGGCGCTGCCCCGAGCGACTGCCGGGTGCGGGTCAACGCCACGCCGGCCGCTTGGATCATCCGCGGATACGACCCATACGAAAGCACGCTGCCGGAAAGCACGTTCAGCGTCACCTTTACCAACGATGGCGCGCAGGAATGCCGGTTTACCCCGGTTTTCCAGCTCGATGATCCGCCGATCGGGATGTCTTCGGGCGTGGGAAGGACGATCGGATACTCGCTCATCAACCTCAGCGACGCGCGGGACGTGACCCCCCGCAACGGTCGCCCGGTCAGCAGCGGCGACCGACGCCAGATCGTGCTCGGTGCCAGCGGATCGCACACCGTCATGTACAAGCTGGTGGCAACCGAGGCCGACGTCTCGCGGTCAGGTACCTTCACCCAGAATGTCACGCTGGAGGCACAGGACGCAAGCCTTCGTGTGCTCGGCGGTACGCCGGTCTTGCTCGGACTCGAGGTGCTGCCATCTGCCCGCATCGGCCTCGCCGGCGCCTACAGGATAAGCGACGGTCACGCGCTCGTCAGCCTTGGAGAGCTTCGGAAAGGGCCTGCCCCCGTCCCGCTGCAGCTGCGGGTCAACAGCACGGGCCGCTATGACCTCGACGTGACCTCGCTCAATGGCGGCAACCTGCGGCTCGGTTCGAGCGGATGGAAGGTGCCGTACTCGATAGCCATCGGTGGCACGAAGTTGAACCTGTCGGGCACCGGTCGGGTTTCGGGGCCCTCCGACGACGGTCTTACCCGGGCCGCGCTGCCGATTCACTTCGTCATCGGCGATGTATCCGACCGGCCAGCGGGGAGGTACTCTGACCTCATATCGATCTCGGTCACGGCACGATAGCGTGCGCCCGGTTTAACCGAATTCCAAGCATTTGCAGGTAGCAGGATCACACCTGATCGCGTCCGCTCGAGGACCAGGAGTGATCGACAATGCGCAACTTCACGCTCGTGGCCGGTTTGGGATTGCTTGCCGCGCCCGTCAGCACTGTCTCGGGCGCCGATGCCGGATTCTCGCTCGGCGCGCGCGTACCGGTCTTTTGCGAGGTAAGGCAGCGCGGCGTGGTCGAGGATGCCATTTCGGGCAGCGCTGTCTCGCTGGGCAAGTTCCTCGAGTATTGCAACGCTCCCGGCGGCTATCGGTTCGTCGTCCGCTATGCGCCCGGTAGTTTGCGGGGGGCAGTTCTGACCGCAGGGGGAGACCAGGTGGTGCTCGACGGATCGGGAGAGGCGGTGCTGAGCCGCGCGACCGGCCCCCGTATCCGCGAACGTGCGATCACGGCCACCCCGGGCGCGGCCGGCTTCGACACCGACCATATCACCTTCCAGCTGGTGTCCGCCTGAGCAGTCGTTCTCGGCCGTGCAGGTATCGAAGTGGTGGCTGGCCCAAAGAGGATGTCGGATACTGCTAGCAACAGGTCTGATAATGACTGTTGTCAGGCAGGCGGGGCGCCGGGATGATGAGATCGTACCTGTGTATCGCAAAAATCGGACACGCAATAATGCGTAACCCAGGGCGAACACATAATTGACCACGACTGGCGCAAGCCCGTGAGATGGGAGTCGCAGGCAACCAAATCGCAACGGGTTTGAACGGCAATCGGGGGCACCTGTCCGCCGCCCTCGCAACAGCGGTTATATTTGCGCTTTGCGCTTATCTGCTGAACATCGCCTCCCTTAATGATGGCCAGCTAGCCGGATTGTGGATCGCGAATGCGATCGTCATCGGCTTGTTGTTCGGCAAACCTCGCACGTTCGTCGTCTCATGCCTTCTGGCCTGCGTTCTTTCTGGAACGGTGGCCAACCTGGCAGCTGTCGCTATGCCAGTCGTGGCTCTGGGCCTGGCACTGGCTAACGTCCTTGAGATGGCAATCGTGCTGATAGCGCTCGAACTCGTTTTCAAGAATCGCGATCCGCTTGCAAAGCAAAGCGACCTTGCCGTCCTGGCTCTTTTGGGGGCGGTTTGCCCGATCGTTCCTGGTTTCCTCGCGTCTGCCATTCTCTCTTTTCAGGGGTCTGTCGGCTATCTCGATGCATTCGCGACCTGGCTTGTCGGGCATTGCATGGCCATCCCAGTCTTCACCGCCATGGTGCTGGCGTTGCGTGGATTTGGCAGTCACCCTTCCGAACCGGTCATTAGCATTTCGAACAAGGCGTTGTTGGGCTTAAGCCTATTAGTGGCGGTTGTCCTGATCTTCGGGCAGCGTTCCTACCCCTTCCTGTTTCTCGCGCTGCCGGTGATCTTGCTCGCCGCGTTTACTACCGGCAGGTCTGGCACGGCGCTCGCGGTAGCCGTCTTCTCCGCGGCCGCCGCGATTGCTTACGCCCGGGACCAGGGTCCGCTCGCGCCCGTAGAGGGTCCCGAGCGGGTGGACCTGATCACGCTCCAGGCCTTCATGGCCGCCTGCCTGTCGGTCGGCCTCCCGGTGGCTATTGCGCTTGCCAATCGGGCGGTCATCAGGCGGGAACTCAGCTCGAGCGAAGCGAGGTTCCGTCGGCTGGCCGAGGCCTCTCCGGTCGGTATCTTTCAGGCGGACGCCGAAGGTGACCTCACCTACGTCAACAGTGCCTGGCTCAAGCAATTCGGTTTCGAGAGTGAAGAGATTCTCGGGGCGGGCTGGAAGAGGCTTCTCGCGAGCGGCGAGGAGTTCGAAGACGATCCGGCGTTTACCGGCTTTCACAAACCCGGTGATGTCCGTCACCGCATCCTCCGTTTTCGGGACGCGGAAGGGCGCGCTTTCTGGTGCGAGACGGTTAACTCGGCCGAATTCGATCCCGATGGCCGCATCTGCGGATTCGTTGGTGTCGCGCACGACATTACCGAGCAGCGAGCGGCGATGGAGCTGCTGGTCGAGAGCGAAAAGCGGTTTGCTGCGCTCGCCGACATGGCACCTGCCGGCATCTTCCGAACCACCCCCGACGGCAGCTGCAACTACGTGAATGAGAGATGGAAAGCGCTCACCGGCCTCAAGGATGACGAGTGGGAGGGCGAGGGCTGGGCTAGCGCCCTCCACCCTGACGACCTGGAGCGGGTCATTGATATCTGGTCCGCATGTGTCGAGGCGGGGAAGAGCGGCGATGCCGAGTTTCGCTGGCTGCGTGCGGATGGCACTGTCGTCTGGGTACACGTGGTGTTTGGTCCCGAGGTCGACAGCCGCGGCAACGTCACCTCTTTCATCGGGGTAGTAAGCGACATCACCGAACGGCACATCGCACGCAAGCAGATCGCCGACCGGGAGGCCCAGCTTGCCCTGCTCGCGGACAATGCCACCGACGCGGTTGTGCGTCTCGATCTGACAGGCCGGTGCACATATGCCTCGCCGTCAGCAACCAATGTGTTCGAAGTCCCGCACGAACGACTGATTGGGCACAAGCTGATCACTAGGCTTCATCGAGAAGAAGAGCGCGCGGTCAAGGAGGCCTTTCAACGCTTGAGGGAGGGTCAATCTGACAAGGAACGGCTCGCATTTCGCGCTGAAAGTCTGGTTCGGCCAGGTGAATTCAACTGGCTCGAGGCTAACTGCGGTTTGCTCCGCGACCCTACGACGAGCGATCCATGCGGTATCATCGCCTCATTGCGGAATGTCGACGGCACGAAGCGTCTCGAAGCAGAACTGGTCGAGGCAAAGGCGGAGGCGGAAGCGGCAGCGGAAGCCAAATCCGCGTTTCTCGCCAACATGAGCCACGAAATCCGGACACCGATGAATGGCGTCATTGGTTTCACCGAGCTGGCGCTGGCTAACGAGCTATCGGACGAAGTCCGCGGACAGATCGAAATGATCGCAGACTCGGGCCGGGCCATGCTGCGTCTGCTCAACGATCTTCTGGATCTGGCGAAGATCGAGTCTGGCCAGATGGCGATTATCAGTGAACCGGTCGATCTGCGCAATAAGCTGGATGGGATCGTTCAACTCATGCGCCCCGTGGCGCAGCAAAAGGGCCTCCACCTCGATCTCGCCGTCGCTGAGGCGGTCCCGGAATGGCTTTTGTCCGATGCGATGCGGCTGAGGCAGATCGTGCTCAATCTCGTCGGCAATGCCGTGAAGTTCACCGAGCGCGGCTCGGTCCGCGTGGCGGCCAACACTGTCGATAACCCAGGGGTCAGACGGTTGCAGATAGCAGTGACTGACACCGGCATCGGCATTCCCGAACAAAGCGTCGGGCTCGTGTTCGAGAAATTCAGCCAGGCCGATGCAAGCATCGCGCGCCGGTTTGGCGGCACCGGACTGGGGTTACCGATCAGTCGGCAACTCGCCGAGAAGATGGGGGGGGCGTTGAGCGTGCAGAGCAAGGAAGGCGAGGGGACGACCTTCCTGCTCGACCTGCCGCTGGAGCAATGCGCCCCGCCGCTGGTGACCGCGGACCATGTCAGCCCCGCAGGTCCATCGCGGCGCATCCCCCGCCAGGCTCGGATTCTCGTCGCGGATGACAATCCCATCAACCAGGCCCTGACCCTCGGCATGTTGCGCCAGGCCGGGTTCGAGGGAGAAGTGGCCAGCAATGGCCGCGACGCAGTGTCCAAGGTTATCGAGGCACGGGGACAGAGACAGGACTTTGATATGGTCCTGATGGACGTCCAGATGCCGGAACTCGACGGACTCGAAGCGACGCGGCGCCTGCGCAGCGTAGGATTCACGCCCGAAAGCCTGCCCATCGTGGCGTTGACTGCCAACGCCTATGCCGACGACATCAAGGCGTGCCTGGCCTCCGGCATGCAGGGGCATATTGCCAAGCCCGTGCGGCTCAGGGACCTGCGAAGTGCGCTTGAATGTCACCTGCGAAGCAATGACGAGAGCGAGGACAGCACGGACGATCCTCTCGTCAACGGCCGGCTGGCGGCCATGTATCGCGAGCGGAAGCAGCAGGTCCTGAACGCGATCGACGAGGCTTTGCGCGAAGGGAAACTGGAAGGGCGCTCGATCGAGGAAGTCGCGGGCTTGTTGCATCAGATTGCGGGAATTGCCGCGTATTTCGGCGAAGAAGGGCTAGGCGAAGCGAGCCTCGGCGCCGAGGAACGCCTTCCGACCCTGTCAATCGAGGAGAAACGGCGGCTGCTCAGGGAGATGCGGGATTTGCTGGCTGCCTAGGGCGGATCGCGTGGCAGAGATCAGCCAGGTGGAAGCATCACGATCGCGGGCCCATGCTCACACCTCTCAGGCAGCTCCCGGTAGGGCGGGCGGCGGCGATCCGGGTCTCTGGCCGGACGTGCGGTCGAGATCAACCACGGGCACTTGAACTTGGCGCTCGATCATGCCCGCGACGTGGCGTTATCGGGCAAGGGGGGAGGGGGGGAAACGCAGAAATGCAATTCAACCCCATGCACAGTGGATTTCAGCACCTTTTCCGCGCAGCCGGGAGCCGCTAGTATCATCACGGTCCTGTTTTTCCGGGGATGGGAGCGCGAGACGTGACGTCGGCGAAAGCGGCAAAGGCGAACCCGAAGAAAACGTCCGGCTCGCCGAAGGGCAAGACGTTCGAGGTGACCCCCGAAGGCGTGGCCGAGGCGGTTGGATCGACGTCCGAGGCGTTCCAGATCACGGCGATTAGCCAGGCGCTCGAAGCCTTGTGGCAGCCGGCCCGGAAACCCGAAGAGACCAGGGAGCGCGAACTGCAGGCGACGTACGACGCGCTACGCAGCATCGCCCCGCGCAGCGAGCTCGAAGGGATGCTCGCGGTGCAGATGCTGTCGGTGCACAACGCGGCGATGGAGTGCATGCGACGGGCCATGTTGGAGCAGCAGACGTTCGAGGGACGCGACCAGAACCTCAAGCACGCGGCGAAGCTGATGAGTCTCTACGAGCGGCAGCTTGCCGCGCTCGACAGGCATCGCGGCAAGGGACAGCAGAAGATCACCGTCGAGCACGTCACCGTCGAGGCGGGCGGGCAGGCGATCGTCGGTGATGTCAGCCTTGCCAAGGACAACACGATACCGGGCGGCAACCGCCAGCTCGGCGACGAGGGAGCCGGTTCGATCGAACCCTCGGGCGATCAGGCCCGCGTGCGCCAGGCGGCAGGCCGCCGCAGGTGATCGCGCTGGTCTTGGTGCGTTTGTGACGTGGCAGACATGACGGACCATTCGCGCAACACCGAACCGATGCGGGCCAGCCCGCGCTGCGGCGCGAAGACCAGGGGCGGTACGCCTTGCCGCGCGCCCGCGGTGAGCGGAAAGCGGCGCTGCCGCATGCACGGGGGCGCGGCCGGGTCGGGCGCGCCGAAGGGTAATCAGAACGCGCTCAAGAGCGGGCTCTATACCCGCGAGATGATCGAGATGCGGCGGAAGCTGGCGCAACTGATGCGCGAGGCGCGTCAGACCTTACGGGACCTGTCCTGAGCTAGGGGCGGCGCAGGCGAACACCGGGCGAGGCGAGCGGATCACCGATGAACTCGATGCCCGCGACCTCGAGCGCGGTCTTTACCTTGGCGAGCGTGCCACCTCGAGACGGGGGAATGCCCTGAGCGGTTTCAAATCGCTGGATCGTCCGCAAAGGCAGGCCCGCTCTGACGCCTAACTCAGCCGCCGATATCCCGATCAGGGCGCGTGACGCCCGAATTTGCGCCGCGCTTATCAAAGCTTGTCTTGTGTCGTATTTTGCGTCATAAAACTCGTCGTGTCTGGTCGTTCGGCAGGTCTGTGTCACCTCGACGCGATACTCGCTCGCTGCGACGGAGCATATTCTCCGATCACTCTTCGTGGCTACCGAAATGATCTCCTCGTGTTTATGAGTTGGTGCGTTCGGAGTGGCCAAAACTGGCTGCCCGCCTCGCCCGCATCGGTCGCCCGCTTTATTGACGAGGAAACAAACTCGAAGTCGATCGCCACGATCAGGCGGCGGGTGTGCGCGATCCAGTTCGCACACAGGATCTCGGACCTGCCTTCGCCGCTGCGCCACAGCGACGTGTTCCTCGCGTTGCGGCGGGCAACGCGCGCGAAACGGCGTCGCCCGCGGCAGGCGCTTGGTCTCACCGCCGGGATGCTTGAGAGGATCGCGGCGGCCTGTCCCGACACGCTGTTGGGTGCGCGGGACGCCGCGCTCTTCAGCGTGGGATACGACACGCTGTGCCGCAGTGCCGAACTCGCCGCCATCCACGTTGAGCACGTCTCTGCCGACCTTGGCAGTCTCGTGGTTCCGCGTTCGAAGTCCGACCCGTTCGGTGACGGGCGGGTGGCATTCCTCTCGGCGGCGAGCGCAGCCCGCCTGCGGCGATGGCTCGACCTCACAGGGATAGCGCAGGGCCCACTGTTCCGCGGTCTTCACACCGGCACGCTCTCGCCCACGTCGCTCGATACCTCTTCAATCCGTCGCCGGATCAAGGTCGTCGCACGGCGCGCGGGTCTGTCTCCCGACCAAGTCAGCCATCTCTCGGGACACTCGATGCGGGTGGGAGCGGCGCAAGACATGCTGGTCGCGGGCGTAGACGCTCTCGGCATCATGCAGGCTGGCGGGTGGCGCAGCCACGCGGTTCTCGCGCGATATGTCGAGTACGCAGCGGCGGGCGAGATGCACCACCGACGCTGGGCAAAACTGCAAGGGCAACGGAGTCGGTCGAGTTGCTACCATCCGGAAATTGCATGAGAGCAACGAAGGCGACGGGTAAGCCATTGACAACTTGTGTGTTGTGACCGATGCGCGCGTCCCCGGTCGCACGAGTGTGACCGGCGGCTCAAGGGCACTCGAGGAATCAAAAGAAGATTGCGATGGTCGGCTCGGACTATGTCGGTCTGGTATCGAGCGCGTGCTTTGCCGATTTCGGGCACGAGGTCGGGGCAAACGTTCAGGACGTTGCGCGCGGAATCGGGAGGGACGGACGCATCGGCGCCAAGTTCCTCCATGCCGGCCCCGGCTATGGCGGCAGCTCTTTTCGCGAGGACACGCTGGCACTGCTCAAGACCGTCGAGGATGCGGGTTCCATCAAATAAGCACTGCCGAGGCATGCGCATTGGTACGTGGGTAGGACTTACTCGGTGCCAAAAGAGTTCGAGAATTCAGAGATGATTTCGCTATTGTACAGCTACTGGCGCGTTGCAGACCTGACCCTGCGAACACCTAACCTCCGTCAAGCGCGAGGGTGACTAAGGTGAAGGTCCCACGCCATCCTCGTTTGTGCGTGTTCACTCGGGCATGGCTGTCGTCGGGCGCAGGGCTGTTTGCGCAGGAACTGGTGGCGGGCATGGGAGACGTTGGGGCAGAAGTAACCTTCGTGGCCCCTCGCGCTGAGAGTGCGCGGTTTGAAATACCGCGTGCCGGCATTGCTCGTATGCGCCCGCCGCGGGAGCGACGTGACAACGGGCCGAGGCTGGTGCGGATAATTTGGTCGCTTGCTCGGGTGGTTGGCGGGCTGGCTGCTTTGCTGCTCGCGCGGGCGCGCCACCGAATCTTTGTGGTGACTATACCAGATCCATTGATCTTCTCGGTGCCGATTCTCGCACTTCTTCGGATTACTGGAGCAAGAATAATCTTCGTGGCGCATGATCCCGTTCCGCACGCGTGGCGCCTACCCAAAATGTTTCGATGGCTCGAACTGAAAATGCATGAATCTTGTTATCGGCTGGCGGAGGCAGTCGTAGTACTTAGCGAGCCCGGTAGAGAAAAAATTCTCGAGACGTTCCCCAAAATTAAGACTCGGATCACAGTGATCGAGCATGGCGTTTTTCCCCTTGGCGAACCGACGCCGATACCGGGGGCTGGGCGGTTGTTGGTCTTCGGAGCTCTGCGGCGTAACAAAGGCATCCGAGAATCAATTGAGGCGACGGTTGCGGCCGCCGCCAGCGGAACGCCAGTAACGCTGGTAATAGCTGGAGAACCGCATAACGAGGAGCCAGGATACTGGCGCGCCTGCGAAGCGTTAGCACGGGCCCATCCTGAAGTAATTGATCTTCGGATCGGATACGTGCCGGACGAAGCACTAGAGCGACTGATTGCGGAATGTGACGCCTTTCTTTTACCGTACAGCGAATTTTTCTCACAAAGTGGTGTGGCATTGCTCGCGGCTTCGAACGCACGGCCGCTGATTGCTTCCCCAGTGGGAGGGATTGGTGCGCTGATGGCGGAAGGCATGCCAGCATCAACGATCGAGTTGCCTGTAAGCGCGGAGAGCGTGCGTCAGGCCATCGAGGACTTTTTTCGCACCTCGCCGGAGAGCTGGCGGAAATACGCTTCAAACTACCGGGCGGAGACATTGGCTCGGCGAGCCTGGCCGGCGATTGCAAGATCCTATTGCGAGTTGGTGCAGGAGATCTCTGCATGACGACCCGAGTAGCAATCGTACTGCCAGAACTGCTGCCGATGCCGCCGGTCCACGGCGGGGCGGTGGAGCATTGGGTCGAGGAGGTGGTGCGACGATACCTTCGTGACGGCGTCGAAATAACGATCTTCTCGCGGCCTGCTGGCGTCGCTGGCCAGCCGGGAGTCCATTATGTCGGGATACCCTGGACCACGACTGAGAAGCGCGCCAAGGCTTTGCGAGACCGCCTCGGGGGACGCAACCCGCTCAGGCCGTTGCTGAAGATCCAGAATGTTTGGTCCTATGGTCGGCGGGTGGTGCGGCAGCTGGACGGGTTTGACATCGTCTGCATCCAGAACGAGCCCAACCTGCTCGCGATGGTGCGAAAGCGTGCCGGGCAGCGTTTGGTGCTCCACATGCACAACGACCATCTGATTTCGCGCCCATTACGCTTGCTCTATGCGCGCGCGCTATCGAAGGCGGACCGGATCATTTGCGTCAGCGATTATATCCGCAAGCGGGCCGTCGCCGCCTTTCCGAAGCATGAGGGGCGGTTCGGGGTGGTCATCAACGGCACCGACCCCGACACATTCAAACCACTCGGGTCAGACGATGCGGGGGGCGCGGCAGCGCTGCTGGAGACGCTTCACGGCAAGGGGGTGATCTTCTATGCTGGCCGGCTGGTTGAACAGAAGGGAGTGCATGTCCTGATCGCGGCGTTCCGCACGCTGGCGGCATCCAATCCGGCGGCGACGTTAGTGATCGCGGGGTCGTCCTTCTTTGACGGGGCGGCGGTGACGGCCTATCAGCGGCGGCTGGCGGCGAGCGCGGCGGCGGTGGGGGATCGGATCGTTTTCACCGGCTTCGTGCCGCACGGGACACTAAAGCATCTGTACGCACGGGCGGACGCAATCGTGTTGCCGTCGATCTGGAATGAGCCCTGTTCGCTGACGGTGATCGAGGGGATGGCATCCGGCAGCGCTGTGGTGGCGACGCGGGTGGGTGGCAATCCGGAACTGGTGGTGGACGGCGAAACGGGCCTGTTAGTGCCGCCCGACGACGCTCCTGCGCTGCTGGCGGCAATGCGCGGGCTGATCGACAATCCGGAGCGGCGGGCGGCCCTGGGGGCCGCGGCACGCGCGCGCGTGATCGCGCAGCTCAACTGGGATCGTGTCGCGCGTGACTTCGCCCGCGAGCTGGAGGGGCGGGGATGATTGTGATCGTCTATCCGCAGCTTGAGGGGGTCGGCGGGATCGCGCGGTATCTGCGGTCCTTCCTAGCCAATTACCCGCCGGACGCGCCTGAGCTGCTGGTCCTCGCGGGAGATCGGGGGCCGGCGGTGTCGGCACCGCCCAACGTGACGGTCGAGTATCTAGGAATGGCCGCCGACCGGGGCGGGCAGGCGAAGTGGTCCCTCGCAGTTCGCCGTCGCCTCAAGGCGATCGCCCGGACGGGCAAGCTGCAGGCGATCAACCTCCAGCTACCTCCGCTGATCCCGGCGCTGATGGTGCAACGGCTGGCGCCGATCATCGTGACGGCGCACACGACCTATCTGGGCATGTCCGGGCAATTTTATTCGCCGCGACGCTTTACGAGTCACTGGAGCGCCATGTCGATCGCGATCAAGAAGGCGATTGAGCGCACCTTATTCGCCCGTGCCTCCGCGATTATCAGCCTGACCGAGCAAGGGCGGCAGGAAATTGAGCGTTATGGCTACAAGGGGCCCGTAGCGGTACTGCCCAATGGCGTCGACATCGCTCAGTTCGCGCCCTCTATCGATCCGATGAAGACGATCGACGTGATCTTCACCGGACGGATCGAGAAGCGGAAGGGCAGCCGGCCGATGGTGGAAATCGTTCGGCGTCTAGTGGCTGCGCGCCCCGGGATCCGCATCTGCATCGTCGGCTATGGGGAAGATGAGGACCACGTCCGCGCGGAATTGGGTGGGCTAGGGGACCGAGTCGAGCTCACCGGCAAGATCCCGTTCGATCAGATCGCCGCCCGGCTCGACGCCGCCACCGTCTATGCGTCGGCTTCCTATTATGAGGGTCTGCCGGGCACGTGCATGGAGGCGATGGCGATGCGCCTGCCGGCGGTAGTTTGGGATTTCCCATTTTACAACGGTTTGGTGGACGACGGTGCCACCGGCCGCCGCGTGCCTCCCAACGACATGGACGGGTTTGTGGGGGCTGTGACGGCGCTCCTCGACCGGCCCGATAAGGCGTGTGCTATGGGTGCGCGGGGCCGGACGCGGGTAGAGGCGGAGTATGACTGGGCGAATCTCAGTCCGCGTATCGCCGCCGAGATGGCCGAGCATGCCGGCCGCGCGACCGCGGCTCGATGACGGGCGTCGCGAGCCCGGCTGCCGCCGGCAATGGCATGAACCGCGGCAAGCTCTACATGCTCGCTGCGACGATCGCGCGGATGAGCGCAGGGCTAATCACCTTCATCCTGCTCGCGCGCTATCTGGGGCCGGTCCAGTTCGGCCTGATCGCGACCGCCATAGCCTACGCCACCTTCGCAGGCATTGCGAGCGACTATGGTCTCTCGACCTATGCGCTGCGAAACGCGAGCGCGGATCGCGAGGAGGCGGCGCGCATCGTCGGCGAAGCGCTGGCGGTCAAGACGCTGCTGTCGGTGTCGGTGTTCGCGCTATGCGCGGCGCTCTTCGCCGCGGTCCTGTCGCCTTTCGATACTTCGGTCTACGCGCTGGTGTTCGCCGGCGCGCTTGCGGCATCCTTCGCGGACCTCGCGCTCGTAGGAGTGCGCGCGCAGCAGCGCTTCGATATAGAGGCCAAGCTGGTGGTCGCCGCCAGCGTCTTCTGGATGCTGGTGGTCGGCGGCGTAGCCGCGCTGACCCTGGACGTGCTGGCAAGCGCAGCCGCCTTCGCGGCCACCCGGATCGGCTATCTGCTCGTGGTGATGATCGCGCTGCGCGGCTGGATCGACGCTCCCGCGCGGTGGCGGCGATCGGCTACTCAGCTGCGGACAACCCTGTCCGGCGCCTCGGCCTATGCAGCTGACAGCGTACTGACGACGGTTTCCGGTCAGATCGACATTCTCGTGCTCGGGCTCTCGTTGGCGGCGTACGAGATGGGCATCTATCAGGCAGGCGCGCGCTTAGTTCAGGTGATCGTGCCCTTCGCGGTGGTCTTATCGACCGTCTATCTCCCCGCCATGGCAGGAGCAGTGTCGGCCGACCGAAAGGAGGCCTATTCGGCATCCCGGAACCGTCTGACGCTTGAGTTCACCGTTATTGCTATCCTTGCAGGGCTCGGCTTTGCGATGCTTGGGCCGCTTGTTTCACGGCTGCTCTACGGTGACAGCTACGACGCGCTCTTTTCTTTATGGCCCGGCTTCGCTGTGTTCGTGATATTCCGCTTCACGGCCGCCGCCTACGGCATTCAACTCGTGGCAATTGGCCGCATCAGGCCGCGGATCATCGCGCAAGTGGCTTCGATCGCGATGTTCGTGCTGTCGTCGCTGATCCTACTGCCCACGCACCGGCTGGAAGCGACGTCGTGGCTGCTGGCGCTATCATCGCTCGTCACCTTCGTTATTCTGGCGGGCGCGGTTCTTTCTCGGGGGGGAGGCGGACGCGTTCTGTGGGGCGCAGCGGCACTTACTCTGCTTGCCGCGATACTTATCTCATTATTCGCTCCACGTTAGGAGATTCGATGATTCGATCTATTCTCAACCGGCTCCACAGGCGGCCAACGCTTTTGCAAGAACTGGAGAGCGAAGTGCTGCGTGCTCGCTTCCGCGATCGAGGAGTCGACGTCGGTCTGTACAGCTATGGATGCTTTGATCTCCAGCGAGTTCCTGCGGGCGTGCGCGTCGGCAGATATTGCTCGTTCGCGCCGAGCAGCCAGATCTTCTTGCGAGATCATGGCCTGAACTTCTTGGGGTTAACGGCCTATCTTTATAATGCGGAGCTGGGCGTGGTGGATGAGAGCACGATTGAGCATGCCCGAATGGAGATCGCGGACGACGTCTGGATCGGACACAACGCAATTCTGCTGTCGGGAGTGGGTGCGGTCGGACGGGGAGCAGCGATTGCCGCGGGAGCCGTGGTGACCAAGCCGGTTCCCCCTTATGCAATCATGGCTGGCAATCCCGCCCGGGTGATTAGGATGCGGTTCGACGAAAGGACAATCGACGCGATCGAGGCGACGGAATGGTGGAGGCTCGACCCGGCCGCTCTCCGGGAATTGATCAAAAGCAATCCGGATCTGGTGTTCTCCCCAGCACAGCATTTTTTGGCAGACTGAGGTGACGCGCCCCATTCATATCGCACTTCTGTGGCATACCGTCGGGCACGGCAATCTTGGCGTAGATGCGTTGGCGCGGTCCAACGCCGCGATCTTGCGGGCGGCGGCCGAGCGGTCAGAGCGAGTGGTGCAATTCACCACGCTCGGATCGGGGCAGCCACAGTCGATTGAAGCGCTGCCCGAAGATGTCACGGTGGGACCAATGCCCCGGATCAAGCCGCTGCTAAAGCTGCAGTCCGACTATTTAGCCGTCCTCAGGCGGAGTGACCTTGCAGTCGACATTGGTGAGGGCGACAGCTGGACTGACATCTATGGCCCGCGGCGATTCGCCTTCCACTTCGGGACCAAAGTTGCCGCGCTCGCGCTTCGCAAACCGCTGGTGCTCGCGCCGCAGACGATTGGTCCATTCGCATCCACGGTGCGCCGGCGGATGGCGTTCGCGGTGATGAACGGTGCGCGGGCGGTGTTCACCCGCGACTCGCTCTCTACCGGCTATCTGCGTACGCATGGTTTACGCGCCGAGACGGCCGAATACATGGACGTTGCATTCCGTCTCCCTTTCACGGCGCGTTCGCGCGGCGCGGGCGACAGGGTACAGGTCGGTCTTAACGTGTCCGGGCTGCTCTATAATGGCGGCTATACTGGTGCCAATGAGCTTGGCGTCACCCTTGATTATCCCGATTATAGCCGGCGCCTGATCGAGGCGTTGCTAGCCCAGGGCGCCGACATCCACCTAATCGCCCATGTCACGGCCGAAGGTGGCAATGACGACGACCGCTCGGTTCTCCCCGAGCTGGTCGCGCGTTATCCAGCACTGAAGATAGCACCGGAATTCCGATCTGCATCGTCCGCCAAGAGTTTCATGTCGGGCATGGACTTCGTGGTCGCCGGCCGCATGCACGCGTGCATCGGCGCCTTCTCGGCCGGCGTTCCGGTGGTGCCCGTCGCCTATAGCCGCAAGTTCAACGGCTTGTTCGATACGCTGCGCTACCCTCACTACGTGGACGGCAAGGCGATGGACACCCAAGCCGCCCTGGCCGCCACGCTGCGGGCGTTCGCCGAACGAACGAGGTTAGAGGCGGACATCACGCATGGTCTGGAGATTGCCCGGGACCGGCTAGCCGCATATGAGGATCGAATGGCCATGCTGATCGCGGGACTGCGGGCATGAGCATCGATCTCGCCACCATCGTCGATAATGGCATGTGCCTGGGGTGCGGCGGTTGCGTGGCCGCCATCGGGCGGCCAGATTTTGCGATGGAGATGAGCGCTGAGGGCTATCTGCGTCCCATTGCCGCAACGCCGCTCTCGGCTTCGGAGCGCGAGACGCTGGCGGAGGTCTGCTCCGGCCGCACCATGGCCCATGATGGTGAGGCTGGGCTGGATTATCATCCTCTTTGGGGACCACTTCGCCGGGTCGCGACCGGGCATGCCACTGATCCGGAAGTCCGGTATCGCGGATCCTCCGGCGGAGTGCTCACGGCTATCGCAATAGCGCTGGTCGAGTGCGGCGCGGTCGAGTTCGTGCTATCCACGGCGGCCGGCGCGGACGACCCGATCGGCAACGAGACCGCGCCGCGAGGAGACCGGAACGCGCTGATGGCTGCGGCCGGATCTCGCTACGCGCCATCTGCGCCCCTCGCGGGCTTGGAGCGGCATCTTGCGGCGGACTCCCGCTTCGCCTTCATCGGCAAGCCCTGTGATGTCGCTACGCTGCGCCGGATGGCGAAGCGGGATCCTCGCATCGATCGATGTATTCCGTACATGTTCGCGTTCTTTTGCGCGGGCGTGCCGAGCCGCAAGGGCACGCTTGACTTGCTCGACGCGATGGGCCTGGCCCCGGCAGACGTCGGCAACTTCCGTTTCCGAGGTGACGGCTGGCCGGGGCTGGCGCGCGCGATTTCCCACGACGGGAGCGAGGCCACCATGGATTATAACAGCAGCTGGGGCACGATCTTGAATCGACACCTCCAGTTCCGCTGCAAGATTTGCCCGGATGGCACTGGCGAGTTCGCAGACATCGTCTGCGCGGATGCCTGGTACGGCAAAGACGGTTATCCCGAATTCGCCGAGCAAGACGGGCGCAGCCTTATCATCGCGCGCACCCCTGCGGGCGAGCAACTACTGCGAGAAATCGAGTCGGCAGGCCGAATTACAACGATGCCGCTTGACGTACGAGAGATCGCGCGGATGCAACCCTACCAAGCTCATCGCAAGTGCAACGTCATCGCGCGCTTGGCCGGCCTTAAGGCCAAGCGTAGGCCAACCCCGCGCTACCGCCGTCTGGGGCTGTTGCGGCTGGCGTTGCGTTCCCAGCCGTTGGAGCAAATTCGGAATCTTATAGGTACTTACCGGCGGGCGATCGGAAGGCTAGCGTGATGGCTACAATTGCTGACGATCGACGAACGGTCGCTGTCGTCCTCAATTGGCGTGGCGCGAACGACACGCTGCGCTGTGTTGCGAGCCTCGTTGCGCTGGATCGTCCGCTTGATATTGTGGTGGTTGACAACGCTTCTCCAGACGGCTCGCTGAACTCGATCCGTGCTGAGCTACCGGCAATTCTGCCGCCAAGAGGCGATATAGAAGTGCGTGAGGCGGAGCCGGCGCCGTCGGTAGCGCCGTGGCGAACAGACGGCGGTCGTACACTGCTGCTCGTTCAGAGCGGGCGCAACGGCGGTTATGCGTTCGGAAACAATGTCGGTGCGGCGCTTGCACTGCAGCAGACGTCGACGGCGTTCGTATGGATCCTCAACAACGACACAATCGTGCCGAACGCGACTACGCTTGACGCATTAGTAGCCCGCATGGACGAGGATGGGTCAATCGGGATCTGCGGCGCAACGGTTGCGTATATTGGCCGCGGTAGCGCCATTCAAACTCGTGCAGGTGGGACCTTTAAATCTCTCCGAGGGCGCTGCATGCCGATTGGGGCGGGTGACGCACCAGACCAGCCGGTCGATCGCGACGCAGTCGAGCGCGAGCTCTCTTATGTCAATGGTGCGGCCAGCTTTGTGCGGCGTCAGGTATTCGAGACGATCGGATTGATGCGCGAGGACTTCTTTCTATATTGGGAGGAGTTCGACTGGGCCCGCAGGTTGTGGCCGCACTTCCGGCTTGGCTACGCCCCGCAGGCTCTGGTCCTGCACGCGGTAGGAGCCTCCATCGGCACGGATGATTTCGGCGGCGGATCGCCCTTGTCCGCTTACTATCTCAGTCGCAACCGACTACGCGCCCTTGCCCTTCACGCGCCATTGTCGCTGATACCTGCGATCGTCGATGAGATGTTTTCAGTGCTGCGAGCCTTGCTTAGCGGTCGCAAAGAGCAAGCAAAGGCTCGCGTTCGTGCAATCTTGGGTTTGGAGCATCGCTTATGAACCGCCGGGTTCGTCCTCGGATCATGTTCCTTGGCTTACGCGGCATCGGTGGTATCCAAGGCGGCGTAGAGACCCACGTTTCTGAACTTGTCCGCAATCTGCCATACGCCCGCGAAGAGTTGGAGGTAATCGGACGCCGGCCATACCGGCGCACTGACCTGCAGAACGACCCCGCGTCGCCAATAATTCGTTGGCTGCCAGCGTGGCGTCATCCCTTTGTGGAAGCAATTTTCCACTCACTGTTGGGTGTTCTATATGCGGCCGTTCGCCGCCCGCACTTGCTTCACATTCACGCGATTGGACCGAATATCGTCACCCCACTCGCTCGCCTGTTGGGGTTACGAGTCATTTCAACCCATCATGGTGAAGATTATAGACGCGAGAAATGGGGCAGAGTAGCGCGCCTAATTCTTCGATTAGGGGAGCGTAACGCGGTTTGCAGCGCCAACGCATGCATCTCGATCTCGCCAACGGTGACAAACACTCTTGAAGCCCGCTTTAACCGCCAGGTGTTCTATATTCCAAACGGCGTGAGTCCACTTCCGCCGCTTTCGGCAGGTGAAACGCTAGCGCGGATGGGGCTACGACCTGGAGAGTACGTGCTAAACGTCGCAAGGTTAGTGCCAGAAAAAAGGCAAATCGACCTTATTAATGCGTTTCGCGCTTCTAATCTGAGGAACGCGAAGCTTGTCCTTGTAGGAGGAGCTGACCACCATACCGATTACACTAAAGCAGTGCACGAACTTGCCTGCGGGGATCCCCAAATTGTACTCGCAGGCCACTTATCCGGACCACCTTTAGTAGAGGTATTTAGCAACGCGGCTTTGTTCTGCCTTCCTTCAAGCCATGAAGGTCTTCCCATTGTGCTCTTGGAAGCCCTTTCGTACAATTTGCCAGTGTTACTGAGCGATTTGCCAGTCTATCGGGCTATGGGAATGCCTGCTCAATGCCTAGTGCCTGTGGGCGATGTACAATCTTTGGCGGCCAAGCTTTCGACTTCCTTTCCGCAATATCCGACTAGAGCAGACTGGCAGGAGACTTTGAAGCCTTATCGTTGGCGGCAAATCGCTAAGGAAACTGCTAAAATTTACGAGCGCGTGATTTGCAAGAAATGAGAAACAGTGGAATGAGAGGCAAGTTAACTGTCCAGGATTATCATAATCGACGGGATGATCGTAATGATCGGGTAATTTCAGCGCGCGTAGAAGATCGCCTTGCACTAAGCAAGCTAGCTTCACGGTGCGTGCTATTCGCATTGATTATACATTTCCTTTGGCCAAGATATTTCTTCTTCGACATCGCTGGGGTGGGAGTTAGTCCATTTACTTTCATAAGTCTATTTCTTCTGGCATCGTGCGTGTATGCTTGGCTCACGAAGTGGACTATGCGCAGGAGCATTCACAATGTAATTAGAGAAAACAAATTTTTAGCTTACACATTTGCAATGTATTGGTTATGGAGGATCTTGAGTGACTTGCTAGGGCTTTCGCCAATAGAGTCTCTGGGCGAAACCTTTCGTGCATTCTTATATTTAGGTTCATGGATGTTGATTGGTGTTGTCATTTTCTTGAATAAAAGAATTCGTGATCATTTCCCACAAATTATCATATTTTCGATTCTCTTTTCAACGGCCGTTGCAATGTTAGAGCTAATCCGGGGGGAATCGATTGTTGCTGCGCTTGGTCTAACGGGATTGATGGCGGGCAATCAAATGATCAACGAGGCCATCACTGCAGTACAGATCCGAGATGGGGCGGTTCGGGTCCAGTCTGTTTTTAATCATCCCATCGTCTTCGGGCAACTGATGATGGCGATGATGCCTTTGCCGTTGCACTTTTTAATGACTGGCGAAAAAAAAGTGAAGGTAATTTGGATTTTTGCGCTTGGCGCGATCATTCTTTGTGGATTTCTATCTAACACACGGTCAGCGTTGGTTGTAGGTATTATTGCTGCGGTGTGCTATTTCGCTCTTTATTTTCTGAATCCTCGAAGGCGTGGCGGCTTCTTAATGATTGTGGGCGCGGCGATCGCCTCTTACTTGCTTGCGCCAGTGGGGGTGGAGCTAGCCTCTCAAATAGCATATGGGAGGAATTCGGGAGAATTCGGGAGTTTCAAAGCGCGGGAAGCGCAAATTGCAACCGGTCTTGAAGCTCTTGAGGATCGTCCAGTGTCCGGCTTCGGTTCAGGCCATTCACTGCGGGTGGCAGGCTTAACCTCGGGAAGGTATCGTATTATCACCATCGACAATTTCTATCTAAGTTCCGCTCTAGAGGGCGGTTACCTCGGTTTAACATTTGTCACGCTTTTGTTTTTCGCAATTGTTCTCTGTGGAGTAAAAAGGTCCTTCAGTAATACGAGGGTTGCGCAGAGGAGCTTGTTAATGGCCTACACGGCGATGGCTTTCAGTTTGATGTGTGGTCTCGTCGTAATTTCAATTCAAGACACACTTTCAGTAATATTCCTGCTGGCAGGGTGCCTGGCCGCCGGTTTGCCCAAGCGACATTACGGTCGAGGGCAGAATCGGAATAATTCACTATTCTCGGTAGCGAGATAGAGCCGCTTGATTGGGCGTTCAATTTAATTTCCACCGTCATCGCAAATGCTCTGTAGGGATGGCCGCTGCTTGTAAGTCGCTTTCTGAATGATCATGAGCAGATTCTGCGTGGGCATACGATGCGATATGCTAAATGCCTATGCGATTTGGTGTTTTTGTTGAAGACCGTCTTATAGATGGGGTTTAGCGCCGGGAAGATGTAGGGGAATCATCGAAAGATCTTTTATCCAACCTCGGGAGGCTTTCGCGCCCGGGCCGCCTGCGGTCACGACGAAATGTTGAACCTTACATTTTTGTGAAACGCTGAAAGTAAGAACTTTCTGCTCTCCGATATACTTAATGGGCCGTTGCGTCAGACTTCCTTGTGGACTATAGCATGAAGCTCTCAGATTTAGATCTATGCTAGGGCTCGAGTCGGACCACTTTAATGTCCAGTCCCCTGGCTCAAGTGATGCGAGGGTTTGTATCAAATTGAGTGTGTTTAGGCCCACTCCCTCGATCTCAAGGGCTGGCGCTCGATTGACCGTGACCTTTCTAATTTTCGCTGAACCTCCTGCATGAAACCAATCGAAAGGTCCTCGGCTTTCTCCGATCTGACTTTTCTCAAAGGTGGGATCCCAAAGCGCCTGCGAAGAACGACGAGACTCGCTTGGTTCCGCTAAGCTCTCCCAGAACAGTCTAGCGAACTGCGGATTCTGCGAAACCATACGCCATGATGCCTCAGACGCACTGCCCTTTTCTATCTGCATCCCTAACTTTCGTGCGGTCCAGATAAGAGAGATTCGGTCAGGGATGGCTGACGACGGAAGTGTGGCGGAGGAATACAGCCATCGATTCTTCCAAGGGGGATTAAGTGCTAGCCGCCCTACCAGAGCTGTTTTTCCGGCTGACTGTTCGCTGCCCTCCTGGCTTGCCTCAAGGGCTTCCACCCAATTTGTCGGCACAGAGGTTTGGGGGGCGACACGGAGAAGAGCGTCCAGATGGAGCGCGGCTTGGGCGAGGTCTCCATTCGCTAGCGCGGTTTCCACTGCCCACGTTTGTGATGCCGTGTCACGCCATCCGTTCGACAGAGCCAGTTGGTAGGCGCGACCAGCATCAGTAGACTGGCGAGCGGTTACGAGTGCCGCGGCTAGCGTTGACGCGGAAGTCCGACCGACGGGATCTATCGTCAGAACGACCTTCGCTGCGCGGACGGCAGCCCTAGTATCGCCGCGAGAAATCGCGCGGACTGCTGCTGCGCGAGCGGATGATGCTCCCAATACGGAACCAGGCCACGACCATCCAGCGCGGTCGATCGCACTTACACTGCTGCCGAATGCAAGGAAGCCAAGGCAAGCAACAAGAGCGAGTTTGTCTGACAGGCACCCCAATGTCGTGGCTCGCCTAGGCACCCTCGACCTTCGCACCGTATGCATAGTAATCGTAGCCGTAGTAACCGTAGTCACTCGACCCAGTTGGCTCGAACTTGGTCATCACCCCGCCGAGCACCCGGGCACCCGCCGCACGCAGTCGGCGGAGCGCGAGTTTGCTCGCGCCGCGGTGGCTCCGGCCGGCCTCGATCACGAAGATCGTCGCGTCGACATCGGCCGCAATCGTAGGCGAGTCGGCGAGGCCAAGAACGGGCGGTCCGTCCATCACGACCGCGTCGTATTGCGACCGCAGCGACACGAGAAGCTCGGCCATCCGATTTGAGCCGAGGAGCTCGGTGGGGCTCGGCGGAATCGGGCCGGCGACGACGTAGCTCAATTGGCCCAGCCCCTCGGAGCGGGTCTTAACGACCTCGGCGAGTTCGCTCTGGTTGGCAAGCACGCTCGACAGGCCGATCGCGCCGTGCTGTTCGCCGACCAGCCGGTGCAGCGACGGCTTGCGCAAGTCGACGTCCATCAGCAGCACGTTGCGCCCGAGGCTGGCGAGACCTTTCGCCAATGCGAAGCTCGTGGTCGACTTGCCTTCGCCCGCCTGCGTGCTGGTCACGAGGATCGCGCGCGGCAGGCCGGTGGCCGACGAATGGAGCACCGATGTGCGCAGGGCATTATACGCTTCCGCCAGGCGCGACTTAGGCTGCTGGAGCAGCTCGAGGACCTCGTCGTCCCCGATATCGGGCACGACCCCCAGCAGCTGGAGGCCGAGCTTGCTCTCTAGGTCGTCCGGGAGCCGGACCGTGTCGTCGAGCTGCTCGCGCAGGAAGACCAGAACCGCCGCGAGGCCCAGCCCGGCCAGGAGCGCGAGCGCGAGGTTGAGCTTGAGGTTGGGCGAGCTCGGGCTCGTCGGCGGCACCGCCTCGTCGACCTTCGAGACGTTGTTGTCGGTGATCCCCGACTGCGCACTCACTTCCTTGTAGCGCTGCAGCAACCCGTCGTAGAGCGTCCTGTTGGTGTCGGCCTCGCGCTGGAGGATCCCGAGGCGGACCCCGCGGTCCTGCTCGGCCAGCGTCTCGCCGGTGAGCGCACTCACTTGTCCAAGCAGCGCCCGTTCCTGCCTGAGCGCGACGTCGTACGCGGTCCGGATCGAGCGCTTGATCCCGCTCGCGATCGCATTCAGTTGCGCGTTGATCTCGTCGACCTGCGCCCTGAGCGCGATCACCGAGGGATGGCCCGACTGGTGGACCGCGAGCTCCTGTTCGAGCTCGGCCTGCTTTTGCGCGCGCGCGGTCAGGAGCTGCTGCACCGCCTGATTCGACTGGACGTCGCTGATCGCCAGCGGCGACTGGTCGGCGACCGCCCGCCAGCGCTGCTCGGCGGCGATCCGCGCGGTCGTCGCAGCGTTGACCGCCTGGTTCTGCTGGACAAGGCTCGCGGTGGTGACCGAGGTCGGCGACGAGGACCCCCGGTTCTCGGCGGTCGGGTCGCTGGTGCGGATGAGCCCCGCCGAGCGCGCGTAGTCGGTGACGGCGCGTTCGGAGTCCTCGAGCCGCTCCCGCGCGAGGCTCAGCTGCTTCGACAGGAAGTCGCGCGCGTAGCTCGAGCTGTTGAACTTGCGCTCGAGGTTGTAGGCGATGTACTCGGCGGCATACGCGTTGGCGATCCGTGCCGCGAGCGCGGGGTCCGGGCTCTCGAAGCTGATCGACACCACCCGCGACTCGCGTGGCAGGTCCACCGCGAGATTGTCCTCCATTAGCCCGAGAAGCGCCTGGTCGCGCGCGACCGCGTTGTCGGCGATCTCGGGATCAAGCCGTCCGCCCATCCGGTCGACGAACTCGTCCGGCTTGCCGCGCATCCCGAGGCTGTCCAGCACTCGCAGCGCCATCGCGCGGCTTTTCAGGACATCGACCTGCGTCTGCAGGAAGCGGTCGGCGTCTTGGTACGCGGCGACCGGCTGGACGTCCTGCGATTCGAGGATCCGCGCGCTTTCCTGGTCGATCTGGATGCTCGCGGTCGCGGTGTACCTGGGCGTCATCAGCATCGTCGCGACCAGTCCGAGCAGCACCGCGGCGGTGACCACGCCGAGGATCAGCCAGCGGTTGCGGCGGATCGCGCCGTAGAGCTCGCGCAAATCGATCGCCGGCTCGCGCTCCTCGACCTCGAGGTCGTCGAATACGTACTCGGCATCGTCGAAGCGGTTGCCTGCAATCCTAGGCTGGAGGGCCTGGTCCATCGTCTCGCCCTCAGAACCGCGTGAACACATTGAAGATCGGCGCGGCGGTCAGGAAATCGCGGAACGCGCCCTTGACCGCCGAGAACCCGACCACCACGACGTCGCCGCCTCGCAGCTCCGGGTCGGGCGCGCGGCCCTGGCGGATCTCGTTCAAATCGAACACCGCCCCCATCCGCTGCCCCTCGACCATCCGGAACACCGCGATCTCGCTGGTCTTCGCGGTGCGCGTCGGGCTCTTCGCGCGGGCGATCGCCTGGAGCAGCGTGGTCGACCCGCCGGGGATCTCGTAGACCCCCGGCTCGACCACGTTGCCCTCGACGGTGATATTTTGCGAGACCGACGAGGCGACCCGCACCGTCACCTGCGCGTTGCGCAGGTACTGGCTGTTCAGGCGGCGGGCGATCTCGTCGGACAGCTCGCTCGCGGTGCGTCCCGCGGCCTGCACGCTGCCGATCAGCGGGAACGCGAGGTTGCCCCCGGCGTCGACCTCGATCTTCTCGAAGGTGAGCTCGGGTTCCTGGAACACGTTGATCGCGAGCACGTCGAGCGGGCCGATCCGGTAGGCGCGCGGCTCGAGCCCGGTCGACGCGGGGAACGCCGCGTAGGCCTCGCCCGCGCGCGGGAGGTCGGTCGCCATCTGCTCGGCGCAGCCGGCAAGAAAGCCCAGAAATGCCACCGCGAGCGCGCCGCGGCGCGCCCCGTTTCCAAGTTCAATCATCGACCCTCGACCCTGCTGGCTGTGCCGGCCGCCGCGAGAGGCTGCCGACGGCGTAACCCGCGAGCACCGCGATCGTCATCGCGCGCAGCGGGTAGTCCACCAGTGAATGCAATCCGACCACGAGAAGCACGGATGCCGCAAATACGACCACCGGTTCTTCCGGGCGTCCGCGGCTTGACTTGAGCATGCGCGCGATTCGCCAGGCGAGAACAGTAATCGCGGCCGCTAGCAGCAATACCGCCGCGAGACCAGCCTCGATCACGAACTCGAGGTAATCGTTGTGCGCGCGGTTGGGCTCGCTCTCGTTGACCACCTCGAGCCGCTCGACGCTCTCGAACGCCGGGATGAAGGTGCCCATCCCGCCGCCCGCGGGCCACATCACCTTCGCCGCCTCAAGCGCGTCGGGCCAGATCTCCTCGAACCGTCCGTCGGTCTCGGCTTCGAACCGCTCGAGCGTACCCGCGATCACCGCGTTGTCGCGCGCGATCGCCGCGAGGCCCCCGGCGAGCGCGAGCGCGGCCCCCGCGGCGAGCAGGACCTGGCGGCGGCCGATCTGTGCGTGGCGGAGCGCCGGGGCGAGCCACAGGTAGCCCGCCACCGCGAACGGGACCGCGAGCAGCGCGACCCCCGAGCGCGAGCCGCTCAGGAACAGCGCGGCGCCGAGGACCGCGAGCACGACCCCGGCCATCGCGAGCCGGCCGGCGCTCGGAAGCCGCGGGTGCGGGATGCTCGCGAGCGCGACCACCGCGACCATCGCGAGCACGAGCAGGTCGCCCTGCGCGTTGCGGCTCGCCATGATCCCGGGGGGCGGGGTGGGGATGTGCGGCTGGTAGAAAATGAGCGCGGTGCCGGTTCCCACCTGCAGCGTCGCGAGCACCGCCGAGGCGAGCCCGACCCCGGCGACGATCCACAGCAGGCCGGTGCGCTCGCGGGTGCCGAGCTGGCTCGCGAACCACATCATCGCCAGCGGCGGGATCAGCGACAGCAGCGAGGCGACGGTGCGCGCGGGCGCGATCGAGATCGGGCGCCATTCGTCTGCTCGCCCGATAAGGCTTATTGCCGCGACGACGTTCTCGCGGCCCGGAAGGCTGGCCCAGATCGCCGGCGGCACGGGCGTGAGCTGGAGCACGGGAATCAGCGCCAGCAGCGCCGCGCCCGCCCACAGCACGCGGTCGAGGGCGCGCGGTACCGGGTCGCGCCGCAGCCACCACGTGGCGAGTGCGGCGAGCGCGGCGAGCTGGACCGCGAGCTCGGCGAACGGGGCCGGCGAGCCGCCACCCCCGAGCAGGAGGGCGAGCACGAGGTAGGCCCCGGCGATGCGCGCGTGGCTGGAGCGGGAGGGCAGGGCGGAGCGCATCGATGCGCGCGCCCGCGGGGGCGGCGCGGCGGTCACCGGGGACATCGGGAACTACGCGGGCGACGCGCCCGCGACCGGGCGCGGACGGGCGGCGTTAGCCGCGGCTGTCGTTCTTGATGACCGCCGCCGCGACGCCCACCGCGATCGCGCCGAAGATCAGGAGCAGGAGGGGCGTGCCCGACAGCTGCTCGGCGTCCTTCGCCGGCTTGCTCGCGCGCTTGGCCATCGTCTCGGTCACCGCCTTCGACACCGTCGGCACGGACGACCCGGGGCGGGTCGCCTCGGCGCTGGCGACGGTCGCGGTGAGCATGAGCGCAGCGGCAGCGGCGGTGGACAGCGAGCGGTACAGACGAATCATGATATAATCCCTTGGTATCATCTTCCGTTAAGGGGCGAGGCGAGGAGATGCAACCATCAAAACGCATAAATGCGGAGGAATACTGGCGCTTTACTTGCGAGATCGGCGTGATGGCGGCTCGATTATGACCAGGTACGTCGCCTGCGCGCTGGCCGGACCTCGATGCGGGGTATGCGCGCGGCTGGTCGAGGCGGCGGTCCTGTCGCATCGTGTCAGTAGGCGTTGGGATGGACGAGCACGCGCAGCGTCCGGGCGATGATCACGAGGTCGGTCCAGATCGACCAGTTGCTGACGTACTCGAGGTCCGCCTGGAGCCGGCGAGTGAGGTCGTCGGTCCGCTCGGTCGCCCCGCGGTACCCGCGCACCTGCGCGAGCCCGGTGATCCCGGGCTTGACCGAGCCGCGCTGCCAGTATCGCCGGTCGATGTCCCAGAACAGCCGGTCCTCGGCGGTCGAGCCGAGCGCGTGGGGGCGCGGCCCGACAAGGCTCATCTCGCCGCGCACGACGTTGACCAGCTGCGGAAGCTCGTCGAGGCTCGTGCGACGCAGCACGCGGCCGACCCGGGTGACCCGGTCGTCGTCGCGACCGGTCGAGCGGCTGCCCTCGGCATCGAGGTTCGCGGTCCGCATGCTGCGGAACTTGAGCACGTCGAAGCGCCTGTTCGAGCGCCCGATCCGCGGCTGGCGGAAGAAGACCGGGCCGCGGCTGTCGAGCTTGATCGCCAGCGCGACGAGCCCGAACAGCGGGGCGAGCAGGGCCAGCGCGGCGAGCGCGATGCCGAGATCGAGCGCGCGCTTGAGGATGCGTTCGCGCAGCGTGAGCGGGCCCGGCGCGATGAGCACGCACGACTGCCCCCCCGCGCGGCGCAGCGCGAGCGCGCCGAGGTAGTCGAGCTCGGGGGTGAGCACCTCGACCGGGACACCCGCGCCCCTGAGCGCGGCGCCCCACAGCGTGCGCCGCGCGGGCTCGCACGCGAGCACGACACGGTCGCAGCGGGCGAGGAAGCGGCCGAGCCGGTCGTGCGCGTCGGGGTCGTTGATCGAGGGGCTGATCCCCGAGCGGTCGGCGACGATGACGATCTGCCCGCGCCGCGGGCGGACAAGGACGCCGTCGAGGATCAGCACTTCGCGGACGAACTGCCAGCCGAGCCGCTGTCCCACCGCGCGGCCGAACGCGTACCGCGCGAGCGCGAGCGCGGCGCCCGCGAGCGCGAGGCCGAGCGCGAGAACCGCGCGGGACATCTCGCCGGTCGTCTTGAGCGCGAAGAACAGCGCGAGCAGCGCCGCGGTGGTTACCAGGAGCGCCCGCACCGCGCGCGTCGCGCTCGTGAGCGGGCTGTGCAGCGCCTCGATCGAGTAGGCCTTGCCGGCAAACGCGAGCGGGACGAACAGCGTGGCCGAGATCCACGCGCCCACCAGTCCGGGAGGGGCGAGCGGGTCGCCGAAGCGCACCGCGTTCGCGGCGACGAACGCCATCGCGAGGCACCCGACGTCGATTGCCGCCAGTGCCGCGTAGAGCTTGAGCCGCTGCCGTTCCTTGGCCGCGCGCAGGTCGGGCAGCCCGACCGGCCAGTTGCGCGCAGACGGCCCGGCGGCGACTGCCGGGTCAGCCGCGGCCACGCAATCGTCGGCCTGGTGGGCAACCGGCAGCTGCAGTGTCCCGCTCCTCTATTCTCTTGCCAGCCTGGCGCACGTCCGCCCCGGTTGCCGCCCGTTCAACACGCCCTTGGCGCGACCGCCCCCGAGGCAGCGGGGGCGCGATCCGGCCGATTGCCTAGGCGGCGGACGCGACCGGCAGCACGCCGTCGATCGCGCCGACGAACGCCTGGTTGTGGTCGAGAACGTAGCCCGACACGTCGGCGCCGGGCGCGCCGACCGCCGCGATCAGCGACCGCGCCTCCGCGAACGCGTGCGCTTCGCTGGCGCAGCGCACGATCGTGTCGGCCACGACCTGCGCGCCCGCCAGCACGAGCACGTGAAAGTCCCTTCCATTGCAAGCGCTCGACCCCTTGAGCATACGTCAGACCCCGTTAGCTGGAACGACGGACGAAAACTCCACCGAAGTGTCGTCAGCCCACATCCCAACAATTGTTGATATCTCGCGCTGCGGTGCGACCCTTGTCGCGCGATTCGCGCAACCGTTACGAAAAGAGCGGGGTCAATACAAGCATTGATGGGTCCCGCGACCGGTGTCGCATTCTTCCAATTGTGCGCGCTCTTGGCCCGCCCAAGTCAAATTGTGCTGACGACTGCACGATTGGTTGGCATGACGTCGACTAAAAATCCGGACGGTCATACCACGGTGTCGAGATGTCCCATCCTGGGAACGCTCTGCGATCAGCGCTCGCGGGCCATTCAACCCGCGCGGATTGAGGCGTATAAAGAGGGCATCGAACACCGTCACGGTTGGACGCACGAGATGGACGGCGGGTCGCAAGCGACAGGCAACATTCAGCCGTGGGCCCGTTGACGGCCACCACGGCAGACATCGTTTGGATACCGACGTGAAAGAGAACATCGAGCCACTTGATCCGGCGACCTGGTTCGGCGAGGTCGCGCGGGTCGACCGCGCGCGCCGCGCGCAAGGCCGCTCGATCGCCGCGCTGCTCCGGCGGGTATTCTATCTCGTGTGCCTGGCGCCAGCCGAGCTTCGCGGAGTGATCCGCACCGGGCTGACCGAGGATGCACTCGAGCGCTGGCTCGAACTCGGAGCCACCGCCTCGGCGGCCCTGGCGCTGATCGATCCCCCATCGCGCGTCTCGCTCGTGCGCGATGCCGCCCGCGATCGCGTGACGGTGGAGGTCGAGCTTCTCGGATCGGGTGCGCCTGGCACCGCCAGCGACAACGATATCGCGGCGGCGCTGCTCGGCGCCTGGTGTCGCGCGATCCTTGCGATCGGCGAGCGAGCGCAGGGATGCGGTACGCCCGGCACGACCCATGCGGTGACCCTGGACAGTTGATCCGCCTGCAGCCCTGGCAACCTACTGGCGCGATACTGCGCCTATGCACACCGTTACTTGTCGTGAATGCTTATCTGCGTGGTATGACGGATATTCATGTGGTATTCGGTCGCCGTCATCGCGTGCCCAAACCAGTTTCAACTGAAACTGAGAGCAGGGGAACCAGCGCTAGAGATAGGTATTAATACTCTATGCTCAAAGGTCTAGGTGAATGGCGCAACTTCGTGTAGGGAGGTCACCGGTGTCAACGGATGATAATATTGACGAGATGACCTCCAGTAAACTGCATGTTGTTGAGCCGGACCCGCGGCGAAGGGCGAAGGCTGCATTTGATTTTTCCCAAAAATTCCCATCTCAGGTATACGAGAGCATCAAGGAATTCATCGAGTTTGATCCACCTGCAGGTGTCGTCATCGTCAACGATGACTGCGAAAGTGATCCGTTGCCCGAGCTTCATGCGCATTTCGCGAGAAACGGGAAAGTGCTTCCGATCGCGCTTTACTCGGAAGATCCCCGAACTCCGCGCGTCGTGGAGGCGGTACTGTCCGGCGCCGTCGATTATCTGGACTGGCCCCTGGACAGCGAGGCTATTGAGGCCGCGCTAGACCGCATCGTCGGTCGTTTCGCATCGCATGATCAGGCCCGCGCGCGGCGTCTGGCTGCCCGGAGCAAGGTGGCCGGACTGTCGAAACGGGAGCGGGGCATCCTGCAGTTGATGATCGACGGAAACTCGAACAAGCAGATTGCCCAGATTCTCGATCTCAGCCCCCGCACGGTCGAAGTGCACCGGGCAAACGTTCTCAAGAAACTCGATGCCAGTTCCACCGCTGATGCGGTGCGCATCGGTCTTTATGCCGGGCTCGAAGACGAGAATCGGTTCGACGAATGATAGCCGGCGGGTGGAACCGTCTAATCGGCTATGAAAGATCACCGGGGACAGAGGTGATCGAGGCTGCCCAGGTCCGGCGGGTGCCGGGCTGATCGACCGCATGCGGGATCGCGCCGCGCCCGATTGCCGGAACTACCGCGAGCGGCGCATTAGCTGCCGAACAAGGCATTGCCACCGATGATGTAGGCCCCGACCAGAATGGCCGCAATCACCCATGCCTCCCAGGTCAATCTGTTGTCCCGAAAAGTATCGTCGCGTCGGTCGAGCCTGAATCGTCTAGGATCAAGATTCACGCCTCGTTCTTTCCCCCGGGCAACCCCGACGTCAAGTCAAATGATCCGTTAGCGCGCTTGGGAGGCGATGTAAGGCGGTCCGTTCCGCCGCGGCGGTTTGAGGATCGGAGGGGGGGACGGGAGGCGTTCGGTAAATCCGTAACCAAAGGCTCGGAACAACCGGAGCGCCCCCGGTCATCCTTCTAACTACGGCGTGTTCACGCTCCACCAAGGAACTCGGTGGACACTAAGTTAAGGGAAATGGTTAACCGCTTAACCATCGGCGACGATATGCCGAAAAACTTGGAGTGGATGGCCCGCGCGAGTTGGCCGCGATCCTCTTGTGAGCTGTCGGCGGCGAGCGTCTTCAGATGATCACCGCTCCTGAAACCCTCGTCGCACACGGTGTATTTGCTCTCGCTCGGGCTCCGGACAACGCTGCAGCCTGGAGAGTCACCCGCACGACGGCGGCGCGAATGCCGCGCAAGGAACCTACGGTAGCGGGCTAGTCGCGGCCGATCGCGTGCAAGGACCCGTAGACCACCCGCGCATGCGTCTCGGATCGCGCGCGGCGAGATCGGCTCGATGGGCGCGTGGTCCAGGCAGGCGGGTTGCCAAGCCGACCGCGTCACGCGCGCCCGGCGCCACGGCAAACCGATTGTTAACTTCCACTATGTAGAAACCCTGATGACAGGAATTCTACCACCGGAGTGCTGAAGAATGATTTGTATTTCTAATCTGCGACGCGCTCTGACCGTCGCTCTTGCGCTGTCTGCGGGCATGGCAGGAACGCTCGCCGTACCCGCGGCCGCGGCAACCGACGGGACGCTTGGAGCGACCTCGACCGGCACCATCGCGATCACCGCCTCGGTCCCCAACCGGGCCAAGATCAGCGGTCTTTCCGATGTCGCTTTCACCAATCACGATCCCGCGAGTGCCGCCAGTAGCGCGCAGAACATATGCGTGTGGAGCAACACCGCGACCCGGTCGTACACGGTCACCGCGACCGGAAGCGGGGCGGGCTCGGCGTTTGCCCTCAGCAACGCCGGGTCGAATGTGCCGTTTCTGGTGCAATGGGCCGGCGCCTCGGGCGCGACATCGGGCGTCGATCTCAACGCGGGTTCAGCGTCGCCGTCATTTACCTCGTCCGCAGTCGATCCGAACTGCGCCAGCGGTGGAAGTGCCAGCGCGAGCCTGATCGTGGGCATCGACGTCGCGAGCCTGAGCGCGATGAGTGCCGGAGCAAATTACACCGGCACGCTCCAGTTGTTGATCTCGCCGCTCTGAGGCGTGGTCTTGGAAATCAAGGCCCGTGCGCGGACCATGCGCACGGGCCTTATTATATCATAAGTTATCAGAAAATTAACTCTCCTTCGATAGATTCTCGCAATGACCAGATCACGTCGTTGGCTGTGGAATCTGATCCTGGCGGTGGGCTGGGCAGCAGCGCTTGCTACTCCCGCGGGGGCGCAGGAGAAGTCCAACATCACCGGTCTGTCAGATGCCCACTTCGGATTGATCGCCGGTACCACCGACGCCCGGATCAGCCAGAGCGTCTGCGCCTTTACCTCGAGCCGTATCGACCGCTACTCGGTGCGAGCGCAAGGGAGCGGTCCCTCCAGCGACTTTGTGCTCGGATCAGGGCCGTTCGCCCTGCGGTACGAGGTGCTGTGGTCCGATACGGCCAACGACGCCGGGGGAACCTCGCTTGTCCCCAACACGGTGTCCGGCGGATTCGTTTCCCAGGCCAAGCAGCACAGCTGTCGGAGCGGTGAGCCGAGTACCGCGACTCTCTCGATCGTGCTGCGCAGCCATGCCCTCGAGCGCGCCTACGCCGGAACGTATTCAGGCAGCCTCCAGATCACGCTTGCGCCGGAATAGGGTCACCCGCTCGTGACACCCAGACAGTCTCCGCTGCGAAGAACCGGGTTGCTCGCGACGTTGAGCGTTGCAGTCCTTGCGACGTGTCAAGCGGGCGCCGCCTGGGCGGGGGACTTTCACGTACCGGTGTCCGAACCCGCAGGGTTCTCGAGACTTGATGGCGAAAGCCTGTTCGTCGTGGATGTCTTCTTCGGGGGCGTCAGGGTTGGCGAGGCAAGGATCATGGCCTCGCCCGAAACGATCCGGTTCGAGGAGCCCGACCAGGTCAGGTCTCTCCTGCCCCCGGCTGTCGATCCCGGGCGGTTGCTCGCAGCACTGGCGAGACCCTCCCTCGACGCGAATGCCGACCTCGCCTGCGTGGGGACCGCCGACCCGGCACGATGCGGTCGACTGGAGCCGCTCGACGTCGGGGTCATCCTCAACCGCGAGAAGTTCCGGCTCGACATCTTTCTCAATCCGGAACTCCTGCGCACCGAGCCCCGTCTGGCGGAGGAGTACCTGCCCGAGGCCCAGCACGGCTGGTCACTCGTGAACTCGATAGGCGGGATTGTCGCGGGACAGTTCGAAACAGGCGGTTTGTATGTGAACGTGCAGGACCAGTTCGTGCTCGCCCGTGGTTCGCAGCGGCTGCGTGCCGACCTCGCGATCGATAGCGAGCGGGGGTTCCGGGCAGAACAGTTGCTTCTCGAGTGGGATCGCCCCGAACGACGGTATTCCGCAGGTGCCTTGTGGACGCGGGGCGACGATCTCTACGGCCGGACGAAACTGCTCGGGCTGGGGCTGGAATCCCAAATCGACACCCGGCGAGACCGGGACGAGCTCGAGGGGACCCCGGTGGTCGTCTTTCTCGACCGTCGCTCGAGGGTAGATATCGAGTATCGGGGACGTGTCGTCAGCTCCCGTATCTACGAAGCGGGTAACCGGCAGCTCGACACGTCATCGCTGCCCGATGGGTCATACGAAATCACTTTGCGGATCGTCCCCAATGGAGGGGCACCCCGCGAGGAAGCGCGGTTCTACTCGAAAAGCCCCCGCCTGCCCTCGCTCGGGCGAACGGACTTCTACGCCTTCGGGGGCGTCATCATCGATGACCACGTCGCCGGTAGCGGCGATCTCACGTCTGCCCCGCTCGCTGAAGGCGGTGTGATCCATCGTGTCAGTGACAACTGGGCACTCGAAGCGAGGACCCGCCTGACCGAAGACGACCAATCGGCGCAGGTTGGGGTCACCTACCTGTCGCCGATGGTGAAGGTGCGCGCGGCCGGGATAGTTGGGTCCGACGGAACGCGGGGGACCCTCTTGAACCTGAGTTCGACCGGGACAGGGCGGTTGCACTTTAGCATCGACGTGCGCGACGTTCATTCGGGGAGCGAGGAGCCCCCTCCGGGCGCACTCTCGCCCGGGCAGTCCGGGCCTCTCTCGACAGCGCTCCCGAGTCTCTCGGCGGCAGACTCCCGGTACACCCAGATCGGCGGACTTGCCGCCTTCAGCGCTGCGAACGTCCGGTTCCTCAGCACCATGTTCTATCGTGACGCGCGCGGCGAGGACGCGCAGTTCGGCATTGGTCCTGCGCTCGAATGGGACGCGTACCGGTCCGGACCGCTCGTCCTCACCCTGCGCGGCGACCTCACCGTGACCGAGACGGGACGGACAGGCTTTGCTGGGATGTCGCTGCGCTTCGTGGGCAGGAAGGCATCGGCGACGGCGCTTGCAGGCGTGCGCTCGTCGACCACCGCGGGCGACTCGCGCGGGAGCGGATTCTCCGGGGCGTTGTCGGCCGGGTGGAATGCACGGGCGATCGGCGGGGACATGTCGGTCGGCCTGGGGTACGAGCATGATCCCGAGGAATCGAACGTGTTTGCCTCGGCGCAGGTCGAGAATTCCGCGGGGTCGCTGAGCGCCGACCTCGCGCGGACGTCTGCCGGGGGCAATTTCGGCGCAGCAACGCAATACGCGCTGGGATTTCGCTCCACCATCGTCGCGTCGCAAGGACAAGCGCCGCGGATCGTCGGCAAGACCACGACCGAGAGCATGATCGTTGCCAAGGTCGCCGGCGCGGGGCGCGACGACCGTTTCCAGGTTCTGGTTGACGAACAGGTAGCGGCCACAATCGAGGGCGATCGCAGCGCATTCATCAGCCTCCCGTCGTATCGCGCCTACCAGGTGAGGGTGCGTCCGGCAGGCAAGCGCCTGCTGTCTTACGACAGTTCATCTCACGAAGTGAGCCTGCTTCCGGGTTCGGTGGTGCAGCTCGCGTGGGACACCGCTCCCGTCGTCATCAAGGTAGGTCAGCTTGTCGACAGTAAGGGAGTTCCGGTCGCAAATGCCTCGATCGCAGGTCCCAGGATATGGAGCCAGACCGACGACTTGGGTTTCTTCCAGGTCGAAGCGCCGGAGGGAACGGTGATGGAAGTGACGACCGCGGACGGGCGGCGCTTCCCGCTCACTTTGCCGAGCGCCTCCGCGTCTCTCGCGGGACTCGTCCACCTCGACCGCGTGCGGTGTTGTGACGGCGTGGAGGGTCGGGAAATGGCTCGCAACGAGACGAGCGAAGCATCGAGGGGGATTGGAAAATGAGGTTGGCACGGCTTTTACGCCCGGTCTTGATACTGTCCGCGCTGCTGAGCAGCACCACCGGCCACGCGGAACTGGTGCTGAGCCAGGTGATCGTCGACATGGCGGCGGACAAGCCTCCGACAGAGGATATCGAAGTCTGGAACGACAGCGCTGAGCGGATGTATGTTCAGGCCGAGCCGGCAGAGATTCTCCACGCTGGTACTGCGGAGGAGCAGCGGATTGCTGCTGGCGATCCCGGCGCCGCGGGTCTCCTGGTATCGCCGCGACGGCTGATCCTGGCGCCGGGCGAGCGTCGTACTGTCCGGGTCGCGTCAGTGGGTACCAGGTCGACGAGCGACAGGGTCTACCGGGTTGCCATTCGACCGGTGACCGGTCCGGTGTCGGTTGAGACGACTGCGATCAAGGTGCTGGTGGGTTACGACGTTCTCGTGATCGTCCGTCCCGAGACCCGCACGGGAGAGGTGATTGGAGAGCGCCGGGGACATACACTTGTTCTGCGTAACGAGAGCAACACGAGCCAGGAAATTTTCGCCGGACGGCAATGCAATGCGGATGGGACGGACTGTCGCGCGCTGCCAGCAAAGCGGCTCTACCCCGGGAACTCGTGGGAGCAGACGCTCCCGTTTCCCACTTCTGTCAGGTACTCGGTATCGTCAGGCGCCGCGATGACCACGCGGGACTTCTGATCCAGCGAGGCAAGTCATATCGAGCGTGGTGGGTCGCCCGCCAATTTAGAGCCACCAAATCATGAGGCCGGGGCCTTTGCGCGACTACGCGTTTCGCAATTACCCGTTCGCGTGTTCGCTGCGCGCGATCTCGTGCAGCCAGTCTGCGTGGCGCGGCGCCTTCTTCGTCTGCGACCATTCGTCGAGCATCATCGGGGCGACCCGTTTCAGCTCGGCGTATTGTTCGTCGGTGCCGATGTCGGCGGCAAGCTCGACCCGGTGGCCGTTGGGATCGAAGAAGTAGATCGACTTGAAGATGCCGTGGTGCGTCGGCCCGAGCACGTCGATGCCCTGCGCCTCGACGTGCGCCTTGGCGGCGAGCAGCTCCTCCTCGCTGCTAACCTTGAACGCGAGGTGCTGGACCCAGGCGGGGGTGTTCTCGTCGCGCCCCATGTCCTTCTGGTTGGGCAGTTCGAAGAAGGCGAGGACGTTGCCATTACCCGCGTCGAGAAACACGTGCATGTAGGGATCGTACTCGCCGGTCGAAGGCACGTGATCCTCGGCGAAGGCGGTCGTGTAGTCCATGCCGAGGACGCGGCCGTACCACTCGACGGTCTCCTTGGCGTCCTTGCAGCGGTAGGCGGCGTGGTGAATGCCGCCGAGCCTGATCGGTTTCTCGCTCATGTCGTCACGTCCTTCCAGCCTGACCGGGTCTTGAGTTCGGTCTCGCCCATTACCGTCTTGTCGCCGCTCCAGAGTCCGCCGGGCTGGAATAGCTTCCGCTTGAGCTTTCCGCGCACCTAGCAGCCTGTTCCTCCGTCAAGAGCGGCATCGCAAATCTACTCAGCGGGTTCCTCGACCTTGAGCGCGCCGCGCTGGATCTGGTCGCGCTCCATGCTCTCGAACAGCGCCTTGAAATTGCCTTCGCCGAAGCCCTCGTCGCCCTTGCGCTGGATGAACTCGAAGAACACCGGGCCGACCTGCGCCTGCGCGAAGATCTGCAGGAGCAGGCGGGGCTGGCCGCCCTCGGTGGTCCCGTCGAGCAGGATGCCGCGCGCCTTCAATGCCTCGGCGTCCTCGCCGTGGCCGGGCAGCCGCTCGTCGAGCATCTCGTAGTAGGTGGCCGGCGGCGCCGTCATGAACGGCACTCCGAATTTCTTGAGCCGGTCCCACGCGGCGACGAGGTCGTCGCAGATGAGCGCGATGTGCTGGATGCCCTCGCCGTTGAACTCGCGCAGGAATTCCTCGATCTGGCCGCCGCCGCTCTTGCCTTCCTCGTTCAGGGGAATGCGGATCTTGCCGTCGGGCGCGGTGAGCGCCTTGCTGGTCAGGCCGGTGTACTCGCCCTTGATGTCGAAATACCGGATCTCGCGAAAGTTGAAGAGCGTCTCGTAGTAGTCCGCCCAGTACTTCATCCGCCCGCCGTAGACGTTGTGGGTCAGGTGATCGATGCGGTCGAAGCCGGCGCCCTCCGGGTGCTTGTCGACGCCCGGCAGGTATTCGAAATCGATGTCGTAGATGGACAGCCCCTCGCCATCCTCGTCCTCGTAGCGATCGACGAGGTAGAGGATCGCCCCACCGATGCCGCGGATCGCCGGGATGTGCAGTTCCATCGGTCCGGTCTGAACCGCTACCGGCTCGGCGCCCTTCTCGAGCAGATGATCATACGCCTTTCGCGCGTCGCGTACGCGAAAGGCCATGCCGCAGGCCGAGGGGCCGTGCTCGCGGGCGAAGTACCACGCGGCGCTCCTCGGCTCGTAGTTGGCGATAAGGTTGATGCCCCCCTGGCGCCAGAGATGCACGTCCTTCGACCGGTGCTCCGCCACCCGGGTGAAACCCATCGCCTCGAATACAGGCTCGAGCATACCTTTCTCTGGCGCGCAGAACTCGACGAACTCGAACCCGTCGAGACCGGCGGGGTTTTCGAACAGGTCGGGCATGGGCATTCTCCGGTGACTAGTTTCTAGTGAAACTATCTACCGAAGGGACGGAGCCATGTCAACGAAAGGCGGGGTTCCGGGGGATCAACCTGCAACCCGCAATCTGGGAACCGCCGTGGCCATGGACGGCTCCGGCCAGATGCCACGTGTGTCGTAGATCACCGCGCCCGAACGTTCCTCGTGCGGGACGGCGCGGAAGGCGTCGTGGTCGACGAGCACGATCAGCACGCCGCAGGTCTCGAGCGCGGTGTCGATATCGACGAGGGTGGCATCGGTCCCGTCGAACTCGGCCGGGAGTTCGCTCGCATACGGTTCAACGATCCGGATGCGCTCACCGAATCTGCGTGCGAGACTGGCGGCGATGAAGCGTGCGGGGCTTTCGCGGAAATCGTCGATGTTGGCCTTGAAGGCGAAGCCGAGGCAGGCGACGCGCAGTCCCGGGTTCGCCTCGATCAGCGATGTCGCGCGGGCAAGGACGTGGCGCATCTTGGCGTCGTTCACTTCACGCGCGGTGCGGATAACCTGCGATTCATCCGGCGCTCCGTGGACGATGAACCAGGGATCGACCGCGATGCAGTGTCCCCCGACCCCGGGACCCGGCTGGAGAATGTTCACCCGCGGGTGGCGGTTGGCAAGTCGGATGACCTCCCACACGTCGAGGCCCATGCGGTCGGCGATCATCGACAGCTCGTTGGCAAACGCGATGTTGACGTCTCGATACGCATTCTCGACGAGCTTGGTCATCTCGGCGCTGCGCGCGTCGGTGGTGACGCAGGCGCCCCGCACGAACAGCTTGTAGAACGCCAGCGCCTTGCGCGCGCAGCGGGGGGTGATCCCGCCAATCGAGCGATCGTTGTTGGTGAGCTCCTCGAGAATGCGCCCGGGAAGAACCCGTTCGGGGCAATAGGCGATCGCGACATCCGGCGTGCCGCTCGCGAGGCCGGGCATCGCAAGGTCCGGGCGCAGGTCTGCCAGGCGGTCGCGCAGCGCCTCGGTGGTCCCCACGGGCGAGGTCGATTCGAGGATGACGCAGTCGCCTTTCTTGAGGACGGCTGCGAGCGATGTCGCCGCGGCGATCACGTAGCTGGTGTCCGGCGTGTGGTTGCCGTCCTTCTCGAACGGCGTGGGCACCGCGATCACGAAGACGTCGGCGGGCGCGATCTCGGTCGAGGCGCGCAGACACCCGCGCTGGACGACGCCCCGCACGAGTCCGTCGAGATCGACTTCCTCGATGTGGATCTCCCCGCGGTTGATCGTGTCGACGACCGCCTGGCTCACGTCGATCCCGGTCACCCGGCACCCGCTGCGCGCGATCACCGCGGCGGTGGGCAGGCCAATGTAGCCCAGCCCGATGACGCATACTTCCGGATTGGCTTCGCCGCGCATGGTGATCCCGCAATTTCCTTTGCCGCGGGTCTACGCGGGAGGGGTAAATTTAGCGGTAACGCTGCTTCACCGGGCCGCCAGCAGTTCGACGATCCGCGTGGTCGCCTTCCCGTCACCGAACGGATTGTGCGCCCGGGCCATCGCCTCGTAGGCGTCGGCATCGTCGAGCAGGCGCGTCGTTTCCGCGACGATACGGTCCGCGTCCGTACCGACCAGTTTCGCGGTGCCGGCCTCGATCCCCTCGGGCCGTTCGGTCGTTTCGCGCATGACGAGCACAGGCTTGCCGAGCGCGGGCGCTTCCTCTTGCACCCCGCCGCTGTCGCTCAGCATCAGCGTCGAAATGTCGAGCAACCGGGCGAAGTGAGGGTAATCGAGCGGCTCGATCAGCGCGACGTTGGACAGCCCTGAGAGCGCCGCGTTCATCACGGCCCGGACGTTGGGATTGAGATGTACCGGAAAGATCACCGCGACGTCGCCGCGCACCGCGAGACGGCGTACCGCGTCAGCTATCGCTTCCATCCCGTCGCCGAAGTTCTCGCGCCGGTGGGTGGTCATTCCGATGATCCGCTTGCCGGCGAACCGCCGCTCGAGTTCTGCAAGGCCCGATGCCAGCCCGGGATCGGAGGCGATCTTCGCGGTCACCCAGTGGAGCGCGTCGATCACGGTGTTGCCGGTGACGTGGATCGTCGCCGGGTCGACGTTCTCGCGCTGCAGCGCGGCGGCAGCGGTCGCCGTAGGGGCGAAGTGAAGCGCCGCGAACGCGCCGACGATCTTGCGGTTCACCTCTTCCGGCCAGGGATGGTGGATGTTCCCGCTTCGCAGTCCGGCCTCCACGTGGGCAACGGGAATCTTGCGATAATACGCGGCCAGCGCCCCCGCCATCGCCGTCGCGGTATCGCCCTGCACGACGACCCAGTCGGGTTTTTCCTCGTCAAGCACCCTGCCGATCCCGGTAAGCAGGTTCGCGGTAAGTGCGTCCAGTGTCTGGTCCGGCTGCATCAGGTCTAGGTCGTGGTCGGGAACGACCCCCGCGATTTCTAGCACCTGGTCGAGCATGCCGCGATGCTGGCCCGACACGCAGACGCGTCCATCGAAGCGCGGATCGCCTTCGAGTGCATGCACCAGCGGGAACAGCTTGATCGCTTCGGGCCGGGTGCCGAAGACGGTAAGGACCTTGCGCTTGTTCATCGGCAGGGCCCCTAGCACCACGCGCCTACGATCGCGTTAACCCTCCGTCAATCCACGAAGTCGTCCACCCGCTCGACGATGATCGCCGGGGCCATGCCGCCCGCCGCGCACATCGTCACAAGCCCGTATCGCCCGCCGGTGCGCTCGAGTTCGTCAACGATCGTTCCAATGAGGATCGACCCCGTCGCGCCGATCGGGTGACCCAAGGCCATCGCACCGCCGTTCACGTTGACCTTGTCCTCGGGCAGGTCGAGATCGCGGATGAACTTCGCGGCCACCACCGAGAACGCCTCGTTGATCTCCCACAGGTCGATGTCGTCCTTGGAAAGGCCGGCCTTCTGCAGCACCTTTTTGGCTGCCGGTACCGGTGCGTTCAGCATCAGCGTCGGATCGTCCCCCTGGTTCGCGGTAGCCACGATCCGCGCGCGCGGCCTCATCCCGTGGGCTTTCGCATAGTCCTTGCTGGCGACGAGGATCGCCGCCGCGCCGTCGACCACGCCCGAGCTGTTGCCCGCATGGTGAAAATGCCTGATCTCGAGGTCGGGGTACTTCTGGTTGATCAGCTTGCGGAAGGTCGTGCCCTTCTCGTCGAGCGGCGCGTCGGCGACCTTCTCGAAGCTGGGCTTGAGCTCGGCAAGACCCTCGGCCGTCGTCTCGGGACGCGGAAATTCCTCGCGATCGAGCACCAGCGTGCCGCTGTCGTCGTAGACGGGTACGACCGACTTCTCGAAGCGCCCTTCCTTGATCGCGCGTTCGGCGTTGCGCTGGCTGCGCAGGGCGAGCGCGTCGAGTTCCTCGCGGGTGAAGCCTTCCATGCTCGCGATCGCATCGCCGCATACGCCCTGGTGGCTCTGGGGGTGGACCTGCCGCAAACGCTCGTTGCCCGCGCCCATGCCGAGCGGTCGAATGCCGGCCTGCATTTCCTCCTGCATGCTGGACGAGGTGTAGCTCATCATCTCGGTCCCGCCGGCGACGACGAGGTCGGCCATCCCGCTCATCACCTGTGCCGCTGCGAGGTTGACCGAGGTGATGCCGCCCCCGCAGAACCGGTCGAGCGTCATGCCGCTGCTGGTCACGTCGTAACCTGCATCAAGCGCGGCCATGCGCCCGAGGTCGCCGCCCTGCTTGCCCTTCTGGCTGCTGGTCGACCAGATCACGTCGTCGACGTCCTTCGTGTCGAGGTCATTGCGCTCGGCAATCGCCTTGAGGACCGTGGCGGCGAGGTGCTGGGGGTGCATGTGCGCGAGCGCTCCCTTGCCGACCTTGCCGACCCCCCTGGGAGTGCGCACCGCGTCGATGATGTAGGCTTCGGCCATCAGTCGTGTCCTCTCACGTTCCGGAATCAGGTTGACGCAAGCGTAAACCTTGCCGACAACTCGCACAAGACGAGTTGCAAAGAGAAATGGGAGAGCGGCGGTGCCGGAGAGCGCAAACGACGAACTGCTGACCGAGGTGCGCGACGGGGTGCTGATCGTCACGATCAATCGGCCCGAAGCCAGGAACGCGATGAACAGGGCGGCGGCCGAGGGGATCGCGGCAGCGATGGACCGGCTCGACGCCGACGATAACCTGCGTGTCGGCGTGCTGACCGGGGCGGGCGGGACGTTCTGCTCGGGCATGGACCTCAAGGGCTTCCTGCGCGGCGAATCGCCGTCAATAGAAGGGCGCGGTTTCGGCGGGGTGGTCCAGGCGCCGCCAAAGAAGCCGCTGATTGCCGCGGTCGAGGGTTATGCGCTGGCCGGCGGGCTCGAACTGATGATCGCCTGCGACCTCGTCGTCGCGAGCGCCGGGGCGAAGTTCGGCATCCCGGAGGTCAAGCGCGGGCTCGTCGCCGCGGCGGGCGGGGTAATGATGCTGCCCGACCAGATCCCCGAGCGGATCGCGATGGAACTGGCGCTGACGGGCGAGTTCATCGACGCCGCGCGCGCCTACGAACTGGGGCTGATCAACAAGGTGGCCGATGGCTCGGCGCTCGACGCGGCGCTCGAGCTTGCCGCGAAGATCGTCGCCAACGGCCCGCTCGCGGTGCGTGTTTCCAAGCAGATCGTCAGGGAATCGCGCGGCTGGCCGATGGATGAACGCTACGACCGTCAGGCGCAGTTGATCGCGCCGGTCTTCGTCAGCGAGGACGCGCGCGAGGGCAGCCTCGCCTTTGCCGAGAAGCGCAGCCCGAACTGGAAGGGCCGGTAATGCCGGGGCCGCTCGAGGGGATACGCATCGTCGAGTTCGCCGGGATCGGCCCGGGACCGTTCTGCGGGATGATGCTCGCCGACCACGGGGCCGAAGTCATCCGCATCGACCGGGCGAGCGGCTCGCGTGGCGGATCGCAGCCGGTGACAACGAAGGACGTGCTCGCGCGCGGGCGAAAGTCTATCGCGATCGACCTCAAGAGCGCAGAGGGCTTGGCGCTCGCCCGGCGGCTCGCCGCGAGCGCAGACGGGATCATCGAGGGCTTTCGCCCGGGCGTGATGGAACGGCTGGGATTGGGGCCGGAGGAGCTTCTCGCGGACAATCCGAGGCTTGTCTACGGGCGGATGACCGGGTGGGGGCAGACCGGTCCCTATGCGCCCTACGCCGGGCACGACATCAACTACATCGCGCTCGCCGGTGCGCTGGCGCACTTCGGGCGAGCGGGCGGCAAGCCGACTCCGCCGATCAACATGGTGGGCGATTTCGGCGGCGGCGGCATGATGCTCGCCTTCGGGATGGTCGCCGCGCTCCTCAACGTCGCGCGCGGAGGACGTGGCCAGGTTATCGACGCCGCGATGACCGACGGCACGGCGGTGCTGATGAGCATGATGCACGGGATGAAGGCGATGGGTGTCTGGTCGGAAGAGCTGGGCGCCAACATGCTCGACACCGGCGCGCACTTCTACGACACCTACGAGACGGCCGACGGCAAGTTCATAAGCATCGGCAGCATCGAGCCGCAATTCTATGCGGAACTGCGGCGACTGGCGGGCCTCGCCGAGGACCCGGTTTTCGATGCCCAGCACGACCGCACGGCATGGCCTGTGCTCAAGGACAAGCTAGCCGCGCTGTTCAGGAGCAAGACCCGCGCCGAGTGGGACGCGCTGATGGCGCACACCGACGTCTGCTACGCGCCCGTCCTGACCATGGGCGAGGCGGTGGAACACCCGCACAACAAGGCGCGCGGGACGTTCGTGGAGGTGGGCGGCGCGATGCAACCGGCTCCGGCTCCGCGTTATTCCGCAACCGCCACGGCGAAACCGCGGCCCGCGCCGATGCCGGGGGACCAGACCGAGGAGGTTTTGGCTTCGCTCGGTCTCGACAGGGATGCGGTCGCAAGGCTTCGGGAAGCGGGAACCGTCGCCTGAAGCCGGTGCGGAGCGTCAGGGATTGTCCACGCGAACCGTGCAGCGCAGCCCGGCTGGCGCGAGGTCGAGTTCCACTCGGGCTCCCGAGCCGAGCACGCGGGTGAGCAGGGTCGACCCGAAGCCGGGCTTGCCGGCCGGGTCGACGGGAGGCCCTCCGCGTTCGACCCATTCGATGCAAAGGTCGCCGTCGCGTGCAGCGATGGAAATTTCGACCCCGCCCGCTTCGTTTGAGAAGGCGCCGTATTTCAGCGCATTCGTGATCAGTTCATGAAAAACGAGGGCGAGGCCCTGCGCGGTCGAAGTTGACAGGGCAGGTTTCGAGTCCGCCTTTACGTGGGTTCGCTCGCGCAATCCCGGGAAAGCATTGAGTTCGGCGGCGAGAATCTCGCTGGCCGACATCGCGGCCCCCTCGTCCGACACGAGCAGGTGATGCGAGCGGGCGAGCGCCGCAACCCGGCCCTTGAGTGCTTCGACGAAGGAGGGGATGTCCTTCGCCCTGGGGGCCGACATCGTGACCATCGATCCGATCATGGCGAGCATGTTGCGAACCCGGTGGTTGAGCTCGGCGGTCAGCAGTTCGAGGCGCGCCTCGCGCTCCTTGGTCGATGTCACGTCGATGACGTGGCCGATCAGTTTCTCGACCGTTCCGTCCGGTCCGCGAAGCGGCCGGCCCGCGGCGCCGATCCACCTGTTCCTGTCATCGGCGGTGCGGATCGCGCACTCGAACTCCCACGTGGTGCCGTTTTCTATCGCGGCCTTCTGCAAGGTGTCGATGCGCTCGCGGTCTTCTTCGACTACGTGCCCGAGGAACCGCTCGTAGGTCCATTCGGGCAGGAGATCGGGATACCCGAAGATCTCGTCGTGCCGCTGGTTGCGGATCGCGCGACCGGTCGCGACGTCGAGTTCCCAGATGCCGATGCGGCCCGCTTCGATCACGGACCGCAGGTGGTCGGCACTGCGTTCCGCAAAAGGTCTGAGGTCCGACATCATATCCTGTCTAGGTGCTGGGGATTGACGTGTCACGATCGCGATTGCCGCTCCGGCCGCAATTTCAGGCGATGAAGTGACTGACTTCCGACACAAAATCCTCGAACCGGTCGTGATGCACCCAGTGTCCGGCGCGTTCGTACTCGCTGACCGTCACGTTCGACCCGAAGTGCGCCAGCCGGCCGTCCTTAGCGGGGTTGCTGGCCCAGGAGTCGGCTCCGTAGATCATCAGCGTGGGGCAGGTGATCGCGGCCCACAGCGCGTGCTGGCCCCTGGTCGGCACATCATCGGGGGGCCAGGCGTGAAGATGGGGGTCGAACTTCCAGCTGAAGGTACCGTCCTCGTTGCGCATCACCGCGTGCAGCGTGAGGTGGCGGGCTTGTTCTGCTGATAGATAGGCATTCGCCTCGCGCATGCGCTGAAGGCAATCCTCGAAGGTCGAGTACTTGCGGATCAGCCGCGCGCTCGCCTCGCGCTTCTTGTCGATCCATCCGGTCCACAGGTTGCCGTAAGGGCGCGACCGACGCTCCGCGATCACCTTGGGACTCGGCCCCAGCCCCTCGATCGCGACCAGCCGGCGCACCTTCTCGGGATAGAGACCAGTGTAGCGAGTGGCGACGTTACCGCCCAGCGAATGGGCGACGATCGTCACCGGCTCGAGTCCCAGCTGGTGAACCAGCTGGGCCAGGTCGTAGACGTAGCCCATCGTCGTATAGACGCCGTTGTTGTTCCATTCGCTGTCGCCGTGGCCGCGCAGGTCGGGGCAGATTACGTGCCAGTCGCCGCGCAGCCGCTCGGCCGTCCAGTCCCAGTTGCGGCAGTGGTCGCGCCCGCCGTGCAGCAGGATCAGCGGCGGCGCGTCCGGGTTGCCCCAGTCCGCATAGTGCAGCTTCGTGCGCTGCGAAATGTAGCTCTGCGAGGTGGGGCCGCTCTCGATCATTCCTGCCCTTTACGTAAGCGGAAAATTCCGTTGCGGATCGCTACCCGCCTGATACGCTTCCGCCAAGACAAGAATCAAACGAGAGGACCAAGGCCCATGCCCGTCGTCGACGTGCCCGATCCCGAATTCATGGCCGACGAGGAGATCGCGGTCTTCCGCGACGCGGTCGGCAAGTTCTACGAACAGCACGCGCCCCCCAAGCGCGTCGAGAAGTGGCGTGAGGACGGTCAGGTCGAAGCCGAGTTCTGGCGCGAGGCGGGAGCGGCAGGACTTCTCGGCATGACGGTGCCGGAGGAATACGGCGGCCACGGCGGCGATTTTCGCCATGATCTGGTGGTGCTCGAACAGCAAGCCGAAAAGGGCGTCGACGGGTTTGCAGCCTCCCTGCACAACGTGATCATCCTGCCCTATATCGTTCGCCACGGGACCGAAGAGCAGAAGAAAAAGTGGCTGCCCCGACTCGTCACCGGAGAGCTGATCAGCGCGATCGCGATGACCGAGCCGGGGGCGGGCAGCGATCTCCAGGCGATCACCACGACCGCGACACGGGACGGCAACGGCTATCGCCTGAACGGCGCCAAGACCTTCATCTCGAGCGGGCAGCTGGCGAACCTGATCATCGTCGTCGCCAAGACCGACCCCAAGGAGGGCGCCAAGGGGATCAGCCTGATGGTGCTAGAAACCGAAGGGGCCGAAGGCTTCCGTCGCGGCAAGAAGCTCGACAAGATCGGACAGGATGCGGCCGATACCAGCGAGTTGTTCTTCGACGACGTGTACCTGCCATCCGACAGCGTGCTCGGCGGGGTGGAGGGGCGCGGGTTCTACCAGCTGATGGGCGAGCTGCCGCAGGAGCGGCTGGTGATCGCAGTGGGCGCGATGTCGACGATCGAGAAGGCGCTCGACACCACGGTCGAGTACGTCAAGCAGCGCAAGGCGTTCGGCAAAACGATCTGGGACTTCCAGAACACCCAGTTCGTGCTCGCCGACCTCAAGGCGCGGGCGACCGCCGCCAAGGTCTTCCTCAACGATTGCATCGCCAAGGTGCTGAAGGGCGAGCTCGACGTCACGACCGCCTCGATCGCCAAGTACTGGCTGACCGAGCTGCAGGGCGAGGTCGTCGACAAGTGCCTGCAGTTCCATGGCGGGTGGGGCTACATCAACGAGTACGCGATCGCGAAAATGTACCGCGACAGCCGGATCACGCGCATCTTCGGCGGATCGAACGAGATCATGAAGATGCTGATCGCGAGGTCGATGTGAGCGCCGCGGGCTCGGCCTTTCGCGAGGGGCTGCTCGAAGGCAAGGTGGCTTTCGTCGCCGGCGGCACGAGCGGCATCAATCTCGGCATAGCGAAGCGCTTAGCTGCCCTCGGCGCGAAAGTCGCGGTGTGCGGGCGTGATGCGGAAAAGGCGGCGCGCGCAGCCGGGGAGATCGGCGAGCAGGCGCTGGGACTGTCCGCCGACGTGCGCGACTTCGGCGCGATCCGCAGCGCCCTCGAGCAGGCGCGGAACGACTTCGGGCCGCTCGACATCGTCGTTGCGGGCGCGGCGGGTAATTTTCTCGCTCCCGCCCTCGGCATGTCGGCCAACGCCTTCAAGACGGTGGTCGACATCGACCTTTTGGGCACCTTCAACACGTTCCGGGCCTGTCACGACCTCCTGGCAAGGCCCGCCAGCCTGATCGCCATCACGGCGGGCCAGGCCGAACAGGCGATGGCGTTCCAAGTCCATGCCTGCGCGGCAAAGGCCGGGGTCAACCAGGTCGTACGAACGCTGGCGATCGAATGGGGCCCCGACGTGCGCGTCAACGGCATCTCGCCCGGACCGATCGCGGGGACCGAGGGGATGGCGCGGCTCGCGCCCAACCCGGCGCTCAAGGAAGCGAGCGAAAATCGCATCCCGCTCAAGCGATGGGGCGAAATCGACGAGATCGCGGAGGCGGCGGTGTTCCTGTCCTCGCCGTCGGCTTCCTATGTCACCGGCACGATCCTCGACGTCGACGGGGGCAGCAGCGTGGGCGACGCGGGCCGGATGGATATGGCCAGGGGCCTGTCCTGATCGGTTCGGACTAGACCGCGGGTAGCGACTGTTCGGCAAACCCCCAGCCCGCCAGCCCCTTGCCCTTCGCGCGGGTCATCAGCGTCCTGGTGTCCGAGATCGAAAACGGGTGGGCGTTCTGGAAATCTTTCAGCTCGCCCCAGGCAATCGGGACCGCCACCGGCGCACCCTCGCGGGCGCGGGCGGAGTAGGGAAGGACGGCCGTACTGCCGCGCTGGTTACGAAGGTAGTCGATGAAGATCTTTCCCTTGCGTTTGGCCTTGCTCATGGTGGCGACGAAGCGGTCGGGTTCGGCCATGCTCATCGCTTCGGCGAAGCGCTTCGAAAAATCCTTGTGCGCGTCCCATGAGTGGCCCGGGGTCAGCGGAACCACGACATGCACGCCCTTGCCGCCCGACAGCATCGCGTAGCTGGCAAGGCCGATATCCGCGAGGCGGTCGTGAATGTCCTTCGCGGCGCGCTTGACGTCCCCGAAGTCTAGGCCCTCGTCGGGATCGAGATCGAAGATCATCCGGTCGGGCTTCTCGACATCGGTTGAACGCGAGCCCCAGCCGTGGAATTCGATCGTGCCCATCTGGACGCAGGCGACGAGGCCGGCTGCGTCCTCGATGTACAGGTAGTCTTCCGCACCGCCATCCTTCTCGACGATCGGAACGTGGTGGACGTGCGGTCCGAAAGACCCGCTGTCGTGCTTCTGGAAGAAACACTTCTTGCCGCGCCCCTGGGGGCAGCGCACGAGGCTGATCGGCCGCTGGGCGGCCCACGGCAGCATCAGGGGAGAAATCGACTCGTAGTAATCTGCGAGCTCGCCCTTCGTCTGCCCGCTTTCGGGAAAGATCACCCGGTCCCGGCTCGAGATCTTCACGTCGACCTCGTCGCTCTCGACCGCCTCGGGCCGCTCCGGGGAGACGGCTTCAGCCTCCTTGTCTTGGCGCAGGCCGAGGAAGCTGCCGTGGCGCACGTTCCCGTCGGCGGTGAATTCCGAGAATGCGATTTCGGCCACCAGCCTGGGCGTCACCCAGGTCACGCCGCGGGCAGACGGCTTGTCGACTTCGGCCGGGGGCGTCTTGCGCTGGATCCGCGCTAGCCGGGTGGCCAGGTCCTCGAGCGTATCGCCCGAGAATCCCGTGCCGACGTTGCCCTTGTAGACGAGCTTGCCGCCCTCGTGTTGTGCGAGCAGAAGCGAGGAGAAAGGGCGTCCCTTGGCGCTCGACTTTTTCCATCCGATGATGACGAATTCCTGCCGCCGGGTGCATTTGACCTTCACCCAGCTCCTGGTCCGGCCCGAGCGGTAGGGCGCATCGATGGTCTTCGATATGATCCCTTCCTGTCCCGCTTCGCACATCGTGTCGTAAAGCTTCTCGCCCGCCCCGAGGATATGATCCGCGACGTGAATCGGCGGCTGGGCGGCCGCCAGCAGCGCCTCGAGGCGCTCCTTGCGCTCGATGGCGGGCAGCCCGGTCAGGTCCTCGCCGTTCGCCTCGAGCAGGTCGAACGCATGATAACTGAGCTTGTCCTTCTTGCCCTGCGTTCCGTGTCCGCGCTTGAGGACGGCCTGCAGCGACGAAAAGTCCGGATTGCCGTCCTTGCCGTAGGCGACGATCTCGCCGTCGATCAGGCAGGGCGGCAGGTCCAGCGCGGCAACCGCGTCGACCAGCGGTGCGAACTTCTCGGTCCAGTCCTTGCCGCTGCGGGTCCATACCGTGACGGCATTGCCCGCAGCGGCGATCAGCGCGCGGTAGCCGTCGAATTTGATCTCGTGCATCCAACGGTTGCCCGACGGCACGCTGTCGACCAGCGTGGCGAGTTGTGGCTTGCGAAAACCGGGCGGCTTGCCGGTGCGCGCAGCCTTCTTCGGCCTCGCCTTCTTCGCGTTGTGTCTGGCTGCCTTGGCCATCTCGCTTGCAAAGGCATCGCCCTTCTTCCCTGCGAGCGAGTGCTCACCCCCGGCGTCCGCCGCGATCTCGGCCATCGATCGCCCGGTCAGTACGCTGGTAAGCGCGTGTTCGACGAGTGGGTCGCCCTTTTCGGCGAATTCGTCATCGATCTTTCGCAGCAGCCAGTTCTCTCGCTTCTCGTTGCCGCGGGGCTTGAGCCGGATGAGGATCCAGTCGCCCTTCATCCGTTCGCCGTGAAGCGTGAAGTGCAGGTGCCCCTTGTCGATGTCCTTCCAGCTCTTGCCCTCGACTGGCGCCCAGGTACCCCTGTCCCACAGCATCACCGTGCCGCCGCCGTATTCCCCTTTCGGGATGGACCCTTCGAACTCGGCATAGGATAGCGGGTGATCCTCGGTGCGGACCGCGAGCCGCTTGATGTCGGGGTCGGGCGAGGGACCTTTCGTCACGGCCCAGCTCTTGAGCACGCCGTCGGCTTCCAGGCGCAGGTCCCAATGGAGCCGGGTCGCATCATGCTTCTGCACGATGAACCGGTTGCCGGCCGTGCTGCTCTCGCGCTTTCCCGAAGGCTCCGCCGTTTTCTCGAAGTCGCGCTTGCGATTGTACTCGGCCAGCGGATCGCGCGCGTTCATGCGGTGGAATCCTCGTCCGGGAAAAACCGGCGTTCGACCACCCGCAGCAGCGTGAGCATGATCAGCGAGATGACCGCGCCCATCGCCACCAGCGGCCACTGGCCGGCCCCGCAGGCAAGACCGATGACCGCTGTGAGCCACAGATGTGCCGCCGTGGTCAGGTTCTTCACCGAGCCCTTGCTGAACACGATCAGGCCCGCTCCGACGATGCCGATGAAGGCGCCCGTCGCCTCGAATACGCGGAGCGGGTCCATCCGCGTGGTCGCCAGGTCGCCGCCCAGCGCGTGGTAGAGCGCGATGACCGAGACCGTCATCGCGGCTGCGGAAAAGCAGATGAGTCCGTGGGTGCGCATCCCCGCGGCAAGACCGCGCATTTCGCGATCGAGGCCGAGGAGCAGGCCGATCAGCGCCGCCACGCCCAGCCGCGTCAGCAGGTCGGCATCGAACCAGTGGACAAGGACGGGGGCATTGAGCTCCATCAGGCGCGCTTCTTGGCCTTGGTTCCGGATGACGTCTTTTTCGATGACGGCTTCTTCGCCGGCTTGTCGTCCTTCACCGACTTCTTGAGCGCGGCCATCAGGTCGATGACGTTCGACCCGCCCGTCGGGGCCGGCTCTTCCACGTCCTCGAGGATCTTCTTGCCCTTGGCCTTGGCCTTCTTCTCGATCAGCTCGTGCAGCGCCTCGACGTAACGGTCGTGGAATTCACCGGGGTCGAACGGAGCGGTCTTCTTCTCGATCAGCGTCTGCGCCAGCTCGAGCATTTCCTTTGCGGGCTTGGTGTCGGGGATGTCCTTGAAGTAGCTCTGCGCCCGGCGCACTTCGTCCTCGTAGCGCAGGGTTTCCATCACGATGCCCTTGCCGCAGGGCTTGAGGCTGACGAGATATTCCCGGCCTCGCAGGGCAAGCTGTCCGAGTGCGACCTTGTTCGCCTTGCGCAGCGCTTCGCGCAAGACGACGAAGGCCTCCTCGGCAAGTTCGTCCTGCGGGACGACGTAATATGGCTTCTCGAAGTAGAACACGTCGATCTCGCCCTGATCGACGAACTGGACGAGTTCGAGCGTCCGCTTGCTTTCGATCTTCACCGCCTCGATCTCGTCGTCTTCGAGCAGCACGTAGTTGCCCTTGGACACCTCGTAGCCTTTGACGATTTCGTCGCGGTCGACAGGCCCGATGCCCTGGACGACCTTCTCGTAATTGATCCGCTTGCCGCTGGGTTCGTGAATCTGGCGGAAGCTGATCGACGCGCCGCTCTTGGTGGCCGAATAGACCTCGACCGGGATGGAGACCAGTGCCAGGCGGATCTGCCCGGTCCAGTAAGCACGTGCCGCCATTGCGGGATTTCCTTTTCGTTGCGCCGATTCGACTCAGCAGGAGCGGATTGGTTTCCAATCGCGGCCGGGCTGCCTATCTCCCGGCCATGATCGCGCAGACAATCCAGCTCGCGCTCGCCCCGGTTTTCGTCCTGGTGGCGATCGGCAATATCATGAACCTGCTCTCCACCCGTCTCGGGCGGGTGGTCGATCGAAGCCGGGCATTGCAGGCTCGCTACCGGGAAACGTCGGGGGACGAGCATGACATGATCGTGCGCGAGATGCGGGTGGTCGATCGCCGCATACGTCTCGTTGGTGCGGCCTTGCGCATCCTGGTAACCAGCGGCCTCGCAATCGGGCTGACGGTGGTGTTGCTGTTTCTCGAGGATATCCTGCGGTTCGACTTGCAGCGCTTCGCCGCGGCAACCTTCATCGGTGCCATCGGACTCCTGATGTGGGCGCTGGTCCTGATCCTGCGCGAGACGCAGGCCGCCTCGGGCGCGCTGCGCATCCCCGAGGAATTCCTCGAGCGCGAGCGGCGGCTGTAGCTTGCGGTTCCTAGGACTTTGGCGGGGCGAGCAGACGGTCGCCCTGGCTGCGGATTGCGCCCGCGATCACCGGCTCGACGAAAGCGAGCGCGGGCGGCAGGTCCACAGTCAGCACGACCTGATGCGCCTCGACGTCCACGTTCGCCCGCAGGGACTGGCCCATCGCGCTGATGTCCATCGTCATGCGGTCCTCGCTCGGCCAGGCGGTCGTCACCCCGGCACCGCCCGGGATATGGTCGGCAACGGAGGCGGTGTTCGCCCTCAGCCGGCGGCGGACCTCGTCCGGTTCGAGTTGATGGGGGATGGCGACGCGCATCAGGCGGGGTCCTTGGTCCTGTCTTCGAGGGCGGCCCCGGGATCGTCGAGATCGCCGCCGTACTTGTAGTCGAGATAGCGGGTGCGAACGGCAAGATCGTCGAGCGATCCCTCGGCGAGCTGCCGGGTAACCCGGTCGATCTCTTCGCTGATCCTTGCAAGCCCGCTCGCAAGCTGGTCGTCCGGTGCCATGCCGCCTGCGCGCTCCTCCGCGCGCAGGTGCAGCGGGATCCTCCGGTAGCTGTCGACCATCTCGGGCAGCGTCTCGCCCACCAGGCCGCGCACCTCGCGCGCGGCGGGATGGTTCGCGTCGATCCCCTCGAGCTGGAGGCCGAGCGCGTCGAGCTGGACACCGATCCTGCCGACCATGTCCGCCGCCGGCGCGGGCAGGGCGGGGCGCTGCGCCTCGAGCCAGAGCTCGGTCTTGCCGACCAGTTGCCTTGCATCGGTGCTCCGGGCCAGATCGGCGCGCCGGGGTACCACCATCTTCGGGTATTTGCCGAGCACCGCGACTGCCGCGACGATCGCCAGCGCGGTGATCATCACCCCGGTGAAGCCGATGCCGTCGACGATCAGTCCCGCGACCATCGCGGCGACCACGATTCCGGCGATCGCGAGGACGATACGCTGGAGCTTGCGACTGAGATGCCGGCTTTTCATGCGCCGCGATTCGCGACCGATCGACCGGCTGGCCTCGCGCCGGTGGCGGCCGCCCGCGCGATTGTCGTCGCGCACGCGCCGCGCCTCCGACAGGACGCGATCGGACTGGCGAGCGAGGTCGTTCAATTCAGGATTCCACCGTCAGCAGCTTCGACTCGGATACCGATGCCGCCGCCCGGGCCTGCCCTTCGGCGCGGGCAATGTACCCTTTCGACTTCTCGACCTCGTTCGACAGGGTTTCGACCGTCTGTTTCATCGAATCGAGCGCGCGGAGCTTGAACTGATCGACCTCGTCCATCGTGTCGTAGATGTTCTGGAACGCTCGCTGGAGCGTTTCCATCGGGATCGTCGACGAGGCGGCCTGTTCGTGAATCTTGCCCGTCTGCTCGCGCAGCATGGTCGACGTGCTGTCGATGATGTTGGCGGTCGTCGTGTTGAGAGCGGTGATCTGGTTGAGGACGAGCCGTTGGTTGGTCATTGCCTCGGCCACCGTCACCGCGGTCCGCAGCGCCCCTACGGTAGTGGTACTGGCCCGGTCGACGCCCTTCACCAGTTCGACGTTGTTCTTCTTGACGAGGTCGAGGCTGAGATAGCCCTGGACCGACACCGCCATCTGCGTCAGCAGGTCCTGCGTGCGCTGGCGAACGTAGAACAGCGCCGTTTCGCGCAGGGCCTTCGCCTTGGCCGGGTCGGTCGCGTCGAGTTCGGCGGCCTTGTCCTCCAGCTTCGCGTCGAGCACCCGCGAGATGTGGATCATCTGCTCGAGGTTGCCCATCGCCTCCCACAGCTTCTGCCGCTCCACGTCGATAGCCGCGTTGTCCATGAGCAGTTCGTCCTTGCCGCTGGCGAGGTTGCCGAGGATCGACTGGATGTGGGTCTGCGCGCTCTGGTAGCTGCGGAAATAGTTCGTCAGCTTGTTGCCGAACGGGATGATGCCGAGGATCTTGCGCGGACCCGACTTAGCGCCCCGCCGGCCGGGATCGAGATCCTCGACCACGCGCCGCAATTCGGCGAGGTTGGCGCCGACGCCCTCGTCCTTGTCCATGGCGCGGACCGGGCGGTCGAGAAAGCGGTTCGACATGCCCGCGGCCGCCATGATTTCCTTGCGCCCCATGTTGGTGATCGCATCGACCTTCTTGCCGAACTCGGGCGAATTGGCATCCTGCGCGACGAGATCGGCGACGAAGGCATCAGCCTTCTCCTCCAGCTTCGACTTCTTCTCGTCGGACACGGGGACAAGGCCCGCGGCCTTTTCGGCCGATACGACCGGCACGGGGTCGGGCGGTGTCAGCTCGAGGTCGGTCGCGGTCGCCGTCTTCGTTTGCGTCTGGGTCTGCGTTTCGGCCATGGGGTCCTCTGGCATGGTGTGTTATCTAATTAGGACAGCTGCGGGCTAGCACAAGCATTTTTCGCGGCGAGAGTAGCAGGTTCTTCGCCGCTTGCACCTTCAAGAGCCCGACAAGCCCCCTTCCGCCCACTTGCCCGATTGGCTAGTCCGGCAGTGGGCTTGGTGGGGAAACACGATGGGCAACGCGGAACAATCGGCGGCAACTGGCGCGGGGCCCGGCACTACGGCTAGGACCGACCCTCACGTTGCCGGCTTCGCGAGCGTCCTGCGCTCGCTGCGGCGCTGGTGGCTCCACGTCATCATCGAGATCGACCAGGCCGCGGTCATCGCGGCGCGGCGGGAAGAAGCCTACCTGTCGGGCCGCTACATGTTCATGACCGCGATGAGCGGCGGGATAGCGATTCTCGGCCTTCTCCTGTCGAGCCCGGCGGTAGTGATAGGCGCGATGCTGCTGTCGCCGCTCATGGGACCGATAATCGGTCTGGGTTTCGCGCTCGCGATCGGCGATTACGAATGGCTCCGCAAGTCGGCCAAGGCGCTGCTCGCAGGCAGCCTCATGGCTATCCTGCTGTGCGCGCTGATCGTGTTTCTCTCGCCGATCCAGACGGTCACGAGCGAGATCGCCGCGCGGACGCGGCCCAACCTGTTCGATCTGCTGGTCGCGTTGTTCTCGGCGCTCGCCGGCGCCTATGCGATGATCCGCGGCCGGGAAGGGACGATCGTCGGGGTCGCGATCGCGACCGCCTTGATGCCTCCGCTCGCGGTCGTGGGCTACGGCATGGCGACGTTCAACGGAACGGTCTTCTGGGGCGCGCTGCTGCTGTTCGTCACCAATGCCATCACGATCGCGCTGACCGCCATGCTGATGGCGCGGCTCTACGGGTTTCGCGCTGCGCTGACCGAGCGGCAGACCATGCTCCAGAACCTTGCCGTGACGATCGTGTTCGTGGTCCTCGCGGTCCCGCTGGGCTACTCGCTGATCCAGATTGGCCGGGAAGCCAACGGCGCCCGGTTGGTCAACAGCGAGATCCGCAGCCTGTTTGACCCGCAGTCCCGGTTGAGCCAGGTCGATATCGACTGGCGTGCCGAACCTGTGCGGATCGACGCGACCGTCCTCACTCCTCGCCTAGAGCCCGAGGCCGAAGGCCGCGGGCAGCGCTCGCTGGTCGAGATCCTCGGCCGGCCGGTCGAACTGCGGATCAGCCAGTACGAGGTGGGCACCGGGGCTAAGGCAGCCGAGGCGGCCCAGCTGGCGAAGGCGCAGGAACAACGGGAGGCGGCCGAAAGTGCGCGGGCGGCGGAGGTCTCGCGCAATCTGGCGCTCGTCGCAGGGGTCAGCGAAAGCGAGGTGACGATCGACCGGAGCAAGCGGCGCGCCGTCGTGCGCGCGCGGCCCCTGCCGGGCGCCCAGCTCGCCGCCTACCGCGCGCTCGAGCGCCGCATCGCCGCCGATGCGAAGGACTGGACTGTAATGATTCAGCCGCCTGCCGGACCCCTGCCGACCATCGAGTTCGCCGATGGCGAACTGACCGAAAGGGGCCTTTCCGCGCTCGAGCTGGTCGCATGGGCGGCCGAGCGAACCGGTCAGCGGGTCGCAATCTCCGGCCCGGCTGACAGCGCCGGCAAGGCTCGCCAGTGGCTGCTGGAACAGGGAATCGACCCGGTCATGACCACGGGCCCCGCACCCGTCCGCGCAGGGTGGAGCAGCGAAGGGTCCGAATAGCTCAGGCCGCTTCGAGAAGCTTGATCGGCTCGATCTCTCCCGCGAGGTAGAGCCGCTTCGCCTTGGCGCGCGAAAGCTTGCCCGACGAGGTGCGCGGCAGCGTGCGGGGCGGGACCAGTTCGACTACGCAGTTCATCCCGGTGATCGAGCGAACCTTGTCGCGGATCTGCTCGTGGAGGCGCAGGCGCTCCTCTGGATCCGATACCCGGCAGTGAACCAGTACCGCGGGGGCTTCCTCGCCGTTGTCCATCTCGAAGCTGAATGCCGCCACGTCGCCGTGGTTGAAGCCGGGCAGCTGCTCGACCGCCCACTCGATGTCCTGCGGCCAGTGGTTCTTGCCGTTGATGATGATCATGTCCTTCGCCCGGCCGACGATGAACAGGTAGCCGTCGCCCAGGTAGCCCATGTCGCCGGTGTCGAGCCAGGCATCCACGAGGCAGTCGTTGGTCGCCTCCTCGTTGCGGAAGTACGAGTGCATCACCGATTCGCCGCGGCACCAGACCTTGCCGATCTGGTGGTCGCCCTTGATCTCGCCGTGCTCGCCGCGGATCTCGACTTCCATGCCCGGCAGGGGTTTTCCGCAATTGACGATCGCGCGGTATCGGGCCGGCCGCGACAGGTCGCGTTCCGCGCCCGACAGGCGTTCTTCCTCGACCAGTTCCACCCGGATACCCTCGCCTGGCGGCATCACGGTGACGGCCAGCGTCGCTTCGGCAAGGCCGTAGCTGGGCGTGAAGGCGCTCGCCCTGAACCCGGCAGCGGCGAATGCGTTGACGAAGTTCTGCATCACATCGGGCCGGATCATGTCGGCGCCGTTGCCGGCGGTGCGCCAGCGCGACAAGTCGAACCGTTCGGCCACGTGGCTCTGCGAGGAAATGCGCCGTGCGCAGATGTCGTAGCCGAAGGTCGGCGAATAGCTGAGCGTGTTGCCCTTGTTGCGGCTGATGAGATCGAGCCATGCGAGCGGGCGCCGGGCGAAATGTTCGGTCTTGAGGTAATCGCAGCTTGCCTGATTGGCGATGGGGGAGAGCAGGCAGCCGACAAGGCCCATGTCGTGGTACCACGGCAGCCAGCTTACCACGCGGTCGTTCTCGCCCAGGTCGACCCCGGTCGCATGGCCGTAGAGGTTGTGCAGCAACGCCCGGTGGGTGACCGCTACCCCGGTGGGAAAGCGGGTCGAACCGCTCGAGTACTGCAGGTAGCAGATGTCGTCGGGAGACAGGTTCGGCAGGCCGGCTTCCGGCGCGTCGTGCGTGGCAAACTCTTCCCAGCTCAGGCCTTCGCAGCCCTGCCGCTCGGCCGCGGCATGTGCCATTTCCGCGATCTCGCGGGGATAGATGAGAAGCTTGGGGTCCGCGCTCGAAATCTGGACCGCGAGCTGATCGATGTAGCTGTCCTTGCCGCCGAAGGTGGTCGGAAGCGGCAGCGGCACCGGCCAGGCGCCGGCATAGATGCAGCCGCAGAACAGCGCCGCGAACTCGGGACTGGTCTCGGCGATAAGGGCCACCCGGTCCTCGCGCCCGATCCCGGCCGCGATCAGCCTCCGGGCCATCATCAAGCCGTCCTCCCGCATCTCGGAGAAGGGATAGGCGCGTTCGAGGTCGCCGCGCATGTCGTGGAAATTGAGGCCCTTCCGGCTCTTGGCGGCGTAGTCGATCGCTTCGGCGAACGTGGCGAAGTCCGACCGTCGCCGCGGTAGCGGGCAGTCGTTCGGCGTCGGCGTCAGATTCGTATCGGTCATGTAAGAAGCGAAACCCGTTGTCTGCGCGCCCATCCGGCGCTTCCCGTGTGCAGTCTGCGGCGCCCTATACCCTTGGATGCCCGGGCGCGCGAGGTTCAAGATTTCCCATTCGTTTCACAGTGTGGCACGAATATGGCGAACATGTCCCGCCGCCCCGCCCGAGAGCGCCGTCCGCCGCCCCCTCTCGATCAGGCGAAGCTCGAGGATATCGCACTCGCCTACGTTGCGCGTTTTGCAACCAGCGCGGCGAAAGTCGAGCGGTATCTGGTCCGCAAGCTGCGCGAGCGGGGGTGGGAAGGCCACGAGCCTGCCGATCCCCGGCGGATCGTCGAGCGTTTCGTCGAGATGGGCTATATCGACGACGAAGCGTGGGCCCGGGCGAAAGGCGACAGCCTGATCAGGCGCGGATACGGCGCGCGGAGGGTCGATCAGGCGCTCGGTGCAGCCGGGATCGACGAGGCATTGCGCGCGGACCTGCGCGCCGGCGAGGCCGATCTGCGCCGGGCAGCCGTCGCGCTCGCGCAGCGCCGCCGACTCGGACCTTGGGGGGCGCGAGCGATCGATCGTACCGCGCGCGAGAAACAAATCGCCGCTATGGTGCGGGCGGGGCATGGATTTGATGCTGCGCGCGCGGTAATCGACGCGGCGACGATCGCCGAGGCATTGGGCTGGGCGAACGAGGCCGAGGAGAGCCAATGAATCCCGTACTTAGCCGGACGGTCGCGGTTGCGTTGTTCGCCGTGCTGGCCGCCTGTTCGCCCCAGCAGGCGGCAGAGGCCACGCCCGCCGCACTGGCGTCCGCCACGCACCCTGTCTCGGGCCTGCCGGTCGTTCCGCTCACGGTGACGACTCCAAAGGGTCCGCATACCTTCCGCGTCGAGGTGGCATCGACCGCAGCACAGCAGGCGCAGGGGCTGATGTTCCGCACCGAGATGGGGCCGGACGAAGGCATGATCTTTCCTAGAAATCCGCCCGATGTCGCCAGCTTCTGGATGAAGAACACGCCGCTGTCGCTGGACATCATCTTCATCGGCACCGATCGCAGGGTGATCAACGTCGCGGCCAACACGGTGCCCTATTCGCTTGCCCCGGTCGGGTCGGCAGGGGTCGCCGGCGCCGTGCTCGAGCTCAGGGCAGGCCGGGCCGCCGAACTCGGCATCGGGCCCGGCAGCGAGGTGCGGTGGTAGGAGCGTCCGCTAGGTGCTTGGCGCTGGGATGCGAATAGGCTAGGCGCGCGCCCCATGGGAATCCTGTCGAAGATCTTCACCTGGTGGGACGGCGCGACCATCGGCACGTCGCTCTGGAGCTCGCTCAACGGCGAGCACGTCGGTACCGATTTCGCCGGCAACAAGTACTACCGGTCGAAGAAGCGGGTGCCAGCCGGTCAGCCGTTCGCCGGCAGGGAGCGGCGGTGGGTGATCTATGCCGGGTCGAACGACGCGAGCAACGTGCCCGCCGAATGGCACGGCTGGCTGCATGGATCGCTCGACGGGGTGCCCGAAAGCCATCTGCCGCCAGCGCGCATCTGGGAAGCCGATTACACCCCTAACGCTACCGGTACGCCAGCCGCCTACAGGCCTGCGGGCGCCCTCGAGCGTGGCGGCAGGCGGGCGGCAGCAACCGGTGACTACGAGGCGTGGAGCCCGGACGCCTGACCGTGCGCGCCATCCGCGTCCTGGCCCTTCCTGCCGCGTTGGCCCTTGGCGGCCTAACCGCCTGCACGCAGGAACCGCCCGATCCGCGTCCGGTGGAGACCGAGGTGCCCGAGGAGCTGCGCGCGCCCCGGCTGGTCCAACCGGTCGAGAAGTCGGCGGGCACCCCGATGAAGGACCGCGTCGCGGTGATCGGCGTGCTCAACAAGCGCAACAACCTGACCCGGACGTTCGAAATGAAGCCCGGCGACGCAAGGCGATGGGGCAATGTGATCGTCCGCCTCTCCGCCTGCGAGCGGACCGCGCCATGGGAATTCCCGCGCCAGACCGGTGCCTTCGCCCAGGTGTTCGCGCAAAAGGCCGGAAGCGAGACGGCGGACTGGGACAAGGTCTTTTCAGGCTGGCTGTTCAGGGAATCTCCCGGCCTCAACGTTGTCGAGCATCCGATTTACGACGTGTGGGTCAAGGACTGCAGGATGAGCTTTGACGGGGGCAAGCCGGCTCCCGCCGCTTCTCCCTCGAGCGCGCCGAATTCGTCGGGCAATGCCGCCGCGTCGGCAGCCGCGGCCTCGCCCAGCAACGCTACGTAGCGGGCCTGCGCGATTTCCACCGCCCCCAGCGAGGCGAGGTGGTCCGTCATGAACTGGCAGTCCAGCAACGTGGATCCGGCGCGGCGCATCACGGCAACGAGCCAGGCGAGTGCGACCTTGCTGGCATCGTCGGCCCGGCTGAACATCGATTCGCCGCAGAACACGCCGCCGAACCCGACGCCGTAAAGACCGCCTACCAGATCGCCGTCGCGCCAGCATTCGATCGAGTGCGCGTGTCCCTCCGCGTGCAGCGCGCGGTAGCTCGCCACGATTCGCCCGCTGATCCAGCTTTCCGGATGATCGGGGCGCGGCTCCGCGCAGGCGGCGATCACGTCCGCGAACGCCTCGTTGCAGCTTACCCGGAACCGGTCCCTGCGGATCGTCTTGGCGAGCGACCTTGACAGGTGGAATCCGTCGAGCGGAAGGATCGCGCGCCGGCGGGGCTCGACCCAGAACACCTCGGGGTCGTCGCGATGGTCTGCCATCGGAAAGATCCCGTTGCGATAGGCAAGCAGCAGCAGGTCGCTCGGGATCAGGGGAAGGGCGGGTGCGTGCATGGCGGGACGAAACATGGTCTAGCAGGGTTTGCGCGCTTGCGATGCAGCGCGTTTGCACCTAAAGCGCGCGTCCCTGCGCAGGGGTGTAGCTCAGCTGGTAGAGCATCGGTCTCCAAAACCGAGGGCCACGGGTTCGAATCCTGTCACCCCTGCCAATTTCTCCCGCCTACCGACCAAGCGCCGCGCGATCGCTTTTCGCGGCCGGTCGCCTTGTGCGCGGGGAACCATCGGGACGAACCGTTGTTTATTAGCGACAGCCGGAGGGGCAATTTCGGTTCACGGAGTTTGCGATGTCAGGATTGTCGTTTCGTAGCAGCCGCCCCGATTCCTGGGTCCAGCCCCGTCCGTTCAGCGACGCTTCGCAGCGCTATCGGATGTACGGGCCGATCCGCCCGATGGAGGAACCGGGTTTCCTTGCCAGGCTTCTCGGCCTGCGCTGAAGGTCAGGTCAGTCAGGCACATTTCGGGGCCGGCCGCCTTCGGGCGCCGGCCCCGCTTGATTTCGCCGCTCGGCGCCGCTAGGGCGGCACCGCTTTTTCCGACAGATGAGCGATGGTAAGGCCCTCCCGGTACTTGAACCGGGGCGGCGCTGACCCCATCCCGGACCGAGCGTTCAATTTCTGGGGGGCGTAAGCTTCATCATCATGGCCAAGACCAGTCCAGCCGAGTTCATCAACCAGGTGCGCGCCGAAGGGCGCAAGGTCGTCTGGCCAAGCCGCGAGGAAACGGTTCGCACCGCGATCTTCGTCGGCATCATGATGCTGATCCTGTCGCTCTTCTTCCTCGGGATCGATACGCTGTTCGGCGCGGTGATGCGCTGGCTGCTGTCGCTCGCCTGACCCTTCACGGACGAGACAGAACACATTCCATGGCACGCTGGTACATCATCCACGCCTATTCCGGTTTCGAGAACAAGGTCCGCGATTCGATTATCGCAGAGGCCGAACGGCTCGGGCTGTCCGAGGCGGTCGAAGCGGTCGAAGTCCCGACCGAGACCGTGACCGAGGTCAAGCGCGGCAAGAAGGTGCAGGTCGAGCGCAAGTTCATGCCCGGCTACGTCCTCGCCAAGCTGACGATGACCGACGACGTCTATCACCTCGTCAAGAACACCCCCAAGGTCACCGGCTTCCTCGGTTCGGGCAACAAGCCCCAGCCGATCTCGGAGCGCGAGGCCGCCCGCTATTTCGGCGGGGTCGAGGAAGCCAAGGCCGCACCCAAGAAGCACGTCAACGTCGATTACGAGATCGGTGACCAGGTCAAGGTGCTCGACGGCCCGTTCGCCAGCTTCAACGGGCTGGTCGAGGAGCTCGATTTCGACAAGCAGAAGGTCAAGGTCTCGGTCTCGATCTTCGGCCGGGCGACACCGGTCGAACTCGACTTCGAACAGGTCGAGCTGGTCAAGTAGGCCGGCTTGAATACCGGCGCCGCTTCTAGTAGGGGCGCCGCTTCCCGTGCCCTGGCGCGGGATTTCGCGCGGGAGGGCCTCCAAGCAGGGTCCGCTTGACCGCTTACCATGAGCCCATGCCGGAAGCGGCGGGGCAACAGTGAGAAAGGAGGCCATCCGTGGCCAAGAAGATCGACGGCTATATCAAGCTGCAGGTGCCCGCGGGCACCGCCAACCCGTCGCCCCCGATCGGCCCCGCGCTGGGCCAGCGCGGCGTCAACATCATGGAATTCTGCAAGGCCTTCAATGCTGCCACCGACAGCATGGAAAAGGGCATGCCGATCCCCACGGTGATCACGGTCTATGCCGACCGCAGCTTCACTTTCGTCACGAAGACGCCCCCGGCGAGCTTCCTGATCAAGAAGGCGGCGAACCTCAAGTCGGGTTCCAAGGAGCCCGGCAAGGTGACCGCGGGCACGATCAAGCGGTCGAAGCTCTCGGAAATCGCCGAGATGAAGATGAAGGACCTGAACGCCAACGACATCGAGATGGCGACCCGCATCATCGAGGGCTCCGCGCGCTCGATGGGCCTTGAAGTGGTGGAGGGCTGATCCGATGGCCAAGCTGACGAAGAAGAGCAAGGTTCTTGCCCAGATCGATCGCGACGCGTTCTACAGCTTCGGCGATGCGCTGAAGACCCTGCGCGAGCATGCGAGCAAGAAGTTCGACGAGACCCTCGAGGTAGCGATGAACCTCGGCGTCGACCCGCGCCACGCCGATCAGATGGTCCGCGGCATGGTGTCGCTGCCCTCGGGCACCGGCAAGGATGTGCGCGTCGCCGTGTTCGCCCGCGGCGACAATGCCGAAAAGGCGCTCGCTGCCGGGGCCGACAAGGTCGGTGCGGAAGACCTGATGGAAGACATGCAGGCCGGCAACCTCGATTACGACCGCGTAATCGCCACCCCCGACATGATGGGCGTGGTGGGCCGGCTCGGCAAGGTGCTCGGCCCCAAGGGCCTGATGCCCAACCCCAAGCTCGGCACCGTGACTCCGAACGTGGAGCAGGCCGTGAAGGACGCCAAGGGCGGCCAGGTCGAATTCCGCGTCGAGAAGCAGGGCATCATCCACTCGGGCCTCGGCAAGCTCTCGTTTTCCGACGAGGCGCTGAAGAAGAACTTCGACGCGCTGACCGAGGCGGTGGTCAAGGCCAAGCCGGCCGGCGCCAAGGGCAAGTACGTGCGCAAGGTCTCGCTGACCACCACGATGGGCCCGGGCATCAAGGTCGATCTCGCCGAGGTCGAGGGGGCCTAACTCCCTCGCATCAAGCGATGCAGAAAAGGGGCCGGCGGAGCGATCCGCCGGCCCTTTTCGTGTTCTCCAGCCACAAGTTGCGCCGCCCTGCTTTGCCTATTGGCTTGAACCTGTCTTAAGGTATGGTCTTGTGGTCGCGAGCAACACGAATGCAGGGGATCGTGTGAGCGAAGAGCCGCGGATTGCCGTGATCATGGCGCTCGACGTGGTGGGCTTTTCCAAGTCCATGCACGCCGACCTAGAGGGGACGGTGACGCACGTCACCGGCCTGCGCGACGGCTTGTGGGCCGAGACCATGGCCGCCCACGGCGGGCGCATCTTCAAGCACACCGGCGACGGGTTCCTTGCGCGGTTTCCCGGCGCGCGGTCGGCATTCGCTGCGGCGGTGGAACTGCTCCATGGCAATACCGACGAGAAATTCCCGGTGCGGATCGGGATTCACCTCGGCGACGTGTTCGAGAAGCACGACGACCTCTATGGCGATGCGGTCAACATCGCCTGCCGGATCGAATCGGTCGCGCCGACCAATTCAGTCTGCGTTTCCGAACGGGTGTGGCTCGATCTCGACAATCGCGATTCGGACTTCGTGCCGCTGCGCAAGATCAAGCTCAAGAACATCTCGACCGACATCAAGATCTACCAGTTCCAGCCTTCGCAGACGAAGTTCGCCTACTGGATGTCGCGCGCGAAGCGGAAGATGTCGGTCCCCGCGATCGTCCTGACGCTCACCGCGCTGCTGGCGGTGGGAGCGGTCGCGACATCGCTCTACCGGCCCGAGCCGGTCCAGGAGGTGACGACCAAGGACCGCCTCGTCCAGCTCGTCGACACGCTGCCGTGTTCGTGGTTGCGGGTGTCCGACGTCGAGCAATCGGGGACACGGCAGAACGTAGTGCTCAAAGGGTATTCGCAGCTCGAAACCGATCGGCTTCGCCGTCTGATCGAGTCCCGGATCGACCCGGACGGCCAGCGCGATCTCCAGCTCGATCTCGGCGGGACGTCGCGGCCGCCGGCATACGCGTGCTCCTTCCTCGAGACCGCCAACCGGTTTCGCTACAAAGGCCTGGCGCGGGTCGCGCTCCTAAGCGTGGAGGAGGCCGACGAATTCGACACCTCGCTTACCTTCAAGTCCGGCATCGACCTGACCACAGTGATGCAGAATTCCGAGTTCGGCGAATATGTGATGCTGATCGAGGTGTTCGGCAACGACTTCAGCAAGGCGGCCGAGTTCTTCACCATCGAACCCGACGGGTCGGTGAAGGCTCTCGGCAATCTGCACCAGATGGCCGAACTGCTCCAGGTGAACGAGCTGTCGAACAAGGAGAAGCTCGTCCTCGCCTGGCCCGCGTCGACCCGCGAAAACCTCCTCTTCATCATCGATTCAAAGAAGCCTTTCGACGCGGGGGCCGTCGAGAGAACCGTCGACAAGGACTGGACCCAGTTCAACAAGATGGCGCAGGACAACGGGTTCTCGATCGAGATGGCGATCGTTCCCGAGGCGAAGCCGATACCGCAGCCGGCAAGCCAGACCTGACCTGCGGCAGCGCGGTCCAGTTCGTCAGATCTCGGTCCTGCTGACCGCGTGTCCCGCACTCTCGAGCGCGGTCGCGAGGTCCTCTACGCATCGCGCAAGGAGCGCCCGGTCGGTGGAGCGGACAACGAAGTTCGCGCCCACCCGCCCTTCGCGGAAGAAAGGGTAGCTGCCGATCTGGATGCCACCCTCTTCCTCCGCGTAGTCTTTCTCGACCTGCCGGAGGATGTCGGCCACCTCGCTCTCCGCGGTCCAGCAGCCGATCGTTTCGGTGATGAGCGGCGCGCCGCCCTCGAGCGTGCCGGTCAGCGCGTCGAGCATGCCGGCGGTGATGTGGGGAACGCCCGCCATCAGGAACAGGTTGCCGATACGGATCCCCGGTGCCCCGGACATGCGGTTGGGAATCAGTTCAGCCCCCTCGGGCGTGCGCGCCATGCGCAGCCGGGCCTCGGTCAGCGGTTGGCCACGCCCGGTATAGTACCTCTCGAGCATTGCCCGCGCCTCGGGATGGACGATGACCGGAACGCCGAGCGCGCGCGCCACCGCGTCGACCGTGATGTCGTCGTGCGTCGGGCCGATCCCGCCAGTGGTGAAGAGGTAGTCGTTGCGGGCGCGCAGGGCGTCGACCGCTTCGACGATCCGGTCCTCGACATCCGGGACAACGCGGACCTCGGCAAGGCGAATGCCCTGCACCTGAAGCCAGCTTGCGACCTGCGCGATGTTCCTGTCGTGCGTGCGGCCCGAGAGAATCTCGTCGCCGATGACTACGAGTGCGGCGGTCCAGATGCGATCGGAAGCGGGCATGGACATGCGTTAGGCGAGTGCTCTTGCGGACGGAAGCCGCCTATTCGGCTGCTTCGAGTTCCCTTTGTTCGTCTTTCGCCTCCTCGCCGGCCTTGTGAAACCGGAGCAGGCCGTCGTCGACCGGGTTTTCCGCCATGTACCGTCGGTCGTGCAGATAGTCGTGGTTCAGGCGCCAGGGATCGCTGCTGGAGCTTTTCGGCAGCATGTTCCCCGAGCGCTGGACATATCCCGCGTTCAGGTCGAACGCCTGGACCACGTCGGGTTCGGCCCCTTCAGGGATGGTCGGCACGGCAATTGCTGCACCCAGTTCGGTCATCCTGTTGAGCACGCGGCAGGTGTACCTCGAGACGAGGTCGAAGCGGAGAGTCGAGCCCGCATTCGTGTAAGGCACCGGAAGCACCAGGTTCGGCACGCCCGAGAGCATCGCGTTCTTGTAGAACCAGTGTTCGCTCGGGACGACCGGGTTGCCGTCGACGCGCAGTTCGACCTTTCCCCCCATGGCGAGACGTAGTCCGGTCGCCTTGACGATGATGTCGGCGGGCACGGTCCGACCGTCGGTCATCACAATGCCGCGGCTCGCAAACCGCTCGATCGTGCCGTTGACGATCTCGACGCTGCCGTCCTTGATCCGCTCGAAAAGATCGGCGTCGGGGACGAAACACATCCGCTGGTCCCACGGTGCGTACGGCGGCGTGAAGTCCTCGGGCCGGTAGTGCTCGCCCAGGTGCTTGCGGGCGTCGCGCTCGATGCGCGCACGCACCTTTTCCGGTTCCCTGCGCGCGGTCTTGTACATCTTGTCGCCAACCCGGATGTGCATCCAGCGGGTGATCTTGAGAGCGAGCCGGAGGGGAAGGAACCGGCGAAGCAGGCGGCCGATCGGGTCCTCGGCCGGGATCGAGCGCACATATGTGGGCGTACGCTGGATCATCGTCACCTTGGCGGCGGCGTCCGCCATGTTGGGAACGATAGTAACTGCCGTGGCGCCTGAGCCGATCACAGCGACGCGCTTGCCCGTGTAGTCGAGGCCCTCGGGCCAGTGCTGGGGGTGCACGACAGGGCCATCGAAGGCGTCCTCTCCTTCGAAATCCGGCACATGGGGATCATCATAGTCGTAGTAACCGGCCGCGAGATATAGGAAATTCGCGGTGATGGCCTGCCAGCCGCTCTCGTCTTCGAGCTCGACGGTCCAGCAACCCGCAGCCGTGTCGAAGGCGGCCGAAAGGACTTTGGTGTTGTAGCGGATGTGCTCCGCGACGCCGTACTTGCCGGCCACCTCCTCGAGGTAGTGCTGGATACGCTCGGCCCGGGCGAGGGTCTCGGTGCCGGTCCACGGCTCGAATTCGTAGCTGAGCGAGTGCATGTCGCTGTCGGACCGGATGCCGGGATACCGGAACAGGTCCCACGTTCCGCCCAGCTTCGCCCGCCTTTCGACGACCGCGTAGGTGCGCTGCTGGCACTCCATGCCAAGGCGCGCCGCCATGCCGATGCCGGAAATACCGGCACCGACGATCAACACGTCGACATCGCATCCTGACTGGCTCATCGCCCACTCTCTCCCGCGCGGGAGACGAACGTAGGCGAGAAACGTTGCCGGATGCAACTGTCCCGGGTCGTCAGCCGCCTTTCCTGCTCTCCCGCGCGGCTTCGGCCACCCCGGCGGGCCAGGTCACCTGCGTCTGCGTTTGTGGATTGAACACGCTCCCTTCGAACTCGGCGGATTCGGCCGCCCGGATTTCCTCTACGGTCAGGAACTCGCTCGGGGTCAGGGCGAAGACATCGAGTCCGCGGCTGATCTCGGTGGCGTATATGCGCCCCTTGTACCAGTAGGCCGACCAGTAGCCGCCGGTGACCAGCTGATCCTTGTCGATCGGTCCGCGGTCGAAATAGGCGATCTCGTGGACGTTCGCGGGATCGGTGAAGTCGATCACGCTGACTCCGCCCTGATACCAGGCTTGGACGAACAGGTCGCGGCCCGGAACCGGGATGATCGACCCATTGTGCGCGACGCAGTTCTCCTTGTCGCTCTGCGGCGCGGGCAGCTTGTAATGGCCCCGGGGGACGAGCTTGCTGTTCTCGATCCCGTAGAAGGCATCGGCCCCCCAGTTGGTCGGGTCGCCGGCCTGGCAACGAGGACGCCCGCCGCCGCCCCATTCGTCGGTGAACAGCACCTTGGTGCCGTCATTGTTGAAGGTCGCTGAGTGCCAGTAGGCAAAGCCCTTGTCGGTGACGTCGTCGATCCGCTTCGGCTTGAGCGGGTCGGAAACGTCGAGGATGATGCCGTTGCCCGAGCAGGCCCCCGCGGCCAGGTTCTTGGCCGGAAACACGGTAATGTCGTGGCACTGGTTGGTATCGGACGTCTCCTGGGTCCCGTCGCCGTGGTCGCCGCCGCGCCAGAGGCCAGCGATCTGGCCGTTGGCGGCGAACACGCGCGGCCGGTCGACGATACGGCCCTTGTCCGGGTTTGCGACCGGTATTTCGATGACGTCGATCGAGAACAGGGCAGTACGATCGTCGCCCTGCGTGTCAATGCAGCCGGCGAGTTCCTTCTCGTCGCGCACGTAGCTCGTGCCCGAGTTGTAGACGACGATCCGCTCCGCGTCGGCGGAAACCACCGAGTGGGTGTGGCTGCCCCGGCAGGTCTGCACCTGCCCGACCTGACGCGGCCGGGAGAGGTCGGAGATGTCGAAGATGCGCAGCCCGCGGAACCGTTCCCCGCTGATCTTTTCGCTGACCCCTTCGAGACCGCAGTCGACTCGCGCCCGGCTATCCTGGACGCTCATGAGGAGAAGATTGCCGACCACCGAAACGTCGCCCTGCCCGCCGGGACATACCGTGGAGCTGACGAGATCGGGAACTCCGTCCTCGCCGAGGCGGTAGATGTTGAACCCGTGATAGCTGCCGGCGAACAGCAGGTCGTCCTTAAACGCCATGTCGGTCGCGGCGAAGTCGAGCAGCGAACCCCGCTCGGCGAACTTGGGCTTCGTTTCCTTTCCGGCGTCCTTCGCGTCGCGGCCCTTCGGTCTCCTTGTTTCCGCGGCGTCCTTTTTCGGAATCTTGGGCTGGAGCTGGGCCGGGTTGGCGGGATCGAAGAACCCGGCCGGCTTGGGCAGCGCGGCGACCTTGCGCATGTTGAGGATAGCCTCGCCCGCGTCGCGGAAGCCCGCGGCGAGCGTTGCCCGTGGGTCCTGCGACAGCCCCGCGGCGACCGCGTTCATCCGGTCGATCTCAGCCTTCTGGTCGGTCACCACCTCATTCGTGAACTCGAACATCACCGGGTCGTAGGCGGTGCCGGGCTGTTTGTGCAGCGCGCCGACCATGTCGACCGCGCCGCGATGGTGGGCGATCATCATCTGCAGGAACAGGCGATCGAACGCGGTTCCCTCGGCTGCGGCGAGTGCGGCCATCTGTTCGGGGCTGGCCATCCCCTTCATCGCGTGATGGTCGTGGCCGGCGTGGCCCATGCCCGGCGTCGAGACTTCCTCGTTGCGGTCGGCCAGCCAGCCGGTCATGAACTTCATTTCGTCCGCCTGTCCCGCCGCGATCCGGTCGGCGGTCTTGAGGACCGCAGGATTGCTGGTCCGCTGGCGGGCGAGCGCGGCCATCTCGACCGCCTGCTCGTGGTGCACGATCATCGCCTGCATGAACGCCACGTCGCCGGGCGCATAGCTCGTCCTGGCGAGCTTCGTCGCCTCGTCGGCAGTCAGTACGCGGCTGGCCTCACCCGGCGCGCCGGGCTGCACGATCGGCGGGGCGGCCAGGGCGGCCGCCGAGAGCGACAAGGCCGCGCCTCCCAGGAGGATGGCACGTGAGGTGAGGCGACCCGGCGTAATCATCGAACAGCTCTCCGCAATGAACGCGGCGCTTGTCGTTCGTGGTCTATCTCAGGTCAAGCAGGTTCGATCCCCGTCCGCGGGGACGCATCTAGCTCGCACGGACGTGCCTGAGGAAGCCATCGACCTGGCTGCGGAGATTCGCGGCCTGCCCCTTGAGATCGCTCGCCGAGCTCAGCACCTGGCTCGCCGTGGCTCCGGTCGCGAGCGCGGTCTCACGCACCTGGACTACATTGGCCGTGACGTCGCCGGAGCTGCGGGCGGCAGTGTCGATATTGCGGGCAAGTTCCTGCCCGGCGACCGATTGCTGATCCACTGCCGATGCGATCGATACGGCGGTCGCCTCGAGTTGCTGGACCTGCTCCGAGATCGCTTTCAGTGCGCCCACGCTCGCGCCGGTCGATTCCTGCATCGCGCGGATCTGCGCGGCGACTTCATCGGTCGCCTTGCTGGTCTGCGCAGCGAGTTCCTTTACCTCGCTTGCAACGACCGCGAATCCGCGTCCCGCCTCGCCGCTGCGGGCCGCCTCGATCGAGGCGTTGAGGGCGAGCAGGTTCGTGCGCCGTGCGATCGAGCTGATCAGTTCGACGATCTCACCAATCTCGTCGGCGGACATCGCCAGGGCCTTGACCGTCGTGTCGGCCTGCTCGGCTGCAGTGGTCGCCTCGCGCGCGAGCCCGGCGGAGTGCGCGGCCTGGCGGCTGATCTCGCCGATCGACATCGCGAACTCGTCGCTTGCGGCGGCGGCGGCAGCGACCCCCGCCGAGGCATCGTTCATCGCCCGGGACACGGCATCGACCTGGCTGGCGGACTGGTCGGCAGCCGCAGCCATCGAACTCGCCGCGTGTTCGAGCTGGTCCGCCGCGGCGGCGACCGCGCCCATGACTTGGCCGACTTCACGCTCGAAGTTGCCTGCCAGCTGCAGCAGCAGGCGCTGCTGTTCGGCGCCGGTGATCTTGCGCTGCTCGAACATCTCGTCGAGCTTGTAGCCGGACCGCACGAATACCTCGAACGCGCGCGCCATCTCCCCGATCTCGTCCGCGCGGTGGAGATTATGCAGCGTGAACGAGCGATCGCCCTTGCCGAGGCGAACCATGTCGCCCGACAGCTTGCGCAGCGGCATTGCGGTATCCTTGATGATCCTGCGCAGCGCGATGCCGCCGAGCCCGATTCCCAGCAGCCAGCCGAACACGATCAGCGTGGTTGCCGCATCGACCGAAAGCAGGCCGCGGAACGCCGCGACGGCCTCTAGCGCGGTGACGGTCAGCCCGAACAGCAGTCCGCCGACGAGCAGGGCCAGCTTGCGCGCCAGCGGCAGGTCGTTGAACCAGCGTGCGGCGATCCAGCGGTGGCCCGCTTCTGCGATCGTGCTCTCGCCAAGGGTGGTGGCGGCGATTTCCTCGTTGAGGTCGGACGCCTCGATTGCCGTGATTGCGTTCATGCTGCCCTCGTGCCTCCGCGGTGCTTGGGCACCACGGGTTCCTTCAGCCGCGCCGACAGTTCGGCGGCCGGCATTGCCTTGTAATAGAGCCAGCCCTGCAGCTGATCGCACCCGGCGGCGCGGACCAGATCGGCCTGTTCTTCGGTTTCGACGCCCTCTGCGGTCACGTCCATGTTCATTGCGCGCGCGACCGAGATGCTCGACAGCATCATCGCGCGGCTTCCGTTGTCCCGCTGCGCCTCTTCGACCAGCGTCCGGTCCAGCTTGAGCTTCTCGAAGCGGAATTGCCGCAGGAAGCCGATCGAGGCGTAGCCCGTGCCGAAATCGTCAAGCGCGATGTTGACCCCGAACTTGCGAATGAGGTCGAGGCTGCGCTCGGCAACGACCGGGTCGAGCACGAGACAGGTCTCTGTAATCTCGAGCTCGAGTCGCTCTGGGGGAAAGCCGGTATCGTCGAGTATCTGCCCGAGATGGATCGGAAACTCGGGGTTTCGCAACTGGGCGGCCGATACGTTGACCGAGAGCTTGATCGGGTCCCAAGCCAGCGCCTCGCGGCACGCCCGGTCGAGGACCCATAGCCCGATGGCGTTGATAAGGCCCGATTCCTCGGCGACAGGGATGAAGACATTGGGTCCGATGCGCTTGCCGTCGGGCCGCTCCCAGCGGATCAGCGATTCGACCGCGACGATCGCACCTGTGCGCGCATCGACGAGCGGCTGGTAAGCTACCTGGAACTCGCCTCTGGCCAGCGCCACGCGCAGTTCCCCGTCGAGCAGGTGGGCGGCCTCGCGGCTCTGGTCGAAATCGTCGCGAAACCACGTGCAGCGCATCTTGCCCCCGCGCTTGGACGCGTACATCGCCACGTCGGCGCGGCGCAGCAACTCGGACGAACCAATTCCGTCACTGCCAGCCGTCCTCGACAAGCCGATGCTGGCGCCGATCGGGATGCGCCGGTCCTCGATCGGGATGGGCGAACCCATCCGCTCGATCACGGTACGGCAGATTCCTTCAAGGATCGTGCCCGCCAGGGCCCCTGTCTTGAGGATTGCGAATTCGTCGCCGCCAAGGCGGTAGGGGCGCGCTTCGGGTCCGCAGATATCGAGCAGGACCTGGGCGCATTCGCGCAGCACCTGGTCCCCGACGACGTGGCCGTAGTGATCGTTGACAAGCTTGAACCCGTCAAGGTCGATGAGCGCGACGGCGATTTCCTCGCCGGGTTTCGCGCAGCGGGCGGCGTCCTCGTGCAAGGCCCGGCGATTCGGCAAGCCGCTCAGGCTGTCGGTGCGGCTGAGTCCCTCGAGGCGCTGGATCTGCTGCAGCCCGTATCGCCCGAGCACCGCCACCACCGTGGCATAGCAGACCACACCCAAGGCAATGATCGTGATGCCCGAAAACTGGGACAGGCGCGCGCCCGCGGCGAAAAGCGCCGTGAACGCACCGAAAAGCCCCGACAGGATGGCCAACGGTCCGAAGACGAGCGCCTTCGACCCGATTGTCTCTCTTGCGACCCCCGAAATCACGCGGTTCCCCTCCTCGCGCGGCGCACTGCGCCGGCCGAGGCGATAGAACGCACTACCTAAGGAAGCGTTAAATCGTTGTTTACCGAGCATTTCAGCGCGCTACCGCAGTGCGCGGCTCGACGGATCGCGGGGTCCTGCGATAGAGTCCGCTGGTGTCGCATGCGGGAACGAATGCGTCGGAATGACCCTTTGCCGATTCCCCCGCGCCGATCATCAGCCAGCCGTCGACCGCCACAGCTTCGGCAAGGCGATCGAACGCGCGGCCGCGGTAGACGAGGTCGAAATAGAGCAGGACGTTGCGGCACAGGACAAGGTCGAAGCGGCCCGGCTCGGGCGGAGCGTCGAGCACGTTGCGGCGTTCGAATCGCATCCGGCGCGCGAGCTCGGGACGCGGCCTCCATCCCTGTTCGCTTTCGTCGAACCAGCGCAGCATCTGGGTGACCCCGAGACCGCGCTGGATCTCGAACTGCGTGTAGCAGCCGCGCCGCGCCGCCTCGATCGCCTTGCCCGATATGTCGGTCCCCAGAATGTCGATCCGCCAGCCGTCCCATGTCTTGGGGTCGTCGGCAAAGAGGATGGCGAGCGATAGCGCCTCCTGTCCGCTCGAGCATCCGCCTGACCAGATCGTCAGGCGCCGGGTCGCCGCACGCTTCGCCGCGAGATCGGGAAGGACCTCTTTCGCGAGGAGGTCGAACATCAGGCGATCGCGGAAGAAGTAGGTCTCGTTGTTGAGCAGGGCCTCGACCACGTCCTGGGCCAGTCCCTCCTCGCGCGGATCGGCGAGCAGGCAGACGAGCTGGTCGAGATTCGAGATGCCGCGCTCGCGAAAGAGCCCCGCGAGCGCGGTCTGGATGCGCCAGCGGCGATTCTCGGCGAGCTGCTGTCCGGTCCGCGAGAAGAGCAGGTCCGCGACGATGCGCTGGGATATCTCGCTCATGCCCGGACCGTCCGCGCGGTGCGTGCCGGGCCGCGATCGTCGGTCGTGGCGAGGGCCGCGAGTTTCTTGGCCAGAGCTTCCGGATCGCCCACCAGCGTCGTCAGGCCCGCTTCGACCACGGCGCGCGGCATTCCCCAGACTGCCGACGTCGCAGCGTCCTGTGCCAGCAGCGTGCCCCCCGCGTTAACCAGCCGTTCGGCACCGACCGCGCCGTCGCGTCCCATGCCCGAAAGGACGACGCCGAGCGCGCGACCCCCCGTGGCGTCGGCGAGGGTCTCGAACAACGGATCGACTGACGGCGTGCAGCCGCTCGGAACGGCGTGGTGCGCAACACCCGTCACCAGTCGCCCGTTCGTTCGCCGTACGACCATGTGCCCCGCTCCGGGCGCGACGAGGATTTCGCCCGGTTCCAGCGGTGTTCCGCAGTCGGCTACCGAGGCTGGACGACCCGAGGCGGTCGCGAGCTGGCGGGCGAGGGTGGTCATGAAGCTTGCCGGAAGGTGCTGGACTACCAGGATCGGCAGCGTGAAACTGCGGGGCAGCGCGCCGAGCAGCAGGCAGAGCGCATGGATACCGCCTGTCGACGCGCCGATCGCAAGCGCGAGGGGGTCTCCGCTTGCCGGTATGGCGCGAGCCGCGGTGGGCGCCGCCCGGTGTGCGCCGCCGGCGCTCGGGCCGATCCCCGACGGCGCGAGCGCCCGGATCTTGTTGACGAGCGTCCTCGCGTAGGCGGCATCGAACTCGCCTGAGCGCGGTTTGAGCAGCGTATCGGCCGCGCCGATCGCGAGCGCCGAAAGGGTGGCCTGCGCACCGCGTTCGGTCAGTGACGAGACGACGAGGACCTTGGCGTCGCGGGCGAGTTCGAGAATACGGGGAAGCGCGCCCATACCGCCGATCCCGGGCATTTCGAGGTCGAGCAGGACGACGTCGACCGGGGTTTCGGCGAGGCGCTGGATCGCCATTTCCCCGGTGGTGGCCTTGGCCACGATTTCGAAGTCGGGTTCGCCCTCAACGATGCGCGAGAGGACGGTCCGCGCGACAAGCGAGTCGTCGACGACCATGACGCGCACGGTCTGGCGTCGGTCGCGTGGCGCGGTTGACGCTCCGGCGGTGGTGGCACCCCGGTTCATACGGGAACTCAGGAAAAGCCGACAAGCTGGAGCTTGATCTGCAGCGTCTCGTGGTCGAACGGCTTCATCACGTACTCGTCCGCACCCGCGCTGATCGCCTCTCGAATGTGGGCGACGTCGTTTTCGGTGGTGCAGAAGACGACCTTGGGCTTGTTGCCGCCATCGCGCTGCCGGAGCTGGACGATGAACTCGATCCCGCTCATGACCGGCATGTTCCAGTCGAGCAGGATTACATCGGGCATCAACTGGGCGCACCTCTCCAGTCCCTCGCGCCCGTTTTCCGCTTCGTCGACCGTGAAATCGAGCGATTCCAGGATGTGTCGGGATACCTTGCGGATCACCCGCGAATCATCGACGACGAGGCAGTGTTTCATGGGTTGGTGCGATCCGTTCATGTTTTCATGGGTCTCCTAGGACCCGCAGGTAAGAATCTCGTTAAGCCGCCCTTGCGTGAGGCCCCGCGAGGAGGGCAGAGAGCGAGAGCAGCAGTGCCGGACCGCGAGAGGTCTCGATCAGGCCTTCGCCCACGCGCTGCCACCGGGGTCCGGCTTCCCCGGGGACGGGCACGGGTCCGGCAACCAGTTCGGCAACGTCGTCGACGGCATCAACGACCAGAGCATAGCGGTGCCCCTCGTGGTCGACGATGGCGGCCCGAGCGCCCGGTTCGGGCTTCGCCGGCGGGGCGAGACCGATTGCAGCCGCCGCGTCGATGACGGTGAGCGTTATCGACCGTAGCGCACTGAGGCCCCTTACGTATCCGGGAGCGCTCGGGATCGCCGTCACGTGATCGATCTCGACGACCGAAAAGACGTCGGCCGTGCGGAGGGCCACTTGCCGCCCGGCAAGGCTCAGGACAAGAACGAGGTCGCTCATGCCGCCCTCCCGGTGCGCAGCGCCGCAAGCCGCGCGAGTAGGCCCGCCCGGTCGTAGCGGTAGAGAAGCGGACCGTCGGGCGAGGTCGCTTCCGGATCGGCGCTGAGCGTGATCAGGCTGTCTGCAGGGTGATCGGTGAAGGGGTCGTCCGCGGACGCGATCGCGACGTCCACCGCGCCCGCGTAGCTTTCGTCGACGACGGCATAGCCCGCGCTTTCGACCAGCGGCGCCAGGATGGAGCGAGCCCACGGATCGCCTGCGGGGATGCGGCAGGTCATTCGGCGGGCCTCGCGCGCCGGGGCGGCATGCGCGGCGAACAGCCAGTGTCCGTCGAGCAATTCTGCCGGTTCACCGTCGATCAGGACGGTCCCCTCGACCGGTCCCGCCCGCCCGCTGGGCACGATCTCCTCGGGCAGGTCGACGGTATCGATGACGCGCGCGAAAACATAGGCGATCTCGCTCTGTCCGTCGCCGAGACGGAGGAGCGAAACCTGGCCATCGGGAAGGGTGCTTTCCCCGATGCCGGCGAGGGTCAGGATGCGGTCGCCGATCACGACCTGTGGCCGCTCGCCACCGAGATCGACGGCCCCGGCCGGCACGCGCTCGAACCGCCTGACGAGCGACAGGCGCACGGCCCGTCGGCGACCGTCGAGACCGACGAACAGCATGGCCTTGACGCACGCGCGCACCGCCTCTGCAAGTTCCTCGCTGGCCGCCGACCGGATCCGTCCGCGCACGTCGCCGACGAGACCGGACTTTCGCGAGATGCCGGCGATGTCGAGCATCAGGACCGGCTTGCCGTCGTCGAGAAGCGTGCTGCCCGCATACAAACCCGATGCCATGACCGCAGGGGCAAGCGGTTTGATCACGAGTTCCTGGTGGTCGAGCACCCGGTCGCACGCGATCGCGAAGAGGTCGCCCCCGGCGAGGCGAATGAGGACCAGCGTCGCAGCCTGCGGATCGCATTCACCCCCCATGCCAAGCACCCCGGCCAGCGAAACACAGGCAATGCGCCTGTCGCGAACGGTGACGAGAGTGGCGTCCCCCGCGCGGGCGATCTCGATGTGGCCGGCGCGGCCGTGAACGATCTCCTCGACATAGGATTGCGGCAGCGCGAACAGCTCTCCGCCGGCGCTCACCGTCAGCGACGGCACGATGCTGAGCGTCAGCGGCAGGCTGAGCAGGATTCGGGTTCCTTCGCCCGGCGTGCTTGTGACCTCGATGGTGCCGCCCACCCGCTCGATGTTGGCGCGCACCGCGTCCATGCCCACGCCGCGGCCGGACACCGAAGTGACCTCGTCCGCGGTCGACAGGCCCGGTTCGAAGATCAGCGCGCGGCGCTCGTCATCGGACAGGCTCTCGCCCTCGGCCGCGGTGAGCACGCCCACGGCGACGGCCTTGGCGACCAGGCGTTCGCCGTCGATCCCACGGCCGTCGTCTGAAACGGCGAGCATGATCCGGTTCCCGCTCTGGCGCGCGGACACCAGGATCGTGCCGATTTCGCGCTTGCCAGCCGCGTGGCGCGCCGAGGGAAGTTCGATGCCGTGATCGATGGCATTGCGGATGATATGAGTAAGCGAATCGCGGATCATCTCGATCATCTCGCGATCGAGTTCGACCTCGCCCCCTTCGAGATCGACCATGACCTGCTTGCCGAGTTCGGCGGCGAGGTCGCGCACCAGCCGCGGGATCGCAGCGTAGAGGTGATCGATCCGCTGCATGCGCAGCCGCGTGACCGCCTGACGAACTTCGTCGAGAATCCCGTTCAACCGTTCGAACGGAGCGTAGATCGGCGAATCGCTGCCGGCCTCGCGCACTCGCAGGGCGAGGTGGTTGCGCGCCAGCACGAGGTCCGAGACGCTCGCCATGACGTCGTCGAGCAGGCTTACGGGAAGCCGGATGGTGCGCTGGGCACCGCCCGATCGCGCGGCGCGAGTATCGCACGGCTCGTATGCGGGGCCGTCATCCGTGTCCTCGCCGACCCGGAGGGCCGCTATAAGATGCTCGTCGGACCCTGCGGGCATCTCTGCCCCTGCCTCGATCGCATCGACCATCGCGCCTATACGGTCGACGATGCCCAGCACCGCCGTCACGAGACGCGGGGTTGCCGAACGCTGGCCGGCGCGCACCTCGGCCAAGGCGTCCTCGGCGGCGTGGCTGAGGGCCTCGAGCCGGGGAAAATCGAAGAAGCCGCAGTTACCCTTGACCGTGTGCACGAACCGGAAAATCGCATCGAGACGCGTGCGGTCGGACGGCGCGGCTTCCCAGGCGACCAGTTCGCCGCCGATCGCTTCCATCATCTCGCGTGTCTCGGCCAGGAATTCGGCCAGCAGGTCGTCCATCAATCGCCCCCGGGTGCCCCTCGCAACGGGCTATGGCGGACGATGGTTAACGATGGGTTTGCGCCGTCGGCTGTTTGTGGCGCCGCGCGGCATGCGGCATAGCATTGCAATGGCAGATTCCCGGCGCTGGCAGTTCTGGATCGATCGCGGCGGCACCTTCACCGATGTCGTCGCGCGCGATCCCGGTGGCCGGCTCGCATGCGCCAAGCTGCTGTCGGACGACCCGGCGCACTATTCCGACGCGGCGATCGAGGCGATGCGGCGGCTGACCGGCTGCCGCGACGGGTCGCTCCCGCCAGCGGACGTCCGGATCGGCACCACAATCGCGACCAACGCCCTGCTCGAGCGCAAGGGCCAGCCGGTGCTGCTGGTGGTCACGAAGGGCTTTGGCGACCTGCTGACGATCGGCACGCAGGAGCGGCCCGATATCTTCGCTCTCGGGATCGAGAAGCCCGAGCCGCTACCTGACCAGGTTCTCGAAATCGACGAGCGGGTAACGCACGAGGGCGAGGTGCTGCGCGAACTCGACCGCACGGGCGCGCTCGCGGGCTTGAAGGCCGCTCGCAAGCGAGGCTTCAGAGCCGTCGCCATCGCGCTGATGCACGGCTTTCGCCACCCCGCGCACGAGGAGGCGCTTGCCGGCCTCGCCGCCAAGGCCGGGTTCGAGGAAATTGCCGTCAGTCACCGGGTCTCGCCGCTCGCAAAGCTCGTCGCGCGGGCGGAGACGACCTGTGTCGATGCCTACCTGTCTCCGGTACTGCACCGATATGTAGACGGTTTCGCCTCGGCACTGGGAGAGGGCCACGACCCGCTGTTCATGCAGTCGAGCGGAGGGCTTGCGTCGGGCCGGGTGCTGCGGGGCAAGGACGCGGTCCTTTCCGGCCCGGCCGGTGGCATCGTCGGGATGGCGGAGACCGCCCGCGCTGCCGGCTTCGACCGCGTGATCGGGTTCGACATGGGGGGCACGTCCACCGATGTCTCGCTTTTCGCAGGTGCTTACGAACGCGACAGCGAGAACCGCGTGGCAAACGTCCGCATCCGCGCGCCGATGCTGCGGATCCACACCGTCGCGGCTGGCGGCGGTTCGATCTGCCGCTTCGACGGCGCGCGTTTCCTCGCCGGCCCCGAGAGCGCGGGCGCCCGGCCCGGGCCGGCATGCTACCGCCAGGGGGGACCGCTGACGGTCACCGATTGCAACCTCGTCCTTGGCAAGCTCCAGCCCGCGTTTTTCCCGGCGGTGTTCGGGCCGGGGGCAGACGAGGTGCTCGACACCGCCGCCGCCGAGGCCCGGATCGATGCGGTGCTGTCCGAAATCGAGACCGCGACCGGCCGGCGCATGTCTCGCCACGAAGCCGCGGAAGGTTTCCTTGCGGTCGCGGTCGCCCAGATGGCGCAGGCGATCCGCTCGATTTCGGTTGCCAGGGGACACGACGTGGCCGGATTCGCGCTTAACTGTTTCGGCGGGGCAGGCGGACAGCATGCGTGCCTCGTCGCCGATGCGCTGGGAATAGGGACCGTGCTGATCCATCCGCTTGGAGGCGTGCTTTCGGCCTATGGCATGGGTCTTGCCGACCGCCGCGCGGTTCGGGAGGAAACGCTCGGCGTGCCGCTCGAGGGCTGCGACGCGCTGATCGGCAAGGCTTTCGAGCGCGTCGCGGGCGAGGCGCGTGGCGCTCTGGCTGAACAGGGTGTCGATCCCGAGCGGACCGTGATCGAAAGCGAAGCGCACATTCGCCTCGCGGCGGGCGACAGCGCGATTCCCGTGCCGTTGGAAAAGGAGGCTGCAATGCGCCAGGCTTTCGCAGCTGCGCACCGTGCCCGATTCGGATACGCTGCCGATGCTCCCCTCGTGATCGACATGCTGCGGGTGGAGGCCGTCGTGCCTAGCGGGCACGCGCCCGGCGGCGATTGTTCGGTGCCGGACGATCGGGGCGAACCGGTGGCGGAGGTCGCCTGCACGATGGCGGGTGAAAAACGGGCTACACCGGTCTTCGAACGCGCCACGCTGGGGCGGGGCCAGACGATCGAGGGTCCCGCGCTGGTGGTCGACCCGGTCGCCACGCTGGTGGTCGAGCCCGGATGGTCGGCCGCACAAGCCGGGGACGGCATGCTCGTCCTGTCGCGTACCGGCGCGGCGGAGGGCGCTCTCCGGGGGACGGGCATCGACCCCGCCCGGCTGGAGATCTTTGGCGGCCTGTTCATGGGCATCGCGGAAGAGATGGGCGCCGCCCTCCAGCATTCGGCAAGCTCGGTCAACATTCGCGAGCGGTTGGATTTCTCCTGCGCGGTGTTCGACGCGACAGGCAGTCTCATCGCCAACGCTCCGCACATCCCCGTGCACCTGGGATCGATGGGCGACAGCGTGCGCACGGTGATCGACAATCGCGCCGGCACGATGCAGCCGGGGGATGCTTACGCGCTCAACGCGCCCTACGCAGGCGGCACGCACCTGCCCGACATCACCGTCATCGCACCTGTTTTCGTCGCTGAGGACGAAGCCCCCTCCTTTTTTGTCGCCGCGCGGGGCCACCACGCCGACGTCGGCGGGATTGCCCCGGGCTCGATGCCTTCGAACTCCACACGGATAGACGAGGAAGGCGTCGTTCTCGACGACGTCCTGCTTGTTCGCGGCGGACGCTTTCGCGCTGACGAGCTGAGACACCTGCTCGAAAGCGGGCCGCATCCGGCGCGTAGTCCTGACCAGAACATCGCCGACCTCGCCGCGCAGGTCGCCGCATGCAGGCGCGGGGCCGACAGGCTGCTTGAACTGGTAGCAGCGCACGGCAAGGCGACGGTCTCGGCCTACATGGGACATCTCCTCGATTTCGCGGAAGGGGCGGTGCGGACCCTGCTCGGGAGCCTCAAGGGGGGCGAACACGCGGTCGAGATGGACGATGGAGCGAAGGTTCGGGTCGCGGTGCGTGTCGACCCGCAGGCCGGCCGCGCGACGATCGACTTTGCCGGAACGAGCAGCCAGCACACCGGCAACTTCAACGCGCCGCGCCCCGTGGTGCGCGCGGCCTGTCTCTATGCGGTGCGAACCCTGCTCGACAGCGCGATACCGCTCAACGACGGGTTCCTGCGCCCGATCGAGCTGCGCATCCCAACGGGCTCGATGCTGTCGCCCGAGTGGCCGGCGGCAGTCGTCGCGGGCAATGTCGAGACCAGCCAGGCCATTACCGACGCGCTGCTCGGAGCGCTCGGCGCGCAGGCCGGATGCCAGGGGACGATGAACAATTTCACCTTCGGCGACGCGGCGCACCAGTATTACGAGACGATCGCAGGAGGATCGGGGGCGGGCCCCGGCTTCGACGGCGCGGACGCGGTACAGACCCACATGACCAACAGCCGCCTGACCGACCCCGAAGTCCTCGAAGCGCGGTTTCCCGTGCTGGTCGAGGAATTCTCGGTGCGCCGCGGGTCGGGCGGCTCCGGCAAGTGGCAAGGCGGCAACGGGGCCATCCGGCGCATCCGGTTTCGCGCGCCGATGCGCGCCAACATCCTGTCCAATCGCCGACGGGTGGCACCCTCCGGCCTCGAAGGCGGATTCGACGGCGCGGCGGGCATTAACCGCATCGAGCGCGCCGACGGGACTGCCGAGCCGCTCGGGGCGACCGCCTCGGTCGATCTCGCACGGGACGACGTGTTCGTGATCGAAACCCCTGGCGGCGGCGGATGGGGCCAAGCGTGACGCTCGACGAAGCCCGCGCCCGGTCCTTCGCGCAACTGACGCTGCCGAACCTCACGCGGCGCTGGCCCTTCAAGCTCGACCAGGTGCTCGCCGGCGCCGACGACCTGTTGACCCCGGCCGAACTGCACCCCGTATTCCACGGCAGCTTCGACTGGCACTCGTGCGTGCACGGGTACTGGCAGGTCCTGCGTCTCGCTCGGCTGTTTCCCGGGATGCCGGAAGCGCGGGACATCCAGGTGCTCGCCGACGCGATGCTCACGCCCCGCAAACTCGGGGGCGAGGAGGCCCGGTTCGATCGCGCCGACGGGCGCGGCGCCCATCGTCCCTACGGGTGGGCCTGGCTCCTCGCGCTTCACGACGAAGCGGACTGCCACGCTGCGCCGTGGGGCAGCGCGCTCGAGCCATTGGCGCGAAAGCTCGCTGCGATGCTGGACGAGTATTTCCGCCTGCTGACCTATCCCATCACGGCCGGCACGCATGCCAACAGCGCGTTCGCGATGCTTCTTGCGCTCGACTGGGCCGAAAGGCGCGACGGGGATCTCGCCGCCCGGATCCGCTCGCGCGCACTGGAATGGTTTGCCGGATCGACCGACTACCGGGGCTGGGAACCGGGGGGCGACGACTTCCTGTCCCCCGCGCTGACCGCTGCCCTCCTGATGAGCCGCGTGCTCGAGCGCGATGCCTTTGCCGCCTGGTTTGAGAACTTCCTGCCCAATGCCGATCACGATCAGCCGGCCCCGCTGTTCTTGCCGGTTCGGGTCTCGGACAGGACCGACGGCAAGATCGCTCACCTCGACGGGCTCAATCTGTCGCGTGCATGGTGCTGGCTGGGAATCGGCGCTGCGCTGGGCGAGCCGGGCCGGTTCGCGCATGTCGCCGGGCGCCACGTCGCCGCCAGCCTGCCGCACATCGGCGAGGATTACATGGGCTCGCACTGGCTCGCGAGCTTCGCCCTGCTGGCACTTACCGGCGGGACAGCATTCGCCAGGCGATGAAGGCGGCTAGCGCGCCGCCGATGAGGTTGGCCGCCAGCTCGCCGGTATAGATTGCGGCCGACCCCCACAGCGGGCGAAGCACCCATGCGGCGGGCAGCATGATGAGGAACACCCGCGCGAAACTCTGCCCCAGCGACCAGTTGGCCTTGCCGACCGCGTTGAGAGCGCCATTCGCGACGATCAGCAGCCCGAACCCGGCATAGCCCCAGGCGGCGATGCGGATGTAGCGGGCGAACTCGGCGATGACGCGCGGATCGTCGGTGAAGAACCCTGCGAACCAGTTGCCCGCTGCGAACAGGACAGCCGCCAGCGTCAGTCCGTAGACGACGCAGAATGCCCCCGCCTGGAGAAAGGCGCGGCGCGCGCGCTCGAACTGGCCCGCGCCCCAGTTCTGCCCCACGATCGCGCCGATCGATGCGGACAGCGCAAGCAGGGGAACGATCGCGAAGCTTTGCAGCCGCCCGGCCGCCCCGAAGCCCGCAACCGCTTCCTGCCCCTGGCTGGCGAGCAGCGCGGTGAGGACCGACAGGCCGATGGGGTTGATCGCGTTCGAGAACGAGGCTGGCGCGGCGACGCCGGCGATATCGCGAACGGCGTTGCCGAGCCGTGCTCTGCGGATCAGCGTTGGATCGAGCGGCAGATGCGTGCCGTGCACGAGCCATGCCGCCAGCAGAACCGCGCACAGGTAACCGATCGTCGTCGCCCACGCCGCTCCGGCGATGCCGAGCGCGGGCAACCCCAGGCCACCGGTTATCAGCAGCGGATCGAGCACCCAGTTCGCCGCCGCATAGGTGACGGCGACGGCGGACGTGCGCTTGGCCTCCCCCTGCGCGCGCAACACGCCGTTGAGCCCCATCTGCAGCAGCAGCACCGGCATCCCGAGTGCGAAAGGACCCATATAGCGCTCGATCAGCGGCAACAGGTCGGGGGGCGCCTGGAGCAGACGGAAGAGGGGTCCGGCAAGCAGCCAGAGCGCGAGGCCCATGAGGGTCCCCAGGGCCAGAGCGAATACGATCCCGACGTTCGCCTGCCGGGCCGCGCGCTCCATGTCGCCGGCGCCGATCGCCCTCGAGACGACCGAATTCACGCCGACCATCACCCCCACGCCGAGGCTGGCGAGCGCGATGGTGACGGGGAATATGAACGACATTGCCGCGAGCTCGTCGCTGCCGAGCTGGCCGACAAAGTAGGCGTCGACGAGCCCCACGGACATCAGCGCTGCGGAGGCGACGACCATCGGCAGGGTCTGGGTGACGAGGTGGCCGCGGATGCTTCCGCGCGTCAGTCGGGCCGCCTCGCTCATCGGGCGGGGCGGTAGCGTGGTACCGGTGCGCGGCCAAGCTGCTTGTGCGCTCCGGCAGACCCGTGCGATAGATAGCGAAACGCATACCCAAGGAGAGGCGCGCGATGGCCACCCAGCTCAAGCCCCGGATCGAGTGCAGCGATGCCGAGTGGGAGGCGCGGCTCGAACTCGCGGCCTGCTACCGGATCTTCGACCTGATGGGCTGGTCGGAATCGATCTACAACCACATCAGCCTGAAGGTGCCGGGCGAGGACCACGCGTTCCTGATCAATCCGTTCGGGCTGCTCTACGAGGAAGTGACGGCTTCCAATCTGGTCAAGATCGACATCGACGGCAACGTGCTTGCCGGCAATTACCCGGTGAACAAGGCCGGGTTCACCCAGCATGCCTATTTCCACCGCCATCTCGAATGGGCGCACGCGATTTGTCACACGCACACGACCGAAGGGATGGCGGTGTCGAGCCACAAGGACGGGCTCCTGCCGATCAGTTTTTACGCCTGCAACTTCCAGGGCCAGATCGGCTACCACGATTTCGAAGGCGTGACGGTGCGCGCGGAAGAGGGCGAGCGGCTGCTGGCGAACCTCGGCAAGAACCGCATTCTCATGCTCCGCAACCACGGCCCGGTCGTCCTCGGCCGGACGATCCGCGAGATGTTCGTAACCGCATGGGCGCTTCAGCGCGCGTGCGAGATCCAGATCGCCACCCTTAGCCAGGGCGAGCCGATCATGGTTCCGCAGGACGTGATCGGCGTGCACCAGCGCGATCTCGGGCAGGCGCAGGCCCCGGGCGGCCCCGGCTATGCCGATTTTGAGGCGTGGAAGCGCAAGGTCGACCGGATCGACCGCTCGTGGCGCGACTGATCCGATAGAATGCTGTGACCGCGCTTACCGTCAACGGGCGGCCAGTCCGCTTCGACCTCGATCCCGATACCCCGCTGCTCCACGCTCTGCGCGAAGCGGCGAATCTGACTGGCACCAAGTACGGGTGCGGGACCGGCGATTGCCACGCCTGCACGGTCATCGTCGACGGCGAGGCGCTGAGGAGCTGCCTCGTCACGATTGCCGAGGCCGAGGGGCGCTACGTCACCACGATCGAGGGCCTGAGCCGCGATCGCAGCCACCCGGTGCAGCAGGCGCTGGTGGCGGAAGCGGCGATCCAGTGCGGTTTCTGCACCCCCGGCATCGCGATGGCCGCGGCCGCGCTGTTGGCGAAGAACGCGAATCCCACCGAGGCGGAGATCAAGGCGGCGTTGCCGCACCTGTGCCGGTGCGGAGTGTACCCAAGGCTTGTCCGCGCGGTCGAGCGGGCGGGGCGGGTGGTCCGGCGCGCGGAGACGATCAACGCCGCCCCCGCGCCCGGGATCAGTGCAGAGGATGCCGCGCGCGCCGTCCCGGCCATGGACCCGGACGGCTGACGCGAGGTTCCTAGAGCTTCACCTTCACGCCCAGGCGCACGCTGAACGGCTCGCCCGGCTGGATGTTGTTGTCGCCGTGCGCGCTCGAATAGTAGTCGCGGTCGAACAGGTTCTCGACGTTGAGCTGGAGCGCGAAGCGATCGCTGAGATCGAGGAACGCCGCCGCGTCCACCCGCACCCAATCCGGCAGCACGACCGCGTTGCTGAGCGAGGCGAACTGTTTGCCCTGGTAGACCGCGCCGAGGCCGAACCCGAGCCGGTCGGTCACGTCGTAGCGGGTCCACGCGCTCGCCTGGTGCTCGGGTACCTGCTGCAACCGCCGGCCCGCGGGGGCCGAAGTGGTGGTCGAGCGGATCTCGCCGTCGAGGTAGGTATACCCGAGGCTGGCCTGCCAGTTGGGCATCAACCGCCCGACAAGGCTGGCCTCGAACCCCGAGACGCGGCTTGAACCTGTCAGAACGGTCAGGCCCGGATTGGCCGGATCGACCGCGCGGGTGTTGGTGCGGTCGAGCCGGAACACGGCTGCGGTCGCGAACAGGGCGGGCGTCACCGCCCACTTAACGCCGGCTTCGAGGTTCTCGAATTTCTCGGGCGCAAGGCTCGCGGTGGTCGCGTCGAGGACCGAGAACTGGTCGCCCGACTGCGGGAGGAAGCTTGTGGCGTAGCCGGCATAGACCGACAGCGTCTCTGCGGGCTTGATCACGACCCCTGCGCGGGGGCTCCACTTGCGGTCGGTCCGCTCCGCCGCGAACCCGTTGACGAGATTTACCGTGGCAAGCTCGAACTCGTCGTAGCGCAGGCCGCCGACGAGCTGCACCGGCCCGAAATCGAGTTGCTCCTGGACGTAGCCCGACACCGTATCGAGCCGCGAGGTCGAGGCGCGCTGGATCGTCGTCTGGCGCGCGGCCGGGACCGAAAGGACCCGGGCGAGGGGCACCGTCACGCTCGTGGCGCCGTTGGCGAAGGCAATGTTGTAGCGGTCGGCATCGGTATTCTGTGCGCCCGCCTCGAACCCGGCAAGGAAGGTGCTGTCGATCGCGCCGAACGCGGCCTGCCAGACGAGGTTGCCCTGCACGATCCGGTTTTGCCGGTCGGTGCCGCTGGTATAGCCGTTGAGCGTCGCGGTCGTCGCGGCCGAGCCGGCGGGGACGACATTGGCGTAGAACTTGTCATGGTCGGCGAACTGGCCGGTGAGGTTGACCGACAGTCCCTCGGCGAGCTCGTGGTCGAGCTTCAGGCGCGCGATGTGCGCCACGCTCGTCGCATCGTTGAACGCCGGGTCGCCGAAGAATGTGCGATCGAAGCCGGTCAGCGGCTTGCCGTTCAGCGACGGAACGCCGCGGTCGGTAACCCGCCGGTCGTCATCGTAGGTATAGAAAGCCGAAAGGTGCGTCCGGTCGCCCAGGTTCACGGTGACCGTTGGCGAGATTCCGACGAACCGCCCCTCATAGAAGTCCCGCGCGTTGTCGAACTCCTCGTAAGTCGCGTTGAGGCGGGCAGCCACGGTCGCCGACAGCGGCTGGTTGACGTCGGTTGCGAGCGAGAACGCGCCGAAACTGTCGACATTGGCGTCGAGCCCGATCGCCGGCGCGGTGAATTCGGCAACCTTGCTAACCCGGTTGATCGCGCCGCCACCACCGCCGCGCCCGAAGATCAGCGCATTCGCGCCCTTGAGAACCTCAACCCGGGCCACGTTGTAGAGCGGCCGGTAGTATTCGGCATCGTCGCGCAACCCGTCGAGATAGAAGTCGGCGGTGCTTGCCTGGCCGCGGATGAAGACCTGGTCGCGGTGCCCCTCGCCGGTGTCGAGGCTGACGCCGGGGACGTAGCGCAGCGCCTCGTTGAGCTGGGTCACGCCCTGGTCGGCGAGCTGGTCCTCGGTGATGACGGCCACTGTCTGCGGCACGTCGATAAGCGGGGTCGGGGTCTTGGTCGCGCTGGACCCATCCTCGCTCGCATACCCGTCGCGCTGGCCTACGACGAGGATGTCGCCGGGCAGGTAGTCTCCCGGTGCCGAATCGGCGGCGAAGGCGGGGGCGGAAAGGGCAGTCGCGCAGGCGAGCGCGGCGCGGCAGAGAGACGACCTCATGAAATTTCCTTATTGCGATTCATTCTCGATTTCGCTGCCACTATTGAGAATAATTCGCATTCACAAGGCTCAATGTTGATTGGCGCGGAAAATTTTGCCCGCTAGCGGCGTCGCGAAGGAGATTTTCGGTGAAAGCAACGATCTGGCATAACCCCCAGTGCGGCAAATCGCGCGCGGCGCTGGCGATCCTCGAGCAACGCGGCGACCTCGATCTGACGGTCGTCGAGTATCTGAAGGACCCGCCCACGCGCGAAAAACTGGCCCAGCTCTACCGCGATGCCGGCATGGCTCCGCGCGAGGGCGTGCGGACCTTCAAAACCGATGCGGAGGAGCGAGGGCTGACGACCGCGGACGACGACACGGTGCTAGACGCGATGATGGCGGAGCCGCGGCTGATTGAGCGGCCGCTGGTCGAGACGGACAAGGGTGTCCGGCTGTGCCGTCCACCGGAAAAGGTCGAGGAAATCCTCTAGCTGGCGTTATGGCTGTCGCGGAGCCTCGAGCGCGGCATCGGGGTCCAGCGCGTACCAACCATGCACGAATACGACCGCGCATAGTGCGGCTATCGTGGCAAAGCCGATCGCTTCGTGGTGACCGTAAAGCCACACGCCCAGCGCCGGCGCCACGATATAGGCCGCGCCATTGAGCGAGGCGACGATGCCGCCTACCTGGCCTTGCTCCGCCCGGCTGACGGCAAGCGAGGCGCCCGCAGTGAATCCGGGCCGGTAGAGGCCGAACCCCATCGATGCGATCGCCATGCCGAGCGCAATTGCGTGGAGCGTATGCGAGAAGGCGAAAAGCACCACGCCAACGAGGGCCATCGCCATGCCCCACATTGTCGACGAGCGGGGGCCGAGCCGGAGCATCGGGATCAGGCCCCACTGGGCAAGCAGGGTCGCGATCGCGCCGCACATGAGAACCAGGCCGATCGGCCCCGTTCCGGCACCCGGGTCCGCGCGCAGACCGAGCCGGTCCAGTACGAAGAAGCCGGCAAGGCCCAGGAACGCAGCCTGCGCGTGGCCGCCTACCAGGCCCGCGACAAGCCACGGGCGCAGCCGCCGGTCGCGCCACGACAGGTCGGGAATGTCCGTGGGCAGTCCGTTCGCGCCATCGTCGTCGTCGCGATCCTGCACCCGCGGATTGGAATTGGCGCTGAAGGGAGCGGTGACCACGTCGCCGCGTGCCGCGAATTGCGGGTCGTCGTTGGGCAGGCTGGCGCGCAGTGCGACAAGCACGGCGATACCGAGGACTGCGAACGCGAAGAACGGGCCAACGAGGCCGGTGGCGGGAAAAACCAGCAGCGGCGCGACGGCGGGGCCGATTACCGTACCGAGCCCGAAGCTCGAGGCGATCAGGGCCATCGCCCGGGTTCTTTCGTAACGAGGGGTGCGGCTGGCGACATAGGCCTGCACTGCCGGCGGAGCGGCTGAACCGAAGCCGCCGTAGAAACTGCGCGAGGCTGCGAACAGCAGGAGCGTCCACAGCGGTGCCAGCCAGCCGTTGAGGCCGAGCCAGAGCATGAGCCCGCAGAGCGCGAAGCTGGCGATAAAGCCGATCAGGCCGAGCGCCATCATCGCCTTGCGCCCGCGCTTGTCCGAACGGCGCGCCCAGATGGGTGCGCAGATTACCCACAGCAGCGCCGACCAGGTGTAGGCGAGACTGATCCACACATCGGCCACCCCCAGTTCGGTGCCGATCGAGGGCATCACGGATTGCATCGCGGTGTTGCCAGCCGCGGTCACGAGCATGACCACGAACAGCAGTGCCATCCGTTCGCGCGAAATGGGTTTGCGCGGCGCCTCTACGGCAGGGGCGAGGGGATCGGCTTCGGCCATCGGCAACCGGCTAGACGCGCGGGTCCAAGCTTGCAATCGGACAGCGAAGCTGCCAGTTCCTGCGCCGTCGATTGCCCTGTCTCACGGGGTGCCGGACAGGGCGCGTTGCTTGACCAATTCCAGTGATTTCGCGATTCGCCGTGGCGAGACCGTCAGCGGCCGCGTCGCGCGTTTCTTCGGACAATGGGGCGTGTTTTTCCGCGGGTTCGTCGAGCATCCCAAGATGGTCGGCTCGATCATACCGTCATCGCGGTTCACCATCGACAAGATGCTCGGGCCGGTGAAGTGGGACGAGTGCAAGCTGTTCGTCGAGTACGGCCCCGGTGTGGGGACCTTCTGCCGGCCTGTCCTCGAACGCATGCGGCGCGACGGCACGCTGATCGTGATCGACACCAATCCGCTCTACGTCGAATACCTCAGGAAAACGATTTCGGACGGCCGCTTCCACGCGGTCCTCGGCAGCGCCGCCGACGTGGAGGAAATCGTTCGCGCCCACGGCTTCGACCACGCCGATTACGTGCTGTCGGGCCTGCCCTTCTCCACCCTGCCCGATGGCGTCGGGCCGGAGATTGCCGCCGCGACGCACCGCGTGCTGCGGTCGGGCGGCGCGTTCCTGGTCTACCAGTTCAGCGCCGCCGCGCGCGACTTCATGGCCAAGCACTTCGCCCGCATCGATAGCGGTTTCGAATCACTCAACGTCCTGCCCTGCCGCCTGTTCTGGGGCTGGAAGGACTGATCGTCAGCTGAACGTCTCGCTCACGGCTTCCGGCGCGGACCCGGCAAGCTGGCGGTGCGCGGCCGCCAGAACTGCGAGGAAGATCGTGTAGAACACGGCGTTGATCAGGCCCGAGACGAGGGCGTTGCCGACCTGCGCGACCTCGGGTCCGGCCAGTGCCAGGACCAGTCCGGCAACCATTCCGATCACGCCGCCGACGACAAGGACCGCCACGAACAGGAGGAGGACGAACAGGAACAGCCTGATCGAGTTTCCTTTCGTCAGACGCCACGAACGGCCCAAGGCGGAGAGGGGGTTCACCACACGTTCGATGGCGATGACCGGCGGAACCATCAGGAACTTGGTGAAGAGGTAGGCGAACGCCACCACCGCCACCAGCCCGAGCAGGACTCCGGTCGCCACCGAAACTCCCACGCCCACCGCGATCGGCAGCAGGAACAACAGTCCGTAGATGCAGCTCATCAGAAGCTGTGCGCCAATGTACGGCAGGAGCAGGCGGGCACCTGCGCCCAGCGCTTCGCCCACGGTCGGCCGGCTGCGGTCGGACAGCAGCGCAAGGAGGCCCAGCACCCCGATCGTCTGCAGGACGACCATGATGAGCAGCAGCCACCAGAACTGGCCGTAGAGGCCCATCATCGCCTCGCCCATGACGCGCGGGTCGGGGTTGCTCGCCTGCGAGGCTTCGAGGGCCGTCATCTCGTTTGAAAACACGAGCATGAAACCGACATAGGGGAGGAAGAAGAACACGCCGGCGACGATCAGCAGCACCTGCCGGTTGGCCGCCAGCAGGCGAACCGCCTCGTTCCACGCCGCGCCCATGTCGAATTTCATTCCCGTGCCTCCCTGTCGTCTTCAATTCCGGTCTTGATAACCGCGCGACGCGGCCCCACGCAATCGGCGATGTCGACGAACCTGCCACATGGGATCGAACTGCGGGTTTCCGAAGCGCCCGTGCCCTATCGTACCGCGCTTGCCCAGATGGACGCGCGCAATCGCGCCATCGCCGCGGGCGAGGCCGACGAACTCGTCTGGCTGCTTGAACATCCGCCGGTCTATACCGCCGGCACCAGCGCGGCGGCAGACGAGATGCTCGACCCGCGGTTCGAGATAGTCGAGGCGGGGCGCGGAGGGCGCTATACCTATCACGGACCCGGCCAGCGGATCGGTTACGTGCTGATCGACCTCTCGCGGCGGGGGAAGGACGTGCGAAACTTCGTTCACTCGCTGGAGGGCTGGGTGATCGCGGCGCTCGGCGATCTCGGGATCGAAAGCTGGCGGGCCCCGGGCCGGATCGGCATCTGGACCCGCGACGGAGACGCGGAAGCCAAGATCGGCGCGATCGGGGTGCGCGTCCGGCGCTGGGTAACCATGCACGGGTTCTCGGTGAACCTGTCGCCGGACCTGTCGCACTTCGCAGGCATCGTGCCGTGCGGGATCGCCGAATACGGCGTCACCAGCATGGAGAAGCTCGGCAAGCCGCTTGCCACCAACGCATTCGATGCGGCATTGCTGGCGCGCGCAGGCGAATTCATCGCCGCGCTGAAACCCTGCGAGACCGCGTGACCACGACCCGAAGTCTGATTGCCCTGCCGCTCGTCCTTGCCATCGCGGCCTGCGGGGGGAACGACCCCGGGGCCGAAGGCGAACGCAAGACCGCTGCGGGCGAGGTGCTTGGCGGCTCGATCAGCGACGACATGCTGCCGCTCGACACGGTGACCTCGCAAAGTCCCCCGCTGCGCAACGGCGGCGCCGACAGGACGGACCGCAAGTCCGAGGATACCGGCGCCGGCGATACGTCGGCGGCGGAGCCGGAGGCCGAGGCTGACGAACCGCAGGCGGTGGCCGAACCGACCGAATAGCAACTATTCGGCCGCGATCCGTTCTTCGTCCATCGTCGGATAGTCGACGTAACCCGCGGGGCCGGGCAGGTACCAGCTCTTGGGAACATCGACGTTGGGCGCCCACTCGGCCCCTACCCTGATGCGTTCCGGCAAGTCGGGATTCGAGATGAACGGCCGGCCGAAGCTCACTGCGTCGCAGCGACCGCTCGCGATGTCGGCGGCCGCGGCTTCGGCGGTGTAGTCGCTGTTGAGGACGAGCGGGCCGGTGTATATCTTGCGGATTACGCCGTCTTGGTGGGGAACCTCGGTCTGGCCGAAGGTGCCGTCGGGTCCGGGCTGGCGCAGTTCGACGAAGCCCAGCTTCAGGTCCTCGCAGACTTGCGCCGCCGCGCCGAACGTCGCTGACGGGTTGCCATCGTCGCACCCTTGCGTTTCGCCGTTGGGCGACAGGCGCACCGATACGCGGGGCGCGCCCCAGACCTCCACCAGCGCGGTCAGCACTTCGCGCAGAAAGCGCGCGCGGTTTTCCGGCGCGCCGCCGTATTCGTCGGTCCGCAGGTTCGTCGAATCGCGCAGGAACTGGTCGACGAGGTAGCCATTGGCGCCGTGCAACTGGACCCCGTCGAACCCGGCGGCCTTCGCGTTCTCGGCTGCCTTGCGATAGTCCGCGACGACCCGCGCGATGTCCTCGACCGACAGCGCGCGCGCCTGCTCGTGGTCCTGCCGCCCAGTGGGCGTATGGGCATGACCGGGCGCCTTCGTGGCACTCGCGGACACCGGCGGATTTCCTTCGAGCATGCTCGGGTGGACGAGCCGGCCCATGTGCCATAATTGCAGCACGATCGCGCCGCCTGCTGCATGCACCGCGTCGGTCACCTTCTTCCATCCGGCGACATGGGATTCGGTCCAGATGCCCGGCCCGTTGGGCCAGCCGCGACCTTCGGGGCTGATCGCGGTCGCTTCCGATATGATCAGGCCCGCACCAGCGCGCTGGCGATAGTATTCCACCATCAGGTCCCCCGGATCGGCGTCGGGATAGTTCGACCGTCCCCGTGTGAGCGGCGCCATCAGGATGCGGTTCCTCGCATGGATCGCGCCGAGATCGATCGGCTGGAAAAGGGCTTCGTGCATGGGCGGAATTTTCCTGCTGGTTTCGATTGGCAACCCAGCTAGGGGCGAGGGATGGCGGGCACAACCATCGAGGCGGACAAGAATAGCTACTCGGGGGGAGCGTGGCACTTGGCCGCGCTGCTCGGGGGCAACGTAGCGCTCGCACTCGGCCCGTGGCTTGTGCGGCTGACCGACACCGGGCCGGTTGCGGCAGGCTTCTGGCGCATGCTGCTGCCGCTGCCGCTGTTCGCGTTCCTGGCATGGCGTGAACGCGCCGGGAGCCGTCCGACGCGCAGGACGGTCCTCGTGCTTCTGGCCGCAGGTGCGTTCTTCGCCGCCGACCTTGCCTGCTGGCACATCGGCATCGAGCGCACGCGCCTTGGCAATGCCACACTGTTCGGCAATTCGGGCAGCGTGCTCCTGATGCTGTGGGGCATCGTCGCGCTGCGCCGCGCGCCGCGATCCGCCGAGTGGGTGGCGCTCGCCGCCTCGCTCGCGGGCGCCGCCATCCTGATGGGACGCAGCCTGGACATCTCCACCGCGACGCTGATCGGCGACCTGTTCTGCCTCGCCGCGGGGGTCTTCTACGTCTTCTACCTGATCCCGGCGCAGGCGGCGCGCGCGACGATGGGGCAGTGGAGCGTGCTCGCGCTCGTGTGCGCGGCGGCGGCGCCGGTGCTGCTCGGGATAGCGATGGCGCTGGGCGAGCCGGTGTGGCCGGGCGGGACGGGCTGGCTCCCGGTGGTGGGCCTGGCCCTGTCGAGCCAGGTGATCGGGCAGGGGCTGCTCGTCTATTCGATGAAGCATTTTCCGCCGCTGGTGGTCGGCATGGCGCTGCTGACCCAGCCCGCAATCGCCGCGGCGGTCGGATGGCTGGCCTTCGGGGAAACGCTCGGCGCGCCCGACATGGCGGGGATGGCGCTGGTCAGCGCAGCGCTGGTGCTGGCGCGGACACGGGTGCCGGTGGGGCCGAGGGTGCGGGCCTAGCGGCTGGTGGTTGCCCCGACCCTGCGCCGAACCGATCAGCCCGCGGCGAACGCGTTCGAGAACGCAGCGTGGCGGGCCTCGACCTCGTGGATTTCAGGGCCCGACAGGTGGATGCGGGCTTGTTCGAGCAGGAGATCGCCCTGGCGCTGCAGGTGCCGCTGCCGCGTCTCGTCGTCGAGGGTCGCGCCCGCGTCGCGCAGGGTGTCCAGCATGACCAGCGCGGCGATCCGGTTCGTGGCGACGCCGCTGCGGATGGCGCCGAAGCCACGCGCTAGGAAATGCGCGTAATCGTCGTCCATCGGGATCACCAGGTCGTCGCTGCCGCCCTCGGTGTCCGTGTTGATCCGCAACTTGAGATCGCGCTCGCCGAGCCGCGCCGTCGCCGCACCCAGCCAATGGAGCGCGGTGATCGCGGTGAACGGGTCGTTGATCCCGGGCGACAGCGCGCGCAGCCCGATCTCGACGAGTTCGTCGATCAGGAACTGAAGGTCTTGATACGGCGTCCGCGCGCTGCCCAGCGAGAGGCACTCGCGGATGCGGTCGGCGGGCGCTTCTACCGCTTCGTCGACTCCTTTGCTCTCGCCTTTGCCCCCATCATCGCCCTTGCCGTCCTGCGGGCACCAGTAGGCGATCGTCACCGATGGATGGATGAAATCGCCCGAGCGCACGTCGAGCACGATCCGGCCTGCGTTATCCGCGGCAATCTCGTGCAGCCGCTTCAGGTCGAGCACCTGGACGTAACCGGTGTCCTCGGCCCGGATCGGCACGCCCCCGTTGGACGCGGGAATCCGGTCTCCGGTGTTGGCGTCGGGATAGAGGTCGTCGATCTCCGTTAGCAGGCGGCGGCCGATGCCGGCGAGGACGGTGTTGATCCGGATCGACGAGGGCACGTGGTTGAGGAAGTAGACCAGCACCGCCACCGCGACCGCCATCAGGAGGTAGGCGACCAGCAGCGACAGCTGTGGCACGAAGCCGGGAAGGGCATCCTCGCCCGGTGACAGCAGCGTGGTCTCGTCCTCGCGCCGCACGCTGCGCAGCACCGTCACGGCATAGACGAAGGTGCCGATGAAGGTCGCCAGGCTGATCTGGTTTCCGCGATCCTCCATGAAGTTGTTGAGCAGGCGCGGGCCGTAGTTACCACTCGCGTAGGCCACGGCCGCGATCGTGATCGAAAACACGGTCGAGGCGACCCCGATCATCGAGGCCGCGATGATGTTGAGCATCGTGCTCGCGCTTTGCGGACGCGCGGGCTGGAGCGCCGACACGTCGCCGAGCCAGCTGGCAAAGCCGTTACGGTCCAGCCAGAGGGTGAGCACCGCCAGGCCGAGCGAACCCAGCGCGAACAGCGACGGATAGAACCAGTAGCTGGCGTTGACACGGTGCCAGAATGCCCCGAGCCAGGTCATCACGCGCCGTGTCCGGTCTTTACCAGATCCATCAGTCCCCGTCGGGTCCAGACTGGCTGGCATCCGGCGCGATCGCTCCGAGATCGCCCTTGCCGATCGTTCCGCTCGCCATCTCGAGCATGCGGTCGAGGCTCTGTTTCGCCTTCAACCGAAGGCCTTCCTCGATCTCGATCCGGGGTTCGAGATCGCGCAGCGCCACGTAAAGCTTCTCCATGGTGTTCAATGCCATGTAGGGGCAGATGTTGCAGCTGCAGTTCCCGTCCGCCCCGGGCGCGCCGATGAACGTTTTCTCGGGCAGCGCAAGCTCCATCTGGTGCATAATGTGCGGCTCGGTCGCGACGATCAGCGTGTCGCCTTCGAACGTCTTGGCGAACTGGAGAATTCCGCTCGTCGAACCGACATAGTCGGCGTGATCGATGATCGAAGGCGGGCATTCGGGATGCGCGGCGACCGGCACCCCCGGATGCCGCGCCTTGAGCTTCAGAAGCTCGGTCTCACTGAAGGCCTCGTGCACGATGCAGACACCCGGCCACAGCAGCATCTCGCGCCCGAACTTGCGGCTGAGATAGCCTCCCAGGTGACGGTCAGGGCCGAAGATGATCTTCTGGTCCTCTGGTATCTGGGAAAGGATCGTCTCGGCCGAGGAGCTCGTGACGATCACGTCCGACAGCGCCTTAACCTCGGTCGAGCAGTTGATATAGGTCAGCGCGATGTGATCGGGATGCGCCTCGCGGAAGGCCTTGAATTTTTCCGGCGGACAGGAATCCTCGAGGCTGCACCCGGCGTCCATGTCGGGCAGCACCACAATCTTTTCCGGTGAGAGAATCTTAGCCGTGTCGGCCATGAACTTCACCCCGCAGAATGCAATCACCTCGGCATCGGTATCGGCCGCCTTGCGCGAAAGCTCGAGGCTGTCGCCTACGAAGTCCGCGATGTCCTGGATCTGGGGTGTCTGGTAATAGTGCGCCAGGATCACCGCGTTGCGCTCCTTGCGCAGGCGGTCGATCTCGGCGAGCAGGTCGTCGCCGGTCGGCACTCTGGTTTCGACGCTCATTTCGGCTCCCGTGTCTGGGTTTGCTGATCCCTATAGCCGCAACGGGCGAGAGCGCGAGCGCGTTCCGCTACATCGCGAAACCCGGCGGGACATAGGGTTCCAGCGGACGCTCGGCGCCGGGGCTGCCGGCGACCACCCATTGCGTGAACGCGATACCCGGGCCGCTATAGGCGATGAGCATCGAGACTGCGAAGGTCGCGGCATAGATGCCCGTGCCCCACCAATAGGCCGGGTGGACGCGGCCGCGACGGCGCTTGTCGGCGACAACGGCGATCGCGGGAAAGACCAGGGTGGCCACGAAAGTGACGGACCACGCCTGAGGGATCAGGGGCAGGGGTAGCAGACGGCCGATGCCGGGGCCGGTGAGGACGGCCATCGCCACCAGCATCAGGCGCCGATGCCAGCCGTTGTGCCGCGGACTGAGCAGCGCCCAGAGTGCGAGCCCCGCGAAACACGCGAGCAGCATGACATTGCTGATGAGGAATTCGTTGAGCGCGAAGAAGAAGGGCCCACCGTGGCGCCGTGCGGCCACCGTCATGATCGTTACGCCCGCTGCGAGCATGGCGGGAATCCAGAGATAGGCGAACTTGCCCAGGGCGCGATGGAGCGCGCGCCGGCCGGTGGCGATCGTGAACGCCTGCGTCAGGTAAAGCGCGATCCAGCCCATGAAAATGACCGCGTGCACGTGGTAGGCGAGCGGAGAGGCGAATGTCGAGCGCCCCGTCGCGAGGTTGAGAACGAACCCCGCGACGATCGTGCTGGCCATTGCCAGCGCCATGATGAAGAAGAACCGCCGCTCGCTTCGTTCGAGCGAGAGCGCTGGTGCGTCGGACGCCAATGTAGCCATCTATGCCACCCCCGTTGCCAGCCGGGAGATACCAGATCGGCGGGACCCTTCCTTGTAGGAATCCCCCAGGGCGATCAGCGCGCCGGGCGTGCTTCGCCGTCGAAGCGCACCAGGACCTTGACGTCACCGAAGCCGGCGACCTGGAGCGGGATCGCGAGGTTCTGGCGCACTGCCTCCTTCGCCGCCTGACGAGCCATCGCCAGCACCTGCGGGTTCTTGGCGAACTGTGCGGCCTTGCGTTCGGCCTGCAGCGAGTTGTTGCGCGACAGGTCCTGGGTGGCTCCGCTGGTAACCCAGTTGCCCTGGGTGAATACCTTCTGCTGCGCCTCGTCGAGGTTGGGCTTCGAGATTCGCAGAGGCGGCAGGACGACCGACAGGGTGTCGGTTGCATCGTCCCAGTCGAACCGGTCGCGGTCCATGCTCGAAAGATCGAGGCGGTACTCGACGGTCGCGGGGATGATAGAGGCCTGACGGCTCTTGAGCAGGTCGAGGCCGAGCACCCCCCGGCTGTCGGTGCTCTCGGCGACGACTTCGAACCGGCTCGAGAAAACGTTCAGCGAGTTCTGCTTCTCGAAGGCCAGCATCGCGCTGCCGACCGGATCGCCTTCCTCCTCGTAAAGAAACGCCCTCCAGCCAAGCCAGGCCACGGCCGCCAGGAGCACGATGACGAGGAGCCACGGCGTCGCCTGGACGCGGGGGCGCGGGCGATCGTCCGCGATCGGCGCGCTGCGGTGCGTGTCGAGGTCGGTGCGATCTTCTTCTTCTACGATGCGGTCCATGCATCACCTGAACGGGCAACCATCCCGCGACGTTCCAGATCGATGAGGTGCGCCGTTACGCTCATCTCCGCGGCGCCGGTCAGACGGGGGTCGAGCCCCTTGTACATCCGAGGCACGAAGCCGGCAGCGGCCTGCGGTCCGCCGGACAGTATCCGCATGATCTGGTTCTCGCGCTGGCGGCGATGGCCGATCATTCCGCGCACGAGCTGGCGGGGCTTGTCTATCTGGGGCCCGTGCGCCGGGTAGAAGACCCGGTCCTCGCGAGCATAAAGCTTGTCGAGGCTTGCCATGTATGCGCCCATGTCGCCGTCGGGCGGCACGACCACGCTGGTCGACCAGCCCATCACGTGGTCGCCGGTGAACAGCGCGCCGCTTTCTTCAAGCGCGAAGCACAGGTGGTTCGACGTGTGGCCGGGCGTGGCGATGGCGGTCAGCGTCCAGCCGGGGCCTGTCATCGCCTCGCCGTCCTCGAGCACGCGGTCGGGCGCATAAGTGCGGTCGAACGCCGCATCGGCGCGCGGGCCGCTGTCGTCGAGGACCAGCGGCGCGCACCCGACGACCGGCGCGCCTGATCGCGCGGCCAGCGGCGCGGCGGCGGGTGAGTGGTCGCGGTGGGTATGGGTGCACATGATCGCAGTAACCCGCGCGTCTCCGACCGCGTCGAGGACCGCGTCGATGTGGCGCGGGTCGTCGGGGCCCGGGTCGATCACCGCAACCGCATCGTGTGCGCCGACGATGTAGGTTTCGGTCCCCGTGTAGGTGTACGGCGAAGGATTGGGCGCAAGGACGCGCCGCACGAGCGGCTCGAGCCGCTCGGCCTTGCCGGTGGGCCATGGTTTGGGGGGAGGACCAGCCATTCCTGCTACTTGGGGACGGCGGGGGGCGAAGTCGAGAGCCGGCGGGCGGGGCCGCCGGTTCAGGCCGCGCCGAATTCGCGGCCGAGCCGTTCGCGCAGGCGATGGACGGCCGCCGGGCGCACGGCGAAGCGATCGCGCCAGGCCGCGTCGAGCCGGGCGATACGCCCGTGGAAGGCCTCGGTCTCGGCGATGAGCTCGCAGGTGGCGGGCTCGAGCAGGGCGAGCTGTTCAGGATCTGCCCGGCGATCGGGCGGCAGCACGCCGCTGCGACGCAATTGGAACTCGCTCAGTTCGCCGCTGAAATAAGCTCGGTGATTGAGCAGCCAGGCAAGCACATGCATCATCCGCGTGGTCGTGCGCAGCCCTTCGACCGACAGGGCGATACGGACGAGGTCTTCGTTGCCCGCGCGCGCCGGCGCAAGGTCGAACGCCGAACGTACTTCGTCGGCGAGCACCAGCGCCTCGCAGTAGAGCGCCTCGATGATCGGCTGGTTGATGTCGGTCGGGTTGTTCATCCGGCCTTTACCGCTATCGACCCGCGACTCGCGCCGCCACCGGTTTAACCGAACAATCCTGCGGCTTTTTCGCGGGCGTCCCGTAACGGAACGGTTTTACGCGATGATGTCCGGCAGCAGCTGGTCCTCCACGATCGCGATCTGGTCGCGCAGCCGCAGCTTGCGTTTCTTGAGCCGGGCGATCTGCAACTGGTCGGTCGAGCCGCTCGAGGTCAGGGCGTCGATCGCCGCGTCGAGATCACGGTGCTCGGTCCGCAGCATGGCCAGCAGCTTCTTGAGTTCCTGCTCGGTCACGCCCGGTTGGCCTCTCCCTTTCGACAAGGGCCAGAATCGCCTCGTCCCGCGTTTTTGCGCAGCCCGTCGATTAGGCATTCGTCAGGGCTTCGCAAGCCATGATCGATATGGTTCTATAGGCCCAACGGCGGCCTCGTGCCCCTTACGGCACGAGTCGCTTCCGGGTTGCCACCTGAAAGGAGACACAGATGCTGTCATCGTCCCACGCCAATGCTCTGGAATCCAAGCATGCGAGCCTCGAGGCGCGCCTGCACGAAGAGATGAACCGGCCCCAGCCGGATGCGGCGACGGTCCAGCAGCTCAAGCGCGCGAAGCTCAAGATCAAGGAAGAACTGAACGAGATCTGACAGCCTGACCCGCCTCGTTCGCCTGCCCTAGGGAGGGTGGCGCGCATCGGTCACCCTGCGGGGCCGACCGTGCGCGTCATGGGGGTCGGCGACAAGGTCCAGTGCGCCACGCCGATTGCGCCTGGGCCATTGCCAGTTGGCGGCGCTGACCCTACTCGGTCCCAAGCATGACCGCCGCCGCTGCCGCCCGCACGATCCTGACCCGCCTGCACGAGGTGATGGCATCGCGGCTCCACCCTCAGGGCAAGCTCGACCAGGTCGTCCAGATCATCGGGGAAAGCCTCGATAGCGAGGTGTGCTCGATCTACCTCCTGCGCGAGGGAATGCTCGAACTGTTCGCCACCCGGGGGCTCGAGCAGAGCGCGGTCCACGTCACTCGCCTGGCGATCGGGGAGGGCCTCACCGGGACCATCGCCGAACATATCGAGACGCTCAATCTGGCCGAAGCGGCCGCGCATCCCGATTTCGCCTATCGCCCCGAAACCGGCGAGGAGAAGTTTCACTCCTTCGCGGGCGTGCCGATCGTCTATCGCGAGCGGGCCGTGGGCACGCTGTGCGTCCAGCACGCCGATCCGCGGCGCTACGAGGACGTCGAGATCGAAGCGCTGCAGACGGTCGCGATGGTGCTGAGCGAGCTGATCGCCCACGCCGGCCTTGTCGACGAGGAGACCAGCTCGCTCGGAGAGGCGCTGACCGGTCCGCAGGTGATCACCGGTCTGACACTCGTGAAAGGGATCGCCGGCGGTACCGCGACCTTCCACCAGCCCCGCGTGCACATCGAACACGTCGTGGCGGAGGACACCGAGGCGGAACGACAGCGGGTCTACCGCGCGTTCGACAAGATGCGCGACCAGATCGAGGCGATGGCGAACCAGGCCGAGTTCGGCACCGGGGGCGAGCACGACGAGGTGCTCGAGACCTACAAGATGTTCGCCTACGACGAGGGCTGGGGCCGCCGGATCAACGAGGCGATCGATTCGGGGCTGACCGCGGAAGCGGCGATCGAGCGGGTGCAGCAGCGCACCCGCATGCGCATGCGCGAGATCGACGACCCCCTGCTCGCCGACCGGATGCACGACCTCGAGGACCTGTCCAACCGGTTGCTGCGCATCGTTTCCGGCCAGCTCGGGACGGCTGCGACACAGGGCCTCAAGCGCGACACGATCCTGATCGCCCGCAACCTCGGCCCGGCCGAGCTGCTCGAATACGATCGTCGCCGCCTCAAGGGCGTGCTGCTCGAGGAAGGATCGCTCACCGCGCACGTGGTGATCGTCGCCCGTGCGATGGGAGTGCCGGTGCTTGGCCGGGCGAAAGGCCTGCGCGGGGTCGTGCGCGAGGGCGACGAGATCCTGCTCGACGCCGACAAGGGCATCGCCCACGTCCGCCCGACCCAGCAGACCCAGGACTTGTTTGCCGAGCGCTTCGCACAGACCCGGCAGAAGCAGGCCGCCTATGCCGAATTGCGCGACGTCGAACCGTTCACCCGGTGCGGAACGCGCATCCAGGTTATGATCAACGCGGGTCTGCGCGACGATATCGCCGCGCTGAACCTCGTGGGAGCCGACGGGATCGGGCTGTTCCGAACCGAGTTCCAGTTCCTCGTCTCGGCGACCCTGCCGCAGCGCGAGCGGCAGACGCGCCTCTACCGCGACGTGCTCGAGGCCGCCGGCGACCGGCCCGTGATCTTCCGTACGGTGGACATCGGCGGTGACAAGGCGGTGCCCTATCTCGATTCCGAGACTGCCAACGGCGACGAGAACCCCGCGATGGGCTGGCGCGCCTTGCGGCTGGCACTGGAGCGCGAGGGCTTGATGAAGGCGCAGGCGCGGTCGCTGCTGGAAGCAGCGGCGGGCAAGTCGCTCTACGTGATGTTCCCGATGGTGTCCGAGCCATGGGAATTCGATGCCGCCAAGGAGGTCTTCGACCAGCAGCTTGCATGGCTCAAGGGACAGAAGAAGCTCCTGCCCGACGAGATCCGCTACGGCGCCATGCTCGAGGTGCCGGCGCTGGCCGAGACGCTCGACCTGCTTCTTCCGCGCGTCAGCTTCATTTCCGTGGGCACCAACGACCTCACGCAGTTCCTGTTCGCCGCCGACCGGGCGAACCCCAAGCTGGCCGAACGCTACGACTGGCTGAGCCCGGGGATCCTCCGCTTCCTCCGGCGGATCGTGCAAGGCACCGTGGGATCGGGGGTCGACCTCGGGATCTGCGGCGAGATGGGCGGGCGCCGGCTCGAGGCGCTGGCGCTGCTCGGGATCGGGTTCCGGCGACTATCCATCACACCGGTGGCGGTCGGCCCGATCAAGGACCTGGTGCGCAAGGTGGACCTTGCGGAAATCTCCGCCGCGATGAACGCCTGGCTGTCCTCGCCGCCCGCCTCCTTGCGCGAGGAACTGTCCGTGTGGGCCGAGGCAAGAGGTATCGAGGTCGATTGAAACGCCGTGAACTTCATCGCGCGCGGGGCGCGCTTCGTCGCCAGCGCTCACACGCAATCGTGTCGGAAAGCTTGACAGTTCTCCAGCGCACCTCTTGAGTCGCCCGTGGGGGCGGTAGAGTCAATTTCGGGACGCCGCATGGAAATGGAAACGGGTTCGCTCGACGAACAGCTGCCGCTGCATGGCATCGGCGACAAGTTGCGCATAGCGCGCGAAAACGCCGGGCTGACCGTGGCGCAGCTGGCCGCCGAGACGCGCATTCCGCAGCGCCATCTCGAGGTCATCGAGGCGGGCGACTGGAACGAGCTTCCGGCGCGCACCTACGCGACCGGCTTCGCGCGCACGTACGCCAAGGCGGTCGGACTCGATCCGCGCGCCACGGTCGATGAGGTTCGCGCCGAACTTGCCGCCAGCGAGCCGGGAGACAGGGCGCGGGCAAGCGGCTTTGAACCCGGCGATCCCGCGCGCGTGCCGTCGCGGGGACTCGCGCTGTTCAGCCTGTTTGCGGTCATCATCCTGCTTGTCGGCGGGGTCATGTTCTACACGCGGGTGCTGGCGCCCGGAGCCGGTCCGGGCTCGCTGCTCGACGAGCAGCGCGCCGCCGAACAGGCTGCTGCAACGAAAGCACCCTCCGCGCGCACCCCGCCGGTTGCCGCACCTACCGGGGGAGCGGTCGTGTTCACCGCGCTGGACAACGGTGTCTGGGTCAAGTTCTACGACGCCAGGGGGAGCCAGCTCATGCAGAAGCAGATGGCGAAGGGCGAGAGCTTTACCGTTCCGCCCGACGCCGACGGCCCGCAAGTCTGGACCGGACGGCCCGATGCCTTCGCCATCACGGTGGGCGGGCGTCCCGTGCCCAAGCTGGCCGAGGACGATGTCATCGTGAAGGACGTGCCCGTGACCGCCGAGGCTTTGCTGGCGCGCGGGACCGATGGCGCCGCGACACCGGCGGCGAACCCGGCTGCCCCGACTGCCACCACCGCGGAGGCGGAGGGCACCTGAACGCTGTCCCCACCTTTGCCCCCGCGCTCGCTCGACAAGCGGCAGCGCTCCGATTTAACGACGCGGCCACGTTCATCGGCGGTTCGACCGCCGGAAGCGAGACGGCCTGAAGACTAGATGAAGACGACGGGAACAGGTTCGATGGGGATCACGACGTTTCGCGCGCTGGCCGCTCCGCTGGCGCTTCTGGCTGTGACCGGAGTTACCGCTCCGGCATACGCGCAGGACAGCGCAACCGAGGCGCGGCTCAAGAAGGCCGAGGCGGAGATTCGCGCGTTGCAGCGCAAGGTGTTCCCCGGCGGGGACGGCAAGTACTTCGAGCCGCAGATCAGCGCCGCGCAGCCGACCAGCAGCTCGGCTTCGGGAGCGCCCTCGACGACCGCCGTGACCGATATCCTCGCGCGGCTCGACGCGATGGAATCCCAGCTCGCCCGGCTGACCTCGCAAACCGAGGAGAACACCAACGCCATCCGCCAGCTCGGATCGCGTCTGGCTGCGCTCGAGGTGACGTCCGGCGCGGCCGCTGCGGCCGGACAGTCCACCGGCGGCGTTGCCGGGACCCCGCCGGCAACGCCGGCCCCGACGCTTGCGGCAAGCCGGCCGGCGCCCACGCCGACCCAGGCGGCGGCCCGGCCGGCCGGGCCGACCGCCGAGCGACTGGCAGCGGTCCAGGCCATCGCCAAGCCGCAGACCGACGATCCCGGCGACGACGAATACAGCTACGGCTTCCGCCTGTGGGATGCGGGCTTTTACCCCGAGGCGCAGCAGCAGCTTTCGCTGTTCGTGGAAAAATACCCCCGCCATTCACGCATCAGCTATGGCCGCAATCTTCTCGGTCGGGCCTATCTGGACGACGGCAAGGCCAAGGAGGCCGCGCCATGGTTCCTCAAGAATTACCAGACAGACAAGCAGGGTGCGCGGGCACCTGACAGCCTGCTGTTCCTTGCCGAGGCGATGATGGCCATGAAGGACACCAAGCGTGCCTGCATCGCGCTTGCCGAGTTCGCCGACACCTATCCGGCGATTGCGTCGGGCCGCCTCAGGAGCCAGTACGAAAGCGATCGGGCGAAGGTGAAGTGCAATTGATACGGGCGTTGCTTCCGAGCTGATCGATCGCTTTTCCGCCGATCTCGCGCGACTCTGGCCCGGGATCGACGGCGGCGGTCCCCTCGGCGTGGCCCTGTCTGGCGGACCCGACAGCCTTGCGCTGATGCTGCTGGCGGGAGCGGCCCTTCCGGGACGCACAATTGCCGCGACCATCGACCATGGCCTGCGGCCGGGCAGCGCGGCCGAGGCCGCCTTTGCCGCACGAGTCTGCGGGCGGCTGGGGATCGATCACGAGATCGTTTCGGTGGAGGTCGAACCCGGAAACCTCCAGGACCGCGCACGGGCGGCGCGCTACGATACGCTTCGCCGCTCGTTCGCCGCGCGCGGATGCGCCGTGATGGCGACCGCGCACCATGCGGACGATCAGGCCGAGACCGTACTGATGCGGCTCGCGCGGGGAAGCGGCCTTGCCGGACTGGCCGGCATCCGCGAGCGCCGCCTGACGATCGGTGACGAGCGCGCGGCAAAATTCCTGATCGTGCGCCCGCTCCTCGGCTGGAGAAGGGCGGAGCTTGCCGACATCGTCGCCAGGGCGGGTATCGAGCCGGTGCGCGACCCCTCCAATGCCGACGAGCGGTTCGACCGGGTCCGCGCCCGCGCGCATCTCGCGGCGCTACCCGATCTCGATCCCCGCATGATCGCGCGCAGCGCCGGCCTGCTTCAGCAGGCGGAAGCGGTCGTGGACGATGCCGTCGCCGCCGCGATCGCGTCGAGCGTCGACAGCGATGGCGACACGACCTGGTTCCGCTTCGGATATGCGACGGCACTGGAGGTCGAGGTGGTTTCCGTTATCCTGCGGAGCCTGGGGGCCGAGGCCGCGCGCTCCGCGGTCGCCCGCATGGTCGGCCAGTTGCACGCTGACGGTCACTCCACGCTTGCCGGCGTCAGGGCCAGGCGTGCGCGGCGCCGTTCCGCCGACGGGGCGCGGTTCCTTGCGTGGCGCTTCGAGCGGGAGCCTCCCCGGCGCGCGTGAACGCGGCGCCGATCAGATGATCTTGTCGCCCATCCCGATCATCTCACCGCGGGTGATGACGACCCGGTCGCCCGGTTTGGCGATGGCGAATATCCGCGAGACGAACTCGTCGGGCCCGGCGATGCAACCGTGGCTTGCATACCCGTTCTCGACCACGCTGCCGCCGTGGATCGCGACGCCGTCCCGGGTCAGGAACATCGACCATGGCATCGGCGCGTTGTCGTATTTTTCCGAGACATTGTGGCGCTGCTTGTACAATATCGGGAACGTGCCGAGCGGAGTCGGGTATTCATCGGTCCCGATAAGCACGGCGGCCGCCCCGATCTCGTAGCCGCCCTTGAATATCGACAGCACCCGCGCGTCGAGGTCCACCGTCATCACGATCGGCCCGTCGGGCACGCCCTCGTCGTCCCAGTGCCATTCGCCGTACTTGATCGGGCCGTCGATGGGCAGGATGCGCTTGACCGTGAAAGGGTTTCCGCCCGGCGATATGGCTGCTTCATCCGGCTTTCCGGCAGCTGATGGCATTGCCTCGCCACGCGCGGCCGGAGCCGAGAGGGCGGGGGCGGAGGCACGGTCGCGGCCGTGGCTCGCCGCGCCGGTGGCGAGCGCTGCTCCACCGAGGCCTAGCAGCACCGCAAGCACGCCGCCGACCGCCCATTTCAGCATCGATTCCATCGGCCTATCTAGACGGCTTGGGGTCCATGGGGCCAGCCCGCGCGGTCAGCGCGTCCCCCTGCGGGACGGCGGGATCGCAATGATTAACCCGTGCGCGCAACGGTGACCGTCTTGTTGCCGAAGTGCGAAGGGCCAAAGCTGGTGAGAAAGCTGACGTCGGCGGCATCCCGGCCCACGCCGATCTTCACCGTCTCTTCGGCGCTGGCCATCCCGGTCGCGTCTACAATGTACCACGCGCCGCCCCCCGGCGTGGTGCGATCGGCAAGGAAGACCTCGGCCACGGCGTGAAAATCGGGCGGTTCGACCCCGGGCGCGAAGCACGACACGTACCGCGCCGGGATCGTCGATGCCCGGGCCAGGGTAATGAGGACGTGGGCATAGTCACGGCAGATCCCGCGCCGCTCGACAAAGCTGTCGAGCGCGGTGGTGGTCGCCGTGCTGCTCCCCGGCTCGTAGGTGAAGTGCTGCGCGATCCAGTCGCGGATCGCGACGATCCGGTCGCCGCCGCTGGTCCCGCCGAATTCGTCCTCCGCGAACGATTGCAGCCGATCCGCAGGGCAGTAGCGCGAATCGAGCAGGTACTCGAGCGGATCGCCCGGCAGGTCGTGGGGAGGCAACTGGTCGAGTCCTGCCAGTTCGGGGGCAAGCCGGTGGACATCGACCGTCGCGTTATAGTCAACCTCGAAGCGGCCTTCGGCGTGAACGAGGATGCGCTCGCCGATGGCCTCGTGTGCGGGAACGCGGGCGCAGTGATCGCCGCAGGTCAGGACCGTCTTGGCCGAATGGATCGTCTGTTCGGGGATGGCGGCCGCCTCGAACTGAAGAATGAGGTCGGTCGGCGCATCGAGATGGAAATCGAACTTGGCGGAGATGGATATCGTCATGGTCTGGCCCGAACGGTTTGCTGTGGCGACGGTTTCCCCTGCCGCCCCCCTGTCTTTTGAATCTTCGCCGCGCTAGTCGCATCGCGAGCAAAGGAGAAGCGCATGCCGGGCCTGTGGTTCGACGAATTATCCGTTGGGCAGACGTTCGATCACCCGATCCGCCGCACGGTGACGGAGACCGACAACCTGCTGTTCACGACGCTGAGTCACAACCCCGCAGCGCTGCACCTCGACGCAGAGGCGATGAAGGCCAGCGAGTACGGCCGCATCCTCGTCAATTCGTGCTTTACGCTGTCGTTGATGGTTGGGGTCTCGGTTGGCGACACTACGCTCGGCACCGCGATCGCCAACCTCGGCTGGGACGAGGTTCGCTTTCCCGCCCCGGTGTTCGTCGGCGATACACTGCGGATCGAAACCGAGGTGCTTGAATTGCGCGAAAGCAGGTCGCGTCCCGGCGCGGGCGTCGTCACCTTCGCCCACCGCGCCTACAATCAGGACGGAACGCTCGTTGCCCAGTGCAAGCGTAGCGGCCTCCAGCGCAAGAGGCCGGCATGACCCAGGCCCTGCACGGCGCGCTCCGCAGCCTTCTCTTCATTCCTGGGGACAGCGACAAGAAGCTGGGTAAGGTGGCGGGGTGCGGCGCCGACGCGGTCATCCTCGATCTGGAGGATTCCGTCGCCCCCGCGGCAAAGCCCGCTGCGCGCCAGAAGGTCGCCGACTTCCTCCATGGCTTCGACCGGGAGGCAGCCGGTGCGCCGGGCCTTTGGGTGAGGATCAACCCGCTCGCCAGCGGCCTTGCCGAAGCCGACCTCGCTGCTGTCGTGCCGGTGCGACCCGAGGGGATCATGCTGCCCAAGCCCGACGGTCCGGAGGACTGCGCGCGACTGTCGAGCCTGCTCGATCACATGGAGCTGGCCCACGGACTGGCGCCCGGGTCGATCGGGATCATTCCCGTTGCCAGCGAGACGGCGATCGCGCCGTTCCGGCTGGGCGACTACGCCACCGCCGACCTGCCGCGGCTGCGCGCTATCACCTGGGGCGCGGAGGACCTTGCCGCGGCTCTCGGGGCGATCGGCAACCGGGGGCCTGACGGCGAATTCCTGTTCACCTATCGCATGGTCCGCTCGCTCACCCTGATGGCCGCGCATGCCGCCGGTGTTCCGGCGATCGAGACGCTCCACGCCGATTTCCGAGACGAGGCGGGCCTGGTGGCGAGCAGCCGGCAGGCGTTCTCGGAAGGTTTTTCAGGCCGGCTGGCGATTCACCCCGCGCAGGTAGGCCCGATAAATGCCGGTTTCACGCCGAGCGAAGACGAGGTTGCCTTTGCCCGCCGCGTGGTCGCTGCATTCGAGGCGGAGCCGGGCGCCGGCGTGGTCGGCCTCGATGGAAAGATGCTCGACATCCCGCATCTCAAGGCGGCCCAGCGAACACTCGCCATTGCCGAGCGGGCATGAGGGTCGAGGGCGGTACGCTGGCGTTCGAAACCGCGGGCGCGGGGTTCACCGACATCACTGCGGATGTCGCTGCATGGCTGAACGATTCGCAACTCTGTGATGGGGTGCTGACCCTGTTCTGCCGCCACACGAGCGCGAGCCTGCTGATCAGCGAGAACGCCGACCCGGCGGTCCGCCGCGACCTTTCGCGATGGCTCGCCCGCGCGGCGCCCGAGGGAAGCCTGTACGAACACGATTGCGAGGGGCCTGACGACATGCCCGCGCACATCAAGGCAATGCCGACCGGTACCGCGCTGACGATCCCGTTCTCGGACGGGCGAATGACCCTCGGTACGTGGCAGGCGGTCTATCTTGCCGAGCACCGCGAGCGGAACCATCGACGCGAGATCGCCGTAACAGCCATGGGGACATGAATAAGTATGCCCGCGCTATCCTCTGAAGGTGAGCGTCGCTAGGCAAAGGCCACACGATTTCGTCAACCGCCACCGGAGCGCAATGACCGAAGCCCGCACCAGCGCCGATTTCACCGCCGACAGGCTGCTTCTGTTCGGCGCTACCGGCGATCTCTCGCAACGCATGCTCCTGCCGTCACTGTGCGCGCTCGCGCACGACGGGCTGCTCTCGTCCGACCTGCAGATCGTCGGCACGGCGCGCAGCGAGATGACCGATGCCGAGTTTCGGGATTTCGCCCGCGAGGCGCTCGAGAAGTACCTGCCGCCCAATCGCCGCGGCGGGATGGCCGAGTTCCTCAACCGGCTGAGCTACCAGGCGCTCGACGCTTCGACGATTGCCGGCTTCGATGCCCTGGCGCGGAAGGTCGGCACGCCGGACAAGGGCCTGGCGATATTCCTCTCGACCGCGCCGAGTCTTTTCGAACCGACGATTGCCGGCCTTCAGGCGGCGGGGCTGACCGGGCCGAACGTGCGGATCGGTCTTGAAAAGCCGCTCGGCACCGATCTGGAATCGAGCTGCGAGATCAACGACGCCGTGGCGGCGGCCTTTACCGAGGACCGCATCTTCCGCATCGATCACTATCTCGGCAAGGAAACGGTGCAGAACCTGCTCGCGCTGCGCTTCGCGAACGTGATGTTCGAACCGATCTGGAACGCCAATTACATCGACCATGTCCAGATCACGGTGGCCGAGACGGTCGGGCTGGAAAGCCGCGTCGCCTATTACGACGACAGCGGCGCGCTGCGCGACATGGTCCAGAACCACATGCTCCAGCTCCTCGCGCTCGTATGCATGGAGCCGCCGACCAGCTTCGACGCGACCGCGGTGCGCGACGAAAAGGTCAAGGTCCTGCGATCGCTGCGCCCGATCGGCGACGGCGAGACGGTGACCGGCCAATACCGGGCCGGCGCCGTCGAAGGCCAGGCGGTCCCCGGGTACGACGACGAGCTGGGCAGGGATTCCGACACCGAGACCTTCGTCGCGATCAAGGCTCACGTCGACAACTGGCGCTGGAAAGGCGTGCCATTCTACCTGCGCACAGGCAAGCGCCTGCCCGAGCGGGTGACCGAGATCGTCGTCCAGTTCCGCTGCATTCCGTTCTCGATCTTCGAGAGCCGCGGCGCAAAGACCCAGCCGAACCGGCTCGTCATCGGCATCCAGCCCGAGGAAAACATCTCGCTCCGCCTGATGGCTAAGGTTCCCGGCCTCGATCGCGAGGGGCTCAGGCTGCGCCCGGTGCCGCTCGACATCTCGATGCCCGACGCCTTTGCCGGCGCAGTCAAGCGGATCGCCTACGAGCGGCTGCTGCTCGACCTTGTCGAGGGCGACCAGACGCTGTTCGTCCGCCGCGACGAGGTCGAGGCGCAGTGGGAATGGATCGACGCGATCCGCGCCCGGTGGACCGAGGCCGGGCTGAAGCCGCGGACCTACACCGCGGGATCGTGGGGGCCGAGCGCTGCGATCGCCCTTGCCGAGCGCGACGGGGTTAGCTGGCATGAGTAGACTTCACGACACCGTTCACCGCGTGACCGAGCGGATCGCGGCCAACAGCCGCGACAGCCGGGGGCGCTATCTTTCGCTGATGGACCGCGAGCGCGAGCGGGCGCCCGATCGCAACTCCCTCGGCTGCTCGAACCTTGCGCACGGTTTCGCCGCCGCGCTGGAGGACAAGCCCGCGATCGCGAGCATGCGCGGACCCAACCTCGCCATCGTTACTGCCTACAACGACATGCTGTCGGCCCACCAACCCTACGGGGCCTATCCGCCGCAGATGAAGGTCTGGGCGCGCGAGGTCGGGGCGACCTGCCAGGTTGCCGGCGGCACCCCCGCGATGTGCGACGGCGTGACGCAGGGACAGGACGGGATGGAACTCAGCCTGTTCAGTCGCGACACGATCGCTCTCGCCACCGCCATCGCGATGAGCCACGCGATGTACGATGGCATGGCGCTGCTCGGCATCTGCGACAAGATCGTTCCCGGCCTTGTCATGGGGGCACTGCGTTTCGGCCACCTGCCGGCGGTGTTCGTTCCCAGCGGCCCGATGCCGACGGGGATCGCCAACAAGCAGAAACAGAAGGTCCGCCAGCTGTACGCCGAGGGCAAGGCGACCCGCGCCGAACTGCTCGAGAGCGAAAGCGCAAGCTACCATTCGCCGGGTACCTGCACGTTCTACGGTACCGCCAACTCGAACCAGATGATGATGGAGATGATGGGGCTCCACGTGCCGGGCGCCGCCTTCGTGCCGCCGGGTACCCCGCTGCGCCAGGCGCTGACCCGCGCGGCGGTGCACCGGCTGGCAGAGGTTGCCGACGATCCCGAATATGCGATGGCGCGGACCTGCGACGAGAAGGCTTTCGTCAATGCCGTCGTCGGCCTGCTCGCGACGGGCGGTTCGACAAACCATGCGATCCACCTGCCGGCCATGGCCCGCAGCGCCGGGATTGCGCTCGACTGGAACGACATCTCCGAACTTTCGTCGGTCGTGCCGCTGATCGCGCGGGTCTATCCCAACGGATCGGGCGACGTGAACCATTTCCATGCCGCGGGCGGCATGGGCTACGTGATCGGCGAACTGCTCGAAGCCGGACTCGCTCACCGCGACATCCGCACGATCTGGGGCGGCGACCTCGCCGGATACGCCAGGGAGCCATGGCTCGATGGAGAGACGCTCGCCTGGCGCGAGGTCGGCGAAAGCGGCGACGATACCATGCTGCGGCCCGTTTCGGCGCCCTTCCAGCCCGATGGCGGGATGCGTCTGGTCGAGGGCAACTTGGGCCGCGCCTGCTTCAAGACCAGCGCGGTCGACGAGGAACGCTGGACGATCGAGGCTCCGGCCCGCGTGTTCGACACCCAGCACGCCGTCGCCGAAGCCTTCGCGAACGGCGAACTCGATCGCGACGTGGTCGTCGTGGTGCGCTTTCAGGGACCGCGCGCGAACGGCATGCCCGAACTGCACAAGCTGACACCGCCGCTCGGCGTGCTGCAGGACCGGGGCTACAGGGTCGCGCTCGTCACCGACGGACGGATGAGCGGCGCGAGCGGCAAGGTGCCCGCCGCGATCCACTGCACGCCCGAGGCGCTGGGCGGAGGGCCGCTCGCCCGGTTACGCGACGGCGACATGGTGCGGCTCTGCGCGAACACCGGCGCACTCTCCACCGATGCCGACCTGTCCGCCCGCGAGCCGGCGGCGATGCCCGTGGACGAGCAGGGAATGGGCCGCGAACTCTACGCGATGTTTCGCATCGGCGCCGATTCCGCCGAACGCGGCGCGAGCGCGATGCTGGCGGCGGGAGGGCTGTGATGGCCAGGAAGGCGAGCGACCTCGTCGTGGTCGACATCGGCGGCACCCACGCGCGCTTCGCGATCGCGACTCTCGCCCGCGACGGTTCGATCGCGCTCGGCGAGCCCGAGACCCTCCACACCGAAGATCACGCGAGCTTCCAGACCGCGTGGGAGGATTTTCGCGAGCGGCAGGGCGGCACGCTGCCCGACGCGGTCAGCATGGCGATCGCGGGACCTGTCGGCGGCGAGGTGATCCGTTTCACCAACAACCCGTGGATCATCCGTCCCGGCCTCGTGCGCGAGAAGCTCGGCGTCGAACGCTTCACCATCGTCAACGACTTCGAGGCGGTCGCGCACGCGGTCGCCCGCGCTCCCGAAGAACAGTTCATCCACCTGACCGGCCCCGAGGGCCCGCTTCCCGGGACGGGCCGGCTGACGGTGCTGGGACCGGGCACCGGTCTTGGCGTGGCGCATCTCTACCGCGAGCCCGATGGCACCTACCGCGTATCGGCTACCGAGGGCGGGCACGTCGATTTCGCCCCGCTCGACCAGATCGAGGACGCGATCCTCGCGCGGCTGCGCAAGCGACACAACCGGGTATCGGCCGAACGGGTCGTGTCCGGTCCGGCGATTTCCGACATCTACCAGACTCTCGCCGCGCTCGAGGGCCGTGCGGTGCACGAAGAGGACGACATCGCGATATGGACCCGCGGGATGGACGGATCCGACAGCCTCGCTGCAGCCGCCGTCGACCGGTTCTGCATGTCGCTGGGATCGGTGGCGGGCGACATGGCGCTCGCACACGGGGCCAAGGGCGTGGTGATCGCCGGCGGGCTCGGCTATCGCATCCGCGAAACGTTGCTCAGGTCCGCCTTTGCCGAGCGGTTCCGTGCCAAGGGCCGCTTTGCCGAGATGATGGCGGGCATCCCCGTCAAGCTGATCGTCCACCCGCAGCCCGGCCTGTTCGGAGCCGCCGCCGCCTTCATCTCCGAGCATTCGGGAGCGCGCAAGTGACCAGTATCGCATCCATCATGCAGGCCGCGCCGGTAATCCCGGTGATCGTGATCGACGACCTGGCCCACGCCGTCCCGCTCGCCGAAGCGCTGGTAGCCGGCGGATTGCCGGTTCTCGAGGTCACCCTGCGCACGCCGGCCGCGCTCGACGCCATCCGCGCGATGAAGGAGGTCGCCGGCGCGATCGTCGGGGCGGGGACGGTCACCAATCCGGACCAGCTTCAAGAGGCGATCGACGCCGGTAGCGAGTTCATCGTCTCGCCCGGCCTGACGGACCGGCTCGGCAAGGCGGCGGTCGACAGCGGCATCCCCTTTCTGCCCGGGATCGCCAACGCGGGCGACATCATGCGCGGGCTCGACCTTGGCCTTTCGCATTTCAAGTTCTTCCCCGCGATGGCCGCAGGGGGCCTGCCCGCGCTGAAGGCGCTCGCCGCGCCGTTCGGGCAGTGTCGTTTCTGCCCCACGGGGGGCATCGGCCTCGATACCGCGCCGGATTGGCTGGCATTCGAACCGGTCCTCTGCGTCGGCGGAAGCTGGGTCTCGCCCAAGGGCGCGCCCGATCGCGTCAGGGTCGAGGCGCTGGCCCGCGAAGCCGCGGCGCTGAAGCCGTGAAAACGGTTGCCGATCTCGTCGAACGCCTGCGCGTTCATCATCGGCAAACCGCCGACACGCCGCTGTTCAATCCGGTCTTTCAGCTGTCGCTCGACCTGTCGCGCGAGCTCGAGAGCGGCAAGCTCGGGCTTGGCGGCTTGGGCGCGATGATCGCTGAACTCGAATGCTCGGGAATGCAGAGTCGGGCCGAGCGGCTGCGCCGGCTGGTCGAGCCGACCCAGGCTCCCGAGACGCTCGCGGCACTCGTGGCAGAGGAAGCGGACTTCGATGCGTTCGCCGCTCGCTGGTCGCGCCCGCAGCTCCACGCGGTGTTCACCGCGCACCCGACCTTCCTGCTCGGCCCCGCCGAGGCCGATTCGGTCGCCGATGCAGCGAGCGGGCCGGGCGGGATTGACGAGAGTGTCTGTGTCGTCGCGGGAGAGCGGCCCCCGGTAACTCTCGATTATGAACACGGACGCGCGATGCGGGCGATCGGCCATGCGCAGGACGCGCGTGATCGCATCGTCCGCGACCTGCTCGCCTCGGCGAAGGAGCGATGGCCCGATCGCTGGACCGAGTTCGATCCGCTGCCGTTCCGCTTCGCCACATGGGTGGGCTACGACATGGACGGCCGCACCGACATCAAGTGGCACACCTCGATTGCCTATCGCCTGGGCGAGAAGGCGATGCGGCTCTCGCGATACGCCGATGTGCTTGAGGATATTGCGCCTGGTCACGAACTGGTCGGAACGCTGCGCCGCGCCGGAGAGCACGCTGCGCTGCACGCCCATGCCTTCACGGACGATCTCTCGGACCCTGCGGCGCTGTCGGGAGCAGCCAACCGCCTGACCGCGGATCATCCCGACAAGCTGCTTTCGCTTCGCCCCGTGATCGAGCAGCTCGAGCGCGAGGCGGACGGCGACCGGGCGGTGGCCATGCGCACGCTGGCCGCGGCAATGCGCGCGGACGGCCTGGGAATGGGCTGGATCCACTTCCGGGTGAACGCCAGCCAGCTTCACAACGCGATCCGCCGCCGGCTTCCCGAGGGGCACGAGATCGACATCGGCAGCCGCGGCGCAATCGCCACGCTCCGCGCGATGCTGACGGGCGTCACGCCGCTGAAGGCCAATTTCGCCGCACTCGCGGTCGAGAGTTCCACCGCGATCCGCCAGTTCCTCGCGATGGCGCAGATCCTCCATCACGTCGACGCCGACGCCCCGATCAGAATGCTCATCGCCGAGTGCGAACAGCCGGCGACCGTGCTGGCCGCGCTCTACTTCGCCAAGCTGTTCGGCATCGCGGACAAGGTCGACGTATCGCCACTGTTCGAGACCGAGAGCGCGCTCGAGCACGGCGGCCGCCTGTTCGATTCGCTCCTCGCAGAGCCGGCCTACCAGACCTATGCCCGCGCCCGCGGCCGGGTCGCAGTGCAAACGGGATTTTCCGACGCGGGCCGGTTCGTGGGGCAGATTCCGGCGAGCCTCGCGATCGAGCGCCTCCAGGGGCGGCTCGCGGCCGCGATGGAAGCCAACGGACTGACCGACGTCGCCGCGTTGATCTTCGACACGCACGGCGAGAGCATGGGGCGCGGTGCCCACCCGTCCGGGTTCGCCGACCGGCTCGAGTGGCCGCTGTCCCCCTGGGCGCGCCGCCGGTTCGTGCGGGCGGGAATCGCGCTCGAACCCGAGGTCAGCTTTCAGGGGGGCGACGGCTACCTGTTCTTCTTCACACCCGAACTGGCACTCGCCACGCTGACCCGCATCGCGTCGCTGCGTCCGGCCGACACCGATGCCGATGCGCCCGCGGACCCGTTCTACCGCCGCACCGACCTCAGCCTCGACTTCTACCGGGCCATCAAGGACCACCAGCGCGACCATCTCGAAAGCCGGACATATGCCCGCGCGATCACCGCGTTCGGCCTTGGCATGCTGGTAGAGACCGGTAGCCGCAGGTCGCGCCGCCAGTCGGACCTCGCCGCCGACCGCGACATGTCGCTGCGCCAGATCCGCGCAATCCCGCACAACGCCATTCTCCAGCAGCTCGGCTATCCGGTGAACATCATCGCCGGCGTGGGCAGCGCGGCGGACGGCAATCTCGAGGACATGGCCGCGCTGCTGCGCGAAAGCCCGCGCGGGCGGCAGATCGTGCGGCTAGTCCGCGCGGCGAATGCGCTGGCCAGCATCAAGACGGTGGCCGCCTACGGCGAGCTCTTCAATTCGGCCTACTGGGCAAGCCGCACCTATCGCGGGACGGAAGAACATCTCGCTCCCGCCTGCGCGGCGCTGGCCGAGTATCTCACCAAGGACGATCGCAACGGCGTGTTCCGCCGACTCGCGTCGCGTCTGCGTGTCGACGCGCTCAAGTTGCATCGCCTGCTCGACCTCGTGCCCGACGACAGCCTGCTGCCCACTCGCGAACAGGTGCGGCGCGAGATCGGAGTGCTGCAGGCGCTGCGGCTGGCGCTCCTTCAGCACATGTTCCTCAAGGCGGTAAGCATCCCGGCGTTCGCCCGCGCCAACGACATCAGCCGCGACGACGTGCTGGAGATGGTCTTCACCCTTCGGATCGACGACGCCCTGGCGCAGCTGCGGCGGGCCTACCCGGCCCAGGTCAGCCGGACGAGCGACTACGCGGTTGACGAGCCCGGCTCCTATCCGGACGGCGAAGGCGAGGGCTACGCCGCGATCCATCGCGAATTCATCGAGCCGATCGAGGCAGCCCACGCCCTGTCACTGAGAGTTTCGGTGGCGATCGCCAACCTTTTCGGTGCGCACGGCTGAGGCGAGACCGCCAGGCGCGTCAGTCGATCCCGTCGAGCTTGTCCTCGATGTAGAGCGGTCCGTGCCCGTAGAGATAACCGGGGTCAAAGTCGCCGTGGCGCTCCAGCTTCGTCCGGTTGGGCACGACGACCAGCCCGCGGCGAAACTCGGCGATTTCCGCGCGCCGCAGTTCGGACAGCGCCCGGTTCATGTGAATCGCGGTCGTGCCGCACATGTCGGCAAGGTCGGTCTGGGTCAGCGGGGCACGAAACCCGTTCGCCCGACCGAGTCCGACCATCTCGAGACGCCGCCAGATTTCCGACAGGCGGTGCGACACGCGGCGGCTGGCCTTCAGCTGCTCGAGCTTGAGCGTCCACTGCCGGTGGATCGCGGCATCGAGCAGCGTCGAGAACCAGAACAGCCGCGAAAGGTGGGGTTCGTTCGCGTGAATGTCTGCAATTCGCGCATGCGAGACAAGCCCTACGCGCGCCGGTCCCAGCGTGACGACGTCGTGATCGAGGCGCTTCAGGGCAAAGGCATGAAGGTCGACGAAATCTCCCGGCACCTGGATGCCCACGATATAACGCCGGTCGTGCTCTGTGATCGTGCGCACGATGAAACCGTCTATCAGCATGGTCGACCGGTCGGTCAGCTGGCCCCGGGCCAGGAGGCACGCCTGGCCTTCCAGGTCCACGACTTCCTCGATCGATTGCTCGAGCAGTTCCTTTTCCCGCTCGCCCATGGCGTGGCGGGACCGTCCCATGAGGAAACGGCCCGTCAGGGGGTATCGTCTGACATCGTCCACCACGTCCTCGTTTTATCGAACGGATGTGCATTCGGTTCCGGGCCGGCTTGAAAAAACCGCGACCGGGGTGGACGGTGCCGGGTGATGGAGGGACTCGTCGTTCTGGCCCTGATTGGGGTCGTGGCTTTCGTCTGGCGACGGGTGAGCCGGCTCGAGCGCGAGCTGGCGCAGCTGCGGAGCGAACTGCGCGGCGGCGTGTCGCGCCCGGCGCCGGGCGCGGTTCCTGCCGGACGCGCGATGGAACCCGACTTGCCCGTCCCGGCCGCTGCGCACGGACCGGCAGCCGATGCCGCGGCGCTTGCAGGTCTGTCGTCTGGCCCGCCTGGCGCTTTGCACGAGCGCGCCGCGGGATGGGGCCGCCTGGCGGTGCCGCGCTTCGATTTCGAGGACGTCTTCGGGCGGTTGCTGCCGATATGGGTCGGCGGAGTGACCCTCGCGGTGGCGGGGATTTTTCTTGTCCGCTGGTCGATCGACGCGGGCCTGCTGACCCCGGCGGTGCGAGTGCTGCTCGCGGGACTGTTCGGTCTCGCCCTTGTCGGCGGCGCCGAGGCCGCATTTCGCTGGCGCGAAAGGGTTGCCGACCCGCGCGTCGCGCAGGCGCTGGCCGGCGCAGGCCTCGCGACGCTTTATGCCGCCTTTTATCTTGCCGGAAGCGCTTACGGGCTGATCGGCTCGGGCGCGGCGTTCGTGGCACTGGCCGGCGTGACCGGCGCGGCGATCGGACTGTCGTTCCGATTCGGACTGCCGAGCGCCATCCTCGCGCTCGTCGGCGGGTTCGCCGCCCCCGCGCTCGTGGGCAGCGAGGACGCTAACCTGCCCCTCCTCACACTCTACCTCGCGCTGGTGACCGCAGGCCTCGCCTTTACCGGACGCCGGCAGGGCCGCGCCTGGCTGGGCATTGCCGCGCTTGCCGGGGGGCTGGGATGGGGCGCGTTGCTCATCGCGGGCGGAACGGAGCGAACGCCGGAAACCGCCGTGCTGGGCGCCTATCTGGTGCTTTTGGGCGCCGTCCTGCCGGCTCTCTCGGGGACCGGCGCCCGGCCTGGCCGGCTCGTCCGGGTCGGCGCATCGGGCCTTGCTGCGCTGCAACTCGCCATACTGGTCCAGCAGGGCGGGTTCGGCGGACTGGAATGGGGGCTCTACATGCTGCTGGGCGCCGCGCTCGCGTGGTTTGGCTGGCGCGAGCCGGCGATGCGCGAGGCGAACGCGGTCGCTGCCGCTGTCGCCATGGCGCTCGTTGCGTTATGGCCATCGGCGCAAGCGCAGGAATTCGGTCTCGTCGCGGGGGGTCTCGCCGCCATCTTCGCCGGCGTGCCGCTCGTGCAGTTGGGGCGCGCAGCGGGCCGGACGATCGACGTTGCGCAGGCGGCGCTCGTTGCCCTCGGGCTTGCGATCGCGATCCACCTGCGCTTCATCGACGGGCTTGCCGATGCCCCTTCGCCCGGGCTCGCGCTCGCGCTCGTAGCGACCGCTGGCATCGCGGTGGGGGCGGCCCTGCTCGCAGGCCGGTCCGCCGGAATCGATCCACGTTGGGTATGGACTGCTCAGGGCATCGCCGCGATTGCCGCCTATGACGCCGCCGCGCAGGTCCTGCCGGAAGGCGCAATGCCGTGGGCGGCGGCGATCGTCGCGGCGAGCTTCGCGCTGCGCACGGGACGGGCCTTCGGCGCGATTGCGGCATTGTGGGCCATCGCTGCGCTGTGGGCGCTTGATCCCCTCGGCACCTGGCTCAGGGCTGGGCTAGAGGGATTGGTCGGCGTGCCGGTAACGGTGGAAAAGCTGCCGGCATTGCGGACAGTTGCACTCGACCTCCTGCCAATCGCTTTCCTATCGGCCGCGTGGCGCCGGGCTGGCGTGCCGCACGCCGCGCTGCGACGGGTCCTCGAGGCGGCGGCGTTTGCAGGCTGCCTCGTTGCCGTGCACGTGGGCTTCCGCGTACTCTTTGCGGGAGTAGCGGGCGCCGATTTCGTCGATACGGGGGTGGTTGAACGCTCACTCTGGCAGGCACTCCTTGTGGGAGGCGCATGGCTCGCGCTCGCCCGGGGCCTTACCCGTGCGGGTCTGGCACTCGCGATAGGTGCGCTTTTACATTTCGGCTGGTTTTCGCTGGTCCTCCATAACCCGCTTTGGAGCGAGCAAGCGGTCGGTCCGCTCCCGATCGCGAACGCGCTTGTCGCGATGTATGCCGCCCCTCTCGCCGCGCTTCTTCTCGTCGGTCACCGGCTGGCGAAGGAGCCGCCCTGGCTGGGGTGGAGCATCGATGCGGCGACGATGGCCGTTCTCGCCGCGTTTGCGCTGTCCGAACTGCGACAGGCCTTTGCCGGTTCGCTCCTGATGGCCCCGCCCGTCTCACCGACCGAGGACCTGCTGCGCTCGTTCACCGCCATCGTGCTGGCGGCGCTGTTCCTGCTGTGGGGGTCTCGCGGGCGGGGAGGGCGCACCTGGCGGGTGGGTTCGCTGGCGGTGATGGTCGCCGCGGTGCTCAAGGTGTTCCTCGTCGACGCTGCCGGCCTCGAGGGGCTGGGCCGGGTCGCCTCGTTCATGGCGCTTGGCTTCAGCCTCATCGGCATCGGCTGGTTCTACAACCGCCAGTTGCGGACGGCTGCGGCGTGATGGCAGACGGGTCGATCCGGCGGCTCGTCCCGGGGTCCGGATGGCCAGCTTCGCGCAGCCCTTTGGCTAAGTCACGGAAGTTGCAAGAGACCGGCCACGGGCCGCGAAGCTGATTTTTTGACGATGGTTTGCCGATCCCGGTTCAGGAATCTGTCACCCGCGTAACATTTAGTGTAGGCACGGGGGCCTGGATGGAGGGTTGTGCGATGATTCTGTCCCGGATGGGAGGGTTTGCCGTGCTGGCGCTGACTTGCGCCGCGGTACCCGCTCACGCCGACGTGATGGAGATCGGTCCGCAGGGGCCGCGCTGGATTTCCGGCGCGCATGCGGCCGCGCCCGTGCCGGCTTCGGCGCCCGCACCCGAACTGGTCGAGCTCGCGGCGGACTTTCCGGTACCGCCGCATGCCATAGCCGATGCTGCAGCACAGGCGGGTCTGGTTCCCGCGCTCTACGCCGCCAAGGTGCACGAACTCGCCCGGCGGTTCGACCTTTCGCCGGCGCTGATCGAAGCGATGGTCTGGCAGGAAAGCCGCTGGAATGCTGCCGCGCGCTCGCCGGTCGGCGCGCGCGGGCTGGCGCAGCTGATGCCGGGCACGGCAAGCTACCTTGGGGTCGACCCCGACGATCCGTTCGCCAATCTCGAGGGCGGCGCGCGTTACCTGCGCGAGCAGATGGACCGCTTCGACGGCGACATCGAAAAGGCGCTTGCAGCCTACAACGCCGGACCCGGTCGCGTGATCGCGGCTGGGGGCATCCCGCGCATACGCGAAACCCAGGGGTACGTGGCCGCCATCATGGGCCGCCTCTCCGATCACTCACGAAAGCCGAACTGACCCGTATGATCCGCTTCACCCGCTTCCTTCCTTTGTCCCTGGTCGCCGTCTCCAGCGCCGCCTTCGCGCAGGATCCGCAAGGGTCGGGTCCGATCGTCGCCGCGCTGTCGTGGCTCCAGGGCACGCTGCTCGGCAACGTCGCCACCGCGGTCGCGGTGATGGCGGTCGCGGCGGTCGGCTTCATGATGCTCACCGGCCGGCTCAACTGGCGCTTTGGCGCGACCGTGATCATCGGCGTGTTCATTTTGTTCGGTTCGGCGAGCATCGTCGCCGGCATCCAGGGCGCTGCGGCGGCGAGCTGAGCAATGGAACTGGTCCGCCATCCCGTCCATCGCGCGCTGACCCGCCCGCAGATGTTCGCGGGCGTGACGTACAACTATTTCATCATCAACTTCGCGCTGACGACCGAGCTGTTCCTGATCACCGGTAGCTGGTGGGCGCTGCCCGCGGCGGCAGTGTTCCACCTCGTCGGCTATTTTGCCTGCCTGCGTGAGCCTCGCGTATTCGATCTCTGGCTGACCAAGGTCAGCAGATGCCCCCGCGTCCCGAACTGGAAGCGCTGGGGCTGCAACAGTTACGCCGCCTGACGGAAGGATTGGCGAGTATGAGCAAACGGTCATGAGCAAGTGGATTGGCGCCGCCGCCTGGAGCGCGAAGGAAGCCCGCGCCGGCGACCGCCTGCCCTATGCGCGGCTGATCGACGGCAGCACGCTGCTGCTGCGCGACGGCAGCGTGATGACCGCGCTCCAGGTTCCCGGCCTGCTGTTCGAGACCGAGGATTCGGACGCTCTCAACCACCACGCTGCGACGCGCGAGGTCATGCTGCGCTCGACGCTCGATGCACGCTTCGTGCTGTACCATCATGTCATCCGCCGCAGGGTGGAAATCGAGCTTGAGGCCGCGTTCCCCGACCCGCTGACAGCGCACATCGACCGCCGCTGGAAGGAACGGCTCGCGGGCGGCTCGCTATTCGTGAACGACCAGTTCGTTACCCTGATCCGCCGGCCCGCCCGGGGGAAAGCGGGCCTTGCCGAACGCGCGGGCAAGATGTGGTCGCGCAAGGGGCGCCGGGAGATCGAGCCCGATCCCCGCGACGTGCGCGCGCTCAAGGCCGCCGCCACGGGACTCGTCGCATCGCTGCAGGCCTATGGCGCGGCGCTGCTCGACGACTACCAGGGGCCGAGCGGGGCGACCAACAACGAGATCCTCGAGCTGCTCTCCGCGCTCTACAACGGCGAGATGCGGCCGGTGCGCCGCCCGGCCGAAGACACCGACATCGGCCAGATGCTGCCCTATCGCCGGGCGAGCTTCGGACTCGACGCGATGGAGTTGCGGGGAAGCGGCGAGCCTGATTTCGCCGCGATCCTCAGCCTCAAGGATTACCCCGAGGCGACCAGCCCCGGCCTGCTCGATGCGCTGCTGCGCCAGCCGTTCGAGATGATCGTCTCGGAAAGCTACGCCCCGTCCGAGCGGACGACGGCGCGGGAGCGGATGGATCTTGCGATCCGCCGCCTCAAGTCGGCCGACGAGGAGGCTATGGCCGAGCGCGCCGACATGCTCGCCGCGCGCGATGCGCTGGGCAACGGCGCGGTCGGCTTCGGCGATCACCACCTGACGGTTCTGGTGCGCGAGGCGACCCTGCCGGAGCTCGACGAGGCAACCGCGGCCTGTGCGGCGGCGCTCGCGGACACCGGCGCCATCGTGGTGCGCGAGGATACCAACCTCGAACCGGCGTTCTGGGGCCAGTTTCCCGGCAATGAGGCCTACATCGCCCGCCGTGCGATGATCTCGAGCGCCAACATGGCGAGCTTCGGATCCCTGCACGGCATGGCTCTCGGCCAGGCCGAGGGCAATCACTGGGGCGAGGCGGTCACGCTGCTGCAGACCACCAGCCGCACCCCGTTCTTCTTCAATTTCCACACCGGGGACCTTGGCAACTTCACCGTCATTGGCCCCTCGGGATCGGGCAAGACCGTGGTGATGAACTTCCTCGCCGCACAAGCGCAGAAGTTCGCCCCGCGCACGATCCTGTTCGACAAGGACCGCGGGGCCGAACTGTTCATCAGGGGCATCGGCGGGCGCTATGATCGGATCGCGAGCGGCGAGCCGACCGGGTTCAACCCGCTCGCCTTGCCGGATACGCCGACCAACCGCGCGTTCCTGCGCGACTGGCTCGGAGTTCTCCTCAAGGCCGACGGACCGGAGGAACTGGCGACGATCGCCGGCGCAGTCGATGCGGCCTATGCGAACGACGCCTCGCTGCGCCGCCTCCGGCACTTCCGCGAACTGCTTTCGGGCGCCCGGCGTCCCCGCCCGGGCGATCTGGCCGACCGGCTGTCGGCGTGGATCGCGGGCGGCGAGCATGCCTGGCTGTTCGACAACGAGAGGGACGAGCTCGACCTCGGGGCGCGGGTGCTGGGTTTCGACATGACCGCGCTGCTCGAGAACCCGCGGCTGCGCACCCCTACGATGATGTACCTCTTCCACCGGATCGAGGAGCGGCTCGACGGCAAGCCGACAATGATCCTGATCGACGAGGGCTGGAAGGCGCTCGACGACGAGGTATTCGCCGCGCGCATTCGCGACTGGCTGAAGACGCTGCGCAAGCGCAACGCGCTGGTGGGCTTTGCGACGCAGTCGGCGCGCGACGCGCTCGAGAGCCGGATCGCGACAGCGCTCGTCGAGCAGACCGCGACGATGATCTTCATGCCCAATGCCCGCGCGCGGGCCGAGGACTACTGCGACGGGTTCGGCCTCACCAGCCACGAACTTGCGCTGATCCGCAGCCTGCCGGCGCACAGCCGTGCGTTCCTGATCCGCCAGCCCGATGCGAGCGTGGTGGTGCGGCTCGACCTGTCCGGCGCACCGGAAGTGCTTGCGGTCCTGTCGGGACGCGAAAGCACCGTGCGCCGTCTCGACCTGCTGCGCGAGGCGGTGGGCGACAACCCCGCCGACTGGTTCCCCGCGCTGACCGGCCACGCATGGCCCGGGGGATCGGGGATCGAGGGCAGTGCGCTGGAAGGAGGCGGCGGCGACATCCCGTTCCGCCAGGCAGCCGAATGAGCGCGGCCTGCGACCAGGCGGCCCAGGGGGTCGGCAATGGCGTTGCCGCAGCGCTTCAGGCGGTCGATTGCGTGGCCGGCGAAACGATGGCCTCGGCGTTCGGGCGGCTATTCGCGCCTGGCGGGGCGATGGTCACGACGCTTACGATCCTGCTCGGCCTGTTCGTCGCCTGGTTCGGCATCAACCTGCTGCTCGGCCGCGCAAACCTATCGGTCCGCTCGCTCACGCCCCGGATGATGACCATCGGCGCGGTGCTGACCGTTGTCACCAGCTGGGTCGCCTACAGCACGCTCGTTCTGAACTTCACCGTCGCCGGGCCCGACTGGATCGCCGGCGTGATCACCGGCAGCCGCGAGAGCGCGACGCAGGTCTTCGCGCAGAAGATCGACGTGGTTTTCCAGGCACTGCAGCGGGCAAGTCCGCAGGTCGAGGGTAAGAACATCGGCGCATTCTCGCCCGAGGGCATGATGTGGCTTGGCGCGATGCTGTTCCTGCTCGGCACTGTGGGCGTGCTCGTCACCGCGCGCATCGCGCTCGCCGTGCTGGTCGCGGTGGGGCCTATTTTCGTCGTCATGGCGCTGTTCGGCAGCACCCGGGGGCTGTTTACCGGCTGGCTCAAGGGACTCGTCATGCTGGCGCTCGTACCGTTGTTCGCGGTGCTGGGGGGAAGCGTCATGCTCGAACTCGCGGTGCCGATCCTCGCCGTGCTGGTGCAAACGCCGGGACAGATCGATCCACAGGCGGCGATGGCATTCTTTCTCGTCGGCGCGGTTCACATGGCCCTGATGATTATGGTGCTCAAGGTCGCCGGGACCATGGTTGGCGGATGGCGGGTCTTCGGGCTGGTGCCCGAGAAGGGTGAGCGGGGCGGGGGCACATCGTCCGCGGCCGCCCCGACGGTGGTTCCAGCCGCCACCCCGGCCTCGACAGGGGCGAACCAACCCTCGAATGCAGGAGAGCGGCGCATCCCGGTGACCGCGTTCGCTACCGCGCCGGCCGCCAACGACATCGGCATCGCCGCCGCAGGCGGCGGCACCCGCGACACGCGCGTGGTCGCGGCCCCCGTTGCTTCAGCCGCCGGTCAGGCGGGTTCGGCGATGGGAAGCACCGGGCGCGCACGTGGCATCGGCAGCCGCTACAAATCGCCGCCCCCGCGCCTATCGGAGAAAGTGAAATGATCCGCGCAAGCCTTGCGCTCACCCTGCTCGCGGCGATGGGCACCGCCTTCGCCCCCGCGCACGCGGACGACGCGCGCATCGTCGAAAAGTTGTACGATGCCGGAAAGGTCGTCCGCATCGAAGGCCGGACCAAGGTCCAGGCGACGATCCAGTTCGGCGAGGACGAGCATATCGAGAACGTCGCGATCGGCGACAGCGAGGCCTGGCAGGTCACCCCCAACAAGCGGGCCAACCTGCTGTTCGTGAAGCCGCTGAGCCCGAGTGCCGCAACCAACATGACCGTGGTGACGGACCGCCATACCTACCTGTTCGATCTGGTCGCCTCTGCGCGTGCGCAGCCGATCTACGTCCTCAAGTTCGCCTACCCCGAAGAACCCAGGCCCGCGGCGCAGCTCGCAGCGAACGAGGCGCCCACCGAAGAGGAACTCGCGGCCGCCACCAACCCGCAGGCGGTAACCGACCCGGCCGATCTCAATTTCGCTTGGGAAGGCAAGGGCGACCGCAAGCTGCTTCCGGCGCGAACCTACGACGACGGTGCGGCGACGTTCCTCGCTTGGCCGGCGGGCAGCCCGGTGCCGGCGATCCTGATCAAGGACGAAAAGGGCACCGAAGGCCCGGTCAACTTCACCGTGCGGGGCGACGTGATCGTCGTCGACGGGGTCCCGCGCGAAATCGTCCTGCGCTCGGGCAAGGATGCCGCCACGCTCGTCAACGCAGCACCCGTCCGCGCTGCGCCCGCACCGGCTTCGCCGCAGGCCGCGCTCGCCCGCTCGGATGCGCAGATCAAGGAAGGGAACCGCTGATGCGCCTCGCCATGCGACTGCCGGCGAAGAAGGCCGGAGAACCCGCCTCGGGCGATCTCGACCCCCGCGAGGGCGAGAGCGCCGAGATCATCGATCTCGCCAGCCGCAATGCCTTTCCCGCGGTCACCCAGCGCAAGGGGAAATCCGACGGGCTTGGCCTGGCTGCCGGCGTTGCCGTCATCGGGCTGCTCGGGGCGGTTACGCTGTGGAGCATGAACGCCGCGCGCACGGAAAAGGCCGAAGGCGTGGGAAGCCCGCAGCCTGTCGAACAAGCTCCCGCGGTTCCGGCGCAAGCCGTCACCACCGTCGTGCCGACGCCCCAGCAGGCCGCGGTCGCGCCCCGGCCCGACCCGGCCCCTCAGCCGGTCTATGCCCAGCCGATCCAGCCGGTACAGGGCGTCCAGGCCAACCCCTATTCGAACCCCACGGTGGTATTCGACGCCAGCAGCCTGCCGGGCGGCGGGCTGGGCGAGGCGGCACCGGGGCCCGCCGGCGAGGGTCCGGCCGGCGCCGGCAGCGCGAACGACTTTGCCAGCAAGATCGGCGGCGTCGGCGGCGCTCCGGCACAGGCCCGGGCGATGGTCAATCCGCAGACCACCGTCACCCAGGGCACGCTGATTCCGGCGGTGCTCGAGACGGCGATCAACACCGACGTGCCGGGCTACGTGCGCGCGGTGGTGAGCCAGGACGTGCGCAGCTTCGACGGAACCCGCGTGCTGGTCCCCCGCTCCAGCCGGCTGATCGGCCAGTACCAGTCGGGCCTGCAGGGCGGGCAGAAGCGCGCCTACGTGATCTGGACGCGACTGATCCGGCCCGACGGTGCCTCCGTCAACCTTGCCTCTCCGGCGGTCGGCTTCGACGGCACGACCGGGCTCGAGGGCAGGGTCAACAGCCATTTCTTCCGCCGGTTCGGCTCGTCGATGCTGCTTTCGGTAATCGGCGGGCTGGCGACCGGCGGGGCATCGGTGGTGCTGGGCGGCGGGGCCAGCGCTGCACAGACCGCGGCGCAGCAGGACGGCCAGATCCCGCCCACGGTGCGGGTGCGGGCGGGCGAGCCGATCCGCGTGTTCACCGCGCGCGACCTCGACTTCTCGTCGGTGAAGTAGGCGCAGGTCCGCGGGCAGTGGCGGCCGACGTCCATTCCCTGTCCACCGCAAGCGGCAGCGCTGCGGAGCGCAGCGTCTACCTCGATGCCTACCTTGCGCCGTTCCAGCGCTGGCTCGACGTGGACACGGTGACCGAGATCCTCGTCAATCGCCCGGGCGAGGTGTGGATCGAGGATGCGGCGCAGGGCGGCATGCTGCGGGTCGAGGCGCCGGAGATCGACGACAGGCTGGTCCAACGCCTTGCCGAGCAAGTCGCCCGCGTCAGCCACCAGGGCATCAACCGCGAGCATCCCTTGCTCGGCGCAACCCTCCCGGACGGCGCGCGGGTGCAGTTCTGCGGCCCCCCCGCGGCGCGCCGGCACTGGGCCATGGCGATCCGCCGGCATCGGCGGCTCGACCTTCCGCTCGACGCCTACGACACCGGCCCCCTGGGCGGCGAACGGAGCCTACCGATCCCCGACGCGCAGGGCCAGCCGATCGCCTTCCTGCGCGAGGCGATCCGCCAGCGCCGTACGATCCTTATCTCGGGTGGGACAAGCACCGGCAAGACGACCTTCCTCAATGCGATGCTGGGCGAGATTCCAAAGGGCGAGCGGGTAATCCTTGTCGAGGATACGCCCGAATTGCGCCTGCCGGGCGAGAACGGCGTCGGACTCGTCGCGGTGAAGGGGGAACTGGGCGAGGCGAAGGTCACAGCCAACGAACTGCTTCAGGCGGCGCTGCGCCTGCGACCCGACCGGATCGTGCTCGGCGAATTGCGCGGTGCGGAAAGTGTCAGCTTCCTGCGCGCGATCAATACCGGGCACCCGGGAAGTTTCTCGACGATCCACGCGAACTCGCTCAGGGGGGCGCTCGAACAGCTTGCGCTGATGGTGATGCAGACGGGCATCGGCCTCAGTCGCAGCGACACGATCGCCTATGCTGCCGGCGTGATCGACGTGATCGTCCAGCTGGGCCGTGATGGCGAGGGCAAGCGCGGGATCACCGCGATCGCCGAAAGCGAAACGCTGGTCTGAACAGGTGTCATCCGGTTGCCATGGCGAAGCCGGGTAGCAGGATCGCGGTATGAAGGAAGCGCCGGGCCGCCTGGTCGGGCGATTTTCTATGCGGATTGCCCGAACGGCGAGAAGTCCGTCTTCCGGTCGAAGATCTCGACCCCCTCGCGTCGCTTGAGGAACCCGACCACTGCATAGGTGACCGGGGTCAGCAGCGCCTCCCAAGCGGTCTTGATCGCCCATTGCGAAAGCACCACCATCGCGAGCTGCTCGACCGGCCAGCCGGCGAGGCCATAGAAGGCGAGCGGGTAGAAGATCAGGCTGTCGAGGCCCTGGCCCACGAATGTCGACCCGATCGTGCGCATCCACAGGTGTCTGCCCTCCGTCATCACCTTCATCTTGGCGAGGACGAAGCTGTTGGCGAACTCGCCGGCCCAGAACGCGACGATCGAGGCCAGCACGATGCGCCACGAATTGCCGAACACGAACTCGTACGCGTCCTGGCCCGGCCACCCGGCGGCAGGTGGCAGCGCGACAACCACCCATGCCATGAACGCCATAAAGGTCAGCGCCGCGAATCCCGTCCAGATGACTCGCCGCGCCCGCGCGTAACCATAGACCTCGGTCAGCACATCGCCGATCACGTAGCTCAGCGGAAAGAACAGCACGCCCGCGCCGAACGCCCACTGCGCCCCGCCGGGCAGCACGACGTAACTGGGCTTCGAGGCGCCGATGACGTTCGACAGCAGCAGGATGGCGACGAATGCCGCCATGATAAGGTCGTAGTAGCGGAAATGCCGCGGTCCGGCGGCCTCCCCCTCGATCGCTACCACCGGTTCGCTCATGGGAATTGGAGTTATCGCGATTTGTGCCCCGCGAAAAGCACGCTATGCGCGTGTCCGCAGCGCGCCCGTAGTTCAACTGGATAGAGCACGAGCCTTCTAAGCTTGGAGTTGCAGGTTCGAGTCCTGCCGGGCGCGCCATCTTTCCCCTTGGGCGGCGTGCGAAGGAAGGCTGCGAATGCCTCGTTAAACGCCGAGATAGGCCGACATCAGCATCAGCACGATGAAGCCTCCCGCGAAGGCAGGGCTGGAAACCTTCAGCGGCGCACCGGGCTTGTCGGCCTCCGGAACGATCTGCTCGATCGTCGCCAGAAGCAGGAGCCCCGCGAAGAAGGCCAGCGCGAAAGCCATCAGGCTGGTGCTCGCTCCGTTCAGTAGAAGGAATCCGGTCGCGGCCCCCAAGACCGGCGTCAGCGGGTACGCGGTCGCCGCCCAGAGTCTATTTGATCGCTGCACGCCTGCCGAGCGGAAGTTTGCCGTGACCGCAAAGCCGCCGGGAAGGTTTGCGATGATCTGGCTGAAGGCGAGAAGCAGACCGAGGTCACTCGACACGGCGGTTCCCGCACCTGTGGTGAGCCCGTCTATCAGGAGATCGGTGGCAACGGCTACATAGACGGCCCACAGGCCCACGCGGGTCGTGTCCGAACCGAATTGGCCCTGGATGAAAACGGTCCCGCGCATGAGGACGATCGAGAAGATCGCGCCGCCCATGAATCCCAGGGCCAGCAACCAGTGATCGCCGCCTTCGACGGCGCGCGGCATCAACTCGACCGCGACGACCGCCGCAGCGATCCCCGCCGCCGCATGCAGCGCGGCCCCCGTCAGCCAGTCAGGTGGCTGCTTCCATTCTGCCAGCAGCGCTCCGGCGATCGTCCCCGCCGCGGGAAGAAGCGCGAGGAGCAGGACATAGCCAAGGCCCATTACCCGGCCCGCGTCATCGAGAAGGCTTTCGACGCTTCACCCCCTCTCGACCCGGGAGCGTGTCTGCGGTTCCCGCAGATAGCCGAATTCGTGTGCTCGTCCTTATGCTGAGACGAACGGGAGCCTTCGAGCATCCGGAGGTCGAAATGTGGCCTTCGGCTGCGCTTCCCGGCGCGTTATCGCATCGCGGTGCGATCCACGCGCGGGCGGGACGCAGATCATCCGCGCGCGGCGGACGCGAGCGGCTCTCCGTGGACCGGGTACCCCGCGTCGTCGGGAATCCTCAGCCAGCGTTCGCCGCCGCGCTCTTCCATCCACGGTGTGATCGTCTTGACGGGAATCGCCTCGGCATGGGCACGGGCTTCGGCAAACGAGCCGAACTGCGCGAGGCGCTCGAGGTTGCGCCGGGTCGGGAAGATGACCGCCAGCTCGCCGCGCGCAGCCATATCGAGCGCACCGGCGGCGCTGGTCCAGAACAGGTGCGTATTCTCGCTCCCGTCGATCTCGAGCTCGACTGCGCCTGTGCCGAGGTCGGCGAGATAGAATCGCGTGTCGAAGATGCGCGGGATCCGCTCGTTCTTCGGGTGCCAGCGTGCAAACGGAACCACGGCTTCGAGATCCAGCGTCCAGCCCATTTCCTCGAGCACCGGGCCCAGCAATCCCTTGCGCTCGAGCAGGACGCGCGCCTCGCGGGCCGCGCCGGCGGTTACCGCGCCGGTCAGGCCGATGGCAAGGCCGGTTTCCTCCAGCGTCTCGCGGACCGCGGCGATGCGGTGCGCCGCTTCGTCGGTGTCGAGCCCATGCGAGACCTCTGCCGCGAGTTCGCGGTCCTCGGGGTCGACGCGGCCCCCGGGAAAGACCGCCATGCCGCCTGCGAACGCCATCGAATTGTGCCGGGTAACCATGAGGATCTGCGGGGGTCCCCCGGCCGGATCATTGCGGAAGACGATTACCGTGGCTGCGGGAATCGAGGGGCGCTGGAGGTCGTCTGTCATGGCGTCGTTTGTGGCGCGCGGTGGGTTGCATGCCAATACCGATTCATGCCCGCCGGATGTCGGGAAACCTTACACTTCTGCGGCGCTGGAAAAATCATTAACCATTGCAGGGCGCTAAATTGCGCGCCCGGCGGCGATTGGCACGGATCGTGCTGCAGTGAAGATACCCCAACGGTCTTCCACCGAGGCGGGATCACTCGTCTCCCGATCCTGCCTCCCCGACCCAAGAACCCAATGAAAACGACCCGTCCGGCCAACCCAGCCGGACGGGTCTTTTCTCGTGCGCGAAAAAGTGTGCCGGTCGGGCGCCTCAATCGGCGGTGGCGACACCCTTCTCGGTGAGCATGGTCTGCAATTCGCCGGCCTCGAACATTTCCATCATGATGTCGCTGCCGCCGACGAACTCTCCCTTGACGTAGAGTTGGGGGATCGTGGGCCAGTCGCTGAAGGACTTGATACCCTGCCGGATTTCCATGTCCTGCAGCACATCGACGCTCTCGTACGAAACGCCGCAGTGGTCGAGGATCGAAACCGCGCGGTTGGAAAAGCCGCACTGCGGAAAGAGGGGGGTGCCCTTCATGAAAAGCACGACATCGTTCTGCTCGACGATATCGGCGATGCGCTGTTTGACGTCGGACATGGCCGGACCTTGCTTGCTATCAGGATGTGTCGTCGGGCGCTGGCCCGACCGCGTGGGGAATCAGTTGGGTACGGCGGTGGTCAGTTGCAAGGCGTGAAGTTCCCCGCCCATCCGGTGCCCCAGGGCATCGTAGACCAGCTTGTGCTGGCGGACCCGCGGGAGCCCGGCGAACGCGGCGCTGACCACGTGGGCGGCATAGTGGTCACCGTCGCCGGCAAGGTCGCGGATCTCGATTTCGGCATCGGGGATCGCGGCGCGGATAAGCGCCTCAATCTCGCTGGCCTGCATGGGCATCGGCTCAGCTCTCGCTCATGAGCTGGCGGCGTGCCTCGACGCCCTTTTCCTCAAGCGCGGTGCGGACTTCCGCCTCGCTCACCTCGCAGCCAGCCTGGGTGAGGTCGCCCAGCACCTTGCGGATGACGTCCTCGTCGCCGGCTTCCTCGAAGTCGGCCTGGACGACCGACTTGGCATAGGCATCGGTTTCCTCGGGCGTCAGGCCCATCTTCTCGGCGGCCCAATGGCCGAGCAGGCGGTTGCGCCGTGCGGCCACGCGAAAGGCGGTTTCCTCGTCCATCGCGAACTTGCGTTCCTCGCCGCGCTCGCGATCCTTGAAATCGGTCATCTGGTGTCTGCCTGCCTGTTTGAGTTGGTTGGTGCCGGCCCACGCTTTGCACGCGGCTTTCGTGCTGGCAAGGGTGCCTTGGACGGCTGCCCTCATCCAGCGGGAAATGCGCACGGGCGCAGGGGGGCGTCTCAGTCCATCGTCACCACGAGCTTGCCGACCGCTTTGCGGTTCTCGAGCCTGGCGATCGCCTCGGCACCGCGCTCGAGCGGAAAGGTCTCCGAGATCAGCGGATCGATCTTGCCCGCCCTCATCAGGTCGAACAGTTCGGCCGCCTGCGCACGGAACTTTTCCGGCTCGCGCGCGGTGAAGGCACCCCAGAAGACCCCGCAGATGTCGCAGCTCTTGAGCAGCGTCAGGTTAAGCGGCATCTTCGCGATACCCGCGGGAAAACCGACCACCAGAAAGCGACCCTCCCACGCGATCGCGCGCAGGGCGGGTTCGGAATACTGTCCGCCGACGATATCGTAGACGATGTTGGCGCCCTCGGGCCCGCAGGCTGCCTTGAACCTGGCGGCAAGATCCTTGCTCTCGTCCTTCGTCATCTCGCCCCGGGGATAGATGACGACGTCGTCGGCGCCGGCCCGCCGGGCCACCTCGCCTTTCTCCTCGCTCGAGACCGCCGCGATGACCTTGGCGCCGAAAGCCTTGCCGAGTTCGACCGCCGAGAGCCCGACACCGCCCGCCGCGCCGAGAACGAGCATCACGTCGCCCGGCTTGATGTGGCCGCGATCCTTGAGACCGTGAATGGTGGTCCCGTAAGTCATCATCAGCGATGCGGCTTTTTCGAACGGCACGCCCTCAGGCACCGGGAACAGCCGCCGCGCATCGACCGCGACCTTTTCGACCAGACCGCCGTTGCCGATCCCGCCGAACACGCGGTCGCCGGCCTTGAATTGCTCGACGCCTTCGCCGACCGCCTCGACCACGCCGGCGATCTCACCACCGGGTGCGTAAGGACGCTCGGGCTTGAACTGGTACAGGTCGCGAATCATCAGCGTATCGGGGAAATTGATCGCGCACGCCTTCACCGCGACCACGACCTGTCCGGGTCCGGGTGTGGGTTCGTCCACCTCGTCCAGGGTCAGCGTATCGGGGCCGCCGACGGCATGGGTGCGCAGAGCTTTCATAAGATGGGGGCCTTCATGCAGTCATCCTCCGTTCCGTGCGCCAGCCAGGGCAGCTCGCGCGCCTGCCGGTCCTCGTAATGAGCGATCGCGTCATCGCGGGCGAGCGTGAGTCCGACCTCGTCGAGCCCGTCCATGAGACAGGCCTTGCGGAACGGGTCGATCTCGAACGGGAAGCGATCCTGGTAAGGGGTCGTGACGACCTGATTATCGAGGTCGATCGCGACCGGGTCGGTCTTCGCGACCTCTAGCAGGCGGTCGACCTGCGCCTGCGGCAGCACGACCGCAAGGATGCCGTTCTTGAACGCATTGCCGGCGAAAATGTCGGAAAAGCTTGGCGCGATCACTGCCCGCACGCCCATGTCGAGCAGCGCCCAGGCGGCGTGCTCGCGACTCGATCCGCAGCCGAAATTGTCGCCTGCGATGAGGATGGGCGCGCCGGCGTATGCGGGATCGTCGAAGACGTTGCCGGGCCGGGCGCGCACGGTCTCGAATGCGCCGCGGCCCAGCCCTTCGCGGGTCACGGTCTTGAGCCAGTGCGCGGGGATGATCACGTCGGTATCGACGTTCTTCGCGCCGAACGGGATCGCCCGTCCCTCGACTTCGCGCAAGGGCTCCATCAGTCGGTTTCGGGCGGTTCGCCGGACGGGATCGACGGGAGCTGGTCGGGTTTCGGCTTGTCCTTGCGCTTGGATGCATAAAGGAGTGCCGCGGCGACGGCGGCCGATCCGATCGCGGCGCCTGCGGCGATTGCCTTGCCGGTGAGCTTCTTTGTCATGCACCCATCAATGCGGCGCGGCGCGGTGCCACGCAAGGGGTCACCTCAGGAAATCGGCTAGCCCGGCCCATAGCCGCTCTTTGTCCGCCAGCGGCATCGCCGCATAGGCGGGCGAGGAAGACGGCAGGTCGACCAACGCCAGCGGGCTGCCTGCCAGTTGCAGCCGGCCGATCGCGCTCGCCTTGCGGCCATTGAACGCCACGGCGCGCAAGTCCGGCAAGATGCCGACCAACGCGCGGACGGGGGCGGGGGCGGCTTCGCGGATTGCGGAATCGAGGCTGCCGGTTCTCCGCGCCGAGGCGACCGTGTCCCAGAGCGCGATGCCCGCGTCTGTCAGCGCGCCGAGCCTCCCTTCATATTCCAGGCCGGAAAGATCGCGCCCGATGGCGCGGCCGACAAGGTGCCAGAATCGGTTCTGCGGGTGCGCGTAATAGCGCCGCGCGGCGAGCGAGGCCTCGCCGGGCAGGCTGCCGAGAATCAGGACCCGCGCATCGGGGCGGGCGACTGGCGCGAAGGCGGACTTGCGCCCGGTCAGGGGGTGAGCTCGCGGACGTCGGTGAGCCGACCGGTCACCGCAGCGGCCGCCGCCATCGCCGGGCTGAGGAGGTGCGTCCGCGCCCCCGGCCCCTGACGGCCGACGAAGTTGCGGTTGCTCGTGCTCGCGCAGCGTTCGCCGGGCGGAACCTTGTCGGGGTTCATCGCGAGGCAGGCCGAACAGCCCGGCTCGCGCCATTCGAGCCCGGCGTCCGTGAACACCTTGTCGAGACCCTCTTCTTCCGCCTGCCGTTTGACCAGGCCCGATCCGGGGACGACGATCGCCCATTTGACCCCGTCGGCCTTGTGGCGGCCGCGCAGGACTTCCGCCGCAGCGCGCAGGTCCTCGATCCGGCTGTTGGTGCAGCTGCCGATGAACACGTTCTCGATTGCGACCTCGCTCATCGGCTGGCCTGGTTCGAGGCCCATGTATTCGAGGCTCCGGCGCGCGGCATCCTGCTTCGACGGGTCGGAGAAGCTTTCCGGGGCGGGCACGCTGCCGCCGATCGGGACGACGTCTTCCGGGCTGGTGCCCCAGGTCACGGTCGGCTCGACGGCAGCGGCGTCGATGACGACCGACTTGTCGAATGTCGCTCCCGCATCGGTTGCCAGCGAGCGCCACCATGTCACGGCGCGATCCCAGTCGTTCCCTTGCGGAGCGAGCGGACGGCCCTTGAGGTAGGCGAACGTCGTCTCGTCCGGCGCAATCAGGCCCGCGCGGGCGCCCGCCTCGATCGACATGTTGCACACGGTCAGCCGGCCCTCGATGCTCATCGCATCGAACACAGGGCCGCGGTATTCGATCACGTGGCCGGTGCCGCCCGCCGTGCCGACGACGCCGATGATATGGAGGACGAGGTCCTTGGCGGTGACCCCGGGTCCGAGCGCGCCCTCGACGCGGACTTCCATCGTCTTCGACTTGCGCAGCAGCAGGGTCTGCGTGGCCAGCACGTGCTCGACCTCGCTCGTGCCGATCCCGAACGCGAGCGCGCCAATTCCGCCGTGCGCGGCGGTGTGGCTGTCGCCGCAGACGATCGTCGCGCCGGGCAGCGAAAAGCCCTGTTCGGGCCCGACGACGTGGACGATGCCCTGGGATGCGTCCGTTGCGCCAATATAGCGAATGCCGAATTCGGGAGCATTCGCCTCGAGCGCGGCAAGCTGGGCGGCGCTTTCGGGATCGGCGATCGGCAGGCGGCTGCCGTCGGGTGCGCGGCGGGAAGTCGTCGGCAGGTTGTGGTCGGGGACGGCCAGCGTCAGGTCGGGGCGTCGCACGCGGCGGCCCGCGACCCGCAGCGCCTCGAACGCCTGCGGACTGGTAACCTCGTGGACGAGGTGGCGATCGATGTAGATCAGCGCCGTACCGTCGTCGCGGGTTTCGACGACGTGGGCGTCCCAGATCTTCTCGTATAACGTGCGCGGACGGCTGGCCATGAAACGGGGCTAGGCCCGGCGGCCCCGGGGAAACAAGATGGATAATCTTGTCCACTGTCTGGCTGTGCGTTTACCGGCGCGGACCGGCGTTGCCGGGAGGCGATGAAAATAAAACCGGTGTCGGTCATGGAAAAGCAAGGACGCACGCATTAACTGACAAGCATGTCAGCAGCGGCCCCTTTTCATTTTCCGATTCGGATCGTCCCCGGCGACATCGATTTCATGGGGCATGTGAACAACGCGCGCTATCTCGGCTGGGTGCAGGACGCGGTGCTGGCGCACTGGAACAAGCTGGCTCCTCCTGACGCGGTGGCCGAGCGGCTGTGGGTCGCGCTGAAGCACGAGATCACCTATCGCCGTCCGGCGTTTCTCGAAGACGACGTGATCGCCAAGACGGTGCTCGAAAAGATCCACGGCGCGCGCGCGTTCTACCGCACGGTGATCCAGCGCGGCGAGGAAGTGCTGGCCGAGGTCAGTTCGAGTTGGTGCTGCGTCGACGCGGCGAGCCTGCGCCCTGCGCGCATCGGCGAAGAGATCTCGCGGTTCTTTTTCCCCGACGACTGACCTATATTGGCCGTCGATGGACTGGCTTTTTCCCGCGCTGATCGTGCTTGCGACCGTGATCGCGATGGAGTTCGTCGCGTGGTCTAGCCACAAATACATCATGCACGGGTTCGGTTGGGCCTGGCACCGCGATCATCATGAACCGCACGACGGCTTTTTCGAAAGGAACGACCTCTACGCAATCGTCGGCGCGGCGCTCAGCATTGCGATGTTCGCGCTCGGCAGCCCGATGATCCTGGGAGAAAGCGCGTGGTGGCCGGGCACCTGGATCGGCCTCGGCGTGCTCGTCTACGGGATCATCTACACGCTGGTACACGATGGGCTGGTCCACCAGCGCTGGTTTCGCTGGGTGCCAAAGCGCGGCTATGCCAAACGGCTGGTGCAGGCGCACAAGCTGCACCACGCGACGATCGGCAAGGAGGGCGGGGTGAGTTTCGGCTTCGTCTTCGCCCGCGACCCGGCGAAGCTGAAGGCCGAACTGAAGCGCCAGCGCGCAGGCGGTATCGCGATCGTGCGCGAAGGCTCCGGGCCTGCCATTCGACAATAGACTGGACACGATTCCCGCAATCGGGAAGACAGCGGACAAATGGGTCGCGACCAAGCCGCAGTCGAGAAAAGCGAACCGCCCGGCCAGGCCCGGCTGACACGTGCCGACCTGCTGCGAATGGATCTTATCGCGCCGCCCGAGCAGGCGGCCAGCCTTGCCACCACCTTCTACCGCGTGCGGTGCGACGAACCTCATATCCGTGACGTGCAGCCTTCGTCGATCGGGATCCTCATCCTACTCGGGAAGGGTACGGGCACCCTGCGATTCCTCGACGGCCGGGTCGAGCGCGGCCCGGGGTTTACCCTGGTGACGCCGACCTCCGCGGCGACGACGCTGGAAATGGAAGGTCCGTGGGATGCATTCGGCGCGATGCTGAGCCCGGTGGGCTGGGCGAGCCTGACGGGCCTCTCGGCGGCGGACCACGGCAACCGCGTCCGCGCCGCAGCCGAGGTTGTCCGCGCTCCGCTCGCCGAAGCCGGGGAAACGATCCTGCGTGACTACGACCGGCTGTCCGACGCCGACAAGGCCGCTATCTTGGCGCAGGGAATGGCCGCCGCGGCGAGGCCCCTTCCGCCCCGTCATATTGAATTCATCCGGACCGTTGCGGCCTGGCTGGCGAAATCGCTCTCACCCTCGCTGGCCGATCTCTATGCCAGCTCAGGCTACGGCCCGCGCCAGGTCCAGCGGCTCGCCGAGCGATATTTCGGCCTCGCCCCAGCCACGCTCGTGCGCAAGTACCGTGCGCTGCGGGCGGCGGTCCTGCTGGCGAAGCCCGGCCTTTCCGAAGAGGACTTGGGCGCAATCCAGGACCACTTTTACGATCAGCCGCACATGATCCGCGAAATTCGCATGTTCGCCGGACGCACGCCTGCCCGGATCGCGGATCCGGACATGCCTTTCCTTTCGCGGTTCCTCGACCTGCGCCACTTCCGCCAGGCCGGCCCGCGGCTGGCCCCGATCCCGGAAAACCTGCGCGCCTAGCTCTGACCGCGGGCGATCCGCGCAGCATGGTCCTGCACTAGCGCGATCATGTTCGGCACCCCTTGAGTGCGGTTGCTGCTGAGCTGGTTCTTCAGGTCGAAGGGCGCAAGTGCCGAGGCGACGTCCATCGCGGCCACCTCGGCGGCCGGCCGGTCCTGGACCGCCGCGATGACGAGCGCGACGATACCCTTGGTGATCGCGGCGTTGCTGTCGGCCAGAAAGTGCAGCCGCCCCGCGTCGCCCGTCGGATAGACCCACACTGCCGCCGAGCATCCGCGCACCAGCGTCGCGTCGGTCTTGAGCGCCTGGGGCATCTCCTCGAGTTCGCGGCCAAGCTCGATCAGCAGGCGATAGCGGTCGTCGGGATCGAGGAACTCGTATTCCTCGGCAATGTCTTGCAGGCTCCGCATGGCGCGCGCCCTTAGCGCGCGGCGGCCTATCCTGCCAGCCCGCCCGGACGCGTCAGCGCGTAGTACAGGACATAGAACCAGCCGAAGAAGCCCTGGATCGCCGCCCACAGGATCGACTTGTGGAGCGACCACGAGATGGCCACGGCGATCGCGCTTCCGAGGCCGATGCCGGCCTTGGTAACGTCGGCGTGCACGGCGGCCATCAGAGGTCGACTCCGCTTGCGATCGCCTCGAGCTTGCGGATGCGCTCCTTGAGATCGCTGAGCTCGATCCGCGCCGCGCCCAGCGCGCTGCCGGTTTCGGGTTCGCGCGCGGATTCGCCGCCGCGCGCCATTGCGCCCGCCACTCGCTCCAGTTCGTGCTCCTTGAGGTCAAGCCAGCCCTGCCAGCCGCGCAGCATGGCGAAGGCCACGATGGCGACCGCGGCGAGCGAGGTGGCGGCAAGCAGGATAGGTTCGGTCATGAGAGGATCTCCCAATCAGGATTTCTCGCTGTCGCGCAGCGCCTCGATTTCGTCCGAGACCCGGCGCGTTTCGATGGCAGCGGAAGTGTTGGCGTCGGTCGCGATCCGCTCGAGCACCTTGATGCGCTCGCGCAGGTCGTCGATTTCTCCGCGCAAGGCGGTCTTCTCGCCATCGTCGGCCGGGGCCGCGTGGTTGCGCTTGCCGGCCTCGGACTGGATGCGCACGATCCGCAGCACCATGAAGGCGAAGATCGCGGTCATCACGACGAGCGCGGTCCAGAAGCTCACTGGACGTTCTCCCGGCCGTCGCGCAGGCGTTCGATGTCCTGCGTGAGATGATAGCCGCTGTCGGTGACGATCCGCTCGACTGTCGCGAGCCGGTCCTTCATCGAGCCGATCTCTGCACGGAGTTGGGCGTTTTCCTGAGACAGGAGCGTGATGCGCTCCTTGGCCTCGGCGTCGGTCCTTGGATAAACGGCCTGGCCCCAGGCCCCGTCGAGCGGATAGCCGTTCTTGATCCGCAGCCAGGTCGTGGTCACCCAGCCGAGGCTGATGGCCACCACGCCCACGGCAATCATCGGCGCAAGGGCCTCCAGGATCGCGATCTTTTCCATCACGCACGCTCCTTGCGCAGGCTTTCGATCGACACGCCGTTGTCCGCCTCGTGGACCCGGCGCTGGTCGCGGAGCGCCTCGATCTGGGTGGCGACATCGTAACCCTTGTCGGTGACGATGCGCTCGAGCACGCGGACGCGGTCCTCGAGCGCCTGTACCTGGCTCGAATACTGCGCGGCCTTCTCCGCGGTCGCATCGGCGGTCGCGCTGATCTGCATCTTGGCGAGTTCGCGCTGGTGGCGGGTCCACATCCGCACGATCGGGATCGACAGCGCTATAATCGGTATCAGGAGGGCAAGTGTGCCGTTGTCCATCGAAAAAATCCCCCTCGGAAAGATGCGATCAGCGCAGCCGCTCGATCTCGGCGTTCAGGCGCGGATTGCTGGTGACGTAGTAAGTCTCGACCTCGGCCAGCCGGCGATCGATCTCGCGGAATTTGCCGCGGATCTCGCGCGCGGTGCGCTTGGGACTTTGCCGGACCCGCTGCCAGTACTTCGTTTCCTCCTGGTCTCCGTAGAGGTGGGGCGGCTTCTTGTTGAGAAGCAGTCCGGCGATGAAGTAGGCCGGCAACAGGATCGGGGCGATCGTCAGCAAGAGGACGATGAACCCGAGCCTCACCCACAGCGCGTTGACGCCCGTGTAGTCGGCGATGCCTGCACAGACGCCCATCAGCTTGGCGTTCTGCTTGTCGCGGTAAAGCGTGGTGCGCGGGCTGTTCACTGGCGGGCTCCCTTCTTTTCGGCGATGAGGTTCTCGAGTTCGCGAAGCGGGGCGGCGTCGAGCTCGCTGTCGCGGGTCAGGCGGGCGGGCTTGAAGCTCGGGTCGTCGCTGGCGACCAGACGCTCGACCGTCTCCATCCGTTCGTCGAGCCGCTTGGCGAGGCTGTAGAGTTCCTCGAGCAGCGCTTCGTCATCGGTGGTGATCGTGGCCGCGGTTTTCCACCGCGTGATGTAGTGCAGGATGATCCACGGCAGTCCGATGAACAGCGTGGACATTACAATTACGACGTCGAAATCCATTGCCCCTTACTCCTTGTCCCCGGCGTCTGACTTGCGGTCCAGGCCGAGCGAACGCTTCATTTCCTCCAGTTCCTCGTCGATCTTGTCGGCACCCGCGAGGGCGGCGATCTCGTCGGCAAGGGTCGGCTTGCCGGTGCCGTCGGCGATGCTCAGCGCGTCGGCGCGGCCCTCGGCATAGTCGACCCGGCGCTCCAGCTGGTCGAACCGGGCAAGCGCCTCGTCGGCGCGTTCGTTGGTCATCAGGCTGCGCAGCTTGACGCGGTTCTCGGCGCTCTCGAGCCGCGCGGCGATTGCCGTCTGGCGGCTGCGCGCCTCACGCAGGCGGACCTGCAACTTCTCGATGTCCTGCTCGTAAGCGCGCAGGGCATCGTCCAGAACGGCGATCTCCTGGCGCAGCTGTTCGGCCATGTCGCCAGCCTTTTTCTTCTCGACCAGCGCGGCGCGGGCCAGATCCTCGCGATCCTTGCTGAGAGCAAGCTGGGCCTTTTCCGCCCAATCGGCCTGGAGCCGCTCGAGCTTGACCGTATGGCGGTGCATTTCCTTCTGGTCGGCGATCGTACGCGCGGCGCTGGCCCGGACCTCGACGAGGGTTTCTTCCATCTCGAGGATGATCATCCGGATCATCTTCGACGGGTCGTCAGCCTTGTCGAGCATGTCGTTGAAGTTCGCCGCGATGATATCCCGGGTGCGGCTGAAGATTCCCATGAAGGCGACTCCGTAGTTGGCGATGTCTCGCTGGGCGGCGGACTGGGTGGGGGTGGGGCTGCGGCGCAGCCGCTCTACTTCCTCGTCGAGCCGGCTGGCTCGCGGGGATGACGGGGGGTGGGCCGGAGCGCCTGACGCGCGGGGGGACTGGGTCCCGCGCGAGGGGGACTCGTCGCGCTCCGGCCCGAGGGGGTCGTTGGATGGAGGCTTGTTCATGCCAGCTCCACGGAGGCGACAGGGCCGTTCGCGGCGAACGCCGGAGCGGCTTCAATCTGCGCACTCAGTGCCACGAAGAGGGCCATCGCGGCGACACTCGCCATTGCGGCGTGGCCGAGGCGGGTCTGCAGGAAACGACGGTCGAACATGAATACCTCCGGTGAATGACATTCACACATCAGCAAGGGGCATGCCAATTGCGGATTTACGGATACGGGGCGGGGTTCAAGTGGCGCCATGATGGTTTTTGTTGCCGAGAGTTGGGAATTTTCGCTATTCCTTGGGTATGGAGAGGGAAAACCAGTTCATCGGTCAGTCCGACGCGTTTCTCGACGCGGTCGACCGCGCGAGCCAGGCCGCGCCGATGGACCGGCCGGTGCTCGTCATCGGCGAGCGCGGCACGGGCAAGGAATTGATCGCGGAGCGTCTCCACCGTCTGTCGACGCGGTGGGACGAGCCGCTCGTCACCATGAACTGCGCCGCGCTGCCCGAAACCCTGATCGAGGCCGAGTTGTTCGGTCACGAAGCCGGTGCCTTCACCGGCGCGACGCGCGCGCGCGCCGGCCGCTTCGAGGAAGCGGATCGCGGCACCCTGTTCCTCGACGAGCTCGCAACCCTGTCGATGCAGGCGCAGGAGCGGCTTCTGCGGGCGGTCGAATATGGCGAGGTGACCCGCATCGGGTCGAACCGCCCGATCCGGGTCGACGTGCGCATCGTCGCCGCGACGAACGAGGATCTGCCGAGGCTGGCCGAGCAAGGGCGCTTCCGCGCCGACCTGCTCGACCGGCTCAGCTTCGAGGTGATAACCCTTCCGCCCCTCCGCGTACGCGAGGGCGACGTGATCGTGCTCGCCGAGTTCTTCGGCCGGCGCATGGCGAGCGAGCTTCGCTGGGACAAGTGGCCAGGGTTCGCCGATCACGTGCGCGAACAGTTCGAAAAGCATCTCTGGCCGGGCAACGTGCGCGAACTGCGCAACGTGGTCGAACGCGCGGTCTATCGCTGGGGCGATTCGGAACAGCCGGTCGCGCACGTGGTGTTCGACCCGTTCGAAAGCCCGTGGAAGCCTGCCGCCACGACTGCTCCGGCCGTTTCGGACGGCGGGGGCACGCGGCCTGCACCGCCGGCCGCGCCCGACTTCGATTCGATCGACGACCTGCGCGCCGCGGTCGACGCGCACGAGCGCGCGATCGTCGAGAATGCGCTGGGACGCAACCGCTGGAACCAGCGCCAGACAGCCAAGGCGCTGGGTCTGACGTACGACCAGCTGCGGCATTGCATCCGCAAGCACGGACTGGCGGAAAGCGAGTAAGCCGCTTGCCTTTGGAGTGACTCGCGCCTATCTGGCCAGCGATCCCGACATCGCGAGACTGGAGGGGCTGGCGCCGAAAGGGGCCGGCACCGAAGGCGCATGGCGGATGAACCGGAGACCGAATGGCAGATATCGCGCGCCTCATCGAACTGATCGAACCCGAAGCCGACGCGCTCGGGCTCGAACTCGTGCGCGTGAAGATGATGCCGTCCGAAGCTGGCGACGGCGGCGAGGCGCTGCAGATCATGGCGGAAGACCCCGCGACGGGTCAGCTGGTCATCGACCAGTGCGCCGCGCTCTCGCGCCGCGTATCGGACATGATGGATGCGCGCGAGGAAGCCGGCGAAGTGCTGATCCCCGGCGCCTATCACCTCGAGGTGTCGAGCCCCGGCATCGATCGCCCGCTCACCCGCGACAAGGATTTCGCGAACTGGGCCGGCCACGAGGCCCGCATCGTCATGGACAAGGGCTTTGACGGCCAGCGCGTGCTCAAGGGCGACCTCAAGGGCATCGAGGCCGGCCAGGTGACGATCGCCGACCGCAAGGCGGGCGAGGTCACCGTGCCGCGCGCGCAGATACATTCGGCGCAGCTCGTCCTCACCGACGCGCTGATCGCCGCTACCAAACCGCTCGACATGACCGGCGCTGAAGAGGTGTCGGCGGGTGCCGGGGAAGAATCTCTCGAGACAGAGGAAGAGTAAGGACCAATGGCCAGTTCGATTTCCGCCAACAAGGCAGAACTGCTCGCGATCGCCAACTCGGTCGCTTCGGAGAAGATGATCGACAAGGCGATCGTCATCGAGGCGATGGAAGAAGCGATCCAGAAGGCCGCTCGCGCGCGCTACGGCAATGAGAACGACATCCGGGCCAAGCTCGACCCGCAGACCGGCGACCTGCGCCTGTGGCGCGTGGTCGAGGTGGTCGAGGAGGTCGACGACTATTTCAAGCAGGTGAACCTCGAGCAGGCGAACAAGCTGCAGGCCGACGCCAAGGTGGGCGACTACATCGTCGACCCGCTGCCCCCGGTCGACCTCGGCCGGATCGATGCGCAGTCCGCCAAGCAGGTGATCTTCCAGAAGGTCCGCGATGCCGAGCGCGAGCGCCAGTACGAGGAATTCAAGGACCGAGCGGGCGAAGTCATTACCGGGGTCATAAAGTCGGTCGAGTTCGGCCACGTGATCGTCAACCTGGGCCGCGCCGAGGGCGTGATCCGCCGCGACCAGCAGATCCCGCGCGAGGCTGCCCGTCCCGGCGAGCGCGTGCGCGCGCTGATCACCAAGGTGGAGCGCAACAACCGCGGGCCGCAGATCTTCCTGTCTCGGGCGCACCCGGAGTTCATGAAGAAGCTGTTCGCGCAGGAAGTGCCCGAGATCTACGACGGCATCATCACCATCCAGGCCGCCGCCCGCGATCCGGGATCGCGCGCGAAAATTGGCGTGATCAGCCGCGACAGCAGCATCGACCCCGTCGGCGCCTGTGTCGGCATGAAGGGCAGCCGCGTGCAGGCTGTCGTCCAGGAGCTGCAGGGCGAGAAGATCGACATCATCCCCTGGAGCGAGGATACCGCGACGTTCGTCGTCAACGCGCTCCAGCCCGCCACCGTCAGCCGCGTCGTCCTCGACGAGGAGGACGGCCGGATCGAGGTGGTGGTACCCGACGACCAGCTCAGCCTTGCAATCGGCCGGCGCGGCCAGAACGTGCGCCTGGCAAGCCAGCTGACCGGCCACCAGATCGACATCATGACCGAGGAGGAAGCCTCGGAGAAGCGCAGCAAGGAATTCGCCGAGCGTTCGAAGATGTTCGAGGAAGAGCTCGATGTCGACGAGACCCTCTCGCAGCTTCTCGTGGCCGAAGGCTTCGCCGAGCTCGAGGAAGTCGCCTATGTCGAGCTTGCCGAACTCGCGACGATCGAGGGCTTCGACGAGGAACTCGCCGAGGAACTGCAGAGCCGCGCGATCGAGGCGCTCGAGCGGCGCGACGCCGCCTACCGTGCCGAGCGCCAGGCGCTCGGGGTCGAGGACGCGCTGGCCGAGATCCCGCACCTGACCGAGGCGATGCTCGTCACGCTCGGCAAGGCGGGGATCACCACGCTCGACGACCTGGCCGACCTCGCGACCGACGAGCTGATCGCCAAGAAGCGCGAGACGCCCCGCCGGCGCCAGGCGCCGACCGACGGACCGCGCCTGCGCTCGGATCGCCCCAAGCCCGAGGACAAGGGCGGCGTGCTTGGCGAATACGGCCTGACCGAAGAACAGGGCAACGAAATCATCATGGCTGCCCGCGCCCACTGGTTCGAGGACGAAGAACCCGCATCCGAGGAGGCCGCTCATGCGGACTCCGAACAATGAGCGCCTGACGCCCGACATCGCCGAGGCGCCCAAGGCTCCCCGCAAGGCGGAGCCCGAGCGCAAGTGCATCCTCTCCGGGGAGCATGGCGGGCGCGCCACGCTCGTCCGGCTGGCGATCTCGCCCGATGGCGACGTGCTGCCTGACGTCCATGCGAAGGCTCCCGGCCGCGGCGCATGGCTTGGCGTATCGCGCGCCGAGCTCGAAGCGGCCCTCGCGAAGGGCAAGCTGAAGGGCGCACTCGCGCGGGCCTTCAAGGGCGCGTCGCTGTCGGTGCCCGACGACCTGCCGCAGCGCATCGAGGAGGGACTCGCCAGGGCCCTGCTCGACCGGCTGGGACTCGAACTGCGCGCGGGGCACCTTATCTTGGGATCCGACAGGATCGCCGAACACGCGCGCGGAGGGGCGGTGGAACTGCTGCTCCATGCCGCCGATGCGAGCGCCGACGGCAGCCGCAAGCTCGACCAGGCATGGCGCGTGGGGCGCGATGCCGAAGGGTCGGGCGAGACCGGCACGCGCTTGCCACTGGACCGGGCGGCTCTGTCTGTGGCAATGGGCCGCGACAACGTCGTCCACATGGCGCTGGCCGATCCGGCAGCAGCCGAGCGGGTATCGCTCGCGCTCGAGCGCCTGATGCATTTCCTGGGGCCGCAATCGGCGGCTGATACTGGCGGTGGGATCGAACCCGCCGTGCTGGACGACTGATCGAAGGACGAAGACGAGTTTTATGAGCGACAGCACCGACACTCCGCGCGAACGCAAGCCGCTTGGCCTCAAGCGGTCGATCGACGCCGGCGAGGTCAAGCAGACCTTCAGCCACGGCCGCACCAACAAGGTCGCGGTCGAGGTCAAGCGCCGCCGCAAGCTCGTCAAGCCGGGGGAGGAGGCAGCCGCCCCGACGCCGCCCCCGCCGCCCCCGCCGCCTCCGCCGCCGCCGGCAGCCTCTGCGCCCGCGCCCAAGAAGAAGGCCGCTCCTTCAAGCGAAACCCCGCAGGAGCGCGTCGCGCGCCTGCAGCGCGAGGCCGAGGAAGAGCGCCTGCGGCTCGCCGAGGAAGCGCGCGTGCGCGAGGAGGCCGAGAAGGCCGCCGCGCTCGAGCAGGAGAAGCGCCGCGCCGAGGCCAACCGCGAGGCCGAGGAAGAAGCTGCCAGGCGCGCCTCGGAAACGCCCCAGGCCCCTGAAAACGTTCCGGCGAGCCAGCCCGTCGAAGACGATGCCGGGAGCGGCAGCGAGGCCGACGCCGAGCCCGGCACGCCCGCCCCCGCGCCGCGCAGGTTCACGCCGGTCGCCCGGCCCGAGCCCAAGAAGCCCGAGCCGAAGAAGAAGGAAGAAAAGCGCGGCGCCCCGGCGCCCGAGCGTGGCGGCGATCGCCGCTCGGGCAAGCTGACCGTGACCCGTGCGCTCAACGAGGACGAGGGCCGCAGGGCGCGCAGCCTCGCCGCGCTCAAGCGGGCGCGCGAAAAGGAGCGCCGCCTCCACGGCGGTCCGGCGCAGAAGCGCGAGAAGCAGGTTCGCGACGTCGTCGTGCCCGAGGCGATCACCGTCCAGGAACTCGCCAACCGGATGGCCGAAAAGGGCGCCGACCTCGTGAAGGCGCTGTTCAATATGGGCATGATGGTTACCGTCAACCAGACGATCGACCAGGACACCGCCGAGCTGCTGGTGGAGGAGTTCGGCCACAACATCCAGCGCGTGTCGGAAGCCGACGTCGACATCGACCGCACCGAGGACAAGGACCCCGAGGACACGCTGAAGCCGCGCCCGCCGGTCGTGACGATCATGGGCCACGTCGACCACGGCAAGACCAGCCTGCTCGACGCGCTGCGGGGAACCGACGTGGTCAAGGGCGAGGCCGGCGGGATCACCCAGCACATCGGCGCCTACCAGATCCAGACCAAGGGCGGCGACAAGGTCACCTTCCTCGACACCCCGGGCCACGCAGCGTTCACCGAGATGCGCGCGCGCGGCGCCAACGTCACCGACATCGTGATCCTGGTGGTCGCGGGCGACGACGGGATCATGCCGCAGACGATCGAGGCCATCAATCACACCAAGGCGGCGGGCGTGCCGATGATCGTCGCGATCACCAAGTCCGACCGCGACGAGTACAACGCGCAGAAGATCCGCGAACGCCTGCTCGAGCACGAAGTCATCGTCGAGGCGATGAGCGGCGACGTGCAGGACGTCGAGGTCTCCGCCAAGACCCGGGCGGGCCTCGACGATCTGATCGACAAGATCCTGCTCCAGGCAGAGTTGCTCGAACTCAAGGCCAACCCCGATCGCGATGCCGACGCCATCGTGGTCGAGGCGCAGCTCGACAAGGGCCGCGGCCCGGTCGCCACGGTGCTCGTCACCCGCGGCACGCTCAAGCGCGGCGATACGTTCGTCGTCGGCACCGAGAGCGGCCGTGTGCGCGCGCTCGTCGACGACAAGGGCAAGCAGGTAAAGGAAGCCGGACCCTCGGTCCCGGTCGAGGTCCTTGGCCTCGGCGGCGTGCCGATGGCGGGTGATCAGCTGACGGTCGTCGAGAACGAGCAGCGCGCCCGCGAGGTCGCCCAGTACCGCCAGGAAAAGGCGACCGAAAAGCGCACCGCGCTTGCGCCGACGAACTTCGACACGATGTTCGCCGGGCTGCAGTCGAACGTTGTCGAGTTCCCGGTGCTGGTGAAGGCCGACGTCCAGGGCTCGGTCGAGGCGATCGTCACCGCGCTGCACAACCTGTCGAACGACGACATCAAGGTGCGCGTGCTCCACGCGGGAGTGGGCGCGATCACCGAAAGCGACGTGACGCTGGCAGCCGCGAGCAACGCGCCGATCATCGGGTTCAACGTGCGTCCGAACCCGAAGGCCCGCGATCTCGTCAAGCGCGACAACGTCGAGATGAAGTACTTCGACGTGATCTATCACCTGACCGAGGAGATCGGGAAGGAGATGGCCGGCGTGCTCGGCCCGCTCAAGATCGAGAACGTGCTCGGCCGCGCCGAGGTCAAGCAGGTGTTCCCCGCGGGCAAGAAGGACAAGGCCGCCGGCCTGCTTGTCGTGGAAGGCACGATCCGCAAGGGCCTGCACGCCCGCCTCACGCGCGACGACGTCATCGTGTCGGCCACGACGATCCAGTCGCTGCGCCGGTTCAAGGACGACGTCGACGAGGTCCGCGCGGGGCTGGAGTGCGGCGTCGTGCTGGCCGACACCAACGACATCAAGCCGGGCGACCAGCTCGAGGTGTTCGAGGTCGAGGAACGCGAGCGCACGCTGTGAGGGTTTCGCCGAAGGTGATACTTTCGGCGAGGAGATTACATGGAACATCAAGAAGCCATCGAGGCATACAATGCGCTTTCGTTCCTGTTGCGAGATTTCGAACGAAATCTCGCTGAGGGCGAAAGTATTCTAGTCAGTGGAAGCGGGCCGAACTCGCGAGAGTTTTTCGTTCACACCATTCAACGCGTTCGAAACCTTGTGATGGTCGTTGGAGATGACGACGACGGCCAGCTACGCCAGTTAATTTTCGCGCCCGACCAGATCTCGATTCAAGTGAGCAGCCATCGACGAGAGGGCCCTCGTAAGCCAATCGGCTTTCACTCAGAGTGATGGCGCGCAATACCTCCACTCCCGAACAGCAGTCGGTTCGCGTGCTCAAGGTGGGCGAGCGCGTGCGGCACATCCTGTCCGAACTGCTCGCGCGCGGCGAGGTGCACGACGAGGTGCTGACCGCGCATTCGGTCTCGGTCACCGAGGTCCGGATGACCCCAGACCTCAGGAACGCCAACGCCTACGTCAAGCCGCTGCTTGGCGAGGACGAGGCGGTGGTGATCAAGGCCCTGCGCACGAACACCGCGTTCTTCCAGCGCGAGGTGGCGAAGCGGCTCGGCCTCAAGTTCGCGCCCAAACTCCAGTTCAAGCCCGACGAAAGCTTCGACGAGGCGGACCGGATCGAGCGTCTGTTGAATGACCCGAAAGTCGCGCGTGACCTGGACGCCGACGACTGATGGCCAAGCTCTATTTCTACTATGCCAGCATGAACGCGGGGAAATCATCGACCCTGCTGCAGGCGGATTTCAATTACCGCGAGCGCGGGATGCGCACGATGCTGTGGACCGCGCAGCTCGACACGCGCAGCGAGGGCATGGTGCGTAGCCGCATCGGGCTGGAGGCGGACGCGCACCGCTATACGCCCGAAACCGACCTGTGGGCGGCGGTCATCGCGGCGCACCGTGCCGAACCGCTGGACGCGGTGCTGCTCGACGAGGCGCAGTTCCTGACGAGAGACCAGGTCTGGCAGCTCGCGCGGCTCGCCGACGAGGGCGATCTGCCGGTCATCGCCTATGGCCTCAGGACCGATTTCCAGGGCGAGCTGTTTCCGGGCTCGGCGGCGCTGCTCGGCATCGCCGACAAGCTCGTCGAGCTGAAAGGCGTGTGCCACTGCGGCCGCAAGGCGACCATGAACCTGCGCGTCGACGCCAGCGGAGCCGCGGTGAAGGAAGGCGCGCAGACGGAGGTCGGCGGCAACGACCGCTACGTCGCCCTTTGTCGCAGGCACTTCAGCGAGGCGCTGGGGCGCACTACATAGGGCTCCATCATGTCCGACACATTGCAGCTCGCGCTGGTTCTCGTCCCCTGCCTGATCGTAGCGATCGTGTTCCACGAGGTGGCGCATGGATGGACCGCGCTCGCGCTGGGCGATCCGACCGCGAAGGAACAGCGGCGTCTCAGCTTCAACCCGATCCGGCACGTCGATCCCATTGGAACGCTCGTGGTCCCCGGAGCGCTGGCGCTGTTCGGCGGACCGATCTTCGGCTGGGCGAAGCCGGTTCCGGTCAACTTCCGGCGGCTCGACAACCCGCGCTCGGGAATGATGCTCGTCGGCGCGGCGGGTCCGGCCATGAACTTCGCGCTAGCGGCGCTTGCCGCGGTCGCCCTGGGGCTGACGCTGACCGCGGGGTCCGCGCTGGGCTTTGCCGCCAGCGGCCTGCCGACGATCGTCGATGCCGACGGGGTCACCTCGCTGCTGGGCACGGGCCTGCTGGTGTTCATATTGATCAACACCTTCCTCGCGCTGTTCAACCTGTTGCCGATCCCGCCGTTCGACGGATCGCACATCGTCGAGGGTCTCCTGCCACGCTCGATGGCGCGCCATTATGCAAAGTTGCGCAACGTCGGGATGCTGCTGTTCATCGCCCTCATCGCGGCGACCTGGGCCTTCCCCGAAGCCGGTATCCTGAGCCGGGTGATCGGGCCGCCGGTCGAATGGGTGCTCGACCGCTATCTCGCGCTCGCGACGCTGGTCGCGGGAGGATGACCGGACCTGCCGCTTCTCCGCACGGCTGGCTGATCCTCGACAAGCCGCGCGGTCTCGGCTCGACCCAGGCGGTGAGCGCGGTCAAGCGGGTCATGCGCGAAGCCGGCTACGGCAAGGTCAAGGTGGGTCACGGCGGCACGCTCGACCCGCTGGCCGAGGGCGTCCTGCCGATCGCGCTGGGCGAGGCGACCAAGCTTGCCGGGCGGATGCTGGATGCCAGCAAGGTCTACGAGTTCACCATCGCGTTCGGCGAGGAGACCGCGACGCTCGATATCGAGGGCGAGGTCGTGGCGACATCGGACCGGCGCCCCCCGCTGGCCGCGGTCGCGGCGATCCTGCCGCACTTCACCGGCCCGATCGAGCAGGTCCCGCCGGCCTATTCGGCGCTCAAGGTCGCCGGCAGGCGCGCCTACGACCGCGCGCGTGACGGAGAGGAAGTCGAACTGGTGTCGCGACAGGTCACGGTTCATGACCTGCGAATGGCGAGCGGGAGGGTACCGCGCGAGATCGGTTCCGCGTTCGCCACCACCGCCGGGCGTCCCGACCCGTTCGATCCTGCCGCGCCGCTCGAACTGGCGGACAGCGTCACCCTTGTCGCAGCGGTCAGCAAGGGGACGTACATCCGCTCCCTTGCACGGGATATCGCACACGCGCTTGGAACTGTCGGGCACGTCACCTATCTGCGGCGCACGAAGGCGGGTCCGTTCCGCGAAGATCAGGCGATTTCGCTGGACTTGCTGAACGAAATCGGTAAGGGCGCGCCGCTTGAAGACCACCTTCTGCCGCTGGAGGCTGGGCTGGACGGTATCCCGGCCCACGCTCTCGACCGGACAAGCGCGCAGGCGGCCCGACAGGGCCGGGTCGTGTCCGGCAATGCCCTGCCCGACGGGCTCTTCCTTGCGACGGCGGACGGCGTCCCGGTCGCGCTGATGGAATCCGACGGGGCGACCGCGAAAGTGGTCAGGGGCTTCAACCTCCCCGATACCGCGAAGAAAGACGAAGACACATGACCGTTACTGCCGAAAAGAAGCAGGAAATCATCAAGGACAACGCCCAGGCCAAGGGCGACACCGGCTCCCCCGAAGTGCAGGTCGCGATCCTCACCGAGCGCATCCGCAACCTTACCGAGCACTTCAAGGACCACCACAAGGACAATCATTCGCGCCGCGGCCTGCTGATGATGGTCAACAAGCGCCGCAGCCTGCTCGCCTATCTCAAGAAGAAGGACGTCGAGCGGTACAACGCGCTGATCCAGAAGCTCGGGCTTCGCAAGTAACCAGTTTCTCGGAGGGGCGGCTTCGGTCGCCCCTTCGTTTATCCGGCCGGTCGCATGGGGCGATCCAGGCCATGGGGCGCGAAAAGCCCCGCACCGGACCGGGACGGAATCCCCGGCAGCAAACCCCGTCGATGCAATAGGGCCGGCGGGCGAAGGAAAAACCAGATGTTCGACACCAAGAAAGTAGAGCTGGAGTGGGGCGGCAAGACCCTCACTCTGGAAACCGGGCGCATTGCCCGCCAGGCCGACGGCGCGGTTCTCGCGACCTACGGCGAAACCGTGGTCCTGTGCGCCGTCACCGCGGCCAAGACCGTCAAGGAGGGGCAGGACTTCTTCCCCCTGACCGTCCACTATCAGGAAAAGTTCTCGTCCGCCGGGCGCATCCCGGGCGGCTTCTTCAAGCGCGAGCGCGGGGCGACCGAAAAGGAAACGCTGACCAGCCGCCTCATCGATCGCCCGGTCCGTCCGTTGTTCCCCGAAGGGTTCTACAACGAGATCAACGTGATCGCGCAGGTCTTCAGCTATGACGGCGAATGCGAGCCCGACGTGCTGGCGATGATCGCCGCGTCGGCGGCCCTCACCATTTCGGGCGTTCCGTTCATGGGCCCGATCGGCGCCTGCCGCGTCGGCTTCAAGGATGGCGAATACATCCTCAACCCGAAGCAGGCGACCGCGCTTGCCGATGGTGGGCGCCTCGACCTCGTCGTCGCCGCCACCCACGACGCCGTGATGATGGTGGAATCGGAAGCCAAGGAACTGAACGAGACCGAAATGCTCGGCGCGGTGGCCTTCGCCCACGACAGCATCCGCCCGGTCGTCAAGGCGATCGTCGAGCTGGCCGAGAAGGCCGCCAAGGAGCCCTGGGAAGTCGCCTCGCAGGACGGCAATGCCGACATGAAGAGCGCGATCAAGACGATGATCGGCGAGGATGTCGCGCGCGCCTACAAGATGACCAGCAAGGCCGATCGCCGCGACACGATCGAGGCAGCTCGCGACAAGGTCAAGGCGCACTACGCCTCGGACGAATTCGACGGCCAGCAGCGCATGACCGCGATCAAGCTGACCAAGAAGATCGAGGCCGAGATCGTTCGCGGCGCGATCCTCAAGGACGGCACCCGCATCGACGGCCGCAAGCTCGACGAGGTTCGCCCGATCGAGGCGACGGTCGGCGTTCTGCCGCGCGCGCACGGTTCGTCGCTGTTCACCCGCGGCGAGACGCAGGCGCTATGCTCGACCACGCTCGGGACCAAGGAATCCGAGCAGATGATCGACGGGCTCGAAGGGCTGACCTACGAGCGCTTCATGCTGCACTACAACTTCCCGCCCTACTCGGTCGGAGAAGTGGGCCGCTTCGGCGCGCCGTCGCGGCGCGACACGGGCCACGGCAAGCTCGCCTGGCGCGCGTTGCACAACGTGCTGCCGAGCCATGACGAGTTCCCGTACACCATCCGCGTCCTGTCGGACATCACCGAGTCGAACGGCTCGAGCTCGATGGCGACGGTATGCGGCGGGTGCCTTGCGATGATGGACGCAGGCGTTCCGATCGAACGTCCGGTCAGCGGAATCGCGATGGGCCTTATCCTCGAAGGCGACGACTTCGCGGTCCTCTCCGACATTCTCGGCGACGAGGATCACCTCGGCGACATGGACTTCAAGGTCGCGGGCACCGAAGCCGGCATCACCACCATGCAGATGGACATCAAGGTCGCCGGCATCACGCAGGAGATCATGGCCAAGGCGCTCGAGCAGGCGAAGGCCGGCCGTGCGCACATCCTCGGCGAGATGCAGAAAGCCCTGGGTTCCGCCCGGACCGAGCTGTCGGCCCACGCGCCGCGGATCGAGACGATGCAGATCGACAAGTCGAAGATCCGCGACGTCATCGGCACCGGCGGCAAGGTCATCCGCGAGATCGTCGCCGAGACCGGAGCCAAGGTGGACATCGACGACGAGGGGATCATCAAGATCAGCTCGTCCGACCTCAGCCAGATCGAAGCGGCCCGCAAGTGGATCGCCGGGATCGTGGAAGAGGCCGAGGTCGGCAAGATCTATGACGGCAAGGTCGTCAACATCGTCGACTTCGGAGCGTTCGTGAACTTCATGGGGGGCAAGGACGGTCTCGTCCACGTGTCCGAAATGAAGAACGAGCGCGTCGAGAAGCCCACCGACGTCGTGTCGGAAGGACAGGAAGTGAAGGTCAAGGTCCTCGAGATCGACAACCGCGGCAAGGTCCGCCTGTCGATGCGCGTGGTCGACCAGGAAACCGGCGAGGAGCTCGAGGACACCCGTCCGCCGCGCGAACCGCGCGGTGACCGGGGCGACCGTGGCGACCGTCGCGGCCCGCGCGGCGACCGCGGTGGCCGTGGCGGCGATCGGGGTGGGCGCGATCGCGGTCCGCGGCGCGACCGTGAGGATCGCCCCCGCGAGGGCGGCGAGAGCCACATTCCGGACTTCCTGAAGGACTGATCCGGTCAGGTAAGGTCAAGGGCCGTCGGAGCGATCCGGCGGCCCTTTCCTTTTGCGCCCGCCGGTGCGAGGGGGCTCGGCATGATCCCCCGCGAAACGCTCGCCATCGCCCGCATCCCCGGCGGCGACACGCTGACCCTGATGCGGCACGGCAGCGACCATGTCGTCATGCTCGGCCGGGACGAGCTGATGGGCACGCGGATGCGGTTCTCGGAGGAACAGCTCGCGGAGCTCACCCTCGCCGAGTTGGGAACCGACGCGCCTCGGCTGCTCATCGGCGGCTACGGCATGGGGTTCACGCTTCGCGCAGCGCTCGCGACGATAGGGCCGCAGGGCCGGGTGACAGTGGCCGAAATCGTGCCGGAAATCATCGAGTGGGCCCGGGGCCCGCTCGCGCACCTTACCGGCGATACGCTCGACGATCCGCGCGTCCGGGTCGAGCTGTGCGACGTCGCGGCGCTCATCGACGATGCGCTCGACGGCTCCTCGCCGCCGTGGGACGCCATCCTGCTAGACGTCGACAACGGGCCCGATGGGATCGTGCGGACCGGCAACGAACGGCTCTACACGCGCACGGGCCTTGCCCGGGCCCGAGACGCTCTGCGGCCCGGCGGAGTGCTGGCGGTATGGTCCGCCGCGCCCGATCCGAAGTTCGCGCGCAGGTTGAAGGATGCGGGCTATTCTGTCGACGAACGCACGGTGCGCGCGCGCCCGAACAACAAGGGCCCGCGCCATACGATCTGGTTCGCCCGAAAAGCCTGAACCGCCGCTAGCTCTGGACTCCCGGTCCGGCCGGGTTGCCCAGAAAATCGCGCTTGCTCAGCGGTACGCCCTTGCTGCGGAGCAGGCCGTAGAACGTCGTCGCGTGGAACTGGAAGTTCGGCATGTTGAAGCCGAGCAGGAAGCGCTCCCCGGGCAGCGTGAAGCGTGTCGTACCGCCAAGGACGAAGTCGATCGGGCGATCGCCCAGCGCGTCGACTTCCTCCGGCGTTGCCGCGTCCATGCGCCTTGACGCACCGGCGACCATGGCCCGCATGGCGTCCCAGTCTGCCGGGATGTCGGTAAAGTCGGGGGTGAATGCGCCGCCCGCCAATTGGTCGAGCGCATAGCCGCTGTGCACCCAGCACGAGCGGATGTGCCACGGCAGGGGCCACATGTCCTCCGCCAGCCGTGCTTCGATCAGCTCGCTGGCGGGAGTGCCGCTGTCGGCGCAAATGCCCTCGGCCTTGTCGATCAGGCCCGGCAGGGCGGCGAGCAACTGGCGCACCGTGGGTACGAAAGCGGCATAAAGATCGATAGCCACGATAATCTCCCGTCTTGGAATGAAAAAGGCCCGCCGGTCTGCACCGGCGGGCCTCTGATATTACATGCTCGGGCGCCCCATGCTCAACGGACGCGCGGCCCGCCGAACGGAAGAGGCGGAGGGGGGCGGCGCGCGCCGCGCGGCAGCTGCGCCTGGTACGCCCGGCCGCAATGCTCGACGCAGTAGGGGAAGCCCGGGTTCACCGCTTCGCCGCAGAAATGGAAATCGGGCTCGCCCGGGTGACCCATCGGCCAGCGGCAGACCTTTTCGCTGAGATCGAGCAGACTGGTCTTGTCAGCGATCTCAGGGCTTGGCTTGGCAGGGACCAGCCGCCGCGGGGGCGCCGGGGGGATCGGAGCCTGCTGATCGCCGGGACCCTGGCGGAGAAAGCCGCCCGGGCCGACCGATACGATCTTGGGCAGGTCGGGGGTTGGGTTCGGGATCGGCTGGCTCGGGGTGTCTGCGCGCGGGGCGGGGCGCGCTTCGGCCGCGGGCGCGGGGGTAGCGGGAGCCGGGCGCGGCGGTGCCGCCTGCGGAACCGACTTCTTCGGTGCCGGCTTCGCCGCGGCGGCCGGGGCTTTCTTCGGCTCGGGCTTCTCGTCGTTCGCCTTGACGGGCGAGGGGCGCGACTTGAGCCCCAATCGATGCGCCTTGCCGATCACCGCGTTGCGGCTCACTCCGCCAAGTTCGTCGGCGATCTGGCTGGCGGTCGCGCCGCCTTCCCACATCTTTTTCAGCGTCGCGATGCGTTCGTCGGTCCAGCTCATCGAGGGATATCTTTTCCTGTCGTCTCCGGCCTCATCGCCCGGGATACTTGCCTGTGACGGCGCTTGGCCCTAGTCGCCGCGCCATGGCCGATCAAGCCCAGCCCGTTGCGGCCACCGCTGCTACTCCCACGCCGTTTCGTCCGCGCGGGGAGCCGGTGATCCACGGCATAAACCGGATCGGTGTGTGGAGCCTCTATATTAAGGAGGTTCGCCGGTTTCTCAAGGTGCAGACCCAGACAGTCTGGGCCCCGGCGGTCACCACGCTGCTGTTCCTGGTGATTTTCACCGTCGCCATGGGTCGCAGCGGCCGGATGGTGCTTGGCGTCCCGTTCGCGACGTTCGTCGCCCCTGGCCTCATCGTCATGGGAATGATGCAGAACGCATTCGCCAATTCCAGCTTCAGCTTCCTGTCGGGCAAGATCCAGGGGACCATCATCGATCTTCTGATGCCGCCGCTGTCCCATGGCGAGCTGATGACCGGGATCGTGGGAGCGGCGGTCACCCGGGCGATCCTGGTCGGCGCCACGGTGGCGCTGGCGATGCTGCTCTATCCCGGGGTGAGCCTGGCGATGGCGCACCCGTGGGCGGTCGCCTGGTTCGGGCTGATGGGCGCGATCATGCTCGCGTTGCTGGGCCTGGTGACCTCGATCTGGGCGGAGAAATTCGATCACGCGGCGGCGGTGACCAATTTCGTCGTCGCGCCGCTCAGCCTTCTCTCGGGCACGTTCTATGTGATCGACAACCTCTCGCCCGTATTCCAGGCGATCAGCCGCGCAAACCCCTTCTTCTACGTGATCTCGGGATTCCGGTTCGGCTTCCTGGGCGAAAGCGACATCGGCAATACCAACCTCGCGGTGGTCTGGAGCGCGATCGGCCTGGGGTTGTTCAACGTGGCGCTCGGGGCGGCAACCTATGCGGTGCTGCGCAGCGGGTGGAAGCTGAAGAGCTAGTGCGTGAGCCCGCGGCGGAGCCGGTAGCGTCCGTCGGCAAAATCATCGAACAGTTCGCTCACCTGCGGGTGATCGACAGGGCCGTTCTCGGAATCGGCGAGCAGGTTCTGCTGGCTCACGTAGGCGACGTAAGACGAATCGCCGTTCTCGGCGAGCAGGTGATAGAACGGCTGGTCCTTGTGCGGACGCACGGCCTGGGGAATTGATTCGTACCATTCGTCGCTGTTGGCAAAGACAGGGTCGATATCGAACACCACGCCGCGGAAATCGAAGATCCGGTGACGCACGACCTCGCCGATTGCGAATCGCGAGCGCGCATGCCGCGGAGCCTCGATCGTGCGGCCAGCCGTGGGCGAAAAGAACTGCGCGCGGTCCATCGGGTGAAGGATATAGGCCGCCGCAGGTGCGAAACAAGCCGCGCGCCGTTCCCGTCCCCCAATGGTTGCGCAAGAGGTCTTGGCAAGCGCCGAGCGCTCGGCTAGGCGGCGCGCTCGCTTCGGCCGGCTCCCTCGTGGAGCCCAGCGCACGAACCTCGCGGAGAGGTGGCAGAGTGGTCGAATGCGCCGCACTCGAAATGCGGTGTACGGGCAACCGTACCGTGGGTTCGAATCCCACCCTCTCCGCCAGCCACCCGCAGCACAAGTCTGCGCCCCCGAGACAGGAACGGCTGGGAGCGCCGAACCTCTATTCCCCGAGCCGCTCCGGCCCGGACGGACTTTTCACGCCTCCGGGTTCTTGGCGCTCACCCGGACTCGCCGGCGGTAGGTCACGTTCACCCTGTCCGACAGGATGAGGTAGGGCAGCCATACAAACGCGCTGATCAGCACTTTCTGGATGTTGCCTTCAAGCAATGCGTGAAGCGGGCGAGCGACCTCTGCGGGGATGCCGGGTGTAGCGACGATCGTGCTGCCGATGAAAAGCTGCAACAGGATATCAAGGCCCCAGGCAAATAACAGCATCCGCGGGAAAAGGGGCACCGTACGCAAGGCCATGACGAAACAGACCATGTAGAAGAAATTCATCACGATGACGTCGCCTGCCATCATCATGAACAACCTGTTTCCCCATGTTGGAGCTTCGCCGCCCATCGCGGGCATCGCGACAAGAAATTCGAAACTGCGGACGACGACGTTGAGCAGCATGCCGACGAGCAGCGAGGCGATGAACCCGGTCGGCCCGAAGGCCGGGTTGCTTTGCGCCTCGATCACCCCGAGCCGCCGCCAGCGGCCGTAGACCGACAGGCGGATCGACGGCTGTGCAGTGAGGATGCCGCGGGGAAAGCTGCCCGCCGCGACGACAAACCCTGCAAGCGGCGCCAGCGCGATCAGCGCGTACGGGGCAATCAGCAGGAAGACGTCCATGGGCGATGAAACCGCAGTGGCGGGAAACAGCACGCGCGGGACGCAGGCGAGCGCGAAAACGGCGAGCCAGGCGACGGCCAGCGCGGGCATCCGCATCTCGAGATACGAAGCCACAGCGCGGCTGCGTCGGCGCAGGCTCTCGATCCACCGTAACATCATTGCGCGCAGCGCCGCGACTCGGGGCGAATCGCCTGTGGAAAAGCCCGAAAATGCGATTGATTTATGCTGCTGCGAGTATGTCACGATTGCCACTCGGGATGTCCCAGATCGAGAAAATGGTGATCCAAGGCATTACAAATATTAGTTAATTTCCCCTAAATGAAACAGCATTGACGGCTAACGTTAGTTAGGGGACGATTCACGGTGTTCCGAGGGAACCCGTGTTTAATGGACCGGCGAAAGCACCGGTTATTCAAACGATAACAGGTCGCGCCGGTTCCAGCAGACGCCGCTCTCGGAGCGGGGTGCAGCCAGCAAAACTAACGGCGATGCCCCTTACATCTTTGGACACGTGCGCTCCATCCAGCGCACGCAATTAGGGGTGAATAACCATGAAAACGTTCCTCAAGACCTATTTCTCGGACGAGTCGGGGGCCTCGGCGGCCGAATACGCGCTGATCCTCGCCGTCGTCGGCGTCGCGATCGGCGGTGCCGCACTTGTCCTCGGAGAGCAGGTGAACACTGCGATCACCGGAGCGGCGCAGGACGTTAGCTACTGCAACGACGGTGACACCGAGTGCACCAAGCCCGTTCTCAAGTGATCTGCGCTCCCCAGCCGGTCGGACAGCGTTCGGCCGGTCTGGGGCACACCTAGTTCAACTGGGGGATCACCTAACTCGAAAAGAGGGAGCGTACCCATGGGGGGGCAACGTAACCTGATCATCGCCGGGGTCGCAGTTCTGCTTGGCCTGTTCGCGGTGTTCATCGCAAACGCGTATTTCAGCGGTATCGAGGAGCGGCAGGCGCGAGTCGCCGAAAAGCAGAAGCTTGCGCGGATCGTCGTCGCCAGCCAGCCGCTCGCCTTCGGCACCAGGCTTTCAACGAACAACGTCCGCCTCGCCAACTGGCCCCAGGCATCCGTTCCGCAAGGCGCCTTTCGGACCATCGAGGCCGCGCTTCAGCAGAACCGGGTCGCGCTGCGTCCGATCGTCGTCGGCGAGCCGGTGCTGGCCGACAAGGTCAGCGGTCGTGGTGGCCGCGCGACGCTCGCCGCGAACCTGCCCGAAGGCATGCGGGCGGTCTCGGTGCCCGTGAACGAAGTCACGGGCGTCTCGGGCTTCGTGCTGCCGGGCACCACGGTCGACGTCCTGCTGACCCGCCAGATGCCGGGAGAAGGTGCCCAGCAGCAAGACCAGATGGTCGACGTGGTCATGGAAAACGTCCAGGTCCTCGCGATCGACCAGAACGTCGACGAGAAGAGCGGTGAACCCAAGCCGGGCAGGACCGCGACGCTCCAGACCGACCTTTACGGCGCCCAGCAGCTTACGCTCGCGCAGAAGCTCGGCTCGCTCAGCCTTGCGCTGCGCAACGTCGAAAGCCAGGAACCGGGCAATAACGCCACGGTCACCGCGCGCGACCTGCCGGGCGGACGTTTCTACCGGCCCGCCCGTGCGCAGCGCAGCGCGGTGCCGGTCAATTACTCGCCATCCGTGACTGCACCTGTCGCAGCGGGCGCGGCGACGCTTCGGCCGACCGCGCCGGCGTACAGCGGGCCGAGCATGGCGGTCTATCGCGGGGTGGAAAAGTCCGACTACGAGATCGGCCGTCTGGGGGGGCGGTAAGATGATGAGGACAATCGCAAGCGCCTTGACACTGGCCCTGGCGGGGGTCGCCGCAGCACCGGTGATGGCACAGAGCGGCGGCATCCACGCCGGCGCGCTCGAGGTGCCGGTCAACAAGAGCCAGGTTATCACGGTCGACCAGCCGATCGGCAAGGCGCTGGTCGGAAATGCCGAGATCGCCGACGTGCTGCCGATCACCGAGCGCAGCGTTTACGTTCTCGGAAAGCAGATGGGGACCACCAGCCTCACGTTGTACGGCCGCGACAATCGCGTCCTTGCGGTGATGGACGTCGCGGTCGGACCGGACGTCGACAGTCTGAAGGTGCAGTTCAGCCAGCTGATCCCGGGACAGCCGATCGACGCGCGTATTTCAAACGACGCGGTGATCCTTTCGGGCACGGTCAGCGACCCCGGCGCGGCCGACCGCGCTGCGCAGATTGCCAGGGCGTACGCCGGCGACAAGGTCATCAACCTGATCAGCGTCGGCGGTAGCCAGCAGGTCATGCTCGAAGTCCGGTTTGCCGAAGTGCAACGCAACATCGGCGAGCAACTGGGCGCTCAGGGTTTCCTCGACAGCAACGGTTTCAGCGGAGTGACGGGCGGGACCGCGGGACTTACTCCGAAGGACACGACCGTCACCACCGACTTCGGAGGGGTGAGCACGACCACCACCGTCACCGAAGGCGTTCTGACGCTCGGCTCGATCACCGACACGTTCGGGATCTTCCGCGGCGCGTTCAACATTGCCGGGCTCAGCGTGGACGGTCTGCTGAACACCCTGGAGCGAAAGGGCATGGCCAAGACGCTGGCCGAGCCGACGCTTCTCGCCCTGTCCGGGGAAAGGGCATCCTTCCTTGCGGGCGGCGAGTTTCCCGTGCCCGTCATCCAGAGCGGCGGGGCAAACGGCAACGGTAACGGCAACGCGATCACGGTCGAGTTCAAGCCCTTCGGCGTCAGCTTGGGTTTCACGCCAACGGTACTCGGCGACAAGGTGATCAACCTCGTTGTCGAGCCCGAGGTGTCGAGCATCGACCCGTCGGCCTCGATCACGATCAACGGCCTGGTCGTTCCCGGGCTGCAGACCCGGCGGGCGGCAACCACCGTCGAACTTCGCGACGGGGAGAGCTTCGCGATCGCGGGGCTCCTGCGGAAGGACTTCGCGACCACCGTCCGGCAGCTGCCGATCCTGGGCTCGATTCCGATCATCGGCAGCCTGTTCCGCTCGTCCAGCTTCCAGAAGGGCGAAACCGAACTGCTGATTGTGGTGACCCCGCACCTCGTCGCACCGTTGCGGCCCGAACAGGTCGTGCTGCCTACCGACCGGGTGAAGGACCCGCGCGCGGCGGATACGCTGCTGCTCGGCGAGGACTTCCAGCAACAGGAGCTCGCTCCGTCCGCTGCCCCATCGCCGGGCGGAGCGGGACCCGAACAGCCAGCGGAGGATCCGGGCTATGACTATTAAGCGGTCGCTTATCGCGCTGGCGCCCCTTGCGCTGCTTGGGGCGTGCAGCACCACGAGCCCGACCGGCATGCTCGAGGACCAGAACCTCGGTGAAGCCAAGGCCGCGACGATGGCCGCGCAGATCATCGATCCCGCGCCGGTGTACGAGTTCCTCGACCCGGCAACCAGCGGCCAGCATGCTGCCGAGGCTGTCGAGCGCTATCGCACCGACACGGTCAAGAGACCCGAGCGCGTCAGCTCGACCAGCCGCACGTCGGGCGGCGGCAGGGGGCCGCAATAGGGCGAATGAAACCATGACGGACCGCCGGCTTACCGAATACGCGAGCGAAGAGAGCGGGGCGATCGCGCCGCTCTATGCGCTAGCGCTGTTCGGGCTGATCGGCATGGCCGGTATCGGGTGGGACTATTCCCGGCTGATGGCGCTCGACAGCGAATTGCAGAACGCCGCCGACCAGGCGGCGCTGGCCGCCGCTACCCAGCTCGACGGGACGCCGGGCGCGCGCGACCGGGCCAGGCAGGCGATCACCGACTATCTCGCCGACGCCACGACGGACTTCGTCAACAAGACGCGCATGGCCAACGATGGCGAAGGCCAGGCAATCACCGACTACGCCGATCCTGTCTTCTACCAGAGCTACGATTCGGCGTCCGATGCCTTTGGTCCGGAAGCGACCAGCGACGCCAACGCAAAGGTCGTGTCCGTCAAGGTCAACGGCCGCAAGGCATTCTATGCCCTGACCCCGGTGGTGGGCGCGATCAACAATTCGGGGGACCTTACCGCGAGCGCGGTCGCGGGCATGAATTCGACAATCTGCAAAGTCCCGCCGCTGATGATCTGCAACCCGAACGAGGCATCTGGCGGCGACTTCCCGACCCCGTCGGACGAGGGCAAGGGCCTGCGGCTCGAACCCGGGCCGGGGACGGGCGCCTGGGGGCCGGGCAATTACGGTTTTCTCAATTTCGGCGAGAGCGGGGCCAGCGCGCTCGAAAAGTATCTCGGTGCCAACAGCGACATTGCGCCATGCGCCGATGTCGACGCGATCAGTACCCAGCCCGGTGCGCCGGTCAGCGTTGCGGCGGGCCTGAATACGCGGCTCGACATCTACGACAACGGCCTCGTTTCCTATTGCGAGCGCGGGAACGGCCAGTGCAGCCCGGCAATGAACACCCGCAAGGACCTCATCCACATGGTTCCGTCCAACGGGGCGAACGCGGGCAACTTTCCATCCCCGGTGCAGGCCAACGACTGCAAGGTTCAGACGACCAACGGCGGTCCGGCCAAGGCCGATGGCGAATTTGTCGAAGAGGCGAAGATCACCGGCAATACGGCGGGCTGGCTATTGCCGCCGTTTCCATATCGCCCGTCCACTTCGACCGCCGCCAACCTGCCCAGCATGGGGTTCCCGCGCGATCTGTGTCATGCCGAAACGCTCGCCGGCACGTGCCCGGGCGGCAAGTTCGGCAACAAGATCTGGGATTACACCCTGTATTTCGACGTCAACTTCGGCGCGAATGGACCTGCTTATCTGTCGCAGGCAGTCACGGCGGCGGGACGCAATTCGGCTGCGGACCTCACGCGTTACGATGTCTACAAGTGGGAAATCGCCTCCGGCAACACCGGGCCTGGGCCGACGTTCACCATCGCGGGAAGCGGTGCGGGCAATTCGAAGACGTTCCGGTCGTTCTCGGCGCCCAAGTGCGCGGCGGGCAAGGCGGAGTCTGCGTCCGAAGGGATCAAGGATCGCCGTGTGCTCACGGCTGCGGTGGTCAACTGCACCGCGATCGGCCTGGCGGGCAATACGCCACTTCAGCAGGCGCCTCAGTGGGTCGACGTGTTCCTCACCGAGCCCTCGCTCAACCGCAGGATCAACGGTGCCCAGATCACCAAGGCGAACCAGATCTACGTCGAAGTCGTGGGTCCGGGCTCTCCGCCGGGCGGGGGCGATGCCTATCAGTATTTCGGTCGCAACAAGCCGGTCCTGCTGCGATGATCCGCGGGTTCCTCATCGACCCCAGGGGGTCTTCGGCGGTCGAGTTCGCGCTCGCGTTGCCGATGATGCTCGTCCTGATGTTCGGGGGGCTGGAGGCCGGGCATTTCTTCTGGACCGAACACAAGCTCGTGAAGGCCGTCCGCGATGGGGCGCGGTACGCGGCCCGGCTCGACGTCCACATGCTGTGCGATTCTTCCGGCAACGCGATCGAGGATTCGACCGTCTATGCCGACATCCAGGCGGTAACGAGCACGGGCCTCCCCGTGTCGGCTGGTGCCGGTCCGAAGGTCCCTAACTGGTCCGCTTCCGGGGTCGGCATCGACATGCGCTGCGGCGAATTCATGAACAGCGGCATCTACTCGCAGTACGACCAGGCCGGACCGATCGTGATCGTATCGTCCGGCTCGGTCCAGTACCCATCGCTGTTCGAGGCGCTCGGCGCGATAACCTCGAGCATCCAGATCAGCGCGGAATCGAGCGCGGCGGTGACAGGGATATGAGCCTCGTCCCCCGCTTCCTTTCCGACACGAGCGGAGCCGGCGCCGCCGAGTTCGCTCTTATTCTGCCGGCAGCTCTCCTGATGCTGCTCGGGACGATCGACGTCGGTCGGTACGCGTGGGTCATCAACGAGTACGAGAAAGCGACGCAGATGGGCGCGCGCTACGCGATAACGACCAACGTCGCAGCCAGTGGTCTCAAGACCCAGACGTATGTCGGAAACACCAGCTGCCCGGGCGTGGCAGCCCTCAAGTATGGAGACAGGATCTGCGCCAATGCGCTCGCAGAGACAACCTGCACCAAGGGCTCTGCGACCTGTGCCTGCACGGGCAACTGCCTGACCGATCAGACGCGCGATTCCGACGCAATGCAGGCCATCATCGACCGCATGCGCGTGTTTGCACCGCAGATCGAAGAAGGATCCGTCCAGGTCATCTACCGGGGATCGGGCATCGGATACGCCGGCGATCCCGACAAGCCGGAAATCGCTCCCTTCGTGACCGTCCGGGTGGCCGGTGCGCAATACTCGCCGATCATCCTCTCTCCATTTGGAGGGACGATTGGTCTTCCCGACTTCAACTATACGCTGACGCTCGAGGACGGTGTCGGCGCCATCGGCAACTAGGCAGTCGCATGGGCAATGAAACCGCCTTCGGATTGAGCAAGACAATGGCGATCGGCTTGCCGGATGACATCTGCATCGTTGCCAGTTCAACCGAGATCGAGCGCCTTCGCGAGGCTGCCGGCTCTCGCCAGCTCGCCCAGTTCAGGTGCGTGTCGCTTCCCCCGCAGGACCGAGTGCCGGCGGAAGTGATCGCCGAGGCGAGCGTCCTGGTCATGCAAGTCGATCCGGACGATCCGGAATCCTTGCGCCGGATTGGCCAGGTCCGATCGGCACGGCCGTCGCTGCCGCTGATCGTGGCGCTGCATGATGCGGGCGTCACCGCGGTGCGCACACTGGTTCGCCAAGGTGTCAACGACGTATGCACGTTGCCCTTCGATTATGACGATCTGGTCAACCAGCTATGCGACCTCTCTGCCAGGATGCGAAACGAGGCCGTTTCACAAACGCCCCTCGCGCCATTGGTTGCAGTCGTCAGGAGCACGGGCGGGTCAGGTGCCACAACTGTCGCAACCCACCTCGCTTCGGCCTTGTCCCATCTGAAGAATACGAAGGCCGGAGCTTGCCTCGTCGATCTGGACATTCAGTTCGGCAACGTGGCGGCCTCGCTCGGAGCCCTGGCGACCACGAGCGTGATGGGCCTGCTCGAGGCAGGCGCCCGCCTCGACGCGGAATTCCTGTCAAGCGCGACGGTCGACACGGGGCGGGGATTCGACCTGATTGCAGCCCCCGATTCCATAGCGCCGCTCGAAAGTGTCGACGTCGACCATCTGCTGCACCTCCTTCGGATCGCCCGACAGGAATACGACAGCGTCATCATCGACCTCCCGGCCAACTGGACCAACTGGACGCTTTCAGCTGCGCTATCTGCAACGGATATCCTGCTCGTGACCGAGCTGACCATATCCGGACTCCGGCAGGCCAAGCGCCGGCTCGAACTTTTCGATACCGTTGGCATTTCCCGCGAGCGGGTTCGAGTTGTGGTCAATCGGGTAGAGCGCCGCCTGTTCCCGATGATCGGCGTGGATGAGGTCAAGAGAGCACTCGGCCATACGGTTTACGCGACGCTTCACGCCGAACCCAACGTCCTGTCCAGTTCACAGGACCAGGGCCTGCTCGCCTGGGAAGCCCATCGGAAAAGCAAGTTTGCAGCAGATATCGAGGCGCTCGCTCGCAATCTCATCGAAGATTGGAGGGCTGACACATGACACTCTGGAGCGTCAAGAGATCCGACGAACCGTCGCCGGGAGACACAGGTTCGATCATCGCGGACGATGCCGAGAAGACAGTCCTGGCGATACCGCAAGAGAGAGTGGAACTCGACCGGATGGTCGACCTCAAGGTATCGATCCATCGGTCGCTCTTGGATCGGATCAACCTGGCGGCCCTGGAGACTCTTACGCGCGAGCAGATCCAGGCGGAGATCGCCGAAATCGTCGGAGAACTTCTCGAAGCGAGGCGTGAGCCGATCAATCTGCGGGAAAAAACTGCTCTGGTTCTCGACGTGCTCGACGAGCTTCTCGGGCTTGGACCGCTCGAGCCATTGCTCAAAGATGAGACCATTACCGACATTCTGGTCAATGGCCACGAAACGGTGTTCGTCGAGCGACACGGCCTCCTGGAAAGGGTCGCGACCCGTTTTCAGGACGAACGCCACCTCCTGAGGATAATTCAGAAGATCGTTAGTGCGGTCGGTCGCAGGATCGACGAGTCATCGCCATTTGTCGATGCACGGCTGGCCGACGGTTCGCGCGTCAATGCGATCGTCGCACCATTGGCCATCGACGGATCGCTGCTCTCGATCAGGAAGTTCGCGAAGCAGCCCATCGGCATCCAGCGCCTCATCGAACTCGGGAGCATCCCCGAAGCCATGGCCCAGGTGCTCGGCGCAATCGTCCGAAGCCGCCGGAACGTCCTGATTTCGGGTGGTACAGGGTCAGGCAAAACGACCCTGCTCAATGCCATGAGCTCGTTCATCGACGAGAGAGAACGGATTGTCACGATCGAAGACTCTGCCGAACTTCAGCTGCAGCAGGAACATACTGCCCGTCTCGAGACTCGGCCCCCGAACATCGAGGGAAAAGGCGAGGTCACCCAGAGGGACCTGGTGAAGAATGCGCTTCGCATGCGCCCCGATCGCATCATCGTGGGCGAGGTCCGTGCCGGTGAAGCCTTCGACATGCTTCAGGCGATGAACACCGGTCACGATGGCTCGATGACGACCGTGCACGCCAACACCCCGCGGGATGCGCTGGCCCGTGTGGAACAGATGATCGGCATGAGCGGAGTTGAAATTTCGTCCCGCTCGGCCCGGGCCCAGATTGCCTCTGCGATCAATGTCGTGGTGCAGGTGGGGCGCCTCACGGACGGGCGACGCCGGGTCATGAGCATTTCCGAAATTGTCGGCATGGAAGGCGATACGATCTCCTTGCAGGAAATCTTCCGCTTCAAGACGAGCGGACGCGATCAGGACAACTTCATCATCGGACACTTCGAGGCGACGGGAATTCGGCCCAAGTTCCTTTCGGACGCGACGTCGCATGGCATCGAACTGCCCAGCGATCTGTTCAGGCCGGATCTGAGGATTTGACATGCAGGACGCCCTGATCAAGATCCTGATCCTGTCGGCAATCTTTGCGTCGGTGTTCCTGCTCGCACAATTCATCGTCGGGGGTGTCTGGCGACGCCGTGCCGAGTCCGGGGCCGTGAACCTTCGGCTCAGGATGATCCGGCAGGGGGGGACACGTGAACAGGTCGTCGCCCGACTTCGCAAGAACGTGCCGCAACAATTTGCAGGAATGCCGCCATTCCTGGCATCGCGGTTGCAGGCCTTCCAGCGAATGCTGATGGCATCGGCACTTCCATTCACGCCGCCTCAGATCATGGCGGCGATGGGCGGGCTCTTCCTTCTCATGTGCGCCTTTCTCCTTCTGGGTGCGCGGGCGAGCGGTTTCCCGCTGGATCTGGGCGTTCTCCAGATGACGGTCGCGCTCGCATTTGCGGCTGCGATCGGACTGCCGCTGCTGATCATCAATTCCATCTCGCAGCGTCGCCGCAAGCGGATCGAGGAACAGTTCCCGATTGCGCTCGACGTGTTCGTGCGGGCTTTGCGATCGGGCCATCCGATCGCCTCTGCGATCGAACTGCTGACCCACGAGATGGAAGACCCTATCGGCAGCGAATTCGGCATGGTCGCCGACGAGGTCGCCTACGGTGCTGAATTGTCCGAAGCGCTCGAAGACATGGCCGAGCGATGGGACCTCGATGACATGCGCATGTTCGTGGTCTCCCTGTCCGTCCAGTTCGAGACGGGCGGCAACCTTGCCGAAATCCTGCAGAATCTGTCGGATGTCATCCGCTCGAGGGCGAGCCTCTACATGAAGGTTCGAGCGCTCAGCTCCGAAGGCCGGATGACTGGTTTGATGCTGACCGTGCTGCCTGTCCTGACGTTCGTAGGGATGTTTCTCGTCAATCCCGGGTTCTATCTGGACGTCGCGACCGACCCGATTTTCGTCATCGGCTTTCCCATGTTGCTGTTCGTCTACCTGATCGGTTTCGTGATGATCAGGAAGATGGTGGATCTGAAGGTCTGATCGATGTTCGAACTCGCCGTTACCAACAGCATTGCCCGTCTCGCGATCCTCATCCTCGTATTCGGGCTCGTCGTGGTTGCAGCCTTTGCAGTGATGGCGCTCGTGTCGCGGCGGGCTGCCGTTCGCAAGGAACTACGCCAACTGACGACGGCTAACCTGGTGGTGCATGGAGGCGAGGGCGAAAGCCTGCGGGCTTCGAACGATACCAAGTGGGCGAGGCTCGCCGACACCATTGAGCGGGCCGGCTTGAATCTCGGCGACACCAAGAGCGATCGCCTTCGCGACCAGCTCGTCGCGGCGGGATATCGGGCACCGTCCGCTCCGCGGATCTACACCCTTGTACGCCTCGCGCTCGTGGTCCTCCTTCCGCTTGGGTACGTCTTCCTGGCTTTTTCCGGCGAGGGCGAGCCGCCGTCGTTCCTCAAGGTCTATATCATCGGCTCTCTTCTCGCCCTGCTTGGCCTTTACCTGCCCAACCTGTTTATCCGGGCAAAGGCCGACCGCAGACGGGAGGCGATCGTCAACGGCTTCCCGGACTGCCTCGACCTCATGCTGGTTTGCGTGGAAGCGGGCCTCGGGATCGAAGCGGCGATGGACCGCGTTGGGCGCGAGATGGTGGATTCCCACCCGCTGGTCGCCGAAATGCTTTCCGTTTCGACGCTTCAATTACGCGCTGGAGCAAGTCGCGAAGATGCCTTCCGGCGCCTTGCCGATACCGCCGGGGTCGACGAGATAAGATCCTTCGCGACGCTGCTCATCCAGTCCGACAAGTTGGGCACGAGTGTTTCGGCGACTTTGCGGGTCTATGCTTCGGAAATGCGCGAGCGCCGCCGGATGCGAGCCGAAGAGAAAGCGCACCGCTTGCCTGTCCTCATCTCGATACCGCTGGTGATGTTCATGCTGCCCACGATGATCGGCGTTTTGATGCTGCCGGCCGCGATCAGGTTCGTACGCGAAATTATTCCCATGCTCACTCAATGAACAGGAAATGGGGGGATTGATCATGAAGAGGTTCGTCGCAGCGGTCATCTTGGCCTCAACGCTTGGGGGGTGCCATTCGATCTTCGGGCACGCTGCAAAGCTCGAGGTTCAACCCGTGGGCCTCGCGAGCCAGGCTGCGCAACCGGAGATCGCGCTTGCAGAGGCCCGCGAGCATTTGAGAGCCGGTCGCCCAGGGCTCGCGATCGTCGCGTTGCAGGTCGCGAAAGAGGATCCGACAACGATCGCGGAGGCCGCCAACATGATGGGGGTGGCATATTCGATGCTAGGGCGCGGCGACCTCTCGGAGCGGTTCTTCCAGCAGGCAATCGCCATCGATCCGGCAGAACCGAAATATGCTGCCAATCTGTCGCGGTATTATCGAAGCCGTGAGGCGGCGCTGGCTCGCCTCGAGCGAACCTCGGTGCCACCGGTCCCCTTCGCCGACGGCGAAACAAGCGGGGAAGCGATTGCGACCGCGACTCCGGTTGACCGGATCATTCGTGCCGGTCCGGGCGTGGTACGCGTCACTTCGCCTGTAGCAGCGACGGCGATGAGCCGAATTTCGCCCCGCGAGATCGCCATTCGGACCGCCGGAAACGAGCATCAGCATGCGGCGAGCGACGGGCGCCGCCACAACCCGCGTTTCGTGAGCATCGAAGCGCACCCCACGTATCCGGTGCGCATCAATCTGGCGTCCGTGACGAAAAAATGACGCCATTCCTCGCCGGTACGGTCGTCCTAGCGGGATGCGCGTTGTGCGCCGCCTGGCTGGATGTGACGAGCCGCAGGTTGCCCAACTGGCTCTCCGCATCGACCGCGATCTCGGGCATATTGTTTCTCTATCTCACGAGCGGAATCGGGGCGGTTCCATGGGCAGCCGCTCACGCGATGATCGCGTTGGTGGTGGGGGGCATCTTGTTTCGTTTCGGGCTTGTCGGCGGAGGCGACGGCAAGTTCTACGCCGCGTGTGCGGCATGGATGCCGATTCAGCAGGGTTTCGAGTTGCTGTTCGCGGTCTCGCTTGCCGGCCTCATCCTCGTGGCGTTCTGGTTCTCGGTAATGCGGGCCCGGCGTGCGCTCGACGAAAGCCGGAAGGGAAAGTTCGGGCAGGTGCCCTTTGGCCTCGCAATCGCAGTCGGCGTCGTGGCGACGCGGGTGATGTATGAATAACCGCGCGAACGTCGGATACCACTGGTGCGCATCGGCGCGCAATCTGGCGGCCGCGGCATTCATTCTCGCATCTATCGCACAGCTGCCGACTGCCGTGCACGCCAACGAACTCGGTGCCGCGATTGATCACGAGGCTCCCTCTGCTGAAGGCTCGGGCGAACGCCCCGTCAACGTTCGCGTCGGGCGAGCGCTCGACCTCGAGGGCCGGGCGGTCTACTCGGGCAAATCGTCATTTTCCGACATGGCTGGGATTTCCACCTTTTCGACGTCGCCGATTGCGTCTTCCCAAATTCCTGCGGCAGGCGGTTTCCGAACCGGTATGCCGGTATCCCGCGCAGCTATCACGAGCGGCTTTGGAAGGCGCTCGCATCCCGTCCTGGGTGGTGTCCGAATGCATTCCGGGGTCGACCTCGCCGCTCCGCTCGGTTCACCGGTCGTTGCGACGATGGATGGCCTCGTGGAACTGGCCGGCTGGAATGGCGGTTACGGTCTTGCCGTTCGGTTGGCGCACAAGGGTGGCCTGGAAACCCGCTTTGGTCATCTTTCGAAAATCACTGTTTCGCCAGGCAACGAAGTTCGGCGAGGCGAGGTGATCGGCTATGTCGGATCCACAGGCCGCTCGACCGGACCGCATCTCCATTACGAGATGCGCCACAACGGCATTGCGATCCCGCCTCGCTTCTAGATCTCGTAACGCTTCGTTCGTCCCCCCGGAATACCGCTCACGCCTCGATCCTCGCCGTTCCGCCTTGTCCGATTCAGTCTCGCTGCATCGCAGCGTCCGGAGCGGCGAGCCTGGCTGATGCCAACGTCGGCTCAGGCAGCTGCGCGATCCCGAGTTGGCGCGCCGGACGTCCGCTCGGAAGGGTCGCTTCGCGAGGGGGAAGCACGATCTTGGAACGGTCTCCAACCTTGCTGGTTGGTTAACAAAGCTCGCCCGTCATGGTGCCGAGCTTTGCACGTCTGGCGGTGGTTCGAGAGCTGCTCGAACACCTTGGAGGCCGCCGACGCCGACAGGCAGAACAGCCTTCAGGCAGAACAAAGGAGCTAGCAATGAATATTCTTAAGATCTTGACCGTTTCGTCCGTTCTCGCGCTCGGCGCATGCGGGCAGGACGACGCGGTTGAGCAACGAGGCGACCAGCTCGAAGAGCGCGCTGACGCAGTCGACCAGGCTTACGAGCAGGACGCCATGGCCCTTGAGGAGGCTGCCGACAACGCTGCCACCGACGCCCGCGAGGACGCACTGAACGCGCGCGCCGAAGCGCTCGACGATGTGGGCGACCGGAAGGCAGACGCGATCAACGAACGTGCCGACGAAATGAACTGACGCCGCAAATCGCTCATGGGCGTGTAGGATCCTTCCCCCCTATGATCACGCCCGAAGGGCCCCGCCTTGGCGGGGCCCTTCTATTATCTTGCCAGGATAAAATCATGCGCGGCAGGAAATAGACACGAAATATGATAATCAATTGTCGTATCCTTTGGTGAAGCCAATATATCGTGATTGCAGGTGAGATAAGTATTCTAACTCACCCTGTTGATCAGGGAGCAGAGCTAACCCAGTTCGGAACAACGATATCCGGCCCACGTTAATCTTGCAGCAACATCAACGGGGAGACCTAATGTGGCTGACAGGAATACTGATCAACGCGATGTGAAAGCAACCGTGGTCACTACGACCGATGCGCCCGCACTCTTGAGCCGAGTGTCCTGGGGCGCAATATTCGCCGGCACCGTCGTGGCTGTGGGCTTGCTGGTATTGCTCGGCATGCTGGGCACAGCAATTGGCTTCCGCGCCATTGATCCGCAGGCCGGCGCGGCTTTCGACGGCGTGGGAATTGGCGCGGGAATCTGGTGGATCGCCAGCAGCGTGATCGCGTTGGGCGTCGGCGGATACGTTGCCGGCCACCTGTCAGGAATCCCGGAAAAGCGCTCCGCGACGGCTCACGGTGCCAGCGTGTGGGGGTTGCTGACCATGATCATGCTCTGGCTCGCGGCAAGCACGGTGGGAACTGCCGTGAACACCGCGTCGGGAGCGGTCGTGGGCGCTGCCCAGGCGGCAGTCACTGCAACGAACACCGCCGCATCCGCGGTCCTGCGTCCCGGCGGCGTCAGCGAGCGCGAGGCGGAAAACCAGGTCGAAAGCGCGGTGGGCGCCGTTCGCGAGCGCGTCGAGCAGGTGGACCAGGCCCAGCTGCGCGAAGATGCCGGGAGGACCGCCGAGAACGCTCTCGACGCACTTTCGAGCGCCAGCTGGTACGCGTTTCTAGCGTCGCTGCTGTCGCTCGTGGCGGCCGTGGTCGCAGCCGGCGCCGGAGCGCCCCGTAGGCCCTTCATGACAGCCCGCGAGGAAATCGACCTCCGCTAGCCCTTGCCGGCACCCCCGGGCCGGAGCCCGGTTTCCCGCTCCGGTTACCGATCCAAATATTTCGAAGGAGAACTCGAATGACACCGATCAAGATCATGTTCCTTTCAGCGGCCAGCCTGGTCATCGCAACAGGAGGTCCCGCGACTGCCCAGGAAAAGGATTATCAGGCCAAGTCGCCCGAAGTCGTCGAACGAAACACGCACGGAAAGGCGACCAAGGTGAAGGTCGGCGAGACCGTGTACGACGTGTGCATGTCCGACCGGCAGGACAATTGCATCAACCCCCGCGCCGCCGGCCTCGACTGGGGCGATCGGCCGCTGACTTACTGGCCCGGCAACCGCAGCTGAACCATTCGGGTAATCAAAGAGGCGATCCCGGCGTGAACCGCTGGGGTCGCTTCAGTTTCGGCCGGACGTCGAGGTGGGACAAAGCGTCGCGCGAAGTGCGCGGTGGTCGGAGCCGTTGTCCGGGAGAACTTCGAACGATGCGACATTCAGCCTTCCCTTGACCATGAATTGGTCCAGCGGCCAGCCGAGGAGCAGGAATCCGGCGGGAAAGGTGGGGTAGGTGCCGCGACCGATGCGGGGGTCGCGCCATTCACCGGTTGACCTGAACGCCGTGGTCGTGCGCGACCAGGGCACGTCGTTGAAATCGCCCATTACGAACGCGTCCGGAAGCCGGTCGGGGGTCTCGACACCAGCACGGATGATGTTCTTGTCCCTCAGCTTCGTATTCCAGCCGGGCAGGGGCGGTTTGGGATGCAGGCCGATGAACTCGATCGGACCCGCTCCCCTTGGCTGGAGCGTCGAATAGAGTGTGGGCGTGTCGCGGTAGGTGTTCTCGACCACGTTGGCCTTCAGGACGGGCAACCTGCTGGCGAAGACCAGTCCGAAGGCTTCCGGTTGAGGGTGCCGGGTGACATGGGGATAGCCCGACAGGACCGGATCGAGCGCATCGATCCAGCGCTGGTCAGTCTCGACCAGGAACAGAAGGTCGGGGTCGTGGCGCCGGATCTGATCGACGATTTCCCCGTGGTTCCGGTTCTTAACCTTCACGTTGACCGACATCGCGGAAAAGCAGCGCGCATCTTCGGCAGCGGGAGCCGCGCCCAAGGCGACCTGCGTTTCCGCGAGCGGCCAATAGGGCCAGATCCTCCACGCGTTCAAGCCGATCGCCAGCGCAAGGCAGATAGCTGCCGCCCACCCCGCGCGCGATTTAAGAAAAAAAGAAGTGATCAGAAGGACGACAGACAAGTAGATCAGAGGTTCTCGAACCAGATCGACACTTCTGATAAACCAGGCATCACTCGGGACAAGGGAAATCAGCGTAGAAATTAATAAGATTACTGCAATCCCGATTAAAAACTTGCCCAAGGTTTTCACTCTCTAATTCTCCATTCCACGCCAGGTTAATCGATGTCACCGGCCAATTTGTCAGCATTCTGAATCGCTGCACAGGATAAACTCATTTCGCGAGTGAGTGCGACCCCTTTTTCGGAAAGGTGCGGCGGCATCCGTGGACGCATCTGCGGGCGAATTGAACACGGGGCGGGCCATGCCGCCACAGCGCGCAGCGGTTCTCGCAAGTCATCGCCGAGAAGATGGGGAAGTGGTGCCTCGGGGCGGATTCGAACCACCGACACTGCGATTTTCAGTCGCATGCTCTACCAACTGAGCTACCGAGGCTGGTACTTCCGCGCCGGAGCAAGGCACACCGGCGGTTGGCGAGGCGGCGCTATGGCGGCGCTTCGCCCCGTTGGCAAGGGGTCAATCGGACTCTGTGCCGGGCTCTGCGGACTGGACGACCTCGTCGGGATGGGCGGGGCGACCCGGGACGGCATAGCCGTCGGAGAACCAGCGTACGAGATCGCGGTCCTTGCAGCGGGCCGAGCAGAACGGCGCGTGGGCATCGCTGCGGGGCTTCTTGCAGATGGGGCAGGGTCGGGCAGGGGCAGTCATCGCGGAACGATCTGGGCATGGCCGCCGTCGAGTGCAAGCGTATGATCGGCCTCGATCCGCACCGCTCGTCCCGTGCGTCGGGACAACTCGGCCAGCCACTCCGGGCGCAGCGCGGCCAGCACCGCCGAATGCGCGGTGAGCAGGATCGTGCCCGCTCCCTCGAGTCCTTCGGCCCGCCGAAGCAGCATCCGCGCCGCGGCGGGCGCACGATGATGCGCGAGCCGCTGGATGAGCGAAGGGCCGGTGCTTCGCGCGACGATCTGGATGAAGCCGAAGCCGTTCATCGCCGTTCGTTCGTGCGGCCAGTCGCCGAGCGACCGCTCCAGCGCCCGGTCGACCGCCTGCCGGTCGGCCTTCGCTTGCAGGGTCGGGAAGTCGATCCCGATGGAGCCGCCGACCGCGAATCGGCGCAGCGCATCGCCGATTGCGGGAACCGCCGCCAGCGCGAGGTCGCGCGGAGGCAGGTCGCCGTCGATGTCGATCACCGTCATCCCCGGCGTCACCGCAAACAGCAGCGAGCCTCCGGAAAATGCGACCTCGGCGTCCCACGCCGCGTTCCAGACGTCCTCCCACAAGCCGGGAGCGAAGCGCCGCACCGGCTTGCCGGCTTCGATGACGTCAGGGATGGCGTTACCCGGCGCGCCGTCCGACCAGCGGCCCTGTGCGCGCTTGAACCGGCCGCGCTCGGCCATAGCGCTGCGAGTAATCGCGACGGAGATCGTCGCGCCTTCGCTGGCGGGACGGGGAAGCCGGTCGACCAGGATTGCCTCGCCCGCAGGGGTCATCGCGAGGCCGCGCGGGCTACCCGCGGTACGCTTTACCAGCGTCGCCTCCACGATGTCGCCTGCGCGCAGATCGCCCGGCCAGCGAACGTTAGTGGCGACGACGCGGTCCTCCCGGACGAGCAGGGCCCGGTCCTCGCCGATCCCGCGCTCGACCAGCCAGTCAGCCAAGGGCAAACCCCGCCGCCCTGAGCAGTGCGCGTGTTTCGAACAGCGGCAGGCCCACGACGCCCGAATGACTGCCTGCGATCCAGGCGATAAGCCCTTCGGCGCTGCCCTGGATCGCGTAACCGCCGGCCTTGCCCTGCCATTCCCCGCTCGCGAGGTAGGCGGCGATCTCTTCCCCGGACAGCCGTTTGAACCGCACCTGAGTTTCGCTCAACCGTTCGCGGACGGTGCCGTCGGGCGCGCGCAGGGCAACGGCCGACAACACCCGGTGACGGCGGCCCGAGAGCAGTTCCAGACAGGACCGCGCTGTTGCCTCGTCGTCGGCCTTGGGCAGGATGCGGCGACCGGCCGCGACCACCGTGTCGCCGGCAAGGACGAACGCGGCCGCATCGGCGGCGGCGAGCGCCTTTTCGCGGGCCATGCGCACGGCATAGTCGCGGGGTAGCTCGCCCTTCAGCGGAGTCTCGTCGATGTCAGCGGGCACGACGCGAACCGGCTCGGCGCCGAGCCGTGCCAGCAGCTCGCGGCGGCGCGGACTGGCGGAGGCGAGTACGAGATCGGGCACGTCTTGCCCGGCCGGATTACTGCGGCCCCGGGCCGCCGCGTCCCGGCATGAAGCGGTAGGTGATCCGCCCCTTGGTGAGGTCGTAGGGCGTCAGTTCGACGAGCACTTCGTCGCCGGTCAGCACGCGAATGCGGTTCTTGCGCATCTTGCCGGCGGTGTGGCCGAGGATCTCGTGGCCGTTCTCGAGCTCAACCCGGAACATCGCGTTCGGGAGCAGCTCCACCACCCGCCCGCGCATTTCGAGGAGTTCTTCCTTGGCCATGTAGCTCGTCGGTTCCTTTGCGTAGGTTGGTCGAATTGGAGGCCGCCCTTAGACGCAGGGGCAGCAAAAGGAAAGCGCCACCGTCATTCGCCGGAAAGGTTTGCGCGACAAAAAGTTACTTTGCGACGGGTTGCACCGGCGCGGGCGAGTGCGCAATGGCCCTCCGCACGGGGCAGGACACAGGCTTTTCGAGGATTTCCCACATCTTGCGTTCCTTCGTCTCCGCATCGTTCATCGCCATTGCTGTCGCCGGATCCGCCTCTGCCCAGGATGCGCCGGGGGTCGGCCAGGCGGCCCCTTCCGAACAGTCCGAGCCCGGTCCCGGCCCCGGCGACGAGATCATCGTGATCGCGGAACGGATCCCCGGTCAGGTGGTCACCGACGTTCCGCCGGTGCTCGAGCTGGAGGAAAAGGACATCGCCGCCTATGGCGCGGCGTCCATCGCAGATCTCGTCGCGCAGCTTTCTCCGCAGGTCGGCTCGGGCCGCGGGCGGGGCGGACGGCCCGTGTTCCTGGTCAATGGGCAGCGCATTTCGAGCTTCCGGGAAATGGGCCGCTATCCGCCCGAGGCGATCCGCAAGGTCGAGGTGCTGCCCGAGGAAGTGGCGGTGCAGTTCGGCTATCCGCCCGACCAGCGGGTGATCAACTTCATTCTCAAGCCGAACTTCGCCAGCCGGGAGATCGAGGCCGAGTACGGCATGCCGACCCGCGGAGGATACAGCGCGCAGGAACTCGAAGCCTCGATCCTGACGATCGACGCGCAGCGACGGGTCAATGCCAGCATCGACTATAGCCGAAAGAGCCCGCTCACCGAGGGCGAGCGCGGCGTCGTCCAGTCGGTCCCGACCGACCCGGCAGTGGCGGCCGCCGGACTCGACCCGGCCGATTTCCGCACCCTGGTCTCGCGCGAGGAGAGCGTCGAGGCAAACGCCACGCTGACGCAGGGGCTGGGCGAAATGGGGCGGGGCGGGCAGTTGACCGTGAACGGCCAGGTCAGCCGGGTGGTGCGCGACAGCCTGTCGGGCATCGACGCCGTCACGCTCGACCCGATCGAGCGGCGGACCGCAACCGATGCCTATGCGATCGGCAGCGCGTTCAACAGGCAACTGGGCGATTGGCGGCTGTCGACCACGCTCGATGCTAATCGCACCGATTCCGACAGCCGCATCGACCGCCGAGGCGGAGGCGGCATGGATCGGGCGCTCAGCCGCACATGGAGCGCAAGCCCCAAGGCAACGCTCGCCGGCTCACCGTTCGCCCTTCCCGCTGGTTCGGCCAACCTGACGCTCGACGCGGGATTCGACTGGGCGCGCATCGAGAGCAGCGATTCGCGCACGGCGGCGCTCGGGGAAACCCGGCTGACCCGCGGCAATGCCAACGGCGGGGCGAGCCTCAGCCTGCCGGTCGCGAGCCGCCGCGACGGTGTCCTGAGCGGGATCGGCGACCTGTCGGTCAACTTCGGCGGAGGGATCGATCATCTATCCGACTTCGGGACGCTGACAGACTGGAACGCAGGCCTGAACTGGAGCCCGGTCGAGAAGCTGTCGCTGCAAGCCAGCATCATCGGGCGAAAGGCAGCGCCGGGGCTCGGACAGCTCGGCAGTCCGGCGATCGTAGACTTCAACGTCCCGGTCTACGATTTCACCACCGGCGACACCGTGCTGGCGACCGTCACGACCGGTGGCAATCCGAACCTCAGGGCCGAAACCCAGCGCGACATCAAGCTGTCGGCTAACTACGACCTCGACCTGTTCGACCGGGCGAACATCCTCGTCGAATACTACCGCAACCGCTCGACCGACACGACCGAGAGCTTTCCGCTGCTGACCCCTGCGATAGAGGCGGCGTTCCCCGGCCGCGTCACGCGCGCGGCCGACGGCACGCTGCTGGCGCTCGATCGCCGGCCCGTGACGTTCAGCGAACGCGAATCGTCGCGCATCCGCTACGGCGTCAACCTGTTCGGGCGGGTGGGCAAGCCGAACCCGCAGGCAGCGCGCGGCGGCGGCGGAAGCGGTTTCGGCCGGGGTCCGGCAGCCGAACCGGCGTCGGCCCCCTCGGGCGCCGTCGTTCCGCCGGTCATCGGCCGACCGGGCGGCGGCCAGTTCGATCCCGCCCGCTTTGCCGAAATGCGGACAAGGTTCTGCGCCACCCCCGACGGCCAGATGCCCGACTTGTCGGGCGTTCCTGCGGGGATGCTGGACCGCCTCAAGGGCGAGGACGGTGAGGTCGACCCGGCCAAGGTGGCCGCGCTCAAGACCCGTTTCTGCACGGCTGACGGCGCGCCCCGCGAAGGCGGCGGACCCGCGCGGCTGACCCCCGAACGGTTTGCCGCGCTGCGAAGCGCGCTGCGCTGCGGCGAAGATGGCAAGGAGCCCGATGTCGCGGCGCTGCCGCCGGAAGTCGTCGAACGAATCAAGGGCCCTGACGGCACGATCGATCCCGCACGCCTCGCCGAGCTGAGAACGCGCTTGTGCGCCATTCCGGTCCCACCCGCAGGCGACACGGCGCAAGGCCAGGCCGGAGAGGGCAGGCAGCGACCGGGCGGCGGCCCGCGCGGCGGTCCGGGCGGAGGCGGCGGTCCCGGCGCGATGTTCGGTGGCCGCGGCGACGGGCAGGGCCGCTGGAACCTATCGCTCTATCACACGATCCAGCTCGACAACTCGGTCCTCGTCGCACCGGGCGGGCCCGCACTCGACCTGCTGGACGGTGACGGCCTCAGCGATGGGGGCATTCCCCGCCATGCCCTCGAATTCGAGGGCGGCCTGTTCAAGGACGGCATTGGGACGCGCCTCTCGGGCCGCTATGCAGGGCCGACAACGGTCCGGGGCAGCGGCTTGCCGGGGTCGGGCGACCTGCGGTTCGGCGCGCTGGCGACCTTCGACCTTCGTGTCTTCGTGAATCTCGAGCAGCAGGAATGGCTGACGGGGACGGACGGACCGGGTGCATGGAAGGGCATGCGGCTGGGACTGCGCGTCAACAACCTGTTCGATGCCCAGCAGCGAGTGACCGATGAGAACGGCGCGGTCCCGCTGCGGTACCAGCCGGGGCTGGTCGATCCGGTCGGCCGCTACGTCGAAATCGAGCTGCGCAAGCTGTTTTGACGCAGTTGCTTCAGTCGGACCGGGCGGCCTGCTCGGCCGCCCAGGCCCGCTGCTCAGCGATCCACGCGTCGCGCGCGGCGAACCAGCCCGCGCGGCGCAGAGCCCAGTCGGCAGCGGTCATGGGCGCGGGTTCGGTCAGCCACTGCGTCCGCTGGTCTGCCATCGTGGCCTGATCGAAGCCGAACGTCTTGCCCCACAGGGCAAGGTCCTTCTCCAGCGCGGTCCGGATCGCCTTGGCGCTTGCGTCGTCCCCCGAGGGCGCCCGAGAGGCGGCGAGCGCCGCGATCCGGTCCTCGTCGGTTCTCGCGACGTAACGCTCGATTGCGGCGCGGTACGCTTGTGCCTGGCGCTGGGCCTTCGATTGCCCGGATCGGACGAGCGACGCCCTCGCATCGCCTTGGCGCGCGAGAGCATCCTCGGCGGCAGTGCGGAGGTCGGAATGCTGGTTCGGAACGTCGGTTACAGCGCCCATGCCGCGGTTGTCGGTCGGAAGGTCGGTCGGCGGGGCTCCCCCGCCCGGGGGGGAACCCGGCTGGATCTGGGCGACCGCTGGCGTTCCGAGCGCCGCCGCCGCGACAAGTACCAGCGTCCGCAAGATCACCGCCCTCTCCCGTTGCCCTTGCCGGGACACTATCACGGGAGCCGTGATGAGCAATGGCGGCAGGCCCCGGCTAGTGCAGGCGTGTCTTTGGAAACGCGAAGGCGGCCAGCCCGCGCGGCTGGAAGGGGGTCCAGTCGTCTTCGGCCTGCGCAAGCCGGTCGGCGATCGCGAACATGACCGCGGGATTCACGCCCAGGCCCACATGGCTCGCGAATACCTCGATATTCTCGGTCCGGGGATTGCGGCCGCGCCGCTGGACCGACCCGCGCCAGTGCACCACGCCGTCCGCCTTTGTGAGGATCGAAGTCGTCGGGACCGGCGGCGCTTCGCCGAGCTTGCGGAACTTGCCGTGCTTCAACGGCTCGGGCTCTTGCCCATTGAGAAGCTCGAACAGGTGCCGCGCGCTCGAGTGGTTGCGGTCGTCGCTGATCGGGCTGCCGAGCGTGATCACCTGGCGGACCCTGTCCGGGGCCTGCTTGGCGAGCTCGCGGGCGAACACGCCGCCCAGGCTCCAGCCGACTATGCTGATCTTGCCCCCGGTGCGCCCGTAGAGTTCCTCGACGCACCCCATCATCGCCTGCACGCGCCCGTTGTCGACCCGGACATTGCGGCCGAGCTTCCATCCTACCGCATCGTAGCCAAGCTGCGACAGGAGCCGCCGCATCGGCCCGGTCGAGCTGTCGCTCGCGAGGAAGCCGGGGAGCACGAGCACGCCGTGCCCGTCACCGCGGGGGAGGAACGAGAGGAGGGGGCGCAGCGCGACGAACGCCGCCAGTTCACCCAGCGCGCGGCTGGGTTCGGTGAGGGCGAGCAGCCGGCTGGGCGGATGGGCGGCCCGGCGGGGGGCGGTTGCGGCTGTCACGTGTGCGATCCCTTCGATTTTCGTGTAGGTTTTGTTTTCGAACGCTTTGCCGCCGATTTGGTGCCAGCCTTGCCTTTAGCCGAAGGGGGGCGGGCCTTGCGCGGGGTGGCGGTTCGCGGCGCGGCGCTGGCCGGTTTTCCCTTGCCGGATGGCGATCCGGTCGCCTTCGCGGCGGCGCGCAGTTCCTCGAAGCTCTCCTCGATGCATCGGGCGTAGAAATCGGGGTCCGGCAGCAGTTCGCGGCAGGCAGTGAAGGTTATCGTGGCTTCGTTCACGTAACTCTGCACCGTATGGCCAAGACCCATGCCGTCGGTCAGGCACAGCAGACCGAACATGCTCTCGAGCCGGGCGCCGGTCGAATAGATCGGAACGGGCGGCCCGGGCACGTTGGTTACCACGGTCGAGAACATTGGCGTCATGCCCCGGTTGGCAAGGCCGAGCCGGGTGTAGAGCTGGGCACCGAGGCTCATCCACAGGGCGGGCGAAACCTTGCTCGCCTCGGTCATGTTGCGCGCCCCGATGGCCTCGGTCATCGCCTTGGAGTTGACCGTCCGCTGGTGCACGAAGCGAAGGCGTTCGGCGGGGTCCTCGATATGCGTCCCCAGCGGAGCGACCATCGCCGCGACCTGGTTGCCCATGTCGCCCTTCTCGCTCTTCGAACGGACCGAGATCGGCGCCATCGCGGTCAGCGTCTTCGCAGGCAGGTCGTCCTTTGCGATCAGGTACTTGCGCAGCGCTCCTCCCACGATGGCGAGAAACACGTCGTTGACCTTGCTGCCCTCGGCAAGCGCGCGGATGGCCTTGATGTCGGCAAGCGGCAGGCTGCGTCCCTCGACCACGCGGTGGGCAGATATGACCTTGTTGAAACGGGTCTTGGGCGCGACCAATTCGCCCGAGACGCTGAACTCCTTTGCGACAAGGCCCTTGAGCGCCTTGGCCAGCCCCGGCGCGGCCTTGGCGGCCACCTCGAGTTGCTTGAGCGGATTGGTCACCGCGTTGAAATAGCTCTTGCCGAGCAGTTCGGCGGGGTTTGGCACCTTTTCGGGCTTCCAGCTGTCGAGCTCGGCCGGCGGGCCCTCGTCGGCGCGCAGGGTATGCATCGCCTCCATCAGGTCGATCCCGCTCATCCCGTCGATCGCCGCGTGGTGGACCTTGGTCACCATGGCATAGCAGCCCTTGGGCAGCCCCTCGATCCCGTCGAGCCCCTCGATCACGGTGAATTCCCACGGCGGGCGGGTGAGGTCGAGCGGGCGGGCGAAGATACGTGCCGCCTGGATGCACAGCTGGCGCCAGTCGCCCGGCTCGGGCAGCGCGACGTGGCGGACGTGGTACTCGAGATCGAAATCGGGGTCCTCGATCCAGTACGGATAGTCGAGGTCGAACGGCACCCGCACCAGCCGCTGGCGCATCGTTCGCGACAATTGCATGCGGCTCTCGAAGAAGGTGAGGATGTCCTTGAAGCGGACGAAGCCGCCGGGCGCGGTCGCGGGGTTGTAGATCAGGATCGATCCGATGTGCATCGGCGAATTCTTCGTCTCGAGCGCGACGAAGCTGGCGTCCATCCCCTGGAGCTGGCGCAAAGGCATCTCTCCCGCATCCCGCCTTCGCGGGCGGGTTTCAGGGAGAAACGTATCACAACGTATCCGCTTGGCAATGCGCCTTGCTAGAGCGCATCCCCGGCAGCGACCCCGCTCGCCCAGGCCCACTGGAAATTGTATCCCCCGAGCCAGCCGGTCACGTCGACCGCCTCGCCAATGGCGTAGAGGCCCGGGACGGTCTGCGCTTCCATCGTTCTCGACGACAGTTCGGCGGTCGATATCCCGCCCACGGTGACTTCGGCCTTGGCGAAGCCCTCGCTGCCGTTGGGGCGGAAGGTCCAGGCTGACAGGCGCGCCTCGGCCTCGCGCAGCGCCGCGTCGGGCTGGTTGCCCAGTTCCCGCTCCATGCCGCAGCGCTGGGCCAGCGTATCCGCGAGCCGTTCGGGCAGGGTGCCGCGCAGCAGCGTGCGCAGCGTCGTCCGGGGCGCGGTGCGCTTGGCATCGGTGAGCCAGCCGGGCGAGCGGTCGGGCATGAAGTTCACCCTCACCAGCTCGCCAGGGCGCCAGTAGCTCGATGCCTGGAGAATTGCCGGACCCGACAGCCCTCTGTGAGTGAACAGCGCCGCTTCGCGGAACGCCGGACCGTTCGCCTGAGCCGTCACCTCGGCAGAAACTCCCGAGAGTTCGCGGAACAGCACGTCCTCGCCGCCGAGCGTCAGCGGCACGAGCGCTGGCCGGGGCTCGACCACCCTGAGCCCGAAACGGCGCGCGAGGTCGTAGGCATACCCGGTCGCGCCCATCTTCGGGATCGACGGCCCGCCAGTCGCGATGACGAGCGCCGGGGCACTGTCGGCCCCGACGAGGAAGCGACCGCCGTCGTGGCCGACCTCGCCGGTCTCGACGCCGCAGCGAACCTCGACAGCGCCTTTCGCGCACTCTGCGAGCAGCATCTCGACGATCTGCCGCGCCGACCCGTCGCAGAAAAGCTGGCCGAGCGTCTTCTCGTGCCAGGCGATGCGATGGCTCTCGACGAGGTCGAGAAAGTCGCGCGGGGTGTAACGGGCAAGCGCGCTCTTGGCGTAGTGCGGGTTGGCGCTGATGTAGTTAGCGGGGCCAGCGCCGATATTCGTGAAGTTGCAGCGCCCGCCGCCCGATATGAGGATCTTCTTGCCGACCTGCCCGGCGCGCTCGAGCACGAGCACCCGGCGCACCCGCTGTCCGGCGCGCGCGGCGCACATCAGGCCGGCGGCCCCGCCACCAAGGATGATCGCATCGTAGTCCATCGCGAACGCGCGTTAGGGCGGGGCGGCGCGGTGCGCCACCCGCGAAACGGCGGCCAGCGGCCAATCATCGGCAAACCATCAGGGCCGCATCATGGTCACGTCCCGGGGAAAGGTGCGATGCATGGGCGTGACACGCCAGGAGAAGATCGATGCGGGAAAAGACCTTACGGCAGGCATGGGTGGGCGCGGCTGCTCTGGCTGCGATCGGCGCTCTCGCGGGATGCGGGGGCGAAGGCAGCGGTTCCCCGGCCGCCTCGGCTCCGGGGCCGGTGGCGGGACCAGTGCCCGTTCCTGCGCCTACGCCCGCGCCAACGCCGTCACCTACTCCGGCGCGCGATCCGAAGTTCGCCAATGCCAGCATCGGGGACACGTTGGTCGGACCGGCCAGTTGCGGAATCGCTCCCGTTTCGCGAGACACGTCAGGAGCGGTCACAGGCATCGGCGAGATCAGGGAAACCTTCAACGAGATCAACTACGAGATCGCCTATCTAGGCACTGACCGGTACCGCATACAGTCGAACGATTACCTTGGATTCACGATGACCTTCGGGCCCGAGAACCGGCAAAGTTTTCCCTCGCCCGCCTACGTCCGTTATGCCCATCCGGTGCCAGCGGAACTTCTGCTCAGCCAGTTCGACCTTCTGTTCGCGATGCTGGGCAGCTATGCCGATGCGAGCCATTGCTTTTTCGCGGCGGGCCTTCCCACCACCACGCTGCCAGATACCGACCTGCGCTACAGCGGGGTAGTGGATGGCATTGCCCAGATCGATGGCCGGGTCTGGCGCGTCTTCGATCCCTCGACCCACGGCGCCCGGATGGATTTCGATTTCGCCCGCGCGAGCGGCACGCTGTCGTTTCGGCTGCTGCGGCGCGCCGAGCCGTTCGGCGATTTCCAGGCCTCGTCCGCGGTCGACCTCGGTACGGTGACCGCAACCGTCGCGCTGGAGCCCGGGCAGACCACCTTTACCGCGCCGCTTGCGGGGGCGGGCTACGTGGGCACGGTCCGCGGCCGGTTCGTCGACAACGGGACAAGCAAGCTGGGCAAAGGGGTGGGAGGAGCCGGGGTGGCGCTGGTGTATGACCTGCGCTCGCCGACGGGCGATCTGGTCTATGGAGCGGTGGCCTATGCCGCCGATTTGATCTGACCCTGCAACCCGCTCGCTGAGCGTTTGCAAGCCGCGGGACCCGCGCCTATCTCCCCACGCGATGTCGCGCACCCCCGCCGGTACCCCGCCCGACCCCCGAGGCCAGGAGCGCTTTCTCGAGGAGCGCGCCACCTCGACGGTCAAGGGCGCGGGCGCGCAGCCTGACATCGAGGCCGGCGTCACCGCGATCCGCGAGACGGTGAAGACGCTGAAGCCGCGTCCGGGGGTCTACCGCATGCTCGATGCGCGCGGAGACGTGCTCTACGTCGGCAAGGCGCGCAGCCTGAAGGCGCGGGTGGCGAACTACACCCAGGTCAAGGCGCTTTCCAACCGGCTGAAGCGGATGGTGAGCCAGACCCGCCGGATGGAGATCGTCGTGACGAACTCCGAGGCCGAGGCGCTGCTGCTCGAGGCGCAGCTGATCAAGCGTTTCCGCCCCCCGTACAATGTGCTCCTGCGCGACGACAAATCGTTCCCTTTCATCCTCCTGCGCGCGGATCACGCCTTTCCGCGTATCAGCAAGCACCGCGGCGCGCGGCGGGCAAAGGGCAACTACTATGGTCCCTTCGCGAGCGCAGGGGCGGTCAACGTGACGATCAACGCGCTGCAGAAGCTGTTCCTGCTGCGATCGTGCACCGACAGCTTCTTCGCCCGGCGCGACAGGCCGTGTCTTCTCTACCAGATCAAGCGGTGCTCCGCCCCGTGCGTGGGCCGCATCGACGAGGCCGGCTATGCCGAGCTCGTCGCCGAGACGAAGGAGTTCCTCTCGGGAAAGTCTGGTGCGGTGCAGAAGAAGATCGAGACCCAGATGGCCGAGGCGGCCGAGGCGCTCGACTTCGAGCGCGCGGCGATGCTGCGCGACCGGCTCCGCGCGGCGACCGCGATCCAGGGCAGCCAGGCGATAAACGCGAGCGGGGTAGGCGATGCCGACGTCTTCGCGCTGGCGGCAAAGGGTGGGCAGATCGGCGTGCAGGCGTTCTTCATCCGGGGCGGGCAGAACTGGGGCCACCGCACCTTCTGGCCCACCCACACGGCCGAGATCGAGGAGGACGAGGTACTCGCCGACGTGCTCCTCCAGTTCTACGAGGAAGTCCCGCCTCCGCGCACGATCCTTGTCGACCGCGTCCTGCCCGAACAGGAGCTGATCGCCGAAGCGCTGTGCGAGAAGACCGGCCTCGGGGTCGACATCTCGATTCCCCAGCGCGGGACCCGTCGCAAGCTCATGGCGCAGGCCCAGCGCAACGCGGTCGAGGCGCTCGAGCGGCGACTGGCCGAAACCGGCACCAAGGCGAAAACGCTGCGCGAACTGGCAGAGTTTTTCGAGCTGCCCGAGCCGCCGCAGCGGATCGAGGTCTACGACAACAGCCACATCCAGGGCGCCAAGGCGGTCGGCGCGATGATCGTGGCGGGGCCCGAGGGCTTCGTGAAGGGCCAGTACCGCAAGTTCAACATCAAATCCGCGCAGACCAACGACGACTTCGCGATGATGCGCGAGGTGTTCACCCGCCGGTTCGCCCGCGCGCTGGAGCAGGACCCCGACCGCGCGCAGAGCGGCGAGAACGGCGTCTGGCCCGATCTGGTCCTGATCGACGGGGGCAAGGGCCAGATGTCGAGCGTGAAGGATGCGCTCGAGGAACTGGGAATCGAGGATGTGCCGCTGATCGCGATCGCCAAGGGGCCGCACCACGGGCGCGAGGGGCGCGAGGTGTTCCATTTCCCCGATGGCCGGGAAAAGACGCTGCCGGTGAACTCGCCGCTATTGTTCTACCTCCAGACGCTGCGCGACGAGGTGCACCGCTTCGCCATCGGCGCGCACCGCGCCAAGCGCAGCCGTGCGATCAGCGCCTCGCCGCTCGATGAGATCCCCGGCATCGGCCCGGGCCGCAAGCGCGCGCTGCTGCTGCACTTCGGCACCGCGGGAAAGGTACGGGCCGCCGCGCTCGAGGACCTGAAGCGCACCCCCGGCATCAGCGAAGGCGTCGCGCAGAAGATCTGGGATTTCTACCACCCGGCCTGAGGGTGGAAGGAAGATCGCGAGACGAACCAGTTGTCGGCCAGCCGTTCATTGGCCTGCCGCAGAGACACCTCTGCTCCGGACGGAGTAGGGCGCCGGATCGCTCCGACGCCCCCTTGGCGATCTCGTCTGGCGGCTTCGTCAGGCCTGGCGGGTGCCCGTCATCGGCATCGAGCCGAACGCGCCGGCGTTGACCGAGCCGGTCAGCGTGTCGCCCTCGATTGTCGCGCTGCCCTCGAGCTTCATCGGCATCGGCACGGTCATGTTCATCGTCCAGGTCAGCTGGTTGCCGTCGATCTTTCCGTTCTCGACGTCCATGCTGCCCATCGCGCCGGCGTTCTTGCCGGTGAAGGTGCCGTCGCCGCAGTCCTCGACGGTGAACACGCTCTTCTGGTCTCCCATCGGGGTCCTGGTGACGCAATCGTAGCTTCCGGCAACGCCCATCTCGATATCTCCTCGTGCTTGGCTTCCGCGGCCGTTCAATCGGCCCTGCTTACACTCCTGTCAATTCCCGCCCGGGTCCCGGTCAGAACTCGCTGGCGTCGCGGTACTCGACCGGCAGGCCGAGCGCCTTGACCTGATCCTCGATCTTCGACCGGTCGCCGACGACGATGATGACCATCTCCGACGGGTCCATGAATTGCCCCGCGGCGGCGTCGATCGCGGCCTTGTCGATGCTCCCGAAAACCTGCGGCAGGGTGCGCTGGTAATCGTCGGGACGCCCGCGGACCTGGTTCTGCAGCAGCGCGCCCAGGACCTGGCCGTTGGTTTCGAACCGGTTCGGGAGGCCGCGGATATTCCCGTCGGTCACGCGCTGGAACTCGGTATCGTCGACCCGCGCGCCGCCGCCGGCGAAGGCGGTCACCTTGTCGAGAATCAGCCGGATAGAATCGCCGGTCCGGTCCGACTGGACCGGCGTCATGACGTAGAACGTGCGCGGCCCCGCCTCTGCAGTGAGCCCGCTACGCACGCCGTAGGTCCAGCCCTTGTCCTCGCGCAGGTCCATGTTCAGCCGCGAGAGGAAGCCGCTGCCGATGACCTCGTTGGCGAGGTCGAGCGGCTCGAGGCCCGGCGCGCGGCCGGTGACCGGGAGCTGCCGGCCGAGCAGCAAGACCGACTGGGGCGAATTGGGCCGGTCGATCACGACGATCCGCTGCTTGGGCGCGGGGGTCGGCGCGGCGAGGTTCTTGGCGGGAACCGGCGCGGCAGGCGCGCGCCAGTCGCCGAATGCCGCTTCGAGCGCGGGCAGCAGTTGCCCCATGGTTACGTCGCCGACAACCGTGATCGCCGCGGTATCGGGCCGCACCCAGGTGTCGTGCACCTGCTCGAGGTCGGCGCTCGTCAGGGGGCTGATCGCCGAGGCGAGGCCGGCGCCGCCGACCGCGCCGTACGGGTGCTCGGTGCCGAAGACCAGCGGACCGAGCGCGCGACTCGCGATGGCGCTGGGGTTCGCCTGCGCCTGCGCGATCGCGGCCAGGCGCTGCGCTTTCACCCGCGCCACTTCGCCTTCGGCGAAGGCGGGGTTGCGCACGATATCGGCCATGAGAGCAAGCGAGGGCCGCAGGTTCGCGGTCAGTGCGGTCATCGAAACGCTGCTGGTATCGAGCGAGGCGCCTGTCCCGATCTGCGCGCCGAGGCGTTCCTGCGCCTCGGCGATCTCGATGGCGCTGAGCGTCTCGGTGCCTTCCTCGAGCAGGCTCATCATCATCGCCTGCGTGCCGGCGCGCGCCGGGCCGTCCGCCGCAGTGCCCGCGTCGAATGTGATCGCCATGCTGACCTTGGGGATCGAGGTGCGCCGGGCGAGCTTGACCGGGATGCCGTTCGACAGCCGCGCGGTTTCGACCGCGGGGAAGGTCAGTTCACCGACGGGTGCGACCGGCGGCGCCTCGCGCGGGGGGTTCTTCGCCAGCGGCGGGGCGGGCTTCTTCGCGTCGGGAGCGGGCGGGGGGACGGTGCCCTCGTCGCCCCAGCCGCCCATCAGGGCGCCGTCTTCGGTCCGCTCGCCGGGCTTGACGACCAGCGTGTAGGACGGGCGGGTGAGCCACCGGCCGAGCGCGTCCTTGACCGCGCCGGGAGTGAGCGCGGCGAATTCTCCCAGTTCCTTCTTGTACCTGGCCGGATCGTCGGAATAGAGCAGCCCTTCGGCAAGCGTCGCGCCCTTGCCCGAGAACCCGCCGACCAGCTCGAGCGCGCCTATCCGGTTCGATATGCTCAGGTTTACGGCGCGGAGAAGCTCGTCGGCGTCGGGTCCCTCGCTGACCAGTCTGGCGATCACCTCGTCGAAGCGTTTTTCGGCCGTCGCCGGGTCGATGCCGGGCTTGACGTCCATTTGCGCCTGCAGGAACGACAGGTTCTCGTGCTGCTGCGCGTACGAAGTCACGCTGACGGCGATCTCGTCGCCCTTCACCAACGCGTTGTCGAGCCGCGAGCTGCCGAGTCCGCCCAGCACCGACATGCCCATGTCCAGCGCCACCGCATCCGGGTGATTGATGTCGGGACCCGTCCACACCCGGATCACCCGGGTGACCGGGACCTGGTCGGTCATTTCCTCGCGAACGGGCGCGGCCAGCGTCACCGGCGGCGCGGTGACGGAGGGGACCTCCGGCCCGGACGGAATGTCGCCGAACCAGCGTTCGACCAGCGGACGCGCGGTCGCCGCATCGATGTCGCCGGTCAGCGCGAGCACGACGTTGTTGGGCGCGTAGTTGTCGGTGAACCACTTGCGCACGTCGGACAGGTTGGCCGCTTCGAGATCGGCCATCGAGCCGATCGTCGAGTGGCGGTAGGGGTGCCCGACCGGGAACAGCGCGTCGCCGATCTTGTATTCGACGAGACCATAGGGCTGGTTGTCGCCCTGCCGCTTCTCGTTCTGGACAACCCCGCGTTGCTTGTCGAGCTTGTCCTGCGTCACCGCGCCGAGCAGGTAGCCCATGCGGTCGCTTTCCATGAACAGGGCAAGATCGAGCGCGCCCGTCGGCACCGTCTCGACGTAGTTGGTGCGGTCATACCAGGTAGATCCGTTGGTGCTGGTCGATCCTGCCGCCTCGAGCGGAATGTCGAAGTTGGGCACGTTTTCGCTGCCGCCGAACATCAGGTGCTCGAACAGATGGGCAAAGCCGGTGCGGCCGCGCGGTTCGTGCTTCGATCCCACCCGGTAATAGGTTGTCACCCCGACGATCGGCGCCTTGCGATCGGTGTGGACGAGCACGGTCAGCCCGTTGTCGAGCCGGAACTGCTCGTACGGAATGTCGACCGCCGCGACCAGTTGTTCGACGGGTGCCGGCTCGGCCGATGCAGGTGCCGGAACGGGCGCGCTGGCGGTCTCGACCGGGCGGGCGGCACACGCTGTCAGCGAAAGCGCCAGCAGGCTGGCGACGGCGAAGCGACTGGTCATGAAAAAATTCCCGGATCCTCGAACGATATGGCCGGCACCTTAATCGGCGGGAGCGCGATGCGTCATCACTTTTCGACTGACTGCATTCCTCAGCGCATCGGCGCGGGTAAAATGAACCGGCTTCAGCTTGTGCTGGACGAACAGTGCGGCCTGGTCGGTATAGTGCACGCTGCCGGGCCGCGTGGTCGCCGCGCCGAACGGCTGGATCGATTCGCTCCTGACGGGCGTTCCCGCCGCCCATTCGACGAACATCACAAAGCTGTCCCCGTGCTTCACCGCCAACCGTCCGTCGGGCGCGACGTTCCAGGTGGTCGATGCGCGCAGGGTGTCGCTGCCGCCGTCGAGCGGCAGATCGACCGCGTGCGGGCCGGGACCGTGGCGGAGCCGGAGAAGCGACTGCATGGGCGGATCGAGGCGTCCGAAGTGGGTCATCAGGTGTTTCGCCGCGTCGTGCAGCAGCGTGCGGGGCGGGGTTAGCGGACGCTTGTTGTAGCTATCGGCCATGGCCGGTTTCAGGATCAGGAGCGCGAGCGAATCCGCGCGCCCCGCGCCGTCGCTGGTCATGTCCCAGTCGGCCATGATCGCCTGCGCCTGTGCCAGCATGGGGTCTCCCCGCGTGTCGAGCGCGGCTATCCCGTCGAGCACCTGCGCGACGTAATCCACCCGTTCCCATCCGGTATCGTACTTGATCCGCTCCAGCCGGGCGCGGTCGATCGGGCCTGGTTCGTCGAGCAGCCGCGCGGCGCGATAGGCCCTGTTGGTCATTCGCAGTTCCACGCCCATTTCGGGTGCGAAGTCCTTGTCCGCGAGATCGTCCGCCTTGCCCGCCGCCACGGTGGGCTTGTTGTTCGCGTTGAACACGAAACCCGAGCCCGGAGTGACCTGGTGCGGCAGGTCGCCGAACGGGACGAGCGCGTTCCAGATCAGGTCGCTCCGGTCGCCGGGCAGCACGCCGCGCCAGTCCGGGCCACTCAGCCGCTGCGGGATCGCCGCGTTGTACCACATGGCGATCGTGCCGGTCCTGTCGGCGTAGATGAAGTTGGTCGACGGGATCGCCTGCCGCGCCAGGACCGCCTGCCATTCCTCGAACGTACTGGCTTTGTTGAGGTCGTAATAGGCGTCGAGCTGCGCGATCGATCCCATGCCGCCATAGCGGAAGGCGAAGGCGCCGCGCTCGTTCATCACGACCGGCCCGTGCCTGCTGCGCCAGACCGGACGGCTGACCGGGATCACCAGCGGGCCGAAGCGGACCGGCAGGCGCACTCTCGTCTCCTCGAGCGGGAGCCACCTTCCGTCGAGGCGGTAATGTGTCCGCGCCTCGTTCAGGACGAGCTGGTAGACGTCGATCATGTCGGGCTGGTTGACGGTGTTGGTCCAGCCGAGGCTTTCGTTATGGCCGAGGAACGGGAATGGGCTGCCGGGGAAGGTCGCGCCCGCAAAGTGCCAGCCTTCCTCGCTTTCCACGACAAGCTCGTACCACGCGACACCGCCGGTCAGCGGCTGGTGGCTGTTCGACACCAGCCGCGTGACCCCGTCGCCCGAGCGGGCCGGCGCGATGGCGAAAGCGTTCGACCCCAGGTTCCCGGCCGCCTCTCGGTCGGGAAGCGGGCCGCGCAGCGCCGGTCCCTGATCGGGCAGCAGCGTATCGCCTTTCACCAGCGGCCCGATCGTGCCGTTGAGCCCGAAAAAGAACGGCTGGCGCAGTGCGAAACCGGTGGCGATGTCCTCGCCGTTCACCGGAAACAGGTTGCCGAGCTTGACCTCGCCCGGATGCGCTGCGGCGTAGTCGTTGAGGCCCATCGCATAGGCTTCGACGAGTGCGCGAGTGCGCGGGTGCAGCTTGGCATACTCGCGCCGCGCGGTGCCACGGGCGTCGAGCAGCGCCAGCGCATAGTCGAACTGCGCTCCGTCCTCGCCGGCGATCGCGCCGTACCGCCCGCGCGTCATCGCAACGACATCCTGCAGGGTGAAGAAGTCGTCTTCGGCGTGCGCCACCGCCACACCGTAGGCGACGTCGGCATCCGTTCTTCCGTATACGTGCGGCACGCCCCACTCGTCGCGTACTATCTCGGCGCGGTAGGCGCGGGAGGCGGGCGGGGCGCCGGGGGAAGCGGCGAACGGTTCCCAAGTCATCAACCCGATCAGGATCGCAACGCCCGGGACCCCCAGGATCCCGAGAATACCTAGTGCCCATTTCCTGCGCGATGTGCGTGCAGCGTCCATCAGACCCCGTTCCCCGTTCGTCGACCCGCGGCTTGCGTTGCGGAAGGCTCCCGGTCAAGCGACGCGCGACAACGGCACCCGGGCAGGTGCCAGGGCAAAGAGGGACAAAATCATGCGTTCGATTTCCGTTTCGCTGCTGCTGGCGGCGTCCGTCAGCGCGCTGCCGGCGTTCGCGCAGGACACCATCGGTCATCAGGTGGCGGCTGCAACAGCGGGCAACAGCGCCGAACGGCCCATCGCCTTCGACGGCTCCGTGCCGAACGACGCAACGCTGGTCATGTTCGCTTCCGGCGCGGAGCTGCCGCCCGGTCCCAGTCTGTCCGCAATCGAGCGGGAGGGTATATCGGCTGCGATGTCTGCCGGTGGGTTCACCGGAAAGCCGGGCGAGATCCTGTCGCTCCGCGGCATCGGAACTCGGCCACGACTGCTGGTCGTGGGGACAGGCGCCCAGCCTTCCGCAACCGCGATCCGCGACGCTGCAGGCAAGGCCGCGCAGGAGCTGAAGGGCGAGAATGCGCCCGTCGCGCTGGTTGGAGCGGGAGAAGACGCCGCGCTTGCCGAGGCCGCTCTGGGCTACGCGCTCGGCCAGTACCGATTCGACCGCTACAAGACCGAAGTGAAGGCTCCGCCGCCGGCCGCGCCGGTTACCGTTGTGGGCGCAAGAGCAGAGGGGGCGAGAGCGGCCTGGGCCGCCCGCCACCGCGGCATCGCCGAGGGCACGCGGTTTGCGCGCGACCTCGCCACCGAGCCCGCCGGTGCGGTCTGGCCCGAGCGCTTCGTGGAGCGCACGCGCGCGGCCTTCGCCGGCGTGTCCGGCGTGACCATCGAAGTGCTCGACGAAGCGGCGATGAAGCGCGGGAACATGGGTGCGATCCTCGGCGTCGGACAGGGCTCACGCCGCCCGCCGCGCATGATGCTGGTCCATTATCGCGGCGCGGGCGGCCAGCCGGTCGCGCTGGCGGGCAAGGGGATCACCTTCGATTCGGGCGGAATCTCGCTCAAGGACGGATCGGGCATGTCGCGCATGAAGGGCGACATGTCGGGCGCGGCAGCGGTCGTGGGAACGGTGCTCGCGCTTGCGACGTCGCGCGCGCCGGTCAATGTCGTAGCGGTCGCCGCGCTCGCCGAGAACATGCCGGGCGGCAATGCCCAGCGACCGGGCGACGTGGTCCGCACGATGAGCGGCAAGACCATCGAGGTGCTGAACACCGACGCCGAAGGGCGCCTCGTGCTGGCGGATGCGGTGGAATATGTCGCCGCGCGCCACAATCCGGCCGCCCTGGTCGACATCGCTACCCTGACCGGCTCGGTCGTCGGCGCTCTGGGTGACGAATACGCCGGACTGTTTTCCCGCGACGATGCGCTCGCTTCGGCGCTGGAGGCCGCCGGCAAGGCGAGCGGCGAGGCGGTGTGGCGCCTGCCGCTCCACCCCAATCACTTCACCGATCTCAAGTCGGATATCGCCGACCTGCAGAACGTGGTCGAGGGCGGTGGCCCGGGCGCCAGCCTCGGCGCGGCGTTCATCGGCAGCTTCGTGCCGGAGAACCTGCCCTGGGCCCACGTCGACATGGCTGGGACCATGTGGGCATCGAGCCCGCAGCCGACCGTGCCCAAGGGCGCAACCGGCTACGGCGTACGGCTGCTCGAGGAATTCGTGCGGAGTTACGCTGCCGGTCGATGAACCCTCTTGTGTTGCGGCTACGCAACAATATCTCTGGGTGTAACAGGAGGCTGATACACCCATGAACCTCGAGAAATTCACCGATCGCGCGAAGGGGTTCATCCAGAGCGCGCAGACCGTCGCCATCCGCATGAACCACCAGCGGATCACGCCCGAACACCTCGCCAAGGCTCTCCTGGAAGACAGCGAGGGTATGGCTGCCGGGCTGATCACGCGCGCGGGCGGCAACCCGGCGCAGGCGGTGCAGGGCATCGACGCGGCGCTCGGCAAGATCGCGGCTGTGTCGGGCGGCGGTGCGCAGGCGACGCCCGGGCTCGACAACGACGCGGTCCGGGTGCTCGACCAGGCCGAGCAGCTCGCCACCAAGAGCGGCGACAGCTACGTGACGGTCGAACGGATGCTGCTTGCTCTGGTGCTGGCGACGACCACCGCGGCGGGACAGGCGCTCAAGTCGGCAGGGCTGACGGCGCAGGGTCTGGAAGCTGCCATCACCGATCTGCGCGGCGGACGCCAAGCGCACTCCGCCAGTGCCGAGGAAAGCTACGACGCGCTGTCGAAGTACGCGCGCAACCTCACCGAGGTGGCGAAATCGGGCAAGCTCGACCCCGTGATCGGCCGCGACGAGGAAATCCGCCGCACGGTTCAGATCCTTGCCCGCCGGACGAAGAACAATCCGGTCCTCATCGGGGAACCCGGGGTCGGCAAGACCGCGATCGCCGAAGGCCTCGCCCTGCGCATCGCCAACGGCGACGTGCCCGACAGCCTGAAGGACCGCAAGCTCATGGCGCTCGACATGGGCAGCCTGATCGCGGGCGCGAAGTACCGCGGCGAATTCGAGGAGCGGCTGAAGGCCGTGCTCGACGAAGTGAAGGGCGCCGAAGGCGACATCATCCTGTTCATCGACGAGATGCACACCCTGATCGGCGCGGGGAAGTCGGAAGGCGCGATGGACGCCGGCAACCTGCTCAAGCCCGCGCTCGCCCGCGGCGAACTGCACTGCATCGGCGCGACCACGCTCGACGAATACCAGAAGTACGTCGAGAAGGACGCCGCGCTCCAGCGCCGCTTCCAGCCGGTGTTCGTCGGCGAGCCGACGGTCGAGGATACCATCAGCATCCTGCGCGGGCTCAAGGACCGCTACGAGCTGCACCACGGCGTGCGGATTACCGACGGCGCGATCGTGGCCGCCGCGACGCTGTCGAACCGCTACATCTCCGACCGTTTCCTGCCTGACAAGGCGATCGACCTGATGGACGAGGCGGCGAGCCGAATCCGCATGGAAGTGGAAAGCAAGCCCGAGGAGATCGAGACACTCGACCGGCGGATCATCCAGCTCAAGATCGAGGAGCAGGCGCTGGGCAAGGAAACCGACCAGGCGTCGAAGGACCGGCTCGCCGCGCTGCGCGACGAGCTTGCCAACCTCGAGCAGCAGTCGAGCGAGCTGACCACGCGCTGGCAGAACGAGCGCGACAAGATCGCCGCCGAGGGCAGGATCAAGGAACAGCTCGACCAGGCGCGGATCGAGCTGGAGCAGGCCCAGCGCGAGGGCGACCTCGCGAAGGCGGGCGAACTGTCGTACGGCCGCATCCCGGAGCTCGAGAAACAGCTCGCCGCCGCCGAGACCACGTCCGAGAACGCGTTGCTGCGCGAGGAAGTGACCGAGGACGACATCGCCGGCGTCGTCAGCCGGTGGACCGGCGTGCCGGTCGACAAGATGATGGAAGGCGAGCGCGAGAAGCTGCTCCAGATGGAGCAGGTAATCGGCAAGCGCGTGATCGGGCAGGAGCAGGCGGTCCAGGCCGTCTCCAAGGCCGTCCGCCGCGCGCGGGCGGGGCTGCAGGACCCGAACCGGCCGCTGGGCAGCTTCCTGTTCCTCGGCCCCACTGGCGTCGGCAAGACCGAGCTGACCAAGGCGCTCGCCGGGTTCCTGTTCGACGACGACAGCGCGATGGTACGCATCGACATGTCGGAATTCATGGAAAAGCACGCTGTCGCCCGGCTCATCGGCGCGCCTCCGGGCTATGTTGGTTATGAAGAGGGCGGCATTCTAACCGAAGCGGTTCGTCGTCGCCCTTATCAGGTGGTTCTGTTCGACGAGGTCGAGAAAGCCCACGCCGACGTGTTCAACGTGCTCCTCCAGGTGCTCGACGACGGCCGGCTGACCGACGGGCAGGGCCGCGTGGTCGATTTCTCGAACACCCTCATCATCCTGACCTCGAACCTGGGCAGCCAGTATCTTTCGCAAATTGAAGAGGGCCAGGACGTCGAGAGCGTCGAGCCGCAGGTGATGGACGTCGTGCGCGCCCACTTCCGGCCCGAGTTCCTGAACCGGCTGGACGAGATCATCCTGTTCCACCGCCTTGCGCAGGAGCACATGGCGCCGATCGTCGATATCCAGGTCGGTCGGGTGCAGAAGCTGCTCAGGGATCGCAAGATCGAACTCGCGCTGACCGACGCGGCGCGCCGGTGGCTCGGGCGGGTGGGTTATGATCCCGTCTATGGGGCGCGGCCGCTGAAGCGGGCGGTCCAGCGTTACGTGCAGGACCCGCTGGCCGAGAAGATCCTCGGCGGCGAGATTGGCGACGGCACGACGGTCACCATCGACGAGGGCGACGGCGAACTGGCCTTCGCGGTCAGCTGACCGCGCCGTTCCACCGGGGTTCGCGAGAGCGGCAGTCCGCGTCGCCTCACCGCCCTTCGTGCAGATGAGCGGACAAAAAAAAGGGGCTCCGGTTTCCCGGAGCCCCTCTTGCTTGGTGCCTAGGCCCCTACGGGATCACATGTTGATCCGGAAGCCGGCGTAGAAGTAGCGACCGAACGTGTCGTACGGATCGCCGCCACCGGTGCCGAGCTGGCCGAACGGCGGCTTCTTGTCGAAGATGTTGTCCGCCCCGACGTAGAACGAATACCGCTTGTCGTCGGTTTCCCAGTTCAGGCGCAGGTTGTGGTACGTCACCAGCGGGAACCAGGGATCCTCGAACTGGTCGTTGTTCGCACCGTCGAGCCTGGTGAGTTCGCCCGGAGTACAGGTGTTCCGCGTGAACCCGGTTGTCCCGGCGGTCGGACCCGTCGACGGGCAGCGACCGATGTACGAGTTCTGGTTCTCGTACGAGCTCTTGGTCATGCGGCCGAGCAAACGCATCGAGTACGTGATGTCGAAGTTGCCCATGTCGTAGTTCGTGTTGAACGACGCGGCCCATTCGGGATCGCCGAGTTCGCTCTTCTGGCGGTTCGGCAAGTCGGGATCGGTCGGGCTGACGAAGTTGTCGAGACGCAGGAGATACGTCGCGATACCGCGCAGGCGCAGCCGGTTCCCGTTGTCGAAGGTGTGGCTGTACTGCAGGTCGAAGTCGATGCCCTCGGTCTTCTGGCGGGCAAAGTTCACACCGCCCGAAACGACCGCCGGCTGGACGAACAGGCCGGTGGCCGGATCGCGATTGACCGTCGCGCAGAACGGATTGCCGAAGCCTTCCGGGCTGCTGTAGCACTGATTGACGATCGTCTGCGCCGAGAGCGCCGAGATCAGGTTGGTCACCTCGATGTTGTAGTAGTCGACCGTGAGGTTCAGCCCCGGGATGAACCGCGGCTCGAGCACGACACCGAGCGTGAGGCTCTTGCCGCGTTCTTCGACGAGCGAGATGTTGCCGCCCGAGACGAACCCGGTCGACGACGTGCGCGCCGTGCAGTTCGTGAACGGAGCGCCCAGCGCCAGCGGAAACGCCGTGCTGGCGCACGCGGCAACCAGCGCTGCGTTGGCAGTCGTCGGAACCCCGCCGGCCGCGCAGTTGGCGACGCGGTTGGGATCGTTGTTGATCGCACCCGTCCCGCGGTCGCACGGATCCGCCAGCTGGGTGAAGTTCTGCGAGAGCGGCGAGTAGAGGTCGCTCTGCGTCGGGGCGCGAACCGAGGTTGCGTAGGCGGCGCGGAACCGGATGTCCGAGATCGGCGCGTAGATGCCCTGCACGTTGTAGGCGTACACGGTGCCGGTGTTGGTGTTGTAATCCGACACGCGGCCCGCGGCGCTGACGGTCAGCTCGCGAGCGAGCGGCATGTCGGCGAGCAGCGGGATCGAGATTTCGCCGAACGCTTCCTTCACCTTGAGCGGCGGGGGAGCGAACGGCTGGATCGCGTTGAGGAACGTCGCCCCGCTTGCGGTAAGGGCGTCGAACTCGCTGTACGCCTTCTCCTCGCGGTATTCGCCGCCGAGCGCGAACGCGACCGGGCCGCCGGGAAGCGAGAACAGCTGCGACATGTCGCCGCTGAGCGATGCCAGCGCAACGAACTGGCTCGCCGTTTCCTTGCGGTTGCCGGTGACGTTGACGTAGTCGAGCGCGGCCTGGCTGGGCTGGCCGTAGCCGAACAGGTTGATCGGCACGCACGCCGGGTCGTTGTTGTTCGGGTTGGTGTCGGCGTTGATCCGGCAAGTCGGCACGCCGTTCACGAGAACCGCGTCGGCTGCGTTGTTGAACCCGGCGAGGCTGTTGCCGTCCTGCGAGAAGAGCAGGAGATTGTTCAACGAATTGAGGTTGGTCTTGAGCTTGCCGTAGTTCAGCGAGACCTCATAGCGCCAGTCCTCGTTGAACGTGCCCTCGACACCGCCGACGATGCGGTAGGTTTCGCGGGTGTGATATTCGCCGCGGCCGCCGAAGTCGACGTTGAAGCGCGAGAGCGGGATCGACTGGGTGTTGGTCCGGCCGCGCGAACAGATGCCGTAGCTCTGCAGGACGCCGAGCGCCTGCCCGGTCAGGAAAGCGTTGTCGCACTTGATCGACGGGCCGCCCACGAACTGCGGGCCACCGACGAAGAAGCTCGGCTGGCCTTCCTGGATCGCGTTGATGTGGACGTACTTCGCCTCGACGAACGGGCGGAACGCGTCCGAGACGTCGAAGTGCGCGAGGACGTTCGCGTTCCAGCGGTCGAGACCAGCGGCGAGCTGGCCGGTGTTGCGCAGGGTCGAGCCGTTGCCGCCCACCACGTTGCCGCTGAACGGCAGGAACTGGTCCGGAGTGTCGACGAACAGGTTGCCCTGCGGATCGAAGCGCAGGAACCGGCCCTGGCCAAGACCGCCCACGGTGCCGCCGTCCGAGATCGAACCGTTGCGGATGCCGCAGATCGGCTCGAGATCGGTCACGCCGTCCGTGCCGTAGATGCCTTCGTCGGCCTGGCTGTCACTGACGACGTTGTACTGGCAGCGGCCGCTGTAGGCGCCGGTCAGGTAGTCGCGGTCGCGGAAGTAGAGCGGGTCGGTCTTGGCATATTCTACCGCGACCGCCACATTGCCGCGGCCGTCGGCGAAATTCTTGCCGAAGGTGCCGGCCACGAAGTAGCCGTTGCGATCGCCGCGCTCGGAAATGCCCTGCTGGCCCTTGATCGAAAGTCCCTCGAAGTCGCGCTTGAGGATGAAGTTGACCACGCCGGCGACGGCGTCGGAGCCGTAAACGGCCGAGTTGCCGCCGGTGACGACATCGACGCGCTCGAGCAGGTCGACGGGTATCGTGTTGACGTCGACGAGGTAGTCGCCCGGCGAGGCGGTCACGTGGCGCTTGCCGTTGACCAGGACCAGCGTGCGCGAGGTGCCGAGACCGCGAAGGTCGAGCAGGTTGAGGCCGGCGGTGCCGATGAAGCGGGTCGAGTTGCCCTGGCTGAAGGTCGAGCGCAGCGACGGCAGGTCGTTGAGCGCGTCACCCAGCGAAAGATCGCCCTGCTCGGTCAGTTCCTCGGCGGTCACGCTGGTGAGCGGGACGGGCGAGCTGAGCGTCGGACGCGCGATGCGCGAACCGGTCACGACGATCGAGGTGCCGGTGTTGGTGGTGTTGGGAGCGACATCGTCGCACACGCCGTCGGAATTGGCATCGACGCACTCGGTGGTCGGAGCGTTGGGATCGGGTTCGTCCTGCGCCATCGCCGGCGAAGCGAACAGCGCGCCGAAGGCGACTGCCCCGGCGATTGTGGTTGAGCCGCGAAGGGCGGCCTTGAAGGTCTTGGTCACGGTCATTTGTCCCCTATGACGAAAAAAAGCCGGTGCGACCCGGCGCATTGCGTACGATCTTCCGGAATTGCCCTTGCAGAACGCGGCGGACTACCCAGTAGGCCGCCATACCTGCCAAAGGAGGTTAGCTTTCGACAAGGGCTAAGCCGCCTGTCGGCGTCTTTAACTGACACCGTTGCAAACAGGCCACAAGGTTGATGTTACGCAACCCTGCAGGAAGAGGGCTTGGCTCAGCGAACGCGGGCGGCCTTTACCCCCGGCTGGCCGTTCACCCGCACGAAATAGCTGCTGAGCGAGGCGGACCTGATTTCCATCGGCTGACCCACTTTGGGCGTCATCATCCGCCGCGGCACGTCCTTCAGTTCCCATACCGCGCCTTCGGATGTCGTCAGCAGCCAGCCCGGCGTGCGCGAATCGGTGCGCCGCACCGACGCGATCGAAGTCACGAGATTGTCGATCTTCTCCTCGTCGCGCGTGCCCTTGTCCCTGAAGATCGAGAAATCCGGCAGCGAGAACCCGAACAGCTTGCGGCGGGTCTCGCGCACTTCGGCCCGGTTGACGACGCGAAGGTCGCCCGCATCGGTGGCCGCGATGATGGCCCTTGCCGCGCGGTCGTAGCAGGCCAGGCGCGCGCTGTCCGACTGTTCGGCAAGGCACGCACGCAGCGCATCCATCTGCGGGTCCGCCGCGTCCGCCCCCTTGTCCTGGGCAATCGCCGGACCCGAAGCCGAAAGACACGCCGCGGCGAGAAGCGCAAATCGGGAGGTAAGCAGGCTTGTGCGACGCGACATTGACGACCTCCGATATCCTGTTCGAGCGAGTCTATCCGCGCGACCGTCAAATGCAATCTGCGCGGGCCGGCGGTGGGGGCCGCAGGGGCATGGCAGGACCATGTTGCGGGGATCCTCCGGCGTTGATACGCTCCAGCTATCTATCGAAATGTCCTCGGGGATTGCCATGCTGAAATTCCATGCGGCCATGGCCGCCGCGCTCGCCGTCCTTGCCGCGCCGGCGGTTGCAGGGCCCGTCGGCGAACGCGAGACGGTTGCCAACTCGCCCGACAACCCTTCGTCGGAGAAAGTGATCTGCCGCACGATCAAGGTTATCGGGTCGCGCCTGAAGGGCGAACGGATGTGCAAGACCGCCACCGAATGGGCACGCGACCGGACCGAACAGCGCAACGCGGTGGAAAAGGGTCAGAACCAGCGGACCCTCAGCGGAGGCTGAGCGCGACCACGCCGCGGCCGCTTGCTTTTCGCCCGCGGCACGCGGCATCACTCGGTCGGGTAGCCCATTTTCCGGGCCCACGGGGCGAGGATGGGAAGCACCGGGGCGAGGTGGTCCGCATAGTTGCGCCAGCGATAGCTCGCCCGTGTGTAGAGCTCTTCCCTGATCTGCGAATAGCTCGCCGTACGCACCCGCCCTCTGCCCTCGGCGGTCGCGCGATGGTCGACAATCCGGTCGCTCCACGACAGCCCCAGCCAGTCGATCACAGGCCGTAGCTCGCCCTCGGCATCCTGCACCAGGCGTTCGTAGCGCACGGCGCGGACATCGGGCGCGAACAGGTCGCAGGCGCGCTCCCAGGCACGGAATACCGCGTCGTAGGTCAGCGCGGCCTCTTCGAGCGAGGTGAAGCTGCGCATCGCGAAATTGAGCTGGAAGTTCGCCATGAAGCAACTGAATACCGCGTCATAGGGATGGCGTTCGGCCAGAATGAAGCGGGCGTTCGGGAAGATCCGGTGGATAGCGGGCACTCGCTGCATGTTGAGCGGGTGCTTGTCGACCAGCCACTTGCCGGTTTCCCAGCCGAACCCGCGCGCGATGTCGAAATAGGCGGCGCGAACCTCGGCAACGCGTTCGCCCGACATCGTCGGCAGATCGTGCTGGTCGAGCATGTCCGCGACGCGGCTCATCATCGGGCGTTCCTCCAGCACCGACAGCTCGTCCTGCCCCATCAACATGGTGTCGAGCAGCGTCGTCCCGGATCGCGGGAAGCCGACGAGGAAGATCGGGTCGCGTGTCCCGTCCGTGGACCCGGCGGGCTGCCACGAACCGGCCCAGTCGTCCGTCCAGACAGACAGTTCGTCTTCCACTTGCTGGCGGAAGGTCCTGCCGACCCGGGGCGGCGCAGCGGCGAGCGTCTCGCGGTTCATCCTTTCGAACGCGGCAAAGGCAGTCTCGTATTCGCCCAGGCGATCGGCGATGCCGCCCAGCAGGTGAAACCGCCTGCGCGGGTTGATCGTGTCGGGGATGCGCGCGGCGAGCCGGCCCGCTTCCTCGAAATCACCCTGGCGGCGCGCGGCCCAGGCGAGCAGGAAGTTCGCCTCGTCAGGCGCGCCGTCGCGGTCTACGCTTGCCGCCAGCGCCACGAGTTCATCGACCCGGTTGAGGTTCTCATACAGCAGGCCCAGTTCGACGTGCGCCTCGCTGAAACCGTTCGCCAGATCGACCGCGCGGCGCATCGCGGCGATCGCCTCGTCGGTCCGGTCGAGCCGCGCGTACACCAGCCCGAGCGCGACAAGCACGTCGCAGTTGTCGGGATCTACCCTGTGCGCATCGAGCAGCACCTTGAGGCCGGCCTCGTTGCGATCTTTTTCACGGAGGAGCTCGGCAAGATTGAGGTAGACCGGAATGTCTGCCGGGGCGAGGGTGATCGCGCGTTCGTAGGCAGCGATCGCCTCCTCGTGCTGCCCGAGCTGGACTAGGACGTTGCCGAGGTTGTTCCACGCGGCGAGATCGTTTTCGTCGGCCGCGATCGCCTGGCGGTATGACTGCGCCGCGGTCTCGAGATCTCCGATCTGCTGGCGGGCGAACCCCACGATGCGGGCCAGCCGGGGATCGTCGTGCCCCTCGGCGAGCTTAAGGGCACCGTCGGGGTCTCCGAGGGCGAGCCGGGCGTTAGCGAGGTTGACCCGGGTCGCCGTGTCGCCGGGGTTCGCGTCCAGGATCGCTTCCAGGTGCCCGACCGCTTGTCCCGGCCGGTTGAGCCGCTGGGCGGCAAGTCCCGCGATGGCGTGGAGCGGCATCGGGTCGGCCGACTTCCCGGCGAGCGCCTCCTCCGCCATCCGCAGGGCGGCCGCGTTGTCGCCTTCGCGCAGTTTCATCATTGCCGCCATGATCGCGGGCGAGGGCTTCAGGACTGTCATCGTAATCCGGCTATTGTTGTCGGGGACGGGCTATGTCGAATGCGACCGTGAGCCGCTCGCCCTCGGGGAAGGCGCGGGTACCATGCCACATCGTCGATGGGAACAACACCAGCCGCCCGGGCCTGGGTTCGACCAGGCGGACGGGAGCAAGCTGGGGGGCGAGGTCGCGGCATTCGCCCAGCGAAAGCCAGCCGGCGTGCCGTTCTCCGGAGCCGCCCTCTGGCGACTGCGACGCGGGAAGGCCGACGTAGAAGACGGAACTGTACCAGCCTTCGCTGTGGACGTGATCGGCGTGAAAGCCGCGGTCGGTAAGCCTGACCGACCAGGCGCCGGCAATCCTGCGCGGCTTGCGCCGCTCGATCAGGGTGGGGTGGCCGGATACGGCGCGCGGCAGCTTGTCCACGTGGCGGTCGAAGGCTGCGGTCAGCGCGCGGCGCAAGCGGCGAATGGGAGGATCGAGGCGCAGGAGGAGATTGCCGTCGGTTTGCGTTCCGCCCCGCACGGACTGGTCGAGGGGAGGGTGGGTCGCGAAATGCAGCGCGCGCAGATGCGTGGCCAGCGTCTCGAGGTCTCCCGCCGCCGTGCCTATGTCGTGGACGCTCACCAGGCCGGGGTCGCCTTCGAGCCACTGCCAGCGGGGATCGCCGGCCATCCGCCATGCAAGCGAGAGATAGGGCCACAGGTGATGCCCCGAATCGCGGACGATCAGCGGCTCCAGAAGCGCAGAGGCGATGGCGGGCCGGTTGGCGCGGACAAGGTGGCGGGCATACAGCGAGGCGTCTTCGGCCGAGGTGGAGCAATCGAAGCCCTCGAACATCGCGTCGGCCCGCGAAAGGTCGCCGCGCTCGGAGGCCACGTGGGCTGCCAGCAGGTCGAGCCACCGTGCGGCAGGCAGAGACGCCCGGGCCGAGGCTATGGCGGCGTCCGCGGCGTCTAGGTCTCGGGCCTCCAGCGCGAGCGTGATACGCATCCGGTGCAGGTGCTCGGAGCGGGGGGCGGAAATAATCGCCGCGTCGAGAGCGGCCAGCGGGTCCAGGCCCATCTGCCCTCGGATCCGCGCGAGGTCGCGGTGGCCGTCGAGCCATTCCGGGTTCGCGGCGACGAGGCGTTCCAGACGCTCGATCGCCTCGGCCGCGCGCCCTTTGTGGACCAGCGCCGCGCACAGGCCGAGCAGGACGCTGCCATCGGCCGGTGCGAGCGCGGCGGCACGCTCGAACAGGTCGAGCGAGGGCTCTCCCGCCTCGAGCGCGGTGCGGGCGTGGGAATGCGCGATCAGCGGATCGGCCGGAGCCAGCGTCGCGGCCTTCGCGAAGCTGTCGAGCGCGCCGCGGCTATCGCCCGCCGCGCGCGCGGCCAGCCCGGCAAGCTGGTGCAGCCGATGGTCGCGGGGGTATTTTCGGACCAGCGAGCGCGCCGCGGGCTGGAGCAGTTCGGGATAATCCTGGCGCAGGAGTTCCAGCCCGGCGGCAAATGCGGCGGACGGGTCGGACCGCGGAAGGCGGGCGAGCAGCTGGCGTGCTTCGGTTTCGTCCACTGTATCCAGCCGGGATTGCGGCGCGCGGGTTACCCCATACGAAAATGGCGGGCCTTTCGGCCCGCCATTCCGTGTCTAGGCTGACCGACGCTTAGAATTCAAGCGTCACGCCGGCGTACAGGTAACGACCGATGGCGTCGTAGACCTGCGCGAAGACGTTGCCGTTACAGAAGCCCGCGGGGCAGGCCTGCGAGCCGGTAACCGGCGGCGACTTGTCGAGCAGGTTGTTCGCACCGAGACGGAAGTCGAAGTGGTCGCCCACCTCCCAGTTCAGCGCGAGGTCGAAGTAGTCGACCGACGGGAACCCGGCGATGCCCGGACGCGAGGCGACCGAACCGTCCAGGTCGACGCCGTCGAAGTGGCGCCAGCGCACCGAAGCTCCGAAGCCGTCCTGGAAGTCGTAGCCCACGCGCATCGTGTGACGCCACTTGGGGTTCGGCGTGCCGCACTGGTTGCCGTAGAGGCCGACGCACTCGAGGTCGGGGCCGACGCCCGGGTTCGACAGCAGCTTGTCGAGCCAGGTGCCGACGAAGCTCACCGTTGCACGGCCCGGACCGATTTCGCGGGTGTAACCGGCCTGGACGTCGATACCGGCAGTCTCGAGACGACCGATGTTCTGCGCCAGATCGACCACGAAGCCGTTCGAGGTCCGCCACAGCGAGCCCGACGGGTCACGATTGACCAGGTTACAGAAGAACGGATCCGCCGTGGTGCGGTTGCACTGCGACAGGATGGTGTCCGCCCCGATGCCCTGGATGGCGCCTTCGACCTTGATGTTGAAGTAGTCGACGCTGGCGCTGAAGCCCGGCAGGAAGCGCGGGGTCAGGACCGCACCGACCGTGTAGGTGTCGGCGATTTCGGGCTGCAGGTTGGGGTTGCCGCCGATGAGGCCGTTATACTGGCTCGCCGGATTCGGCGCGACGATCTGGCCGACGCGGAGACCCGTGGCGAGACAGCCCACGTCACCCGCGGCGATCGGCGCACCCGAGCACGGATCGGTCGACCCGTCGAGCGCGACGCGCTGCGGTGCGAACAGGTCCTGCACCGTCGGCGCCCGGACCGCGCGGTTGTAGCCGCCGCGGAAGCGGATGTCGCGGACCGGAGCCAGCTCGGCCTCGATCTTGTAGGTGTCGGTCGAAGCACCCGTGCTGTAATCCGAATAGCGGTAACCGCCGGTGACGGTGAACTCTTCGAAGAACGAGTCGCGCACGATCGGCAGGCGGACCTCGGTGAAGACCTCCTTCACGTCGAACGAACCGGCGACCGGGAGCGTCGGCGCGCCCTGGCCGGCGAGGTCGCCGGTCTGGAACGCGGTGTCGGCGGAGAATTCGAGGTTCTCCTTGCGGTATTCGGCACCGAGGACGATGCCCACGCCTTCGCTGGCCCACGGCGACTGGATGCCGTAGCCGCCCAGCGCGCCCGAGAGGTACGCCGAGGCGACCTGCTCGCTGACAACGCCGCGCGAGAAGCCCGGAGTCGACAGATAGCTGGTTGCCGCCGCCGACGGGGTCGTGCCGCCCGGGTTGAAGATGTCCCACGGCACGCAGTTCGGGTCGGTGCCGTCGAGCGTCGAACGGCAGACGATGTTGCCCTGCGCATCGCGCACCGCGTCGATGGCGCGGGTGATGCGGGTCACCGAGAGGTCGTTGAAGTAGGTCTGGGCGAAGTTCGTCCGGCCGTACTGGTAGTAGGCGTCGTACGACCACTCGGGGCTGATGTCGCCCCGCATGCCCATGACCGCGCGGTAGCTCGTGTGCTGCAGGTCGTCCTGACGCGGGCCGCCTTCGACGTTCCGGCGCAGGATCTGCGCGAAGCCGCGCTGGTAGGTCCGGCCGTCCGGGCTGATGAAGTTGTACGGCGTGGTCGGGAGCAGCGGTTCGCCGAGGCCACGGGCCTGACGGGCTGCGTTTTCTGCCGCGACGTTGCCGACGACCGTGAAGGCGTCGCCCGGCAGCGGGCTGACCAGCAGGTTCTCGTTGGCGCACAGCGTCGCCAGCTGGTTGGCACCGAGGTACGGGTTGTCGCAGTTGATCGACGTGGTGTTGCCGAAGTTACCCGAGAACGCGATCTGGGCGACCGTGCGGTCGTCCATGAACATGAACTCCATGTACGGGTGCAGCGCTTCGGAGATCTCGTAGTCCGCGAACACGCCGGCGATGTAACGCTCGTCCGGACGCTGGAAGTAGTTCGTCGGCGCGAAGTTGAACGGGGTGAAGCCCGGACGCACCGTGCGGCCGGTGCCGAACTGGCCGATCGTCGAGGTGAACGAGTCGGCAACGCCGTCGCCATTCGCGTCGGTCGGGTTGCCGAACGACGAGTAGTAGAACACGGTGCCGGTCGGCGAAGTTGCCGAACCGCCGCACGAGTAGAGACGGCTGCCGCCGTTTACCGCTGCGGTCGTGTTGGCCGAAAGGGCGCACGCCGAGTAGTCGCGGGTGGCCTGGGTCACCGGGTTGATCTTGCGGTAGCCGACGTAGCCCATCGCGTGACCGCGGCCGTCGTCGAACGACGAACCGAACGCCAGCGTGGCGTCGATCGTGCCGCCGTTGGTCGACATGCCCTTCGGGTTGCCGAAGCCGCGCGCGTCGAGCGCACCCGAGATGTCGTCACCGGCGCGGTTGTTGTGGTTGTAGACCGAATACTGGGTGTCCAGCTTCACGCCTTCGAACTGGGTGTCCATGATGAAGTTGACGACGCCTGCGACGGCGTCGGCGCCGTACACCGAGCTGGCACCGCCGGTCAGCACGTCGACGCGCTGCAGCATGGCGGCCGGAATCACGTTGATGTCGGCGGCCGAGGTGCCCGGGTCACCCGGGACGAGGCGGCGGCCGTTGACGAGAACCAGCGTGCGCTCGGATCCGAGGCCGCGCAGGTTCAGCGTGGCGGTACCCGACGCGCCGTTCGAGATGTTCGAGCCCTGGGCGGCGAACACCTGCGGCAGCGAGTTAACGAGGTCCTCGACGCGGGTCGTGCCGGTGTTGGCGACTTCCTCGGAGGTGACGACGGTAACCGGGCTGGCCGATTCGAGGTTCGGCTGCTTGAGGCGGGTGCCGGTGACGATGATCGGCGCGCCGCTGGTGGTGTCGACATCAACCCCTGCGGCCGGAGTCACGGGGGGAGTCTGTTCGGTGTCGGTCGACTGCGCGAAGACCGGCGAACCGGCCAGTGCCAGGCCGATGGCCATCGGCGCAGCGCCGGCCTTGAGCAACGAAAGATGCTTCATGAGTAAGGTGTCCCTCTTCGATGACGGGGCTTCTCCGGCCCCCTCTCTGCGGAATTCAGGCAGAATCTGCGCGGTGCGCACCTCTGTGCTGATGCTGGCCGCCATGCGTAAACTCGCCTGTCCGGGCAACGCTAAAGAGCCTCCGACTTAACTTTAGGAAAGGCGCTGTGACTTACCTGCAACAGTGCTTCAAACCTATCGATCGAAACTCATTTCCCGTCGTTGCTTGACGATCCCGCGAACTGCCGCCAACGCCGGCCCGATCGCGAGGAGGCACGGGGCGAAATACGCGTGCGAGGAACTTGGTGGCGAGCATGGCCGGGAGGGGCAAAATAGAGGCGCGCGGAGTTTCCCGGCCGGCCGGCAATCGCGCGACGGGGGCACAGTCGCCGACGCGGTTTTCGCTTGGCCGGATCGAGGATTCCGCATCGCTGAAGGCCGAGTTCGGGCAAAGGGGCCGCATCCGCATCCCCGGCTTCCTCGACGGCGCTGCTGCAGACGAAATGCTGGAGTCGCTGGCCCTATCGAACGACTGGAAACTGGTTCTCAACTCGGGCGAAAAGCTGTTCGAACTGGACCGCAAGGCGCAGGCCGCGTTGACCGCGCCGCAGCGGCAGCAACTTGACGAGGCGGTTTACGCGCAGGCCCGCTACGGCTTCCAGTATCGCTATGAAACGATCCGGGTTTCCGATTCCGCCGCCGAGCGGAGCGCGCGGGGCATGTTGATCGACGAGTACGCCGAGTTCCTGTCGGGGGAACCCGTGCTCGACCTTGTCAGGGTCCTGCTGGACGAGCCGGAGATCGCGTTCGCGGATGCCCAGGCGACGGCGTATGGTCCCGGCCACTTCCTGACTGCGCACGACGACGGCGTGCAGGGCAAGAACCGCGTGGCGGCCTATGTCCTCAACCTGAGCCGGGACTGGCGGCTGGACTGGGGCGGGCTGCTGGCCTTCCACCCCGAGGGCGACGGGTTCGCAGAAGCGCTCGTGCCCGCATTCAACACGCTGAATCTGTTCGCCGTTCCGCAGCCGCACAGCGTGACGATGGTGGCCCCCTTCGCACCGCGCCGGCGGTATTCGATAACCGGCTGGTTCCGCAAAGGGCCCAGACCGGCCTAGGCGGCTTTGCCAAAGGCGCAGCGGCGCTAATCGATCCGCCGCCCCTTGACCCCGACCTGGTCGTTGATGCGCACGAAGTAACTGCCCAGCGTGGCGCGCTTGAACGACACCCGGTCGCCAGCCTTCGGGCCGATGAAGCGCGCCGGCGCTTCCTTGATCTGCCAGGTTGCATCGCCGTCCCGGATCTTGAACTGGTAGGTCTTCGCATCGATCCGGCGCGCCGCCGTGACGACCGATTCCAGCGTCTCGAGCGGTTCCCTTCCGTCCTCGCGATCGGCTTCGAACAGCTTGATCTTGGGTAGCGTGAATCCGAACAGGCCCCTGCGTGTCTCCTCGACGTCTTTGCGAGTGACGATCCGGATTTCGCCGCGCTCGGCGGCATCGACGACGTCGCCGCTGACCCGGTCCAGGCAGGCAAGTCGCTCGGTATCGTCAGGTATCGCGCGGCATTCCTTGAGCGCGGCGATACGGTCGCGCGGTCCCTCCTCCTGCGCCGATGCCCCAGTTCCGAGCATTGCCGCCCCAAGCCCAACCGCGACCCAAACCGAATACCGCATCAAGACTTCCTTCCGCTTCGCCGGGAGTAAGTGCCACATGCCGGGTGCCGTTTCGACTCCGAATCTGTGTCCGGCAAGGCGCCGGAAAGCGCGCTCCCGACGCACCGTTTAACTGCGGCAGAATTGCCACAGCGAGGGTGAAAAGCCCCTCGGGCTTAACTTTAGATGAGATTTCGCGGAGGCCCGTTTCCCCTAGCGCGGGACCAGGACCCGATCTTCGGAAAGGGGGGTCCGGGATCACCGGGCGCCGCGGCGCCCAGATACGGGTTTTAACTCCTTGATCACATTAGGGAATGGGACTTCAAACATGAGCGTCAAGTTTAGCAAGGCGTACCTGCTTGCAGGTACGGTGATGATGTCGGCGGTTGCCGCGCCTGTCTTCGCGCAGGAAACCGAGCAGTCCGCGCCGATCGCCTCGGGCGGTTTCACCGGCGGTGAAGATGTCGGCGGTGCGATCGTCGTCACGGGTTCGCGCATTCAGCGCAAGGACCTCACCTCGACCAGCCCGGTCGCGGTCGTCCAGGCCGAGGAGTTCGAGCTGAGCGGCGCGGTGAACGTCGAACAGGTGATCAACACGCTGCCGCAGGTCCTGCCCGGCGTTACCGGCTTCTCGAACAACCCCGGCAACGGCGCGGTCACGCTGAACCTGCGCAACCTCGGCTCGACCCGCACGCTGGTGCTGGTGAACGGCCGCCGCTGGATGTTCTACGATACCAACCAGGTCGTCGACCTTAACACCATCCCGCAGTTCCTGATCTCGGGCGTGGACGTCGTCACCGGCGGCGCATCGGCCGTTTACGGTTCGGACGCGGTCGCGGGCGTCGTCAACTTCCGCCTGCGCGAAGTCGACGGCATCGAGGTCGGCGCGACCTACTCGCTCACCGAGCGCGGCGACGGCGCGCGCTACTCGGCGAACGTGGCAGTCGGCACGGACTTCGGCGACAATCGCGGCAACGTGACGATGTTCGCCAACTACACCCGCCGCAAGCCGGTGTTCCAGGGCGCCCGCGACTTCTCGCGCACGGCGGCTGGCGACGGCTGCATCGTTCCGGGCAGCACCAACCCGCAGACCGAGATCGGCACGCCGTTCCCGTCGGGCATCACCGTCAGCACCTGCGCCACGCGCGGCGGCGAAGTCGGTTTCGTGCCCCAGGGTTCGGCCACCGGCCCGATCGGCACGATCACGCTGGGCACCAGCTCGTTCATCTTCAACCCGACCGGCGGCGGCGTGCGTCCGTTCCAGGACCCGGCCGACCTCTACAACTTCGCCCCGGCGAACTACCTCCAGCTGCCCCAGGAACGGTACCTCATCGGCGCCTACGGCAGCTACGAGATCACCGACGGAATCCAGTTCTACAGCGAACTCAGCTACGTGAACAACCGCGTGGCGCAGGAACTGGCCCCCACCCCCACGGGCGTTACTGCAAACCTGCAGATCGCCAGCCCGTTCTTCGATGCGGCCACTCGCACGCGCCTTCAGCAGCAGGACGCTGCCGAATCGAATGCGGCCACTCGCGGCGACGGCTACGCGACCACTCCGGTTCAGTACCGTTTCCTCTCGGCCGGCTCGCGTAACCAGGAGGCAACCCGCCAGGCGTTCCGTGTCCTTGGCGGCTTCCGCGGTGAGATCACGCCGACGCTGAACTACGATCTGTTCTATTCGTACGCCCGTACGAGCAATACCCAGATCCAGCGCGGCAACGTCTCGCGCAGCCGGTACATCAACGCCCTGCAGACCAGCTTCTCCAGCACCGGTGCCCTCCAGTGCCTCGATGCCAGCGCGCGGTCTGCCGGGTGCGTTCCGATCAACGTGTTCGGCTCGGGCCTCGCCGATCCGGCCGCGGTCCGGTACGTCCAGGTCGATTCGACCAACCTCGAGAACTCGGACCTCCAGAACATCGTCGCCTCGCTTTCGGGCTCGCTGTTCAACCTGGGCCTCGGCGCGGACGACATCGGCTTCGCGCTGGGCGGCGAATACCGCAAGATGAGCTCGCGCTACATCCCCGACACGTTCCTCGCCTCGGGCGACGTGCTGGGCTTCAACGCGGGTCAGCCGACCGGTGGTTCGTACGACGTGAAGGAAGCCTTTGCCGAGCTTCGCGTGCCGGTCATCGAAGACAACATGATCCACAGCCTGTCACTCAACGGCGCGGCCCGTTACTCCGACTATTCGCTTGCGGCGGTCGGCGGCAACTGGACCTACACCGGGGGCATCGATTTCGCCCCGATCCGCGACATCCGCTTCCGGGCGCAGTACGCCCGCGCGGTGCGCGCGCCGAACGTGCAGGACCTGTTCGGCGGCCAGTCGACCGGCTTCCCGGCGGCGACGGACCCCTGTTCGGATCGTGGCAGCGCCGCGACCCGCACGCAGACGCTGCGTGACCTGTGTATCGCCAACGGTGTGCCCGCGGCGAACGTCTTCACCCGCGCGGTGCAGCCGAACGCGCAGATCCAGGGCTTCTTCGGCGGCAACCCGAACGTGCGCCAGGAGACGTCGGATACCTACACCGCGGGTATCGTCTTCTCGCCGTCGTTCATCCCGCGCCTGAACATCACGGCGGACTACTTCGACATCAAGGTCGAGGACACGATCGGCACCCGCTTCGGCGGCCTGGCGACCGCGCTGTCTCTGTGCTTCAACACGGTCCAGAACCTGTCGAGCCCGATCTGCCAGCCGTTCATCGGCAAGCGCGGGGCGACCGGTGCGCTGGGTGAAACCGCGGGCGGCCAGAACCCGATCTTCATCCAGGACAACGTCGGTTTCCTCGAAACCAGCGGCGTCGACGTGCAGGTCGATTACAACATGCCGATCGGTCCGGGCCGGGTGAGCTTCTTCTACCTCGGCACCTACCTCGACAAGTACCGCAATACCCCGATCGCCGTGCTTCCCGAGCGGGAGACCATCGGCGAAGGCACCTTCGGTCTGCCGAAGTACCGCCACACCGCACGCCTGACCTATTCGCAGGGTCCGGTGCAGGTGTCGGGCCGCTGGCGGTTCGAGGGCAAGACCCAGGACGGCCGCATCGACAACGTCTTCAACGGACTGACCCGGATCGGCACCGACCCGGCGCTCCTGCCGAAGCCGTACCTCGGTGCGATCAGCTACTTCGACCTGTCGTTCGGCGCCGACGTGAACGAGAACCTCTCGCTCACCGCCGGTGTGAACAACCTGCTCGACAAGAAGCCGCCGGTCCTCGGTTCGGCCGCGGAGCAGGCGAACACCCTGCCGAGCTTCTACGACGTTCTTGGTCGCGACTTCTTCGTGTCGGCGAAGCTGAAGTTCTAATCGGCTAGTCCGCGAAAAAAACGGGGCGGCGGTTTGCAGAAACCGCCGCCCTTTTTTTGTCCGGCGTTCCGAACCGGGCTTCGCGCCGGGTTATGCGGTGACGTCGAACGCCACGGTCATGCGCCGCCCCGCGGCGATCGCGCGCGTGCCGTGGAACAGGGTGCTGGGGAACAGCACGCAATGGCCTTCGACGGGGCGAATGGTTTTCAGGGGCGCAAGCCCGGTCCGCATCCCTTCCGGAGGAGATCCGAGTTCCAGCCAGCCGGGCTTGTCCGCCCGGTCGATGCCGCCGGGCAAGGTGAAATAGGCCGCCGACGAAAGAACGCCGAGCGGGTGGATGTGGGCGGCGTGATGGCCGGCGCCCTGCAGCAGGATCGACCAGCTCCCGGTGATCTGCCACGGCGCATCCCGGAATGCGAGCAGGGGGTGGCGCGGGTCGGCGGGCGGCAGGCCGGCGCGGTAGGTCTCGAGCGCCGCCAGCACCGCGCGCCCGATCGCCGCGATGCCCGGTTCGGTGCGGGCGAACAACGCGCCGCGAGTCTGGCTGCCTTCCTTGACCGACTGCCCGATCGGCGGCGCCGAGTGGGCGTGAATCCGGTCGAGCAGATCGCGTGCATCGGACAAGTCGGGCAGGCCGAGCGGCAGCATCCGGATCAGTCCGTCCTGGCCATGAAGCCATGCGTGGCGCGCATCCCCGGTCATCCGCCAGGCGAGATCGCGCAGCGACCACGCCGCGACGTTGCGCAGGTCTGTCTCGGCGACCGGGGCAAGCAGCGCCTCGGCGCGCTGCGGCTCGTCCAGGCGCAGCAGGTTGCGGGCGCGTTCGACCGCCCATTCTGGCGCGGGGTCCGCCCCCCCTGCTGCAAAGAGCGCCTCAGCACGTGCGGCATCGCCGCTTTCGGCGACGGCGATGGCCTCGGCGAGCGCGAGCCGCTGGTCGTCGGCCCAGCGGCTGCGCGCGGCGGCGAGGACTTCGGCCGCGCGCGAATGCCGGTCGACCCCCGACAGCGTGTTGGCCCAAGCAAGGTAGATGTCGGGCGTCGCTCCGCTCCTGGTAGCGGCGGCGAAGTGGTCGTCGAACTGGTCCCGCTCGCCGGCGGCCCACCGCATCGATGCCAGCAGGACCAGCCCGTCGGGCCAGCCCGGTTGCCCTTCGACCAGCAGCGATGCGACCGTGCGCGCCTCGTCGTGGTGCCCCGCCTCGCGCAGCGCATGCGCATAGTCGTGGACGAGGTCCGGATCGCCCGGATTGCGGGCGAGCGCCCGTTCGTGGTCTTCCGCCGCCCGCGCCTCTCCCTGTTCGAGCGCGACGCGCGCGCGGCCCTTCAGGGCGGACGGGTGTGCGGGATCGATCCCGAGCGCGCGCGAGAAACTGGCCGCCGCCCGGTCCAGAGCCCCGGAAAGCCGCTCGGCATGTCCTCGCACGGACCAGTACTTGGGGTCGCTCGCAAGGGCGTTCTCCCGTTCGTGCAGACGCGCGGCAGCCTCGCCCGCCCGATCGAGGTGCTGGAGCGTGATGGCCGCGTTGATGGCCGCCTCGTGCAGCGCCGGATCGATGCTGAGCGCCCTGTCGAACAGGTCGAGCGCGCGCTGCGCCCGTCCGGCCTGAGCGTGGAAATTGCCCGCGCTGTTGTGCAGCCGCGCATCGGCCGGAAAGCGGCGCAGCGCGTCCTCGAAGGCGCGCTCGGCACCCGCGTCGTCACCGCTGGCGGCGAGCGCCGCGGCGCGTGAGGCAAGGGCAGCGGCCTCGGTCACGGCGAGCGGTCAGCGGTCCAGCAGCCAGCCGCTGATCGCCAGCCGCGTGGCCGGGGCGAAGGGCGGGACAAAGGTGACGGAATGCGCCTGCGGCACGCGAAAGAGATTGAGCGAATTGAACCGCGGCCTGAACCCCTCGACGATATCTCCATCGGCATCGAAGAAGACGAGGTAGCCGCCCCAGTCGGTGTACCAGTCGTCCGGAGCGAAATTAAGGACATAGGCGACCCGCCGGCCTTCGCCCGAATGTTCGTCGAGGTGGCTTGTGAGGAAGTGGCCGGGCGCAAACAGGCTCGCGTGGGCATCGGCCTTGACGATCTCCGGGATGCCCGTGAGCGCGCGCAGCGGATCGAGGAAATCCGGCGTGTTCAGGTGTTCGAGCAGGATGTCGTGGGCGCCGTCCGGGTTCCACCGGCCGAGATAGGCCTCGACAAGCGAATAGCGGGCATGGACGAACGCGAACTGCCCCGCGCCCGCCGCGCGGTGCGCCTCGCGGGCGCGGTCCGCGACGCGACGGCGAACGGCAGGGTCGGCTTGCAACTCATCCGCCCGCACCTGTTCGGGCGGGTCGGATTCGCCGGCCTGGACTGACAGGCCCCACGGCGTCCCGTCCTCCAGCAGCGACCGGATTTCCCGGGCGGCCCCGGGCATCAGGAAGTCGCGCACCTGCGCCCGTCCGGTTTGCGAAAAACGCGCGCGTGCCCCCGGCAGGTCGGCTTCCGGGTTCACCGCGAACAGCGTCTTGGACATGCGGGCGGACCCTCTCTTCCCGAGCGTTGGTCTCCGGCCTTACGGCAGCGCCCTGTCGCCGCCAAGACACCACGCGAGGGGGCGAACGGCCGATTGCCGCCCGAGGGGCGCTCCACTAGGAAACGAAGAAAGCCAGTCTGAAAGGTACACGCGATGCCCACTGCCTATATTGTCGATGCCGTCAGGACCGCAGGTGGCCGCCGCGGCGGGCGCCTTGCCGGAATTCACCCGGTCGATCTCGCCGCTACGGTCCTCGACGCTCTCGTCGAGCGCACGGGGATCGACCCCGCGAAGGTCGACGACGTCGTCATGGGCTGCGTGACCCAGGCTGGCGAACAGGCGATGCAGGTGGGAAGAATGGCCGTACTGGCCAGCACGCGCCTGCCCCGTTCATGCCCGGCGGTCACGATCGACCGCCAGTGCGGTTCCTCGCAGCAGGCGATCCAGTTCGCCGCGCAAGCGGTGATGAGCGGTACCCAGGACGCGGTCATTGCCGCCGGCGTCGAGAGCATGACCCGGGTGCCCATGGGCACGAACCTGACCTTCCACATGAAGGAGGGCATGGGCCACTACAAGTCGCCCCGGCTCGAGGAAGAGTTTCCCGGCGTGATGTTCTCGCAGTTCGCCGGCGCCCAGATGATCGCCGACAAGTACGGCATGACGAAGGAGGAGATCGACCGCTTCGCGCTGGCGAGCCACCAGAAGGCGGCGGCGGCGACGAAGGCGGGTGCGTTCGAGCGCGAGATCGTGCCGATCACCGTCGACACGCCCGAGGGGCGGGTCGAGCATACCGTGGACGAGGGCATCCGCTTCGACGCCACGCTGGAAGGCATCGCCTCGGTCAAGCTGCTGCAGGAAGGCGGCAAGCTGACTGCCGCGAGTTCGAGCCAGATCTGCGACGGGTCGAGCGCCGCACTGATCGTATCCGAAACGGCGCTGAAGGAACTCGGCCTTACCCCGCGGGCGCGAATTCACACGCTGACCGTGACCGCGGGCGATCCGGTCATCATGCTCGAGGAACCGCTGTTCGCGACGGACAAGGCGCTTGGCCGGGCTGGCCTGAAGATCGGCGATATCGACCTTTACGAGGTCAACGAGGCGTTCGCGCCGGTGCCGATGGCCTGGCTCGAGCACACGGGTGCCGATCCCGACAGGCTTAACGTCAACGGCGGGGCGATCGCGCTCGGTCACCCGCTCGGCGCGAGCGGGACCAAGCTGATGGCGACGCTGCTGAACGCGCTCCATGCGCGCGGGCTCAAGTATGGCCTGCAGACGATGTGCGAGGGCGGCGGCATCGCCAACGTGACCATCATCGAAGCGGTCTGACAAGCCAATTCACCGCGGCCCGGCACAGTGGCCGGTTGCAATCCGAGACCTGTCGGGTCATGCGGGAATGCGAGCCGCATTCACTTCGGGCCGAAGCCGCGCGGACAGTTACGGGAGTAGGAACAGCATGAAAGTCGACAGCAACACCGCAGCCGTGGTCACCGGCGGGGCATCGGGTCTGGGCGCGGCGACCGCGCGCGCGCTCGCGGCCAAGGGCGCAAAGGTCGCGATCTTCGACCTGCAGGAAGAGAAGGGCAGGGCGGTCGCCGACGAGATCGGCGGCGTGTTCTGCGAAGTCAACGTCACCGACGACGCCTCGGTCGATGCCGGTTTCGCCAAGGCGCGCGAGGCACACGGCCAGGAGCGGATCCTCGTCAACTGCGCAGGCACCGGCAACGCGATCAAGACCGCCAGCCGTTCGAAGGAAGACGGCAGCATCCGCCATTTCCCGCTCGAGGCGTTCAACTGGATCATCCAGATCAACCTCGTCGGCACTTTCCGCTGCATCGCCAAGTCGGCCGCCGGGATGCTGACGCTCGACCCGATGGACGACGGAGAGCGCGGCGCCATCGTCAACACCGCCTCGGTCGCGGCCGAGGACGGCCAGATCGGGCAGGCCGCCTATTCGGCATCGAAGGGCGGGGTGGTCGGGATGACGCTCCCCATCGCGCGCGACCTGATGGGCGAGGGCATCCGGGTGAATACCATCCTGCCCGGTATCTTCGACACGCCGCTGATGAATGCCGCGCCGCCGCAGGTAAAGGAAGCGCTCGCCGCCTCGGTGCCGTTCCCCAAGCGGCTCGGCCGGTCCGAGGAATATGCCATGCTCGCCATGTGCATGATCGAGAACGGCTATTTCAACGGCGAGGACGTGCGCCTCGACGGTGCGATCCGGATGGCTCCGCGCTGATGGACTTTCCTACACGGCCAGGCCCGCGCTAGGCCTGTGTCGATGACGAATCCGGGCGCCTTCCTTCCTGCATTTCCAAGCGGGGCGGAGGGCGCCTGTTTTTTTGATCCAGGACTGTGTGACATGTGTGACAGGGCCTGGGCGAACGGAGAGATGCGACCATGACCGGCTACACCCAGATCAGCTACGACGTGCAGGGGCCGGTGGCGCTGGTCACGCTGAACCGGCCCGAGAAGATGAACGCCTTCACCCGCACGATGATGGCCGAAATCATCGACGCGATGGACGAGGCGGACGGCGACGACCGGGTCCGCGCGGTGATCTTTACCGGCAGCGGCGACCGCGCGTTCTGCGCCGGGGCGGACCTGACGCCGGAGGGCGGGGGCCACGTGTTCTCCGACCCCAACCCGGTCGAGGATCTGTCGGACGAGCGCGTGCGCGATGGGGGCGGGCGGCTGACGCTGCGCCTGTTCGATGCGAAGAAGCCGCTGATCTCAGCGTGCAACGGGGTCGCGGTGGGCGTGGGGGCGACGATGCAGTTGCCGATGGACATGCGGCTGTGCGCGGACACCGCGCGGTTCGGCTTCGTGTTCGCGCGGCGCGGGATTACCCCGGAAGCCGCATCGAGCTGGTTCCTGCCGCGCCTCGTGGGCATGCAGACCGCACTCGAATGGTGCATGACCGGGCGGATATTCGACGCCGGAGAAGCGCTGGCGAAGGGCCTCGTGCGCTCGGTCCACCCGCAGCAGGACCTGCTCGGAGTCGCGCTCGGCCTCGCGCACGAGATCGCCGAAAACACCTCCGCGGTGTCGGTCGCGATGACGCGCGCGATGCTCTGGCGGCTTTCCGCGGCAGATCACCCGATGATGGCGCACCGGGTCGACAGCCGGGCGATCTACCGGCTGAGCCGCAGCGCCGACGCGCGCGAGGGGATCGCGAGCTTCCTCGAGAAGCGAGCGCCCGCCTATCCGGATACGGTCAGCGCCGACATGCCTGATTTCTATCCCTGGTGGGACGAGCCGGAATACCGATGACGGGCTGGCACATCGGGGTCATCGGCGGTTCGGGCCTCCATGACGGCCTTGCGCTCGACGAGGCGCAATCGATCGCCGTGCGTTCGCCGTTCGGCGAGCCGTCGGGGCCGGTGACCACCGGGCTGCTCGAAGGAGTACGGTTCAGTTTCCTCGCGCGGCACGGAACCGGACATGTCCTGCCGCCGGCGGCGGTGAACTACCGGGCGAACGTCGACGTGCTCAAGCGCGCGGGCGCGACGGACCTCGTGGCCCTGTCAGCGATCGGCTCGCTACGCGAGGAACTGGCGCCGGGCCATTTCGTGGCGGTCGACCAGTTCATCGACCGGACTACGGGCCGCGAACGCAGCTTTTTTGGCCACGGAATGGTCGCCCACGTCAGCCTGGCAGATCCGATCTGCCCGCGCCTGTCGGATTTCGTCGCAGGGGCGGGCGAGGCAGCCGGCGCCACGGTGCACCGCGGCGGCTGCTATGTCGCGATCGACGGCCCGCAATTCTCGACCCGGGCCGAAAGCAGGCTGCTGCGCGAGTGGGGCGGCGACGTGATCGGCATGACCGCCATGCCCGAGGCGCGCCTCGCCCGCGAGGCCGAACTGCCGTACGCGCTGCTCGGCATGGTCATCGACTACGACTGCTGGCGCGAGGGGCCGCCGGTCGAAGCGGCCGAAGTCTTCGGGGTGATGAAGGCGAACGCGGCGCTCGCGCGCGGGGCCATGGCGGCGCTGGCCAGGGCCTTGCCGGCCGAACGAACGGCGTCGCCGATCGACACCGCGCTCGACAACGCACTCGCCACCGCGCCTGCCATGCGCGATGGGCGGCAGATCGCCATGCTCGACGCGGTCGCCGGGCGCGTCCTGCGCAGGCAAGGGCAGGCGTAGTCGGGGTCATCGGCTTGCCACGCCAGCCGGTTTCTATAGAAACTTGTCGGCAATGACCGAGAACGCGACCAGCACCCGCCTTGCCGATTTCCTGCCCTACCTGTTGTCGGTGACCTCGAACGCGGTCTCGGGACGGGTTGCCGACGCCTATAGAGCGGCCTTCGGGCTACGCATCGCGGAATGGCGCGTGATGGCGGTGCTGGGGGATGCCGGCGCGCTCACCCAGCGCGATCTGACCGAGGCGACGCTGATGGACAAGGTGGCGGTCAACCGCGCGTGCAAGGAACTCGAGGATCGCGGTCTCGCCGCGCGCACCGCGAACGAGCGCGACGGGCGCTCGCACCATCTCGAACTCACCCCGGAGGGCCGGGCGATGCATGGCCGGATCATGCCGCTAGCGCTCGAGATGGAGGCCAAGTTGTTCGAGGGGTTCAGCGCGGGCGAGCGCGAGACCTTCCGCACCCTGCTCGCCCGCCTGCGCGCGGCGGCCGGCGATTTCGAGCACGAAGGGCTCGACGGCGGGGTCGACTACGGGTCCTGAGACCCGCGGCCGAACCCGCCCGCGATGCCTACTGGCCGGGCTTGGCGGCGAATGCGTCGCTGATCGAACACGCCGCAGGACCCAGAATGACGACGAAAAGCGTCGGCAGGATGAACAGGATCAGCGGCACGGTCATGATCGCCGGAAGGCGCGCGGCCTTTTCCTCGGCGCGCATCATGCGTTCGTTGCGAAACTCCGCCGACAGCACGCGCAGGGCGGAAGCCAGCGGCGTGCCGTAACGTTCGGTCTGCACCATGGTCGTCACCACGCCCTTGATGCTGTCGAGGTTGACCCGGTAGGCAAGGTTGTCGAACGCCATCTTGCGTTCGGTCAGGAACGAGAGCTCGATTGCGGTCAGCGCGAACTCGTCGCCAAGTTCGGGATAGGCGCGGCCGAGTTCCTTCGCCACCCGGTTGAATGCGGCGTCGACGGTGAGGCCGGCTTCCGCGCAGATCACCAGCAGGTCGAGCGCGTCGGGCAGGCCCTTGCGCACCGCGTCGGTGCGCTTGCCGGCCTTGTTCTTGAGGAAGATCTCGGGCGCCTTGTAGCCGAAACCGACCGCGGCGGTGAGGCCGAACAGCTTCTTCATGCTGCCCCATTCGGGCATCACGTTCATCACGTAGAGCGCGAGGAATGCCGTGAGGCCGAACACGATCGGCAGGACCATCCGCGCGCCGATGACGTAGACCGCCAGTTCCTTGTTGCGATAGCCCGCCCAGGCCAGCTTCTGCTGGATCGTCTCGATCTGGCTCTGCTGCAGCACCTTCATGTTCGCCAGCGCTTCGCGGACGCGATCGGTCTGGTCGGTGCGCCGGACCAGGCTGGTGCGCTTGCGGGCGTTGGTCTTGACGATCCCCGCCTTGAGCTCCTCGCGGCGGGCGTTGAGCGCTTTCACGCGCTTCGCCATCGGGTCCTTGACGGTAACCGCGGCGTAGATCGCCATCATCATCGCCAGCGCGGCCACGGCGGCGAGCAAAGTGCCGACGAGGATGACGTCGAAACCGAGAAGGGTGGGTCCTGAAGGGGTCATGTCTACCTGCTCAGATTTCGAAGCTGACCATCTTGGCCATGATGAACACGCCGATGCCCATCCAGACCATCCCGCCGAGGCCTGCGACGATCAGCCGGTCGTCGGAGAAAAAGCCGGAAAGATAGGTCGGATTGATCCACCAGATCATGAAGAACACGATGAACGGCAGCGAACCCACGATATAGGCCGAGGCCTTCGATTCCGAGCTCATCGCCTTGATCTTGAGCTTCATCTGGCCGCGCTTGCGCAGCACGTCGGCGAGGTTCGACAGCGTCTCGGCAAGGTTGCCGCCCGTTTCGCGCTGGATGGCAAGTGTGATGCAGAAGAAGCTGAATTCCGCGATGCCGAGCCGGTCGGCGGTCACCTGGAGCGATTCCTCCATCGTCCGCCCGACCTTGATCCGGTCCACGATGCCCTTGAACTCGACGCCCACCGGACCCTCGATCTCGGTCGCGACGACCGCGAGGGTCTCGGTCACGGGCAGACCTGAGCGCAGGCCGCGCACGAGAAGCTCGATCGCGTCGGGAAACTTCGCGTTGAACTGGTTCGTCCGCCGCTTGATGAAGAAATTGACGGCCATGTGCGGAATGCCCGCGCCGGCGAACAGCCCGACCCCGAGGCTCAGCATCGCCGCGCCGGACTTGAGGTAGATGATGACCATCACGACCACCGCGACGCCCAGCGAGGCGTAGAGGTAGTTCATCAGCGTCCAGTTCTTGCCCGTTCGGTCGAGCCGAACCGCGAGGGCTGCGATCCGGGACCCCGAGCCGGCGACCTTGAAGGCCTTGGGCTTGCGGGCCGCGATCGCTTTCTTGAGCTGGGATTCGACCTTGGTATCGGTGCTCTCGGAATGGCGGTAGCGCACCGCCTGGAGGCGGCGATTGCCTTCCTTCGCGGGCGATGGACCCGAGAGCGCGGAATAGCCGAGGACCATGATGGCCATCAGCCCACCGGCGAACAGCAGAAGCTGGAGAGTGCTCATCGGACCGGTCCGTCCCCTTGTACCTGTCGTTCAGCGGCCAGCACCCGGCCGCGGGAGCGCCCCGCGACCGCGTGCCGGACGTCAGGCCTCGGCTGCCGCCGGGGCCTTGGATTTCTTGGCCAGCAGCGACTTGAAGTCGAAGCCGCCGAGGAGCGATTTCTTCGCCGTCTGCTCTTCGCTCTGCGCTTCCTCGTCGGACGTGCCGATGATGCGATCGGCGAGCTGGCGGATCGTGGTGCTCGCCTTGCTTCCGCGGTTCGCGTCGGCAAAGGTCTGGCCCAGCTTGGCGGCGTTGGCCGCGGCCTTGAGATCGTACGGGATCGTGAAGTCGATTTTGCGCTCGATCGAGGCCTCGAAGTCGGCCTTACTGATCTCCGCCACGCCGGTCTGGACCTTGTTGGCGACGATCAGCGGATGGGCATGCGTCGCGTTGGTTTTCAGCCAGCTCAGGATGCGGATCGTGTCGCGCGCACTCGCCAGCGTCATCTCGGTGGCGAGCACCACGACGTTCACATCCGAAAGGAGGTGCGGAAAGTTGATCAGCATGTTCCGCGGCAGGTCGATCACGGTCATCTCGAACGCGTGACGGAACTCCTCTTCGAGCTGAACGAAGGCGCTGCCGTCGGTCATCAGCGGCGAGTTGATCGGAGCCTCGGCCGAGAGAATCGCGAGATTGTCGTTCGCGCGGATCATGGCCCGTTCGATGAACAACCCGTCGATACGGCTGGGGTTGTCGATCGCGTCCGTCAATCCGCGGCCCGGCTCGAGATCGAGCGCGAGAGCGCCGGTTCCGAAATGCACGTCGAGATCGAGCAGCGCGGTCGGCAGCTTGTGATCGGCCGAGAACATCCACGCCAGCGACGTCGCCAGGGTGGAGGCGCCCACGCCGCCACGCGTTCCGACGATCGCGGTCGAGATGTGCCGCTTGACCGCGTCGGGATCATTTGCCTTCGGGGCCGCGAAGACCGCCTGGGCCTGGGTCAGCGCGTCGCGCAGCTGGCCGGCCGACAGCGGCTTGAGCAGGTAGTCGTGGATGCCGCTCGCGAGCAGGTCGCGATAGAGGCGCACGTCGTTGACCTGGCCGACCGCGACTACGACCGTTCCCGGCTCGCAGACCTCGGCAAGGGCGTTGATGTCGTTGAGCGGGTCGCCGCTTTCCGACAGGTCCACCATGAGGATGTTGGGACTGGCCGACACCGAGAGCGACTGCACGGCGTTGCGCAGTCCGCCCTTGGCGCACTTCTCCGGCTGCCAGCCCATCTCGATGACGACCGGACGCAGCGTGTCGAGCGCGGTTTCGTCGCAGATGAAGGCGGCGAACGGATCGCGGCCACCCGGGCCTGGTTTCCAAGGGGCATTCATCGTCTTAGTTCCCTCCGCCAGTGCTGGAAGCCTTGAGCTCGCCTTCGCCCGTCGGGGCGCGCTTGCGATAGCTCTCGATGGCCTTCGTCGAACTCATGATCACGGTCTCGCCCGTGCCGGCCTGGCCTGCGATCAGATCTTCCGGATTGGCGACCATCGCCGCCAGGTTGCCGTTGATCGCGCAGCCGTAGCCGGGCGAGGTCGCGTTGGCGTAGTTCATGTCGCTCCTGCGCTCCCAGTTCGGGCAATTCGGCACCGAAGCGGTCGAACGGGTGATGACCACACGCGCCGTCCCGGGCTGCACGTGACCCTCGGTCACGGGAGCGCCGTCGGCCAGAAGGATCCCATGGCGTGCCGCGATGGCGGCAACTGCAGCCTTGGTGGCACCGCTGGCAGCGGGATCCTCGATCGATACCCGGTCGCCGTAGCGCAGGTTCATCGCGTCGAACCAACCGGCCAGACGCTGTTGCTCCGGAATCGACAGCCCGTCGTAGCCGCTGGCGACATCGAGCGTGTAGGTCGTGCGCTCGATCACCGGCTGGCGCACGCTGTTGAGGCTGGCGTTGTCCCAGGCCGGTCCGCTGCAGGCAGCGGTGGAGAGGCCAAGGCTGAGGGCGAGAGCGCCCGCGATATGGCGTTTGATGGTCATCACTCTCACCTTCCTCACTGGATGCTGAAGCCGGGCGCGGGCACGTCGGCGTCGTTCTTGGCGGTGCGGCGCTTCTTGCGCTTGCTCGATGCGTTGGGTGCAGCGTCAGGCATCAACTGCGAGATGCCGGGGGCGGCCGGAACCTGGCCCTGTACCGCGGTCGGACCTGGTCGGCCCTCTCCGGTAACCCCGGCGTTGTCCTCCATGCCGAACAGGCGGGTCGCCTCGTCCGCGGCGCGGAAACCATCGGTCGGGAGCTTGATGTCGCGTTCGTTGACCGGCTGGACAAGGTAAGGCGTCACCACGATCACCAGTTCGGTCTCGCCCTTGCGGAACGAGGTCGAGCGGAACAGGTTGCCCAGGATGGGCACGTCTCCGAGGCCCGGCGTCTTGTCGATCGAGTTCTGCGCGTTGTTGCTCATCAGGCCGGCGATCATGAAGCTCTGGCCCGAGCCGAGCTCGATCGTCGTCTCCGCCCGGCGGATCGTCAACGCGGGAATCTGGAAGCCGTTGATCGAGACCGCGCCCTGGCTCGACAACTCGGAAACCTCGGGCCGGACGCGCAGGCTGATCCGCCCGTTCGCCAGCACCGTCGGGGTGTAGGCAAGGCTGACGCCGTACTTGCGATACTCGATCGAGGTCGAACCGAGGCCCTGGCTGATCGGGATCGGGAACTCGCCGCCGGCAAGGAAGTCGGCGGTTTCGCCCGACAGCGCGGTCAGGTTGGGCTGCGACAGGGTGCTGATCAGGCCCACACGCTCGGCAAGGTCGAATGCGCTCGCGATGTCGAGGCCGAACAGCTTGCCGAAGCCGGCAAGGGTCGACCCGCTGCCGTTGCCGCGTACCAGGCTGCCGCCCTGCGGAGCGGAGGTAAACCCGACGCCGAGACCCGCCGGGCTGCCCGGCGCGTAGGTCGTGGTCGCCCCGCGACCGGTCGTCACGCCGAACTTGAAACCGCCCGTCGTATCGACGGTCTGGAGGTTCGAGCCGATCTCGCGGACGAGCGAGCGACTGACTTCGGCGAAGCGGACCTGCAGGTTGACCTGAAGCGGCGTCGCGGTCTTGAGCCGGGTGATGACGTTCGCTTCCTCGCCGACGAAGGCCTGGACGAGGCGTTCGGCCTCGGCAGCGTCTTCGGGCGCGGCGACTGTGCCGGTCAGCAGGAAGGTGTTGGTCCCCATCGTGGCGACGTTGACCTGCGCCTCGGGCATCGCCAGCGCCAGCATCTGGTCGACGCTGTCGATGTTGGAGCCCACGCGGACGTTGGCCGACCAGATCACCGCGCCGGCCTTGTTGCTGGCGTAAACGGTGGTCACCCCGCCGGACTTCCCGAAGAGATAGAGCTGCCGCTCCGACTTGATCTGGACGTCGGCGACATTGTCGTTGGCGATGAATACATCGGACATGTTGCCCGGGATGTTGATCAGTTCGCCGCGGCCGATCGACAGGTTGATGTCGCGGGTCGGTGCGATCGCGTTCTGCGCGGCCGCAGGCAGGGCGCTGATCCCGGCGAGCGGGCCGGCGGCCAGGCTCGCGAGCAGCAGCGTGGCAGTCAGTCGGCGTTTCATTGTCGTGCCCCTCGAATGGCTCGGTTCGGTGCCGGAAAAGCGGTTGCGCGTGCGCGGTGCGGTGATCATCACGGCACCATCAGCACGGCGGGAGTGGCGGCCCCGATGGTGCGGCCGGCGGAATCGACGCCCGCGGAGACACCCTCGAGCACCTGCCCGTTCTTCGAAATCGTGACCGTCGTCGACGCCTTGCCCCGGGTCACAGTCACGCTCGAGCGTGGCGGAGGCGGAGGAGCGTAGGCGCGCGGTGCATCGCCCGGTCCGCCCTGCATCTGCGTGGCGGGGGGCGCGGCCGGCATGGTCCGGCGCTGGAAGCGCGAGACGTCGCCGCCGGTCTGGTAGGTGGTCGCTCCCTGGGTGGGGCGGTTGAGCGCGGCGCGGAGGATCTTTTCCTCTTCCTGCGGGGTTACGCCCTCGGGGATCTTGACGTCGCCCTGGGCGATCGCGCGCTCGAGTTCCGACTGGCTGTCGGCGATCGAGCGGAGCGACAGGCTCAGCGTGCCGATCGTCTGCGCGACCGAGACCTGCTCGGCGATCTTCGGGGTGACCTCGAGGGTGACGGTGCTGAACTGCTTCACCACGGTCTTGCCCTCGACGGTTTCCTGCGTGGTGTTCTGGTCGGTCGCCAGCACGCGAAGGTTGCGCAGGATGGTCTCGGATGCCTTGAGGTCGCCGTCGGCACCCTCTGCCTTGACCGTCTGGGTCAGGACGAGATCGACCCGGTCGCCCGGGAAGATGAAGCCGCCGACACCGGTCTTGGCCGACACGGGCACGGTCACGGCGCGCATGCCGGGACCGAGCGCCGCGGCGAGGAAGCCGCGGTCACCGGGCTTGACGAGCGAGCCCTGGGTCACGGGTTCGCCCGCGGTCACCGGGAACCGGACGACAGTGCCCAGAAGCTTCGATACGTCGGATTCGCCTTCGATGAAGTAGGCGTCCTTGACCAGCTCCTTGGGCCACGGCTGGAAGCCGATCGCGTCCGCGGTGATGATCGTGCCGGTCGGCAGCACGCGCTGGGCGACGAGGACCTTGGGTCCCTGCGGCACGGGCGCGGCCTCGGCCTGCGGGGCGGATGCCCCCGCGAACATGCTCCGCGCCATCATGGCGGTCACGACGGCGATCACCAGAGCGCCCACCAGCAGCAGCAGCTTCTTCCTGTCCATGGCTATCAAAGCCCCCTCAAAACGCTCGCCCGATCCCACGGGCGGGAATGGTTGCCGTGGTTAAGCGGCGAACGGTTAAAATCAGGTATCATCACGCCAGCGCGGCCTTCGCGGCGGGAAAGTAGTGCGCGCCGAGCACCCACAGCCCGGCAATCGCGATCGCCACCCCGTACGGGATCGCCAGCTTGTCGCGCTGACGGCGGGCGATGTGCCAGGCGCCCATGACGAGCGTCAGAAGACCGCCCACCAGCGCCATCATGACCAGGAGCTGCAGGAATCGCTCGGGTTCGATCCACAGCGCAAGCGCCGTCAGCAACTTGACGTCGCCGCCGCCCATCCACTTCATCGCGAACATCGCGGCGAATACCGCGAAGGCCGCGATGCCGATGCCGAGCTGGATCGCGATCCCGGGCCACAGGTCCAGCCCGCTTGCCCACCAGTAGAGCGGAGCGGTCAGGGCGATCGCGGCATTCAGCCAGTTGTCGATCTGCCGCCGGCGCCAGTCGGTGAACGCCGCCACGACCAGCGCGATTGCAAGGGCAAGGAGCAGCCCGTAGTGCAGATAGTCGGCCAGCATTGAATGTACCCCCACGGTCCCCGTTGCCGTGGTGCTAGCGGGCAGTGCTTACCAAATAGTAACCAAGACCGGAGCCTGATCATTAGCCATGCACGCGAAGCCGCCGGAAGCCCTGACCGGCGCCGCGCGATCCCCGCTGGCGCGCGTGAAGGCAGGTGGTCGGCGCCGGACGGCCACGCGATCCGCCGCTTCGACTGGCCAGCGGGCCATGCGGCGGAACGCGGAGCGCTCCTGTTCCTCGGTGGCCGGGGCGACTTCTACGAGAAGTACCTGGAGGCCTTTGCCGACTGGCGGGAGAAGGGCTGGAGGGTCACCGCGATCGACTGGCGCGGGCAGGCAGGGTCGGGGCGGCTCGGCAACGACGCGGTCACTGGCCACATCGGGGATTTCTCGCAATGGACGGGCGACCTTGCAGCGTTCTGGGGCGATTGGACTGCGGAAGCGACCGGGCCGCGCGTCATCGTGGCCCACTCGATGGGCGCCCATATCGCGCTTCGCGCGGCGGCCGAAAGACTCGTCGCGCCCGATGCCTTCGTGCTCGTCGCCCCCATGCTGGGCATTGGCCGCCTGCCTCCGGCCGTGATGCAGACGGCCGCCCGCGTGATGGGCCGCCTTGGCGATCCGCGTCGCCCGGCGTGGAAGTGGAGCGAGAAGCCGGGCGAACCCCCGGCGGCACGCGGGGCCTTGCTGACGCACGACACGGATCGCTACGCAGACGAATTGTGGTGGCGGGCACAGCGGCCCGAGCTCGTCATGGGACCTGGAAGCTGGGGTTGGGTCGAGCGGGCCTACGCCTCGATGCGCGCACTCTCCGCGCCCGGTCTTCTTGAAACAATTACCATTCCTACTTTGATCCTGGCGACGACGGCGGACCGGCTGGTCTCGTATCGCGCGATCGCCGCCGCGGCCGCCCGCCTGCCGCTCTCCAAGATGGTCACTTTCGGCAGCGAGGCGAGCCACGAGATCCTGCGCGAGGCCGATCCGGTGCGCGATCGCGCGCTTGCCGCGATCGACCGATTTCTCGACGAAACGGTTTCCCCGCAATGACGCAGCGCTGTGCGATAGCCGTCATCGGCGCGGGCATGGCCGGGGCCAGCCTTGCCGCCGAACTCGCGGCGCTGGGCGCAGGGCCGGTCGTGCTGCTCGAGGCAGAGGACCGGCCAGGGTATCATACTACGGGTCGCTCCGCGGCATTCTGGGAGGAATGCTACGGCGGTCCCGACGTGGTTCCCCTGACCCTGGCCTCCGGACGCTGGCTGCGTGAGCGCGGATTTCTCAGTCCGCGCGGCGCGCTCTACGTCGGGCGGGCCGCGCACGAACAGGCGCTCGGCGCCTTCATGGAAACTTTTGCCGGCACCGGGGTGACTATCGAGCGACTGGGGCGCAGCGGGCTGGAAGAACGCCTGCCGGGCGTGCGCCCGGCCTATACCGGTGCCGTCTGGGAGCCGGCCTGCGCCGACATCGACGTCGCGGGTGTCCACCAGCATTACCTGGCAGCCGCAAAGCGAGGCGGCGTCGAGCTTCGCACGCGGTGGCGCGTGGTTTCGGCGCAGCGCGAGCGCGAAGGCTGGCTGCTCGAGAACGACCGCGATGAAACGCTGCGCGCCGATGTGGTGGCCAACGCGGCGGGCGCATGGGCCGATACTTTCGCCGCGCTCGCCGGTGCCGGTCCCCTCGGCATCCAGCCGCTTCGCCGCACCGTCACGCAATTGCGCACCGACCCCGTGCCGCCCGCCGACCTGCCGCTCGTACTCGACATCGAGGGCAGGTTCTATTTCAAGCCCGAGAGCGGGCGGTTGTGGCTCAGTCCGCACGATGAGGAGCCGTCTCCCCCGTGCGATGCCGCGCCGGAAGAACTTGCGGTGGCGCAGGCCATCGACCGGTTCGAGCGCGTCGTGGACTGGCGCGTCAGGGCGGTCGAGCGCAAGTGGGCGGGCCTGCGCAGCTTCGCGCCCGATCGCCTGCCCGTCTACGGGTTCGACAGGAGTGCGCCCGGGTTTTTCTGGTTCGCGGGGCAGGGCGGCTTCGGAATTCAGACCGCGCCGGCCGCGGCCCGCCTGGGCGCCCAGCTGCTGCTTTCCAGGCCGCGCGACGCCATGACCGAGATGCTCGACGCCCGGCTTTACGATCCGCGCCGCTTCGACTCGACAGGCGGCTGACAGAAGTTAAGCTGGTCCCGCCACGCAAACGGGAGACGCGGGGATGGGCCACCATTTCAAGATCAAGAAGAACAAGGGCGGCGAGTACGTCGCTTATTTCATGTACAATTCCGAGACCATGTTCTGGACCGAGGGCTACAGCTCGAAGGCGAGCGCGAAGAACGCCATCGAATCGATCAAGAAGAACGGGCCGGGCGCGGAAACCGTCGACGAGAGTTAGGCGTCGGCCGCGACCGCATCGGCCGCCGCGCAGGCGAGCGCATCGGCACGCTCGTTTTCAGGATGACCATCGTGGCCCCTCACCCATATCCAGCTGACCTGGTGCGGCTTGGCCGCGGCGATCAGCTCGTGCCACAGGTCCGCGTTGCGGACCGGTTGCCTGCTCGCATTCTTCCAGCCGTTCTTCTGCCAGCCGTGAACCCACTTGGTGATTCCGTCGAGCACGTATTTGCTGTCGGAATGCAGTGCAATCTCGCACGGTTCGATCAGCGCCTCGAGCGCCTTGATCGCGGCAGTCAGCTCCATCCGGTTGTTGGTCGTGTCGCGCTCGCCGCCCGACAGCTCCTTTTCGTGGCGGCCCATGCGCAGGATCGCGCCCCAGCCGCCGGGACCCGGGTTTCCCTTGCAGGCCCCATCGGTGAAAATCTCGACCTTCTTCATGATTCGAAGGCCGTTTGCCCCGCGCCCCTGTAGAAATGCAAGCGGCGCACGAAGGCCATCGGGTCCTTTCGTGTCACAAGTGCGTCGGCCGGAGTGGCGATCCAGTCCTCGGCGCGGCTGGCAACGAAACGCAGGCACGCTCCCTGCGCCAGAACGGGGAGCGCGGCGCGTTCCGCGTCCGACAGCGGCCGAACGCTCTCGTATCCCTCGACGAGCGCGGCGGCGACCGCGGGGCTGTACTGCGTGCCGTCGAGCGCGAATGCCCAGGCAGCGTGAGTGACCGCGAGGTCGTAGGCCATCGCCTCGGTGCAGGCGAAGTAGAAGTCTATCATGCCGGTGACCCGGTCGCCGAGCATGAGCACGTTGTCCGGGAAGAGATCGGTGTGACAGACTGCTTCGGGAAGGTCGCATGGCCAGGCGCTCGCCAGCCGTCGGGCGATGCTCGCGGTCTCGGGGAGTGCCGGATCGATCGCCGCCAGGGCGTCTTTGCCGCAGGCTTCCAGAGCCCGCGCGCTGTGGGCGATGTCAAGGGTGTTGGCCCGCGATGCGATGAAGTCCGCCGCCGCGAGATGGGTCTGCGCGAGCGCCGCGCCCACCGCGTGCGCCTGTGCGGGGGTGGGACGGTCCACCGAAACGCCGGGAAGGAACTCGATCAGCGCGACCGCCTTGCCCCCGACATGGCGAAAGGCCGCGCCGTCACGATCGTGGATCGTGCGCGGGACCGCGCATCCGCGCGCCGAAAGATGGTCCAGCAAGCCCAGGAAGAAGGGCAGGTCGCTTGCCTCTATCCTTCGTTCGTACATGGTCAAGATGAACCGCCCCGCGCCGGTCTCGACGAGCCAGTTCGAGTTTGAGACGCCCTCGGCGATGCCCTTGGCGGAGATCAGCTCCCCGACGTCGTAGGCGGCAATGAGCGCGGAAAGATCCTCGGCGGCAAGATGGGTATAGACCGCCACGCCTTCGCCCTAGTCGATGAGCTGGCGGGGTAGCTTGAAAACCATCTTCTCCTCGGCCGAAACGATCGTCTGCTCCTCGATTTCGCGCCACTGCGAGAGCCTGGCGACGACCTCGCGCACGAGGCTTTCCGGCGCCGAAGCTCCCGCCGTGAGACCCAGCGTACCCACGCCTTCGAGCCATGCGGGATCGATGTCGCCTGCCCGCTGGATCAACTTCGCGTCGGTGCCCATCCGTTCTGCCACCTCGACTAGCCGGAGCGAATTGGACGAGTTGGGGGCACCGATCACCAGCACGAGGTCGCTGCCCGGCGCGATCGCCTTGACCGCTGCCTGCCGGTTCGAGGTCGCGTAGCAGATGTCCTCCGCCTTGGGGCCGACGATATGCGGAAACTTCGCCTCGAGCGCGGCGACGATCTCGCGCGTGTCGTCGACCGAAAGGGTCGTCTGGGTGAGGAAGGCAAGCGGTTCGTCAGCGGCAAAATCGAGCGCGGCCACGTTCTCGACGGTCTCGACGAGTGAGATCGAACCGGCCGGTACCTGGCCCATCGTGCCAATCACTTCGGGATGACCGGCATGGCCGACGAAGACGATATGGCGTCCGGCCTCGATCTGGCGTTCGGCCTGGCGATGAACCTTGCTCACCAGCGGACAGGTCGCGTCGACCCACATCATCTCGCGGCGGGTGGCCTCGGCGGGCACGCTCTTGGGCACTCCGTGGGCGGAGAACACGACCGGGGCGCCGTCGGGCACCTCGTCGAGCTCCTCGACGAAGATGGCGCCCTGCGCTTTCAGCGAATCGACGACATACTTGTTGTGGACGATCTCGTGGCGGACGTAGACCGGTGCGCCGTAGCGTTCGATCGCGCGCTCGACGATCTCGATGGCGCGGTCGACCCCGGCGCAGAATCCCCGCGGCGCCGCGATCAGCAGCGTGAGCAGCGGCTTGCCCGCGGGCTCGGCAATCGGGCGTTCCTGAAAGGGGGCGTTCATACCCGGCCCCCTAGCGCTTCGCTGCGAGCGCCGCTAGGGCGGCGGCTCAGAGATTTGATCGGGACCGAACCTGCCATGACCACCCGCCTTCGCCTTTCCGCCATGCTCATGTTGGGTGCCGCCCTCGCGGGCTGCAAGTCCCAGGGAGAACTGGTGGTCGACCAGGGTGTGGGCATCACCGCGGTGCGGACCGCGTGTCCGGCGGTTGGCGTGCCCGATTACACCGGCGACGTGACGACCTTCCGCGTGCCCGGCGATACCTCGGCCGCGAACATGGACGTGACCGCCGCGATCACCAACGTGCGTTCGACCTGCGACGATGGATCGCCCCGGATCTACACCAACGTCACCTTCGACGTTCTCGCCCGCCGGACCGACACCCGGGGCGCGCGCACCGTGACGCTGCCCTATTACGCGGTGGTGCTGCGCGGGGGTTCGTCGGTGGTCACCAAGCGGGTCGGCGAAGTGACGCTGAGCTTCGCCGACGGTCAGGATCGCGCGCAGTCAAGCGCGCAGGCCGGCGCCTATGTCGAACGCGCCGAAGCGACGCTGCCGTCCGATATCCGCGACCGGATCACCCGGAGGCGCAAGGCCGGCGACGAGGACGCGGCGATCGATCCGCTTACCGACCCCGAGGTCAAGGCCGCGGTTGCGCGTGCGACTTTCGAGGTGCTGGTCGGATTCCAGTTGACCGAGCAGCAGCTGGCTTACAACGCGACCCGGTGATTCTTCCCGGACTTGCGCTTTGGCCCTGATGGGCTAGTCGCGCCGCCATGTCCGATCCCCAGACTCTCCACGCCGCCTTCGCGGCGCGCATCGCCGCCGTTCTCGGGGCGCTCGAGGCCGAAGGCGCGCTGCCGCCCGGGTCCGCGAGCACCGCGGTGACCGTCGAGCCGCCGCGCGATCCCGCGCACGGAGACCTTGCCACCAACGCCGCGATGGCGCTGGCCAAGTCCGCGGCGACCAATCCGCGCGCGCTGGCGGAAAGGATCATCGACCATCTCAAGCGCGATCCGGCGGTTACCAGCGCCGAGATCGCCGGTCCCGGCTTCATCAACCTTCGGCTCGCCGACGCCGAATGGCTCGGCGAACTGCGGGTCATGGCGCGCCTCGGTGCCGACTACGGGCGCTCGAAGAAGGGCGCGGGACGGCGGGTCAACGTCGAATACGTCAGTGCCAACCCGACCGGTCCGATGCACATGGGGCATTGCCGGGGCGCGGTGGTGGGCGATGCGCTGGCGAGCCTGCTCGAATTCGTGGGCCACCCGGTGACCCGAGAATACTACGTCAACGACGCGGGCAGCCAGGTCGACACGCTCGCCCGTTCGGCACACCTTCGGTACCGCGAGGCGCTCGGCGAGGATATCGGCGAGATTCCCGAGGGCCTCTATCCCGGCGACTATCTTGTGTCCGTGGGCCAGGCGCTCGCGGAGGAATTCGGCGACCGGTTCGTGGGCGCGCCCGAGGCCGACTGGTTGCCCGAGTTCAAGGCAAGAGCGGTCGCCGCCATGATGGACATGATCCGCGACGATCTTGCGCTGCTCGGCATCCGGCACGATGAATTTGCCAGCGAAGCTGCATTGCAGGCAGCGGGCAAGCCAGACGAAGCCGAGGCCTGGATGCGCGCGCACGACCTCGTCTACGACGGCGTGCTCGAGGCGCCCAAGGGCAAGACTCCCGAGGACTGGGAGCCGGTCGAGCTGCCATTGTTCCGCGCCACGAGGTTCGGTGACGACCAGGATCGTCCAATCCGCAAGAGCGACGGCAGCTGGACCTATTTCGGCGCCGATCTCGCCTATCACATGCAGAAGGCCGCCGACGCAGACGAGCTGATCGACATCTGGGGCGCCGATCACGCCGGAACGGTCAAGCGGATCAAGGCTGCGGTCGCCGCGCTCGCGGAAGGGCAGGGGCGGGCGATCCCGTTCGACGTCAAGCTGGTCCAGATGGTCCAGCTGCTGCGGGGTGGCGAACCGGTCAAGATGTCCAAGCGCAGTGGCACCTTCGTGACCCTGGCCGACGTCGTGCGCGAGGTCGGCAAGGACGTCGTTCGGTTCACGATGCTCACCCGCAAGCCTGACGCGCAGATGGAATTCGACTTCGCCAAGGTGGTCGAGGCCTCGAAGGACAACCCGGTCTTTTACGTCCAGTACGCCAGCGCGCGGATCCATTCGACTCTGCGTAAAGGGGCAGCCGAAGGGATAGAACCCGGACCGGCGGCGCTCGGCCGGCTTGGGCAGGAGGAACTGGCGCTGGTGAAGCTCGCCGCGCAGTTCCCGCGCGCGGTCGAGGCCGCGGCAGCGGCGCGCGAGCCGCACCGGATCGCGTTCTTCCTCTACGACCTTGCAGCCGCCTTCCATGCCTACTGGAACCTGGGCAACGACGCGCCGGACAAGCGGTTCATCGTTGCCGACGACCGCGAACTGACGGCGGCCCGGCTGTTCCTTGCCGCACAGATCGGGTTAGTTATCCGTAACGGTCTTGCGCTATTGGGGGTCGAGGCCGTCGAGGAGATGTGACGATGATCGCAGGCGAAAAAGACGATTACGCCGCCGACGACCAGCTAACACTGGCCGACGACGACGAGCGTTTGCCCTGGCTCGAATCGGGTGACGAGGACGACGAGGACGAGGGCGTCGACAGCGGGCGCATAATCGGCTTCGCGATCCTTGCGCTGCTGGCGCTCGCGGCTTTCATCGGCGGAATCTGGTGGTTCGGGAATCGCGGCGACACTTCCGAGGTCGTCGCCGACGGCAGCACGATCGAGGCGCCCGACAGCCCGTACAAGACCAGGCCCGCCGAACCGGGCGGCAAGCAGTTCGAAGGGACCGGCAACCTTGCCCCGGCGGTCGGCGAGGGCCGCGAGACTGAGGGCCGGATCGCGGATCGCAAGCCGGCTCCCGCTGCCACGCCCGCCGCCAGCCAGTCGCCAGCGGCCGAACCCGCAAGCGCACCCGCAGCGGCGAGCGGAACCGTGGTCCAGGTAGGCGCCTACTCGAGCAAGGCCGATGCCGAGGCCGGCTGGCAGAAGCTGCAACGCCAGACCGAGCACCTTGCCGGCGTCTCGCACCGCGTCGTCCAGGGGCAGGCCGACATCGGCACCGTGTACCGCTTGCAGGCGCTTGCAGGCGATGCGGCCGCCGCAAGCCGGCTGTGCACCGCGCTCAAGGGTGACGGGGTGGCCTGTCAGGTGAAATGAGCCGATTTCCCTTCGCGCTCGAAGGGGGATAGCGCTGCCGGTCTGCTTGCGGCGGGTTCGCTTTCCTGCGAATCTCGGGCCATGACACCGGCGATATTCGGCCTTTCGGGACTGGGACTGACCGCTGACGAGCGGGCGTTCTTCCGCGAGAGCGATCCGGCGGGCTACATCCTGTTCGGCCGCAACATCGACACGATGGACCAGGTCCGGGCGCTTACCGACGACCTGCGTTCCCTCCACGGCCGCGATCGTCTGCTGGTCAGCGTCGACCAGGAGGGCGGCCGCGTCGCGCGGATGCGCCCCCCGCACTTCAGCGCTTTTCCTGCCGGCGCGGCGTTCGACGCACTCTACGACGTCGCCCCGTCCTCGGCGATCGCCGCTGCTCGCGCCAATGCCCAGGCGATGGGGCTGGAGCTCGCCGAGGCGGGGATCACCGTCGATTATCACCCACCGCTCGACGTTCGCCATCCCGGTGCGCACGATGTGATCGGCGACCGGGCATTCGGCAGCGAGCCGCTGCGGGTGGCGGCGCTGGGCCGCGCGACGCTTGAGGGACTGGCACTCGCCGGCGTCGCGGGATGCATCAAGCACATGCCGGGACACGGGCGTTCGACGTGCGACACGCACAAGGAACTGCCCACCGTTACCGCGAGCGAAGCCGAACTGGAAACCGACATTGCCCCGTTCCGCGCATTGAAGGATGCGCCTATTGGAATGACGGGCCACCTTGTCTTCACCGCGTGGGACCCCCATCGCCCGGCAACCCAGTCGCCCACCGTGATCCGGGAGGTAATCCGCGGGAAGATCGGTTTCGAAGGACTGCTGCTGACCGACGATCTCGACATGGAGGCTCTGACCGGCAGCGTGCCTGAGCGGGCCGAGACCGCGGTGCGGGCGGGATGCGACCTCGCGCTCAACTGCTGGGCGAAGATGGACGACATGGTGGGGATCGCCGACCGCCTGCCGGCGCTGTCCCATGAGGCCGCGGCCCGCCTCGACCGCGCGCTGGCCGGGACCGGGACTAAGCCGGAAGGCGACAAGGCCGAACTGCTTGCCACGCGCGACACGCTCCTTGCCCTCGTCGGAGCGAACGCGTGACCGAAGATGCCCTGATCCTCGACCTGGGCGATCAGCCCGACGGCGACTGGAGCGGGCCGGGCGCCGCGCCCGCCGACGAGACCGCGCTCTATCTCGAACTCGACAACTGGGAAGGGCCGCTCGACCTCCTGCTCGATCTCGCGCGGCGGCAGAAGGTCGACCTGAAGGCGATCTCGATCCTCGCGCTGGTCGACCAGTACATCGCCTATATCGAGCGAGCCGAGGCACTCAGGCTCGAGCTCGCCGCAGACTATCTCGTGATGGCCGCGTGGCTGGCCTATCTCAAGTCGGCCCTGCTGCTGCCCAAGGACGAGCAGGAGGATCCAAGCCCGGAAGAACTCGCGCTGCGGCTCCAGTTGCGGCTCGCACGGCTCGCCGCGATGCGCGAGGCTGCGGCCCGGTTGATGGCCCGCGACCGACTGGGGCGCGACGTGTTCCGGCGGGGTGCGCCCGAAGGCCTCCGCACCGATCGCAGAACGCTGTGGCAGTGCGACTGGTTCGCGCTCGTGCAGGCCTATGGCCAGGTCAACGCGCGCACCGCGCCGGTCGTCCACATGGTGCGTGAGCGTCCGGTGATGACCCTCGATTCGGCTCTCGACCGGGTTTCGGCGATGCTCGGGGTCACGCTCGACTGGATGGAGCTTCGCCAGTTCCTGCCGCCGCACGCCGAGCCGCGGCTGCGCAGGTCGGCGCTCGCCTCGAGCTTTGTGGCCGCGCTGGAACTCGCTCGGCTGGGCAAGGCGGAACTGGCACAGGATACGGCGTTCGGCCCGCTACGTCTGCGTCGGGTTTCCGCGTGACCGACACCGCGCCTGCCCGGCCCGGCGAACTCGAGCGGGCGATCGAAGCGACCCTGTTCGCCGCCGAGGAGCCAATGACCCTTGCCGCGCTGGCGAGCCACCTCGGAGGGGCGGCCGCGGGCGATGTTCGCGATGCCCTGAAAGCTCTTGCCGCTCAATACGACGGGCGAGGGGTGAACCTCGTCGAGCGCGGCGATCGCTGGCATTTCCAGACCGCGCCCGATCTCGCCCACGTGCTGCGGCGCGAGCGCGAAGCGGTCCGCCGGCTCAGCCGCGCGGCGACCGAGGTTCTTGCGATCGTGGCCTATCACGAACCGGTCAGCCGGGCCGAAATCGAGGCGATCCGGGGGGTGCAGACATCAAGCGGCACGCTCGACGTGCTGATGGAAGCAGGCTGGGTGCGCGTCGCGGGCCGGCGCGAAGTTCCCGGCCGCCCGGTAATCTACGCGACGACGCCAGACTTTCTCGACCACTTCGGCCTGTCGTCGCGCAAGGACCTGCCGGGTATCGATGAGCTGAAGGCGGCCGGCCTGCTCGATCCGGTGGAAGATGCGTTCGAGGCGCTCACCTCGGGCGAAGACGAGGAAGCCGATGCCGAGGCTGGCAATGAAGCGGCCGATCCCCTAGATTAGCGCCCAAGGAGATTACCATGGGTTCGTTTTCCATCTGGCACTGGCTGATCGTGCTGCTGGTCGTCCTCGTCCTGTTCGGAAAGGGCCGGGTGGGCGACATCATGGGCGAGTTCGGCAAGGGCATCAAAAGTTTCAAAAAGGGCATCGCCGACGACGAGGCCGACGCGAACGCCAAGGCCGCGGCCGCCAAGCCCGTCCACAGCCTCGAAGGGCCGCACCACGACGCGAAGCCTGCCGGTGAGGCGACCAAGGAGCCGCACCCCGGCGCCGAACACCGCGACTGACCGGCGGCTGCTGCGCGCGCGAAAGGCTGATCCATGTTCGGAATAGACTGGCAGGAACTGCTGGTCATCGTGTTCGTCGCGGTGCTCGTGATCGGTCCGAAGGACCTGCCGAAGGCGATGCGAACCGCCGGGCGCTGGATCGGCAAGATACGCCGCACCTCGAACCATTTCCGTGCAGGGGTCGAGGCGATGATCCGCGAGGCCGAGCTCGAGGAGATGGAAAAGAAATGGGCCGAGCAGAATGCCCAGATCATGGCGCAGGTGCCGCAGGTTGACCTGTCCGATCACGAGATGAAGCCGCTGCCGGGGGCCGTCGATCCGTCGTCCGCCGGGTCGGCAGAAGCAGCGCCGACACCGCTGCTGCCCGAAGATCGCTCGGCCGGCGACGAGCCGCCTTCGAACGACGAACCCCAGCTACCGCTTCGCTGATGGCCTTCAAGCTTTCCGATATCGACGAGACGCAGGCCCCGTTGCTCGACCACCTGATCGAGCTTCGCACCCGGCTGCTGCGTGCCTTTGCGGCGTTGATCGTCGCCTTCTTCGCATGCTTCTATTTTGCGCAGGACATCCTCGCCTTCCTCGTCCAGCCGCTGCTCGACGCCGGGCAGAACAAGCTGATCTACACCAAGCTCTACGGCCAGTTTTTCGTCGAACTGAAGGTGGCCCTGTGGGCGGCCTTCTTCATCGCCTTCCCGGTGATCGCGAACCAGCTCTGGGCGTTCATCGCGCCCGGGCTCTATGCGAAGGAGAAGAAAGCCTTCCTGCCTTTCCTGCTGGCGACGCCGGTCCTGTTCATTGCCGGCGGCGCGCTCGCCTATTTCGTGGTCATGCCGACCGCGTTCCACTTCTTCCTGGGGTTTCAGGGGACGCAGGGCGGCGTGGAGATCGAGGCGCTGCCGAATAGCGAGGATTACCTCAGCCTGGTGATGCAGTTCATCCTCGCCTTCGGGCTGGCGTTCCTGCTCCCGGTGCTGCTGCTGCTGCTCAACACGGCCGGAATCGTCAGCCGGGCAAGCCTCGTCAGCGCGCGGCGCTACATGATCGTCGGCGCCTTCGTGATCGCCGCAGTCGCCACGCCGCCCGACGTCATCAGCCAGCTGATGCTCGCCGGGCCGCTGATCCTCCTGTTCGAGGGCGCGCTGCTGGTGATGCACTTCACCGAGAAGCGGGCGACCGCTGACCGGGACGGCGGTGGCATCCCTCGCGAGCCTGCGGAAGACGCCGCTCCTCCCGCGTAGGGGACATAGACCGTCAGGGGGTCAGCGCCCCTTCCACTGCCCTTCGCGCTTCTCGATGAACGCCGCCATGCCCTCGGCCTTGTCCTCGGACGCGGCGAGGATCTGGAAGATGCGGCGTTCGATGACCAGGCCCTGGTCGAGCGTGGTCTCGAACGCTGCGTTGACCATTTCCTTGTTGGCGATCGCGGCCATCGGCGGCATCGCCGCGATCGTCGCGGCGGTCTTCAGCGCTTCGGCCAGCAGATCGGCATGCGGCACCACGCGCGCGACGAGGCCGCTGGCTTCCGCCTCCTCGGCATCCATCATCCGGCCGGTAAGGCACATTTCCATCGCCTTCGCCTTGCCGACCGCGCGGGTCAGCCGCTGGCTGCCGCCCATGCCCGGCGCCACGCCCAGCTTGATCTCGGGCTGGCCGAACTTCGCCTTGTCCGATGCGATGATGAAGTCCGCCATCATCGCGAGCTCGCACCCGCCACCCAGAGCAAAGCCGTTCACCGCCGCGATCCACGGCTTGCGGGTCGCCTTGACGAGATGGCTGGTCCAGCGGGCGAAGAAATCGTCGAGGTAGAATTCGGCCGACGGCTTGTCAGCCATCTCCTTGATGTCGGCCCCGGCTGCAAACGCCTTGTCGCCCGATCCGGTCAGCACCGCGCAGCGCTGTCCGTCGTCGGCTTCGAACGCCGCGAACGCCGCGATCAGGTCCTCGAGCACCTGCGAGTTCAGGGCGTTCAGCGCCTGGGGACGGTTGAGGGTGATCAGCGTGACCGCGTCGCGCTGCTCGGCGGTGATCGTTTCGTAAGTCAAAGCGGCTTCCATTCCTCTTCGGGGGGGAGGGGGGCGAAGATTTCGTCGAGCAGCTCCTCGCTCACACCCTCCGGGGTTGCCGGGCTCCACTTCGGGTCACCGGTCTTGTCGACGATGACCGCGCGCACCCCTTCGGCAAAATCGGGACGCATCAACACGCGGCTGGCGATGCGGTACTCCATCGCCATGTTGTCGGCGAAATCGGTCATCTGCGCGCTGGTCGCTAGCTGGCGCAGCGCGACCTTGCAGGTCTGCGGGCTCTTGGTTCCCAGCGTGTCGCGCTCCTTCTGGGCCCAGTCGCTATCGTCCGCCTCGAGGCTGGCGAGGATGTCCTCGTAGCGGTCGGAGCGGAAATGACGCGCGATCTTGTCGGCGTTGTCCTCGATCCGCGCCCTGGGCGGAGTGCCCGGCATCTCGGCGAGGATGCCGGAAATGCGGCCCGGCCTTTCGATGATGCGCGCCTTGGCATCGGCGATCATCTCGCTCGGGAGGTAATGGGTCGCGATCCCCGCCCACAGGCACTCCGCCCCGTCGAGCCGCGCACCGGTGAGCGCCAGGAACTGTCCCAGCCGCCCGGGCAGCCGCGAAAGATGCCAGCCGCCGCCCACGTCGGGAAACAGGCCGATGCCCGTTTCCGGCATCGCGAAGCGGGTGTTCTCGGTCGCCACCCGGTAGCGGCACGGCAAGGCAATCCCGACGCCGCCGCCCATCGTGATGCCATCCATGAACACCGCGATCGGCTTGGGATAGGTCATCATCTGGTGATTGAGCTGGTATTCGTCGTGGAAGAACCTGCGGCCCGACACCCCGCCGTCGTTGAGCGCGGAGTGGCGCAGCAGGTTGATGTCGCCGCCGGCGCAGAACCCGCGACCCTCGGCGTGATCGAGGATGACAGCCTCTACTCCGTCGTCGCTCGCCCATTCGGCCAGCGCCGCGCTCATCGCGTGGCACATGTCGAGGGTGAGCGCGTGCAGCGCCTTTGGCCGGTTGAGCGATATGTGGCCCACCGCGCCGTGGCGGTGGATCAGGATGTCCTCGGTATTCATTGCCGGATCAGGTCCCGGCCGACGATCATGCGCATGACCTGGTTGGTTCCTTCTAGGATCGAGTGGACGCGCAGATCGCGCCAGAAGCGCTCGATCGGGTAGTCCTTCAAGTAGCCGTAGCCGCCGAACAGCTGGAGCG
>NZ_JBNCBU010000001.1:1285000-2125836 GCF_051912845.1 Tsuneonella sediminis | reverse complement strand
CCCCGCTCGTCGAGCCGCTGATCGTCAGGCTCGAGGGCAGCGTCGTCGCGCCGATCGCCAGCGCGCCGCCGCCAACCCCGTCGCTGTCCGATACCGCCGCCGTCAGGGCGATCGGTCCCGCCGCGTCGACCGTCAGGTCGCCGGTCGCCTTGAGCACGCCCGCCGAGACCGAGCCCGCGTCGATGTCGATCGCGCCCGCACGGGCCTCGATCGTCTGCGCGCTCAGCAGACCGGTCGTATCGAAGTCGACGCTGCCCGCCAGCACGGTGCCGGTCGCGGTGATGCTCGACGGATCGACGCTCCCGCCGATCGTGAACGCCCCGCCCGCGGTCGCCGCGCCGAACGCCGCCGAACCGCTCGTGTCGAGGCTGATCGTGGTGCCCGCGTTGAGCGTGCCGAGGTCGAGCGCGCCGCCCGCGGTGCTGTCGACGTCGATCGCGGCAGTCGAACTTATCGAAGTCGTGGTGATGCCGTCCGGCGCGACGAGCCTGGCCTGCCCCCCGGTCGCGCTGACGTTACCTGCCGAAATCGAACCGCTGCCGGCACCGAAGAGCGCAGTGTCGAGAAGCACAACGCCCGCGGTCGAAGTCACGTCGCCCAGATCGAGGACATCGATCGCGTACAGCTGGACCGAAGCCCCGGTCGTCGCCCCTGTTACCGTGATAGTATCGGGCACGGCGCCATTCACGGCGACCAAGCCGTTGGTGGCCGTGGCGCTGTCGAAGGTAACGGTTCCGCTGTTCGTGACGGTGGCGAAGAACAGGTTCTGCGCCGCAGTCACGTTGCCGGCAACCAGCGGCTCACCGACCAGATAGACGTCTCCCGTCGTCGCGGTCACGTCCTGGGCCGTCAGCGAACCAGTGGAGAATATCGTGGCGCTGCCCGCAACGACGTCGCCAGTGAGCAATACCGAAGACGGAGCGGAATTCGAACCCACGGTCAGCGCACCGCCCGCGGTAATTCCTGCCGCCCCGAACGAACCCGAAGTATCGAGCGCGATCGTCGTGCCCGCGTTGAGCGTGCCGAGGTCGAGCGCGCCGCCCGCGGTGCTGTCGACGTCGATCGCGTTCGACGCCGAGATGCCCCCGGTGGTGATCGAACCCGGCGCGGTCAGCAGCGCGTCGCCGCCCGAGGCCGACACGAAGCTCGCCGAGATATTGCCGCCGGTGCTGTCGATGTCGACGTTGCCCGCGCCCGAGGCGACGAAGCCCAGGCTCACGTTGCCCGACGCCTGCAGGTCCACGCTCGCCCCGCTCGTCGAGCCGCTGATCGTCAGGCTCGAGGGCAGCGTCGTCGCGCCGATCGCCAGCGCGCCGCCGCCAACCCCGTCGCTGTCCGATACCGCCGCCGTCAGGGCGATCGGTCCCGCCGCGTCGACCGTCAGGTCGCCGGTCGCCTTGAGCACGCCCGCCGAGACCGAGCCCGCGTCGATGTCGATCGCGCCCGCACGGGCCTCGATCGTCTGCGCGCTCAGCAGACCGGTCGTGTCGAAGTCGACGCTGCCCGCCAGCACGGTGCCGGTCGCGGTGATGCTCGACGGATCGACGCTCCCGCCGATCGTGAACGCCCCGCCCGCGGTCGCCGCGCCGAACGCCGCCGAACCGCTCGTGTCGAGGCTGATCGTCGTGCCCGCGTTGAGCGTGCCGAGGTCGAGCGCGCCGCCCGCGGTGCTGTCGACGTCGATCGCATTCGACGCCGAGATGCCCCCGGTGGTGATCGCGCCCGGCGCCGTCAGCAGCGCGTCGCCGCCCGAGGCCGACACGAAGCTCGCCGAGATATTGCCGCCGGTGCTGTCGATGTCGACGTTGCCCGCGCCCGAGGCGACGAAGCCCAGGCTCACGTTGCCCGACGCCTGCAGGTCCACGCTCGCCCCGCTCGTCGAGCCGCTGATCGTCAGGCTCGAGGGCAGCGTCGTCGCGCCGATCGCCAGCGCGCCGCCGCCAACCCCGTCGCTGTCCGATACCGCCGCCGTCAGGGCGATCGGTCCCGCCGCGTCCACCGTCAGGTCGCCGGTCGCCTTGAGCACGCCCGCCGAGACCGAGCCCGCGTCGATGTCGATCGCGCCCGCGGTCGCGGTAATGTCCTGCGCACTCAGTCCGCCCGCCGCCTGAAGGGTGGCATAGCTTCCGCTCAGGTCCTGGCTGAAGGTAAGGTCACTGTTGACGTTCGCCTCGACCCCGCCGGTCGACGACCACGCGCCGCCGACGGTGACGGAAGCCGTGCTCGGGCCACCGGTGTATAGCAGAATCCCACGCTCTGTCGGGGCGGCGGTTGTCGCCACGTCGGCGTTGACCGTCAGCATGGCCCCCATGACGCCGGCCGCCGTCTGGAACACGAAGTCGGCGGCGTTTCCGGTAACCGTTCCGTCGATCAGCTGGCTCGCGACGGTAGTGCCCGCCGGGATCGTGTAGCTGACCGGGCTGCCCGCGCTGAAATTCACCGTCACGTCGGTCGCGGCCACGAACGAGGCCGTGCCCGAACCGGCGTCGAACGTCCCGGTAAGATTGAGCTGCGGGCCGCCGAAGAACAACGTGCCGTTGGTGACGAAGCTCGCGCCTGCCGGCGCGGCCAGGATCGTGGTAGCGGCCGGGTTCGTTACAAACTGGATCGAGTTCGAGCCGTTGCCGGCCAGATCGGTACCTTCGTAGAAATCGAAGAAGTCGGCGTCGGTGACGTCGAGCGTCGAGGCATAGAAGCTCGCCGCGTTGACCGAGGTGCTGCCGCCGAACAGGATGCCGTTCTGGTTGACGAGCCAGAAGTTCACATCCGCGGCGTTGATCGTGCCGCCAATGTCGGAGAACCCGCCGCCGATGACCCGGTTGAGCAGCGAAGCCTGTGCCGCCGCAGACGCGTTCGAGACGTTGAGGATCGTCCCGGTGGGAACGTTGAACTGGTTCCAGTTGGCCACCACGACCGGGGCGAGCACGCTGATGTTCGCAGTGCTGGCGTTCGGATTGGTGATCGTGATCTGGTTGGGATTGCCGGCACTGTCCTCTGCCGTGACCAAGTCGCCCGATGAGACGAGCTGCGCATGAGCCGCACCCGGGAGGGCAAGAAGCGCCGCCGTGGCGGTCGTGGCGAGCATCCTCAAGCGGAGCGAACGGTGCTTGGCAGTCATGTCTTCATCTCCTTGGCCCCCTGCGACAAGGGCCGGACAGAAACCTACTGGAACAGGGCCGGAAACTTGGTCGTGATGGAGAAAAGCAGCCGCTCGGGCGGCTTCTCAGCGTCGTTGAACAGCGCCCTGTCGAGCGGCTTGGCATAGGTGAATTCGGCTCGCAGTCCTTCGCCAAGGACGAACCGCACCCCGCCGCCGACCGACTCGAGCGTCCGGACGGGATCCGGCGTGCCGAAATCGAGATTCTCGATCTTCACGACGTCGTAGAAGCCGAACACCTGCGGGCGCAGGCCCGACAGCACTGGCGGACTGGCGCTGACTTCGAACGAACCGCCGATCGCCCGATCGCCGCTGTTGGCGCCGGGATCGTAGCCGCGCCCGATCGTCAGGTTGCCGATCGAGAATTCGTCGTAGTTGAGCAGCGGGTGATCGGTCCACTGCCCCTCGCCCCGGGCGCGGACGCCGAAGAAACTGCCCAGCGACGCCGAAATGTCCGCACCACCCCGAATGACCAGAGCCCGCGAATCGCCGAACGGCCGCGAGGCGGAAACGCCGTCGGTCTCTGCGAGGCCGAAGGTCCCGAATTCGGTCGCGCCGAAGATGTCGAGCCCGCGCCGCGCCTCGAGGAAGGTGTCAAAGGACACCAGGGTGGAGCCGTCGATGCGGCGCTTCTGCCCGACCGCTTGCGCGCGAACGTAGAGGGTGCGTATCGCGTCCTTGCTGAGCGGGAATCCCATGACGTCGGTCTTCTGGTCGACGTAGTCGAAACCGATCGCGAGATCGGCGAACGTATTCACCGTCCGCACGACCGGGTAGCGTGTCTCGAAATTGGCGATCAAGGTCTTGGTCGACAGATCGAGGTTCTCGATGTCGGGCTTGGACCACGCATAGGTCAGCGTGCCGCCGATCCGCATGTTGTCGGGCCCGACCCCGAATTCGTGACCTGCCTGGACGATCTGCTGCTCTTCGAAATCGAGCGTCGTCTGCGCGCCGATGAACGTTTCGTCCGCCAGCCCTGTGAGCCCGTAATACTCGAACCGCCCGAACAAGGTTTCGCGGCCGATCCGCTTGGAATTGTAGTTCCGCGCATTCAGGAACACCGCGTAAGGCTCGTACATGACCGACAGGTTGCCGATCACTTCGCCCGGCTCTCCGCTGCCCGGAGCGAGGGTGAGGCGCATGTTAAGGCCGGGAATGTCGTTCGCCCGCAGCAGGATGGCTTCCGCATCGCGCTCGTTCAGCGGGTTGAGCTGCTGGAGCGGTGCGAGCTGGCGGGTGATCTGGTCGCGATAGGGGCCGGGATCGCCGGTAATCCGCAGCTCCGAAATGCGCGCCGAAACGACGTCCAGCCTGAGGGTGCCGGCCAGTTCCTGCTGCGGGATCTGGACAGTCGCGATCCAGCCATCCCGGCGCAGCGCGTCGTTGGCCGCGTCGCGCACGTCACAGACCACGGACAGCGGCTGAGTTCCCTGCGGCACCGTCACGGTCGCCAGGCTTCGCGCCAGTGCGGGGGCGAGTTCTCCGCCGGTCACGTCCATGAACGTGACGCCCTGGAGGGTCGTGGTCAGCGAACTATTGTCGAACGGGCAGTTCTGCCGAAAATTCGCCTCGCGGTCGTATCGGACCTGCGGCGGGGGCGGAGTGGTCGAAGGCTGCGGAAGCTCGAGTTCCTCGCGGGTCGGACCCGTCGTCTGAGCGATCGACGGCGACGCGAAAACGATGCCGGCTGCTACAGCAACGCCGATAGTACCCGCGCGTGTGCGCAGTGGAGCAGAATCCATGAAGACCCCCAGTATTTGGATTCGACTGCGGATTATTATTAATGCGCCCCGAGGCCGCAGTCGGCGTGTGTGATATGGCGGGGTCCCAATCCTGTCAACGCCCTATGACGTATACCGACGGCCAGACCATCTGGAGAAAACCCTTGAATTTCCGGATCGAACCCATCCCGCAGACGCAATCGAGCGGCCCCCCTCCTTCGGGCAGCGAACGTGCCTGACGCCGGGGACCGCCCCGCGGGCATTTCCGGCTCCGACCTGGCCGCGTGGCAGGAAACCGTCGGCCGAACGGAGACCCGGATCGAGGTGCTCGGCGTGGAGCCCCTGCGGCGCTACGCGCTAGCCGCGGGCTGCGAGGACGACACCGAGACCACGTGGCCCCCGCTCGGGCACTGGGCCTTTTTCCTGCCGCAAGCGGGCGATGACGAGATCGGGCATGACGGACACCCGAAGCGGGGCACTTTCCTTCCCCCGGTACCCTTGCCCCGCCGCATGTTCGCCGGGAGCGCAATCACGTTCATCGCGCCGCTTGTCATCGGGCAGGAAGCCGCGCTTGAATCGCGCATCGCGCAAGTCAGCCACAAGCAGGGGCGCACGGGGGACCTCGTGTTCGTCGAGGTCGACCGGACGATCGCGCAGGACAAGACCGTCCGCGTCGCCGAGCGCCAGCGCTTCGTCTACCGGGCAGACGGTCTTCGGATCGAGATGCCCCGGCCGCTTGACCCGCCCCCCTCTGGTGAACGCTGGCAACCCGATGCGGTGAACCTGTTCCGGTTTTCGGCGGCGACGTTCAACAGCCACCGCATCCACTACGACCTTCCTTACGCACGCGAGCAGGAAGGGTATCCCGCGCTGGTGGTGCATGGTCCGTTCACCGCCACAAGGCTGGCGGCCCTGGCCATGAGGGAGGGACCGCTCGCCCTGTTCTCCTTCCGCGCCCTTGCCCCCCTTTTTCTTGGCCAGCCGATCTTCCTGCGAATGGCTGGGGAGAACGCGGCAGAGGCTGTTCGCTGCGACGGCGAGGTCGCGATGCGCGCTCAGTTCGAGCGCGCCTGAAAGGCAAGTCTCGGTGAGGGGCGGCCATCTGCGCAACCAGCGTGGCAGGGCACGCCTTATCCGCCTTGGATCGCAGCGAAGTTGCGCGCGCACGCGGCCAGCATGCCGTCGATGGCTGCCGACGGGCGCAACTCGCCGCTGCTGGGCGCACGCATCCGCTCGTGGTCCGGAAGCGAGCCGTACCCGGCAAACAGCGCGTGCCAGCTCATCGGCGAGTACGGCGGCTGGGCGTAGATCCGGGCATTGGCATCGGCGATGTCTTCATGGGTGAACCACGCGGTGATCATCGCCTTGAGTGCGTCGGACAGGTTCTGGTTGGCCGCGTTGGCGGCCCAGTATTCCGTCCCGCCGCGCTGGTTCATGCGGTAATGTGCGACGATATAGTCCCGGATCCCGTCATAGCGCGCGGCGACGCCGTGGTTGAACGCCTCGCGGTATTGCGCCGTGAAGCCGCCGCGTTCGTAGGCCGACACGAAGTCGAGCGCGGTGGTGATCACGATGTGCAGCGCGGTCGCCTCGAGCGGCTCGACGAACCCCTGTGCGAGGCCGGCGGCGAGGCAATTGCGGTGCCATGACCTGTCGACGCGGCCGACGCGCATCTTGAGTATCCGGGCATCGGCTCCACTACCGCAGGCGGCGCGCAGTTCCGCCTCGGCCGCCTCGTCCGAGATATGGGCGCTCGAATAGACGTAACCGTTGCCGACCCGGGTGGTCAGCGGGATCGACCAGCGCCACCCGGCCGACATCGCTATCGCGTCGGTCTGCGGACGGTAAGGACCGCGTCGCGCGGTCGGCATCACCACCGCGCGGTCGTTGAACAGGTTTTCCGCATAGGAAACGAAACGTCCTTCGAGGGCGCGTTGCCCGATCACTCCGGCAAACCCCGAACAGTCGACGAACAGGTCCCCCGCGATCCGCTCTCCGTCCTCGCAGACCAGTGCCTCGACATCCCCCGTCCCGTCCAGCGCGACCTCGGCAACGCGGCTCTCGAGGTGCACGACGCCCCGGGCCACTGCCCAATCCCGCAGGAACGCGCCCAGTTTATAGGCATCGAAGTGGTAGCCATAGCTCGGGGCGAAGGGGAAGTCCGGTCCGGGATGGGGTCGTCTGCGCTCCTCGGCAAGGCGGGCTGCGAGAAACCAGCGGTCCGGCAGGACCGGGAGGTCGACCCCGCGGCGGGCGTGCGCGCAGGCAGCGACGTAGGCCGGTTCGGTATGCAGGTCGACCGGTCCGGGAAAAGGGTGGAAATAGCTCTCGTAGCCCGGCCGGGCGCTCCACCCCGTGAAGCGGATGCCGAGTTTCCAGGTCGCATCGCAGGCGCTTATGAACTCCGCCTCGTCGATGCCCAGGTGGTCCCACAGGGCCTTCAGTTGCGGCGTCGAGCCTTCGCCCACGCCAATGATCCCGATATCCGGACTTTCGACCAGCGTGACCGTCCCGCCGCGAGGACCCCACTGCTTGTGAAGCAGGCAGGCGGTTATCCAGCCCGCACTCCCGCCCCCCAGGACGACGACGCGCGGCGGCCGAGGGTCTGTCATGTCCCGCGAAGCAGCCATTCGAGAACCTCCGGCAGTCGGGCTGCCCACGCGCTCTCTTCGTGCTCTGCACAGGGATAGACGAGGGTCTTCCAGTCCTCGCCCTCGCGCCAGCGTGCCTTGCGGAAGCTCGCATCCACGGCGCTCTGGTAGGGAGCATAGAAGGCGTCGAGCGTGCCGTCGCCGTGATCCATCCAGATGCGCCGGCCGTCGGGCCGGCCCAGCTTGCGGTCGAGCCAATCCTGCCAGATTGCCATGACCTGCGCCCGGTTCTCCTCCGCGACCTGGGGAAGGGCAATCGGCCAATGCGACGAGACGCAGGCCGCGCGTCCGAACACATCGGGTCGTTCGACCACCGCGTAGCAGCTCATCAGTCCGCCCATGCTCGAACCCGCAATCGCAGTATCTTCCGGGCCGCCACGGGTGCGAAGCACGCGGTCTATGCGCGGTTTCAGCTCGTCGGCTATCCACGCGAGGTATTGCGCGGAAACGATCGGGCGGCCCTGCGCATTCCGGGCGATGCTTTCTGCCAGCTTGCCGGTCGCCTCGTCGGCCACGAATTGGGGCAGGTACTGGCGGTACCGGTCGTCGCCGGGCGCCCAGATGCCGACAATGATATGCGGCTCTACCTTCCCCTCGCCGACCAGGCGGAGCATCGCCTTGTCCGCCGCCCAGACCTTGCCGAAACTGGCCCTTGCCGGATCGAACAAATTGTGGCCATCGTGCATGTAGAGGACCGGGTAGCGCCGGCGATCTTTGTCGTATCCGGGCGGAAGCCAGATCGAGACCCGCTGATCGGGCAGGCCCGCCGCCGCGATGCGCTCCCACTCGACAAACCGTCCAGGGCCGATCGTGTCCTGCCGCGGCGCGGTCACGCACGCGGAGAGTGCAATCACCGCCAGCACCAGCGCGAGAAGCCGACCGATCATTTCCCGGGATTGAGGCGGACCGCGGCTCCGCCGCCCGGGGCGAGCCAGAGCGTCAGCGTATCCCCATTGCGCACCTTGCGGGTGTCGTAGGCGATGCGGTGGCGGGCTTCGGTCTCGTAGGTCGCGCCCTCGCCGTCCTTCCAGATCGTTGCAGTGTATGTCTTGCCGGGATCGAGGAAGTCGAAAGTCACGGTCACTTCCCGCGCGGTGGCGTCGTTGATTCCGCCGACGTACCAATCGTCGCTGTTGCGATCCTTGCGCGCGAAGATCGCGTAGTCGCCGACCTCTCCCGCAACGAGGTGGCTCTCCGCCCAGTCGGCCGGCACCGCCTTGATGAACTCGAGCTCCCTTGGATGCGCCGCGAGGCTTTCAACGAAGTCGGCGGCCATCTGGATCGGCGAATAGATCGCCAGGTAGAGGCCAAGCTGCTTGGCGACGGTGGAGGCCATCGGCACGCCGTTGCCCCCGGTGACGCTGAGCACGCCGGGCGTGTAATCCATCGGTCCCGAGAGCATCCGGGTATAGACGAGCGTTGGCTCGTGATCGGGCGGATTGTTGAACGGCGCCCAGGCATTGTATTCCTGCCCCCGCGCACCTTCACGCGCGACCCAGTTGGGATACGTGCGCCTGAGCCCCGTATCCTTGACCGGCTCGTGCGGATTGACCGCGACCCGGTTCTTCGCCGCCTCCTCGACCACGCGCAGGTGGTGCTGGACCTGCCGCTGGCCGTCGTGCCATTCCATCACCTGGCCTTCGCATGGATCGGCAATGTCGGCGTTGCAGGAGATGATGCCGCCGGCATCGGCAACGTAGCCGGTCTTGACGACATCGACCCCGAGATCGCCATAAAGCTTCATCGCATCGGCGAGCTGCCGCTCGTACACATCGATATTGCCCCCCGTTTCGTGGTGCCCGATCAGGTGCACCCCCTTCTTGCGCGCATAGTCGGTGACGGCCTTGAGGTCGAAGTCGGGATAGGCGCGGGTGAAGCTGTAGTCCCGCCCATTGCCGAACCAGTTGCCGTCCCAGCCGACATTCCACCCCTCGACGAGCACGCCGCGAAAGCCGTGCCTGGCGGCAAAGTCGATCGTCTGCTTGGTGCGCTGGGTAGTGGCCCCATGATCCGGCCCCTGGGCCCAGCTCCACTTGCCGCTGATCATGCCCCACCAGATACCGATATACTTCGCCGGCTTGAACCAGCTCACGTCGCCGAGACGGTTGGGCTCGTTGAGGTTCAGCTCGAGGTCGCTTTCGACCAGCCCGGCGGCGTCGGGCGCGATGCGGATCGTCCGCCAAGGCGTCGTGAAGGCGCCTGTCCGCACGACTTTCGCCCCGCGGCTGGACGGGGCCAGATGCGCCCGGAACCGCCGCCCAGTCAGCCGCTGCAGCCACATGCCCGAGTAATCGACCAGCGCCGCTTCGTGGAAGGACAGGTGCGTTCCGTCCTCGAGGCGAACAGTCATCGGCGTGTGCGCCATCGATACCGCCTCGATGGGGGTCTGCTGGTAGATCTGCTCGTAACGGTTGAAGTCGCCTGCCTGGATCCACCACGCGGTGCCCTGCGGCGCGATCTCGAATTCGGTCAGTTCCTCGGCAATGCTCGTGACGCGATGGTCCGGCCGGTCCGGGAATTCGCTGCGAAAGCCGAGCCCGTCGTCGAAGACGCGGAATCGCACCGTAAATCGGCGCGCAGTGGCGTCGTGGAGAAACGTGACCGCCAGTTCGTTGTGCCGGTCGTGCACGAACCGGCGTTCGCCCCACGGCTGTTCCCAGCGCGTGTCCACCATTGGCGCGACCGCGGCGCTCTCGACCTTGAGGCCTCGGCGTAGCGGATCCTCGTCGGTGAAATTGAAGGCGATCGTGCTCTTGGCGATCAGCGGCTTGCCCGCGCGCGTCACCTCGTAGAAGGGAATGCCTTCGCCGTCGGCATCGACGGTCACGACGATGCGGCCGTCGGGCGAGGCGACGGTTTCGGCATGAAGCGCGCCGAGCGGAGCGCAGAGCGCGATCGCCGCGATCAGGACAGGGCGCGCGATCATCGGTCGATCACCAGCGCACCGAAGGCGGGGAGAGCCCTGGCCGAAGCCCCGTTGATCGCGGCAAGCACGCCGCCCCTCGTCTGTTCGTCGGTCAATTCGATCGTCTCCTTACCGAAATTGGCGATCACCCGCACACGTGCCCCGCCTGCATTCCGGTCGAGGATCAGCAGGTCGCCAGTCGCATGGCAGGTCTCGACGGCGCCGCGTCGCAGTGCCGGGTGGCGATTGCGCAGGGCGAGCACCGCGCGGGTATGATTGAGCGAGGATCCCGCGTCGGCGTCTTGCGCATCGACGGCGCGCAGAGCGTTCGCTTCGCCCACCGGCAGCCACGGTTCGTGCGACCCGAAACCCAGATCGTCGGCGCCGCTGGTCCACGGAATCGGGGTGCGCGCGCCATCACGGCTGAGCGTCAGCGGCCAGTTCCTGATCGCCTCGGGATCGTGCAGCTGCTCGAACGGAATGTCGACCTGCTCGAGTCCCAGTTCCTCGCCCTGATAAAGAATGATGTTCCCCCGCAACGCAGCGAGGACGAGCATCTTCAGCCGCGTCGCGGCCGGACGGTCGACCGCGTCCCACCACCGGCTCGCGGCGCGCGGTGCGTCGTGGTTCTCGAATGCCCAGCTCGGCCAGCCGGCGCCAGGCTCGTCCGGCCACTGCGCGAGCGCCGCGCAGACGAGTTGGGGCGTAAGCCGGTCGGCATAGAGAAAGTTGAAGCCATAAGCGGAATTGAGGCGCGTTTCGCCCTCGGTGAACGCCTTCATCTCCGCCTCGGCCTCGTCGCCGCCGACTTCGGCGACGGTGAAGGCGCCGCCGAAACTGTCGGTCAATGCGCGGATGCGTTCGATGAACTCGGGAATGGCGGGATGCGACTGGTTGTACTTCTTGATCTGGAAATCGAACGGACGGGTGCGCGGACGATCGCTCGGCGGGGCGGGCGGATTGTCGCGAAGGCGCGGGTCGTGCATCGCGAAGTTGAGCGCATCGATCCGGAAACCGTCGACCCCCCGCGCGAGCCAGAAGCGCATGACGCCAAGCACGGCGTCCTGGACCACCGGGTTGTGCAGGTTGAGCTGGGGCTGGCTGCTGAGGAAGTTGTGGAGGTAGTACTGTCCGCGCCTCGCGTCCCACGTCCACGCCGGGCCGCCGAAGACGGATTGCCAGTTGGTCGGCGGCGAACCGTCCGGCTTGGCATCCGCCCAGACGTACCAGTCGTTCCTGGGGTTGGTCCGGTCGGACCGGCTTTCGGCGAACCACGGGTGCTGGTCGGACGTATGCGAGTAGACCTGGTCGATCAGCACCCGGAGACCGAGAGCCTTCGCGCGGCCGACGAGTGCGTCGAAATCGGCCAGCGTCCCGAAGATGGGATCGACGTCGCAGTAGTCGGAGACGTCGTAGCCGAAGTCCTGCATGGGAGAGGTGAAGAAAGGGCTGATCCAGATCGCGTCCACGCCGAGCGAGGCGACGTGGTCGAGCCGCATCGTTATGCCCGGCAAGTCGCCGATCCCGTCGCCGTTGGAATCCATGAAGCTGCGCGGGTAGATCTGGTAGATCGCCGCGCCCTTCCACCAGGGCACTCCGGCTGGTTCGGGCGCGGGCGACGGCATCGGGTTTCCGGCGCTCACCGTGCGGCCTCGCCGACCCGGCAGATCGCCCATCCGAAGGCGGGCAGTTCGAACGCGGCGGATCCGGGCGAGGTGACCCGGGCAGGGCATGCCCCTGCCAGGGTTTCGAAGGCGCGGGCGTCGTAGCCGACAACGACGTTGGCCAACTTCGCATCGGCCGCGGTGTTGAAGGCAAGGACGTATTCCTTACCCGTTTCGGGATCGAAACGGCTGACCGCGAATACGCCCGCTGTCTGCTCGTAGTGGCGCACTTCCTGCCTGCCTCTACGCAGCGCGGGGTGCGCCGCGCGCAGCGCGGCCATCTGCGCGACCAGGCGATAGAGTGGGTGCTGCTGGTCGAAATTCGCCTCGGCAGTGGTCACGCTGGTGCCGATCAGTTGGTTGTCGTTATAGACTGCGGTCATGCTGGGAAACATGTCCTCGCGCGCCAGCTGGTCGCCGCCGTCGCCGACGAAGCCTTGCTCGTCGCCGTAATAGATCACAGGCGCCCCGCGCAGGGTCATGAGCATGGCATGGCCCAGCCTGACCCGCGCGAATAGTTCGTCCTGCGAAATGCCGGGACGGTCCTGTTTCACCATCGTCGAGAACCGGCCCATGTCGTGGTTGCCGAGGAACGTCGGGAGGTCGAGCGCGGCCGCCTCCCCGCCTTCGTAAAGTACGTCGCCGTCATACAGATGCGCGAGCATTACGGTGCCCTTGCCGCGCCCCAGCACCTCGCGCATCGTCGCCTGGAAGGCGAAGTCGAGCACGGTCGGCAACATGTCGCGGCGGGTGTACTGGGCAATGTAGCCGCTGTCCGGGACATCCTTGTAGACCTCGCCGAAGATCGCGAAATTGGGGATGCCGTTGGCTTTCGCGCGCTCGAGCATCGCGGGAACGAATACCCGCCAGAAGCCCGGATCGACGTGCCGCGCGGTATCGATGCGGAATCCGTCGATGCCGAAATCGTCGATCCACTTGCCGTAGATGTCGATCATGCCCTGGCGCACGCGGGGATGCTCGGTGAACAGGTCGTCGAGCCCGGCAAAGTCACCAAACCGGCTATCCTCGCCGCTGAACGTGCTGTCGCCGCGGTTGTGGTAGAAAACGGGATCGTTGAGCCACTCGGGCTTCTTGACGCGGGCCTCTGCCGCCGGGACCACCGGGGTATAGGCATAGGAAGGATCGGTCAGCCTGGCGAAGTTCGCCTCGCTCGAATCGCCGTCGCCCGCGAAGCCGGGGTTGATGGCCGCGCCGCCGGGTCCACCCTTGCGCGAATAGGGGTAGTCGCCCCGCGACCGATAGCGATAGCCGGTCGCCTCGCCCTCGGCATAGCGGATCACGTCGGCGGTGTGGTTGGTGATGATGTCCATGTAGACCTTCATCCCGCGCGCGTGCGCCGCATCGACGAAGGCCCGGAATTCTGCGCGCGTACCGAAATGCGGGTCGGGCCGCGTGAAATCGGTCACCCAGTAACCGTGATACCCGGCGCTTTCATCGCCCTTCGGCCCCTGCACCGGCTTGTTCTGGAAGATCGGCGCGAACCACACCGCGGTTACGCCCATGTCCTGCAGGTAATCGAGCTTCGAGGTGAGGCCGGCAAGGTCGCCACCATGGTAGAAGCCCTTGGCTGCCGGGTCGTACCCGCTCACGAGCCGGTCAGCAGGCAGACCGCCGTGATCGTTTGCCGGGTCGCCGTTCGCGAACCGGTCGGGCAGGACGAAGTAGACGACTTCGTCCGCGGGCGCGCGATCGCGGAACGACGCGGCAGGCGCGGAAACGGCCGCACTGGCTGCCGGTGCGGATGCAGGATCCTGTGCGTGAGCGCATCCCGCCAAACAGGCGAGCGAAACGCTCGCGGTCATCATCCACCGCGTATTCATGCGACTGTCTCCTCGTGGCGGCAGAACCGGGCCAGGTAGTCATCGTGAAGGGGCATGCGTCCCACCGTCGAGGACACCGACCGCGCCGACAGGGCCATCAGTTCCTCAAGCTGCGCCTGCGAAAGACTGTCGGCGAGCGGATGCCAGTTCCTCGGCGTCACCCCCTGCCCCAACATCACCTGAAGCCAGGCCACCTCGGTGAACAGTTCCTCGTCGTGACGGGCGATCCTCCCACCTTGCGCGAACAGCTCGATGCGGTCCTTCAGCCTGTCGGGAATGCCCATCGCCGCGCAGCGTCGCCAGAACGGCTCGCTCCGTTCGTTGCGATGATAATGCAGGATCAGGAAATCGCGGATGCCTTCCCATTCGATGCGGGTCTGCCGATTGTACTCGTCGACATCGGCGGGCGCGATTCCCTCGCCCGGGAGAAACTTGAGCAACCGGTCGACGGCCGACTGGACGAGATGGATGCTGGTCGATTCGAGCGGCTCAAGGAAACCGGCCGCCAGCCCGATGGCGACGCAGTTGCCGCGCCAGGCCTCGCGTCGCATGCCCGTGGTGAACCGCAGAAGGCGGGGATCGGCCAGGGCATCACCCTCGATGCTCGCGAGCAGCGCCGACGCGGCCTCGTCGTCCGTCAGGAACTCGCTGCAATAGACATGGCCGTTGCCGGTCCGGTGCTGGAGCGGAATGCGCCACTGCCAGCCCGCGACGCCCGCGATCGAGCGCGTGTAGGGCAAGGTGGGAGTGGCGCTCGTGCCGGGAACGGCCACGGCGCGGTCGCACGGCAACCACTGGCTCCAGTCCTCGAACGGAACGCCCAGCGTCTTGTCCACCAGCATCGCGGCAAAGCCGGAGCAATCGACGAAGAAGTCCCCGCCGACGCCGTCACCCCCGGCCAGGCGAACCTCCGAGATGTGGCCGCTTTCGGGATCTCTGCCCACATCGACGATCCGGCCTTCCACGCGCCGCGCGCCGCGGGCTTCGGCAAAGCGGCGCAGGTACGCTGCATAAAGGCTCGCATCGAAGTGGTAGGCCCAGGCCAGATTGCCAGCCGCCCCGGTCGCCGAATCCGGCGAAGGAGCGAAACGGTGCGCCCACGCGGCCTGCGCGCATGGCGAATGCTCGGCCAGCGGACCCGCCCTGCCTTCGGCGGCTGCCCGCAGCCAGTACTGATGGAACGGCAGCAGGCCGAGGCCGCGTCCGATGTTGCCGAAGGCGTGGATGTATCGCTCGCCAGGCCGCAGCCAGCCGTCGAACTCGATCCCGAGCTTGAATGTCCCGCGGGTTGCTGCGACGAAATCGGCCTCATCGAAACCCAGCGCCCGGTTGACGTTCCGCAGCATGGGGATGGTCGCTTCACCCACGCCCACCGTGCCGATCTCGTCGGATTCCACGACGGTTACCGTGTACCGGTCATCGAGAAACCGGATCAGCAATGCGGCCGTCATCCAGCCGGCGGTTCCGCCTCCGACGATGACAAAGTTGCGCATTGGCCGGTCAGGCACGTCCCCCTCCCATCGCGGTGGGTGGGCCGGGTCCGCCGCCAACGCGCGGACCCGGCCGAACGGTCAGAACTTGTACGTGAACCCGGCCAGGAAGCGGCGTCCATATATCTGGTAGTCGATGACCTGGTTGCGCGCTGCGCCGACCGAGGCGAACCGCTCGTCGGTGAGGTTCTGACCCTGGAGATAGAGCGACAGGCCTTCGAGCGCGGTGCCGGGCTGGAAATCGTACCCGATCTGCGCGTCGATGATCGTTTCGCTCAGCGCGGTCCGGCGGGTCGGCGATCCCCCGAAACCGGTGAAGTCGCCGAGGAAGGTCGAACGGTACCGTGCGCTTACGCGGCTGTTGAAGCCCCATTTCTCGAAGTAGGCGGTGCCGTTGACAACCCACTTCGAGTAACCGGGGATCGTCGTCTCGTTGCCGTTCGCATCCTCGATCTTGGTCTTGGTATAGCTGGCGCCGCCGGTGATACCGAACCCGTCGAGTGCGCTCGTGAGGGTCGCGAACGGCAGGGTCACCGCCAGTTCCGCGCCGTAGAGGTCGCCGCCTCCGGTGTTGACCGGCGCATCGAGCGTGCCGACCGTGGGCAGGTTGGGGAACGCAGCGGCGTTCGTCGGCGGCGGGAAGGCCGAATAGTCGAACGCGAAGCGGCCGCCGAAGATGTAGCTCTTGATGTCCTTGTAGAACAGCTGGAGCGCGGCGACCCCGCCACGGCCGAAATACTGCTCGACGTTGAAATCGACCGCATTGGCCCGGTAGGGGCGCAGGTACGGGTTGCCGCCGCCCCCGCGGATGATCCCGCCCGGCACCGACGTATCGATGCCATAGCCGATCGACAGGCGCATGTCGTCGAGCCGCGGCCGCATGATCTCGCGCGCGGCAGCGACACGGATCACGGTGTCGCTGGGCATGCGGAGCGAGAGGTTGAGGCTGGGAAGGACGTCCCAGAACTCGTCGCCGATGGTCCTCAGGGTCGGTCCGGTGGAGGGGAAGATGAACCCGGTCGACTTCTGGACCGTGTTGATCGCCTGAACGCCGAAGTTGCCCGTCAGCTCGCTGGCACCAAGGCTGCTCTCGATGTTCGCCTGCACGTAGGCGGTGAGGAGGTCCTCGTTGACCGTGTAGCCCTTGCTGAGCACGTCGTTCGCCGCGTTCGGGCCGGTCGTCAGGCGCGGCTCGAGCACCAGGACGCCATTGGCGAGAAGTTCGCGCGCGTCGTAGCTGACGATCGGACCCAGGCCGAGATAGCCGAGATCGGTCGAGCGCTGCAGGTACTGCGACGGGATCGGCGCCTGGAGCTGGCCATTGGGCAGCCGGATGAATGCCTCGTCGGGCGTCAGCGTCTTTTCGCGGGTGGTGTAGTTCGCCCCGACCTGCACGCTGCGGATGAAACCGTTGTCGAGGTCGCGCTCGACCTCGGCGCGGAACTGCCACAGCTCGTCGTCGATCAGGCGGTTGTTGTAGTATCCCGCCTGCGGAACCGTGCCGCCGCCCCAGCCGAGCGGGTCGGTGAGGAAGATGCGCGAAGGATCGCTGTAATTGAGCGAGGGGTCGAAAACCGTGCCGGTGAGGCCGGACTGGAACCGGATCGTGGCCGCCGCGCCGTTGCCGGTGTCGTCGCCGTTGAAGCCCGTGCCCGAATAGCTTTCGAGGCTCAGCTCGTTTCGGTCGGTCCGCGAATAGCCGATGTCGAAGAACGCGTGCCAGCCGTCGGCGCCGTCATAGTCGGCATTGAAACCGAACGAGTACTGGTCCGCCTCGCGCTGGAAGATATCGTTCCGGATGACGCCGCGCACGTTGTCGAACTGGCCCGAGGTGATCAGCCCGTTCTCGGCGGTGGCGTTGGCCGGGTTCGCGGTGGTGCCGAATGCGAAGAAGCCAAGCGGAAGCTCGATGCCCCGCTTCGACTGGTCGTCGTCGAAGTTCGAATAGAACCCGTCCGCTGTGAGGCGAAGCGTCGGCGTCGCCTGAACCTGGAACGTGCCGTTGATGCCCAGCCGCTTGAGCTGGGTCGAGGTTACGAACGACTTCGACCCCCCGATCAGCGCCTGGTTGGCGCCGTTAAGCGGCACCGAGTTGTAACCCCAGGCATTGAATTCCTGAAGCTGGTAGGGCTCGTCGACGTACGACGCCGCCAGCGACAGGCCGATCGTGTCGTCCTTGAACTGGTCGACGAAGGTCGCGTTGACGCGGTAGCCCATGTCCTTGGACCCGGCGTTGAGCTTGCCGAGGTCGGCGTACGAACCGCGCGCGCCGATCGCGAGGATCTGCTTGCCGGCCTCGAGCGGGCGGATCGTCCGGATATCGACGGTACCGACGAGGCCCTGGCCGATCAGCGACGCGGTGGGCGACTTGTAGACGACGACCTGGTTGACGATTTCAGACGGATACTGGTCAAGCTCGACCGAGCGGTTGTCGCTGGTGGTCGTCTGTTCGCGGCCGTTGAGCGTGGTCTGCGAGAAGTCCGGCCCGAAGCCGCGGATCGCGATGACGTTTGCCCGGCCGTTGAGCCGCTGCGAGGTCAGGCCCGGCAGGCGAGCGATCGATTCGCCGATCGACGCATCGGGGAGCTTGCCGATATCTTCCGCGCTGATTGCCTCGACGATCTGGTCGGCGCGCTTCTTCTCGGCGACGGCGGTCTCGAGCGATGCGCGAAAGCCCGTGACGACGATCGCCTGATCGTCTTCCTGGTCCGCCGGTTCTGCGGAAGGCGCGTCCTGCGCGAAAGCCGGGGCGGACAGGAGTCCGGCAGCAGCGACGACGGCGGCGATGCTGGCGGTGGCACGCAAGGTCTGGCGAATGGCCATTTCGAACTCTCTCCCCTTAGTCCGGTGGTCTGGCGCCACCGATCGTTCATAAAGTCAGTCCCGCGGCTCCTCGAGCGGGGTGATCGGGCGGACAGATACGGGGGGAGAGGGCCGGAGTGGAATACGGCATACGTATACTATCGCCACGCGCGGCGCGGTCCAGGCGCGAATAGTTGTTTGAGCGCAACGCCTTCGCACGGAAAATTTCGTCGAATTGAAAGCCTCCCCACGCCGGCCTATGCTCGGTCGTCGAGCCGCTCCGCGCGGCCGGGAGACGGATATGGGTCGCAAGCCGACTGGTCGGCCGACGAGTTTCGATATCGCCTACGCTGCGGGTGTATCGCAGCCCACCGTCAGCCGCGCGCTGCGCGGCGACCGCTCGGTCAGTCCGGCCACTCGCGAACGGATCGAGAGGATCGCCAGCGAGCTCAACTACACCGTCGACAAGAACGCCAGTTCGCTGCGCTCGCAGCGGTCGAACACCATTGCGCTTCTTTTCTTCGAGGACCCCACGCCCGACGAGAGCATGATCAACCCGTTCTTTCTGGCGATGCTGGGGTCGATCACCCGCGCGGCCGCCAATCGCGGGCTCGATCTCCTGATCTCGTTCCAGCGGCTCGAGGACGACTGGCACGTGCGCTACCAGGATTCGCACCGCGCCGACGGCCTGATCCTGCTGGGTTACGGCGACTGGACGATTTACCAGGAAAGGCTCGGGCAGCTCCGCCGGCAGGGCACCCACTTCGCCCGCTGGGGATCGGTGTCGTCGGACGTCGCGGGAGGCACCGTGGGGTCCGACAACTTCGAGGCCGGCAGGGTGGCCGGGGCGCACCTCATCGGCCGCGGGCGGCGGCGGATAGCGTTTATCGGACACGCCGATGCCCACTATCCCGAATTCGCCAGTCGCTACGAAGGACTGTGCAGCGCGCTGCGCGACGCGGGAGAGGAGCCCGACCTTGCGCTCCAGCGCGACGCGCTGACAAGCGAGGAAGCCGGCTTCGCGGCGGCGCAGAGCCTGATCGCGTCGGGCGCTTCGTTCGATGCCGTCTTCGCCGCATCCGACCTGATCGCGATCGGCGCCATGCGCGCCCTGTCGGAATCCGGGCGCATCGTTCCGGACGACGTTGCGGTCGTCGGGTTCGACGACATCCCCGCCGCCAGTCTCACCCGCCCGCCGCTGACGACGGTGATGCAGGACATGCGCGGTGCGGGGGAACGGCTCGTCGATACGCTGCTCGCCGATATCGAAGGCCGCCCCAGGCCAGACCCGCGCCTCCCTACCCGGCTCGTCGTGCGGGCGAGCACGGGGCCAGCCTGAACGGTATACATTCGTATGTTTGTTGCCGGGCGGGCCGCATTGCGCCAGCCCGGCACCCTGAGAGGGTGGCCCGAGCCGCCCCGGTCTAGGGAAGGATCGCCGCGCGATGGAAAAACCGCGTCAGGGCTTTGCGGCCCTCTGGAACATGAGCTTCGGGTTCTTCGGCATCCAGATCGGCTTCGCGCTGCAGAACGGCAACATGAGCCGGGTCTTCCAGACCCTCGGCGCAAGCATGGACGATCTGCCCGCACTGTGGGTCGCCGCGCCGCTGACCGGACTTCTGGTCCAGCCGATAATCGGCCACTTGAGCGATCGCACCTGGAACCGGCTCGGGCGCCGCAGGCCCTACTTCCTCGTCGGCGCGGTGCTCGCCGCGTTCTCGCTGTTCCTCATGCCGCTTGCTCCCGCGTTCGGAGCGCCACTCCTGTTCGCGGCGGCCCTGCTGTGGCTTCTCGACGCGAGCCTCAACATCTCGATGGAGCCTTTCCGCGCCTTCGTCGGCGACATGCTGCGGACCGACCAGCACGCGGCGGGCTATGCCGTGCAGACCGCCTTCATCGGAGCGGGCGCGGTCGTCGGATCGATCTTTCCATGGCTTCTCGAGCACCTCGGCGTCGCCAACGTCGCGCCCGAGGGCTCGCTGCCGGACACCGTGCGGTGGAGCTTCTGGGTCGGGGGCGCGGCGCTTTTTCTTGCGGTTCTCTGGACGGTCGTGACCACGCGGGAATACTCGCCCGAAGAGCAAGCGGCCTTCGCCGGTTCGGGTGATGCACCGCTCGAGCAGCCGGTGCGCGCGCTCGCGGCCAAGAGCTACCTGTCATGCGCCGCGTGGATCGCCGCGGGCGGTCTCGTTGCGCTGTCGGTAGGCGCGCTGGAACTCGAGAAAGAGGTCTATCTTCTGGGCGCCCTGCTCGCCGCATACGGCCTGCTGAGCGCGGTCGCGATTTCGCTCGCCAAGCAAGGTCGGGTGAACGGGATGCTCACCCAGATCGTCGGCGACTTTGCGGGCATGCCCCCTGTCATGAAACGCCTCGCGCTGGTCCAGTTCTTCAGCTGGAGCGCGCTGTTCATCATGTGGATCAACACCACGCCCGTGGTAACCCAGTACGTATTCGGAAGTACCGACACCGCCAGCCCCGCCTATAACGAGGGCGCCAACTGGGTGAACGTGCTGTTCACGGTCTACAACGGGGTCGCCGCGATCGCGGCGCTGGCGCTGCTACCGTGGCTGGCGCGCCGCTTCGGACAGGTTACCACGCATTCGATCTGCCTGGCGCTGGGTGCAGCGGGCTTCGCGATGTTCTTCTTCGTGCGCGACGCCCAGGCGCTGTTGATCGCCGAAGTCGGCATCGGCATCGCGTGGGCCAGCATTCTCGCCATGCCCTATGCCATTCTCGCCTCGAACCTGCCGCAGGCGAAACTCGGCATTTATATGGGGCTGTTCAACGTGTTCATCGTCGTCCCGCAGCTTCTCGTCGCGACCGTCATGGGCACGATCATGAAGCATGCCTTTCCCGGAGATCCGGTGTGGACGATGCTGTTCGCCGCGGCGGCCTGGTTGGTCGCCGCGCTGGCGATGACCCGAGTCGCCGCCGTAATCCCGCAAAGGACCTGATCATGAAGCACGTGATCGCGGCTCCGACCGCTCTTGCTCTTGCCCTCGCCTTCGCTCAGCCCGTGCATGCCGACGTCGATGACGATGCCGCAGTGTGGCAGCCCGAACCCTATTCGACGGTCCATCACCCGGAATGGTCGAAGGATGCCGTCCTTTACCAGATCAACACCCGCCAGTTCACGCCCGAAGGCACTTTCGCCGCCGCCGAGAAGCAGCTTCCCCGACTGAAGGCGCTGGGTGTCAACGTGCTCTGGCTCATGCCGATCCATCCGATCGGGGTCGAGAACCGCAAGGGCACGCTCGGCAGCCCCTACTCGGTGCGCGACTATTACGACGTGAACCCCGAATTCGGCACCAAGGAGGACTTCAGGCGCTTCGTCGACGCGGCCCACGCACAGGGGTTCCGCGTGATCCTCGACTGGGTCGCCAACCACACCGCATGGGACCACCCGCTGGCGAAGGAGCATCCCGACTGGTACGAGAAGGACTGGAAGGGCGATTTCCGCCCCACCCCCTGGTGGGACTGGTCGGACATCATCGACCTCGACTGGTCCAAGCCCGGCGTGCGCGAACACGTCGGCAAGGCGATGGAGATGTGGGTCCGCGACTATGGCGTGGACGGCTTCCGCGCCGACGTGGCCGGTTACGTCCCGCTGGACTTCTGGGAAAAGGAACGCGCCCGGCTCGAGGCGATCCGCCCGGTCTTCATGCTGGCCGAATGGAAGTCGTCCGAACTCACCCGCAAGGCCTTCGACGCGGTCTACGCATGGGAGTGGCATCACACCGCGGTCAGCATCGCCCAGGGCAAGGCGGAAGCGACCGCCTTTTATGGCTACTACGCCGAAAACGAGAGCGCGTGGCCGAGGGAGGCAATGCGGCTGACCTACATCGCCAACCACGACAGCAATGCGTGGGAGGGCACCCAGTACGAGAACTTCGGGGAAGCCCTGCCCGCCTTCCTCGCCCTGTCGTTCACCGGGGAAGGCCTGCCGATGCTCTACAACGGGCAGGAAGCGTGCAATGCCAAGCGCCTGGCGTTCTTCGAGAGGGACCCGATCGACTGGACGAAGCTCGAGGCGTGCGACATCGGGCCGCTGGTGCGCGACCTCATCGCCTTCCGGAATGCGAACCCGGCGCTCGCCAACGGCCAGTGGGGCGGCAGGATGAGTGCGGTGCTGACCGACCAGCCCGCGCAGATGTTCGCATGGGTGCGCGCGGTCGAGGGCAACCGCGTGGTCGGCCTGTTCAATCTCTCGGACCGGCCGGTTCGCGCGACCCTGTCCGATGCCCACGCCGCCGGACGCTATGCCGAGTTTCGCACGGGCGCACCGGTGGTTCTCGAGGCCGGCGACGTCGTCGAGCTGCCCGCATGGGGCTTCAGGTTGCTGGGCAGCCGGAACTGAGCAGGGCCGCTCGCACCCGGACGCGGCACATCGCACGAGCATTTGGGTTAGCGGGCGCCCGCTGCTAGGGGCCGCGGCGACATGATTGCCATCGACAACCTGACCGTCCGTCTCGGCGGGCGCGCCATCCTGCAGGATGCCTCCGCGACCATTCCGGCCAATGCCCGGATCGGGCTTATCGGGCGCAACGGCGCGGGCAAGTCGACGCTCATGAAAGCCCTGATCGGCGAAATCGAACCCGACCAGGGCGCGATCGAGATGCCGCGGCGCGCGCGCGTGGGATACATTGCGCAGGAGGCGCCCAGCGGCGTGATTACCCCCTTCGAGGCGGTGCTGGCAGGCGATGCCGAGCGGGCGCGGCTGCTGGCGGAGGCGGAGACCTGCACCGATATGGACCGGCTCGGCGACGTCCACGACCGGCTGCTGGCCATCGATGCCTACGCCGCTCCTTCGCGCGCGGCGATCATCCTGACCGGCCTCGGCTTCGACGAGGACATGCAGGCGCGGCCGCTCGACAGCTTCTCCGGGGGTTGGAAGATGCGGGTCGCGCTCGGCGCGTTGCTCCTGTCCGCCCCTGACATCCTGCTGCTCGACGAGCCGTCGAACCACCTCGATCTCGAGGCGACCCTGTGGCTCGAGAACTTCCTGCGGACATACCAGGGCACGCTGATCGTGATCAGCCATGAACGCGACTTGCTCAACAACGTGGTGACCGCGATCCTGCACCTCCAGGATGGCAAGCTCGCGCTCTATCCGGGCGGCTACGATGCCTTCGAGAAGCAGCGGGCGGAGCGTGCCGCGCAGATCGCCGCGGCAAGGGCCGCGCAGGACGCGCAGCGGGCGCGGCTGCAGGACTATGTCGCGCGCAACAGCGCCCGTGCCTCCACCGCAAGGCAGGCCCAGTCGCGCGCGAAAATGCTGGCGAAGATGCAGCCGATCGCGGCGGTCATCGAAGATCCAAGCCTCAGCTTCGACTTTCCTGCCCCCGACACGATGCGCCCGCCGTTGATAACGCTCGACCTGGCGGCGGTCGGCTACGGCGCCGAGCCGGTCCTCAAGCGGCTCAATCTGCGGATCGATCCCGATGACCGGATCGCGCTTCTCGGTCGCAACGGGAACGGAAAGACCACGCTCGCACGCCTTCTCGCCGCGCAACTCGCTCCGACCGAAGGGGCGATGCAGTCTTCGGGGCGCATGCGGGTGGGCTATTTCACGCAGTACCAGGTCGAGGAACTGTCGCCGGACGGGACCCCGCTCGAGCACATGACGCGCGCGATGACGGGCGCGGCGCCCGGCGCGGTACGGGCACAGCTTGGGCGGTTCGGGTTCTCCGGCCACAAGGCCACCACTCTCGTCGGCAAGCTGTCGGGAGGCGAGCGGGCCCGCCTCGCGCTGGCGCTCATCACCCGCGATGCGCCGCACCTGCTCATCCTCGACGAGCCGACCAACCACCTCGACGTCGATGCGCGCGAAGCGCTGGTGCAGGCGCTCAATGCCTTCGACGGAGCCGTCATTCTGATCAGCCACGATCGCCACATGGTCGAACTTACAGCGGACCGGCTGGTCCTCGTCGACGAGGGCACCGCCAAGGAATATTCGGGCAGCATCGAGGACTACATCGACTTCGTGCTGGGGAGGAACCAGCCGCGCGTCGCCCCCGCAGCGAAGCCGAAGAAGGACAAGCGCGCAGCCGCGAAGGACAGGGAGGCCGCGCGTCTCGCCCGAAGCGACGTGACGAAGAGTGAAAAGGCGATCGCGCGGCTCCAGGAACGGATCACGGCGCTCGATGCGGCGCTGGCTTCACCGCCGCGTGCCGGGGGTCCCTCGCCCGCCGATCTGATGCGCGAGCGGGCAGCCGTTGCAGCCGACATGGAAGCAGCCGAGATGCAATGGCTCGAGGCCCAGGAAAACCTGGAGAAGGCAGGGGCCTGATCCATGCGGACCCGCCTCAGCGTCTGCGCCCGCAAGCGGCGTTTCGGTTCGGGGGCCGAGGCGCTGGCGGCAGCGGGCCTTACCGGACTGGTCCTGCGGCATTACCGCTGCGACCGCTGCGGCGCGTTTCATCTCACCAGTCGCCGCAAGGGCAAGCGCATCCCTCGCCCGCAGGTGAGCGGAGAATCCGGGCGAGGGATGCGGGGATGAGCGGCATAATCCTGTTCAACAAGCCGTATGGCGTGCTGTCGCAGTTTACCGACGAGCGACAGGGCGCGCCCCGGCCGACGCTGGCCCGCTTCATCGACGCGCCGGGCTTCTATCCGGCCGGCCGGCTCGATTTCGACAGCGAGGGCCTGCTCGTCCTGTGCGACGATGGCCGCATGCAGGCAAGGATTGCCGATCCGCGCTTCAAGCTGTCCAAGACCTACCTTGCCCAGGTCGAAGGCGAACCCGATGAGGCGGCGCTCGGTGCGTTGCGCCGCGGTGTTCCCCTCAAGGACGGGCTTACACGGCCCGCAGTGGCCGAACGCATTGCTCCGCCCCGGCTCTGGCCGCGCGATCCGCCGATCAGGGTGCGCAAGTCGGTTCCCGACAGCTGGCTTCGGCTGACGATTACCGAAGGCCGGAACCGCCAGGTACGCCGGATGACCGCCGCGGCCGGCCATCCCACGCTGCGGCTGGTCCGCTGGTCGGTCGGCGAATGGTCGCTGGAGGGTCTTGCGCCGGGCGAATGGCAGAGGGTCTGACCGGGCAGGTCAGGCCTGCCCGGCGACTGCGAGACAGCCGCGGTTTGCGAGGTCGACGATCATTCGGACGATCTCCTCCCGAACGGCCGTGCCGGGCTCCACGACGATACGCGCATCTGCGCAGATCCGCTCCGCCAGGATGGCCGCGCGGCCGCGGCAGGGATAACCCTTTGCGTCGACGAACAGGGTCACGCTCTCCTCGTCCGTTCGAATGAACGCAAACCGGCTTGCGGGATTGCGTTCGAGGACGATGGTGCCGGCTGCCCGTTGGCGGAAGTCCTCGGCCGAAAGCGGGTCTTCCGGCGCCCAGTCCAGCGAATCGTCCTTTCGCGCGGTGACGTATTGGCCGAACCATGCCGCGAACCGGTCGCGGTCCAGCAGCGCTCCGGTGGCCATTTCGTGCAGGCGGGCAAGCGCTTCCGGCAGGATCTCGCCTGGATTCTCTGCGACCGCGAGATCCGCGTCGGTGAACCGGTCGTCCTCGCCCAGCGTGTCGAGCACGTGGTCGGCCCATGCCGATACGAGGTCGCCGCGCGACGGCGCGCGGAAACCAACCGAATAGGTCATGCAATCGCTGCTGGCCGCCACCCCGTCGTGCGCGAAACCCGGCGGGACATAAAGGATATCGCCAGGTTCGAGAACCCACTCCTCGACCGGCTCGAAATCGGCGAGCAGCCGCAGGCTCTCGTGCGGCAGGAGGCGCGCGGTCCCGTCGCACCGGCGGCCGATACTCCACCGCCGCCGTCCGAGACCCTGGATCAGGAACACGTCGTAGTGGTCGTAATGCGGGCCGACCCCGGCGCCTTCGGTCGCATAGCTGACCATCACGTCGTCGATGCGCCAGTCGGGTAGGAAGCGGAATGGTTCGATCAACCCCGCGACTGCCGGGACATGGTGGTCGACCGACTGGACGAGCAGGGTCCACGGGCTATCGCCCAGTTCGCCGAACCGGTCCGGCGCAAGCGGGCCGTGCTCGAGAACCCACCCACCGGCTCCCGTCCTGCACACGAGCCGGGATTCGACTTCCGGCTCGCACGCGAGGCCCGCCAGTTCGTCGGGATCGAGCGGGTTCTCCCAGACTTGCCACGGATTGCGAATCAGGAGCGGCCGCTTCTGCCAGTTCTCGCGAAGAAATCGCGCCGCGTCGAAATTCCGGAATCCCGGCATCAGCCACCGGACCCCTCGCCGGCCCGGTCGAGCAGGTCCATGAGGTTGCGCGCTGCATCCCTGTCCGCCGCTTCGGGAAAGGCAACGTCGAGATCCGGTGCCGCGCCAAGCATGTGGAGAATCGACCAGAGCGCAAACCGCTGTCCCCTGTCGCGCGTCAGCCCCAGATCGACAAGCATCTTGTCCACGCCCGCCGCGCGAGCCCCCTCCCCCAGATCGTCGGGAGAACGGGTGCCGAAGTATCGGAACAGGAGGTCGTCGAGGTCCATGGCAGAATCCGGCGAAGGTGTGGTAGCGGGAGACGAAACGGATACAGATTTCCGGTGGCGCGATACAACCCGCCAGGCCGGCTTCGTCAGGCCATCGCGGTGGCGAGGTCAAGCCTGGGGATCGCGACCGATCTGCGCCCGGAAAAATCGGTTCGCACGACCACGAGGTCGCTCCGTTCGAGATGCTCGAGCATCCGTCGTGCGCGGCCGACCGACCGGGTGCCGTAAAGTACCGCCAAGGCCTCGTCGTCGGGACATGGCTGGCCTTCGATCGCGGCTTTACCGATCGCGAGGAAGGGCGCCATCAGGTCGGCAGGGATCGTCTCGGCGAGACCGAGCAGGAGCGCGCCCTGTTCGCCGGGGTCAGCCAGTCCGATGCCGGCCAGGGCCTTGGAAAAGCTCTTGCGGAACTCGGCGGCGTCGAGCCCGTGGTTCTTCAGCCCGCGCATCCGGCAGCGGACCGTGAAATCCTGGAACAGCGCGGCCGCGGGAAGGAAGGTGCACCCTTCCTCGCCCGCCATGTCCATGATCACCGCGCACACCACTGCCGCCGCGTCCTCGGTCGACAGCTCGGGCTGAGGGCACGCCGCTTCCGCGCTGGCCTGGCAAACGATGGATTCCTGCAGGGCGGCGGCGGTGGCAGGCCGCGGATCTGCCATGCTCCACAGGTCCGCCTGCGCGGGCGGATCCTCTGACGGCGCGTGTAAAAGGGCTGCCATGTCGTCGCCGGTCGCGGCAGGGGGCGGCGTCAGGCCTGCGACGGTCGACTTGGCACGGGTCCGGACGCTTCCGATCCGCACCGCGACAGGGCGCCGGCTGATCGCGGGTCCCAGCCCGAGGAAATGGCCCCGTTCCAGATCCCTGATCTGTTCCGCCTGGCGCCGCTCCATCCCGAGCAGGTCGGCGGCGCGAACCATGTCGATGTCGAGGAAGGTGCGGCCCATGAGAAAGTTCGACGCCTCGGCCGCAACGTTCTTGGCCAGCTTCGCCAGTCGCTGCGTCGCGATGACTCCTGCAAGGCCTCGCTTGCGGCCCCGGCACATCAGGTTCGTCATCGCGGCAAGCGAGCTGCGCCTCGCGTCGTCGCTGACTTCTCCCGATGCGGACGGTGCAAAAAGCTGCGCCTCGTCGACGATCACCAGCGCCGGGTACCAGTGCCTGTCGGGCGCGTCGAACAGCGCGGACAGGAACTGCGCGGCGCAGCGCATCTGGTTGTCGATCTCGAGCCCGTCCAGCGCGAGCACGACCGAGGCCCGGTGTTCGCGGGCGCGCGCGGCCAACCGGGTGATCTCGGCGTCGGAATAAGCCGCCCCGTCGATTACGACGTGACCGAATTCATCGGCAAGGCTGACAAAATCGCCCTCGGGATCGATAACGATCTGCTGGACGATCGCGGCGCTCTCCTCGAGCACGCGGCGAAGCAGGTGCGACTTGCCCGATCCGCTGTTGCCCTGCACCAGCAGCCGCGTCGCGAGCAGTTCCTCGACGTCCAGGCAGACGGATGCTCCGCTGGGGTCGGTCCCGAGATCGATCTGATTCTTCACTGCGCCTCCGTAGCAAGCTCGCAGTTCCGCTCACGCCGAATGGTCCGGTTTTCCTCAGCTTTGGTCCTTCGCCGCAGCGGCTTGCGTTCGCCGCCGCCTTCCGCCATCCCCCGCACCGCCCACAAGAAATGGGGGGTCGCCCTCCGACACATCGAAAGACCTCGACATGCTGTCAAAGCTCCCGCTTGCCTGCGCCCTGCTGGCGACGTCTGCCACGGTCCACGCGCAGGTAGCGCCGCCTCTCGACGCGTCCCCGAGCGACGCCGCCACCCAGCACGCGCCGCCGGCGTCCACGGTGCCCGAGACCGCGAAGGGCGAAGCCGCGTCGACGTGGGACGTCGAGGCACCGCAGGGCCTGACCTTGCGCAAGGTGCCGGTCAACACGAACGAAGGCACCTGGATGAACGTCGACGTGTCGCCCGACGGCGCGCGCATCGCGTTCGACATGCTCGGCGACATCTACGTCATGCCGATCGCGGGCGGCACCCCGACCCGGATAGCCGAGGGCCTTTCCTACGACCAGCAACCGCGCTGGTCGCCAGACGGGACCCGGATCGCGTTCGTTTCCGATCGCGGCGGCGGCGACAACATCTGGCTCATGCGAGCGGACGGTTCCGACAAGAAGCCGCTTACCAAGGAGGATTTCCGCCTCCTCAACCAGCCCAGCTGGAGCCCTGACGGGCGGTACATCGTGGCGAAGAAGCACTTCACCACCGCCCGGTCGCTGGGCACCGGCGAGGTCTGGCTGTTCCACGTGGACGGCGGCACCGGCGTCCAGCTCGTCAAGCGCGTCGACGAGAAGCACCAGAAGGAACTCGGCGAACCGACCTTCGCGCCTGACGGCAAGACGATCTATTTCACCCGGGACATCACGCCGGGCGGGGTCTTCCAGTACGCGCAGGATTCGAATCGCAGCCTGTTCGCGATCGAACGGTACGAGCTCGAGACCGGGGAAACCCACCGGTTGACCGCCGGAAACGGAGGCGCTGTCCGCCCCAATCCTTCGCCTGACGGAAAGTACCTTGCCTTCGTGCGCCGCGAACGCGCGAAGTCGAAACTGTTCGTGCGCGATCTCGCCAGCGGCAACGAACGCAAGCTCATGGACCTGCCGGACCAGGACATGCAGGAGACCTGGGCCGTTACCGGCGTCTATCCCAACATGGACTGGACCGCCGACAGCAGCGAGATCGTGCTCTGGTCCGGCGGCAAGATCCGCCGGGTGCCGGTGAGCGGCGGAGAAGTGCGCGACGTGCCCTTCACGATCGCGGACGACCGCACGGTCGCCGAATCGCTCCATCCGGATATCGAGGTGGCCCCCGAAACCTTCCGGACCAGGATGGTGCGCTGGGCACAGGTTTCGCCTGACGGCCGGCACGTCGTCTTCGAATCGCTCGGCAAGCTCTGGCTGAAGGCGACGGACGGAGGGACGCCGCGCAGGTTGACGCGCTCGACTGACGAGCGCTTCGAAGCCTGGCCAAGCTGGTCGCGCGACGGATCGTCGATCGTCTTCGTCGACTGGGCCGACGATGACCTCGGCCGGATCATGACCGTTTCATCGAAGGGAGGGTCCGCGCGAACGGTCACGAGCGAGCCTGGCCACTATTCGAGCCCGCGCTTCTCGCCCGACGGTAAGCTGATCGCGTTCGAGGCAGGCTCCGGGGGCGGCCTCACGGCCGACCGCTGGAACCGGGACGCAGGTACTTACCTCGTCTCCGCAAGCGGGGGGCGCCCCCGCCTCGTCGAGCGCGGTGGGGGCAATCCCCAGTTCGGGGCGGATTCCGACCGCCTGTTCATGACGGCGCGGGCCGGGGACAAGCTGCAGCTGTTCAGCACCGATCTGGCAGGCGAGGCCCGGCGGGTCCACGCTTCCGGCGATCTGACGAGCGATTTCGAGGTTTCGCCCGACGGTCAGTACGCGGCCTTCCGCCAGAACTACGAGGCCCACCTGATGCCGCTTCTGCCGGGCGCGCAGGACGTGACCGCGGCGACGGACAAGGGCGCGCTCCCGGCCGTCCGGCTCAGCCAGGGCGGCGGGGACTTCATCCACTTCTCGCAAGGCGGTCGCCGCGCTCACTGGAGCATCGGGCCGGTGTTGTACTCGGCCGATACCGCAAACGCGTTTGCGGACCGATACACGGTGCCGGCATCCGGTATCGACCTGTCGCGGACGGTCCGGGCGGACCAGGCGACGGGCTCGGTTGCGCTGACCGGGGCGCGGATCATCACCATGCGCGGCGACGACGGCGGGATCATCGAGGACGGGGTCGTCCTCGTCCGGGGCAATCGCATCGCCGCCGTCGGGCCGAGATCCGAAACCGTGATCCCCGCGGGAGTGCCGACGGTCGACCTGAAGGGGAAGACGGTCGTTCCCGGCTTCATCGACGCGCACGCGCACGGACCGCAGGGGGAAAACGGGCTGGTTCCCCAGCAGAACTGGTCGGCGATGGCCAACCTCGCGCTGGGCACAACCACGATCCACGATCCTTCGAATAGCGCGATCGAGATCTTCGCCGCGAGCGAGATGCAGCGGGCGGGCATCATTCTTGCGCCGCGAATATTCTCGACCGGCGAGATCATCTACGGCGCGAAGGCGGCGGGCCGGTTCGCCGAGATCGGCAAGCTCGAGGACGCGCTGGCCCACGTCCGCCGACTGAAGGCGCAAGGGGCGATGAGCGTCAAGAACTACAACCAGCCCCGGCGAGAGCAGCGCCAGATGGTGGTCAGCGCCGCCCAGGCCGAAAACATGCTCGTGGTGCCCGAGGGCGGATCGCTGTTCAACCTCGACATGAGCCTGATCCAGGACGGGAACGCCACGGTGGAGCACAACGTGCCCGGCAGCACGTTCTACCAGGATGTCTTGCAGATGTGGTCCCAGACGGGCGTCAACTACACGCCCACGCTCGTCGTCGCCTACGGCGGACCGGGCGCCGATCCCTACTGGCGAGCCCGCACCAACCTGTGGGAGCATCCCCTGCTGACCGCGCACGTGCCGCCGGGCACTCTCGCCGCCGCGAGCGCCCGACGGGAAATCGCACCCGAGGAAGACTACGCCGACACATGGGCGGCCCGCGAGGCCCGCAAGCTTGCCGACCGCGGAATCCAGGTCAACATCGGCGCGCACGGCCAGCAGGACGGCATCGGCGCCCACTGGGAAATGTGGAGCTTCGTCAAGGGCGGCTGGACGCCGCTTCAGGCGCTCCAGGCGGCGACGATAATGCCGGCCCGGACGCTGGGCATGGAACGCGACCTCGGCATGCTGGAACCGGGCAAGCTCGCAGACCTGGTCATTCTCGACGCAAATCCTCTCGACGATATCCGCAACACCGAAAAGGTTTCGCGGGTCATGCTGGGGGGGCGGCTCTACGACGCGGCGACGCTCAACGAACAAGTCACGGGCAACCGCCGCCGCGAACCCTACTGGTGGGAACGCAGCAGCGATCCGCTCCCTGGTCGGGCCAGCCAGTCCGCGCACGAACATTGAGCACGGGGCCGGCCGCTGTGGGGCCCGCCGCTCGACCAGATTAACCGGCTGCGAGGCCGACTGCCCCCTTTCCGCGGTCGGCCCCTTCAGCTCCGTGCGGCTTACACTCCGTGCACAGGGCGAGCGCGCGCGCATCGAGCTTCCCGTTGACCCCGCTGCATCCGGCGATGACGCGGCTGGCCCATTCGCGGTATTGCTCGATCCGCTCGCGGGGCCAGTCGGGCGGGCGCGCGACAAGGTCCTCGAGGTTGCTGATCTTGTCGGCGATTTTGATCAGCTTGGCCCGATCCGACTTGTTAGGTGCCTTGAGGACCTGAAGGTCCTTGCGCACCTGCTTGTCGAGCGCCTTGTCGTCGGTGACCTCTGCGACGAGGCCAGCCACGGTCGCGCCGAACCGCGCTCGAAGTTCTTCAGTCGTAGTCTCGGTGTCCTCGACCGTATCGTGGAGGAGCGCCGCCATGAGGACGTCGACTTCCCTGATCCCCTCTTCGGCAAGGACCTGCGCGACCCGCAAGGGATGGTTGATGTAGGGGGTGGCCCCGGCGTCCTTGCGCCGGCAGTTGCGGTGCTTCTCCGCGGCGAAGTGCGCCGCATCGAGCAGGCGGACGATATCGTCGGGCCTAGATGAGCCAGGCATGTTCATGGTCTTCTCCTTTCAGGGTGGCAATGATGGCGTCGAACAGTTCCTCGATCGGGAGACTGGTCGAGCGGGGATCGGGCGCGAGGCCCCCCACTCCCTCGAGCAGCGAGCGGGTCCATTCGGCACGTTCGGTGAACGGGGTCATGCAGGTGTCTTCGATAAAGCGGCGCCAGCGCCGCTCCTCGCGAAGGCGATGCTGGTCGAAGAAATCGATCTGGGCGTCGAAGTGCATCGAGCGGTACAGGACACACAACCGGTCCCACGGGCAGATCAGGCGGTCGAGCACGTAGGGGCCGTAGCGCCGATGACCCTCGGGGTATGGAGCGGCAGGGTTGAGCAGGCGATACGCGTGAAGCAATCGCTCGTGGCACCGCCGCGCCAATTCCGTGAGGTAACTGTCGAGCGTGCAGCGCTGAAAACGTGCGAATGCAGCCTCGCTGTAAGACTCCACGTCGAGGCTGATGGGGTTTCTCGCCCACCAGTCGTCGTAAACGGCGAACGAGAAACCGAAACGATAGGCACAACGGTCCATCGACTGCCTCCTAGAGCAGCCGAGCGTGGTGCGCTGCCTCCGGCGAGAAGACGGGCGTTACGCTCGGCCTTCTCTGCAGCGCTCAGTTGTGAGCGGAAATTCGGGACGCCCTATTCAGAAGTCCCAATCGCAACATAAGCGAATTCGTGCACTGTTCAATGGGCATTCGTGGGTGCGCGCTGCTTCGGCGGGGCCGCGAATTCGCATCGTCCATGAACCGGCCTGTCGGAGTTCGAGCGGCCGACCGGCCACAGACGGGCGATGAAGCCGCTTCGAATTTTCTGGCAGCCTTGAGCCGATTGACGTTTCAAATCAGGAGAGTAGTGTCCCTATCCAAAGAGAACATTCGGGTTGCTTGGGACTAAGTTTGGGGGAATCCGAATGGCGCACGCGCGCGCAAGCCTCTGCTATTGGCTGGCAGCTACCTCCATGTCGGCGGCAGTGGCAGGAGTGGGTGGACCGGCATTCGCCCAGGCCCTGCCGGCTCCGACCGGAGCTCCGACTCGCGACGAGCTTGAATCCATCAGCCGGCCCAAGGCGGGGCCCCCTGCGCAGCTTTCGATCTCGGGGGGGATCGAGCGCTCGCCCTGTCCGTTGGCGGACCCGCAGTATCAGGACATTCCCGTCACGATCAGCAACGTCACCTTCAACAATCTGAAGGGGGCAGCTCCGACCGAACTCGAGGCGGCCTGGAAGCCCTTCGCCGGCCAGCCGCAATCGGTCGCCGTCATCTGCGAAATCCGCGACGCTGCGGCGACGATCCTGCGGAACAAGGGCTACCTCGCCGCGGTCCAGGTGCCGACCCAGCGGATCGAGAATGGCGAGGTGCGGCTGGAAGTCCTCTATGCCCGCATCAGCGCGATCCGTGCCCGCGGCGAGACACGGGGGGCGGAACGCAAGCTCGAGGAATATCTCGGGCGCCTCGGCGAGGACGAGGTCTTCAATCGATACCGCGCCGAACGCTATCTCCTGTTCGCGCGCGACCTGCCCGGATATGACGTCCAGCTGACGCTCAAGCCCGCCGGCACCGCTCCGGGAGACCTGATCGGGGAGGTAACCGTCGTTCGCCGGCGCTACACCGTCGATCTCACGGTGCAGAACCTCGCCGCCGCCGAGACCGGCCGCTGGGGCGGACAGGTGCGCGCTCAGGCCTTCGGCCTGACCGGGCTCGGTGACGCGACTTCGCTGGGTTTCTATTCGACCGCCGACTTCGCTGAGCAGCAGATCGTCCAGGCGAGCCACCAGTTCCGGCCCGGGGGCGAGGGCCTCGTGGTCGGCGGCCAGTTCACCTACGCGTGGACCAAGCCCGATCTGGGGGCGGCCGCGCCCGCCGGACCCGAGCTGACGGCGCGTACGCTGTTCGCGCAGGTGAGCGCGCGCTATCCGGTAACCCGAACGCAGGGCCAAAACGTGTGGATCGGCGGCGGCTTCGACTTCGTCGACCAGGACGTCGATCTCATCGGCAAGCTGTCGCGCGACAAGCTGCGGATCCTCTGGCTTCGCGCCGACCTCGATTCGATCGACCTCGACAACATCCGCCCGAAATGGCGCGCGGGCGCCTCGTTCGAGGTTCGCAAGGCGATCGACCTGTTCGGCGCATCCCCGGGATGCGGCGGCGTCGGGTGCCCGGCGGGAACGACACCGCCGAGCAGGCTCGACGGCGATCCGACCGCTGGCCTCGTCCGCTTTTCCGGCGAGCTGGAATATGCGCTGGGTTCCGATATCGCGGTGGCGATCCAGCCCCGGGCGCAATACGCTTTCGACCCGCTGCTCAGCTTTGAAGAATTCACGGGCGGAAACTACACCGTCGGACGCGGTTACGATCCCGGCGCGATCCTGGGCGACAGCGGCGTAGGCGCGAGCGTGGAGCTTCGCGGCGGACGCTACAAGCTTCTCGAAAGCTCGGAACTGCGCGTCCAACCGTATGCCTTCGCCGACCGGGCCAAGGTCTGGAACAAGGGCCCTGGAGGCACGGACAGGCTGACTTCTGCGGGGGGAGGCATCCGCGCTTACCTGGGTGACCGGCTTCAGCTCGACGCCGGTATGGCCGTTCCGCTCGAAAGAACGGCAATCCAGACCACACGCGGGAAGGCCCGCTTCCTGCTGACACTATCGACGCGAATTCTTCCCTGGAGGACCAACTGATGCGCAAGGATCGCAGCCGCAGCGCGCTCGCCTACTGTTCCACGTTCGCGCTCGCGATCGGCCTCGTCGCCGGCGCGACCGAAGGCCGGGCGCAGTCGTTCCAGGGCAACGGCACCTTCTCGTCGGGAAGCGGGTCGATCTCCACCGGAACGGGGACGACGACGGTCGATATCACTTCTTCCGATGCCGTCATCAACTGGACGGTCTTCCCCGGCCTCGACACGACCAATCCTGGCGTCCCGATCATTTTCCAGCCCGCCGGCACGACAGCGACCTTCCAGTCGACGGCCGACTTTTCAGTGCTCAACCGCATCCTGCCGACCGACCCGAGCCGTCCGATCCAGTTCAACGGCACGGTCATCTCGCAGCTTCAGCTTCAGTCGAACGTTCCGGGCGGCACGGTCTATTTCTACACTCCCGGCGGGATCATCATCGGCTCCAGCGCCGTGTTCAACGTCGGCAATCTCGGCCTGACCAGCATCGATCCCGCGGTCGTCGGCGGCGTGTTCGAACAGTCCGGCGCCGGGGGCGAATTCGTGCAGTTCAACGGCGCCGTCCGCCCTGGATCGGCGGTAACCATCCAGCCGGGTGCGCAGATTACCGGGACTGCACCCGGCCTCGGCAGTTATCTCGCCATCGTTGCGCCGGTGATCAACCAGGGCGGCGCGATCGACGGCAAGCGGGTGTCGGCGCTCGTCAGCGCAGACGCCGCGACCATCACGCTTCGGACCGACGGCCTGTTCGACATCCAGGTCACGTCGGGCACCAGCGGGACGGGCACGACGCTGTCCCACACCGGCACCACGACCGGACCGGCCGGCGACATCGGAAATGCAAGCCGCATCTACATGGTCGCGGTCCCCAAGAACGACGCGATCACCATGGCGATCGGCGCGGGCAGTTCGCTCGGCTTCGATATTGCCGATGCCGCCGACGTGGACGGCAACGCCGTCGTTCTGTCTGCCGGTTACGACGTCCTTGCCGGTGAACCGTCCTTCGCGCCTTCGGCAGGCGGGGGCAGCGGACAGGCGTCGATCGCCATCACCGGTTCGCAGGACTTCACGTCCGCCGTCACGGCCAAGGCGACCTCGAACACCTTCGTCTTCGCCAATGGGGGCGAGGTAATCAACTTCGCCTCGAACCTCTCGGCGGCGGGGGCGCAGGGATCCTCCGATCCCAACTTCAACGGCGTGCAGGTTCGTGCCTCGGGCGCCGGCAGCGAGATCAACGTCGCGGGAACCCTCTTGGCCGAGGCGCTCGATCCCAAGATCGCGGCGCCCGCAAGCGGCTTTTCGGTCACCAACTTCGCCGCGGTTGACGCGGACGCAGGCGGGGCAATCACCGTCGGCGGGGATGTGATCGTCGAAAACAACCAGGCGGCAAGCGCGCCGGGTGCGGCAGTGACCACTGGGTCGGCTAGGATCGCGGCGAGTTCCGGGGGATCGATTGCCGTCGGCGGAAGCGCCTTCGTGGGTGCAAGTGCGTTCACCGACTTCAGCGGCAGCGCGACGGGCGGCAATGCCAGCGTAACCGCGTCAGGCGGCACTGTCGCGGTCGGGGGCGTCACCCGCGTGCACGCCTACGGGATCGCCGGGTCGAGCAATGGCGCCGGTGGTTCGGGGGGAACGGGGACCGGCGGAACGGCGATACTCTCGGTAAACGGCGGCGGAAGCTTCTCGACCGACGAGCTGAATGTCGCCGCCGATGGCGTCGGCGGCGCCGATTCGGGGAGCGGAGCCGGTGCCGGGTTTGGCGGCACCGCCCGCATATTCGCAAGCGACGCCGGATCCACGATCTCCGTCGCCAACGGCAATGTCACCGGGCAGGGCAACTTCGGCGACCTCGACTTTCTGTCGGCCGAGGCGTTCGGCGGCTGGACCAGTGGCGGCGGCGATGCGACGGGCGGTGCGGCAACCGGGGGCACCGCCACCATCGACGTGCTGAACGGTGCCGTTCTGAACGGCCCGGCGACGACCGGCAGCTTCGGCCTTATCCGGATCATCGCACGGGCGACGGGCGGCACCGCCACGGTCGGCGGCACGACCGGCGGTACGGCCACCGGTGGCAGCATTTTCATCACGGTCGACAACGCGACCATGACGTCGGCGGACCTCCTCCCCAGCTCCTTCGCTCAAGGCGGAGGCGTCCCCTTCTCGGTCGAGCCCCCCAGCGGTGTCGTCAACGGCGGCAATGCTTTCGGGGGCATTCGCAACGTAACGGTCCGCAATGGCGGCATCCTCACGACTGCGCTTCCTGGCGGAGGACCGGGCGCGGTGGGCGGCAATGGCACGGACGCCGGGCGGGGCGGCGATGCGAGCGGCGGCTCGGCGGACCTGACGGTGGACAACGCCACCTTCAACGCGACCGGCCAGACTCTCGTTTTCTCCCAGAATGCGGGAGGAAACGGAGGCATCGGCGGAAACGCGACGGGCGGCAGCGCCACCATTGCTGTCCTCAATGGCGGAACGATCACGGTCGACCCGCAGTCCACTGCGCCTCTGCTTCAGGTCAGTGCCAACAGTTTCGGAGGCAACAGCGCCGGGTTTGCCGGGACCATCGGCGGTAATGCCACCGCGGGCACGGCGCAGCTGTTCCTCGACAACGGCACGATCGACGCATCCTCTCTCATCGTTCAGGCGCGCGGCGTGGGTGGTGGCGGTCAGGTGGGACAAGCCGGCAACGGCACCGGCGGCACTGCGCGGCTGCAGATGCGCGGCGGAGCGATCCGCGGAGGTTCGTTGCAGGTAGACGCCAGCGGGGACGGCGGAACGCCGGATGAGGGCACCGACGGCAATGGAGGCAGCGGCCAGGGCGGGTTCGCCACCCTCGAGGCGACCGGCGGCTCGACCACGCTCGACTTCACGAATATCGAGGTCCGCGCGGACGGCCTTGGCGGCACCGGCGTCGGGACCGGGGGCAACGGCGGCGCGGGGATCGGCGGGGCCGCGCAGATATTCGCGACCAACGGTGCGACGCTCAATGCAACCGCATCGGAATTCCTCGTCGTCAACGTCGACGCATTCGGAGGGTTCGCTTCCGGGACGGGCGACGGGGGATCGGGCACCGCGGGATCGGCGCGGGTCATCGTCAACAACGGAAACGTGACCCTCAACGGCGATCTGGAGGTCGACGGCAACGCGGTGGGCGGCGACGGGGTGAACGGCGGGCACGGTTTTGCCAACCCCGATCCCAACGCACATAACGCCTTCATCGGGGTGAACAACGGCAGCCTCACGGTGACCGGCTTCACCGCTCTTGACGGAGACATCTCCGGGGGCGACGGCCGGGACGGCGGTAACGGCGGCAACGCGGGCAGCGGTTTTGCGCAAGTGTTCGCCGGCGACAACAACGGAACCGGCCTGCGCGGCACCATTTCGCTCCAGGACGTCATAATCGAGGCCAGCTCGAACGGGGGCTCGGCCTTCGGGACCGGCAACGGCGGGACCGCCGGCTCGGGCCGCGCATGGATGTTCGTCAACGGCGGTGACATCGATGTCGGCGGCTTCCTCGAGCTGGAAGCGGACGCGACAGGCGGCGACGGCGTCAACGGCGGTGATGCCATCAGCGTGCGGCCTTTCCGCACCCCGCGGGCGCTGATCGGATCGTTCAACGGAACGATCGACGTCGCTGGAACGGCGGTCTTCAGTGCCGCAACATTTGGCGGCAACGCGACCCAGCCCGGCGGCGGCAGAGGGGGCACGGCCTTTTCCGGCACCGCGGGCATCGAAGCGCAAAGCGTCAACGGACCGAGCCGGGTTTCGGTCGGTGACCTCGTCATCGACGTCAGCGCTTCGGGTGGTTTCGGCGGCGAAGGCCTTTCCGGCCAGGCCGGCGGGGTCGGCGGCGATGCCTACGGCGGTTTTGCCTTTGCCCTCGGCAATGCCGGGCGCGGGGTACTGGAGGTCAATGGCACCACGACCGTTCTCGCCGACGGCTTTGGCGGTTTTGGAGGTGCCGGCGGCAGCGGGGGTACAACCGCGCCGGGCGCGAACGGCGGCACGGGCGGGCGCGGCTTCGGCGGCGGCATGAACATCGGGACCGCCAGCGGCGTTGACACCCCCAGCAACACCGGCTCAGCGACTTTCGGAGTGGTCAATGCGGTGGCGCGCGGGTTCGGCGGCGCGGGCGGCGACGGCGGATCGGGAACGACGGTGGGCAACGGGGGCAACGGGGGCTTGGGCTACGGCGGCTTCGCCGGCTTGCTCGTCCGCGGCTCTCCCGTGACGTTCGGCGATTTCATCTTCGACGGGTCAGGCTTCGGCGGAGACGGCGGCTTTGGTACAACGGCCGGCGCCGGGGGCGACGGGTATGCCGGCGATCTCGGTGTCACCGTGACGCAGCGGTTCAACCGCACCGAACGCGGGTCCCTGACCGCGGGCAACATCGTCTTCAGCGCCCACGGCTTCGGCGGCACGGGATCGGTCGACGGGCTTTCCTTCTACTCGGCAGGGGGCGGCACCGAGGGCGGATTGTTCATCCGCCAATCCGACGTCAACGTGAACAGCATCTCGCTGACGACGACCGGAGACTCGGCACCGAACGCCTCGACGACGGTTCTCCAGGTTCTCGATACGACGACCGGCGTTCCCGTCCTCGCGCCCGTGACGGTGACGGCCCAGCCGTTCAACTTGCTGGCCTCACAATCGACGGTGAACATCGCGAGCGGGCTGAGCATCTCGACGCCCGGGCAGATGCTGGTGTCGCTCGACAATTCTGCCGTGAACACCGGGGCCCTGACGCTCCATGCGGGCAACTTCGTCCTTCCCGCGACGCGCCCCGCAACCCTCGGCACGTTTACCGTCGGAAGCTTGCCGTCGATCGCGACGGGGCTCGACTTCCTGGCCTATGCGAACTTCGCGTTCCCCGGAGGGTTCCTGCTCGATCTCGACGGTTCGGTGCTGACCGGCAGCATCGCCACCGACGGCGACATCGAACTGCTCGCGGCAGGTTCGATCACGACCGATGCGCTGACAGGCGCGGGCGTCACCCTCGACGCGGGTTCGTCGCTGGCCACCGGAGCGATCGTTTCCGGCCAGACGATCGACCTTACGGCGGGTGGGGCAATCACCACCGGCGCCCTGACGTCGGGCGACAGCGTCTTCGTCGACGCCGGAGGAGCGCTCGTCACCGGGGCGGTGTCCGCGGGCCTCGTAAACCCGGTTTCATCCCCTGTGGACGGCTACCGTATCGGCCTGCGCTCGCAGGTCGGCATAACGGCCGGAAACCTGTCCGCCGCGACTGCGATCGGCGTCTCGTCGCCCGGCGCTATCGCGGTTGGCGACGTAAACGCATCGCAGCTGTTCCTCGCGCTGCCCGGCACGTCGCTGACGACGGGCTCGATCACGACTTCCGGCGCAGGCCAGATATATATCGCCAGCAATTCGATGGAGGCGCTTGGCGGCACCGTCGGCGGCGGGTTCGATCCGGCGCCGATCCTCGCGTCGCAGCCGGTCCCGGTGGGAGGTCCGGTAACGATATCGGGCCAGATCCTGACCGGCATCCTGCGAGGTGCATCGACCGGCCTGTTCCAGACCAACACCATCGGGGCGACCTCGGTCCAGCTCAGCGGCGATGCAGGCCTGCGGGTCCTCAGCACGACGGCTTCGGGTTCGATCGACCTGCGCTCCACTGCGGGCGCCGTGAGCACCGACAACCTCAACGCCGGCGATTCGGTGTTCATCGCCGCGGCGAACGGAGTGACGATAAACGGGTCCGCCCAGGCCGGGATTGCCAATCCCAGCACCGCACCGGGCGCGCAATACAAGGTGGCCATCGCCGGCGGGTCGGGTCCGGTATCGGCGGGCGCCGTGAGCGCGCTTCGTGACCTCGGAATCCAGACCTCGGGCGCCATCACGACCGGCAACCTAGCGGGCCGCGACGTGCTGTTGCTGGCAGGCGGCAGTCTGACGACCGGCTCGATCACTGCACCGGGCGGTGCTGTCTATTTCGGCAACGCATCGGCGGCGGGCTCGGTGAACAACGTGTTCCAGCCGTTCCGCGGCGCGAACGGCATGCTGCCGATCTTCAGCGCAGTGCCGATCGCCATCGGCGGGTCGGCGAGCTTCGGCGGAGCAATCCAGGCAAACAGCCTGTGGGGTGCCGGAACGGGCGCATTGAGCGCGCAGGGGATTTCTGCCTCCAGCTTCATCGACCTGTCCTTCGGCGGCTTGGCGACCGTTGGGGGCGCCTGGCGATCTCCCGGCATCACGGTCGTTTCGGGCGATATCGCGATCACCTCCGCCGGATCGCTGGATGCGCTGTCGTCGTCTGGCGTAATCGAACTTGCCACGACGAACGCGGCGGGCATGTTCATCGGCGACGGCCTTGGGTCCCCGGCGGGTTACGTCCTCGACAATGCAGAGTTCGCCCGGATCCGGGGGGGCGAGATCGTGATCGTCGGTGCCGACACCGCACAGGCGACCGACATGACCATCGGCAACCTGACGGTCACGGGCAGCCAGCTCTACGGGGCCGGGGGCACGCTGATCCTGGCCACCGGAAACCGCGAGACCGAGACGCCCGCGGGTATTCTTCGTGTCTCGGGGGCAATCAACGCGACCGATTTTGCCGCATCGACGGCGCTCGGCCTCTTGTCCGGGACGGTCGAAATCGAGGCGACCGGGGGCTCGGTCCGGCTAGCCGACCCCTCGGGCGGCCTCGGTGGGATCGTGTTCATCGAAGCGAACAACATCCATGTCGCGAGCGAAGAAATCCTCACGCGACTGCGGGCCGATCCCCGCTACCAGGGCGTGATCGCCGATATCAATCGGCCGCTGGCGGTTGCCCGACCCGAAGGCGTGCTGAACGCCGCCGGACTCGAGATCTTCCCGACCGACACCTTCTACATCCAGAACACCGGCACCGCGCAGGTTCCGGCGGGTTTCCTGACCACCTTCGAAAACAGCGAGGTGACCGTTGCCGGCACGCCGCCGTCGGGAGGTGCGCAGATCGTTATCAACGGGCAGTTCCAGACCAGTACCGGCACCGTGTCCGGGGCGGCCGCTTTCGCGCTCGTACAGGCCGACCCCACCCCCGACAGCGAGCAGTTCGCCGGTTTCAGCAGCAACAGCCAGCTCAACGGGTGCGTCTTCACGACCGGGGCGTGCACCACCGGGACGAGAGACCCGGTCGCATCGATCGCGAGCACGATCACGGTGGTCCAGGCGACGCCGCTTGCACCGGCGCCGGTGGCGCCGCCGACTGCGGAATCCGGGTCGTCCGGCGACGGTTCGGGCGAAAACGAAGATGCTGGCCAGGAGCAGGAGGAAGAAAGCGAGAGCGCCGCGGCATCGGCCCCGATCGCCCCCCCTTCCCCGCTCATCAACACGCGGGACCTCAACCCGGTCGTCAATGTCGTCGAACCGGTCGCCGGAGCGGGTAACCCTGCGCTGCTGGGTTCCGCAGTGCCCGAAGACACCCCGGCCGGAGACAATCCATGATCGATCGTATCTTCGCCGCGGCCTCGGCGGGAGCCATTGCGATTGCGCTTGCCACCCCCGTGATGGGCCAGTCCAACACTCCGCTGTCTGTCCGCAATTCGTTCCGCGTCGGGACCTCGGGGGTCGCCTGCACCGCCCAGAACGCGCCATCCGATCCGCGCATCGGCGGGATGTTCGACCGGGCGTACCGGCTGAGTTGCCGCGATGCCGCCGGCTCTGTCGGCAACGTGCTCGCGGTCCGGCGGACAGTGGCGTTGCTCCGCGAGCCCAATGGACCCGGGCTGCCGTCCCTCGATTGCGGGCAGGTCGCCCGCACGGAGATCGAGGGACTCGGCCCTGTCGAGATGGTCACCTGCCGCGACGAGGCCGCCAAGGTCGATTATCGCCGCTATGCCATCGAACGGGCGGGTACGGCCTACTTGGCCGAGGGCCTTGCCGGCTACGACCCGGCCTTGCGGCTCGCACTGGCCTCGATCGTCAGGGACGCGCCCCAGCCGGGCGAAATTCGCGTCGCCTCGACCGAGGTCAGCGATCCCGCGGCTTTTGCGCGCGTGCAGGCGGGCCTGCTGGAGGCAGCCGACGCGGTGGAAGAAGGGTACACGCGCAACAATGGCGGCCGGTTTGCCGAATCCGCGGAGTTTTTCGAAGCCGCCGCCGCGCGCAATCGCGACAATCCGCGCCGGCATGCCGAATCGCTGCTCAACCAGGGGCTGCAGCTGTCGAACTTGGGCAACTTCGAAGGCGCGCGCCGGATGTTCGACCAGGCGACGGGGGCCGTCCCGCGCGGCGACGGGGTGGGCCAACGACTGCTGCGCAACTACCGCGCGATCGACATGCTCAACCAGGGCCGCTCGGCCGATGCGCTGTCCGCTCTCAGCGAGCCGGTCCCTCCCGTCAGCGACGAGGCACTGGAAGAGGCGCTTCGCGCGGGCGTGATCAATCTCAGCCTGTCGGACCAGATCAATCGCGAGAACCTGGCCCTGCAGAGGCTCGGCGGCCTCGATCCCGGCCTGACCGAGCAGGAGCGAGCCGAAGTTCTCGACGGGCAATCGAAACTGCTCGCCGGCATCGCGCACCGGCAGCTGGGCGACCTCGACAGGGCGACGGGCCTGTTCGAGGAAGCGGCGAAAGCGATCGACGCAGTGCGCGACGGCCGTGTCGTTTCGACCGGGTTCCTGCGTTCCGAAATCCAGATGGAACTCGCCCTGATCGCCGAGGCGCAGGGCCGCCTTGAAGACGCGCGAAGTGCGTTCGACAACGCCGTTGCCGCGATCGGCAACTCCTATCCCAATTCCCCTGCCCTGCTGGCGGCAAGGGCGCGCAAGGCCTCGTTCCTGAGCCGCAGCGGAGACGTTGCCGGGGCGCGAAGGCTTTACGAAGACGTGGTGAAGGCAGCTCCCGGGGTCCCTGACGTCGGGCCGACGCTGCGCTCGCTGCTGGGGCCGTACTTCAAGCTGCTGGCGCGTGCGGGCGATGCCGACGCGGCAGCGGCCACGTTCAGCGCTTCCCAGGTGCTCGAGCGGCCGGGCGTCGCGCAGACCCAGGCGGTCCTCGCCCGCCAATTGTCCGACGGCAACGACGAGGCGGCGTCGCTCTTCCGGCTCGCCATCAGGCGCGGGCGCGAAATCGCCCGGCAGGAAGTGGAAATCGCACGCCTTCAGGCCATCGAAGAACCCACCGCGGAGGACACCGAGAGACTGCGGGGTGCCGAGGCCATGCTTGCCGCTTTCCGGCAGGAACAGGCCGCGCTGACATCGCAGCTGTCGGCATTTCCGAGGTACCGCGCGCTTGCCCCGCAGTCGCTCGAACTCACCGATCTCCAGAAGGGGCTGAAGGCCGGCGAAGGGTACTACAAGCTCATCGTGGTCGGTCAGGACCTCTACGGGCTGATGGTCACCTCGGCTGGCGCGCGTGTCCTGCCCCTCGACGGGCAAGTCAGCGACCTCGAGAAGGAAGTCCAGACGATCCGCGACAGCGTGGTGACCGTCCTGGGCGGCCAGACGATCAACCTTCCGTTCGATGTCGAAGCCGCGCGCAAGCTGTACGTGAAGCTGTTCGGACAGGTCGATGCCGAGGTCCAGTCGCTGGACCACCTCATTTTCGAGCCCGACGGTCCCATGCTGCAACTGCCGCCGAACGTGCTGGTGACCGCGGACAAGGGGGTCACCGCCTACAAGGAGCGGATGAAGAACCCCCGCGCGGACGAGTTCGATTTTACGGGCGTCGACTGGCTCGGGCGCGGGCGGAAGGTTTCGATCGCGGTGAGCCCGCGGGGCTTCCTCGACATTCGCGCGCTCGAGCCGTCGAGGGCGCCGCGCAATTATCTCGGCCTGGGTAGCAATGCCTTGCCGCAGGAGCGCCCGATCGGCGTCGTAGCAAGCGAGTGCGACTGGCCGCTGGCGGTCTGGCAGCGGCCGATCGCGCCCGACGAGTTGTTTTTCGCGCAAACTCGCCTGACGAGCGGTGCGAGCGAGGTACGCACCGGAGAGCAATTCACCGACAGCAAGCTGCTGAGCGACAAGACTCTGGACCAGTACAAGATCGTCCACTTCGCGACGCACGGTCTCGTGTCCGCGCCGCGCCGGGGCTGTCCGGCGCGCCCGGCCCTCGTTACTTCGTTCGGCGATTCAGGTTCGGATGGACTCCTGAGCTTCCGCGAGATCTTCGATCTCAATCTGGATGCGAACCTCGTCATCCTCTCCGCGTGCGATACGGCTGGCATGGCCACGGTAAGCGCCTCGCGCGAAGCCGGCGTCACGACCGGCGGCAACTACGCTTTGGACGGGCTGGTACGGGCATTCGTGGGTGCCGGTGCGCGGACCGTCCTTGCAAGCCATTGGCCCGTGCCGGACGATTTCGACGCGACCAAGCGCCTGATAAGCGGGCTTCTCGACGCTGGTCCCGACGTTCCGCTGGCCCAGGCGCTCGACAAGGCGCAGCAGGGTCTCATGGATGATCCCGACACGTCCCATCCATTCTACTGGGCCGCGTTCGTCATCGTAGGCGACGGAGCGAAGCCGATCCTCGCGACCCGTTAGGAGGGCGGCAGGGACGGGCGAGCTTAGGGCGCGCGCGCCTACCCGTGACGCGGGGCGATGCCCCTGCCCTTTCGCAAACCGTGAAGAGAGCCGCGGCAGCGGGTGCCGCGGCTCCTTGCGATACCGGGGCTAGAACTTCACCTCGGCCGCGATCGTGAAGGACCGGCCGCGCGGATCGGCAACGCGCGGCTCCCACGAGCTTCCGCCGCCGGTGTTGCTGTCGTAGCTGATCGCGAACGGCGGGTCCGTGTCGAACAGGTTCTTGATCCCCGCCGACAGGCGAAGGCCCTCGAGCCCCGTGAACGCCACCGACAGGTTGTAGATCACGTATTCGTCGACCCGATCGACGGTGTTGGGCCGCGTGGTCGTGCCATTGGCGATGCCGGGAAGCACTTGGTTCGTGTACCCGCTGCGGAAGATCTGGGTCAGCGTGGTGGTCCACATGTCGGTGCGATAGCTGATGAACGCGTTGTGCTTCCACTTGAGGCCAAGGTCGCCGCTGAACGCGAAGACGCCGAGCCGGTCCTGGAAAGGCCCGCCGGCGATGACCTGCTCCTTCTTCTTGGTCAGGTAGGTGGCGTCGAGCCCCGCATCGAGCCGCCCCGAAAGAGCGTCGATACCGCCGCGAACGGCAATCTCGAACCCTTCGGTCTTCGATCCGCCGAGGTTGGTGACGCGCAGGTCGATCGCCTGGAGCGGCCCGTTCGCCTGATCCCGTATGAACAACTGGGGCACGAGCGCGAAGTTGTTCAGCGCCTGGGTCAGCGACAGCGCCTGGATGGTACCTTCACGGTCGATGCTGAAGAAATCTACCGAGGCGCTGAAATTGCGCGACGGCTCGAACACGGCGCCGAGGCTGTACATCTTGGCCGTTTCGGGCTCGAGATCCCGGTTGCCGCCACTGAGGAGGTCGATCGACCGCACGAGCGATTCGCAGCCGGGCACGTTTTCGTTCACCACGCCGCTCGGGCAGCGGAACGGGTCCACGATCGCGCCGCCGGTGTAGAGCGATTCGAGCGTTCCGTTGAACAACTGGTTGAAGGCGGGCACCCGGAAAGCGGTGTTGTAGTTGCCGCGGAACATCAGCGCGGAAAACGGGCGGAACTTGAAGCTCGCCATCGGATTGGTCGTGGTTCCGAAGTCGCCGTAGTCGTCGACGCGTCCCGCCACCGTCACCTCGAGGCTGTCGAGGACAGGGATAAGGACCTCGGCATAAGCCGCCTTGATCTCGCGGGAGGCGCCGGCGAGCTGGTTTGCATCGTCGAACGGGGCGGCGATGATGGTCGGGCGAGTGGCCGCCTCGCGCTCGTCCCCGTTGAAGCGGTATTTCTCCTTCCGGTAGTCGACGCCGATGGCCGCCCGTACGGTGCCGGCGGGAAGGTCGAACAGCCCGCCCGATATCGAGGCGTCGGCCTGCGTCACCGAGTACTTGCCGCCGTAAAGGACCACGCCCTCGGCGGACACCGCCTCGAGCGCCGCGAGCGCGGCGGCACTCTGCGATTGGCCGGGCAGCAGGAAGGGATTGAGCAGGCCGCTGTTCAGCAATCCGATCAGGCCTCTGCGCGTGGCTCCCGGCGCCAGCGGCGCATTCGGATCGTCAGCCCCGCTCCCGGTCGTCCCGCGGTAATAGTAACCGGTCCCCAGCGTCGATTTCGACTGGCTCTCCGCATAGGAAATGCCGGTCCGGTAATCCCATCCTCCGAACAGCGGGCCGTCGAGGCCCAGAGTGTAGCGCGCGGTCTGGGTATCGGTCACGATCTCGCGGCGTCCGCATTCGACGCAGCGGAACCGGTACGACAGCGCCGCCGGCGCGCGCGCGGCGAGGGCGGGAAAAACCCGCAGCAACTCGCTGTAGACGAACGCGTAGCCCGGGGCGCCGACCGGATGCGCATAGTTCTGCGTGGTCGTGTTCGGCGTGATCTGGACTTCCGAGAAACGTTTCGCCGCGGTCGCGTCCGAACCTGTCGCCTCCACGGTGACCTCGTGCTCGCCGAACCTCGCGACGCCGCGACCGAACCATGTCAGCGTCTCGAGCGGCTGCTGGAGAACGGCCGACCGGCCCGTGTCGAAGGCGCAGGCCAGTCCCGCGGTCGGGGTCGCCCAGAGTTCAGCGTCGTAGGGCCCCTGCCCCGCGATGACACCGCAACCCAGCCCCCCGGGAAGGTCGAGAACGTTGATGCCGCCACTCGCTAGCGTCGTCGTACCGGGAATGAACGGGGTCGAGGCCGCGTTCGGGAAGAAGGTGCCGGCGAGGGGAAAGATCGTCGCGAACGGCGTGCCGCGGGTATCAGGCGACAGGCCGCGATCGGGCTGGAACGTGTTCACGAAATCGCGCTGGTCGCCGCGAAGCTCCGGCATGTCGCTGAAACTGACGGCGGCCATGACGTTGAAGCCCTGCTCGCGCAGATCTCCGTAACCGGCGATCGCGGAGGTCCGGTAGATGGTGTGATCGCCGCCTTCCGCGATGTCCGCGAACGCCTGCAGCCCTACGCCCTGGTAGTCCTTGCGCATGATGAAATTGATCACGCCACCGATTGCGTCGGTGCCGTAGATCGCCGAGGCGCCTTCCTTAAGGACCTCGACCCGCTCGATCGCCGCAAAAGGGATCTGGTTCACGTCCACTGCCGAACCCTGGAGCCCGTGGGCTGCGACCCGGCGGCCGTTGAGGAGGACGAGGGTCGCGCCCGATCCCTGACCGCGAAGGTTGGCGAACGACGCGCCGTTGTTGCCCCGTTGCTGCCCGCTAACCACGTCGGCGTTGCTCGCCAGGTTGTCTGACCCGGTTCCGTTGGTGGTGAGGTAGCCGATCAGCTGTTCGGGGCTGCTGATGCCGTTGCGCTGAAGCTCCTGCGTCGTGACAATCTGCAGCGGCAGCGCGCTGTCGTTCGGATCCCGGCGGATGCGCGATCCGGTGACGAGGATCTCCGACCCCTGTCCGCTGCTCGTGTCCGCCGTCGCCGGCGCACCAGATGCAGGGGTCTCCGCACCGGTCGGGGTCGGAGCGGGCTGCGTAGTGGTCTGCGCATCGGGCGTGGTCTGCGCCAGGGCGGTGGCCGGCATCGTTGCCGACACCGCCGCAAGGGCCGTTCCCGCGGCCAGTACGGTCTTCAACGACATGGAAGCTAGCATTACGATCCCCCCGTTTGCGCGTTTCGCGCAGCATCAAGTCCTAAGAGCAAAGCAAGGCCATCGGCCATACTTTCTATCGGGTGCCCCATAACCGGCGTGCATTTCGCAAACAGCCGGAACGCAGCGAGTTGTGCACAGAGTAATGGCACGGCTCAGGCCAAAATTTCGCGATACCGGCCCCCGCCCAGACCGGCCCCATGCAGCCCCTCCTTCAGGAAAGCGAATGGCGCTGCCTGTTGCGGACAGACGTCATCTTTGATTTCGCTCGGGCAACAACGGACTCGCCGTTATTACCCTCTTTTCGGGCAGCTGAAATTATGGTTCATCCCGCCGCAGTAAATCCTGAGAGGATCTCACCATGACAATTACCCGGAATCGACTGCGTCTTGCCTGCGCCTCGCTTGCCGTCGCGACCGCCACAATGGCCATTGCCGCTCACGGTCAGGACATCCGGCCCGACGAGAGCATGACGACTGATGCAAGGGGTGCCTCCGCGCAGGACGGGGTTCCGATTGTCGTGACCGGATCGCGAATCCGGCGCAATCCGCTCGACCAGGATGCCCCGGTGGTTTTCGTCGATGAAGGCGACATTGCCAAGACCGGCCTCAATTCGGTCACCGACGTGCTCCAGCGGCTGCCAAGTTCGGGGGGCGGCCTGAACTCCAAGTTCAACAATTCGGGCAACCTCGGCAACCCGCCCGACGGCGGCGGCGTCGGCGCGGGGTCGGCAGAGGTCGACCTGCGCTACCTGGGCTCGCGCCGGGTTCTCGTGCTCGTCGATGGTCTGCGGTTCGTCAACGGCGCCTCGGCCAGCGGCGTGCCGGGGTCGACCGACCTCAACTCGATCCCCGAAAGCGCCATCGAGCGAGTCGAGGTGCTGCAGGACGGCGCGTCCGCCATCTACGGCTCCGACGCGATCGCCGGCGTGGTCAACATCATCACCAAGCGCGCGCAGGACGGCATCCGCGCCTCGGCCCAGGTCAGCGGCTACCAGCAGGGAGACGGCGTCACCACCAACCTGCAGGCGAGCTGGGGCAATGGCGGCGACGGACCGCTGCAGATCGTCGTCGGTGGCAGCTACATCGACCAGAACCCGGTCTTTTCGGGCACGCGGGCGCTTTCTGCCTTTCCGGAGCCCTACGACGTTCGCTGCCAGGCGACCTGCTCGAGCTTCACGCCGAACGGCCGCTACACCGGCTCCATCTTCGTCGGTGGCAATGCGACGCTGATCGCGCCGGTCATAGGGCGCCGGCCGACGCCGGCCGATTTCCGCGGCTTCAACAGCCCGGCCGATCGTTTCAACTTCCAGCCCTTCAACTATCTGCAGGTACCGCTGGAACGCATCGGGGCGTTCGGCAACCTGTCCTATGAACTGGGCGAGAACACCAGCTTCTCGATCAAGACGCTTTACAACCAGCGCAAGTCGAAGAACCAGGCGGCGCCGTTGCCGTTCGGCATCGGGCCGACCTCCGGCTTGACCCCCGTCCTCAGCAACATCGTCGTCAGCGCGAGCAATCCGTTCAATCCGTTCGGCGTCGACCTCGGCGGTCCCAACGGCAACGTGAATGCGATCTTCCGGCGCTTCCTTGAAGGCGGTCCGCGCCGCTTCAGCCAGACAGTCGACACCTATTACGGCGTCGCGACGCTGGACGGCAACTTCGACGTCGGCGGCAGCGACTGGTTCTGGGACGTCAATGCCTCGTACGGCAAGAACAAGGCCAAGCAGACGATGCTCGGCAACATCGATTCCAGCAAGCTGCGCCAGGCGCTGGGCCCGATCTCGGCCTGCACCGGCTCGTGCGTACCGTTCAACCTTTTCGGCGGCTTCGGCTCGATCACCCCCGCGATGATCGACTTCGTCACGTTCGAACAGAACGACAGCAGCGAGCAGACCCAGTTCGACCTGACGGCCAACGTATCGGGCGAGCTCTTCCAGCTTCCCGGCGGCCCGCTCGGGCTGGCGCTGGGCGCGCAGTACCGCGACCTCAAGGGCCGGTTCGATCCTGACCCTGTGGTGGCGGCCGGCTTCAGCTCCGACATTCCGGCTCGTCCCACCCGTGGCGGCTACGATGTGAAGGAAGCGTATGCCGAGGTGAACGCCCCGCTCTTGGCGGGCATTCCGTTCATCCGGCTTCTCGAGCTCAACGGCGCGGTGCGCGTGTCGGATTACTCGACTTCCGGGTCGACCACGACGCTCAAGGGCGGGGTGAACTGGAAGCCGATCGACGACCTGCGGCTGCGCGCCACCTATGCCGAAGGGTTCCGCGCCCCTTCGATCGGCGAGCTGTTCGGATCGCAGTCGCGCTTCGACGAGGTTCTCGACGATCCGTGTTCCTCGCATGCGGCGAATGCGGCGCCCCGCCGGTTCCAGAACGACGCGGCGATCCGACAGGCGTGTATCGCGGCCGGCGTGCCCGCAAATGGCAGCTACCAGCAGGCCAACGCGCAGATCTCGGTAACGACCGGCGGAAACCAGGCGCTGCTGCCCGAAACGAGCGAAAGCTGGGTGGTCGGCGGGGTGTACAGCCCGTCGTTCATTCCCAGGCTCTCGATCGAGGCGAACTGGTACAAGATCAGGATCGAGGGAGCGATCCAGGCGATACCGCGCGCGACCACGGTTACCAACTGCCTGGTCACTGGCGACCCGGCCACCTGCAGCCTGGTCACCCGCGTCAACGGACAACTCACCGAGGTGCAGGGATTCCTGCAGAATATCGCGGCGATCCGTACCCGCGGGATAGACGTCAACGTCTCGTATCGCGGGCTCGAGACCGGCATCGGCCGCCTGGGCTTCACCTGGGCCAACACCTTCCTCGAGAATTACGACGTCATCGTCCCGGGCCCCACCGGCGATCAGCTCCTCAGCCGGGAGGGCACGCAAGTGGGCTCGCCGGCCCAGTCGTTCCCGCGCTGGAAATCGATCGGTATCCTCGATCTCGAGGGGGACGAAGTGGGCCTGACCCTCACCGGGCGCTACACGTCGAAGCTGCGCGAAACCAACAACGTGATGAAATCGGTATTCTATACCGACGCGCAACTGCGTTTTCTCGTAGGCCCGGATGACCGCTTTGGCTTTGCGGTCGGTGTGAACAACCTGTTCGATGTCGCCACGCCGGGATGCGTGACCTGCGAATCGAACAATTTTGCCCAGTCGGCCCACGATGTCCCGGGCCGCTATTTCTACGTCCGCGCCAACATGCGGATGTGAACGTACCGAGCCGCGGCCTCTTCTCTCCGAAAGGGAGAGGCCGCGGCCATCTTTATTGCCTCGACTGATCAAAACCGTCGGGGATCGGGGCGGAAAGCGGAATTTTAGCCGAGGTTCGTCGACAGGCTGCTTCGGAGCCGCAAGACGGACGACCAGCTCAAGAAGAGAACCAGCCCAATTGCGCTTCAGCTATCCGCCCTGTGCTTCCCTATCGCGTCTTTAGAAAAATCCCTGCGAGCGGAGCATATTCAGCCCAAAGCGGACCGGCCCCCTCAGCTCCCTCGAAGCATCGGGCTATTACCGCCTCCCGGCCGCCTGAGGCCATCAGGCTGACCAGCTCTTCTCCGAAGGGATCATCGACGAAGCGTCCATCGGCAAGATGCCAGAGCCAAGCGTCGAACCCTGTTTCAATCGCGCGGCTCTCACGCCCTGCGCCTGACGACTCGCTGGCGGTGTCCAGCCACCGCTGCGGAATCTTCTGCGTGCCGTCCATGGCGATCTGCGCGAGACGGTGGCGCAATGCCGGATCGGCGAAACGAGCCATCAATTCATCGGCATACGCGTCCAGATCCTGGCTTTCGGTCGCCGGGATCGTAGGGGTCGCTTCGCGGCGCATGAGGTGCTCTGCCAACTGGCGCAATGCGGGATCAGCCACCGCCTCATGGACAAATTCGAACCCCGCGCGCAGCCCGCAGTAGGCCAGAAGCGAGTGCGCCCCGTTGAGCATGCGCAGCTTGGCGGTCTCGAAGGGCGCAACATCGTCGACGACCTGGGCGCCGTGGCGCTCCCAGGTTGGGCGGGGACCGGCAAAATCGTTCTCGATCACCCACTGGCTGAACCGTTCGGTGAAGACGGCGCCCTCGTCGTGCAGACCGATCCTGGCCTCCAGATCTTCCAGATCGTCCCGCCCGCTTCGCGGCACGATGCGGTCGACCATCGTCGAGGGCACGCGGCATTCACGGTCGAACCATTCGCGCAGGGCGGGATCCTCCGCTTCCAGCCACTGACGCACCAAGCCTGCCAGCACGCCGCCGTTGTTGGCGAGGTTGTCGCACGGCAGCAATGTCACGCCCGGCAGATCCGCAGTACGCCGCGCGGCCAGTCCCCGAGCCAGAAGCGGATAGAAGCTCTCGCTCGCCCTGGACGGATCGAGCCGGTCGCCTTCCCCCCGCGCGTACCCTTTCTCGGTGACGGTGAATGAGACGATGCGGCAGGCCGGGTCGGCGATCCGGGCAACCACCCGGTCCGACTGCTGGGGCGCGAATAGCACCTCCCGGACCGAGCCGACCAACCGGATAGAAGCGGAATCGCCGCAGCGTTCGGTCAGCGTGAACAACCCTTCTTGCGGATTGAGCTGGTCCGCGACCGCGGTCGAACGGAGCGATACCCCGCAGATGAGCCAGTCGCGCTCGCCCGCGGACAGGGCGAGGTCGGTGTAGCAGGCCTGATGCGCCCGATGAAACGCACCGATGCCGAAATGGACGATCCCGATCGCCTGCCCGTCGCGGTCGTAATTTCCGCGTGCGATCTCAGCCGAAAGACCAGCAGCGGTCTCGGAATTCAGCCTCACAACCGGTAGGCTCGCTTCACGAGATTGTACGCGAGGTCGCGGGCCGTCTCCGCTGCTTCCCAGTCTTCCATGCGATGCTCTGCCACCAGCTGGGCAAGGAAACCGCAATCGATGCGCCGGGCGACATCGTGCCTCGCGGGGATCGAAAGGAAGGCCCGCGTATCATCGTTGAAGCCGACGGTGTTGTAGAAACCCGCAGTCTCGGTCGTCATCAGGCGAAAGCGGCGCATCCCTTCGGGGCTGTCGTGAAACCACCATGCCGGTCCCAGCTTGAGGCAGGGATAATGCCCCGCCAGCGGCGCGAGTTCGCGCGCGTAGCTGCTTTCGTCGAGCGTGAAGAGAATGATCGAGAGATCCGGCTCGTTTCCATACTTTTCCAGCAGCGGGCGCAGCGCTGTCACGTAATCGGTGCGCGTCGGGATATCCGCTCCCTTGTCGCGGCCGAACATATCGAAAAGCTGGCGATTGTGGTTCCGGAACGAACCCGGATGGATCTGCATCACCAGACCGTCGTCGAGGCTCATCCCGGCCATTTCGGTGAGCATCTGGGCGCGGAACTGTTCCGCGTCCGCGGCGCTTGCAGCGCCGTCCTTGACCCGGTCAAAGAGGGCCTCGGCTTCCGCGAATGACAGGTTGGCGGTCGCGGCGCTGGGATGGCCGTGATCGGTCGAAGTCGCGCCCATCGTTGCGAAGAACGCCCGGCGCTTGCGGTGCGCCGCTAGGTACCCCGTCCACGACGAGCAGTCCTCGCCCGTCTGCTCGGAAAACCGCGCGAGGTTGTCGGCGAATCCTTCGAAATCGGGATCGACTACCGGGTCCGGGCGGTAGGCGGTGATTACCCTACCGGTCCAATCGCTATCGCGGATCGCCTGGTGATGCTCGAGCGTGTCGAGCGGGCTTTCGGTGGTTGCCAGCAATTCGATGCCGTATCGTTCGAACAGCGCGCGCGGACGGAACTCCGCGCGCTGCAGCGCCTCGGTGATCGTATCGAAATAGAAGTCGGCGGTTTCCCCATCGAGCCGGACTTCGATGCCGAAGGCCTCGGCGAAAACCCAGTCGAGCCACATCCGGCTCGGCGTCCCACTGAAAAGGTGGAAGTTTTCGGCCAGGATGCGCCAGGCTGCGCGCGGGTCGGCAGGGTGTCCGCCGATACCAAGGTCTTCCAGCCGCACTCCCTGCGAATAGAGCATCCGGAATAGGTAATGATCGGGCACGAGCAGCAATTCGGCGGCATTCCCGAACGCGGCATTGACGGCAAACCATTCGGGATCGGTGTGCCCGTGCGGACTGATGATCGGCAGGTCCGCCACCTCGCGATAGAGTTCGCGCGCGATCGCGCGGGTTGCTGGTTCGGCGGGGAACAGCCGGTCGGGATGCAGATTAAGCGGGCGCGGCATGGCTATTCCTTCACAGGCGGACCGGCAGCGGACGATCGTCTCTCGTTGCCGTTATCCAGCATTTATGGTAACCGGTGTCAAAGACGGGGTTTGCACGGATTCCCGGTCAAATCAACCTTCCGCCAAAAGCGGGGAAACCGGACGTTATGGTCGGATCTGCCTCATCCACCGCGCTGACGGTCGTTTATTGGCTTTGCCATATCGACGACACGGTCGGAATCGCGCTTGAAACTCTGCCGAGCGGGCGCGAAGTGTCCCTTGGCGGACGGTGCGTGACGCTGCGCGAGGCGATCCCGGCCGGACACAAGTTCGCGCTCCTGGACCACTCCGTCGGGGAAGCCGTGGTACGATACGGCGAGCCGATCGGGCTGACAACCGCGGCGGTGGAGGCGGGGCAGCACGTCCATTCGCACAATCTCGCGACCGCGCTTGCCGGCGAGCGCCGTTATGATGCTGGGGCATCATCGCACCCATCGGAAACGGCCCGACCTCTCGGTCAATGGCTTGGCTACCGACGGGCAGACGGGCGCTATGCCACCCGCAACGAAATCTGGCTCCTGCCCACGGTGGGCTGTGTCGCACCGCTCGTCGAGATGGTCGCGCGCGAAGCGCAGGTCCGCCATACGGGCAGGGTGGACGCGATCGTCGGGTTCGGACATCCGCATGGCTGCTCGCAGTTAGGAGATGATCTCGCGGCGACGCGGGCGGCTTTGGCGGCCTTGTGCGACAATCCCAATGCAGGGGGGGTGGTTCTCGTCGGCCTCGGCTGCGAATCGAACCAGCTGGACGATCTCGTCGCCCTTGTGCCTGAACGGAGCCGGGACAAGCTGCGCATCATGCGCGCCCAGGATCCGGGCGACGAGATGGCGCGCGCAATGGCGCTGGTCGACGGGCTGGTCGAGGACGTTTCTGGCTTGCAGCGTGAAAATGCGCCTGCCTCGGCGCTGACGGTAGGCCTCAAGTGCGGAGGATCGGATGCCTTCTCCGGCCTCACCGCGAACCCGCTCCTCGGCCGGTTCAGCGATCAGGTAGCGGCGAGCGGCGGACGGCTCGTCCTGACGGAGATACCAGAGATCTTCGGAGCCGAGGATGCCTTGCTGGCGCGGGCGATATCTCCAGACGTGTTCGACGCTGCCTGCGCCTTGCTCAATCGCTTCAAGCGCTATTTCCTCGACCAGGGCCAGCCAGTGTCGGAAAACCCTTCACCCGGAAACATCGCCGGCGGGATCACCACGCTCGAGGAAAAGTCGCTCGGTGCGGTGCAGAAAGCCGGCAAGGCTCCCCTTGTCGACGTGCTCGACTATGGCCAAGCCGCGAAGGAGCCCGGGGTCACGCTGCTGGAAGCACCGGGCAACGATGCGGTGTCCTCGACCGCGCTGGCTGCTGCGGGAGCGACGATGATCCTGTTCACCACCGGACGCGGTACCCCGCTCGGCTTTCCGGTTCCGACGGTGAAGGTTGCCTCGAACTCGGCCCTCGCCCGGTCCAAGACGGGCTGGATCGATTTCGACGCGGGCCGCGCGCTGACGGAGGGCGCGGAGGCAGTGAGCGCCGAGTTTGCGGACTGCATCCTCGAAATCGCCAGCGGCCGCCTGACCGCCGCAGAGCGCCACGGTCAGCGGGTAATCTCGTTGTGGAAGCGCGGCGTCACGCTCTAGGTCTTACTCGCCGCCCAGGACTCCGGGCAGCCAGAGCGACAACGCGGGAACGTAGCTGACGATCAAGAGCGCCGCGATGAGCGTGAAGTAGAACGGCCAGATCGTGCGGACAAGGGTCGTCACGGGGATCTTGCCGACAGCGGAGCCGACGAAGAGAACCGACCCCACCGGCGGCGTCACCAGGCCGATGCCGAGGTTGAGCATCATGATGATGCCGAAGTGAACCGGATCTACGCCGACGTCCATCGAAACAGGCAGGAAGATCGGCGTGGTGATGACGATCAGCGGTGCCATGTCCATGAATGTGCCAAGCGCGAGCAGCATCAGATTGATGACCAGCAGGGTCAAAATCGGGTTTTCCGTCATGAGCCCGATCAGCGCCCCGAGCGCAGCCGGCACTTCGAGCAGGGCGAGTGCGAATCCGAAGGCAGTCGCCGCGGCGATGATGAACAGGACCATCGAAGCCGTACGCACCGATTTTCCGGCGGCCTCCCATGTGCCGCGCCACCCAAGGCTGCGATAGACGAGGGTGCCGACAATCAGCGTATAGACCACGGCGACCGCAGAGCTCTCGGTGGGGGTGAAGAATCCGCTCAGAATGCCCCCCATGATGATGACTGCGGTCATGAGTCCCGGGAAAGCGTATGCAGCTGCCCGGAAGAACGCCCGCCAGCCCGGAAACTGGCCCATCGGTAGCTTGCGGCGCCGTGCCACCAGCCAAGCCATGAGCATGAGCAGGAACCCTGTAAGCAAACCGGGAAACACGCCGGCCAGGAACAGGTCTCCGATCGAGACGCCGATGCCCGAAGCGGCCGAATAGATGATCATGTTGTGGGATGGAGGGATCAGCAATCCGACGATGGCCGCCGTCGCCGTGACGTTCACCGCGTAGTCGCCGGGATAGCCCTTTTCCTTCATCAGTGGGACCATCGTCGAGCCGATGGCCGATGCGCTGGCGATGGCCGAGCCGGACACCGCGCCAAACATCATCGAAGCGCCGACATCGACGATGCCCAGCCCGCCCCTCACGCGTCCCACGGCGGCATCGGCGACGCGCACCAGGCGCTCGGCAATTCCGGCGCGGTACATGAGGTCGCCCGCGAAGATGAAGAACGGGATCGCCATCAGCGTGAAAACGCTGATCCCCGCGGCAATTCGCTGTACGGCGACGATCGGAGGAATGCCCATCGCGAGGAAGCAGGCGAGCGCCGAGCCGAACAGCGAATAGCCGACCGGTACGCCGAGGACGAGCAAAGCGAGCAGCACGCCGAATAGGACGAGGAGTTCCATCAGGCGATCTCCTCTTCGCCGTGCGGAGTGCCGGGATGGGTCCCGCTACCGATCTGGGGCAACGCGAAAAGGGCCATCAGGAGCCCCGAGACCGGCAGCGGAACATAGGCAACCGACCGGCTGATCCCCAGTGAGGGCACCACGTTCCCGCGCACGAGCCAGCAGAGCTGCAGCCCGTAGACGAGCAGTACCAGCCCGAGCACCGCGACGATTGCCGCGACCAGGCGAATGGCCGGGCGCGCGCGCTCGCCCAGCCTTTCTTCCAGGATCGCGATGCGAATGTGAAACCCTTCGTGCACGCCGGCTGCGGCAGCGAACATGACGTACCAGATCATCAGGATCAGCGAAGCCTGCTCGGTCCACGACGGACTCGAGCTGAGAACGAAGCGTCCAAAGACCTGCCAGGCGATGATAGCTGTCATCGCCAGCAGGCCTGCGGACCCGAAGCCGATCAACCACCGCGAAACCGTGTTTGCCATGCTCATGCCTCGCTCATGGCGAGGATGCGCTCGACCATGGATTTTTGTTGCGGGGTAGTGACGAACTGGTCCCAGACAGGCCGCATCAACGCGGCGAAGGGCGTCTGGTCCACCTCGTTCACGCGGACGGGGGAGCGGGCGATTGTCGCCTGCGCTTCGGCCACGCGCAGGTCCCACAGCCGCCGCATCTCGATTACCGAGGCTTTGGCCGCTTCGCGGACCAGCCCCTGATCGACGCGGGAAAGCTTGTCCCAGCTGATCTTGCTCATGACGAATGCTTCTGGCGTCAGCAGGTGACCGGTAAGGCTGAGGTAGGTCGCGACCTCGTAATGCCGTTCACCCACGAACGTCGGCCAGTTGTTCTCGGCACCGTCGATCACTCCCTGAGCCAGGGACTGATAGATTTCACCGAAAGGGATCGGCACCGCGTTGGCGCCCAGCGCGTTGACCATCGCGATGTACAGGTCCGATGCCGGCACGCGGATCTTGAGGCCCTTCATGTCCAAAGGCGTGCGGATCGGCCGCCGGCCATTGTAGAAATTGCGCGCCCCGGAATCGTAGATGGCAAGGCCGACCAGTCCGTGCGGTTCGAGAGCTGCGAGCACCTCGTCGCCAAGTCCGGAGTCGACCGCGCGGCGCATGTGATCGACCGAATCGAAGACGAACGGCAACGAAAACGGCAGCGTCATGGGTTCAACCGAGTTGAGCGGCGCGAAGTTCACCCGGTTGAAGTCGATCCCCCCGAAACTCGTGATCTCAAGGGTGTCGGTCTCGTTGCCGAGCTGCCCTCCCGCAAATACCTTGATGGCGAGCCGGCCATCGGTTCTATCGGCGAGGTACCGTCCCATGAACTCGACCGCGCGCACGGTCGGATAGTCCGCAGGGTGCGCGTCGGCCCCGGTCAGGCGGTCGGATAGGACCGGCTTGCACGCCGGCAGCGCAGCCGCCGCGCCCAGCGACACCGCACCCCGCATCACCCCGCGCCGCGTTGGACTGAAAACCTTCATGAGGTGCATTGCTCCTACCCGATCCTAGAGCGCGGTGAACCGGAAGTCGCGGAACTTCGCCTCGCCCGGTGCCGCAGCGTAAAGTCCCGGCCGGAGCATCAGGAATCCCCCGCGCACGTTATGGTGATACCCCGATACCTCCATGCCGCGATCGAAACGATGCCAGGTCCGCCCCCCGTCGCCACTGGTATCGTAGGTCACGATATGGCGGTCGTTGGTGACCCGCATGCGCATGCGGGACCCGTGCGGATTGACCGGTCGTCCTCGCTCGATGCCATACTGGTGGGTAACGAAGCGCTCGGCATCGAATCCCAGGCCGCAATAGAGCTTGTCGTCGTAGAACAGGATCAGCCCCGCCCGCCCGCCCGGCTCGATCTCGATATCGCACTCGAACCTGTAGCTACGATCGCCCGCTGTCAGCAACAGCGGGGATCCGCTCGATGGTGCATCGCCCCTGCCCGCTAAATGGAGGACTCCGCCCTCGGTCCTGACCCGAGCTGTCTCTTGGTTCGACGGGCGGAAGAACGCCCACTTGCTGCCAAGCGCGAGCGGACCGGAAAAGTCGTCAGTCAGCTTGAGTCCATGCGGCTGCATTTGGCCGCCGCGGGGCTTGGCTATCGGTCGTGACAGATCGCCTCCCGTCATCTCGAACCAGCCGTCCGCGGTGAAGCGGACCGGGTCCAGAAGACATTGCCGGCCCAGCGTCCAGAACCCGTTCTCGAACCCGTGATAGAGCGACCACCAGCTACCGTCGGGCGCCTCCACAAGTGACGCGTGCCCGCGCGACCACCAGGCCTCGTCGATCGATTGGGTTCGTACGATCGGGTTGCCCGGATGATGCTCCCACGGGCCGTGCAGCGATCGCGACCGGGCAGCGATCACCATGTGCCCCGTGGGCGGCCCTGCGGTGCCGCCAACCGCGGTGATCATGTAGAACCAGTCGCCGATCCGGTGAATCTTGGGACCTTCGGGCGAGAATCCCTCGACGATCCAGTCGGACGGGTAGCGCCATGGATCGTAAACGTGCTCGACTTCACCGGCGAGCGACAGATTGTCGTCCGCCAGTCGCACACGGTCCCCGCCCGAAAGGAACAGCCACTTGCTGCCGTCCTCCGCCACCGCGTGGCAGGGATCGATGTGTTCGTGCAGTCCCAGCGGGACGGGATCGCTCCACGGGCCTTCGATTCGCTCGGCCCAGCTGACGAAGATGTCGTTGCGGGGCTGAGACTTGACGGGAATATAGAGCAGGTATCGGCCGCCGTCCTTGTGCAGGCTGGGAGCCCAGACGGAACCGATGTTGCGATGCAGGGCGGGCTTCAGCGGGCGCCAGTTGACGAGGTCGCGCGAATGCCAGATCGTCAGACCGGGATAGGCGTCGAACGTCGAGAACGTGACGAAATAGTCGGCTCCGTCCTTCAGAATCGCGGGGTCGGGCCGGTCACCCGAAATCACTGGGTTGATGAAGGTGCCATCGCCGAGATCCGGGATGCGCTGGTTGTCGAGCCCGCGCCGAGTGGCGATCCCCGATGGTGTCGTGTCAACCATTCCGGTCAGTGGCATCGAGCGGCATGACGCAAGCGATGTAGCGCCTATCGCGCCCGCTCCGGCAATGAGGGTTCGCCTGGTGCTGCGCATCAGCCCAGCCCGGCTCCGCGAGCCCATGCCCGCCAAAGGTCGGGCCAGACCTCGACCGGCTTTCCGATTGCCTTGCGCAGGCCGAAGCCGTGACCGCCATGCTCGAACAGATGCATTTCGACACGGATGCCCCGTGACTTGAGCGCGGCGTGGAGGAGAACACTGTTTTCGGCCGGCACGACATCGTCGTCCTCTGCATGGAGGATGAAGAACGGAGGCGCATTCACGGGCACGTTATGATGGGGCGAGTGTGCCGCTTCGAGTGCGGCCGACGGATTGGCGCCCAGCAGTCGCTCGCGCGAACCGGCATGCGCAGCCGGCCCGTGCATCGAGACGACCGGATAGATCGGCGCTGCGCATACCGGCTTTGCGCTTAATTCGTCGGCATCGTCGACGGGCGCGTAGGTTGCAGCGGCGAACCGGGTGCCGAGGTCGGCGCACAGATGCCCGCCCGCCGAGAAACCCATCGCCGCCACGCGTTCCGGGTCGATGGCGAACTCGCGATGACGGCTGCGGATCAGCCGGATGGCCCGCTGCGCATCGGACAGCGCCACGTTCGGTCCCGCCGACCAGCCGTCGTAGGGCAGCCGGTAGAACAGCACGAATGCGGTGAAGCCACGCGCCGTGAGCCAACGCGCCATCTCGTAGCCTTCCTTGTCGACCACGACGTGGCGATACCCCCCGCCCGGCATCAGCAGGACCGCCGCTCCGTTGGGACGGTCCGGGCGAAACACCGCCATGCGCGGAACCGATATACCGAGGACCGCGCGGTCGGTGACGAGGCTGTCGGTGGAGCGCTCCTCGACGGTCTCGACGGGACGGCGGGGGGGCATGCCGGGCGCGCCGTTCGGCCAGAGATCGATCGTCTCGACCGGCTGGGGCAGGCCCGGCGGCGATGCGCCCGCGACCGATGGCGGCGGTGCCTGGCCGAAGGCGCGACCCGCCCCGATCAGCGACAGGACCAGGCCCCCGCCCAGGATCGACCTGCGGTCACTCCTCATGCAGGGGCCCTTCATCCTAATGCGACCCGATAGCCGTCAGATCTTCACCCTGACGCCGGCCATGATCACCCGCCCGAAGTGGTTGTTCTCGTACCCGCGGGGCGATGGATCGTTGACGAAGCGCTCGCGGTATTCGTCGGTCAGGTTGGTGCCTTCCAGCGAAACCTCGATCTGCTCGGTCAGCTTGTAGCGCAGCGACGCGTCGACGTTGACCGTGCTCGCATACCCCTCGAAGATGTTGAGGTTACCACTAGTGCTGTCGAGGTATCCGTCGCGATAGGCGACCGATACGCGGGCGGAAAACTTCTCGTCCTCGTAGTAGAGCGTGCCGTTGGCGGCCTTCTTGGCGAGATCGAGCAAAGGCCGGGTAAAGACCGTTGCGGGGCCGGACACCGGATTGCCGCTGCTGTTGAGGGCGGCGGCGGGGGTCGCCAGCGTGTAATCGACGTCGCTGTCGACAAACGTCACGTTGCCGAGGATGCCGAAGCGCGAGAGGAATCCGCTTGCGAACGTGTCGAACGGCAATTGCAGCGATACCTCGACGCCCTTGAGGTTCGCACCCGGGCCGTTGACGCTGGTGCGGAACTCGATCGGAACGCTGGGATTGGTGCCGACCACGATCGCGTTGTGGAGCGGCGTGCCAGGCGTGAGGATCGACGTCGGTAGTCCGCTCTGGGCGTAGGTGCCCTGGAACGAGCTGGAGAGCGGGAAGCTGGCGATGTCCTTCTTGAACAATGCCACTGAAGCCAAGGCGCCCGGAGCGAAATACCATTCGAGCGCGGCATCATAGGCGACGGCCCGGAACGGATTCAGGAACGGGTTACCCGACGTAATGCGGAAGTTGAACTGGTCGACCGAGCCGCCCGGCGTGAGGTTGCCGAGCGAGGGACGGGTCATCACCTCGGCAATCGCGCCGCGCAGGATCAGGCTGTCGGTCAGAAAGAGATTGAGGTTACCCGACGGAAGCCAGTCGTCGTAGCTGCGCTCGACGGTCACTTCGGTACCGCTGTTGAAGCCGGTCGAGCTCTGCTCGGTCCGGACGTAACGCGTGCCGACGTTGCCGGTCACACGCATGCCCAGCAGGTCGTAGGTGTCGAAATTGAACTGCAGGTATCCGCCCTTGGTCTTTTCGGTGACCGAGCGGTCCTCTCCGGTCTGTGATACCGCGGGGCGGCGGTAGAGGCCCACCGCTTCGGCGGCCGGCCCGAGCACCGGCACCAGCCAGCTGTTCGAGTTGCCGGCCGGCTGTCCGGCCCGACCGAGATTGAAAATCTCGGAAATCGCGTCCGTAACCGGCAACCCGGTCTGGCCGGGCGCGCAGGTAAATGCACCGCAATAGGTGCTGTCGCGCCGGAAGCCCTGCGTGTCGTAGTCGTACCTGCGGTAGATGCCCCCCGCAGTCACGTTGAATCCGTCGGAAATGTCCCACTCTGCATCGAGACCGACCGTTTCGAACTTGTTCGTCAGGAAGGAAGGGCGGTCGCGGAACTCAGCCAGTTCGAACTGCGAGGGGGTCGAAGCGCCGCCGGGTCCGAAATTGAGCTGCGGCGTGGCCATCTCCCGGTAGTCGAAGGTATAGCCGTTGATCCGGTCGTCGAACAGGATCGTGGTTTCGAGCGGAATGTCCGCGTCCGAACGTGACTTGCCCCCACGCAGCGTGAGCGACAGCGTGTCGGTCACTTCCTGGTCGAGGCGTGCCGAGACCTGCCAGAACTCGGTTTCGCTTTCGCGAGAATAACGCTCCGTGCGCAGGTAGGCGTTGTTCAGGGTCGCGGCGACGAGGTTGTTGTTCGAATCGATGGTAAAGTTGGTGACGTCGATCGTCCGCTCGTTCGAACGGATGAGGATCTCGCCCCAGAATTCGTCGCGAATTTCCTTGAAGTTCGAATAGAGGCCATCGATTGACAGCTTGGTGCGGTCAGTCGGCGCCCACTGGATCGAGCCGGTAGCGCCCAGCCGTTCGCGATCGTGCGCGACGAGGCCGTAGCGCGGAATTCGCGGATGGAAGGCAAGGCCAACCTGGTTGCAGAGTGCGCTGGGCACGTAGGTCGAGCCGGTGAAACACGATGTGCCATTGACCGATCGGAATGCGCCCTGTGTCCAGCGCACCGTGTTGTTGCCCAGTTCGAACGTATCGTACTTCGAATAGGCGACCGAGGCGGCGACGCCGAACGTCTGGTCGATGTTGGTCCACGATACGAGCCCGGCGAGCCGTGGTCCCACGTCCTTCGACAGGTCGTTGTAGCGCGCCTGCGCAGACGCGACGACGTTGAAGCCGGGGTCATAGGCGAGGGGGTTGCCGGTGTTGAGGTCGACCACCGCGCCGAGGGAACCCTCGTCGAGCGAAGCCTCGGCCGTCTTATGGACGACGATCGAGTTGAACAATTCGGACGCGAAAACGTTGAAATCGAATCCGCGGTCGCGATTGGCGCTCGCCCCGTCGGTGGAGGTCGCGATCGCTTCCATGCCGTTGACGCGCACGCGGGTGAACTGCGCGCCGAGGCCGCGCACGGTGATCGCCCGACCTTCGCCGGCGTCCTTCTGGATCGATATGCCCGGAATGCGCTGGAGCGATTCTGCCAGGTTGGTGTCGGGGAACTTGGCGATGTCCTCGGCGACGATCACATCGACCTGCGAAGCGCTGTTCCTCTTCTGCGCGATCGCGGCATTGAGCGATTCGCGGAAACCCGTGACGACAATGACGTTGTCCTCTGGAGCCGCGCCGTCGACGTCCGCTGCATCCTGCGCCCACGCCGCCTGCGGCACGAGCGCGGCGCCGCCGAGCAAAAGAGCAATCTTCATCTGCGAAACCGTACGCACGTGAGCCATGCAAACCTCCCCTAGTCCTTCTGGGTTGGTGACACCGGTTTCCTAAATTGGCCAAGACATGGCCCTTCAGGCAGCATCCGACTCTCCAACCCGATTTTTGGTAACCGGTGTCATTAATCATTGCCTCAGTCGGTGCGCTCTGTCAAGTTGATGGCAACAAGCATGGGAGAGAGAGCCGGTATGCGCAGCGTCCTGACACGCATCATTCTGATTTTCATGGTGTTTGGTGTGGGAAGTGGCAGCCTCAGAGCCCAACCCGCAGACCCGACCGACGGCGGCCGGGGGGGCAAGATCATCCGAGTCACGACGCTCGCGAAGGATGGCCCGGGTAGCCTCGCCGCCGCATTGGCGATCAAGGGCAAGCGCATAGTGGTGTTCGAGGTCGGCGGCGCGATAGACCTTGAGCGATCGACCCTCACGATCGACCAGCCATTCGTCACGATCGCAGGCCAGACCGCGCCCTCTCCCGGGATCACGATCCTGCGCGGCGGCATCGACGTGAAAACGCACGACGTGAAATTGCAGCACCTGCGGATCATCACCGGTGCCGATGGCCAGGCCAAGCGCAGCGGCTGGGAGGCAGACGCCTTTTCGACCGCTGCCGCCTCCCGCGTGCTGGTCGAGAATTGCACATTCCTGTGGGCGATCGACGAGAACATGTCGGCGTCCGGCCCGCGTTTCACCGGCGAGACCGTGGCCGAATGGCGGAAGGGAACGAGCCACGACATCGTTTTCCGCCTCAATCTCGCGGCGGAGGGCCTGGCCGATTCGAGCCACCCCAAGGGCGAGCACTCGAAGGGATCGCTCGTCCACGACAACGCCACCGGGATCGTCTTCGATCGCAACATCTGGGCGCACAACGTTGAGCGCAGCCCGCTGGTAAAGGGCGGCGCGCAGGTACTGATGGTCAACAATTTGATCTACAACCCGCAACACCGCGCGGTGCACTACAACCTGATGGACCTAGAATGGGCGGGCCACGAGCCGGTCACTGGCGAGATCACCGCGATCGGCAACGTCCTGCGCGGCGGGAACGACACCATTCCCGGCCTGCCATTCCTGATGCTGGGCGGCGTGGGCGACCTTGCTTATTACGGAAAGGACAACCGCGCGGTGGATCGCCACGGCAACCCGTTGCCGATGTTCGGTCGCTATGGCGAGACCGGCGCCCGCCTGATCGAGGCAGATGCGCCGCTGGCTAACGTCGAGGGATACGACATCCTGCCAAGCGGGTCGGTGGAGACGACCTTGCTCGCCACTGCGGGCGCGCGCCCGTGGAACCGGGGGTCCGAAGAAATTCGGGTGCTGTTCTTCATCGCCGAAGGCCGCGGCGAAATCATCGACGACGAAAGCGAAGTCGGCGGGTATCCGGAGATCGAGGCGAGTTCGGCCCGCTTCGTGGAAGCCGATTGGGACGTCGCCAGGATGACTCCACGATCGGGCGTTTATCCTGGTCAGAAGCCCGGTGCACAGGAACACCTGTCGCCCCGCGATCGCGCGATGCGAAGCGGAGGACGCTGAGATGATCTGGCCCTTGCTCCTGCTGATGCAGGCACCACCCATGGTCGTGATCGACGAGCAGGACACGATGGTGCGCGAAGCCCCGCCCCACGGCGCACTGGGGATGTCGACGGCCTATCGCATCAGCGACGCGGCCCCCCAGCCGCGCACAATGGAGTTCCGCCGCCGCGTGCTCGATGTTGGCGCGGCGATCGGTGAACATCCGATTGCCCACGACGAGGTGTATTACGTCACCGCGGGCGCGGGCGTGGTGGTATCAGATGGCGTGGAAGCGGAATTGTCCGCGGGCATGGCCGCCTATCTCTACACCGGTGCAATTGTCGGTATCCGGCAAGTGGGAACAGAGCCCCTGTCTATAATCATAGCCTACCCCGTGACTGCCAAACCGGGGACCTAAGGCCGACGACGCTAGCTGCCCGGCTGAATGTAGGGTGCCCTGGACCAGAGCTGGCGCTGCCACCCGCGCGGATCGTTCTCGACCGCGATGCGGTCCTCCGCGACCATCAGGGTGGCGCGTTCGGGCAGCCGATAGGGCCGCCAGTCCGGCAGTCCCGGCACGCCGTGGCGGGCGAGCCCGGCGAACGCCCCCATCATCGCGCTGCTGATCTCGCGGGCGCGTTGGCCGGTTCCCGAGAAGCTACCCTCGGCATCGAGCGTGCCGAACACGTACGGCAGGTCGTCGGTGTGCGCTGCGCCCCGGTTCGGGTCGATCGGGCTTTCCCGATCGAGTTGATAGACCCATGTCTTCTCGGCGCCTGCCTTTGCCCGCTCGTCCGCCTCGATCAGTTGTCCCGGCCAGCTTCGCCCGTCGGTCGAGGCTGCGTAGAACACCTCCTCGGCGGTCCAGCCGGGAAAACGCGCCCGGTACTGGTCGACCACCCACTGGGGATTCAGGTCGATGCGGATCTGCGGACCGAGCCGGTCGGCGATGTTCGTCCAGTCGAGTCCCGTAACGACCGGTCCCGTCGGACTTATGAACGCGCGAGTTTCGTCGGTCGTATTGCCGAGGATCATCGGTATGTGACGCGACTGCGGAGCAGCGTCGGGCCAGAACGGATGGCGTCGCAGGTTCGTCATGTCGAGAGTGGGTCCGAAGTAGATCCCACCGCCGAGCAGCGGATCGCGCGCTTCAAGGCCGTCGAGGAGGCGTTCGGCGGGCAGCCCAAGCAGGCTCTCCACATCGCCGCCCGCGAGCCCGATGTGCTCCATGAACGCCTTCGTTCGCTTCCACGCGTTGCCGGGACCCTGCGCCGTCACCTGCTGCCCGCTCATCGTCGCGGCAGAGGCAAACAGGCCCTCGGCAGCGGGCATTGCCATGAGGGTAGCGATCTTCGCCCCTCCGCCCGACTGGCCGAAGACCATCACCCGCGCCGGGTCGCCGCCGAACGCCCCGATGTGATCGCGGATCCATTCAAGCGCGCAGACCAGGTCGAGCTGGCCCAGGTTGCCGCTGTCGCGGAAGCGCTCTCCGAATGGAGCCAACCAGCCGTAGCCGAAGACGTTGAGGCGGTGGTTGACCGTCACCACCACGACATCCTCCCGCGCAGCGAGATGGGGGCCGTGCGTCACCGGATCGGTGACCGAGCCCCAGTTGTATGCCCCGCCGTGAAAGTAGACCATCACCGGGCGCGCGGCACCGGCGCGGGCTTCGGGCGTCCAGATGTTGAGGAACAGGCAATCCTCGCTGATGTCTGGCGTGATCGGCCGCACTTGGGGGGCCAGCGGACCGAACCGATCCGCCCGCGTGCTTGCTGTCGGCAGCGGCTCGCGCACGGGTGGAGCGAAACGAGCGGCGCGAGCATATCGAATGCCCAGGAACGCGGGCGTACCCCGGTCGACGATTCCGAGCCAGGACAGCGCGCGCGGTTCGCGGGTCCGGGCTGCGAGCGGAACCGAAAGCGCCAGGCCCGCGCTGGCGCTTCCGGTCAGAAGCGAGCGGCGGGAAATACGGTCAGCGGCTGACATCGGATCCGGCCGGATCGAATGCCTCGAGTTCGCCGCGCGTCACGCAGATCGAATCGCCGCCGATGCCGTGCTTCATTACCGCCAGCGCCAGGCCGGTCGTCGCCATGCTCTCCGCGCTACCCCCTGCGATCCAGCGCGAGAGCACCCCCGCTGCGAAGGCGTCGCCGGTCCCGATGCGATCCACCACCGGGTCGATGCGAACCTCTTCCGTTTGCCATTGCTCGTTACGCAGGTCGACGCGGCCCGCCAGCCTCTGGGCCGTCGAGCTGTCGACATGACGCGCGGTCGAGGCGATCACCTGCAGCCGGGGGAACGCCTTGAAGGCTGCTTCCGCTGCCTCGCGTCGCCGATCGGGGCCGTCACCTGAAAACGTCTTGCCGAGCAGCAGCGAAATATCGCGATGGTTGCCGACGAGGACGGTCGCTTCGCCCACCAGGCGCGAGAGGATCTCGCGCGGATTGCTGTCCCACGCGTCCCACAGGTTGGCCCGGTAGTTGCCGTCGAAGCACACCGGCACTTCGGCGTTCCGGGCGGCTGCGACGGCCGCAAGGGCCAGCTCGGATCCCGAAGGGCCAAGCGCCGGCGTGATGCCCGACACGTGCAGCAGGCCAGCCCCTTCGAGTGCATGGGCAAAATCGATGTCGGAAGCGTTTGTGGCGGCGAAGGCGCTTCCCGCGCGGTCATAGGTAACACGCCCGCCGATCGGGCCTGACGGCTGTTCAAAGAAGTAAAGGCCAAGTCGCCCCTCGCCCTTGCGGATGAACCGGGTATCGACGCCTGCCTCTCCAAGCGCCGCGATCGCCCGTCGCCCAAGGGGATTGTCCGGCACGACCGTGAGCATTCGGGTGGAACACCCCAGTCCTGCGAGCGCGACGGCGACGTTCGCCTCCGCCCCGCCGACGGCAAGGTTGAGCGCGCCGGTTCTAGCCAGCGGAACGGCAGGGGGCGGCGAAAGACGCATCAGCATCTCTCCGAAGCAGACGACCGGACCCAGCCCCCTCGCCGCGCTCATCGCGCAAGCCACCCACCGTCGACAGCCAGGATGTGACCCTGGACGTAATCGGCCGCCCGGCTGGCGAGAAACACCGCGGCGCCGCCGATGTCCGCCGGGTCGCCCCAGCGGCCTTCGGGGATGCGCTCCATAATCTGGCGGTTGCGGTTCTCGTCGGCCTGCAACGCGGCCGTGTTGTTGGTCGCAATGTAGCCCGGCGCAATGGCATTGACGTTGATGCCCTTCGCGGCCCATTCGTTGGCGAGGAGCTTGGTCAGGCCTCCTACGCCGCTCTTTGATGCGGTGTAGCTTGGCACGCGGATGCCGCCTTGGAAGGTGAGCATCGATGCAATGTTGACGATCTTGCCTCGCTCGCCCGACTGGCTGGCCCAGCCGACCATGTGGCGTCCGACCGCCTGCGTCAGGAAGAACAGGACCTTGAGGTTCGTATCGACGACCGCGTCCCAGTCCTCCTCCGAAAAGTCGAGCGCGTCCTCGCGCCGGATGATCCCGGCGTTGTTGACGAGGATGTCGATTCTCCCGAGCTCATCGATCGCCTGCGCGACGACGTCCCCTGTGTGAGCTATGGAGGACAGGTCAGCGCGTATCTGGACGGCCTTGCGCCCCTCGCCTTCGATCAGCGCCTGCGTTTCGCTCGCGGTGCTGCGTCCGACGAGAGCGACATCGGCACCTGCCCGCGCCAGGGCAACGGCGATGCCCTGTCCGATGCCGGTGTTCGCGCCAGTCACGACCGCCTTGCGTCCGCTCAGGTCGAATGGATTGCCCGCCATGCCGGCCTCCCCTCGCGATCCGCTCACAACGAGCGCAGGTAGTCGCTGATAGCCGCGTCCTGCGAGTTGGCATAGAAGAGCTCGGAGAACTTCTCTCCCGCGATTGCCGACCGCAGCAGGTCCTGGTCTACGTTCTTGAGAACCGTGAGCATATCCTGGCAGGCAGCCGCCTTGAAATCCTTGAGGATTCCGCGGTTCGTGCGCATGATCTCGGCACGCTCCTTGGGGTAGCCCGCGCCGCCCTCGTTCTCGAAGATCTTGCGATAGCAGTCCTGCAGGTTGAGCTCGGCCGCCCAACCGAAGCCCTTGGCATAGGGCATCGACATGCAATTGCCATCGTTGATCTGGCTGAAAAGGAATGCATCGGTGGGATCGATGACGAGGCCGCAGAAAACGCCGGGCATCGAATTGCACGCGAGCATGGAACCCATGCCGGTGCCGCAACCAGTGACCACGAAATCGGCCGCTCCGGAATTCAGCAGAATCCCGGCCAGCAGGCCGTTCATGACGTAGGTCAGCTGCGCCCCGTCCTCGGCGGTATACATGCCGTAATGGTGCACCTCGTGCCCAAGGGGCTCGGCCACCGCGGTGAGAGCGTCGTGAATGGTGGTGCTCTTAGCGGCCTGGCTGTTCTCTATGACAAGTGCGATCTTCATCGTGCCTCTCTTCGGCTCGGCGAGCCCTTTTCGTTGGATTGGCCTCAGGGCATAAGCGCCCTTAGGAAACCGGTGTCATAAATCGTTCTGCGGCAAAGTCCGGCAAATTTCAACCTTCCTGTTCAGCTTCCGCCGGACGACGGCGGCGCGACCGACAATCGTTTGATCAATTGGGCGGGAAAACGGGAGTCCTGCGCCGCCTCGTCGGCCGGAGCGACCAGCTTGAGTGCTGCCGCCTTGCCCATCTCCCGGATCGGCCATCCGACCGTGGTCATCGGCGGCCAGATATGCGCGGCGATCGGCGAATCGTCGAAGCCGATGATCGACAGATCACCGGGGACTTCGATGCCGCGTTGACGAGCAGCATGCAGCGCTCCGGCGGCCATTTCGTCGTTGCTGCAGAAGATCGCGGTCGGCGGTACCGGGCGGTCGAGCAACCGGCCCGCCGCGGTCAGCCCCGAATCGAAGCGGTAGGTCCCTTGCCCGATGGCATCGGGGGGAACCGACAGCCCGTGCTTTTTCATCGCCGCCATGAACCCTTCGGCGCGCTCGGAAGCGGAGCGGAAGCCGTCGGGCCCCTTTATGATACCGATCCGGCGGTGACCCATCTCGACCAGGTAATCGACCGCGCTCTCGACCACCTCGCGGTCGTTGGAGGCGACCACGTGCTCCTCGTCATCCAGCATTGCCGAGCCCATGCGCACGTACCCGCATCCCATCTCGCGGCACAGTGCGGCGAGATCATCGTTTTCCGAGATCGGCGGCAGGATCAGCACACCGTAAAGGCGCTGCTGCTCGAGGAAGTGACGGATGTCGTCGAGCATGTGCGGGGAATGACGATCCACCGGTCGCACGACCAGCGCGAACTCGGTCGCCTTGATGGCGTTGAGCACCCCCTCCTGGAAATTCAACACGGTCTGCGCGTTGGGATTGTCGTGTAGCAGGCCGAGCAGGAAGTTCCGCCGCAACGCCAGCGCTCTTGCCTGAGGATTGGGCACGTAGCCCAAGTCCGCGATGACCGCCTCGATCCTCTCACGCGTATCCTTCTTGATCAGCGCCGACCGGTTGATAACCCGGCTGACGGTCTTTTTCGACACGCCGGCCGCGCGGGCCACGTCGTTGATCGTTGGTGTTCTGTTCGATCTGGCCATGGCGATTCCTCGCACTGCTGGCAGGAATGCCGGCATCCTGCAATCGGTCTCTCCGCGAAATCCTGAAGCGATTGCGCCCGCTACCGTTCGTGGAATTTCCTTTTTGACACCGGTTTCCTTTTTCGTCAAAATTGCCTTTGGCAGCAAGCAATGGGGATGGACCAGAGTGACAGTTCAAGAGTGCGCGATCGCGCAGGCGTTCGTCGAAGCGCGGCGCAAGGGAACGGCACTCGCCCGCTATCCGGGCAACCGTCCTGAGAGTCTCGCCGCCGCCTACGAGATCCAGGATCGCGCGCTTTCGATATGGGACCGCGCGATCGGCGGCTGGAAGGTGGGCAAGATCAACCCGCCTGACGACGCGCGCCTCGGCGCCAATCGCCTCGCCGGACCGGTGTTCGCGGACCTCATCAATTGGAGCGGCGACGCACCCAGCCGGTTCGACATCTTCCGCGGGGGGTTCGCCGCTGTCGAAGCCGAGTTCATGTTGCGGGTGGGGCCGACCGGCGGGCCGCTGCCCACGAACCGAAAAGACGCAGCCCGATGGATTGATGAAATCCGCATCGGCATCGAGGTCGCCTCGTCTCCCTATGCGGCGATCAATGCCGATGGACCGTGCGTGACCATTTCTGACCACGGCAATAACGCCGGCCTTCTTTTGGGACCGAAGGTGCCACACGACCTCTGGGCGGACCTCGACCAGATAGAGGTCTCGATGGAAATCGACGGTGCGATCGTGGGCCAGGCAACCACTGCGACGATGCTCGATGGTCCGTTTGGCGCAGCTGCGTTCCTCTTCGAAAACTTGCTGGAGCGTGGGATCACGCCGCAGGCAGGTTGGTGGATCTCCAGCGGGGCGATCACGGGTGTTCATCCCGTCTCCGTTGGACAAGTCGCTCGCGCACGCTTTGGTGGGGTCGGAGAAATGGCAGCCTGCATTGACCATTCATGACCAGATACTTCGGGCGGAGTAGAGGATCGTATTCAAATCGTAATTAGCCTCGATATCAGAATAATCCGCGAGCCTCTTTGGCCCCGCTAGCCGTGAAGCCTCGTCCTTCGCCAGATTTCTTGACTTGAAAGATCGCGACCAGATTACAGTTGTATTAGAACTACACCCCCCGGTCGGGAGGCAGGCCGGCGAAAATTGGGCCTTTGGGTTGCAGTACCCTGCTGGGCGCTAGAACCGCCGAAGGCGCGGTCCAGCTCTAAACTTTGGAGTCCTGGCTTCGCGCCGTTAGTATAGATGAGAACGCATAGCTCGCCACGGTGGGCGAGTATCCTATCACGGTCGCGCGGAGCGGACTGCTTGCGATGTCAATCGGCTAACGCCGTGGCACCCTAGTCTCAAAAGCAGGCGTTTTGCGGTCACCTTGATCGGGGTCTCGGGCAGAAAAGGGTCCCGGGGACCCAGATTGAAAACGAAGATGTCCTAACGCGAGCGATCAAACTGGCGATATTATTTCGCGAAATCAGGTGTTTTGCCGACCGTCTGCGGAAAACAAATGGTGCCCAGAAGAGGACTCGAACCTCCACGCCCTTGCGAGCGCCGCCACCTGAAGACGGTGCGTCTACCAATTCCGCCATCTGGGCACCGGATGCACGGGGCAGCAACGCAGCCGCCCGGCAGGTAGGGGCGCGCCGATACGAAGGGGGCGCGCGCTTGTCAACGTGGCAAAACCAAGGACATTGCGATGCGGTCGCGTTTCCGGCAGGGCAAACCGCGCAATTCGGAGAAGCAGGACTACGATGGCCAAGACCCACCCTCTCGACGGCAAACTGGTAACCGTGGTCGGCGGCAGCGGCTTCCTCGGCGATCATGTCGCGCAGGCGCTTCTCTCGCGCGGCGCGCGCGTGCGCATCGCCAGCCGCCATCCGGAGAAGGCATGGCACCTGAAGCCGCTTGCCCAGCTCGGCCAGCTGCAGTTCGCCCGGTGCGACGCCACCAGGCCCGCCAGCGCCGCTGCCGCGGTCGCGGGCGCGGACGCGGTGGTAAACCTCGTCGGTACGTTCGAGGGTGATCTCGTCTCGACCATTGTCGACAGCGCCGAGAACCTTGCCAGGGCCGCGGCCGACAATGCCTGCGCCGCGATGGTGCATGTGAGCGCCATCGGCGCCGACGCCGAGTCGCCTGCGACCTATGCCCGGGCCAAGGCCGAAAGCGAGGACGCGGTGAGGCAGGCCTTTCCCGGGGCGACGATCCTGCGCCCCTCGATCCTGTTTGGCGAGGACGACGGTTTCATCAACATGTTCGCCGGGCTGATCTCGGTGTTTCCCGTGCTGCCGGTGTTCGCGCCGAACGCGCCGATCCAGCCGCTATCGGTCGAGGACGCGGCAAAGGCCGTGGTCGCCGCCCTCGCCGATCCCTCCACGCACGGCGGCAAGACCTACGAAATCGCCGGACCCGAACCCGTTACGATGCGCGCCTTGAACGAGCGGATAGCAAGAGCGCAGAACCGCAGGCGCGGTTTCATCGATGTGCCCGATGGTGTTTCGGCGTTTTTCGCGATGCTTCCCGGCACGCCGATGAACACCGACCAGTGGACCCTGCTCAAGGGGGGCAATCGACCCTCGGGACGATTCCCTGGGATCGAGGATTTCGGCGTCACCCCCCGCCCCCTCGGGCTGTTCCTCGACCGCTGGATGATCCGCTACCGCAAGCACGGTCGGTTCAACGAGAAGCTCGCCAGCTAGCTAGGACGCATCCTTCGGCGGCGCGGTCCCCTCGTCCGACAGGAGCGTGAGCGGCTCGACGATCAGCGTGCCCCCGTCGAAGCCGATGATCCGCACCCGCGCCCCGGCGGCGAGTTCGGGTCCGCGGGCGGACCATTCGCTGTCGCCCTGCCGCACGCGCCCTTCGCCGTGTTCGATCGCCACTGCGACCGTCCCGGTCTGCCCGACGAGTCGCCCCATCCGGTTGTTGAGCAGCGGATCGGTACTGGCGATCGGCTGCTCGGTGAGGATGCGCCGTGCCGCGAACACGATGATCAGCGATAGGAAGACAAAGTTGACGATCTGGAGCGCGATACCCGGATCGAACACGTAGACGAGCGCGCCGGTGGCGAGCGCTGCCAGTGCCAGCCAGATCAGGTAGACGCCGGGCACCACCATCTCGAACCCTGCGAGTACGAGGCCGATGGCGAACCACACCCAGTGCGCGTCGAGGCCCTCGAGCCAGTCCATCGCCCCGTCCTAGGCGTCGCCGCGGCCGGACCGCGGGACCGCGCTGCGCTGGCGCTGGGATGGCAGCGCCATACCCGACTGGCCGGCCTCCTGCGCGGAGGACGGCATGCGCGGCGCCGGCGCGGTCACATCGCCGGGCTTTACCGCCTCGCGGACGAGTTCGCCGATCCCGCCGAGCGAGCCGATGAGCTGGGTCGCCTCGACCGGGAAGAGGATAGTCTTCGCGTTGGGGCTGGTCGCGAACTTGCCGACCGCCTTGGTATATTCCTGCGCGATGAAGTAGTTGATCGCCTGGTTGCCCGACTGCGCGATCGCATCGCTGACGACGCGGGTCGCCTGCGCCTCGGCCTCGGCGGCCCGTTCGCGCGCCTCCGCATCGCGGAAGGCCGCTTCCTTCTTGCCCTCTGCGGACAGGATCGCGGACTGCTTCTCGCCCTCGGCGCGCAGGATGCGGCTCGCGCGCTCGCCTTCCGCCTCGAGGATTTCGGCGCGCTTCAGGCGCTCGGCCTTCATCTGGCGCGCCATCGCCTCGGAGATGTCGAGCGGCGGCCGGATGTCCTTGATCTCCACGCGGGTGATCTTGACGCCCCACGGCGATGTCGCGTGATCGACCACGCCGAGCAGGCGGGCGTTGATCTCGTCGCGCTTCGACAGGGTTTCGTCGAGGTCCATGCTGCCCATCACGGTACGCAGGTTGGTAGTCGTGATCGCCATGATCGCGTTGTAGAGGTTGTGCACCTCGTACGCGGCCTTGCCCGCGTCGAGCACCTGGAAGAACACCACCGCATCCACCCCGACCATGGCGTTGTCACGGGTGATGATTTCCTGTCCGGGAATATCGAGCACCTGCTCCATCATGTTCACCTTCTGGCCGACGCGATCGACGAAGGGGATGATGACGTGCATGCCGGGATCGGCGGCCTTGGTATACTTGCCCAGCCGCTCGATCGTGTAGACGTAGCCCTGCCGCACGACCTTGATCGCCGACATGATGAAGATGAACAATACCGCCACGACGAGCGCGAGCGTGATCAAGGGACCCATTGCATTCCTCCTGCCTCACCGCATCGTAGCGGGCACCCGGCCGCGGGCAAGCGAAACCGGAACGCCGCGACAGCGTCTTCCGGTCGACGGCACCCGCTGCGGAGCGAGGATTTCGAAAGAAGGCGCTTCCTCCTCTTTCCGGGGGGCTGCGCGGATGATCCGTTGCCCCGGACGGCGGCTGCCCCTACCCACAAGGCGATGAAGATCGAAAGACGCGCGCTCGCCGGCAGACCGGTCCGTCCGATAGGTCTTGGCTGCATGAACCTGTCGTGGGCCTATGGCGACCCGCCGCCGCATGCGGACCGGATCCGGCTGCTCGAGCGCGCGATCGAACTTGGCTACGACCATCTCGATACCTCGAACATCTATGGCCTTGGCCGCAACGAGACGCTGATCGGCGAGGCGTTGTCGAGCTGCCGCGATGCCTATCTGCTCGCCAGCAAGACCGGGATCGTCGTGCGCGAGGACGGCAGGCGCGGGATCGACTGCTCGCCCCGTGCCATGACCCGCTCGATCGACGAGAGCCTGGCACGCCTCAAGACCGACCACATCGACCTGTTTTACATGCACCGGCTCGACCGCACCGTGCCGATCGCGGACATGGTCGGGGCGCTTTCGCGCGCGATCGAAGCGGGCAAGATCGGCGGCTACGGCGTGTCGGAGTGGAGCGCCGCGCACATTCGCGAGGCACACGCGGTCCACCCGATGGCCGCGCTGCAAACCGAGTATTCGCTGTGGACCCGTCAGCCCGAGATCGCGGTGCTCGAGACGACGCGCGAACTCGGAATCGCATTCGTCGCCTTCTCGCCGCTTGCGCGGGGCGCGTTCGGCGGCGAACTCGGCGAGGATCCGGGATTTGGCGAGCGCGACATTCGGCGCGACATGCCGCGCTTCACTGGCGAATGCTGGAAGGCCAACAGGGCGCTGATCCTTCGCTTCGAAGCGCTTGCGCAAGCGGCCGGCGTCGCGCCGGCGCAACTGGCGCTCGCGTGGGTGCTTTCACGGGGACCCCACGTCCACGTCATTCCCGGCACGACGAGCATCGCTCACCTCGAGGAGAACTTTGCGACGTTGGCCCTCGACATCCCGTGCGAGACGCTCGCCGCCGCGGGCGCGCTGATCGACCAGGCGACAGTCAGCGGAAACCGTTACAGCCCCGCGATGCAGTCCTCCATCGATACTGAGGATTTCTCCTAGAGCGCCCCCCTGTAGAGCGCGAGCATCCGCGTCCACGCGCGGTCCGCCTGGACCGGGTCGTATGCCGGACTGTCGGGCACGCACCACCCGTGGTCGGCAGGATAGACCTCGATCTCGGCCCGAACGCCTGCCGCGTCGGCGGCCTCGCGCAGGATGGTCTTGGCCTCCGGCTGCTTGGCATCGTCGTTTTGCGCGATCGCGATCAGGTAGCTCGTTCCCTTCTGGAGCACGCGGTGGGGACTCGTCGGCCGGTCGGTCGCGAGGCCGCCCCCGTGAAAACTCGCCGCCGCCTTTATCCGGCCCGGCACCGCGGCCGCGGAGTAGATCGTATAGGGTCCGCCCATGCAGTAGCCCTGGTTGCCGACGCCGCGCCGCCTATCGACGGCATCCTGTCGGTCAAGCCACGCGACGAGCGCCTGCGCATCGCGCTCGACGGCATCGGGCTTGCCGGCTTTCTCGCGCCACGGGCCGACCTTTTCGAACCCCTTTTGCGCCATGAAGTCGGCGAAGTCGGCAAACTGGGGCGCGGCGACGTCGCGGTAATAGGGATTGGCGACCAGCACGGCGTAGCCCTCGCCCGCAAGGCGGCGGGCCATCGCCTTCTTCGCTTCGCGCAAGCCCGCGATATCCGGCCAGAGGATCACCCCCGGCGAAGGCCGGGAAGGGTGGACGAAAAACCCATCCATGGTGCCGTCTGCGGTGGGGACGGTCACCATCGCTTCGCTCAGCGCGGAACCCTCGTCCACACCGCTTTCCATCGACGTGCAGGCGGCAAGTCCGGCAAGGACACCCGTGGCGGCGAACTGCCGCCGATTCACGCCCCGGCGCGCGAAGTCTTCAAGATCGCTCTGGTTGCACATGTGCTCGGCCCTTTTTCGCACTTCCCCTCGTCCGGCAGCCTAGCAGCGGCATGGCGCAGGTCCAGCCGATTGGCGGTATGCCGGTCCGCGCATCGGCGATACAACCGGAGAACGCCGGAACGAGGGAGAGTCTCATGCCAAGGTTGCTGCCTCTAATGGCTGCGCTGGTGCTTGCCGCATGCGGCGGCGCGAAGGACGATGCTGCCGGAAGCTCTGGCGTGGCACCCCCCACCGTCGGCGTGACCGATGCGATGATCGCCGCAGCCGGAGGCGGCGAATGGCTGACCTATGGCCGCGATTACAACGAACAACGCTATTCCCCGCTGAAACAGGTGGACGTCGGCAGCGTCGACAGGCTTGGCCTCGCATGGTTCGCCGATCTCGACACGGCGCGGGGTCAGGAAGCAACGCCGCTGATGCACGACGGCGTGCTCTACATCTCGACCGCGTGGAGCAAGGTGCTCGCATTCGACGCCGCGACCGGCAGGCAGATCTGGGCCTACGATCCAAAGGTTCCCCGCGAAACGCTGGTGCGCGCATGCTGCGATGCGGTGAACCGCGGCGTCGCGCTCTACGGCGACAAAGTGTACGTCGGCACTCTCGACGGACGGCTCGTCGCGCTCGACGCAAAAAGCGGCAGGGTCGCCTGGTCCAAGCTCGTCGTGCCCGACCAGAAAAGCTATACCATCACCGGAGCCCCGCGCGCGGCGAAGGGGCTGGTCCTGATCGGTAGCGGGGGCGCCGAATACAAGGCGCGCGGTTTTCTTGCCGCCTTCGACTGGGCGACCGGCAAGGAGGTCTGGCGTTTCCACGTCGTCCCCGGGGACCCCAGGGACGGTTTCGAAGGCGAAGGCGTCAATGCACGGGCGATGGAAACCGCCGCGAAGACCTGGGGCGGCGAGTGGTGGACGCTGGGCGGCGGCGGCACCGTGTGGGATTCGATCGTCTACGATGCCAAGACCGGCCTGGTGCTGTTCGGCACCGGCAATGCAGAGCCGTGGAACCCGGCCGCAAACGACCGCGGCGAAGGCGACGCCCTGTATACCGCATCGGTGGTCGCGGTCGATGCGAGTACCGGGCAGTACCGCTGGCATTTCCAGGAAACGCCCGAGGACCGCTGGGATTTCGACAGCAACGCACCCATCATGCTCGCCGACCTCGAGATCGGCGGCAAGCTGCGACACGTCGCGCTCCATGCCCCGAAGAACGGCTATTTCTACGTCCTCGATGCCGAGACCGGCGAGTTCCTGGGCGCGAAGCCCTTCGCGACGCAGAACTGGACGACCGGAATCGATCAGAAGACCGGCAAGCCCGCGATCAACCCCGAGGCGCGCTACGAAAAGACCGGCAAGCCGTTCATCGCCCTGCCGAGCGGCATCGGAGCCCATTCGTGGCATCCGATGAGCATGAGCCCGCAGACCGGCCTCGTGTACATCCCGGCGAACGAGGTCGCCTACCCCTACCTTGCGAAGAAGGACTGGAAGGAAAGCGACATCGGCTTCCAGACCGGGCTCGACGGAGCACCGGTTGCCATGCCCGCCGACAAGGCGGTCCGCTCGCAGGCCGCCGCAGCCACGACGGGATCGCTCCTGGCATGGGACCCGGTCAAGCAGGCGAGCGCCTGGGTCGTGCCGATGAAGGGTCCCTGGAACGGGGGAACGCTGGCGACCGCGGGGGGACTTGTGTTCCAGGGCAACGCGGGCGGAGAGTTTGTCGCCTATGAGGCCGGAAACGGCCGCAGGATGTGGTCCTTTCCCGCGCAGACCGGAATCGTCGCAGCGCCGATGAGCTATTCCATGGGCGGTGAGCAGTATATCGCCGTGCTTGCCGGATGGGGCGGCGTCTGGGATCTCGTCGCCGGAACTCTCGCCGGGAAAGCGGGACCCGTTCGCAACATCAGCCGGCTGCTGGTGTTCAAGCTCGGAGCGGACAGGAAGCTTCCCGATCCGCCCCCCTTGTCGGAATCGGTGCTCGATCCGCCTGCGTTCAAGGGCAAGCCCGAACAGGTCGCCCGCGGTGCGGACCTGTATGCACGCTACTGCTCGGTCTGCCATGGCGATGCTGCGGTCGCTGGGGGGCTCGTGCCCGACCTGCGTCACTCGGGGGCGATCGGCTATCCCGACACCATGAAATCCATCGTCATCGACGGTGCGCTGTCGCACAACGGCATGGTCAGTTTCGCAAAGGCCCTGCGCGCCCCCGACGCCGAGGCGATCCGCCATTACGTCGTGAAGCGGGCAAACGAGGACAAGGCGCTCGAGGCGGGCGGCACCTAGCTACGCCGCTTCGGCGATTGCCCTTGGGTTGCCGCGTACCGGCTGTTAGGTTGCCCGACAAAACCGATTCCAATCCGCGGAGAGAGACCCCATGGCCCACACATATCCCTGCCTGATCGACGGCGAACTCGTCACCACCGATGCGACGCTCGAAGTGCTGAACCCCGCCAATGAGCAGGTCGTCGGCCTGGTCCCGGCGTGCGGCGGGGACGAACTCGACCGCGCAGTCGCCGCAGCGCGGCGCGCATTCGGGACCTGGCGCAAGACTTCGCCCGAAGAGCGGCAGAAGGTCGTCCAGGGCATCGCCGCGGCGATCAAGGGCAACGCCGACGAACTCTTCCGCCTCCTGACCACCGAGCAGGGCAAACCGCACGCGCAAGCGCAGCAGGAGATCTACGGCGCGGCCGGGCTCGTCGCGGCGCAGTCGACCCTGACGCTCGACGACGTGATCAACCAGGACGACGACACCCGCCTGTCGCGCACGCGGCGGGTTCCCGTCGGCGTGGTCGGCGGGATCGTGCCGTGGAACTTCCCGGTGATGATGGCGATGCAGAAGATTGCCCCGGCGCTGATCGCTGGCTGCACGATCGTGCTCAAGCCCTCCCCGTTCACCCCGCTGACCACGCTCAGGATCGCCGAGCTGATCAGGGACGTGGTGCCCGCGGGCGTCGTCAACATCATCACCGGCGAGGACAGCCTGGGCCCGCTCATCACCGGGCATCCGGACATCGACAAGATTACCTTCACCGGCAGCACCGCCACCGGCAGGAAGATCATGGAGGGCGCGTCGAAGGACCTCAAGCGCATCACCCTCGAACTCGGCGGCAACGACGCCTCGATCGTGCTGCCCGATGCCGACGTCGAGAAGGTCGCCGAGCAGTTGTTCTGGTCGAGCTTCTCGAACGCCGGACAGGTCTGCATCGCCGCCAAGCGGATCTACATCCACGAGGACATCTACGACGAGCTTAGCCGGGCGATCGCTGAGTACGCGAAGCAGGTGAAGGTCGGCGACGGCAGCCAGCAGGGTACTGGCGTCGGGCCGATTCAGAACAAGAAGCAGTTCGACCGCGTCTGCGAGCTGATCGAGGACGCCAAGGAGAACGGCTACAAGTTCCTCGTCGGCGGCGATGTCGACCCAAGCGGGACCGGCTACTACGTGCCGATCACGATCCTCGACAACCCGCCCGAGGACGCGCGGATTGTCGCCGAGGAACAGTTCGGCCCGGTCATGCCGCTGATGAAGTTCTCGACCACCGAGGAGGCGATCGAGCGCGCCAACAATTCCGAATACGGGCTCGCGGGCGCAGTCTGGACGAGTGATCCCGACAAGGGCGTCGAGATCGCCGAGCAGCTCGAGACGGGCACGGTGTGGGTGAACGAGTTCATGCATCTGTCCCCGTTCGCCCCTTTCGGCGGCCACAAGCAGTCCGGCTTCGGGGCAGAATACGGGATCGAGGGCCTCAAGGAATTCACATATCCGCAGGTGATCACCGTCCGCCGCAATGCCTTTGCCTGACCGGTGGGCAGCGTGCGCGCGGGGCCTTGCGCGCCCGCGCGCCGCGGTTCATCATCCACGCCGGAGGGGGGCCGGTGCATGGCGACCGTTGAAACCGAACCGTTCGAACAATTCGGCGCGCTGGTAGGTTGGACGCACGAGGATTTCGGCGACCGGGTCATGGTCAAGGTGCAGTCGAAACGACCGGGATCCAGCGGCACGCGGGTCGACGAGGTGCGCTATTTCATGACCAAGAACCAGGCGGCGGTCCTCGCGAATTACCTGTTCAGTATCTCCGGCAGGCTGCCCCAGCCTGCCAAGAAGCGCCGCTGGTTCGGCTGACGGAATGGCTTCGATCCTGGGCCTCGGCGGGCTTTTCTTCAAATCGGAAGATCCCGCGGCAACGCGCGAGTGGTATGCCCGCGTCCTGGGCATCGAATTCGACCATTGGGGCGGAACCGTGTTTCTGCCGCAGGTAGCCGCGGCCCAGCCGGGCGCCGGCACCGTGTTCTGCCCCTTCGAGGCGTCGACCGACTACTTCGAGCCGTCGGGCGAACCTTTCATGATCAACCTGATGGTCGACGATCTCGAAGGCATGCTCGAGCGCTGCGCCCGTCACGGCGTCGAGCCGGTCGCGACCATGATGGGCGAGGCGAACGGCGACTTCGCCCACATCATGGACCCCGAAGGGCGCAAGCTCGAGCTCTGGCAGCCCAAGCCGATGGAATGACGCTCAGCGGCGCGAAAGCGCCGCCTCGCTTTCGGCCATCAGTTGCGCGATGATCTCGGCCACCGGCTCCTCCGCCTTGACCATGCCGACCGACTGGCCAGCCATGAGGCTGCCGTTCTCGACATCGCCGTCGATCACCGCGCGGCGCAGCGCGCCTGCCCAGTAATGCTCGATCTGCAGCTGCGCCTCGGCCATCGGCAGGCTCTCGCTGTCGAGCAGGTTCGCGACCTCGCGCTGCTTGGCGCTGAAAGCCTCGGTCCCCTTGTTTCTCAGCGCGCGAACGGGGATTACCGGCAGCCGGGGATCGACTTGCACGCTCGCTACCGCGTCGCGCGCGCCGGCGCGGAAAAAAGCCTTCTTGAAATTCGGGTGCGCGATGCTTTCGGTCGCGCAGGCGAAGCGGGTGCCGAGCTGCACGCCCACCGCGCCCATTTCAAGATAGCCCGCGATCGCCTCGCCGCGGCCGATCCCGCCGGCGACGAAGACGAGGTGATCGGCCGAAAGCTCGGGCAGGAATTCCTGCGCCAGGACGCTGGTGGAAACCGGGCCGATGTGTCCGCCCGCTTCCATGCCTTCGATCACCAGCGCATCGCCGCCCGACCGCAGCAGCTTTTTCGCGAGCGCGAGCGTGGGTGCAAAGACGATTACCCGGGCATCGAAAGCCTTGATCGCCTCGACGCTACCCTTGGGCGGAATGCCGCCCGCCAGCACGACGTGGCCCACGCCGTGCCTGCCGCAGACCTCGATCAGGTCGAACAGCTGGGGGTGCATGGTAATGAGGTTCACCCCGAACGGCCTGTCGGTCATCGCCTTCGTTGCGGCGATCTCGGCGTCGAGCAGCTCGGGCGTCATGGCGCCGCACGCGATCACGCCGAAGCCGCCTGCGTTGCTGATCGCGGAAACGAGGTTGCGCTCCGACACCCAGCTCATCGCGCCGCACAAGATCGCGTATTCGGTGCCGAGGAACTCGCGGCCGCGCGCCATCAGCGCCGAGGTCTTGGGATAGCTGGTCATGGGCGAGGCGCATAGGCGCGCACCCGCCGGGCGGCAAGCGGGCCTAGAACGACTTGCGCAGTTCGAACTGGACCGTTCGCCCCAACGCGTCGCGGCGGATCTTCTGGTACGCCTGCGGCGCGAAACCGTCGGGATCGGTCACGCTCTGCCGGCGATTGAACACGTTGTCGCTCGCCAGCGTGACGCGCGTGCCCTTGGCCAGCTTGCTCTCGCGGAAGAAGTCACCGAGATCGCTGTAGAGCTTCATGTCGAGCGTAGTCAGCTGGCCGAAGTCGAGCAGCTGCGGGTTGGCAAGCGACCCATAGAGCAACCGGCTCGGGCCACGGCGGCGGAAATCCATCCGCGCCCCGGTACCGCCCCGGGTCAGCGCGAAGTTGGCGCTCGTGGTGCCGCGCGGCTGCGCGCCCCCGAAGCCGATCGCGGCGCCGCCCAGCAAGTCGATCACCGGCAGGCCCGGGCGGATGACCGAAGTGTTCGACAGCAGTTCGGTGTGCAGGAGGGAGACCTGCAGCTTGGTCTGCTTGGTGCGATAGGCCGGCCGGCCTTCGCTTGCGGGGACGCGCCGCGGCGGCGCTCCAAGCGGCAGCGTGTAACGCACGCCGAGCCGCAGCCGTTCACTGCGCTCGCGGGTGAGGTTTATCGACCGGCTGTCGACAAGGATGAGCGTGCCCGAGGCATCGCGCACGAACCGGTCCGGAAACGCGGCGAGCACGGCCGGGCTCGGCTCGGGCAGCGCGCCGATCTGGTTGCGCAGGTCATCGACGCTGTATTCGGCGTCGAGCTGCATGTTGTAGGCCTTCCACGGCGTCGCCGTCAGAGCAATGCTGCGGGTGCGGCGGTCCTCGGGCAGGAGCCCGGCGACGCCCCCGAAGATCGCGGTCACGTCGACCGATTCACCGGTCACCGGGTCGAAATAGGGAAGGTCCTCCACCCGCGTCGCCGGGGCCGCCAGCAGGAACGGGCTGATCGCGGATTCGTCGCGGGTCGTCCGGGCCACGAGGCGCAGCCATTGGGCGGGCTGCCAGTTCAGCGACAGCGCGTTGCGGCTGAGCGATCCGAAGCCTTCGAGATCGACGTAGCCGACGTCGATGGCGACGTCGCTGTCACCCAGACCGCCCAGGGCGTTACGGTCACGGGAAGTCAGCGGCAGCGAGAGCCCCCCGCCTACGGTGAACTGGTGCTGGTCGAGCCCCTGGGTTCCGCTGGTGGTCGAGGTGCCCCGGTACGAATCCCACGCGTACGAGGTGGTCGCGCGCGCCTCGAGCGGGCCGGCCCACAGGTCGACGAGCGCGCCGGACGCCTCGGCCGAAATCGATGCCGTGAGGGTACGGCTGCGGTTGCGGCTCTCGGTAAGGGGGATTTGCGCCGCCAGCGTGCCGTCGAACGGGTTGGTCGTATTCGCCAGCGGAGACAGCGGCCCGGCGAAGGCGAACGCCGAGTCCGTTTCGCGCCGGTCGAACCGCGTGTTCAGGCTTCCGCGCCATTGCCCGATGAGCGCGTTGAGCGTCGTCGAGAAGTTCTGCGAGTTCGACTTCGACCGGCTGAGCAGCGGGCGATCGGGATCCTCGAGGTAGAGCGTCACCGGCACGCCGAACGGCGAGAACGCGTTCGCGGCGGGGACCGTTATCCGCGAGCGGACGAGGCCCGTCAGGCTGCGGCTGTCGCTCCAGCTCGCGCCGGCGTTGAACGACAGCGAGAACCGGTCGTCGAGCTGCCGGTTGCCCGACAGCGACAGGTTGATCGGCCGCGAGGCGCCGCGCAGCGAGCGGAAATCGGCGCGGTTGCTGGCATTGAGCGTGTTGGCCCCCGGCACCAGCGCGGCAAGCGTGGGCGCGGCCAGCCCCGCTGGCAGCGCGACCGTGGTCACCGGGCGGCCGGCAAGCGCGCTGAGCGCGGGGGAGACCTCGGCCCGGCCGAATGCGGGCAGAACGTTGCCCGCCGGCGCGTAGTACGTATCCTCGGTGCGAGGCACGAACGGCCGCTCGCTTTCCAGAAGGAAGCCCGAATCGCCACCGGTGAGCGACAGGTTCAGGCGGTTCTGGCCCTCGATGCGGGTCAGCTGCAACGCGCCGCGGACGTTCGACCAGCCGCCGTCGGTGGCGATCTCGTCGCTCGCGGTGACGACCGCGGTGCGCAGCTGGCGCTTCAGCACCACGTTGTAGGCGCGCTGTCCGGGCGCGCCGTTGACGCGCTGCGCGGCGCCGCGCGGCAAGGTCTCTATCCGCTGGATCGCCTCGGGCGGCAGGTCGGAAATGTCGCCGGCATCGGCCACCGGGCGTCCGTTGACGAGGAAGGCGGGGTTCTCGTCGCCGTTCTCCTCGCGGATCGCGTCGAGCACCTCGCCCACCGAGCCGGCCGCATACGAGCCGACGGCATCCTCGTCGTAGGTCTGCTCGACCGCGAAATCCTTGAGACTGGCGATGATCGCCCGGTCCCCGATGACGACGATCGTGCCGGGCGGGTCCGGGTCGGGGTCGGTGGAGGCTGGAGAGGGGGTAGGAGTAGGTGCTGGGGCTTCCTGCGCCACCGCGGGCCCGGCCAGCGCGATCGCGGCCGCCCCAAGCCACAGCGTCAAGGGTGCGCCGCGGCGGCGCCGGTTGCGGGCTTTGCTGTACATCCGCTTCGACCTCTGCCCCTGAAAAGGAACGCCCCGCCGGTTATGCACCGGCGAGGCGTAGTCTTGAAGTTCTTCCTGTCGGTTAACTCACGGGCAGCGAATTCGACGGGATGGGAGTTCCCGGCGGAATCCCGTTGAAGGTCGCAGTCGAGCACGCACCGCCAAGACCACCGTAGCCATTCTGTGCGCGCCATTCGCCGCCCTTCGATCCGGGCGAGATGCACACCACAGCGTGACCCAGCGCATTCGTATCGAAGTAAGTGTGCGGGCCGGCATTCGGATCGAGGAACGGTCCGTAGGTTTCCGGATCCGAAGTCTGCTCGATCGGGGCAAAGGCGCCCACTAGCCCAAGATCGTCCAGGGTGAAGAAGCCAGGCGCTCCCGGGATGGTAGTGTCGACAACACAGTTGCCTCTTGCTTGTCCGTAGTTCGGGTGGTCGAAGTCGTCGTCGAAGCGCGAACAGTCGTCGTTCGCCGGGCTACCGGGCTTCAGCTTGTAGGTGAACCGGGCCGGAGTAGGCGGCGTCCACTCATGCTCCGTGACGTCGCACTGGTACGTGAACGTCGTCGTCACGGTGCCGTCGATATTGTACTCGACCGAATTGTTGCTCCACGTTTCCGAGCTTGCGCGCACGTCGGTCGCGAAGATGTTCGGGCTCTTGCCGTTGCGGCGAAGTTGGGTCGACTGAGACGCATCGGGGCCATTCAGCGTCCGCGCGCTCGTCAGGTCCGGAGTCCAGGTGGTTTCATCGTTTACGCGCGTGGCCGGGTCGAAGACCGGGTCGGCATCGACACCGTCGAAATCGACTTCAAAGGAATAGTACGTGCTGTTGAGACTGGGCGTGATGGGACCGTAATTGGTCGTCACGAAAGCCGCGCAGTTCGCCTGCATGATCGCGGCATTGCTGGGGGTAGGATCGGCCGCATACGCGGGAGTAGTAAAAATCGGCGAGAGCGCGGTGGCGCACACCGCCACAAGGGCAATGGACTTCTTCATGGCTAGTGCCTCCAGTTGGGCCCTCGCCGGTATTTCCGTGCTGAAGGGCAACCAGGCAGCCCGCGACTCGAAAGTGCTGCCGGTAACCGAAGTTACTACGCCGTTAGTCTGTGCCTTACCAGCGACAAACCGCAGCTCGTGCCAAATTAAATCAACATTTTCAGAAACTTACTAACCTTGGATAGTGCTCCCAATCTCACTTAGGTTAATATCCTTTCCCCGTTCAGTCGCTCGCATCGAGGCCGTATGCGGTATGCAGCACACGGACCGCGAGTTCGGTCTCGTCCTCATCGATCATCACCGAAACCTTGATCTCGGAGGTCGAGATCGCCTGGATGTTGATCCCGCGTTCGGCGAGCGCCTTGAACATCGTCGCAGCGACGCCCGCGTGGCTCTTCATGCCGACGCCCACCACGCTGATCTTGGCGATCTTGCTGTCGGTGATGATGCGGTTAAAGCCGATGTCCGCGCGCTTGTCCTCCAGCAGCGCCTGCGCCCGGGCGAGGTCGGCCATCGGCACGGTGAAGGTCACGTCGGTCTCGCCCTTGTCGCGGCCGACGTTCTGGATGATCATGTCGACGTTGATCGAGGCGGCCGCGAGCGGCTCGAAGATGTGCGCCACCGCACCCGGCTTGTCGGGCACGCGGGTGAGGATCACCTTCGCCTCGTTCTTGTCGTGCGCGATGCCGGTGACGTGCTGGCGTTCCATTTCGCCGTTCTCCACTAGGTCGTTCATTTCCTCTTCCGACACGATCATCGTGCCGGGGAGGTCGTCCGCCGGGACGGCGTCGTCGCCGATGAAGCTGGAGAGGACCTGCACCCGCACGCCCTCCTTCATCGCCAGGCCGACCGAACGGGTCTGCAATACCTTCGCACCGACCGAGGCCAGTTCGAGCATTTCCTCGTACGTCACCGCCTTCAGCTTGCGCGCCTTGGCGACGATCCTGGGATCGGTGGTGTAGACCCCGTCGACGTCGGTGTAGATGTCGCAGCGGTCGGCCCCGATCGCCGCCGCCACCGCGACCGCCGATGTATCGGACCCGCCGCGCCCGAGGGTCGTCACCCTGCCGTCGGCGCCCATGCCCTGGAAGCCGGGGATCACCGCGATCTCGCCCGCCGCCATGCTGGCGAGTACGCCGTCGCTGTCGATCCCCTCGATCCGCGCCTTGGCGTGCGCCTCGATCGTGCGGACCGGAAGCTGCCATCCGAGCCACGAACGCGCCTTGCAGCCCAGCGCCTGGAGCGTGAGCGCGAGGAGGCCGCTGGTCACCTGCTCCCCGCTCGCCACCACGACGTCGTATTCGGCCGGGTCGTAGAGCGGGTTCGCCTCGCGGCAGAAATTGACGAGGCGATCGGTCTCGCCAGCCATCGCGGACACGACCACGGCAACCTCGTTCCCGCCCGCGGCCTGCCTGCGCACGATGTTCGCCACGCGCCGGATGCGCTCGGTCCCGGCCATCGAGGTGCCGCCGAATTTCATCACGATCCGGGCCAAGCGAAGATGCTCCTGCTGGATGACTTTCGCCCGCGCTGTTAGGGACCGGGCATGAGCGATGCAACAGCCCCGGCGGATACGAAATCTTCAAGCGCGCCAACGATCCGTCAGGACGAGGCCGCGCATTTCGGCAAGCTGGCGGCCGACTGGTGGGATCCGAAGGGGTCCTCGGCAATGCTCCACCGCCTCAATCCCGTGCGGCTCGCCTTCTTGCGAGAGGCAGTCGACGCGCACTGGACCTGCGACCCGGAAAGCGTCCGTCCGCTCTTGGGCAAGACCGCGCTCGACGTGGGCTGCGGTGCGGGCCTCCTCTGCGAGCCGCTCGCGCGGCTGGGCGGCGAGGTCACCGGGATCGACGCCGCGCCCGAGAACGTCGCGGCCGCAAGGGTGCACGCCAAAGGCGCGGGGCTGTCCATCCGCTATCTTGCGGGCGAGGTCGGCGCGCTCGACATTGGGCGGTTCGACCTCGTCACCTGCATGGAGGTGATCGAGCACGTGGGCGACAAGCCCGCCTTCGTGTCCGCGCTGGCTCGCAGGCTCGCGCCGGGCGGGCTCATGGTACTGTCGACACCCAACCGCACGGTCCGGTCGCGATTCCTCATGGTGGGCGCGGCCGAAGCGGTCGGGGTGGTGCCGAAGGGGACCCATCACTGGGACGACTTCGTCACACCCGACGAACTGCGTGACCTGCTGGCGTCGGCCGGTCTCGCGATGGGCGACCCCGTGGGCATCGCGTTCTCGCCGGCGAAAGGCCTGCACCTGTCGTCCGACCAGTCGCTGAACTACATTGTCACCGCGACGCGGTCTTCCTGATCTTCGCTGCTAGCGCTGGATCGTCGGTGAACAGCGCGTCCACCCCGGTCGCGGCGAGCAAGGCCCACGCCCCGGCAAAGTCGCCCATCGCCGCCTCGTCCGAACCGCGCCGGAAGGGAGACGGGAGAAACGCGTTCTCCTTGCGGACGGTCCAGCCGTGGGCCTCCAGGCCCGCCGCGTGCGCAGCCTCGACCAGTCCGGAGGGGCGGCCGTCCGTGCCCACCAGCATCCTCACGTCCGGCCCGATCGCGTCGGCGTACCGGGCGATCTGCGCCAGACCCGAAGGGGTTATCATCTCCGCATAGGACATGCCCGCTTCGTCTGCCGGACCGCCGGTCGCCGCGACGAGCTGGACGAGCGGCAGGTCGACGAGCCTGTGGAGCCGCTGGAGCGGTGCGACGTCGAACGCCTGGACGAACACGGGGACCTCGGTCCCGCCGAGCAACCCGTCCTTTTTCAGCGCAGCGACCAAAAGGTCCACGCTGTCGATCCCCTGCTGGAGCAGGAAGGTAGGGTGCTTGAGTTCGGGATAGAGGCCCACGGTCCTGCCGGTTTCAGCCTTCTTCGCGCGCACCAGTGCGACGATCTCGGCGAAGGTGGGAACCTGATAGAGCCCGTCGAACCGCGCGTTGGCAGGGCGCAGGCCGGGAATGCGCTCCCTCGCCCGGAGGGTACGCAGTTCGGCGAGGGTGAAGTCCTCGGCAAACCAGCCCGACACCAGCTCGCCGTCGATCTCCTTCGATTGCCGGCGACCGGCGAATTCGGCGCGCGAGGCCACGTCGGTGGTGTCGGACAGTTCGTTCTCGTGCCGCGCGACGAGGACCAGGTCCTTCGTCACCACGAGGTCCGGCTCGATGAAGTCGGCGCCCGCGTCGATAGCGCGCTCGTATGCCGCCAGCGTGTGCTCGGGCCGCTCACCGCTTGCGCCTCGGTGCGCGATGATCAACTGCGCCTGGGCAGGCATTGCGGCGACGAGCGCGGCGAGTACGAGGAAGAGTCGCATGCGGCGGCTTCTGGCGCTGGGCACCTGAATATCAACCGAGCGCGGCGGCGATGGCAGCGCGCGCCTGCGACGCGCGCGCCTTCCAGTCGCCCGAGATAAGCACGAAGGGCACTTGCTCGCGCTCGAGCAGGTCCGCGGCGATGCCGGCAAACTCGCGCCGCGCCTCGTGAAGACCGAAGAAGCGGGTGCCGTCATATACCCATGGCACGTCGGGAGAGAACAGGAGATAGAGTTCGGCCTTCGCGTAATCGAGCAGTCCGGGCGGAATCTCGCCGAACAGCATCTGCGCCCAGGCGGCGGTCATCAGCGGGTCGGTGTCGAGCAACACGAGAGGGGGATCCCCTTCGCAGGCGGCCCGCATCAGGCGGTCCTGCTCGCGCGCAATTCCCAAAAGGTCGTCGAGCGAGAAGTCCGTCCCGATCGTCTCAGCGTGAGTGCGCCCGTATTCGGGCACCAGCGGGCACCCGAATTCTTCCGCCAGCGCCGCCGCGAGCGAGGTTTTGCCGGTGCTTTCGGCACCGTGGAAACACACCCGGATCATGCAAGCTCCCTGCGTGCCGCGCGCGTCCATTCGCGCAGGCCGATTACCGACAGGACCAGGAACGCACCGTAGAGCACGGCCAGGAGCTGGAGGTCGCGCGCCAGATAGAGCGCGATCGAGGCGACGTCGATCCCGATCCACAGTACCCAGTTTTCCACCCTGCGAAAGCTCAGGAGGAACTGGGCTGCCACGCTTGCCCCGGCAACCGCACTGTCGGCCAGCGGCAGCGCGGCATCGGTCCACCGCGCCAGCGAAAGCCCGAGCGCGAGACTGAGGACCACGGTCGCCGCGCCCCACGCGAGCCGCGCGGGCCAGCCGAGCCAGCGCACCGGCACGGCGGCGCCCGGCTCCTTCGCACGGCTCCACAGCCACCAACCCCACGCGTTCACGACGAAGAAGAACACCTGCAGCCCCGCCTCGGCGTAGAGCCGGGCCTCGAACAGGACGATCCCGATGCAGGTGACCATCGCCATCGCGGCGGGGAAGTTCCACACCGACCGGCGGATGAGGAGAACGATGTTGACGAAGCCGAGGACGGCCCCGGCGACTTCGAGCGGGCTCACGCGAGCTTGCGCTCCCACTCGTCGGCGTCGAAGCCGACGAGCACGCCGCCCGAGTGACAGAGGACCGGCCGCTTGATGCACGAGGGCTGCGCGACCATCAGGCGGATCGCCTTTTCCTGGTCGAGGTCCTCCTTCTGCTCGGGTTCGAGCTTGCGGAAGGTCGTGCCCCTGCGATTGAGCAGCCGCTCCCACCCGACGGCGTGGACCCATGCCCGCACGAGGTCGGCGTCCGCGCCTTCCTTCTTGTAGTCGTGGAACGTGTACGCCACGCCGTTCGCGTCGAGCCAGCCGCGCGCCTTCTTCACCGTGTCGCACCCCGGTATGCCGTAAAATTCGATGCTCAAGCCGTGGGTCCCCCGAAGCGGTGCACCCGCACGTCGCCGCAGGCGAACAGCGTGTACCCGGCGTAGTATTCCTCGCGCCCCTTGTGCTGGACCGCGCGATGTTCGGCAAGCCGTCCCCACGCGCGCGCCGAGGCCTCGTCCTCCCATTCGCTGATCGCGACGACTTCGCCATCGTCCGCAGTGTACGACTTGAAGGCGCGATAACCCGGCTGCTGGCGCGCGAGCGCCTCCATCGCGGCGGCATCGGCGGCATAGGCGGTCCCGTCGATGTCGGCGCGCTTGCGATTGCGGAAGACGACGAGGAACATCAGGCGGATCCCCTGGCCGTGGAACCCGTGTCACACGTGTCACACTCTCCTGGATGAAAAGACCGGACTCCGGATTTCTCCCAACCCGGGCCGTGCAGGAGGAAGGTCGGGCAGGTCATTCGGCGGGCTCTATCAGGCAAACGCGGTGTAGGAAATCAGCCGCCGAGATGCGCGTCGGCGATCGCCACCGCGAGCGCGTCGGCCGCGTCGGCTCCCGCGAGCGCGACGCCCGGCAGCAGGACCTTGAGCATCGCCTGCACCTGCGCCTTTTCCGCCGCCCCGGTGCCGACGACCGCCTTCTTGACCAGCCGCGCAGCGTGCTCGCGCACCGGCACCCGGGCGCGCCCGCAGGCAGCGAGCACCGCGCCGCGCGCCTGCGCGAGTTTCAGCGTCGACTGCGGGTTCTTGTTGGCGAACACCTCCTCGACCGCGACCCGGTCGGGGGCATAGGCTGCGAGCACCGCCGCGACCGCATCGTGAAGGTGGTGCAGCCGATCCGGCATCGGCGCCTTCGCGTCGGTCGGCACCTCGCCGTTGGCGACGTGGCTCGTGCGCGATCCCTCGACCCGGATGACGCCCCAGCCGGTGCGCGACAGCGACGGGTCGAGGCCGAGGATCACCATCGGGCGGTGCGTGCTAGATCCGCAGGCCCAGCCGAGGCCCGGCCTGCATCATCGCGAGGTAGAGCACGACCGTCAGCGCGCATCCGGCCAGCAGCGCGAGCCAGAAGTTCATCCCGCTGCGCAGCAGGACCGGGATGAGGAGGAACATCGGCAGGCTCGGCAGGACGTACCAGAACGTCGCCGCCGAATGGACCGCCATGTTCTCCGCATCGGGCCGGGCGTGCCACAGGAAGATCATGCCCAACACCGACACCAGCGGCAGCGAGGCGACGATCGCAGCGGTCGCTGGAAGGCGGCGGCCGATCTCGGAAATCGTCGCGATCATCGCCCCGGCAAGCAGCGCCTTGGCAACGACCGCCCAGCTCATCAGCCGATCTTCTCGAGGATTTCGTCGGAGACTTCGTAGTTGCCCCACACCGTCTGCACGTCATCGTCGTCGTCGAGCGCGTCGACCAGCTTCAGGAGCGTGCCGGCGTTGGCTTCGTCGACCTCGACGGTGATATTCGGCTTCCAGGCGAGCTTGACCGATTCGGCCTCGCCCAGCGTTTTCTCGAGGTTGCCGGCGACTTCGTGCAACGCTTCCATGTCGGTCCAGATCGTGTGGCCATCCGCCGTGCTCTCGACGTCGTCGGCACCGGCCTCGATCGCGGCCTCAAGGACCTTTTCCTCGTCGCCCGCACCCGGCCCGTATTCGATCATCCCCTTGCGCTCGAACCCGTGGCTGACTGCGCCGGATGCGCCGAGGTTGCCGCCGTTCTTGCTGAAGGCGGTGCGCACGTTGGTCGCAGTGCGGTTGCGGTTGTCTGTCAGCGCCTCGACGATCAGCGCGACTCCGCCGGGACCATAGCCTTCGTAGCGGACTTCCTCGTAGTCCTCGCCGCCTGCCGCAGCCGCCTTGTCGATCGCGCGCTGGATGTTGTCCTTGGGCATCGAGGCGGCCTTGGCGTTGTTGACTGCCAGCCGCAGGCGCGGGTTCATGTCCGGGTCCGGCGCGCCCATTTTCGCCGCCACGGTAATCTCGCGCGAAAGCTTGCTGAACTGCGCCGAGCGCTTCTTGTCCTGCGCGCCCTTGCGATGCATGATGTTCTTGAACTTGGAATGGCCTGCCATAAGTCCGTTCTTGATGTGGAATTTCGGGAACGGGGGCGCATTAGCCGCATGAGCGGGCAACCGACAAGAGCGGGGTTGGCGGTGCGCGCGCCCGTCCACTGGCGCACGTGGGCCGGCTTCGTGCGCAGGCCCGCCCTGCCCGATCGCGCCGCGCTTGCTCCGCGACCGGCGTTGCGGGCCGTGTTCTCGCTGTTCGGGCTCGACCTGGCACTCATGGCGCTCCTGCTCGGCGTGCTTTCGCTGGCGTTGCAACTGGGCTTCCAGATGCCAGCACACATGCTCGATCAGGTCGATCTCAAGCCCGCGGTGATCGCCTTCATCGTGCTGGGCGCGCCGGTTGCCGAGGAAATCGTGTTCCGCGGCTGGCTGTCGGGCCGGATCGGCCATATCCTGGCCAGCCCGCTGGCGATCGCCGCCATGGTCGCGCTGCCTGCGGCCGGAACCGCCTTTGCGGCCGACGACATGGCGCGCGCGCAGACGTTCCTGCTCATCGGCGCGATCGCCGCCGCCCTGGCGGTCATGGCGCTGGTCCTCTTTCGCCGGCGGGGCGCGATCGGGTTCGTGCAGCGGCACTTCGCGTGGTTCTACTGGGCCAGCGTGCTGGCTTTCGCAGTCATCCACCTCACGAACTTCGCGGCCGCCGGCACGGCCGGGCTGCCGCTCGTGCTGCCGCAGCTGATGCTGGCGATGATCCTGGGGTACCTGCGGGTAACCTACGGGCTGTGGAGCGCGGTCCTGACGCACGTCCTCCACAACGCGCTGTTCATCGCCATCGTGCTGGCGGGCGCGGGTTGACCGTCAGATCGTCACCGCGGTGCCGCTGACGCTCACCATCAGCATCGATCCGTTCTGGCCGAGCACCTCGTAGTCGATGTCGACGCCAACCACCGCGTTGGCGCCGACGTCGCCCGCCTCGCGCGTCATCTCGGCGATCGCCTCCTTGCGCGCGCGGGCAAGCACCGCCTCGTACTTGCCCGAGCGCCCGCCGACGATGTCGGTGATCGAGGCGAACAGGTCGCGAAAGATGTTCGCGCCCACGATCACCTCGCCGGTGACGATGCCGTGGTAGCCGTGGATCGTGCGTCCCTCCACGGTGGGCGTGGTGGTCACGATCATGCCTCCGCCGCCGTCGGGACCGCCCGGCCGGCCACCGCCGGTGTCGCCCCAGGGATTGGGCCTGCTAGCCATTGACCACGGTTCCTCCGTTGGGATGCAGCACCTGGCCCGACATGTAACTCGAATCCTCGCATGCAAGGAAGAGGAATGCGGGCGCGACCTCGTTCGGCTGGCCCGGCCGGCCCATCGGGGTGTTCTCGCCGAAGTGCTCCATCTTCTCCTTCGACGAACCGCCGAACGGGTTGAGCGGCGTCCAGATCGGCCCCGGCGCGACGGCGTTCACGCGGATGCCGTCGCCAACGAGGTTTTCCGACAGCGAGCGCGTGAAAGCGGTGATCGCGCCCTTGGTGCTCGAATAGTCGAGCAGTTCCTTGCTGCCCTTGTACATCGTGATCGAGGTGCAGTTGATGATCGCGGCGCCCTTCTTCAGGTGCGGGCGCGCGGCCTGGACCATGTAGAACATCGAGAAGATGTTTGTCTGGAACGTGCGTTGCAGCTGCTCGACGGTGATATCCTCGATATCCTTGTCGGGGTGCTGCTCGCCGGCGTTGTTGACCAGCACATCGAGCCGGCCCCATTTGTCGACCGTCTTCTCCACCAGCGCCTGGCAGACCTCGGGATCGCCGAGGTCGCCCCTGTGCAGCAGCGCCTCGCTGCCCTCGTCCGCGATGCGGTCTGCCACGAAGCGGGCGTCGTCGTCTTCCTCGAGGTAGCTCACCGCGACTTTCGCCCCCTCGCGCGCGAAGAGGATCGCTGTCGCCCGCCCGATCCCGCTGTCGCCGCCGGTGACGATGGCCACCTTGCCCTTCAGGCGGCCCGAACCCGGATAGCGCGGCTGCCAGTCCGGCTTGTCGTCCATCTGCGATTCGTGCCCCGGCATGCGGGGTTCCTCGGCCGTTTCCTCGACAAAGGCCGTGTCGACGGTTTCGGGTTCTGTCGTGTCTGTGCTCATGATCATGATCCTCGAATGGGAGTTCGAGGATCCAATGAGCGAGGCGCGCGCGCCGTTCCGGCCGCGCGCCCCGTATGCGATCAGCCGAGGCCGAGCGCCGCCTTGTAAGTGTCGAGCACCATTTCCATTTCGGCGCGGTCGTCGGGCTTCATCTTCCTGAGGCGGACGATCTGGCGCATGATCTTGGCGTCGTAACCGACCGCCTTGGCCTCGGCGTAGACGTCGCGGATGTCGTCGGCGATGCCCTTCTTTTCTTCCTCGAGGCGTTCGATGCGCTCGATCAGAAGGCGCAGGCGGTCGTCGGTGGCGTCGGCCATTTTGGGTGTCAAAGCTCCGCTGAAACAGAATCGGCTGGCGGTCCGATAGCCAGACCGCCGAGGCGTTTGAAGCCCGCGAGTTCGGGGCGTGGAAAACTAATTGGACGCGTTCCGCCTGACACTCGCTTCCATGCGGTCGATCTGGGCCTGCGTCGCGGGCGACTGGCGGGTCGCCTTCCACTCATCGGCCGGCATCCCGTGGATCAGTTCGCGCGCGGCGGCCTTGTCACCGTCGTACCCCGCCTCGCGGATCCAGTCGGCAAGACAGTTGCGGCAAAACCCGGCGAGTCCCATCAGGTCGATGTTCTGCGCGTCGTGCCGATGCCGCAGGTGACGCACCAGCCGGCGGAAGGCGGCCGCCGCCTGAGCGTCGGGAAGCGCATCGAGCGGGTCCGAATTCGTATCCATTGAAACTGGCACTCCCCAAGCCGTCTTGTGTTGCGACCGCGCCATGCCATAGGCGGCGGGTCATGCAGAAGCTCGAACCGCGCAAGCGCAAGGTCAAGGTCCTCGCCACCATCGGGCCGGCAAGCCGCAACCCGGCCATGCTGGAAAAGCTGCTCCGCGCAGGCGCCGACGCGTTCCGGGTCAACATGAGCCACGGCGCGCACGCCGATCATGCCGCCACGATCAAGGCGATCCGCGATCTCGAGCGATCGAATGGCCGTCCGATCGCGATCCTCGCCGACCTCCAGGGACCCAAGCTGCGCGTCGGCACCTTCAAGGACGGGCAGGCGGTCATCCGGCATTCGGGCCACTTCACGCTCGATCGCAATCCCGAACCGGGCGACGAGACCCGTGTCGAATTGCCGCATCCCGAACTGTTCCGGGTGCTCGAGAAGGGCCAGCGCCTGCTGATCAACGACGGGAAGATCCGCCTCAAGGTGATCAAGGCCGAAGCCGACGCGATCCTCTGCTCGGCCGAGGTCGGCGGGGTCATCTCCGACCGCAAGGGCGTCAACGTGCCCGATGCCGAGGTGCCGATCCCGGCGCTGACCGAAAAGGACCGACGCGATCTCGCCTTCGCTGTCAGCCAGGGGGTCGACTGGATCGGCCTGTCGTTCGTCCAGCGGCCCGAAGACCTTGCCGAGGCGCGCAAGTTGATGGGCGGACCGGGTGGCACGGGCCCCGCGCTCTGCGCCAAGATCGAGAAGCCGAGCGCGGTGCGGCGCCTGCCCGAACTGCTCGAGCTGGCGGACGGGATCATGGTCGCGCGGGGCGACCTGGGGGTCGAACTCGATGCGTGGGAAGTCCCGCCGCTGCAGAAGAAGATCGTCAACGCCGCCCGCAACGCCGGCAAGCCGGTCATCGTGGCGACGCAGATGCTCGAATCGATGATCGAGAGCCCCAGCCCCACCCGCGCCGAGGTGTCCGACGTCGCCAACGCGGTCTACGACGGGGCCGACGCCGTCATGCTGAGCGCGGAAACCGCCGCGGGCGACTGGCCCGAGGAAGCGGTCGCGATCATGGACCGGATTGCCGCGCAGGTGGAGCGCGACGATGCCTACCTCGAGCGGGTGCGGCTGCTCGACACCCCGCCCGACCGGACCACCGCCGACGCGTTGAGCCATGCGTGCATGACGATAGCCGACACCGTGGCGGTGGGAGGGATCATCGTCTTCACCGGATCGGGCAGCACCGCCCGCCGCGTCGCGCGCGAGCGGCCGAGCGTACCGATGCTGGTGCTCACCCCCTCCACGAGGACCGCGCGCCGGGTCGGTCTGCTGTGGGGCGCGCACGCGGTGGTCACCAAGGACATCGGCAGCTTCGAGGAGATGATCGCCAAGGGCAAGCGCATGGCGCTGCGCCACGGATTCGGCGAAGCTGGCAGCAAGCTCATCGCGCTCGCCGGCGTGCCGTTCGGAACGCCGGGCAGCACCAACCTGCTCCACGTCGTGACATTGACCGGCGACGAGCTGGCACGCCATTCCGCGCAGGCCGGCTGAGCCGGATCGACCTAGAGCCCGAAGCTCTCGCGCAGCCCGTCGATCACGTATTGCGCGGCGAGCGCTGCCAGCAGCACGCCCAGCAGCCGGGTGATGACCGCTTCGACCCGCGCCCCGAACAGCTTCATGAGCGGGCTCGCCGCGATCAGCGCCAGCAGCGTAAGCAGCAGCACCGCGCCCAGCGCCGCGAGGACGACGAGCGTGTTCTCCCATCCCTCGGCCCGCGCGGTAAGCAGCATGATCGAGGCGATCGCGCCGGGTCCGGCGAGCATCGGCATCGCCATCGGGAAGACCGATACGTCCTCCACCTCGGGGGTCGCGGCGATCTTCTCGGCGCGCTGCTCGCGCCGCTCGGTGCGCTTTTCGAACACCATGTCGAGCGCGATCAGGAACAGCATGAGTCCCCCGGCGATGCGGAAGCTGTCGAGCTCGATGTGGAGCGCGCCCAGCAGGTCCTCGCCGAACAGCGCGAAGATCACGAGGATGATCCCGGCGATGAGGCACGCGCGCAGCGCCATCGAACGCGCCTGCGCGGGTGTCGCGCCCTTCGTCAGCCCGGCGTAGATCGGCGCGCAGCCGGGCGGGTCGATGACGACGAAGAGGGTGATGAAGGCAGAGAGGAACAGTTCGACCATCGTCGCGCTCAACAGGTCGCCGCCGGTGCGCCGACCGCCGCGTCGGGCGCCGGCGAGACGCGGCGGAACACTTCCTGCATCGCGCCGTCGACCCGCGCTTCGACCACCATCGTCCGGCGACAGTTCGCCGAAAGGTCGGTGCGCCACTCGAGGGTGCCGTCGTCCGACCGGCCCGACTGCCACGCCTCGCCGCGCCGGGCCCTGGGTTCCCGGCGCAGGCGGTTCGGGGTGCCGCTGGGACACTCGGCCTTGCGGCCCGAGATCATCTCGCGCTGGGTGTAGCCGTCCTCGAGGTCGAAACCCTGGTCGAGCACCCAGCGATAATCGCCATCGTTCTGGCGCTGCCAGATCGTCGCGAAGCGCGACTTGCGCCCCGACGGGTGGGTCGCCGGGCCGGTCGAGAGCGCGAAGCTGCCGTCGCAGCTGACCCACACCATGTCGGGACCCCAGACGATCGGCTGGGCCGGATCGGCCCGTCCCTTGAGGGCCGTCTGGACGCTTTCCCACTGCGGCCCGGGCCAGACGGCATCCGCGGTCGCGAACCTGCGGAACGCAGTCCAGGTGCCGTCCTCGCGCGCGGCGCGGGCGAATGCCAGTTCGGTCGCGATGACCGTGCTCGGCTCACCGCGCGGGGCAAGCGTGCGTTCGCCCGGCCCACCCGGGCCGGTCGTACACGCGGCAATGGACGCCGCGATCGCGGCAAGGATAAGCGCGCGGATCATCGTTGCGCGCCTAGCGCGCCGAACTCGATGTTCCAAGCGTCCCGCGGTCAAGGCAGGCCGGCTGCGGGCGGCAGGCCCGCGTTGCGGTAGGCGGCGACGACGGCATTGCGCAGGAGAACCGCGATCGTCATCGGGCCAACGCCGCCCGGAACCGGGGTGATCGACCCGGCCGTTTCGCTCGCCTCGTCGAAAGCCACGTCGCCGACCAGCTTGCCCTTCGCCGCGCCCGGTTCGGGCGCGAGCCGGTTGATGCCTACATCGATCACCGCGGCGCCGGGCGCGATCCAGTCGCCCCGCACCATTTCGGGCCGCCCGACCGCCGCAATCACGATATCGGCACCCCGGACCACGCCGGGCAGGTCCCTGGTCCGGCTGTGCGCGATGGTGACGGTGGCGTTGGCGTTGACCAGCAACTGCGCCATCGGCCGCCCGACGAGCTGCGAGCGGCCGATCACCACGGCATTCCGCCCCGACAGGTCTCCCAGGCGGTCCTCGAGCAGCATCATGCAGCCCACCGGAGTGCACGGGAACAGCCCGTCGCGCTGGTTGGCGAGCCTCGCGATATTCGTATCGGTCAGCCCGTCGACGTCCTTGTCGGGATCGATCAGCGCGATCACCGCCTTGTCGTCGAGATGCGCCGGCAGCGGCAGCTGGACGAGGATGCCGTCGACCGCCGAGTCGTCGTTCAATTGGCGCACGAGCGCCTCGAGCCGGTCCTGCGAGACGTCGGCGGGCAGGCGATGCTCGAAACTCGCCATGCCCGCGGCGATCGTCGCCTTGCCCTTGCTGGCAACATAGACCTGGCTCGCCGGGTCGTCGCCGACGAGCACCACCGCGAGGCCCGCCTTGCGGCCGGTTTCCGCCTCGAACGCGCGCGCGGCCTCGCCCACCTTCTCGCGCAGGGAGGCGGCGAAGGCCTTTCCATCGATGATCTCCGCCCTGATCCCGGACTGGGGCATCAGTACGGCCTCAGGCTCTCGAGCACGATGATGAGCGCATAGATCAGAAGCAGCAGCACCATCGGCGAAAAGTCGATCGCCCCGGTATCGGGCAGCACGCGGCGGATCGGTCGGAGCAACGGTTCGAACAGCCGCGCGATCGCGTCGTGCACTGCGGCGAAGAACGTGTTGTCCCGCCCGATCACGTTGAAGCTGAACAGCAACCCGATGATGAACCAGATGATGACGAGCATGTTCGCGGTGTTCGCGAGCATGATGAGAATCTGGAGGAGAGCGTCCATCGATGGTCCTTGGATTGCTGTGTCGCCTGCGCCTCTAGCCGAGCGCGCAGGGGTGTATCAATGGGGCAATACGCATCCGCATCAGGTGGCGCGGATCAGCGTTCCCGCGCCGGTCGCGGTGAAGAATTCGAGCAGCATCGCGTGCGGGACACGCCCGTCGAGCACCACCGCCGCCTCGCACCCCGCTTCGACCGCGTGGACGCACGTTTCGAGCTTGGGGATCATCCCGCCGCTGATCGTCCCGTCGGCCTTCAGACCAGCGATGTCCGCCGGGGTCAGGTCGGTCAGCAGCTCGCCCCGCTTGTCCATCACCCCGGCTACATCGGTCAGGAGGAACAGGCGCGCCGCGCCGAGCGCCGCCGCGACCGCACCGGCCATCGTGTCGGCGTTGATGTTGTACGTGTGCCCATCCGCGCCCGCTCCGATAGGAGCGATCACGGGGATCATCCCGGCGGCGACCGCGGTGTCGATCAGCGTCGTGTCGACATGGCGCGGCTCACCGACAAAGCCGAGATCGATCGCCTGCTCGATGTTGCTGTCCGGATCTTTCCTCGTCCGCTCGACCTTGGTCGCCGTGACCATGCCGCCGTCCTTGCCCGAGACGCCGAGCGCCTTGCCGCCAGCCTGCGCGATCCACCCGACGAGCTGCTTGTTGATCGCGCCCGACAGGACCATCTCGGCGACTTCTGCGGTGGCCTTGTCGGTCACCCGCAGCCCGTCGACGAATGTGCTTTCGACCCCCAGCTTCTTCAGCATCTCTCCGATCTGCGGGCCGCCGCCGTGGACCACCACGGGGTTGATACCGACCGCCTTCAGCAGCACGATGTCCTCGGCAAAATCACGCGCCGCCTGCGCGTCGCCCATCGCGTGTCCGCCGTACTTCACGACGAACGTCCGGCCGGCATAGCGCTGGAGATAGGGCAGCGCCTCGATCAGCACTTCCGCCTTGGCCAGCATCGCCTGGGTGTCGCCTTTCATACTCGGATTCCTTCGCTGGCCCCGCGGATCCACGTCGCGATGTGCCCGCGGGCCGCTTAGCGGCAAGCGCGGCGGGAGGAAAGCCGGTCACCCGCGGATGCCGCGGGGCATTCGCGCAGGATTTCTTCGCTGCCGGCATTGCCCCTTGCCGGTTCCCGATGATACGCGGGTTCCCGACACGACAAGAAAACGAATGGGTCGCAGGTGATTGATGATTTCCGGCAGCGGCTGGCCGCTGCCTACGACGCGTGGGGCACGAGTGCCGGCACCACGCCCGCGCAGTTCTTCGACCTGATGGACGAAGCGATCGAGTTCCATACCGTGCTCGAGCGCGAGTTCCCGTCCGATCCGCTGAGCGGCCCGTTCAGCGGCCGCGCGGCGGTGATCGGGTACTGGACCGCGATCGCCGAGTGCTGGGACCTCGTTTCGAGCAAGACCGATGCAATCGTTGCCGAAGGCGACCGGGTCGTGTGGATCGGGCGCGTGCGGTGGCGGAACCGGCGCACGCTGCGCGAGCTGGCGACGCCCAAGGTCGACATCTGGACGGTGTGGCGGGGCAAGGCGATCCGCTATCTCGAGATGTTCGACAGCGCCGGTTATGCGCGGGCGGCCGGGCTTGCCGAGGCCTTCGCGGCTTCCCCCGTGACAACCGCAGCACGCGGTTAACCGCGCGACAGCACTTTGGGCGTATCGTCTGCCTCACGCCCGGTCCCTTCAGGCCCGGTTCGCAGGAGGAGACGGCCCATGGCCGGGACCATCGACCAGCCCATGTCCGGCCCCGACAGGCGGAGCGGCGATCGGCGAGACATGCAGATACCCTTCCCCGGCGACGAAAAGCGGTGCGAGGAGCGCCGTTCCGGCAAGGACCGCCGCGCGCGGACCCGCTATCGCCTGACGCGCTGAGGCTTCCCGGCAGCGCAACGCAATCGGGCGGCGCGCCCATGCAGCGCACCGCCCCTAACATTTCACCGAAGGGCGATCAGTCGATCGCGTGCTTGATCTGGCTCATCTGGTCATGGCCGGCCTTGACCGAAGCCCAGGCTTCCTCGACCGCAGTGCGCGCCTCGAGCGGAAGGTCCTTGTGCTTGAGCGCGGTCTCGAACTTCTCCTTGAGATAGTCCTCGCCGCTCTCGACCGAGTTCACGATCGCCTCGTCGTCGCGGCCGACGACCGCTTCCTTGAGGTTGATCCACCCGCGGTGCATCGCCCCGGCGGTGGTGCCGTCGTCTTCCGGATTGCCGCCGAGCGCAGCGACCGCGGCCTGCAGCTTGGCGACGGCCGCCTGCCGTTCGGTAGCGCGGGCACGGAAGATTTCCGCAAAACGCGCGTTGTCGGTGTCTTCGGCCGCCTTGGTGTAACCATTGATCGAATCGATCAGCGTTCCGATCAGCGTGTTGAGCGTGGCGGTGTCGGCCGTGTTCGCGTCGGTGCGGGAGTCGTGGTCCATGGTGTCATGATGCGACATGTTGGATTTCCTTCAATGGGTTGGGTTTGCATGACCTAAGCGCGCGTGGCGCGGCTTCGTTCCGGCGGCCGGGCGATCATCGCGAACGGCCCGGCGCGCCGGACCCGGGTTTGCCTCCCGAAGCGGCTCTGGATAGGTTCCCGGCACCGCGCAAAGAGGGGATGCGGATGATGACCGGCACAATCGACCAGCTCGTCCACCTCGCCCACCTCGTGCTCGGCTTCGGCGCGGGTGCCGCGGCACTGGTCGCGCTGACCGTGCGGAAGGGCGGCCGTGTGCATCGCTGGGCCGGATGGACATTCGTCGGCGGGATGACCGTGGCGGCAATCACCGCGTGGCTGTTCATGATCGCCCGCCCGCTGCCGCTCGCAATGTTCGAGGCAACCGTCGCGCTGTACGCGCTCGGCACGGCAATCCTCGCGCTCAACCCGCGCTGGCGGGGGGCACGCCTGGCCGAGATCGCGCTGCTGGGCGTGCTGTTGCTGGTGATGCTGGCTGTCGCGGTGGTCGGCGTGCGCCTGACTCTTTCGGGTGCAGGGATCGGTCCCGCGCCGCTCGTCCTGTTGCTGATATTCACCTATTTCGCGATGCTCGACGTGCGCTGGCTTCGGCGCGGGACGATCGAGCGCATCGACCGGGTCCGCCGTCACGCGCTGCGCATGGCGCTTGCGGTGAGCGAGACCGTGCGCGCGCCGACGATCACCTTTGCCGACGACCTCGGCCTGCCAGTGCCCGCGATCGTCTTCGGCACGTTCGCACTGGTGCCGCTGATCTACTTCGCGTTCGCGCCGCAGGCGCGCCGCGCGGCCGCTGCCCTGCGGGCCTGACCGGACGCGGCGGCGCGCACCGACCGGGACGCCGGGGGTCAGCCGACGTCCCAGTCGCCGCGGGGGTGGCCCGAGCCTTCGTCGGCTTCGCCCTGCTCGGCCTGCCGCGCGTGTTCGCTTTCCGGTGCGATCCGGCCTTGCTGCTCCTCGCGGCCCGGCCAGTCGCGGCCGGCCCTGCGCTGCTCTTCCGGATAGGGAGCGCCGCCGCCGCGGCCCCGGTCGCCATAGCCCGGAGCGCCGGTATCGCCCGCCTGCTCGCCCGCGCCGACCTGCCCGGGTTCGAGCCGCTCGCGCTCGTGCCCGGTCGCTTGGTTGCCGGCCTGTTCGTACTGGGTGCCGACCGTTCCCTCGATGCCGTGGGGAGAGCCGTAGTCGTCGCGGTCGCTGCCGGGGTGAAGACCGCCGCCGGCGCGGTCGGTGTCGTCGACGAACGGGCCGTCGGTCCGGCGCTGGGATTGCTGCTGCTGGCCTTGGCTCTGCGATTGCCGGCCGTCGTTCTGCTGCTGGTTCATCGGTTGCGTCCTCTCTATCGTGATCCTGCCCGCGGCAGAGCGGCGGGCTCACTGGATGAAGCCCGGGGGCGCGCAGCGGTTCCGGCAGATGCGGCGGCGCGACGGGTGGATGCGCCGGACGGTCCATGGCGAGCGCAGGCGTGCGCGATTGGCAATGGCGCACCGGCGCGCGGCGCGATAGGCGGGGGCGATGGGCAGGATCGTCCGCTTTCGCCGCAAGAAGCGGTGGCGCCGCTGGACCACGGCGAAGGGCTATGGCGTGAAGCCCGCCCGGTTCGCCCGCCCGCCGAAGACCGCTCCGAAGACGTGGGCGCGGGCGTGGCACGAGACGCGGCCGTGGATCTTCCTGATCGCGCTGGTGACGGCGGCGCTCGTCTACCAGTCGCCCGGTTTCTACGAGCCGCCGGGGTTTCTCCAGGGCGAACCGATGGAGGTCGAGGGGACCTTCACCCGCTGCGGGCGCGGCCGGGGCCGCCTGTGCGTGGTCGACGGCGACACCTTCAGGATTGGATCGCGCACGTTCCGCGTCACCGGCATCGACACCGCCGAGATGCGCGCTCGCTGCCCGGCCGAGGCGGCGCAGGCCGACGCCTCCACGCAGGCGCTCCAGCGCTGGCTCAACCGGGGACCGTTCCGGATCACCACCCGCCTCGACGAACCGACCGACCGCTACGGCCGCACCCTCGCCATCGTAAAGCGCGACGCGCCGGGCGGCGGGGGCGGGGCCACCGAGGACCGGCTGGCCGACTGGATGCTGCGCGAAGGCGGCGCGCGGCGGTATGATGGAGGATTCAAGGGCGGGTGGTGTTGAGGACGGCGTCAGTAGGGAAGCGGTTCACAGGCGATCCCGTCGCCGTCGCCGTCCATCGTGTCGCGATATCCCGGCTCGCCGCGATAGATCGGGTCCTTGCCGAGCGCGCGTACTTCGTTGCAGCCCGAATAGGTCACGCTGTTCTCGATCGCGGCAATTTCCTCGGCGCTCATCATCATCGTCTGCACGCGGGGGTAGAGGAACCACACACCCGCGAACGCGATCAGCGCGTAGATCGCGATGTCGGCATAGCCGAGTTCGTCGCGCTTGCGGTTCCTGCTGCGAGCCATCGCGACAGGACTATGACGGGAATGGTTCGCGCTTGGTAAACGGCAGGTGAGCGATTGCGCGAGCCTATGCGCTCAAAAACCATCCCATCGCGCCGCCGATCACGAGCACCTGCAAGACGGCGATCGTGAACAGGTTGTTTGAGAACGGCTGCTTGCGGGTCTTGTGGCGGAACACGTGCCGCCCGGCATAGGCGCCGAGCGTCCCGCCGAAGAACGCGAGTTCGAGCAAGGTCGCCTCGGAGATGCGCCGCTCCTGCGCTTCGGCCAGCCGCTTGTCGATGCCGAACGCGGCGAAGGCGGCCAGGTTGATCGCGGCGAAGACGACCACGGCGAGCGCGATCAGGGAGAGGATGGTCGGGTCCATACGCGCGTGTAATCCGGAAATGGTTGCCGGATTTTCAACGTGGAGATTGGCCCGCCCCTCTACCTCCCACAGTTATGCGGGAAAATTCAGCGCAACCAACTGCGCTTTTCCGCCTGCCGGAAGGGCCGGGGTTAGAACCTGCAATTGGGGTCGCTTAAGCCGCACCCCTATTGGGGAGCGCCGGAAGCTCGTAAGCAGCGAGGGCCTTGTTGGCGGCTTCAGAAGTTATGCCCTTCTTGCCAACTTGGCTTTTTACGTACTGCGCGAACTTCCCTCCGCGAATATAGTCCTCACGAAGCCAGCGCTTGAATTCTCCAAGAGCGCACTCGGGATAAGCCCACGGCGTCTGAGGGTTGGAAGCTGCTTGCGGAAAATACCCTGGGTAGTGATGTTCGTAATCCAATCGGTCTCCAAATTCCTCGGACAGATTGTTCCTGCGCCAGTGGTCGCTCCAGCACCTCCCAATGCTGATGTCAGGGATAACGGCATCGTTGGCGTAAATACCGCCCTGCCCCAAGGTGACGGTAATCTCGGCACTCTCCTTAAAGATGCTGAAATAACCTTCGGGCGCATTATTATAAACTAGGGAAACGCGATCGTGGAAGGCTCGCCATCTATCATCAATGTCACGCGTGGGGGAGTAATCGAGCGACTCATAGATCGCATCACGAAACCCTTTTCGGGCGAGAACTCGGAAGTTATCCCGCGCCTCCTCTTGGCAAAACTGCCCGGCCTCGAATGCATAGTACTCAATAACGGCGAGTGAAATTTCTTCGCGATATGCGTAAATGGTTCGACCCCCGATATGGACGGGGACATGCGCGTCCGCGAGATGGTGACCATTCCTAGCAAGGATGTCGCGGATCTTATTGATCCGAGGCTTGGGAATCTCTTCAATCCATTGGGAACTGATGGTTCCGATGTGAGCGTTCTCGACACCACACAGGAAGGCCAAACCACGCTGGGTGAGGAAGGGGGTCCCGTCGCTCAATATTCCCATGCCGAAAGATCCCACACGCGAGCCATCCAACTCGTTGAGTTGAAGCTCCCCCTGCGTGTCATCCGGCCTCAGGCTCGCCGGCAGTCGAAATACCGAAACCATAAGAGTCCTCCTACTCCGCCGCCACGCTCCCGCTCGCGCCGTCGCCGAACATGTCCGGCTCGCCCTCGTCCGCGACGTCGTTCGCGCCTTCGCCCTTCTTCGCCTTCTGGCGCTTGTCGAAGCTCGACCAGACGTCGCCCCAGTTGCCTTTGGTCGCGGCCTTCGAATACTCGGTCGCGCGGGTTTCGAAGAAGTTGGCGTGCTCCACCCCGTTCAGCAGCGGGGCGAGCCAGGGGAGCGGGTGGTCCTCGACCATGTAGATCGCCGGCAGGCCGAGCTGGCTGAGGCGCCAGTCGGCGATGTAGCGGATGTAGCGCTTGATCTCCTTCGCGCTCATGCCCGGGACCGGCCCCTGCTCGAACGCGAGGTCGATGAAGGCGTCTTCCAGCCGCACCGTCTTCTGGCAGGCGTCGATGATGTCTTCCTTGACCGCCTTGGTCAGGCAGTTCCGCTCCGCGCAGAAGGCGTGGAACAGGCGGGTGATGCCTTCGCAGTGCAGGCTCTCGTCGCGGACCGACCAGCTGACGATCTGGCCCATGCCCTTCATCTTGTTGAAGCGCGGGAAGTTCATCAGCATCGCGAAGCTGGCGAACAGCTGCAGCCCCTCGGTGAAGCCGCCGAACATCGCCAGCGTGCGGGCGATGTCCTCGTCGGTGTCGACGCCGAATTCCTGCAGGTAATCGTGCTTGGCCTTCATCTCCTCGTATTCGAGGAACATGCCGTATTCGCTTTCGGGCATGCCGATCGTGTCGAGCAGGTGCGAATAGGCGGCGATGTGCACCGTCTCCATGTTGGAGAAGGCGGTCAGCATCATCTTGATCTCGGTCGGCTTGAACACGCGGCCATACTTGTCGTGGTAGCAATCCTGCACCTCGACGTCGGCCTGGGTGAAGAAGCGGAAGATCTGCGTGAGCAGGTTGCGCTCGTGATCGGAGAGCTTCTGCGCCCAGTCGCGGCAGTCCTCGCCCAGCGGCACTTCCTCGGGCAGCCAGTGGACCTGCTGCTGGCGCTTCCAGAACTCGTAGGCCCACGGATACTCGAACGGCTTGTAGGTCTTGCGGGCTTCGAGGAGGGACATCTGGTATCTCCGGTATCTGCGACCCCCACGATATAGCGAGTGAGGGCCGGAAATGGAATCGACTTCGCGCCGTTCGCAAGGGGTCCGCGGGCGCCTTGGCGCGCTTCCCGATTCGCTCCCCCGCGGCGAAGCTCCGAACGTATGGCGAAGGGCGACGGCGGCGAAGGCCGTACGCCCTTTCCACTGGGGATAAATAGCGCGGTAACCACGCGGAACCGGGCAGGGCCTTGCGGATTTACAAGAGAACGACGGCGGAGGGGCAAAACCCTTCCTGTCGCAATGAGGGAAAACGCGGGCGGTGTTCCGAATTTCCCCTTTTCGCGGGGCACCGTCCCGCACCCTCGCGCCCCTCCGGTCAACCGGGGGGGCGCTCTACATTTGGGGGTCGGAAACGCGCCGGCGCGCCGCTGCCGTCACTGGCAGGCGAGGCACTCGTCGTAGTCGGTCGTCGGCAGCTCGTACTTCGCCGCTTCGGAGGTGTTGTCGGCCTCGACGCCGCCGGCGAACCCGGCGCGCTGCACGCTCTTGGACCGCAGGTAGTAGAGGCTCTTGATGCCCTTCTCCCACGCCTGGAAGTGCAGCATGGCAAGGTCCCACTTGTCGACATCGGCGGGAATGAAGAGGTTGAGGCTCTGCGCCTGGTCGATGAACGGAGTGCGGTCGCCCGCGAACTCGAGCAGCCAGCGCTGGTCGATCTCGAAGCTGGTCTTGTAGACCGCCTTCTCCTCCGGCGTGAGGAAGTCGAGGTGCTGGACCGAGCCGCCCTTCTCGAGGATCGAGTTCCACACGTTGGTCGAGTTCTTGCTTTTCTTCTCGAGCAGCTTTTCCAGGTACGGGTTCTTCACGACGAAGCTGCCCGACAGCGTCTTGTGGGTGTAGATGTTCGCCGGGATCGGCTCGATGCAGGCGCTGGTCCCGCCGCAGATGATGCTGATCGACGCGGTCGGCGCGATCGCCATCTTGCAGCTGAAACGCTCCATCGCGCCGGCGTCCGCCGCGTCGGGGCACGGCCCGCGCTCTTCGGCAAGCACCATGCTCGCTTCCTCGGCCTTGGCGGCGATGTGCTTGAACATCTTGAGGTTCCACACCTTCGCCATCGGGCTTTCGAAACCGATCCCCTTCGACTGAAGGAAGCTGTGAAAGCCCATCACGCCCATGCCGACGCTGCGTTCGCGCGACGCGGAATACTTGGCGCGTGCCATCTCGTCCGGCGCGCGGTCGATGTAGTCCTGCAGCACGTTGTCGAGGAAGCGCATGACGTCCTCGATGAAGGCCTTGTCGCCCTCCCACTCGTCCCACTTCTCGAGGTTGAGCGAGGACAGGCAGCACACCGCGGTGCGGTCGTTGCCGAGGTGGTCGACCCCGGTCGGCAGGGTGATCTCCGAGCACAGGTTCGAGGTCGATACCTTGAGCCCAAGTTCGCGGTGATGCCTGGGCATCATCCGGTTCACGGTGTCTGAGAACACGATGTAGGGCTCGCCCGTCGCCAGCCGCGTCTCGACGAGCTTCTGGAACAGGCTGCGCGCATCGACGGTCGCGCGCGTCTCGCCGGTCTTGGGGCTGACGAGGTTCCACTCCTCGCCGTTGCGCACGGCTTCCATGAAGGCATCGGAGACCAGCACGCCGTGGTGCAGGTTCAGCGCCTTGCGGTTGAAGTCGCCCGAGGGTTTGCGGATCTCGAGGAACTCCTCGATCTCGGGGTGCGACACGTCGAGGTAGCACGCCGCCGAGCCGCGCCGCAGCGAGCCCTGGCTGATCGCCAGCGTCAGGCTGTCCATCACGCGCACGAACGGGATGATCCCGCTGGTCTTGCCGTTGAGACCGACCGGCTCGCCGATCCCGCGCACGTTGCCCCAGTATGTGCCGATGCCGCCGCCGCGGCTCGCCAGCCAGACGTTCTCGTTCCAGGTGCCGACGATGCCTTCGAGGCTGTCGGACACCGAGTTGAGGTAGCAGCTGATCGGAAGCCCGCGATTGGTGCCGCCGTTCGACAACACCGGTGTCGCGGGCATGAACCACAGCCTGGAGATGTAGTCGTAAAGCCGCTGCGCGTGGCCCTGGTCGTCGGCATAGGCATCGGCGACGCGGGCGAACAGGTCCTGGTACTTCTCGCCGGGCAGGAGGTAGCGGTCGTCGAGCGTTTCCTTGCCGAATTCGGTGAGCAGCGCATCGCGCGATTCGTCGGTGACGACGTTGAAGCGCCGGTCGGCGATCTTCTTGCTGTCCTCTTGCGGCTTCGCGGCGGCCTTCACCGCCTCGGCCATGGCGCCCGCCGCCATTTCGGCGACCAGCGCCTCGCTGCCCTTGTCCGCCTTGTCCATCTTCACCGCCGCGCGCTTGGGAGACGGCGTCTCGACACGAGTGCCCGAGCTGCCGCCGGTCTGATCGACAGTCGTTTCCTCGAGCCCCATGGCCGCCTCGTTCCCGGTCCTGAATTCCATTGTCGCCCCGTCCGTTCTCTCTGCCCGGAAAACCGGTCTTCCCCTCCCGGTGTTCCGCATTCGTTCGATTCGGAGCCGAAGGACCCCGACTAGCATTTCCGGGCACCGGGCGGGGATAAACTTTTCCCCAGATCGGTCCCCAGCAGCGGTCGGCGAAGGGCCTTGCAGGACGCAGTTCTGCCCGCCCCGCCCATATGGGGCAATCGCGGAGAAAAACTAGGTCTTGTGGGTCCCCCTCGGTGACCAACCACCATGGATAGTGAATCAAGCGCGACTGGCACGCAATAGGGTCAACGGGCCGGTTACCCTGTTCCGCACTCATTTCCGCCTGGTGTATTACATGTGTGCGACGCCGCGACGCGCCGGATTTCCACGGCTCGCGGCAAGCGCAAGAGCCAATCCGCTTTTTGCAAAATTTTTTTTGTCCCCGGTCCAGTGTGAATCGATCGAATCGACGGCCGCAATTTCCGAATCCGCGCCGGCAACCTCGCGCCGTGTTCTCCGCCGCCGGAACCGCCGGCGTCGGCCCGCGATTGAGCGAATCGGGCGGGCCAACAGGGAAAGGCAATCGATGGCGCGAAGTGATCCTGCGGTAGAGGCCCTATGTTCGGCGACCGTCGCCGACATATCGCTGATCGGGACCGTCGACGAGGCGATGGTAAGGCTCCTTCGCGACAAGCTGGGCGCGCTACCCGCCGACGGGGCGCCGGTCCTCCTCGACATGACCACCCTGGGCGGCGATCCCGAAATGGCGCGCCGGATGATTGCGGACCTCGATTCGGCCCGCTCGCGCTGCCCCGGGCGCCGGTTCCGCTTCCTCGGCCGCAGCGTGGTCTATTCGGCAGGTGCGACCTTCATGGCCGGCTTCCGCCGCGACGAGCGATATCTCGCCCGCGATGCCATGCTTCTCCTCCACTGCCGGCAGATCAAGAAGACGCTCGAGATGGACGGGCCGGTTCGCGCGATGGTGCCCCGCATGGAAGCGCTGCTCCACGAATTCCGGACCGGCATCGACCTCGAGGTGGAGAACTTCAAGCGCCTGATCGAAGGCAGCGACGTCACGCTCGACGAACTGCTCGAGAAGGCGCTCTACAACTGGTACCTGTCGGCCGAGGAAGCCGCGGCGCGCGGCCTGATCGCGGGCATCGTCAATCCCTGATCAGGCGGCCTGCGCCTCCCTGGCGTGCTCGGCGACCGCGTCGGCAATCTCGTCGACCAGTGCGAGCGGCAGGTCGTGGCCCATCCCCGGGATCGTCTTGAGCTTCGCGTCGGGTATGTGGCGCGCGGTGTCCTTGCCGCCCTCGACCGGCACCAGCGGGTCGGCCTCGCCGTGAATCACCAGCGTAGGCGCCCTGACCGACCGCAGCCGCTCGCGCCGGTCGCCGTCGGCGACGATCGCGGCGAACTGGCGCGGCATCCCGGCGGGGTAGAAGCTGCGCCGGATCAGCGCCCGGCTCCGCTCGCGTACGGCGTCCGGATCGGGCCGATAGCCGGGGCTGCCGATCGCATGGGCGACCTTTACCCCGTGCTCGACAAGCACGTCTTCCTCCATCGAGGCGGGGCGTCTTGTCAGCACCGAGATCGCCTCTTTCGTGCCGCCGGGCAGCTTGCGGTTCCCTGTGGTCGACATGATCGACGTGAGACTGATCACCCGCTCGGGATGGCTGAATGCCATGTGCTGCGCGATCATCCCGCCCATGCTCGCGCCCACCACGTGCGCCCGGTCGATGCCCAACGCGTCGAGCAACCCGATCCCGTCGTTCGCCATGTCGGCGAGAGTGTAGGGCACGCGCGGCCTGAACCCGAATCGGCTGAGCAGGAGCAGCCCGAGCATGCCAGGCGCCCTCGCCCCTTCGAACTTGTGGCTAAGGCCGATGTCGCGGTTGTCGTAGCGGATCACCCGGAAGCCGCGCGCGACGAGCGCTTCGACCAGTTCCGTCGGCCAAAGCGTCATCTGCGCGCCAAGGCCCATCACCAGCAGGAGCGGCGGCGCGGACGGATCGCCGTGCTCGTCGTATTCGAGTGTGATCCCGTTGGCTTCGATCTGGGGCATGCCGTGATTTCTCCTGCGAGAGCGATGCGGGTAGTATGCGTCCTCTTACGGCACCAGCACCGTGTCGCGCGCCACCGCGTCGGTTTCGGGGTAGTCGAGGATGAAGTGCAGGCCCCGGCTTTCGTGGCGGCGCAGGGCGCTGCGCACGATCAGGTCGGCGCACTGGTGCAGGTTCCTGAGCTCGATCAGGTCGGTCGTAACGCGGAAACTGCCGTAGTAGTCCTCGATCTCCTGCGCGAGCGTGGCGATGCGGTGCGCCGCGCGCTCGAGCCGCTTGGTGGTGCGCACGATGCCGACGTAGTTCCACATGAACCGGCGGATCTCGGTCCAGTTCTGCTTGATGACCACTTCCTCGTCGGAATCGGTCACCCGGCTTTCATCCCATTCGCGGATCGGCGGGGGATCATCCATCTCGTCCCACACCGCGAGAATGTCCTCGGCGGCCGCCTCGCCGAACACGAAGCACTCGAGCAGGCTGTTTGATGCGAGCCGGTTGGCGCCGTGCAGCCCGCTCTCGGTCACTTCGCCCGCCGCCCACAGGCCCGGCAGGTCGGTCCGCGCGTCGAGCCCGATCAGCACCCCCCCGCAGGTGTAGTGCTGCGCCGGGACGACCGGAATAGGCTCCTTCGTCATGTCGATGCCGAGGCCGGTCAGCTTCTCGTCGATGTTGGGAAAATGCTCGCGCACGAATTCGGGCGGCTGGTGGCTGATGTCGAGGTGGACGTAGTCGAGGCCGTGGCGCTTGATCTGGTCGTCGTTCGCGCGTGCGACGATGTCGCGCGGGGCCAGCTCGGCGCGCTCGTCGTACGTCGGCATGTAGCGCTCGCCGGTCTTGGGGTTCCTCAGCAGCCCGCCCTCACCCCGCACCGCCTCGGTGATGAGGAAGTTCTTGACCTCGAGGTTGTAGAGGCAGGTCGGATGGAACTGCATCATCTCCATGTTGGAGACCCGCGCGCCCGCGCGCCACGCCATCGCGATGCCGTCGCCGGTCGCGCCGCGCGGGGCGGTCGAAAACTGGTAGACGCGCCCCGCCCCGCCGGTCGCCAACACGGTAGCGCGGGCGACGTGTGCCTCCACTTTCCCTGTCGCCTCGTCGAGCGCGTAGACGCCCCACACGCGCCCCGACCCCGAATACTTGACGGCGTTGCGCCCGGTGATGAGGTCGATGCACGCCCGGCCGGGAAGCATGGTGATGTTCGGATTGGCCTCGGCAGCCTTTAACAGGGCCTCCTGCACCGCCCAGCCGGTCGCGTCGTCGACGTGAACGATGCGGCGATGGCTGTGCCCGCCCTCGCGGGTGAGATGGAGCGCGCCAGAATTCTTGTTGAACGGCACGCCGAGTTCGACCAGCCGGTCGATCGCCGCGGGCGCGTTCTCGATCACGAACTCGACCGTCTCGAGCCGGTTGAGGCCCGCACCGGCGACCATCGTGTCGCGGATATGGTTTTCGAACGTGTCGCCGGCATCGAGCACCGCCGCGATCCCGCCCTGTGCCCACGCGGTCGAACCGCCTGTAAGGGTGCCCTTTGCCAGGACTAGGACCCGGCGGTGCTCGGCCAGCGCCAGCGCGGCGGTCAGCCCGGCGGCGCCGGATCCGATTACGATGACGTCGTACCCGGCGTCGTGGGGGCTAGCGCTCATCGTGCCGCTTCAACACGGCTCGCCAGTCATGTGCAAGACCCGCCGGGCGAACGCGGCAGCAACCCGCCGAGTCCGGACATGCCGGGAAAGCCACGACTCGTCGATTCCGCGTTTACCGATAGCGCAAAGGAATTACCCCGGTGCGGGCAGGGGATGATGGACGGGAAGGGTCGCAAGAGACATGAAAATCGCTCACTTCGCGTGCGCGTTCGGCCGGCACAGCGTTGACCTCGAAAAGGTGCGCCGGATTCACGGCGGGTCGGTCAGCCGCTGCAAGCATTGCTCGACACCGATGGAGGAAAGCATGCCGCACCACTGGACTGTCCAGTACGTGCGCGATGCCGGCCTCGGGGGACGAATGCTCGGCTGATCACTGGCCGATTGGCCGGCGCCGGACCTCGGTCTAGTGACGGGCGATGCAACTCGCCGCGCTCGTCGTCGTTTTCCTGTTCTCTGCGTGGATCGCAGCCGCGGGGATCTTCGCGCTCGTTCGCCCCTCTGCGGCCCGCGCGGCGATCGGCCGTTTCGCGGCGAGCAACCGCGTCAACCTCATCGAGCAGGCCGGCCGGGCGCTTGCCGGTGCCGCGCTGGTCGTGCGCGCGCCGCAGGCGTTGACACCGGCGCTGTTCGCATGGGGCGGCTGGTTTCTTGTCGCGACGGCAGTCATGCTCGCGGTGCTCCCGCTTCACTGGCACGCGCAGTATGCGGTCTGGTGGTCGAAGAACCTGCCGTTGTGGGCAGCCCGCGCGGGGGGAATCGCGGCACTGGCGCTGGCCGCGGGCCTCGCGCGCTCGGCCCTGGGCTGAGCGCGCGAACGCACAGGCCCGTCAGCGCGAAATGACGAGCCGGTAGCCTGCGTCGAAAGATTCCCGCAAGAGCAGGTCGCCGTAGCGCGCTGTCCAGGCCCCGGATCGAAGGTCCTCTGCGAGCCGGTCCAGCCCCGCCCCGGCCCCGTCGATGCGCCAGAACGACGACATCGACCGGCGCACCGCCGGATCGAGATAGGCCTTCGGTCGCCGCCAGTAGGCATGGAGGAACCCGTCGGTGCAATCGTGCGCGATCGGCACCGGCACGGTTTCGACCGGCCCAAGGACCTCCTCGTAAAGCGCCATTTCGGGCATGATCGCGGCGTCGAGTTCGGCAAGCTGCGGCCAGTAATCGAGAATCCATCCCGCGCGGCACTCGGGATCGAAGGTGAGGAGCACCACCGGTCCGCGCGCGACGCGGCGCATCTCCGCCAGGCCCCGGGCGGGATCTGGCCAGTGGTGGATCGTGAGGACGCCCATCGCCGCATCGAAGCTCTGGTCGGCGAACGGCAGGTCCTCGGCCACACCCTGCACGCAAGGCGCGGCACCGGCGGGGCGCTGGGCGATCATTTCGGCCGACGGTTCGAGCGCGGTGACGGCGCGTCCGGGGGGCTCGTAGCTGCCTGCGCCCGCACCGACGTTGAGCACTGTCCGTGCGGAGCCCAGCGCCACCTCGATCAACGCGGCAATGCGCGGGTCAGCGCGGCGCAGCCTGGCGTAGTCGATCCCGATCGTGTCGTAGGCCGGATGCCGCCCTGCCTCAGGCGGCATCGCTAGTCAGGCTGACGAACACGTCCTCGAGGTCTGCCTCGCGGGTCGTGACGTCCTCGATCACGAAGCCCTGCTCCTGCACCAGCCCCAGCACCTGGCCGGCGGTGATCTTGTCCTTGTCGTAGGTGATCGCGACCGTCCGGTCGCCCTTCTTGTCGCTCTTCTTGAAGGCGGCGTGGACCGGCGGCGCTGCGAGGTCGCGATCGACGGTGACCTCGACCACCTTCTCCGCCATCATGCCGAGCATCTCGCGGGTCGGCTTGTTGGCGATCAGTTCGCCGTGGTTGATGATCGCGATGCGATCGCACAGCTGCTCGGCTTCCTCGAGATAGTGCGTCGTCAGGACCACAGTCACGCCCTCGCGGTTGAGACGGGTGACGAGTTCCCACAGCTGGCGCCGCAGGTCGACGTCGACTCCCGCCGTCGGCTCGTCGAGCACGAGGATCGGCGGGGCGTGGACCATCGCCTTCGCAACCAGCAGGCGCCGCTTCATGCCGCCCGAAAGTGTGCGGGCATAGGCGTCGCGCTTGTCGGACAGGCGAACCGCCTCGAGCAATTCCTCCGAGCGGCGCTCGCGCTTCGCAATGCCGTAGAACCCGGCCTGGTTCTCGAGCACCTCGAACGGAGTGAAGAACGGGTCGAAGACGATTTCCTGCGGCACGATGCCTATCGACCGCTTGGCGTTGCGTGGGGATGCATCGATGTCGAATCCCCAGATCTCGGCCTGACCCGCGGTCTTCATGACCAGCCCCGCCAGGATGTTGATCAGGGTCGACTTGCCCGCGCCGTTCGGACCCAGCAGGCCGAAGATCTCGCCCTGCGGCACGTCGAAGCTGACGCCCTTCAGCGCCAGCTTGCCCTCGTCCCCCTTCACCCCCGCATAACGCTTTACCAGGTTGTCGATGCGGATCGCCGGAGGTGTGGTCATGCGGGCCACGTAGGGCCGTTGCGCGTGGCCCGCAATATCGGTAACGGCGCATCGCATGAGCATCCCGCCGCCCGAAGTCAGCAAGGTCAACTCTACCCGCGTATGGTGCGACGGCGCGACCGACATCCGCAGCGGGTTGAACTATCGCCCCGCCGCGCTCGGCCATCCCAAGGTGTGGCTCGAGATCGACGAGCACGGCTATGTCGATTGCGGCTACTGCGACCGGCGCTTCGTGCTCGAGGGGGGGCCTGCCGACGGCGTCGACCACGCGACCCTGCCCGACATATCCGAAGGCGGTGATCCCGGGTATCGCTGAGGCGGGCTGGCGCGCGTGCGCCGAAGCGCCCATATCGGGCGCATGACAGTCGATCCCCACGCCCTGCTCTACGCCGCGGGCAAGCTCGATCCCGACGAGGCAAAGGCGCTCGCCGCCGACACGCTGGCGAACTGCGAGGATGGCGAGCTCTACCTCCAGTTCATGGCGACCGAATCGTTCGTTTTCGACGACGGCCGGCTGAAGACCTGCGATTATTCGCGCGATGCCGGCTTCGGCCTGCGCGGAGTGTCGGGCGAAATGACCGGCTTCGCCCACGCCAGCGAGATCAGCGCCTCGGCGATCCGCCGAGCTGGCGAGACGCTCCGGCTGCTCGATCCGGCGAGGAATCCGCTCGCGCCCCCGCCACCACGCTCGAACCGCCACCTCTACACCGACGCCAGCCCGCTGGACGCGATCCCGCTCGAAACCAAGATCCGCCTGCTCGAGGAGATCGACGCCGCGGCCCGCGCACGCGACCCGCGCGTGGTCCAGGCGACCGCGAGCCTCTCGGGCAGCTGGAGCGTAATCGAGATCGTCCGGCCCGACGGGTTCGTTGCCCACGACGTGCGCCCGCTGGTAAGACTCAACGTCTCGGTCGTCGCGGAGGCGAACGGGCGGCGCGAGACGGGCAGTTTCGGGTTTGGCGGGCGCTATCTCTACGATGAACTCTTCGAGCTTGCGAGCTGGCGCCGCGCGGTCGACGCGGCCGTCGACCAGGCAACGACCAACCTCGAAAGCGTGCCCGCACCGGCAGGCGAGATGACCGTTCTGCTGGGGCCCGGCTGGCCCGGCGTGCTGCTCCACGAGGCGGTGGGACACGGGCTCGAGGGGGACTTCAACCGCAAGGGTACGAGCGCGTTTTCGGGGCGTATCGGCCAGCGGGTCGCCGCGCCCGGGGTAACCGTGGTCGACGACGGCAGCATAGCGCACCGGCGCGGCTCGCTGAGCATCGACGACGAGGGCACGCCGACGCAGGAAACGGTGCTGATCGAGGACGGCGTCCTCAAGGGCTACATGCAGGACCGGATGAACGCCCGGCTAATGGGCGTCGCACCGACCGGCAACGGGCGGCGCGAGAACTACGCCCACGCACCCATGCCGCGGATGACCAACACCTTCATGCGCGGCGGCGAGGACGACCCGGCCGAACTGCTGTCGCGAGTCAGGAAGGGAATCTTTGCCAAGAGCTTCGGCGGCGGGCAGGTCGACATCGTCAGCGGGAAGTTCACATTCAGCTGCACCGAGGCCTATCTGGTCGAGGACGGACGGCTGGGTGCACCGATCAAGGGCGCGACGCTCATCGGCGACGGGCCGAGCGTGCTGACCAGGGTCGGCGGCATCGGCAACGACATGGCGCTCGACGAGGGGGTGGGCATGTGCGGCAAAGGGGGGCAATCGGTTCCCGCGGGGGTCGGCCAGCCGACCCTGCTGATCTCGGGACTCACCGTCGGCGGCACCGCCTGACCGCCGGTCAGCCACGGTTCAGCGCATCTGTGCGAGGATGCGACGCATGAACTCCACGTTTAAACGACTCGCAATCGCCGCAGCCCCGCTGGCGGCGCTTTCGGCAGTTCCCTCCGCCGCGTCCGACCGCCCGGCCGCGGGCGAAGCCGAACTGGCCGAACTGCTCGAAGGCCGCATCGCCGGCGAGCCGGTGAACTGCATCCGCGACGGCTCGAGCGATGCCGTGCGGATTGTCGACGGCACCGCAATGGTCTTTCGCCGCGGCAGCACGATCTACGTCAACCGTCCGGACGGCGCGCAGGTACTGGATCACTGGGACCTGCCGGTGTTCGAAAAGCGAGGCGGCACCGGCCTGTGCAGATACGACCACGTCGCGCTCTACGACCGCGGCGCGCACATCCCGGGCCCGACGCTTTTCCTGGCCGAGTTCGTGCCCTATACCAAGCCTGCACGCTGAGGAGATGCCCATGCGCACGCCCGCCCGCCTTGCCGCCATCGCCGCTTCCGCCCTCTTCGCCGTCGGCAGCCCCGCCGTTGCGGGCGAGCGCCTGACGGGTGAAGCCAAGCTGGAAAAAATGCTCGAGGGACGCGTCGCCGGCGAACCGCGAAGCTGCATCAACACCTTCCTCAACCGCAGTTCGACCATCGTCGACGGCACGGCGGTGGTCTACGGCACCGGCCGGACCATCTGGGTCAACCGCCCGGCCAACGCGCGCGATCTCGATTCGTGGGATGCCCTGCTGGTCCGCCAGTTCGGCACGCAGTTGTGCCGCCAGGATATCGTGACGACGTTCGACAGCGCCTCCGGGATGTACACCGGCAATGTCTTCCTGACCGAGTTCGTGCCCTACACCCGCGTCGACTGACCGCCGCCTGCTTGAAGGCAGTCCACTGCCCCGCCGCGCTGTCGTGCCCACCCCGAAGGCGGGCACGGCAAATCGCGGCGGGTAGCGCGCGAAAGACTACTATTGCATATCGCTCAACTGGCCGCGGATCGCGCCGTTGGGATAGGCGGCCGTATGGACATTGACATAGAAGTCGGCCGGGTTGCCTTGCAGGCGGTTCTCGGTCCACTCCTTGCCATCCTTGCAGCCCTGCCAGCGGCCCTCGTTCGACTTGGTCAGGGTGAAGACCGGCGGTCCGTTGATACCCGCGCGGCCGTAGTGGACGTGCGCCGCGGTGATCGGGTCGATCCCGCGCACGTCCTTCAACTCGTAGCAGATCTGGTTGAACGCGTCCGAAATCGAGATCTCGGCGCGCCCGTATCCGTCGGGATCGCCGCCGCCCACCTCGTTGGCGCCAGTCAGCACCGTCTTGTAGGTGTCCGACGTCGCGTCGACGACTTCTTCCTCGATCGTGGCGCAACCCGCCAGCGCGATCGAGCCGGCCAGTGCGGCCACTGTGAGCATGGATGTCCTGTTCATCGTCACGACCTCTCTCCTTGATGTCATGTTGCCACCGGCAGTTCCACCGCACGGCCGATGCCCGGTAACGGACCTTGGCCCGAGTCCGTTCCGCGAAGCGGAATTGACGCGTCCGGCACGCGGGCGCATGCCGAAGCCCGTGAGCAGGAGAGGAGTGACGCGATGACCGCCGTGCAACAGCCGCTCGGATCGCCCTTCGGCTATCGCTCGACAGCGCGCGAGGTCGTTGCAGGCATCGATCTTGCCGGTACGCGGATCGTCGTGACCGGCGGCTATTCGGGCATCGGCACCGAAACCGTGAGGGCACTGGCAGAGGCGGGCGCAAGCCTGATCGTGGGCGCACGCCGGACGGGCCGCGCCGAGGAGGTGCTGGGCGAGATGGACGGAACGATAGAGGTCCTTCCGCTCGACCTCGCCGATCCCGCCTCGATCGACGATTTCGCCGACGAGGTCGCCAGCCGATGGGACCGGCTTGACGTGCTGATTGCCAATGCCGCGATCATGGCGAGTCCGCTGTCGCGCGATTCGCGCGGCTACGAAAGCCAGTTCGCGACCAACCATCTCGGCCATTTCCAGCTCACCGCGCGGCTCTGGCCCCTGCTTGCTGCGGCCGGGTCAGCGCGCGTGATCGTGCTGTCGTCGATCGGCCACAGGCTCGGCCCGCCCGATCTCGACGATCCCAACTTCGAGCGGCGCGATTACGACAAGTGGCTTGCCTACGGCCAGGCGAAGAGCGCCAACGCGCTGTTCGCGCTCCATCTCGACAAGCTGGGTGAACCCCATGGAGTGCGGGCCTTCGCGGTCCACCCGGGCGGGATCATGACCCCGCTTCAGCGTCACCTTTCCAGGGACGAGCAAGTCGCGATGGGGTGGATGGATGCCGACGGCAACGTAAACGAGCGCTTCAAGAGCACCGAGGAAGGCGCCGCGACGACGGTTTGGGCGGCGACCTCACCGCTGCTCGATGGGCTGGGCGGCGTCTATTGCGAGGACTGCGACGTCGCCCGTCCGGCAAGCGCGGACCGCCCGTTGGGCGGCGTTCATCCCCACGTGCGCGACGAATTGCTGGCCGCGCGGTTATGGGACAGGTCGGAGATGCTCACAGGGGTCACTTTCCGTCCCCTCGTGGCGCACGCCTAGCCGACAGGTACCCGCCGGGGGTCGAGGTCGAGGACAAGGTCGGCGGGCGGGTCGGCGAGCATCGCGCGGGTGATTCGCTCGAAGTGCTGGACGAACCGGCGAAGCGCTGCTCGCGTCATGCCGCCGCTTCCAAGGTGCTCCTCCTGCTCGGCGCGCCAGCGCTCGACGACCGCGAAGTCCGGCGCGCGCAGCATCACGCCGTAATCGATCCGGCAAAAGAGCGCCGCATAGTCTCCGCCCAAGCGGCCGTTGACCCAGCGCCGCCAGCTTCCGTCCGCGTCCGCTTCGCGCTCGAGCGCGTTTATCGGCGCAATCAGACTGTCAGCGCCCTCGGCCCGCGCGCCGATGCACCATCCCTCGAGAAGGACGACGTCGCACCCGCCCGCAAGATCGCGCGTACCCGCGCGGTCATCGGCTGCCTTGTCGAACTGCGGGACGCGGGTCCCGCGTCCCGCGAGCAGCGCATCGAGCGCGTCTGCCAGAAGATCGGTGTCGTGCGTGCCCGGCACGCCGCGCGTGGCGAGCAGTGGATGGATTTCGCGCGCGAGCGCCGTTCGCTCGGCGCGGGTCAGGTAAAAATCGTCGAGCGCGAGGACCTCCGTGTGCAGGCCCCTTTCCGCCAGCTGCGCGGCGAGGCGCGGTGCCATCGTGCTCTTGCCCGACCCTTGCGCGCCGGCAAGGCCGGCGAGGACCGGACGCCCCGATCGGGCCTGGCACGCCGCGATCGCGCCGGCTGCCGCCTGGTCGGCCGCCTCCCAGCTCACGAGCGAGCCTGTCCCGTCGGGCACAGCGACAGCAACGGGCATTCGGGGCACCTGGGGTTCTTCGGCGTGCACACCTCGCGACCCAGTTCCTTCATCAATCGGTGATGTTCGTCGATCGTGGCGGCGTCCCAGCGGTCAGGAAGAAGCGGCATCAGTCGGTCGTAGATCCTCGCGCTGTCCTCCCCCTGTCCCGCCAGTCCGAGCCGCGCGAGGATACGCAGATGGTGGGTGTCGAGCACGAGCGCCGGCCGGTCGAGAGTAGTCGTATTGACGACCTGGGCGGCGATCTTGCGCCCCGCGCCGGGCAGCGTCTCGATCCACGCGATCGCGGCTGGCGTGTCCATGTCCGCAAGGCAGGCGAGGTCGACCTTGCCCTGCCTTTCGCGAATCGCGCCCAGGACGCCATGTACCCGCTTTGCCGACTGGTTGGGAAACCGCACGCCCTTCAGCGCCTTCGCCAGCGCCTCGGGAGGAAGGTCGGCAACGGCGTCCCACGATCCGCACTCGGAGACAAGCCGGTCGGCGACCGCGCTCGACGCCTCGCTCGGCATGCGGGATCCGATCAGGCCCTGAACCAGCGACCACTCGGGGGCGCGGCGGTCCTGGGGCAACCGTCTGATGTGTCCGAAGCGCTGGACCAGCGCGTCCTGCAGTCTCTGGAGTGTCTCGGTGACGGTCACGGCCACCGAACGCTCATTCCCACTCGATCGTGCCGGGCGGCTTGCTGGTGTAGTCGTAGACTACCCGGTTCACGCCCTTGACCTCGTTCACAATGCGCGTCGCCACGCGGGAAAGGAAGGCGCTGTCGAAGGGGTAGACGTCCGCCGTCATGCCGTCGGTGCTCGTCACCGCGCGCAGGGCGAGGACGTGGTCGTAGGTGCGGTAGTCGCCCATCACGCCCACGGTGCGGACCGGGAGCAGCACCGCGAAGGCCTGCCAGATCGCGTCGTAAAGCCCGGCATTGCGGATTTCCTCGAGGTAGATCGCGTCGGCCTTGCGCAGGATGTCGCAGCGCTCCTTGTCGACCGCGCCGGGGATACGGATCGCGAGTCCGGGGCCCGGGAACGGATGCCGGCCGACGAAGATTTCGGGCAGGCCAAGTTCGCGCCCCAGCGCGCGGACCTCGTCCTTGAACAGTTCGCGCAAGGGCTCGACGAGCGCCATGTTCATACGCTCCGGCAGGCCGCCGACGTTGTGGTGGCTCTTGATCGTCACCGACGGCCCGCCGGTGAACGAGACGCTCTCGATCACGTCGGGATAAAGCGTTCCCTGGGCAAGGAAATCGGCTCCGCCGATCTTGCGCGCCTCTTCCTCGAACACGTTGATAAACTCGGCGCCGATGAACTTGCGCTTCTTCTCGGGGTCGGTGACCCCGGCGAGGCCGGCCATGAACCGGTCCTCGGCGTCCACCACGACGAGCGGGATGTTGTAGTGATCGCGGAACATCCGCTCGACCTGCTCGCGTTCGTTCAGGCGCAGCAGGCCGTGATCGACGAACACGCAGGTGAGCTGGTCGCCGATCGCCTCGTGGATCAGGATCGCGGCGACCGAGCTGTCGACGCCGCCCGACAGGCCGCAGATCACGCGGCCAGGCCCCACCTGCTCGCGGATCTGCGCGATCTTGGTTTCCCTGTAGGCGGCCATCGTCCAGTCGCCGGCCAGCCCGCAGACCTTGTGGACGAAGTTCGCCAGCAGCTTCGCGCCGTCGGGAGTATGGACGACCTCGGGGTGGAACTGGGTGCCGTAGTACCGCCGCGCCTCGTCGGCGATCACGGCGAACGGCGCGCCGTCGCTGATCGCGACGATCTCGAACCCAGGCGCGAACTCGGTCACCTTGTCGCCGTGGCTCATCCAGACCTGGTGCCGCTCGCCGACCTGCCACAGGCCGTCGAACAGCGCGCAGTCCCTGGTCACGGTCAGGAACGCCCGGCCGAACTCGCCCTCCCATTCTCCCTGGTTGCCCGCCTCGACCGTGCCACCGAGCTGGTGTGTCATGACCTGCTGGCCGTAGCAGATGCCGAGGATGGGAAGCCCGCTGTCGAACAGCACCTGCGGGGCGCGGGGGCTGCCCTCCTCGGGCACTCCGGCGGGCGATCCGGACAGGACGATGCCCTTGGGACGGAGCCGCTCGAACGCCTCTTCGGCCTGCGTGAACGGAGCGATTTCGGAATAGACCCCCGCCTCGCGCACCCGGCGGGCTATGAGCTGGGTCACCTGGCTGCCGAAATCGACGATCAGGATGGAATCGGGAATGTGCGCTGCGTCCATGCCGCGCCGTTAGGCGGCGGGCCGGTTCAGGTCCAGTCCCCGGGGCCGGCCGCGACCTGGGAGCGATCTCCGTCGCAATGCAAGGCAATTGTCGCGCGGTCGCGCTCCCGTTATCTCGACAGGCGCGCCGCGATTGCCTGTGGCTCGTGCGTCAGCGGAGATTTCGATGCAGCGGCGCGCCAGCGTTTGGTTCGTTTTCATCGTCGTGCTGATCGACATGATCGGCTTCGGGCTGGTCATGCCTGTCCTGCCCGAGCTCATCATGCACCTCGGCCGGATGCCGGTCGACAGCGCGGCGGTCTGGGCGGGCTGGCTGGGCGCCGGTTACGCCGCGTTGCAGTTTCTCTGCGCGCCGGTCATCGGCAACCTGTCCGACCGGTTTGGACGACGTCCGGTCCTGCTTGCCTGCCTGTTCGCGTTCGGGTGCGATTACCTGTTGCAGGGCCTTGCCCCGAGCCTGGGGTGGCTGGTCGTGGGGAGGTTGATCGCGGGGCTGACGGGCGCGAGCTTCTCGGCCGCCTACGCCTACATCGCCGACATTACCGAACCAAAGGACCGCGCGGCTGCCTTCGGCACGATGGGCATGGCATTCGGCTTCGGGTTTATCATCGGGCCCGCGCTCGGCGGGTTTCTGGGCGAATTCGGCCCGCGCGTGCCGTTCCTCGCGGCGGCCGGCATGGCCTTTGTCAACGTGATCTTCGGCTTCTTCTTCCTTCGCGAGAGCCTGCCGCAGGAGCGTCGCCGGCCGTTTCGCCTGGCGCGGGCCAACGCGTTCGCCGCGCTTCGCGCATTGTCGGGCCAGAACCGCGCGGTGCTGTGGTTCGTCGCCGCGCTCGGGGTATGGAGCCTCGCGCATACTGTCTACCCGTCGATCTGGGCATTCTTCGCGATAGAGGCCTATGGCTGGAGCGCGGGGCAGATCGGCCTGTCGCTGACGGCGGTCGGGGTCGGTAGCGCACTCGTCCAGGGGCTGCTGATGCGCTGGCTGATCCCGCGTATCGGCGAAGTGCGGGCCATCGTGCTGGGAGTGGCGGCGCTCTTCACCGCGACAATGGTCTTTGCGTTCGTGCGTTCGGACCCCATCATCTTCGCGGCGCTGATCTTCAACGGACTCCAGGGTCTGGTCCAACCCTCGATGAATGCGCTGAGCAGCCGCGTCGTCGATGCCGAGAGCCAGGGCGAGCTGCAAGGGGCCACCCAGGCGATCGGCAGTCTCGCAATGATCGCGGGACCGCTGCTCTATACCGGGATATTCGCGAAGACTGCCGGGCCGCAGGCCATTATCGCGTTTCCCGCAATGCCCCTCGTGGTCGCTGCGGCCATCGCGGTCGGCGCAATGCTCATCGCAATTGCGGGCGCGCGGCGAGGGTCGGGCAGTACCGGCGCGACTATTGCGCCAAATGCAACATAGCGCGCGCTTTTCTCATTTGTGAAAACCAGCGCGTAACTTTATTTCGGGCGCCGTACCGGACGAAGCCTGTCCTCTCCCAAGAAAATCGGCTTCCCGGTGAGTGCCCTCGACCACGTCCCCCCCTGGTCCAGCGGCACCTTCGCCCCCGCCGCACGGCGGCTGCGAACCGAAAGCGGGGCGGCGGCACCTCTCCCTCCCAGCCGCCGCCTCGTCTTTCCCCCTTCGTATCGGGGTTTTTCGGGCGCGTTCGCTGCATCGTTTCGCAGCGATGTCGCTGGAGCGCGGGTGTTGAGCGGATCGCAACCTGTACCGAAATCCTGGAATCGGCCCTTCAGGCGGCGCGCCGCCGCTCTCCGCGCGGCTTGCGGAATGCCCGAACCTTCTCGCTGAAGGTGCGGTTGCGCCCGGCCTCCTTCGCTTCGTAGAGCAGCTTGTCGGCCATCACGTAGAGGTCGCCGAACCGGACCCGGGGTAGCGCCGCGTGCGGGGCCACGACCACGCCCATGCTGGCGGTCACCGGGGCGGCCAATCCTTCGATTTCGCGCGCAACACGGCGCGGGATCGCCCGGCGCACCCGCTCTGCCCGTTGGTCCGCGTCCGGTCCGTGGAGAAGCAGCAGGAACTCCTCTCCCCCCAGGCGCACCGCCACGCAGTCCGGTTCGGAAGCAAGCACCTCGGCCGTGGCAACGAGGACCGCGTCGCCCACGGCATGCCCATGGCGGTCGTTCACCGACTTGAAATTGTCGAGGTCGATCAGCGCGAACGTCTCGTAGCCGGTTTGACGCAAGTCCGCGAACCTGGGCTCGACCGCCCGCCTGTTGAGCAGCCCCGTCAGCGGGTCGCGTTCGACCAGGTCCTCGAGATCGCGGGCCTCCGATTGCGCCCTGTCGCGCTCGTCGCGCAGGGCGAGGAAGCGGGCCGCGACACCCAGCGCTGTCGCCCCGATCTCGATCACCATGCCCGCCTGGAACAGGCCGTTCGCCTCGAGCGTGGGGACCGATGGCAGCAGGAACGTCACCATGCGCAGGATCACGATCGCCAGCAGCGGCGCGAACCCGATCGCAATGAACCGCACCATCCGGCTCCCCGCCTTGTGCGCGGTCCACGCCGACCATGCGAAGATCATCGCAACGGGGATCCCCGACACGTAGAGCAGCTGAGACGAAAGCGTGCCGAAGGCGGTGAAGCCGGCGGCGTGAAAGGCGCAGACGGCGGCCATCCATACCGCGCCGATCCGAAGCGCGGCGACCTCGCGGCGACCGAGCGTTCCCTTCTCGACGAAGGCGACGAAGAACATCAGCGCCCCCGCCACCATCAGGCCGAAGCCGCCGACGGTGATCGCGCGCACGGCTCGCAAGCCCAGGTCGAAGGACGGCAGGTACAAGCCCGCGGTCATGTAGATCTGGAGGGCCATGCCCGCGACGAACGCCATGTGCCACAGGATGAACGGCTCGCGCAGCACGCGGTAGAACACCACGTCGAAGCAGAGCGGCATCGCGAGGAGGCCGAGCAGGAAGGCCGCTATCAGCAGCGCATCGCGTTCGGACGTCGTGGTCCCTGGTTTCTGGCGTGCAAGGGTCATGTATTCGAGCGGCAGAGCGTTGGTCGCCCCGTCGATTCCGACGACGATGCGGTCGGTACCGGGCGGGAGTTCGGGCAGGGGAAGAACGAACCGCCTGTCGAGGAAGGTGGGCTTGAGCCGGTCGAAGGGTCGCACCAGCGAGCCGTTCGCGCCGCCGGGGGTTTGCCATGCCACCGAAATGCTGTCGAAGGCGACAGCCCGGCTGACCACGAAACGCGGGGGCCGTGAGGGATCGAACTTCAGGAGGACCAGCTGGCGACTGTGCGACACGTGGTCCCATCGCCCCGGACATCGCCAGTCCAGCGGTTCCGCGAGCGTCCGCGCGATCGGGACCCTGTCGCTGCTCGTCGCCGAGCAGGGCGCCGCTGTGGGAGCGGCGAGCGCGTTCGAAGGCGCAAGCGCGCCCAGCAGCGCCGCGACGATCAGCGCGATCCAGAACCCCAGTCGTCCCACGACCGCAAAGCTAGTGAAGCGCGCCTAAACCGAGGTTAACACGCCAAATTCGCTCAATCAGGCGGCTCCATGACTGCCGCCATTTCGCGCAGATCGCTCTTGAGCAGCTTGCCGATGTGGCTGCGCGGCATTTCGTCGACGGCGTGGAGGGCGGCAAGGCGCTGGGTCTTGCCCAGCTTGCCGTTCGTCTCGGCGAGGATCGCTGCAAGGTGGCGCTCCCCGAAGCCGCGCGCCAACCGCACGAAACCCACCGGCGTCTCGCCCCAGGCCCGGCTCGGAACCCCGATCACCGCCGCCTCGGCCACGCGCGGGTCGGCCTCCAGCGCGGCTTCGAGGTCGGCGGGGTAGATGTTGAACCCGCCCGAGATGATCATGTCCTTGGCCCGGCCGACGAGCTCGACGAAACCGTCGGCATCGATCCGCCCGATATCGCCCATCCGCTGCCATGTTTCGCCGGTCGCCGGATCCGTCCAGTATCCCTCCCGCGTCTTGCCTGCCTGGTTGCGATAGCCCGACATCATCGTGCCCGATCGGCCGACGAGGTGCCCCGGAATGCCCGGCGGCACCTCGCGATCCTCGTCGTCGAGGACCTTGAGCTCGCTCCCGGGCGCCGGCCGGCCGACGGTGTGCAGCTTGTCGGGGAATTCGTGCGCGGGCAGCAGGCAGACCACCCCGCCCTCGGTCATCGAATAAATCTCGATCAGGGCGCCCGGCATTCGTGCCAGCACCTCGCGCTTGAGCTCGGCCGAGAACGGAGCGGACGTGCAGTACTTCAACCGCAACGCCGACAGATCGAAGTCGTCGAAATCCGCGAAATCCATCAGCCGCTGGTACTGGACGGGCACCAGCATGGTCATCGTCGTGCGGTCGGCCTGCGCGTGCGCGAGCCAGCGACCGCAGTCGAACTTGCCGATGACGCGCACCGTTCCCCCCGCGAGAAGCGGGGCGAGGAATGCGACCATCGTCGTGTTCGAATAGAGCGGGGTGGACGCAAGGCTGATTACCGGTCCGCCGCCTTCGAGAAGGCTCGTCGCGGTGCGCGCGAACTGGCGCCACCGCATGAGGTGCGACTGCACGATGCCCTTGGGCGTACCCGTCGTGCCCGATGAATAGATGATGTTGAAGGGATCGGCCGGATCGCGCGTCGCCGGCTCGGCGCGGGCGCCCGCGGGGGCCATCCATTGGTCGAGGTCCTCGTCGAGCACGACCCGCGCCAATCCGGGAAAGCAGTTATCGCCCAGCTCGGCCAGCTTGGCCCGGTCGACGAAGATTTGCGCCGCGCCGCTGTCGGCGGCCATCGCGGCAAGCTGTTCGGCGGTAGCGCTCGTGGTGAGCGGGGCAGCGACCCCGCCCGCACGGACCGCGGCGAGGAACACGAGCGCGTATGCGTTGGTCGAAGTCCCGAGGATCGCCACAGACTGGCCTGGCGCGAGGCCATCGGCTTGCAGCCGCGCTGCGATCCGCTCGACCCGGTCGTCGAGCTGGGCCCAGGTCAGTTTGCCGGTTTCATCCAGCAGCGCCGGCTTGTCGGGCTGGAGCGCAGCCCAGTCGGCGAGCACCTGCGAGAAGGAACCGAACGGTTCGGCAAGGCGGGCGGAGATGTCCTCTGCTGTCATGGGCGCGACCCTATCGCGGCACCTCGCGATGGCAAGCGGCCACGACGCGCTTCAATGGGGCTCGCCGCTGTTCTCGGTGTCGCGGCGCGGGGCGATGAAGGCGATCTGCGCGACCCGCCACGGCGCGCCCGGGTCCATCAGCTCCGAATAGTCTATCGGACCGACCGGCTCGCGGACGCCCTTGACGTCGACCAGGATGTAACGCCCCGATTCGCGCATCCGCACTTCGGCCTCGGGCCAGCGCGCCTTGATGCGGTTCTCGAGATTTGCGGCTTCTTCCGAGATGCCGTTGCCTTCAAGCTGCCGCGGGGCCCCGTCGAGAAGCTCGGCCGAAGCGCGGCGAACGCTGTCGAACCCGTCCTTGACGATCGACAGCGCGATCAACAGCGCGGCCAGCGCGTCGGCCCACCACAGCCCGAAGCCGATGCCCAAGACCCCGGCCACGCCTGCAAGCCCGGTCCGCCAGTCCGCCTTCTGCATCAGCGCATCGGTATAGAGCACCTTGTCGCGGAGCCTGTGCGCGAGCGGCATCTTCAGCCGGCCGAGGATCATCGGCGGGACGACCGAGTAGACGAGCCCGGCGATCATCAACCAGCCGAGCCAGACCGTCTCGCCCAGCAGTGCTACCGGGCCGATCGTCGGATGCTCGGCGTTCACCAGGGCCCGTGCGCTTTCGAAAATGAGGAACAGGCCCATGGTCAGCAGCACGACTGCCGATGCGAGGAACGCGAGCGTGTTGGCTCTCACGAAGCCGAATGGATACTTTCTGGTGGGCCCACGCGGCTCGAGGTGGGCCGACATGAGGAAGGTCACCGCAGGCACCAGGCTCAGCAGATCCTCGAGGAACGCGGTCTTCATCGCCTGGCTCGCGCCCATGACGAGATACATCACCACCACCACCGAGGCCATCCAGCCGAGCGTCCACCATTCGAGCTTCTTGGCGCGCTCCAGGTCGCGACTGATGGCTTCGGGCGGGCCGTTCATTCGCCGCTCCGCGCGATGATCATGATCAAGCCGTTCTCGCCCAGCATGGTCGCGAAGCGCGGCACCGGTTCGCTTTGGGCAGGCTCGCCGAGCATCCCAGGCGGATCGGCCAGGTGGATCCGCTCGGCCCACGGCGAATCGGCGGCAAACCGCCCGTAGACGAGGTCGATCTCCCCCCGCTCCAAGGCCGCGAACAGCTCCTCGCTGTCACCTACCCGCAACTCGGTTCGCGCACCGGTGCGATCCTGCAGATTTGCAAGAACCGTCCCTGCCGCCCGGTCGAGACGCGCACCGGCGACGAGCCCGAACCGCAGAGTGCCGGTGCGTTTGATCCGCTGTGTCGTCCCGGCCGGGTCGCGCGGCAGGTCAGCGCAACCGGCCAGCAGCCAAAATGCCGAAAGAACCGCGAGTGTTCGGGCCGGTCCGCGCATTCCCTGTCCCTTTCGGGAAGGAAAACGCGCGACCGCGCTCCGGTTCCTATTGCGCCAGCGCCTTCACCAGGTCGAACAGGTAGTCGCGGCCCGTGTAGACCCCGCGAACGTTGAGCCGCTCGTTCAGGCCGTGGGTACCGTTCCCGTCGGGATCGGTCCACGCGCTCGGGACGCCGTATGTCGGGATGCCCGCGCCGCCGGTGTAGACCCCGTCGGTCGCGCCGGTCGACATCGTCGGGATGACCGGAACGCCGGGAAAGTGCTTTGCCGCAAGCTTCTCGACCGGTCCGATGATCTTCGGGTCGAGCGGCGGGTTCACGGCGACCGGCTTGTCGTCGCGCCCGTACGAAATGGCGATCCGGTCGTTTCCGATGATCCGGGCAATCTCGCCGCGGATCTCCTCGCGCGTGTGGCCCGGGAATATGCGGCAGTTGACGTTCGCCTCGACCCTTTGGGGCAGCGCGTTGAGGGCATGACCGCCGTCGATCAGCGTCGCGACGCAGGTGGTGCGCAGCATCGAATGGAGCGCCTTGTCGCGGTTGACGATTTCCATCGCCTGCGAATTGCCCAGGTCCTTCGTCAGCGCGACCATCGCCTTTCCGGTATCGTCCCCGCGCAGAGCGCCGGCCTTGGCGAAGAAGGCACGGGTAGTGTCGTTGAATTCGGCTGGAAACTCGTGCGCGGCGATCTTCAGAAGCGCCTGCGACATGTCGTAGATGGCGTTGTCGGGGACGGGCTGGCTGCTGTGCCCGCCCGGATTTGTCGCGACCAGCTTGTAATCCTGGTAGATCTTCTCGCCGACCTGGACCGTCTGGACGAGGAGGCGACCCTTGCCGTCGGTGCGTCCGCCGCCACCTTCGTTGAGCGCGAAGGCGGCGTCGATCAGCGGGAGCCGCTCCTTGGCCAGATACTCGGCGCCGTTGAAGGCGTTGTCGGTCTCCTCGCCGCAGGTCAGCGCCAGCTTGATCGTGCGCTTGGGCTTGTGCCCGGCTTCCTTGAGGCGGATCAGCGTGTCGGTCCACACCGCGGCCTGGAACTTGTCGTCGAGGATACCGCGGGCGTAGTAGTACCCGTTCTCCTCCACCAGCTTGAACGGATCGCGTTCCCAGTCTGCGCGCTTGGCGGCGACGACATCGATGTGCGCGAGCAGGAGCATCGGCTCCAGCGTCTTCGACGTGCCCGGCAGGACCGCCACGAGCCCGCCGTCCTCGGGATGCTCGGGGACCGAGAACCGCGTCAGCTGATCGTCGGCGAAACCGGCCGCCTTGAGCCGGTCCGCGAGCTGCGCGGCAGCCCTGGTGCAGCTGCCGTCCGGCAGCGACGTGTCGGTTTCGACCAGTTCCTTGTACAGTTCGAAGAACCGCGCCTGGTCCGGACGCAGCGGCCCCATCGGCTCGATCGTCATCTGAGCCGCCACCGGGGAGGCCGCAAGGACGCCTGCAATAGCCGTAAGCACCACGTTTTTCATCGGAATCTCCCCCTGGGACGTGCCCGCCTTTCAGCACCAATCGGCTGTGGATGGAAGGGGGTGCGAAAGGTTCCTAAATGCCCCCTCGATGCCTATATGATCGGCATGGACGAAAACACTTCCGGGCAGGGCGCAAATTCCCCCCAGACCAGCGGCGCGAACCAGTCCGGTTACGGCGCCGATTCGATCAAGGTCCTCAAGGGCCTCGACGCCGTGCGCAAGCGCCCCGGCATGTACATTGGCGACACCGACGACGGGTCTGGCCTCCACCACATGGTGTTCGAGGTCAGCGACAATGCGATCGACGAAGCGCTCGCCGGCCACTGCGACCTCGTGCTGATCGAGCTCAACCCGGACGGATCGGTGTCGGTCGAGGACAACGGCCGCGGCATCCCGGTCGACATGCACAAGGAAGAGGGCGTGTCGGCGGCCGAGGTCATCATGACCCAGCTGCACGCAGGCGGGAAGTTCGAGAACACCAGCGACGACAACGCCTACAAGGTATCGGGCGGGCTCCACGGCGTGGGCGTGTCGGTTGTCAACGCGCTGTCCGAATGGCTCGAGCTGACCATCTGGCGCGACGGCAAGGAACACTGGATGCGGTTCGAGAACGGCGACGCGGTCGGACCGCTCGTCGTCAAGGGGCCGGCCGGGCGCGACCGGAACGGCACCCGGGTGACCTTCATGGCCTCGACCGACACGTTCAAGAACGTCACCGAATACGATTTCGAGAAGCTCGAGCACCGCTACCGCGAGCTCGCGTTCCTGAACTCGGGGGTGCGCATCAAGCTGCGCGACCTTCGCCACGAGGAGCCGGTCGAGCACGACCTGTTCTACGAAGGCGGGATCGCCGCGTTCGTGAAGTACCTCGACCGCAACAAGCAGCCGCTGGTGCCCGAGCCGATCTCGGTCTCGGCCGACAAGGACGGCATCGGCATCGACGTCGCTCTCGAGTGGAACGATTCGTATTACGAAAACGTGCTCTGCTTCACGAACAACATCCCGCAGCGTGACGGCGGGACGCACCTCGCCGCTTTCCGCGCGGCGCTGACGCGCACGATCAACAACTACGCCGAGCGCACGGGCCTCCTGAAAAAGGAAAAGGTCTCGCTCTCGGGCGAGGACATGCGCGAAGGCCTGACAGCGATCGTTTCGGTCAAGCTGCCCGACCCCAAGTTCGGATCGCAGACCAAGGACAAGCTGGTGTCGTCCGAGGTTCGCCAGCCGCTCGAATCGCTGATGAGCGAGAAGATGACCGAGTGGCTCGAGGAAAATCCCGCCGACGCCAAGCAGATCATCCAGAAGATCGTCGATGCCGCCGCCGCGCGCGAGGCCGCCCGCCGAGCGCGCGAGATGAGCCGCAAGGGCGCGATGTCGGTCGCCTCGTTGCCCGGCAAGCTGTCGGACTGCCGCGAACGCGACCCGGCCAAGTGCGAGCTGTTCCTGGTCGAGGGAGACAGCGCCGGCGGCTCGGCCAAGTCGGGCCGCGACAGCAAGTACCAGGCGATCCTCCCCCTGCGCGGCAAGATCCTCAACGTCGAGCGCGCGCGGTTCGACCGGATCATCAGCTCCAAGGAAGTCGGTACGCTGATCCAGGCGATGGGCACCGGCCTGCGCGACGAGTTCAACCTCGAGAAGCTGCGTTACCACAAGATCGTCATCATGACCGACGCCGACGTCGACGGTGCGCATATCCGCACGCTGCTGCTGACGTTCTTCCACCGCCAGATGCCCGAGATCGTCAAGGCCGGGCACCTGTTCATCGCCCAGCCGCCGCTGTTCAAGGTGAGCAAGGGGCGCAGCGAGGTCTATCTCAAGGACCAGGCCGCGCTCGACCGGCATCTCGTCGACGCGGGGCTGCAGGGCCGCGTGCTCGAGACCGCCGACGGGGCCCGCTCGGGGGAGGACCTCAAGAGCCTTGTGGACTACGCGCTGCGGATCCGCAGCCTGATCGGCTTCGTGCCGCGCAAGTACGACCCCGCCGTGATCGAGCAGATGGCTCTTGCCGGGGCGTTCGATCCTTCGCTTGACCCGGACACGCGCATGCGGGCGCTTGAGTACGCCGCGCAGCGCCTTGGCATGGGCGATCCGGAAGCCGACTGGTCGGTCGTCCGCCGCGACGACGGATCCATCGCCTTTGCGCGCCGCTGGCGGGGGGTTACCGACGCCCACGAGATCGAGGGCAAGTTCATCGACAGCGCCGAAGCCCGTAAGCTTCACCGGATCGCCGCGGAGCACGCCGAGGCTTTTGCCCAGCCGAGCCGCTTTGCCCAGGGCAGCGCCGTGAGCCAGGCGGAGCCCGAGCCGGAGTCTGCGCCAGAGGACACGGGCGAAGAGGAAACCGCCGCCCCGGTGCAGGCCGACGGGGCGATCACCCGGCCGACCCAGCTGCTCGACGCGGTGCTGGCCGCGGGCCGCAAGGGCCTGTCGATCAGCCGCTACAAGGGTCTGGGCGAGATGAACGCCGAGCAGTTGTGGGAAACCACGCTCGACCCGGAAAACCGCGCGCTTCTGCAGGTCAAGGTCGAGGACGCCGACGTGACCGACGAGATCTTCACCCGCCTCATGGGCGACGTGGTCGAGCCACGCCGCGAATTCATCCAGGAGAATGCGCTCAACGTCGCCAACCTCGACGTCTAGCCGCAGCGAAGGCCGGTGCGAAGCGTCAGGTGCCGCAGGTCGGCGGCGTTGAAGCCGGCAATCAGCGACGCCCGCGAAACAACGCGAGGAGAATCAGGCCGACCGCCAGGACCAGCGCGAGAAGCGCGGCTATGACGAGTGCGTCGGCCTGCATTTCCTGTCCTTTCTTCCGGTCGTTACCGGCTCGTGACTAACAAGAGTGACGCCCCGAACGTTCCGTTCGCCGTCGAATAACATCCGCTTGCGGTCGAGCGCGGTCGCGGGCATTCGCGGGTCATGTCGCTGCACCTGCCCGCCCGGCTCCCCACCCTCCGCCCCGCCCGCTCCTTCGCTGTGGTCCTGTCCGCGTCCCTCGCGGCCTGCGCGACGGTGCCCGCCGCCCCGCCTGCCCCGGTCGAGGTCGGGATCATCGCCCTCAACGATTTCCATGGCGCGATCGAACCGCCGAACCAGTCGGTGTTCTTACCCGGGCCGGACGGAGAGCTTGTTGGCGTGCCGGCCGGCGGTGCGGCCTATCTCGCCTCGGCGGTCGACTCGATCCGGGCGCGGCACCAGCATTCCGTCACGGTGTCCGCTGGCGACATGACCGGGGCGTCGCAATTCGCCTCGTCGCTCTATCTCGACGAGCCGGCGGTGGGCGCGATGAACCGCATCGGGCTCGATTTCAACGCTGTCGGCAACCACGAATTCGACCGGGGGCGCGCCGAGCTCCTGCGGCTTCAGAACGGCGGCTGCGACGTGCACACCCGGCGCGAGCCCTGCGCGGTGGAGCCCTTTACCGGCGCCCGGTTCAGGTATCTTGCGGCGAATGTCGAAACCGAGAGCGGCCAGACACTATTTCCCGCAACCGGAACCCGGACCTTCGGAGAGGGATCGCGCGAAGTCACTGTGGGCTTCGTCGGGCTGACGCTGAAGGATACCCCGGGCCTCGTGCTGCCCGAAGCGGTCGCCGGCCTGACCTTCGGCGACGAGGCGGAGACGATCAACCGCGCAGCGGACGATCTGCGCGCAAACGGTGCCGACGCCGTCGTCGTTCTCCTCCACCAGGGCGGGCGGACGGCGGGGGAGCCCGACCCGCAGGGCTGCAACGATCTCAGCGGTGCGATCCTGCCGATACTCGATCGCCTTTCGCCCAAGGTCGATGTCATCGTATCGGGTCATACGCACTGGGCATACGTGTGCGAGCGCGACCTGCCCGGCCGCTCAAGCCCGCTGCTGCTGACGAGCGCCGGGGTCTATGGCGCGCTGGTTACCGACATCACCCTCGCGATCGATCCGGTCGCGGGCAACGTCGTATCCAGAAAAGCGAAGAACGTGATCGTCCAGAGCGCGCCCTACACGGCGTCGCGCGGGCCGGTGGCGAACACCGACCTGGTGCCCCGGTTCGAGCCGCGGGCGGACGTCGCGACCTACGTCGCGAAGTTCGTCGACGCATCGAAGGCCTTTTCAAGCCGGAAGGTCGGCTGGATCGCGGGGACCGCGAGCCGTCCCGGTGAAGGCGGCGGCAACACCGGAGGGTCGCTCGGCAACCTGATCGCAGACGCCCAGCTGGCCGCGACCCGCGCGGCCGGCGCGCAAATCGCGTTCATGAACCCGTTCGGCATCCGTGCCCCGGCCGTGATCGCACCTTCCCCGGACGGGTCGGTCACGTTCGGCGCGCTTTACCAGATCCAGCCGTTCAACAATGAACTGGTGACGATGAGCCTGACCGGGGCCGAGCTGAAGGCGGTGCTCGAACAGGGTTTCGATGACCAGGCGCCGGTCCAGGTGCTGACCCCGTCGCAAGGGTTCGTCTATCGCTACGACATGGCCAGGCCGATCGGGCAACGGATCGTGGGACTGTCCCTCAACGGAGTGCCGATCGATCCGGCCACGACCTACCGCGTGACGGTAAGCAATTTCCTTGCCCAGGGCGGAGACAGCTTCGGCCTGTTCGCCAAGGGACGCGACGTGGTTCGCGGAGCGATCGACATCGACGCGCTGCAGGATTGGCTGGCGGTCAGACCCGCGCGCGCCGTGCCGACGGAAGATCGCACCATTGACGTGACGCCCCGGTAGGGCGCACGGGTCAGGCGGCTCGCAGCCCCGCGACCCCGCGCGCCCCGCCGTCGGTCGCGCTCAGCCCTGCGAACAACGTGTCGATTATCCGCGCGAGCTTCTCCTCGCTCAGGCGGGGTTCCATGTAGGTGAGGATATCGGCCATCGTGTAGGGCAGGACCATCTGGTTGATCAGGCTCAGCGCCTCGTCGATCGCAAGTCCCTCGAATGCACCCTCCGCCTGAGCCTGTGCGATCAGCTCGCACAGGTAGTGATCCGCCAGGTCGACATAGCTGCGCACGCGCTCGAAATGGGCGGCGCCAAGCTCGCAGTAAATCTTGAACGCGGCCGGGTCCGCCCGAAACCGTTCGCGCTGGAGGCGGAAACGGCGGGCGAAGAATTCATACATCTTGCGATTGGGAGGGAGATCGCTCGCCAGAACGTCTTCCATGATCGCGACGTGGTCGGCGAACCAGCGTTCGACAATCGCGTCGAAAAGGTCGGTCTCTTCGGGAAACAGGACTTCCACGCGCGAGCGCGGGACCCCGGCGCCCGCGGCAAGCGCCGTGCGCGTCACATCGTCACCCCGCTCCTCGATCATGCGCATCGCAGTCCGGACCAGCCGGTCCTTCTCGCTTCGGGGATCGATCCCGCTTCCGCTCATTTCATACTCCCGCTTGAACTGGTGAGTGTAAGCGTGCGGGCAGGCGGTTTGAAGGGGCTATCGCGCCGTCGCTGTACCGGTGGCTGACGGCGCGGAACCGCTGACCCGACGATAGGTCTGTTCTTCGGTCATCGTGCCGGTGGTCGGAGCGTTTTCGTCGGGCATGCGATAGAGCGCGCCGTCGGCGATGGCATAGACCTCGTTCCTGCCGTCGACCTTCATGAGGATCCGGCTGTTATCGGCGTACCAGTTGTACGTGCCGGTGGTCTCCGCTCCCCCCGGTTCGCGCAACACGTAGGTTCCATCGGTGTTGAGCGAAATCGACCGCTGGCCGTCAGCGACGGGCTGCGCGTAGGTGCCCGCATAGTTGACGCTGGTGCGCGCGTCGGGCGCGACCGAGGGAAACCGCGGGTCTACCTGAGGCAAATCGACGTCAACGCCGGCGCTGTCAGCGTCGGCGCGCTCGGCGGGCGCTGTGTCGCCGCAGCTCGCGAGCGAGAGGGCAAGCGGCGCGGCAAGGGGGATGGCATAGGCAAGGCGCATGAAAACTCTCCGGATCGATCGTCTGTGAAGATCCAACGGGCGAGTGCGCCCGATGTTTCAGGTCTTCCTGGGCGGCAGCGGAAAGAAGCCCGACGTGCGCCGGACGTATTCGGCATACCCCGGCCGGCGCTTTGCCATGCCGGCTTCCAGCAGCGGCTTGCCCGACCAGCGCGTGAGCGTGAAGGTGAGGAACAGCGGGCCCGCGACCGTCCATGCGGCGATCCACCACCCCGCGCTGGCGGCGACGAGCCAGATGCCCCACCACGCGCAGGCGTCGCCAAAATAATTCGGGTGGCGCGTATAGCGCCACAGGCCGCGATCCATCACCTCGCCCTTGTTCGCCGGGTCGGCCCGAAACCGCGCAAGCTGCCAGTCCCCGACCCACTCGAACACGATGCCGACCAGCCACAGCGCGAAACCGAGGAGGGCCAGTCCGCTGATCGGCTGCACCCCGCCCGCCGCGACGATCCCCGCCTGCGCCGGACTGGAAACGACGAACAGCAGCACCGCCTGGCCGAGGAACACTTTGGTCAACGCCGCGATCGCGAAACGGCCCTGCTCGCGCGGTTTGCGCATCATCCGTGCATAGCGCGGGTCCTCGCCCTCTCGCCGCCAGCGGCGATAGAGGTGGATCGCGAGGCGCCCTCCCCACAGCACGGTCATCACCATGAGGAGGGTCGCAAGCGGCCCCGGCTCGGCCAGCCGCAGCCAGCTGACGAGCGCAAGCAGCGCCATCCCCCCGCCCCAGAAGCTGTCGATGAACGAGACGTCGTCGATCTGGAGCGAAATGACCCACAGCAGGAGCACGAGCCCCAGGAGTATCGCGGCATTGCCCGCCAGCGCTTCAATCATCGCTCTTCATCCTTTGCGCCTCCTCGGCGAGCCGCAGGAACCGCGGGCAGCCGGGCATTCTGGAAAGATAGAAATCGGCGAGCTTCGCCAGGTCCGCGGCAAGGTCGCCGCTGGGCCAGATCGGCGCGCCGAGCCCGCCCTTCATCGTCGCATGGTCGACCCATGCCGGCACGATCGGCACTCCCGCGGCGCGGGCGATGTGCCAGAAACCGGTCCGCCAGGTGCCGTCGCTCGTGCGCGATCCTTCGGGCGCGACGACAAGGGCCAGCTCGTCTCGGCAGGCAAATTCGCGGGCGACCTGATCGACGTAGTTCGAGCCCCGCCTCGACCGGTCGACGCCGATCCCGCCCATGTCGTGCATGAACCTGGTCATCGGCCACTTGAACAGGGTGTGCTTGCCCATGAAGCTCGGGCGAATGCCGAGCTGATGGGTCGTGCCGATGAAGAACACGAAGTCCCAGTTGGACGTGTGCGGAGCGCCGGTGATGATGAACTTGGGCACGCCGGGGTGCCCCCCTTCGATCCGCCAGCCCTTCCAGCGGTAGAGCGCTACGAGGATGCGGCGCACGATGCGCGAAAGCAGCGAGGCGCCGCTGCCGGCCAGTGAGCGTTGCCCCGTCACCGCATCCTTTCTCCCTGTCGCGGTGCTTCGCACGCCCGTTTCCGCCGAGCAAGCGCGCGCTTTCGCTACATCCGGAACACGCCGAACGCGGGCCGTTCGGGGATAGGCGCCTCGAGCGTGGCGGCAAAGGCGAGGCCGAGCACGTCGCGCGTCTGGACCGGGTCGATCACCCCGTCGTCCCACAGCCGCGCGGTAGCGTAATAGGGGTTGCCCTCGTCCTCGTACTTCTGGCGAATCGGCGCCTTGAAGGCCTCGGCCTCTTCCGGCGTCCACTTTTCGGCATCGCGGTGGACTGTCGCCAGCACCGACGCTGCCTGCTCGCCGCCCATCACGCTGATGCGCGCGTTGGGCCAGGTGAACAGGAAGCGCGGGGAATAGGCGCGGCCGGCCATGCCGTAGTTGCCCGCGCCGAAACTGCCGCCGATCACCACGGTGATCTTGGGCACGGTCGCAGTGGCGACCGCGGTGACGAGCTTGGCGCCGTGCTTGGCGATCCCTTCCGCCTCGTACTTGCCGCCGACCATGAAGCCGCTGATGTTCTGGAGGAACAGCAGCGGCACGCGCCGCTGGCACGCCAGTTCGATGAAATGCGCACCCTTCATCGCGCTTTCGGAAAACAGCACGCCGTTGTTGGCGAGGATCGCGACCGGCATCCCCCAGATGTGGGCAAAGCCGCACACCAGCGTCGATCCGTAGAGTGCCTTGAACTCGTGGAATTCGCTTCCGTCGACGATCCGCGCGATGACCTCGTGCACGTCGTACGGCGCGCGAACGTCGTCCGGGATGAGGGCATAGAGGTCTTCAGCATCGAACTTTGGCGGGCGCGGTTCGCGCAAGGCCACGCCGGTTGCGGCACCGGTGTTCGCGCCGAGATGGCAGACGATATCGCGCACGATGGTGAGCGCGTGCCCGTCGTTCTCGGCGAGGTGATCGACAACGCCCGATTTCTTAGCGTGGAGGTCGCCCCCACCAAGGTCCTCGGCCGAGATTTCCTCGCCCGTCGCCGCCTTCACCAGCGGCGGTCCGGCGAGGAAGATCGTGCCCTGTTCGCGCACGATCACCGTCTCGTCGCTCATCGCAGGGACGTAGGCGCCGCCCGCGGTGCAGCTTCCCATGACGCAGGCGATCTGCGGGATACCCCTGGCCGACATCTGCGCCTGGTTGAAGAAGATGCGCCCGAAGTGCTCGCGATCGGGAAACACCTCGGCCTGGTAGGGCAGGTTCGCGCCGCCGCTGTCGACAAGATAGATGCAGGGCAGCCGGTTCTCGGTCGCGATTTCCTGCGCGCGCAGGTGCTTCTTGACCGTCATCGGGTAATAACTGCCGCCCTTCACCGTGGGATCGTTAGCGACGATCATCACCTGCCGCCCGCTGACCCGGCCGATGCCGCAGATCATCGAGGCGCCGCTCACGTCGCCCTCGTACATCCCGTTCGCCGCGAGCTGTCCGATCTCGAGAAAGGGAGAGCCGGGATCGAGCAGCTGCTCGACCCGCTCGCGCGGGAGCAGCTTGCCGCGGCTCACGTGCCGCTCGCGGTGCTTGGCCGGCCCGCCGAGCGCAGCCTCCGCGACGCGCGCGCGCAAGTCATCGGCAAGGGTCCTGTTGTGGTCGAAGCGAGCCTTCGCCTCGGGGCTTTCACGGTCGAGCCGGCTGGTCAGAACGGGTGCTGTCATGGCCGGGGGACTAGCCCGCCAAACCGGCGCTGCAAAGCCGCATCGAGACCGATTTGATCGCCAGCCTCCAGCGGTGGTAATATCGACCCTTAGTTCTCCAGCCGCGCGCCAACGTGACTGGTGTTTATGGAGGATTTCGATGACCTACTGGAAGCTCAAGGGCAGGCAGCTCGTCAACTGCACCTGCGACTACGGCTGCAACTGCCAATTCGGGGGGGTGCCCGACAAGGGGCACTGCCACGCGGTGTTCGGGATGGAGATCGACGAAGGCAGGCACGGAGACATCGACCTGTCCGGCCTCAGGATCGGCGCGGTGTTCAAATGGCCGGGGCCCATCCACGAGGGCCGCGGGGAAGCCGTCGCCTTCGTCGACGAGCGCGCATCCGGCGAGCAGCGCAATGCCCTGCTGACGATAATGACCGGCGGCGACACCGACCCAATGGCGACCATGTTCGCGGTATTCTGCTCGACCGTCGAGACGATGCACCCTCCGATGTTCGTGCCCATCGACTTCGAAGTCGACGTGGATGGCCGCAAGGGCCGCATGCGCATCGCGGGGCACGTCCAGATGGTCGGCGAGCCGATCCGCAGCCTCGTCGACGGGTCCGAAATCCGCGCCCGCATCCACCTGCCCGACGGGTTCGAGTACGAATACGCCGATATCGGCTCCGCTTCCAGCAAGTCGGAAGGCCCCGTCCCGGTCGAGATGACGGCGAGCTACGGCCAGTTCGCTCACCTCCATCTCGACAGCCACGGGGTCGTCCGCGCCGCATGATGCGCACCTGATGGGAAAGCTGGCGGAAGGCGCGCTGCGCCGGCACCGTGCGATCACGGTCATCGCGCTGGGACTGCTCGTGGCCCTCGCGTGGGGCTGGCTGGCGGCGGGCGCCGGCATGGGTTCAGGCAGCGGAACGGCGGCCGATGCGATGGACGGCGCCTCGATGCGCGTGGACGGCGCGATTGTCTTCTCGATGTGGCTGGTGATGATGGTGGCGATGATGCTGCCTTCGGCGGCACCGGTCGTCCTCCTCTACGCCCGTGCGGCCGCGCACCGGGCGCCGGCCGGGGCGCCGCTGCCTTCGACCGCTGCCTTCCTGTCCGGCTACCTCATCGTCTGGGCGACGTTCGCAGCCATCGCGGCGGGCGCTCAGCTCTGGCTCGAGGCGGCTGGGCTCGTATCGCCGGCGACGATGGGTTCGGTGAGCCGCCTGCTGTCGGGGGCAGTGCTGGTCGCGGCGGGCATCTACCAGTTCACCCCGCTCAAGCGGGCCTGCCTCGGCCATTGCCGTTCTCCGGCCGGGTTCCTCGCCCGTCATTACCGGCCGGGCCCGGCGGGCGCACTACGCCTGGGGGTCGTCCACGGGGCCTACTGCCTCGGTTGCTGCTGGGCGCTTATGCTGCTGCTGTTCGTGGGCGGGGTCATGAACCTGGCGTGGATCGCCGGCCTCACCCTGCTCGTCGCGGCCGAGAAGCTGCTGCCCCGGGGCCGCGCGATCGCGATCGCCGGCGGGACGGCGATGATCGCGGGGGGCGGCGCGCTCCTGCTCGGCTAGCCGGCCGCCCCGATCAGTTCGCGCCCGATGAGCATTCGCCGGATCTCGTTGGTGCCCGCGCCGATGTCGAGCAGCTTGGCATCGCGCAGGTAGCGTTCGACCGGCCAGTCCTTGGTATACCCTGCCCCGCCGAGCGCCTGCACCGCCTCGCCCGCGACGCGGAAGGCATTCTCGCTCGCCAGGAGAATCGCTCCGGCGGCATCGAAACGCGTGGTCTGGCCCGCGTCGCAGCTCTTGGCGACGGCATAGGTGTAGGCGCGCGCCGATTGGAGGGCGACGTACATGTCGGCCACCTTCGCCTGCATCAACTGGAACGCGCCGATCGGCTTGCCGAACTGCCTGCGCTCGCGAAGGTAGGGGATGACCGTGTCGAGACACGCCTGCATGATCCCGAGCTGCAGGCCCGCCAGCACCACGCGCTCGTAATCGAGACCGCTCATGAGGACCCCGACGCCGCCGTTCACGGGACCCATCACCCGCTCCTCGGGGATTTCGCAGTCGTCGAACACCAGCTCGGCCGTGGGGCTGCCGCGCATGCCCATCTTGTCGATCTTCTGGCCGATCGAGAAACCCGGGTCGTCCTTCTCGATGAGGAATGCGGTGATCCCCCTGCTACCCGCGCTGCCGTCGGTCTTGGCATAGACCACCAGCGTATCGGCATAGGTCGCATTGGTGATCCAGAACTTCGTGCCGTTGAGAACGTAGCCGCCCTGCACGGCGTCGGCCTTCAGTTTCATCGAGACGACGTCCGATCCGGCGCTCGCCTCGCTCATCGCGAGACTGCCGACGTGCTCCCCGCTGATGAGTCCCGGAAGGTACTTTGCCTTCTGCTCGTCGTTGCCCCAGCGACGGATCTGGTTGACGCACAGGTTCGAATGCGCGCCGTAGCTGAGGCCGATGCTGGCCGATGCGCGGCTGATCTCCTCGACCGCGATCACGTGCTCTAGATAGCCGAGACCGAGGCCGCCCCATTCCTCCTCGACCGTGATGCCGTGAAGGCCGAGTTCGCCCATCTTCGGCCACAACTCTTCCGGGAACCAGTCCTCACGGTCTGCCCTGTCGGCAAGAGGGGCTACCTGCTCGTCGGCGAAGCGGGCAACCGCCTCGCGAATCATCTCGGCGCTTTCGCCCAGCTGGAAGTCGAAATCGGGTGTTGCTCGCATGGATTTTCCTTCTCGTCGCCGCGCATAGCGGAGGGCGCCAAGGGCGCAAACCCCGATAAAGCCGTTCCCTGTCCGTAGGTTAACCGGGGACGTCTAAGTCCTTTTGGTCTCGGGGAAATATTGCTAGGAGAGCGTCAGGGACGTAACGCTTGGCCTATTCCGATCTCATTCATTCGCCCGCCGAAGAGCCGCGGTCGCTCGCCGTGGGCGGGAGCGAACGCGTCGGCGTGCTTGCCAGCCTGGATGCGGATTCGCTGAACGACGATCCCGAACTCAAGCGGATCGTACAGTTCGCCGCCCGGCTTTGCGATGCGCCGTTCGCGCTGGTCAACATAGTCGGACCGGACACGCAGAGCTTCATCGCGCGAGAGGGTATCGAAGCCCAGCGCTCCCCCACCGTTCCGAGTTCCTTCTGCGTGCACACGATGCAGGGAGCGTCGCGCACGATCGTCCCCAACGCGACCGAGGATGCCCGCTTCGCGGACAACAGCTTCGTCACGGGCGAGCCGCACATCCGGTTCTATGCCGGCCAGCCACTTTACTCGCGCGAGGGCACCCCGCTGGGCGCCCTGTGCGTTCTTGACCCAAATCCCCGCGCCGAGGGGCTGTCCGCATTCCAGGAAGAGGGGCTCGCCGTGCTCGCCCAGGCAGCGATGCGGCGCCTCGAATCCCATCGCGCAGGCCGCGAGGCGATCGCCCGCGAACTCGAAAGCGCGCGGGCCATGCGCGAGATCGCCGATCTGCTGCCGGCGATCATCTGGTCGGCCGACAGCGAAGGGCGGTTCGACTACTTCAATTCGCGCTGGCGCGAGGTGACGGGGACCGAGGAACCGCGCCACACCGACGACTGGCGGCCAGCCGTGCATCCGGACGATTCGGAGCGTGTGTTCGGCGACTGGGACGAAAGCTACAAAGCGGGACAGGTCTTCGAAAGCGAGTACCGGCTGAAACAAGCCGACGGATCGTTTCGCTGGACGCTCTCGCGCGCGCTGGCGATGCGCGGTCCCGATGGCGCTGTGCGTCGGTGGTACGGGACCCTGACCGACATCGATGCCAGCCACCGGATTTCCGAAAGCCGCGACCTCCTGGCGCGTGAACTGTCGCACCGTATCAAGAACATCTTCGCGGTCGTCGCCGGACTGGTCTCGATCCGCGCACGCCGGCACGACGCCGCGCGCGAGTTTGCCGACGAACTGATCGACGCGATCCGGGCACTGGGCCGCGCGCACGACTTCGTAAGACCCGTCGAGGGCGCAAAGGGCGACAGTCTGCGAGGCCTCCTGACCGAGTTGATGGCGCCTTACTCCGACGGGAACGAGCGGATCGCGATCGGCGGCAAGGACTGTTCGATCGGGCCGCGCGCGGCGACCCCGCTGGCGCTCATTTTCCACGAATTGGCCACCAATTCCGCCAAGTACGGCGCGCTCTCGGTCGCAGGCGGCCGGGTCTCGATCGAGATCGACTGCCCCGAAGGCGACGGCGAGGCCGGCATCACCTGGCGCGAAAAAGGTGGCCCGCCAAGCAGCGGACCGGGTGCCGAAGGCTTCGGGTCGCGACTGGTGCAGATGTCGATCGAGGGGCAGCTCGGCGGCCGAATGGAGCGCCGCTTCCTTCCAGCCGGGCTCGAGGTCGACCTGACGATCCCGGTATCGTCGATCCGCAGCTAGGCGGCGGGTGCCGCGCCGGTTAGGCTGGCGGCGATGCTCTCGTTCGAGAACGTGACCCGGCGCTTCGGCGCAGTGGCCGCCGTCGACGGCGTTTCAGTCGCGGTTGTGCAAGGCCAGTTCGTCGCGCTGGTGGGGGCCTCGGGATCGGGCAAGTCGACGCTGCTCGGCATGGCCAACCGTCTCGTGGAGCCGGACGAGGGCCGCGTGCTGGTGGCCGGAGAAGACGTGCGCGGTCAGCCGTTGGCTGCCCTCCGGCGCCGGATCGGATACGTCTTCCAGTCGATCGGCCTGTTCCCGCACATGGACGTCGCCGCCAATGTCGGCATCGGGCCGCGGGTCGCCGGAGCGCCGCTCGGCGACGCACGGGTTGCCCAGCTGCTCGACCTCGTCGGCCTGGAGGCCGATCACGCCCTGCGCATGCCCGATGAGCTGTCGGGCGGTCAGCGCCAGCGCGTGGCCGTCGCCCGCGCGCTGGCGCCCGGGCCGCGCCTGCTCCTCCTCGACGAGGCGTTTGGCGCGCTCGACCCGGTCACCCGCGACGCGCTGGGAAAGCGGGTGCGCCACCTGCATGACCGGCTGAAGCTGACCACCGTGCTCGTCACCCACGACATGGCGGAAGCTCTCCTGCTCGCTGACCGCGTGCTGGTGATGGATGCAGGCCGCGTCGTCGCCGATCAAACGCCGCAGGCGCTTCTTCGCGGCGCGGGCGGGGCTATGGCGCAAGCGCTGGTGGCGGTACCGCGCGAGCAGGCCGACGCGCTCGAGGCGCTCCGCCGGTGAACGGGATTCTCGCGACCCTGGCGACCCTTGGCGACGAGCTTTCGCAGCACGTCCTCCTGGCGGCATCGGCCCTTGCGCTCGGCATCGCCGCAGCCCTGCCGCTGGCGGTCTGGGCCAGCCGCTCCCGCGCCGTGGCACGCACTGCGCTGGGTCTGGCGAGCCTTGTGCAGACGATCCCGGCGCTTGCCCTGCTGGCGCTTTTCTTCCCCGTGCTGCTGAGCCTGCGCGCGGTTTTCGGGGAGAGCCTGCCGACGCTGGGCTTCCTTCCCGCGCTGCTTGCACTCGCGCTCTATGCGCTGCTGCCGATCCTGCGCAACGCGGTCACGGCGCGCACCGAGATGGAACCCGGCGTGCTCGACGCGGCCGACGCGGTGGGGATGACAGGGTGGCAGAAGCTTTGGCTGGTCGAGGCGCCGCTGGCCGCCCCCTTCGTCATGGCAGGCATACGCACCGCCGCGGTGTGGACGATCGGGGCCGCGACGCTGTCGACGACCGTGGGTCAGCCGGGCCTGGGCGACCCGATCTTCGCCGGACTGCAGACCCAGAACTGGTCGCTGGTGCTCGCCGGGTGCATTGCCGCAGCAGCGCTGGCGCTCGCGACCGATGCGCTGCTGGCGCTCGTGGAAAGCGGCCTCAGGACCCGCCGCCCCGGGCGCGCATGGATCGGTGTCGCCCTCATCGCCATCGGTCTGGCCGCGGCGCTCTGGCAGGGAAGAGGCCGTGCCGGCGAGGAGACGATCGTCATCGGCGCGAAGACGTTTTCCGAGCAGTACGTTCTCGCGCGGCTCATTGGCGACCGGCTGGAGGAATCCGGGTTTCGGGTAGCCTATCGCGACGGGCTGGGTTCGGCGGTGGTGCAGAGCGCGCTCGAGGGCGGAGCGATCGACGTGGCTGTCGACTACACCGGCACGCTCTGGGCGAACCAGTTGAAGCGCGATGACCGCGTACCCCCGGACGAGATGCTGGCGATCCTGTCGCGCTGGGAAGCCGAGCGCGGCGTCGCGCTGCTCGGGCGGCTGGGGTTCGAGAACGCCTATGCCTTCGCGATGCGCAGCGACCGAGCTTCCGCCCTCGGCGTGACGTCGCTCGACGACCTGGCCGCCGTGGCCCCGAGGCTCGTCGTCGGCGGCGATCCCGAATTCTTCGAACGACCCGAGTGGCGCGCGGTGGAGAGCGCCTATGGCCTGCGGTTCGCCCGCCGGCGGACGTTTTCGCCGACCTTCATGTACGACGCGCTCGCCTCGGGGGAAGCCGACGTGATCAGCGCCTATACTTCCGACGGCCGGATCGCCGCGGACGGACTGGCGGTCCTCGCCGACCCCCGGCGGGCCCTGCCGAACTACGACGCGGTCGTGCTCGTACGCTCGGCGCATGCCCGGGACCAGCGCCTGCTTTCCGCGATCCGCCCCCTGATCGGCGCAATCGACGTCGAGGACATGCGCGAAGCGAACTTCATGGTCGACAGGGACCGGGACAAGAAAACGCCGGCAGAGGCCGCCCGATGGCTCGCCGCACGACTGGAGAACTGATCAGTCGGCGCGCTTCCACAGCTGCGTCTGGCAGAACGGCCCGAGACAACCCTTGACCTCTAGCGTGGCGGCGTCCCTGCGCCGCAACACCGAACGATACGAGCGCCCGCTCTTGGGATCGTAAATGGATCCCCGCCAGAGATCGCCGTCGGCGCGAAAGCCGCTGAGGATAGCCAGGCCGAGGACGCGCCGGTTGCGCAGCGCCCTGTCGGGATTGTTGACGTCGCGCTGATCGACGCCTTGCGGCGGGACCTCGAGGAAGCGGACCAGTCGCCCGCAGCGCGCCGAGCCGCAATCCGCGATGCGGACCTGTCCGCTCTTCTCCTCGGTGGTCCACAGCCCGTCGATCGGTGCGGCCGCCGCGAGCGGGGCCGACAGGATGAGCGCGGCGAGGGCAATGGGAGCCTTCAGCAACCGATTCACTCCTCTTCGAAGCCGACGCCATGCGGCCATCCACGTGCGGCAAGGCCCATGACCTTGAACAGGTGGCCCATCTGGTCGTCGGCGACAAGCCGGTCGCGCGCGGCCATGAGTTTGGCGCGCTGGCCGGGCGCGCGGGCGGCGAGCGCGTCGGTCCGCGTGTCGATGCCGAGCGCCCTGAGCCATTGCCCCTGGGTCGGTGTTCCCATCCACCTTGCGCCGTGCGCCTGAGCCACCGCGGCCAGCGTGGCGAAATCCACGTGCGCGGTCAGGTCCGCCTCGCCCGGAGCCGAGAACGGGTCGACCTTGCGGTGCGCGCGAACCGCCTGGAGTGTGGAGCCTGAGCGGTTATCCGCGTGGCCGTAGTCGATCAGCAGCGCGCACCCGCCCTGCGCGGCCAACCGTCCGGCGATTTCGCCGACGACCGTGGAGGCCGCTGGGCTCGTCTCGATGATCGTTCCCTGGCGCCCATCGCGCCACTCCGGCGGGACTGCCGCGTCCATCGGCTGCGCGCCGATCGTGTAGACGAAGCTTTCGCCGTCGAGGCCGACCATGCGCTCGCGCCACCCCTCGGCCGCGCGCACCAGCTGGCGCACAGGCAGCGCGTCGAGAAATTCATTGCCGACCACCAGCAGCGGGCGGTCGGCGGGCAGCGTCGCGAGGTCGCCGTGAAACCGTGCCTGCGGAACCGCCTCGCGCTGGATACTCGCCAGCGCGGGCGAGCTTTCGACGAAGTGCACCTCGGGCGAGAAGCCATACCGGTTCATCGCGCGCAGCGCGTCGAGGCTCAACGTCCCGCGCCCCGGGCCCAGTTCGACATAAGCGACCGGGTCGGGCCGACCTGCCCGGATCCAGATATCCGCCAGCCACAGCCCCACGAGCTCACCGAACATCTGGCTGATCTCGGGCGCGGTGACGAAATCGCCGGCCGCGCCCAGCGGGTCGCGCGTGGTATAGTACCGCGCGTTCGATTCCGCCATGAAGTGCGCGAGGCTGATCGGCCCCGCCGTCCGGATCAGCCGGCGGAACACGTCGGCCAGCGGGCGCGCGTGCGGGGTCGCGGGCGCGCCCGTCATGCCGCGGCGGGTTGCGCCGGCTGGCTCCCCAGAGGCGGCCGGGTCAGGGCGCGGACCACGAAGAACACCCCGACGAGGATCAGGGGGATGGTCAGCCACTGGCCCATGCTGAGCCCGGTCGAACGGGCGAATTCCTGCAGTTGGGCGTCGGGTTCGCGGAAGAACTCGGTCACGAAGCGCGCCATGCCGATCCCGGCGGTGAAGGCGCCGACCAGAAGTCCCGGCCGCCAGCGCGCGCGGGTTTTCCAGAATAGCAGCAGCATGACGACGACCATGAGCGCGCCCTCGAGCCCCGCCTGGTAGAGCTGGCTCGGGTGGCGGGCGAGCTGAGTCGGATCCTCGGGAAAGATCATCGCCCACGGCACGTCCGGCCCCGCGACGCGGCCCCACAGTTCGCCGTTCACGAAATTCGCCAGCCGTCCGAACAGCATGCCGAACGGTACGCAAACGGCGATGTAGTCGGCGGTGCGCAGGAAGCTGATCTTGCCCTGCCGGCAGACCCAGGCGATCGCCGCCAGCACGCCCAGCACGCCGCCGTGAAAGCTCATTCCTCCTTCCCACAGCTTGAAGAACTCGAGAGGATGAGTGAGCAGGTAGAAATCGGGCGAATAGAACAGCGCGTAGCCGAGCCGTCCGCCCAGGATGATCCCGATCGTGCAGTAGAAGAACAGGTCGTCGGCGTGGCGCTGGGCCATGGGGCTGCCGGGTGCCTTGATCATGCGGGTCAGGTGCCAGTACCCCAGCACGATCCCGGCGAGGTAGGCGAGCGAATAGAACCTGAGCTCGAAGAACCCGAGGTCGATTCCCCTACGGAGTCCGAGGTCCTCGAAATGGAGGTAGTTCCCGGCGTCCTGGCCCGCTTGCTGAGCAGCGGCGGCGAGTAGTGACAGCAGCACGTTTGATCCTTACCGTTGGAGCATCCCGCACGGTGGATGTCCGTTGTTGCGCGCGTCTTTGGCATAGCGCGGCGACGGACGAAACCCCGGCGGCAAGAAGCGGAAGAGGAATCGATGGCGACAGAGCTCGACAGGGACATCCAGCGCATTTCGGACCAGATGACCGGGGCCGGCCAGATGTTCGAAACCCACATGATCGAGCGGCGCGGCGTTGCGATGCCCGCCTTCGTCAATGCCCCGCCGACGCTGGCGCACTACGTCGCCCACTTCGCGAACCTTCACAAGGACAAGCTGTTCATCGTCGATGGCGATCATCGGATGACCTTCGGTGAGGTGTACGATGCTGCGGCCCATGTCGCGCACGGCCTTGTCACCCGCCACGGGATGCAGCGGGGCGACCGCGTGGGCATTGCGGCTCGCAATTCGGCCAACTGGATCGTCGCCTATCTCGGCGTGCTGATGGGCGGGGGCTGCGCCACGCTTCTGAACGGATGGTGGACCGGCGAGGAACTCGCCTTCGGAATCGACTTGTGCGAATGTTCGCTGGTCCTTGCAGACCCGCAGCGCGCCGCGCGGCTCGACGGAATCGAGCGCGGTGGCAAGACGATCGTGTTCACCCACGACGGCCCGCCCTCGGCCGGACTCGAACCGATCTGGGGCGAAGGCGATACCGCCGCGAAAATGCTCGGAGTCCTCGGCCCGAACGATCTGGCGACGATCCTCTATACCTCGGGCAGCACCGGCTCGCCCAAGGGGGCCTATTCGGATCACCTCGGCGTCGTCAGCGGGGTGATGAACTACGTCGCGCAGACCGCGATGATACTCCAGATCCTGACCGAGCGTGACGAGGCGCCGACAGTGCAGCCGAGCGCACTCGTCGCGGTGCCCCTGTTCCACGTCACGGGAGAGATCCCGCTGTTCCTGCAAAGCTTCGCGCTGGGCCGCAAGCTGGTGCTCATGCCCAAGTGGGACGCGTCCGAGGCGCTGCGCCTGCTCGACGAGGAGAAGATAACCTATTTCGTCGGCGTGCCGCTGATGAGCTTCGAACTGGCGACCCACCCGGACCGCGACAAGTACGACCTGTCGCAGTGCAAGAGCTTTGCCGCCGGCGGCGCGCCGCGCCCACCCGAGCATGTCAACCGGATTCGCGAGGCGTTTCCCGACGGCTATCCGCTGCTGGGCTATGGCCTGACCGAAACCAACGCGGTCGGCGCCGGCAATCTCAACGAGAACTACATGGCAAAACCCGGCTCGACCGGCACCGCTTCGAGGCCGCTGGTCGACCTCGCCATACTCGACGACGTCGGCAAGCCGGTCGCGCAGGGGCAGGTGGGCGAGGTCTGCATCCGCTCGGTGTGCAACTTCCTTGGCTACTGGAAGAACGAGGACGCCACCCGCAACGCCTATACCGACGACGCCTATTTCCGCACCGGCGACCTCGGTTACCTCGACGAGGACGGCTACCTGTTCATCGTCGACCGCAAGAAGGACATCATCATCCGCGGGGGCGAGAACATCAGCTGCATCGAGGTCGAGCAGGAGATCTACGCCCACCCGCACATCGCCGAATGCTCGGTCTTCGGCCTGCCGGACGAGCGGCTCGGAGAGATCCCCGCCGCGGTCTACGTCGCCAAGGACGGCCACTCGGTCGAGCCTGACGACCTCAAGGAATTCCTTGCCGAGCGCCTCGCCAGGTTCAAGATCCCGCAATACCTGTGGGCGACCGACGAAGCGCTGCCGCGGCTAGGCACCCAGAAGATCGACAAGCGGGCGCTGCGATCGCGCTTCGAGAACCGCGCCGAAGAGACGGGAGCCGCTTGAACCAGCCGCGCATCCCGAACCAGCGCGAGGTCGTCGACCGCCGCGCCCTCGCCGACGACATCACCAGGCTTGCCGCCGAAAGGGGCGACAAGGCGCGGCCCGACATCGTCAGGGCCCTGAAGGCCGCGCTCGAGGCCGGCCGCGCCGAGCTCGACCGGCGGCTCGACGAACGGCCGAGCGCAGGTCACGAAATCGCCGGGGGCCATTCGTTCCTGGTCGACCAGGTCGTCCGCACGATCCACGACCACGTCGTCACCGACGTCTACCCGGCGGTGAACCGGTCCACCGCCGAGCGGCTGACCCTTGTCGCGGTCGGCGGATACGGCCGCGCCGAGATGGCCCCCCATTCGGACGTCGATATCGCTTTCATTCACCCCACGCGGCAGGCCCCCTGGTGCGAACAGGCGATCGAGGCGATCCTCTATTACCTGTGGGACCTGGGCCTGAAGGTCGGCCATTCGAGCCGGTCGGTCGACGAGACCATCCGGATGGCAAAGTCCGACCTCACGATCCGCACGGCGCTGCTCGAAGGGCGTTACGTCTGGGGCGATCAGGATCTGTACGACGAGGTCAGCCGCCGCTTCGCCGACGAGGTGGTCAAGGGCACCGAGCGCCAGTTCGTCGCTGACAAGCTCGAGGAACGCAATGCGCGGCACCGGCGGATGGGCGACAGCCGCTACGTCGTCGAACCCAACGTCAAGGACGGCAAGGGCGGCCTGCGCGACCTCCAGACGCTCTACTGGATCGGCAAGTACATCCACAAGGTGCGCGTCGCCGCCGACCTCGTCGACGTCGGCCTGTTCACCCAGGCGGAATACCGCAGCTTCCGCCGGGCCGAAGGGTTCATGCTCGCGGTCCGCTGCCACCTGCACACGATCACCGGACGCGCCGAGGACCGGCTCACGTTCGATCTCCAGCGCGCCGTCGCCGCGAGGATGAACTTCGCCGACCGCCCCGGCAAGAGCGCGGTCGAGCGGTTCATGCAGTTCTATTTTCTGCAGGCCAAGCGGGTCGGATCGCTGACCGGCGTTTTCCTCGCCCATATCGACGAACAATTCGCCCGGTCGCGCATGCGCAAGGGACTGCTTGCCGGGTTCACGCCGCGCGCCCGCGACCTGAAGGGATACAAGGTATTCGGCGGCCGCATCGCGAGTCCCGGCGACGACTGGTTCCGCAAGGACCCGGTCCGGCTGATCGAGGTCTTCCAGCTTGCCGAGGCCAACGGGCTGGAAATCCACCCCGAGACGATGCGCCAGGCCGCGCGCGATTCGGGGCTAATCCGGCGCGAGGTGCGCGAGGACCCGCGCGCGAACGCGCTGTTCCTCGACCTGCTCGCGGGTCGCAACGATCCCGAAACGGTGCTGCGCTGGATGAACGAGACCGGCGTGTTCGGACGTTTCGTGCCCGATTTCGGACGGGTCAACGCGCAGATGCAGTTCGACATGTATCATCATTATACGGTCGACGAGCACACGATCCGGGCGATCGGCCTGCTGTCCCGGATCGAGAGGGGAGAGCTGACCGCCGACCACCCGCGCGCCAGCCGGCTGATCCACGAGATCGCGAGCCGCCGGGCGATCTATGTCGCGGTGCTGCTGCACGATATCGCGAAGGGGCGCGGCGGCGATCACTCGGTGCTGGGGGCGGAGGTGGCAGAGGAACTGTGCCCACGCTTCGGGCTCGACGGCGGCGAGACCGCGCTGGTCGCCTGGCTCGTGCGGGCGCATCTCCTGATGAGCGCGACCGCGTTCAAGCGCGACCTGACCGACCCCCAGACGATCGAGGATTTCGTCAGCCAGGTGCAGAGCGTCGAGCGCTTGCGCAACCTGATGATCCTGACCGCGGTCGACATTCGCGCGGTCGGTCCGGGCACCTGGAACAGCTGGAAGGGCCAGCTGCTCGGCGAACTGAACGACCAGGCGATGGAGCGCCTGCGGCTTGGCCACATGAAGCACGGGCGAAAGGAACGCGTTGGCGCGAAGAAGGAGGCGGTAGCCGGATTGCTCGGCGACAGGAAGGACCTGTTGCGGCTCTATGCCGATCGATTCGACGACGCCTACTGGATCGCCGAGCCTGAGGACATCATCGCGCTCAACATCGCCCATTACGATGCCGCGCACGAGGAACAGGACAACCTGTCGGTCCACTGTGAGGTCTATCCCTCGCGCGGGGCCACGCTGGTGACCGTGATCGCCGCCGATCATCCGGGGCTGTTCTACCGCATTGCCGGGGGGATTCACCTCGCGGGCGCGAACATCATCGATGCGCGCATTCACACCACCCGGACCGGCTGGGCGGTGGACAACTTCCTGGTCCAGGACCCCCATGGGTTGCCATTCAGCGAGGAAGCCCAGCTCAGGCGCCTCGAGGTGTCGATCGCCGATGCGCTGGCCAACCGGCGCGCGCTCGTTCCCGAACTGGCGAAACGCCCGTTACCGCACAGCCGCGCCAGGGCGTTCGATGTGAGCCCGGTGGTAACGTTCGACAACCAGGCGTCGGGCCGCTTCACGGTGATCGAGGTGAACGCGCGAGACCGCGCAGCCCTGCTCAATCGCCTCGCGCGCGCGCTGTTCGAAAGCCGGCTGGTGGTCCACTCGGCGCACATCACCAACTATGGCGAGCGCGCGGCGGACACCTTTTATGTGACGGACCTTACCGGAGGCAAGGTAACCAGCCCGGCGCGGCTGAAGACGATCGAGGAGACCCTTCTCGCCGCGTCGAGCGACGAGCGGCAGGCGGAACTCGAGAACGCCTGATCAGCGGGCGCTGGCGAGCTGCCGAGCCTGCGCGGCGCCGAAAATGCGGCGACCGTTCGCAATGTCCGCTTCGGTCTCGCTGGCCGCTTGTGCCTCGCTGAGGCCGCGCGCAACGTGCAGCCGGACGCTATTGATCCGATAGGCCGTTTCCTGCGCGAGGCAGCGGCTCTCGAGTGCCGCGGCACCGCCGTCAGCGGCGGACACTGCGAGGCAGGCGTTGAAGCTGCGGGCGGCACGCGAAAAGGCGTGTTCGGCGTCCGCATCGACCTGCGCGAACGCAGGGGCCGACACGGCGAGGACGGCGGTAGCGGCTCCGAAAAGGGCAAAGCGAATCATGGCGCACTCCTTGTCTGGAGCGGCGGGTATGCGGGTCTGCCGTTAACACCGGCCCCCTACCTGTCCCTAACGGGCCGTTAGATGTTTCGCGCACCGAACAGCGCGCTGCCCACCCGGATGTGCGTGGCGCCGAGCATGATGGCGGTCTCGAAGTCATCGCTCATGCCCATGCTGAGACCGGCGATCCCGTTGTCGCGGGCGAGTTTGTCGAGCAGGGCGAAGAACGGCGCCGGCTCGATCGCCGCCGGCGGCACGCACATGAGGCCGATCACCGGGATTTCCGCGGCACGCGCCTGGGCGAGCAGCGCCGGCAGGTCGGCGACCGCGCAGCCCCCTTTCTGCGGTTCCTCCCCGACATCGACCTGGACGAAGCAGGGCACCGGCTTTCCTGTCCGGTCGAAAGCCTTTGCGAGCGCCGTCACCAGGCTCGGCCGGTCGAGCGAGTGAATGCAATCGAACAGCCGGGCGGCATCGAGCGCCTTGTTCGACTGGAGGCTGCCGACGAGGTGCAGCACCGCGTCCGGATAGCGCTCGCGCAAGGACGGCCACTTCGTCTGTGCCTCCTGTACCCGGTTCTCGCCGAAATCCGTCTGACCTGCCGCCAGCAGCGGTTCGATGGCATCGGCTCCGTGGGTCTTGCTAACCGCCACGAGCGTGACTTCGCCCGGTTCGCGCCGGGCGATCCGGCAGACGCTGGCGATACGGTGGTGGATTTCGCTCAGGGACAACGCTGCATTCATGACGGCTGTGCGCTATAGCGAGGTCATGGCCGACCGCCAGTCCCTGCCCGACCTGTGGCTCCTTTCGGATGCCCGCAACGACGAATTGCTTCCACGCGCCCTGCGGGCACTGCCGCCGCGGTCGGCGTTCGTCTTCCGGCATTACCATCTCGACCCGCGCGCGCGCCGGGCGCGCTGGGACGAGCTTCTGCCGCTGGCGGCTGGATGCGGCCACCTCGCGGTTCTCTCGGGAAGCGATGACGAGGCGCGCGCCTGGGGCGCCGCGGGTTCCTATGGCCCGCCCGAAGCTATCGGCGAGGCGCCCGAACTGCTGCGCATCGCCGCTGTCCACGACGGGCACGAGATCGCCCACGCCAACGCGGCTGGAGCCGACGCGGCGATGCTTTCGCCGGTCTTCGAAACGCGCACGCATCCCGGCGCGGTCCCGCTCGGGCCGGAAAAGTTCCACGCGCTCGCGGCGCTTGCGGAAATGCCGGTGATCGCGCTCGGCGGCATGACCTTCGATCGCGCCCGCGAGCTGGGCTGGACCCGCTGGGCGGCGATAGACGGCCTGGCGCTGAAACAGGATTCCTGACGCGAGGATTCTTGACGGGCGAGTCCCCCGCCTGCGATAACACCGGAAGGACGAGGGGGCCTCGGGCGAAGGCGGCGCTTTCGCGGGCCCGCATCAGGGGAAGCAGCGATGGCAACACGCGCGATGAGCCGCCCGGGCGGAAGAGCGCCGGCGACCGACTGGCGCGCGGCGCTGCGCCGTTCGCTGCGCCGCGCGGGCCAGATCGCGGGCGCCGCGGGGCTGCTGACCGCGATGCTGTTCCTCGGCCTGGCTCTCGCCAGCTACACGCAGACGGATCCGAGCGCGTCGACCGCGGCGGCGGGCGACGACGTCCGCAACTGGATGGGTCCGTCCGGCGCCTGGCTATCGGAGCGGGTATTCTTCCTGTTCGGCGTGACCGGGGTGCTGTTCTTGCCGATGCTCTACATCGCGGCGCGCAAGCTCTGGCGGGACGTGGAGGAGGAAGACCGCGAGGACCACACGCGCTGGTGGCGTCCGGTCGGGCTATTGCTGTTCTCGATGGCCCTGCTCGGGACGGTCCTGGCGCTGGCGTTCGACGGGCCGGGCGGGTCGCTTCCCGCGTCGATGGGCGGCATCGCGGGCCTGCTGGGAGCGGGCGCCATCGAAGCGGTCGCGGCGCGGCTGGGCGAAGCGGCGAGCGGGTGGGTGGTACTCGGGCTTGCGCTCGTCGCGCTCGCCGGAGGGGTCGCCGGGGTGACGCGCGTCTTCGCGCTCGACTGGGTGCAGCTTCTCACGCTGCCGCGTTTCCTCAGGCGCGCCCCCAGCCTGCCTCCGCAGTTGACCGACCTCGACATCATCCCCAAGCCCCGCGCGCGGCGCGAGCGGGAGCGAGAGGAAGCCGATCTCCCGCAAATCGCCGAGCGACGGGCACCGGAGATCGCCGATCCGGCCGCCGCGCCCCGCGCCGCGCGGCCCGCCGGCAAGAAGGCGCAGACCGATCTGTTCGCCAACTACCAGCTGCCCAGCCTCGACCTGTTGGAAGAACCACCCGTCCACGCGGCGCCCAAGCTCGACAGGCTGGCGCTGGAACGCAACGCGCGGCTGCTCGAGACCGTGCTCGACGACTTCAACGTGAAGGGCGAGATCACCGCCGTCCGCACAGGCCCGGTGGTCACCATGTACGAGCTGGAGCCCGCCCCCGGCATCAAGGCGAGCCGGGTGATCGGCCTTGCCGAAGACATCGCCCGCAACATGAGCGCGATCAGCGCGCGTGTTTCCTCGATCCCCGGCAAGACCGTGATGGGCATCGAGCTGCCCAACGCCGACCGCCAGATGGTCGCATTGAAGGAACTCGCCGCGTGTGACGCCTTCGTCAATGCGAAGGGTTCGCTGCCGATCATCCTGGGCAAGGACATCGCGGGCGAACCGATCGTCGCAGACCTCGCCGCGATGCCGCACCTGCTCGTCGCCGGCACAACCGGCTCGGGCAAGTCGGTCGGCCTCAACTGCATCCTGCTGTCGCTGCTCTACAAGTTCACTCCCGACGAGTGCCGCCTGATCCTGATCGATCCCAAGGTGCTGGAGCTCAAGAGCTACGACGACATCCCGCACCTGCTCTCGCCGGTGGTCACCGAGCCGTCGAAGTCGGTTCGCGCGCTGAAATGGGCGGTCGAGGAGATGGAGCGCCGCTACCGCATGATGAGCAGCATCGGCGCGCGCAACATTTCGGGCTTCAACGAGCGGGTGCGGAGCGCGATCGCCAAGGGCAAGCCATTGGGCCGCCGGGTCCAGACCGGGTTCGACCCCGACACCGGAGAGGAGATCTTCGAGGAAGAGCAGCTCGACTACGCGCCGCTGCCCCAGATCGTCCTGATCGTCGACGAACTCGCCGACCTGATGGTTACCGTTGGCAAGGAGATCGAGGTACTGATCCAGCGGCTCAGCCAGAAGAGCCGCGCGGCGGGCATCCACCTGATCATGGCGACGCAGCGCCCCTCGGTCGACGTCATCACCGGCGTGATCAAGGCCAACCTGCCCACGCGCATCAGCTTCAACGTGACCAGCCGGATCGACAGCCGCACGATTCTGGGCGAACAGGGCGCCGAACAGCTGCTCGGCAAGGGCGACATGCTCTACAAGCCCTCGACCGGCGCTCTCGTGCGCGTGCACGGCCCGTTCGTTTCGGACGAGGAGGTGGAGGCGGTCGCCGAGCACTGGCGCGGCCAAGGCAAGCCCGATTACGTCGATGCCGTGACCGAGGAGCCGGAAGACGGCTTCGGCTTCAGCTTCGACGACGAGCTTACCGCCAGCGACAATCCCGAGGAGCGTAAGTACCGGCAGGCCTGCCAGATCGTGTTCGAGCACCAGAAGGCGAGCGGATCGTGGCTCCAGCGCCAGATGGGAGTCGGGTACAACACCGCCGCCAAGTGGATCGAGCGGATGGAGGAAGACGGGCTCGTGGGTCCGGCCAACCATGTCGGCCGGCGCGACATATACCGCGATAAGGACGGCAATCCTCTGTAAGCGACGCGTAACGTCGTGCCATCGCGTGCATAATAACCGAAGTTACATGTAGCGTTTGCGCAACATCGGGCTTCAAATCGACGACCGAAAATCCCGGATAATTGCGCGCATCCGATGACCAGGCGTAACTTCCTGACTTCGAACAGGGAGGTTCACTGCATGACTTCGTATCGCACCCGGCTCCTCGCCGGAACGGCCGCCACGCTCGCCGCGCTCTCGGCGCAACCCGTGATGGCCCAGAGCACCAGCACCACGCCCGCCGCCGACGAGGACGAATCCATCGTCGTCATCGGCACGCGCCGGACCGACAGGTCGGTGACCGACTCCCCGTCCCCGATCGACGTCATCGGCTCGCAGGAGCTGACCGCGCAGCCCGCGGTCGACATGCTCGACACCGTGCGCAACATCGTGCCTTCGTTCTTCGTCCCGCAGAACACGATCTCGGACGCGTCGACCTTCGTTCGACCGCCCTCGCTGCGCGGGCTGGGTGCGGACCAGATCCTCGTCATGGTCAACGGCAAGCGCTACAATCGCGCTGCGCTGGTGCAGGTATATTCGGGCGCGGACACCGCGCTGTCGTACGGCTCGCAGGGCGCCGACATTTCGAATATTCCCGCGATCTCGGTAAAGAACCTGCAGATCCTGCGCGACGGTGCGACCGCCCAGTACGGCTCGGACGCGATCGGCGGCGTCATCAACTACCAGATCCGCGACGACGCCGGCTTCGAACTCACCGGACTGTGGGGCGAGACCTACGAAGGCGATGGTGATCGCATCCAGGTCGGCGCTTACGCGGGTTTCAACTTCGCCGATTCCGGGTTCCTGTCGCTTTCGGGCGAATGGTACGACACCGATGGCACCAGCCGCGGCCGCACCCGCCCGACGGCGGTCAACTTCGCGACTCTCAACCCTTCGCTCGCGAACACCATCCCCAACTTCACCGAAGGTCTTCCCGCGCAGATCTGGGGGTCCTCGCCGGGTGACGGGATCAAGCTGTTCGGCAACGCCGGAATCGATCTCGCGGGCGACGCGGCGCAGCTGTACCTGACGGTCAACTACGCGGAGAGTACCGCCAACCAGAGCTTCAACTACCGTCCTTCGCTCACCGCGACCGGGCTCGTCGTCAACGACGGCTCGGGCACTCCGGCGACGCGCACGAACAACCGCAACGGCTCGTTCAACACGATCTACCTGACACGCTGCCCCACCGGCAACGCGACGTGCCCGGCGACCGGATTCGTGCAGGACGCCAACACCTTCAGCTTCGCCTCGATCTATCCGGGCGGCTTCACCCCGCGCTTCATCGGCGATGTCGAGCAGCGTTACGGCACCGGCGGGGTCAAGGGCGAACTCGGCGGCGGCCTGACATACGACCTGTCCGCAACGCTGGCGCGCAATTCGCTGTCGCTGTCGATGACCAACTCGCTCAGCGCCTCGTTCGGTCCGCAGAGCCAGACCGAGTTCTTCTTCGGCGACCTGATCCAGCGCGAGCAGATGGTGAACCTCGACCTGACCTATCCGCTCGAGGTCGGCTTCGCGAGCCCGATCACGCTGTCGGGCGGCGCGGAATACCGGCGCGAGGAGTACGAGAAGACGGTCGGCGACACGCAGTCCTACGCTGCGGGTCCCTATGCCCGGCAGCCGCTTTACGTGCAGGTCTCGCCCGGCGTCTACCAGCCCGCCCTCAACAGCAGCGGCCAGCAGATCGTCGCCACGCAGTCGCCCGCGGCAAGCGGATACGGCGGCGTGAGCCCGGCGTTCGCGGGCAAGAGCGACCAGGACAGCTACGGCATCTACGTGGGTGCGGAAGCCGACATCACCGAGGCGTTCACCATGGGCGTCGCGGGCCGGTACGAGGATTACAGCACCTTCGGCAGCGCGTTCGTGTGGAAGGCCAATGCGCTGGCCGAGCTGAGCCCGGCGTTCTCGGTTCGCGCCACGGTGGGCACGGGCTTCCACGCTCCGTCGCCGGGCCAGAACAACACCCAGATCGTCACCACGAACTTCCGCAGCGGCAACCAGGTGCAGACCGGCACCTATCCGACAACGAGCGCGATCGCGCAGTTCTACGGCGCCCAGTCGCTGCGCCCGGAACGTTCGAACAACTACGGCGCGGGCTTCATCTTCAAGCCGATGGACGCTTTCACCCTCACCGTCGATGGATACATCATCGACGTCCGCAACCGCATCGGCATCTCGCAGACGTTCCGGGTCACTGCTGCCGACGTCGCGGCGCTGCCCGCGCTGGCGATCGTGGGCGTCGACGGCGACGTGAACTATTTCACCAACGGCTTCGATACGTCCACCAAGGGCATCGACGCGGTGGCGAGCTACCGCACCGGCCTTGCCGGGGGTTCGCTCAACACCACGCTCGCCTACGCCTACAACAAGAGCAAGGTGACCGACTTCGACCCGTCGGTGATCAGCGCGGCGCAGCGGTTCAACATCGCCAACCTGCCGCCCAAGCACCGCCTCAACGCGTCGGCCAACTGGCAGATGGGCGATTTCCAGCTCAACGGCCGGGTGAACTATTTCAGCTCGTGGGCGAACCAGCTCGAATACCCGGGCCAGCGGTTCAGCGGAAAGGCGACCGTCGACCTCGACGCCAGCTACACCTTCATGGACCACTTCACCCTGACGGTGGGCGCGAACAACCTGTTCGACACCTATCCCGACCGCATCGCGCCGACGACCACCAACCCGATCTACGCGCTGACCGACAGTCTCGCAGATGGCCAGGTCTATCCGCGCTCGGGCGGTCCGTTCGGCATCAACGGAGGGTTCTACTACGTGCGGTTGCGCGTAAAGTACTGAGCTTCGCGGCACGCACCACCAAAAGGAAGGGCCCCGCCGGAGCGATCCGGCGGGGCCCTTTTTCGTTGGCCTTGCGCGCGGCGCTTACTTGAGTCCCTCGGCCGTCATCGTCGTGCCATCGGCGATCGTCCTGGCGTTGGCGGCGCGGACGTCTTCCGGCGCGGCGACGAAACCGATCTTCGCCAGCGGACCGTCCTTGTCCCACACCTTCGGCCAGACCGCGAGGAACTCGGCAAGACCCGGGATGACGCCCACGTGCGCCTTCTTGACGTAGAGGTAAAGCGGGCGGGCGCCGGGATAGGTGAAGTTCGAGATGTTCTCGTACGTCGCCTCGACCCCGTTCATCGGCAGGTCCTGCAGCTTCTGGATGTTCTCCTCGAGATAGGAATACCCGAAGATGCCCACGGCCTTGGGGTTGCTCTCGATCTTCTGGACGATGAGGTTGTCCTGCTCGCCCTGGTCGACATAGGCGCCGTCGGCCCGCACCTCGGTGCAGATCTGCTCGTACTTGTCCTTGTCGCTGTCCTTCATCGCCTTCATCGCCGGGTCGCTCTCGCAACCCTTCTGAAGGACGAGTTCCTTCAGCGCGTCGCGGGTGCCCGAGGTCGACGGCGGGCCGTAGACGAGGATCTTTTCAGCCGGCAGCGAAGGGTCGACGTCCTTCCAGGTCCTGGCAGTCTGGTCCTTGCCGAACGGCTTGGCGGCGATCGCCTTGTAGACGATTTCGGGGCTCAGGTTCATCATGATGCCCCCCTTGGCAGAGGCAAAGGCGATGCCGTCGAGGCCGACCTGGATCTCCTGGATCTCGGTGACGCCATTCTTCCGGCAGTCCTCGAACTCGCTCGCCTTCATCCGGCGCGAGGCGTTGGCGATGTCGGGGTGCTGCGCGCCGACGCCGGCACAGAACAGCTTGATGCCGCCGCCGGTGCCGGTCGATTCGATCAGCGGGCTCTTCATGCCGGGGTTCGCGGCGACGAATTCCTCGGCGACCTTCTTGGCGAACGGATAGACGGTGGACGATCCGACCGCGCGGATCGAATCGCGGCTCGCCGAAGCACCGCCGCCGCTGCCGCCGCACGCGGCGAGCGCGACGGTGGAAAGAGTGACGAACGCGATGGTCTTGAACTTGCTCATTTCAAAAGGCCCTCTGTTAGGTCGTGCGCGCCGCTACCGGCGTTGTGTGACAGGCTCATGACGGTCTTGCCGCGCCATCAGAAATCGATCTGGGCGCGCATCCCTACGACGTTAACGCGGTACGAACGATCCCCGCCCGCGGCGGGATGGACCGCGTCGGTATACTGCATCCGGCCGTAGTTGAGCATGAGCTTGGTATAATCGGTCAGGGTCCAAACGATGCTGCCCTGGTAACCGTCCTGCTTGCCGCCGACTATGCCAGCGTCGACGAGATCGAGGTGGTCGTAGCGCAGGTTCACCTGCACCGCGCCGAAACCGCCCTTGCCGACAGCGTTCTTTGGTTTCACCCGGTCGAAGGTTCCGCCCTTGTACCCGCGCGTATCGCCCTTGGTGAGGAACAGCCCGACCTCCGCGTACCCGCCGAAGAACGTGGGATCGGCCAGCGCGCCGGGTCGGTCGACCCGTTGCCAGAAGGCTTCGCCCGCCACGTGCAGCGGCCCGCCGATATAGGCTGCCTCCAGCCCGTATCCGAACTCACCATCGGCGGTTATGTTGCCGGTGTTGATGAACCTTTCGGAGGTGAACGCCACCAGCGGCCGCTGGCGATAACGGACCGAGGACCCGGCATTGTCTATCGTGTACCGATGGACCGATCCGCCGAGGTGGAGCTGACCCTTGCCGATCTTCGGCGCGAAGACCGCGCGGCCGTCGAAGCCCACGTTGCCAGTCGGCAGCGCGCTGTTGTTGTCGGTGAACACCCCGCCCTGGAGCACCAGGTCGCCCTTGGCGAGTTCGGCCGATACGCCCAGCCTCCGCTCGAAACCGAAGGCATCGGTAAATGCCGCGCGCTCGATGAACGAGGTGTGCAGACTGCTGGTGAGCTCCTCGAGCGATTGGAAGCTGTTGTGCTGGCCCGCCGTGACCGTGAGGGACCCGTCCTTGTAGGTCAGAAACGCGTCCGTCAGCGTCACAGCATCGCCCGCGAAATCGACCTCGAACTTGTAGCCGAACCCGCCGGGGATGTCGCCCTGCATGCCCAGGCGCGCGCGGCGCAGGGTGCTGCCGAAACCGTCCGGGCGCCCGGTGCTGTCGGGCGCGTCGACGAAGCCGGTGTCCATCTGGACGCGGCCGCGCGGCTTGAAGCTCCAGCCGCCCTTGCCGGTGATCTCGGGCGCGCCCTTGAAGGCGATCATGGTTGCCGGCTCGGCCTTGGCAGCGTCGGCTGCCGCCGCCGCGCTCGCGGTAGCCGCCCCGGCCGCAGTCGTCGCCGCCTGCGCCTCGGCCTTGGCGGCGACGAGCTGCGCCTCGAGACTGTCGATACGAGTCGCCATCGCTGCCACCTGCGCGCGCATCTGCGCCAGTTCCTGCGCGACGGCGGCGGTATCCTGCGCGGCGGCGGGCATCGCCCAACCGGCCGAGACCGCGATCGCTAGCGCCGAAATCGTGAGTTTGGTCCTTTTCACTTCCATTGCCCTTGTGAAGCCTGCGTTACTCTCGCGCCGCCCCTAGGCGGCTTGCATGACAGGTGTGTGACGGTTTCGGCCCGTGCCGGGGTGCGTTCCGTCTCATGTAGGCGCTTGCCCGCAACTGGTTGCAACTGTAACGGCACCCGCCGAAGGAGTGCCTCCCATGCGCATCGGTTGCCCGAAGGAAATCAAGAATCACGAGTACCGTGTCGGACTGACCCCCGAGAGCGTCCGCGAACTGACTGCGCACGGGCACGAGGTCTGGGTCGAGACCGGTGCCGGCATGGGCATTGGTGCGACAGACATGGATTACCAGGCGTGCGGCGCGAAGATCCAGCCCGACGCGAAGACCGTTTTCGACGGCTGCGAGATGATCGTTAAGGTCAAGGAGCCGCAGGCGGTCGAGCGGGCGATGCTGCGCGAGGGACAGGTCCTCTATACCTACCTTCACCTCGCTCCCGATCCCGAGCAGACCGCTGACCTCGTCAAGTCGGGCGTCACCGCGATCGCCTACGAGACAGTGACCGGTCCCGGCGGTTCGCTGCCGCTGCTCAAGCCGATGAGCCAGGTTGCCGGGCGGATGAGCATCCAGGCCGGCGCCACCGCGCTGGAAAAGGCGCACGGCGGCCGCGGCGTGCTGCTCGGCGGCGTGCCGGGCGTCCTGCCGGGCCGCGTCATGGTGATCGGCGGCGGCGTGGTCGGCTTCAACGCGGCGCAGATGGCGGTCGGCCTCGGCGCCGACGTGACCATCCTCGACCGCGATCCCGAAGTGCTGGAGAAGCTAGGCATCTACTTCGAAAGCCGCGCCAAGACGCGCTTTTCCAACAAGGCGAACATCGAACAGATGATCTGCGAGGCCGAGCTGGTGATCGGCGCGGTGCTCATCCCCGGCGCGGCCGCTCCCAAGCTCGTCACCCGCGACATGCTCAAGTGCATGAAGCCCGGCGCGGTGCTGGTCGACGTCGCGATCGACCAGGGCGGCTGCTTCGAGACAAGCCGGCCGACGACCCACGCCGATCCGACCTACGTGATCGACGACGTCGTTCATTACTGCGTCGCCAACATGCCGGGCGCGGTAGCCCGCACAAGCACCTATGCGCTCAACAACGTGACCCTGCCCCATGCACTGCGCATCGCGGAACTGGGCTGGAAAGCGGCGCTGCGCGCAAACCCGCACCTGGCCGAAGGACTCAATGTCCATTCCGGGAAGGTAACCTACAAGGCGGTCGCCGACGAACTCGGCTACGACTACCTGCCGGTGGCCGAGGCGATCGCCTGAGCGATCAGTCCGGCTTCCAGCCGATCTCCACGAACCGGGCGGACTTGGGAATGTCGGTGACGGCCTCGTTGATCGTCACCGTCTCGCCCGGCGCGAGCTCGGGCTTGGGCGGGGCGATCTCCCAGGTATAGACGATCCGGTCCCGGGCATCGCTGAGAACGATCAGGATCGAGGGGACCTTGCGGGTCTCGCGCCCGACGTTCTTCACCGTGCCGCTGGCGCCGAAGTATTCGGTGCCATTGGGCAGCGTGCGCCGTTCCTGCTGGTCGCGCGGAAAATCGAGCACGAGGTCGGGCTGCTCTAGTGCGAAGGTCGGCCGGTTGATCGGCACCCAGTCGGGCAGGCCCCAGTAGCTGACCGCCCCGATTGTGCCCAGCGCGATCGCCGCGAACAGCCCCGCCGCGATGGTCCACACCCGGACCATGTTGCGCCGCGGGCGAAACGGCGGTTCGTAGTCGAACGCCGAAACTTCGTCTCCGTAATGCTCGCTCTCGGCCGCCGGGGCGGGCTCGGCCTCGACCACGGTCGGGGCGGCTGGCTCGCGCGGCGCGGGCTCAGGGGCGATAGCCGGTTCCGGCCGATCAGGAGATGGCGAGGCGTGATCCGCTGCATCGCCTTGCGCGGCCACCGGAGGCGGGGGAGGCGGTAGATGCTCCTCCTCATCATCGATCGCCGGTGGCCGAGCAGGCTGGCCCTGGTCCGGGAGGGCCGCCGTGGGTGGAGGCGGCGCAGGAGGCTGGGCTTCCTGTGCGGGTACCTGTCCGGGTGCTGGCGTGGCCACCGCCAATTCGAGGTCGGGTCCGTCCTGGAACCAGCTGTGGCGGCACTTCGCGCAGCGCACGGTTCTGCCTTCTGCGCCTATGGCGCTGTCCGGCACGACGTAGCGCGTCGCGCAGGCGGGGCAGGCGATGATCATCTCGCGCGAGAATCTGGCCCATGCGGCGAACCGGCACAAGAGTCGCGGCGGGCAAGTTGCGCCGCTGACGGCTTTTTTCCACACTGAAGCGCGGCTATAGCCGCCGCGTCGATGCGCAACCTTCCCTTCCCGACCGTCCAAGAGCGCCCCGCGCCATGGCTCCTGCCATGAGCGGGGCTCGTGACCGCAGGCCCGGCGACATCGTCACCTTCGACAATGTCGGCCTGCGCTACGGGGCCGACCGCGAGGTGCTGAGCGACGTCTCGTTCACGCTGCACCCTGGCGGCTTCTACTTCCTCACCGGAGCGAGCGGAGCGGGCAAGACCTCGATGCTCAAGCTGCTCTACCTCGCCCAGCGCCCCTCGCGAGGGGCGATCCGGATGTTCGGCACCGACGTGATCACGCTTCCCCGCGACCGCTTGCCGCGGTTTCGTCGGCGGCTGGGGGTCGTGTTTCAGGACTTTCGCCTGGTGCCCCACCTCTCCGCGTTCGACAACGTCGCGTTGCCGCTGCGCGTTTCGGGCGTGCGCGAGGCCGAACTGCGCCAGCCGGTGGCCGACATGCTCGAATGGGTCGGGCTGTCCGAACGCATCGATGCGCGGCCCGCGTCGCTCTCGGGCGGCGAACAGCAGCGGGTCGCCATCGCGCGGGCGGTGATCGGGCGCCCGGACATGCTCGTCGCCGACGAGCCGACCGGGAACGTCGATCCCGACATGGCGCTGAAGCTGCTGCGCCTGTTCGAGGCGCTGAACAGGCTCGGCACCACTGTCGTCGTCGCAACGCACGACGTCCACCTGCTGCGCAAGGTCCCCGATTCGCTGATCATGCGGCTCGACAAGGGGCGCCTCAGCGACCCGACCGGCGCGCTGCGCTTTCCGCCCCGGCGCGAACAGCGACCGGGCGACGAGAGCATATCGGCATGAAGCGGCCGCCCGTCCTTGCCCACGCGGTCGCCCGCAGCCTCGTGCCGTTCCGGGGCAGCCGCGCAGCGCAGCTCGTGCCGCATGCGCGCCTCGCCGGGCCGATGCCCTGGGTGATCGCGATCATGGTCGCGCTCACCACGGTGGCGGCGGCTGGCGGGCTGGCGCTCAACAACCTCGCCGCCACCGCGCGCGGCGACCTGTCGGGGGCGGCGACCGTGCAAATCGTCGAGCCGCTCAAGTCCGAGCGCGACCGGCAGGCGCGAGCAGCCGAGGCCGCGCTCGCCGCGCTGCCCGACGTGGCGAGCATCCGCATCGTGCCCGACCGCGAACTCGACGAGCTTCTTGCGCCATGGCTCGGCGCGGGGAGCGACGGCATCGAGGCGGTCCCCGTCCCCGCGCTGATCGACGTCGAGCTGCGCGCCCCGGCCAACGAGACGCGGCTCGCAGCGATGCGCAGCGCCCTCGCGGGCCCCGCGCCGGCCGCGCGGGTCGACGCGCAGTCGACGTGGCTCGCCCCGGTCTTCGCCGCGATCCGCTCGCTCCAGTATCTCGCGCTCGCGCTTGTCGTGCTTCTCGGCGTGACGAGTTCCGCCGCGGTCCTGCTCGCGGCGCGCAGCGCGCTTGGCGGCAACCGCGGGACGATCGAGATCGTGCACCTCCTCGGAGGCACCGACACGCAGATAGCCCGCATCTTCCAGCGATCGATCGCATTCGACGCTGCCGTCGGCGGCGCGGCGGGACTGGCGCTCGGGATGGCGGCGATCCTCGTGCTCGGCCGTCAATTCGCCGCGCTCGGTTCCGGAATGGTCGCGGGAGGCGGACTCGGAACTGCCGACTGGCTGGTGATCGCGACGATCCCCCTCGCCGGGGTCGGCATCGCCATGCTGACCGCGCGGCTCACGGTCCTTGGCGCGCTGAGGAAAATGCTGTGATCTCCCGTTTCGTCGCTTTCGTCGTGATCCTTTACGCGTTCGGCTTCCTGTGGTTCGCCGCGGCGCTGCCGCAACCGGTCGGGCGGATGCGGACCGACGCCGTCGTCGTCCCGACGGGTGGCGCGGGCCGGATCGACCGCGGCCTCGAACTGCTCGCGCGGGGCGAGGCGCGCGAACTGCTCGTCACCGGCGTCGACCGCGAGGTGAAGCCGAAGGAGTTCGCCGCGCAGTACGACGTGTCGGCAGGAACCATGGCCTGCTGCATAACGCTCGGTTTCGCGGCGGTCGATACACGCAGCAACGCTGCCGAGACCGCCGCGTGGGTGCGGCATCACAAGATCGGGTCGATCCGCCTCGTGACCACCGACTGGCACATGCGACGCGCGGCGAGCGAGCTTGACCTTGCGTTGCCGGACGATGTCACGGTCGTGCGCGACGCGGTGCCATCCCGGCCCCGGCTGGGGACCCTCTTTCTCGAATACAACAAGCTGATCGCCTCGACGCTGGCGCGGCTGCTCCCGGACTGACGCGATGGCCGTGCTGCGCAGCCTCGCGTTCTACGTCGTGTTCTACCTGGGCTCGGTATGGTTCACTTCGTACTCGCTGGCCGTCTTCCGCTTCGACGAGCGACGGTTCCGGCGGACGGTACGCGACTGGGCGCGCTTCCAGCGGTGGTGCCTCGCCCGCATCCTCGGCATACGGATCCGCGAGGAGGGCGAGCGGCCCGGCTATCCGGCGCTCTACGCGATCAAGCACGAAAGTTTCTTCGAAGCGATCGATCTCCCCGCCCTGCTCGACACGCCCGCCGTGTTCGCCAAGGAGGAGCTGTTCGCCATCCCCCTGTGGGGAGCGTCGGCGCGAGCCTACGGCATCGTGCCGGTCGCGCGCGACCAGGGCGCCCGCGCGCTGCGGGCGATGCTCGCGGCAGCGAGGCACCACGCAGGAGCGGGTCGTCCGCTCGCCATCTTTCCCGAAGGAACCCGCGTGCCGCACGGCAGCCGGCCTTCGTTGCAGGCGGGCTTCGCGGGGCTTTACAAGGTGCTCGGCCTTCCGGTCGTCCCCGTCGCGGTCGACAGCGGGCCGCTTTATCACCGCGCAATCAAGCGCCGCGGTACGATTACCTACCGGTTCGGCGAACCGGTTCCGCCCGGTCTGCCCCGCGCGGAGGCCGAAGCGCGCGTCCACGCGGCGATGAACGCGCTCAATCGCTAGGTATCGTGGTCGGCGCGGCCGAAATCGGGCCGCGCATCGTCCTGGCCCTGCTCGACGATCGAGCGGCGAATGTCTCTAGTGCGGGTGAACAGATCGTGGAGCGCCGCGCCGTCGCCGCGCCGGATCGCGCGCTGGAGCGCGGTCAGGTCCTCGGTGAAGCGGCCGAGCATCTCGAGCACGGCATCGCGGTTGGAGAGGAATACGTCCCGCCACATAACGGGATCGCTCGCCGCGATCCGGGTGAAGTCGCGAAAGCCCCCCGCTGAGTACTTGATCACTTCGCTGCGCGTTACCTCCTCGAGGTCCGACGCTGTACCGACGATCGTGTAGGCGATGAGGTGCGGGATGTGGCTGGTAACGGCGAGCACCAGATCGTGGTGCGCCGCGTCCATGATCTCGACGTTCGCGCCAAGCGCTTCCCAGAATGCCGACAGCCTTGCGACCGCCGCCGGATCGGCATCGGCGGGCGGGGTCAGAATGCACCAGCGGTGGCGGAACAGGTGCGCAAATCCCGCGTCGGGACCGCTCCGCTCGGTCCCGGCGACGGGGTGTGCGGGAATCACGCTCGCGCCCGGCAGCGCGGCGCGCAACGCCTCGCTCACCGCCGCCTTCGACGAGCCCACGTCGCTGACGAGCGCGCCGCGGGGCAAGACGTCGGCAATCGCCGCCGCGGCAGCCCCCATCGCGCCGACCGGTACGCAGAACACGACCAGGTCCGCATCGGCAACCGCCTCGGCGGGGGTGTCGCACACCGTGCCGACAAGTCCGCGGATCGCGGCGCGCCGGCGCACGTCGGGATCGGCATCGTAGCCGGTCGTGATGCAATGGGGCAGACACTCCCCGACGGCGAGGCCGACCGACCCGCCGAGCAGGCCCAGCCCGATCACTGCTACGCGCGCGAAGGTCATCCGGCGCGCTCTGCCGCCCGGCGGATTGCCCCCGCGACCGCGTCCACGTCTTCCGAAGTGCCCACGGTGATGCGCAGGGCGTGGCCCAGTCCCTGGCCCGGCAGGTGTCGCACCGCATAGCCTGCATCGGCCAGGACGCCGAGCGCGGCCTCGGCTGTAAGTGCGCCTTCGAACAGCACGAGCACGAAATTGCCCGCGCTGGGCAAGGGACGGATACCGTGATTGCCGAGCGCCGCGAGGGCATCGGTCAGCCGCGCGCGGTTCGCCGCGTTCACGGCCCGGCTGCGTTCGACGAAGGCATCGTCGGCCAGCGCCGCGATCGCGGCGGCCTGCCCGGTGTTGGTGACGTTGAACGGGCCGCGAATGCGGTTGAGCGCCTCGATCAGATGCGGAGCCCCGGTCGCCCAGCCGATCCGCTCTCCGGCAAGGCCGTGGATCTTCGAGAACGTGCGGGTGACGAGCACGTTTTCGTGCGCCCCGGCCAGCGCAAGCCCGCGGTCGTCTTCTCTTGGGGGAAGGTACTCGGCGTAAGCCTGGTCGAGCACGAACAGCACGTCGCTCGGCAATCCGGCGTGCAGCCGCGCGATGTCCTTCGCGGGCAGGTAGCTGCCGGTGGGGTTGTTGGGATTGGCGAGGAAGACCACGCGGGTCCGGTCGGTCACGGCACTCAGGACCGCGTCGACGTCGCAGCCATAGTCGCGGTCCGACGTTTCGATCGGGACGGCCCCGGCGCGCCGCGCGGCGATATCGTAAACCATGAAGCTGTAACGCGGGAACAGCACCTCGTCGCCGGGGCCGGCAAATGCATTGGCGGCGAGTTGCAGCAATTCGTCCGAACCGGTTCCGCAGACGATGCGCGCGGGATCGAGCCCGAACTTCTCGCCTATAGCCTCGCGCAGGTCGGTGCTGGCAGGATCGGGATAATGGCTCGGCTCAGCGGCCGCGGACCGCGCGGCGAGCGCCGCCGGCGAGGTGCCCAGCGGATTCTCGTTCGCCGACAGCTTGACCAGCGGCCGGCCATCGGCCCCCGCGGCCTTGCCGGGAACGTAGACGTGAATGCCCTCGATCCAGGGCTTGAGTTGGGGTCGATCGGCCATCGCGAAGGCGCATAGCGGGCGCTGCTCGCCTTGCGAACAAAATCCTCCTTGGCCGGCGCGGCATGAGACTTGTTGACAGCGTGCGCCGGTTGCCGCCAAGCCGCCCCGCCATGCCTCCCGCCGCCCCCTCCCAACGCCTGACGCTTGCGGAACCGCTGCTGCTCGACGGCGGGCAGTCGCTGCCGGACGTGGAGGTCGCCTATGAGACCTACGGCGATCTGGCACCCGATGGCGGCAACGCGATCCTCGTCTGTCACGCGCTGACCGGCGACCAGTACGTGGCGAGCGAGCACCCGGTCACCGGCAAGCCCGGCTGGTGGGAGCGCATGGTCGGACCCGGCAGGCCGATCGATACCGACCGGTTCCACGTGATCTGCGCAAACGTGATCGGCGGTTGCATGGGATCGACCGGTCCAGCGAGCAATGCCCCGGACGGCAAGCCCTACGCCATGCGGTTTCCGGTCATCACGATCCGCGACATGGTCCGCGCCGAGGTGGCGCTCCTCGATGCGCTGGGCATCGCGCGGCTGCACGCGGTCGTCGGGGGATCGATGGGCGGGATGCAGGCCCTGAGCCTGGCGGCGAATTTCCCCGACCGCGCCGCGCGCGTGCTGGCGATCGCCACGACCGCGCGGCACTCGGCGCAGAACATCGCGTTTCACGAAGTCGGCCGGCAGGCGGTGATGGCGGACCCGGATTGGCAGGAGGGCGCTTACTACGGCTCGGGTCGCGCGCCGGGCAAGGGACTCAGCGTTGCGCGGATGGCGGCGCACATCACCTACCTCAGCGAAAACGGGCTGACCGAAAAGTTCGGTCGCAACCTGCAGGACCGCGACAGCAAGACCTTCGGTTTCGACGCGGATTTCCAGGTCGAGAGCTACCTGCGGTACCAGGGCAGCGGCTTCACCCAGCGGTTCGATGCCAACAGCTATCTCTACATCACCCGCGCGATGGACTACTTCGACCTCGCCGAAGAGCACGGGGGAACGCTGGCGGACGCCTTCGCCGGCACAGCGGCGCGGTTCTGCCTCGTCAGTTTCGATTCGGACTGGCTCTACCCGACCGCAGAGAGCCGCCACGTCGTCCACGCGCTCAACGCGGCGGGCGCGGCGGTGAGCTTCGTCGAGCTTTCAGCTCCACACGGCCACGACAGCTTCCTGCTCGACGTCCCCGCGCTGGACCGGGTGGTAAGGGGCTTCATTGGATGACCCGCCCCGCAATCCCGGCGCTGCGGCCCGACCTTGCGGTGATCGCGGCGAACGTCGCGGCGGGTTCGCGCGTGCTCGACATCGGCTGCGGCGACGGCGCGCTGATGGCGGCCCTGGGCGCACAGGGGTGCGACGCGCGCGGGATGGAGATCGACCCCGAGCTGGTCGAACGCTGCGTCTCGCGCGGGCTGTCGGTGGTGCAGGGCGATGCCGACCGCGATCTTGCCGACTATCCCGACAAGGCGTTCGACTATGCCATCCTCAGCCAGACGCTGCAAACCGCCGCGCGGCCCGACCGGATGCTCGACCAGCTGCTGCGGGTGGGCCGGCAGGCGTTCGTGTCGTTTCCCAACTTCGCCCACTGGCGCATGCGTGCCGCGCTGGCGTTCGGCGGGCGGATGCCGGTGACCCGGCACCTGCCGGTGAGCTGGTACGAGACGCAGAACATCCACCACGTTACCGTGGTCGACTTCCGCGAGCTGGTGCGAAGGATGGACATGCGGATCGAGCGCGAGTGGTTTTTCGCCGGTGATGGCCGCGTGGGCGCCGCGGGCGCGAACTGGCGCGCCGAGCATGCCGTGTTCGAGTTGACCCGATGACAGTCGTAACCCGCTTTGCCCCTTCCCCCACCGGATTGCTCCACGTCGGCAACATCCGCACAGCGCTCCACGCCTGGCTTCTCGCCCGGAAGCATGGCGGCCGCTTCCTGCTGCGGATCGACGATACCGACGCCGAGCGCAGCCGCGAGGAGTACGTCGAGGCCATCCACTGCGATCTCGCCTGGCTCGGCCTCGACCCCGATGGCGAGGAGCGCCAGTCGGCGCGGCTCGCGATCTACGCGGATGCCTTCGAGAAGCTGCGCGAGGCGGGTCGGGTCTATCGCTGCTACGAGACCGCGCAGGAACTCGAGCTCAAGCGCAAGGTGCTGCTGGGGCGCGGTCTGCCGCCGATCTACGACCGCGCTGGCCTCGCGCTGACCGATGCGGACCACGCGCGCCTCGCCGCCGACGGGATCGCGCCGCACTGGCGTTTCCGGCTCGACCACGAGGCGCCGATCGAGTGGGTGGACGGCATCCGCGGTGACCAGCACTTCGATCCCGCGCAGCTGTCCGACCCGGTCGTCCGGCGTGCCGACGGCTCGTGGCTCTACATGCTGCCGAGCGCGATCGACGACGCCGAAATGGGCGTCACTCACGTCCTGCGCGGCGAGGATCACGTGAGCAATACCGCCCTGCAAATACAGATGTTTACCGCGCTTTTTGCTGCAGGTTTCGGCGCAGCGAAAAAACTGCCCTGCTTCGCGCACGAGGCGCTGCTGGTGGGCCGCGAAGGCAAGCTGTCGAAGCGGCTGGGCTCGCTGTCGGCATCCTCTCTGCGCGATAGCGGCGTCGAACCCGAGGCGCTGGTCGCGCTGCTGGCGCGGCTGGGGACTTCGCTCCCGGTCGAGCCGGTCGCAGAGCGTGACGTGCTGGTCGCGACCTTCGACCTGGCCACGTTCGGACGGGCGCCCGCGCGGTTCGACGAGGCCGAGCTTGAACGGCTGAACCATGCCATCGTGCACCAGCTCGAGTACGCCCAGGTGGCGGATCGGCTGCCGGAGGGCATGGACGAAGCCGCGTGGCTGGCGATCCGGCCCAACCTTGAGAAAGTATCGGATGCCTCTGGCTGGTGGCGCGTGGTAAAGGGACCGGTCGAAACGCCTCCGTTCGACGGCGAGACGCGCGCCTATCTCGCTACGGCAGCGGCGATGCTCACGTGGAGCGATGATCCCTGGTCCGTTCTGACCGCCACGCTCAAGGAGACGACAGGCCGAAAGGGCAAGGCGCTGTTCCTTCCGCTCCGCCAGGCGCTGACGGGCCTGGATCACGGACCCGACATGCACGCCTTGCTGCCGTTGATCGGGGAAACCGCAGCGCGCGAACGCCTCGAGACGGCAGCGGCCGGAGCCTGACCCTTACTGGAGCGTGACCCGCTCCTCGTCGGGGTCAGACCGGCCGAAGAACTGCATGAGCTGGATCAGGAGCTCGCAGCGCTGCGACAAGGTGTCCGCCTCGAGCAGCGCCTGTTTGGCCGCCGGGTCGAACGGCGCGATCTGGCTGACGCCGTCGATCAGGGTGCGGTCGTCGAGCCTCGCGACCGAGTCCCAGTCGACGATGTAGCCCTGCGCATCGGCAAAGGCGCGCGCCTCCTGCTCGAAACCGGCACGCTCGACGCTGGCGAGCGCCGCCTCGCCGTCGTCCTGGATCAGGTCGGCCTCGACCTGACGGAACGGCGTGGTCACCTCGAGCTCGCGGCGCACGCGGAAGCGCGATTCGCCAGCGAGCACGATATTGTAACGCCCGTCGTCCAGCGCCTCGACCTCGTCGATCTTTCCGACGCAGCCGACCGCATAGAGCGGCGCCCCTTCCGCCGCCGACTGCGGCTGGATCATCGCGATCCTCCTGTCGCGCGCGAGCGCATTGCCGACGAGCGCCCGGTAACGCGGCTCGAAGATGTGGAGCGGCAGGTGCAGTCCCGGAAACAGGATCGCGCCAGGCAGCGGAAAGATAGACAGGCGGGTCGCCACGGCTATCCGAACAGCACGGTGGACAGCTTGCGGCGGGTGGCGACGGCCCAGGGGTCCTCCAGCCCGACCGCCTCGAACATCTTGACGAGCCGCGCGCGGGCCGCGCCGTCGTTCCATTCGCGGTCGGTGCGGATCATGCCGAGCAGCGTCTCGCCGGCCGCCTCGCGGTCGCCGTTCGCGAACGCGGCCTCGGCATAGGCCATCTGCGCTTCCATGTCGGTAGGCCGTTCCGCCGCGGCGGCGCGCAGCGCCTGCAATTCGCTGTCATCGACCCGCTCGCCGGCCAGTTCGAGCGCCGACAGCGCCGTGCCTACCGCGGGATCGGCGGCCAGTTTCTCGTCCAGCGTTGCAGCGTGCGCCTGCGCTTCGTCGGCGCGACCGGCCGCCACGAGGGCGCGGATGAGCCCGGCGTGCGCCGGAGCGCTCTCGGGCGCCATCTCGACCACCTGCGAGAAGATGCCCGCCGCGCGCTCGGCATCGCCTTCGGCAAGCACGCTCTCGCCCATCTCGACGAACTGCGCGACGTCGGTGCCGGCCTGCCGTTCGGTGTCGCCGCCGACAGGCAGCTGGCCGAGCAGCTGGTCGAGCATCGACTTCAGCTGCGTTTCGGTGCGGGCGTTGGTGAGGTCGGCGACCGGCTGCCCCTGAAACATCGCATAAACGGTGGGAATCGACCGCACCTGGAACTGCGCGGCGATGAACTGTTCCTCGTCGACGTTGATCTTCGCGAGCACGACGCCCTTGTCCGCATATTCGGCGCAGACCTTTTCAAGCACCGGCGTGAGCGCCTTGCACGGCCCGCACCACTCGGCCCAGAAATCGAGCACGACCAGGCTGGTCATCGACGGTTCGACGATGTCCTTGCGAAAGCGGTCGACCGCCTTCTGCTCCTCGAGGTTCAAACCCATGCTGGCCACGTGCCGGTCCCCTTGCGTGTCTAGGTCGAAATTGGATTTCGGGGCCAATGTGGGCCTTCGACCGCGTTTGTGAAGCGAAAAGCGGCACCTGCAGGCTGCGGCTATTTTGCGCTTGCGGCCCCTCGCACCTGTTGCTAATCGCGCGCCTCCCCGGCCCGGGACCACGGTTCCAGGCCAGCGCCAGTGAGCGGGCGTAGCTCAGGGGTAGAGCACAACCTTGCCAAGGTTGGGGTCGAGAGTTCGAATCTCTTCGCCCGCTCCATTCTTCCGGATTATCGCATCGCCGCGCGTTTCGCGCCGCTGGCCGCACTTGCGCAAAGAAATCCCTTGAAGAGCGCGGCGGAAGCGCTAACTGGCGCCGCGTGACAATGTATCATCCCATCGGTCTTCGCGCCGCCATCCTCGCCTCGTCCCTTCTCACCGTCCCGGCATGGGCGCAGAGTGCGTCCCAGCCGCCGGCTCCGACTCCGGCTCCTGACGATTATCACTCTCGCGCGTCCGACCCGATCGTCGTGACCGCGGGCGGGTTGACCCAGCTGGACACACTGGCGGGCACGTCGGTCGTCGAGGGCGTCGAACTGCAGCGCAACCTCGCGGGCCAGGTTGGTGAGGTGCTCGCGCGCGAACCGGGAGTGACCGCCTCGGGCTTCTCGCCCGGCGCCTCGCGGCCCGTCCTGCGCGGGTTCTCGGGCGAGCGGGTCAAGGTCCTTATCGACGGCATTGGGGCGATCGATGCGTCGAACACCTCCGCCGATCACGCGGTCTCGATCGACCCGCTGACGGCCGAGCGGATCGAGGTCCTGCGTGGCCCCGCGGTCCTGCTGTACGGCAGTCAGGCGATCGGCGGCGCGGTCAATGTCATCGACAAGCGCATCCCGCAGCGCCGGCTCGAGGAGGCGGTCCACCTCGACGCGACCGTCGCTGCGGACACCGCCTATGATCTTCGGGAAGGCGGCGCCTCGCTCGACGTGCAAGTGGGCGGCGGCTTCGTGATCCATGCCGACGGTTCGTGGCGCGATACCGACGATGTGCGGATCCCCGGCTTCGTCGTGTCCCGCCGCCTCCGGTCGGACCTGCTCGAGGAAGCCGACGAGGAAGAAGCCGAGGGTCATGCCGACGAGGCGGCCGAGCTGCGCGAGGCGGCGGCACGCAAGGGCGTGCTGCCCGACAGCTTCACCCGCACATGGAGCGCGAACGGCGGCTTCGCGTTCTTCGAGGGCGATAGTTCGCTGGGCGCCTCGGTCGGTGTCTACGATACCATGTACGGCGTGCCCGGGCGCCCCGGCGCGGGTCACGGGCACGGCGACGAAGGCGAAGCGGGTGAAGAAGAAGGCGACGTGCCGATTTCGATCGGCCTCAGGCAATACCGCGCCGACCTGCGCGGACGCCTGGCGCTGGGTGACGGAGCCTTCAAGGCTCTGACGACCCGAGTGGGCTATTCGGATTACGCGCACACCGAGTTCGAAGGCGACGAGACCGGCACCGTCTTCGATGTCGAGGGCGTCGAGGCGCGCGCCGAACTGATCCAGAACCGCCGGGGCACGTGGCAGGGATCGCTGGGACTTCAGTACACCTTCCGCGACTTTCGCGCGACGGGCGCGGAAGCCTACGTCCCGCCGAACCTGACCGACCAGATCGCGTTTTTCGCGCTGCAGGAAGCCAAGGCGGGTCCGGTCGAGATCGAGCTTGCCGGCCGCTACGAACGCTCGCACGTCCAGTCCAATTACCTCGGTTTCGCGCGCAGCTTCGACGCGTTTTCAGGTGCACTCGGAATCGCCCACGAGACAGCCGCGGGCCTGCGCCTTGGCGCAAACCTGAGCCGCGTGGCCCGCGCACCGAGCGCCGAGGAACTGCTCGCAGAGGGGCCTCACATCGCGACGCAGGCCTACGAGATCGGCAATCCGGGCCTCGGGATCGAGCGCGCGTGGGGCATCGAGGGCTTCGTGCGCGGCAGCATCGGCCCCGGCACGATCAGCCTGGCCGCGTTCCGCAACCGGTTTTCGGGATACATCTATCAAGAGCAGACGGGCGAGGAGATCGAGGGGCTTCCAGTCCTCGAGACCGTCCAGCGGGCCGCGATCTACTCCGGCCTCGAGGGCGAGGTGACCTACCCGGTAATCAGCAGCGATTCGTTCCGCCTCGTCGCCGACCTGCGCGGCGACTACGTGCGCGCGTCGCTAAAGGACGGCACCCCGTTGCCGCGCATCCCCGCGATGTCGCTTCTCGGCGCGCTCGAGGCGCAGGCCGGCCGGTTCGACCTGAGGGGCGAGGTCCAGCGGGTCTTCGCGCAGCACCGCGTCGCACCGGGCGAGACGCCAACCGGCGGCTTCACTTTCGTCAACGCGTCGCTGGCGTGGAAGCCCCTCACCGGCAGCGACACCGTCACCGTGCTGCTGCAGGCCGACAACATCTTCGACGTCGAAGGCCGGCGCCACGCAAGCTTCACCAAGGATTTCGTCCCGCTGGCGGGCCGGAACCTCAAGCTGAGCGTCCGCGCAAGCTTCTAGCCGACCCGGCCGTCCCCGTCGCGGTCGGCGCTGCCGAGAGCTTCGGCGCGGCCTTCTGCCCGGGCGGCCCGAAGCTCGGCGTCGTGGGCGCGCGCCTCGGCCTCGGCGGCGGCGCGCTCGCCCTTGCGTTGGGCGCGCATGCGATCGTAGCCCCAGTACATGTGGCCATAGGCAAACACCATCAGCAGGCCGCCCGCGATCGCGACGTTTTTCAGTGCCTGCGCGGCCTGCATCGGGTCACCGAACTGGTTGTGGAAGAAGAACACGGTCAGCAGGGTGAAGCCGAAGAGCAGGATCGACACCAGCCGGGTCATGAATCCCAGCGCGAGCAGGAGGCCCGCGACCACCTCGAACACGCCGGTCGGCATCGCCAAGCTTGCGGGCAGGTTGGCCGATTGCAGCATTGCCGCAGGACCCGACGGGTCGATGATCTTGGGGATCCCTGCCAGCACGAACAGCAGCGCGAGCAGCAGGCGGCCGACGAAGGCGGCGATGGCGGACATGACGCGGTTCCTTTCCCCTGTTTCGCCGATGCAACGCACGGACCGATGCAAAGTTGCAGCGCGGCCTAGTCCTCGGGCGCGAAGGTGATCTCCGCATGTTCGCGCAGCCGCTCGACCAGCGCCTCGCCGAGAAAGGCCCCGGGAGTGCCGATGCCGCCCGGACCCCGGGTCTCGAGAAGCGCCATCCCGGTTTCGGCCAGCATCCGGCTGGTCGATCCGTAGCCCGGATCGTAACGGCCCTTGACCGCGTAGCGCAGCGATCGCCCGTCCGGCATCTCCGCGATGAACACCACGTCGTAGAAGCCGTTTTCGCGTTCTTCCTTCGTGGGGCCTTCACCCGGTTTGGGCGGCTTTGCACCGAAAGGGTTCTTCATCATGCCGGCCAGCGCGTCCGCGGCGGCCTTGCCGGCCTCTCCGGGGCTGGTGAGCATCATCTCGTCGTAGCGGAAGTCCGCGCCCCACGGGTGGTCCAGGAGGAAGTTGGTGCGGTGCACGTTCTTGGTATTGATCGGCGCCATCACGAACGGCGCGGCCCACCTGCCGAGGTCGTCCTCGTAGCGGGGTATCATCCCCGACGGCTGGTCGGGTCCTTCGAAGCCGGGCGTGAGGCCGAAACTGGAACGCAGGATGCCGAGCAGTGAGGGCTTCTTCGCGACCGCCTTCATCGTCTCGGTCAGGCTCGCGACCGTTCCGCCCGATGCGCCGCCCGACATCCCGCGCACCCGCGCTCGCACGCGCGGCGCGGGCGAGCCGAAGCGCGCTCTCGCTTCCTTCTGGGTCATCAGCACGCCGAGGTCGAAGGGGATCGAATCAAATCCCGACGAAAAGCAGATGCGCGCCCCGCTCGCCTTCGCGGCGGCCTCGTGCCGGTCGATCATCTGGCGCATCCAGACCGGCTCGCCGCACAAGTCGGCATAATCGGTTCCCGCGCGCACGCAGGCGGCGACAAGTTCCTCGCCATACAACTGGTACGGCCCGACCGTGGTCAGGACCACGCGAGTGCGATGGCACATCGCGTCGAGCGTGCCGGGATCGTCTGCATCGGCGATAACCAGCGGTGTGCCCGCGGGCGCGCCGATCAGATCGCGCACGTCTTCAAGCTTGGACTTGCTCCGGCCCGCCATCGCCCACCGCGGCGCATCAGCCTTGCCGCCGTACTCGCGCACGAAATGCTCGGCCACGAGCCGCCCGGTGTAGCCGGTTGCCCCGTAGACGACGATATCGAATTCCCTGTCCGCCATGCTCGCTCTCCTCGCAGCGAGGAATGCGCCCTGGCCAGGACCGAGTCAAAGCCGCTACGTCAGCGCCGTCCGCTCAGAGCCTCGGCAGCGTGACGCCGCGCTGGCCCATGTACTTGCCCGCGCGGTCGCGATAGCTCGTCTCGCACCGTTCGTTACCCTGCAGGAACAGGAACTGGCACGCGCCCTCGTTGGCGTAGATCCGGGCGGGCAGCGGGGTCGTGTTGGAGAACTCGAGCGTGACGTGCCCTTCCCAGCCGGGTTCGAGCGGGGTGACGTTCACGATGATCCCGCAGCGGGCATAGGTGCTCTTGCCGAGGCAGATCACCAGCACGTCCTCGGGCACGCGGAAGTATTCGACCGTCCGGGCAAGCGCGAACGAATTGGGCGGGATCACGCAGACGTCGGTCTTGCGATCGACGAACGAGTTCGCGGCGAAGTCCTTCGGATCGACCACCGCCGAATCGACGTTGGTAAAGATCTTGAACTCGTCGGCGACGCGCGCGTCGTAGCCGTAGCTCGACAGGCCGTAGCTGATGCAGCCCTCGCGGCGTTGCGCCTCGACGAAGGGCTCGATCATTCCGCGGGTCGTCGCCGCCTCGCGGATCCACCTGTCGGAGAGAATCGCCATGCGGCGGTGATTCCCCACCGCGCAGCGCGGGGCAAGCGCGCGCCCGGACTTATCCGGAGCGCGGGCTTACCCCCGCTTGCATCAGAACCTGACCGTACCGGTGACGAACACCTGCCGCGGGTTGCCGTAGAACGCTGTCAGCGTCTTCTCGGTGCCGAGACCGCCGCCCGGCAGGCCGTTCGCGCCGAGGATGAGCGCGCCCGTGGTCGGATTGGTCGCGACGAAGGTGTAACCCGAGGTCTTGTATTCCTTGTCGGTCAGGTTGCGTCCGTGGAGGCCCAGGCTCCAGCGTTTATCGGGCGCGGTGTAGACAAGGTTCGCATCCAGCAGCGCGTAACCCGGCTGGTCGATGAACGGGTTGGGAATTTCGAACTGGTAGGTCCGCGACCGGTACGACAGAGTCGTGCTAAAATCGAGGTCGCCTTCGCCGACCGGCGTCGAATAGGCAAGCGTCCCGCTGGCGGTCCACTTGGGCGTGTTCTGCACCTTGCGGAACTGCGCGACATCGGTCGGCACGCTCGCGATATTGGTGATATACTCGTCGTATTGCGCGTCAATGTAGCCGAGCGTTCCGGCCAGGCTAAGCCGGTCGCCGGCAGCCATCAGGTCGCGGCCGATGCGCGCGGTGGTTTCAAATTCGAGACCCTTGAAGGTTGCCTTGCCGGCGTTCGAAACAACGCCGCAGAACGTTACCACCCCGCCCGCGGTGCAGGGCACCGATCCGGGAATCTGCACATCGGTGTAATCCGCGTAGAAGCCGGCGAGCGCGACATAGAGCGCGCCGTCCATCAGGCTGCCCTTGTAACCGACCTCATAGCTGTCGACCTGCTCGGGCGCGAAGCTCAGGAACTGGGCGATCTCTTCGTTCGAGCGCACGCCGTCGCGGTTGAGATCGGGTGCATTGATGCCCACGCCGCGCGGGTCGAAGCCGCCACCCTTGAAGCCCTGGCTAAAGCTTGCATAGACGTTGTGATCCGGGGTTGGCTTGAAGCTGAGCGAGGCGCGCGGGGTGAATTTCCTGAACTCGCGGCTGCCCTTGAAGTCGGTCGCCGGGGCACCGGCCCTGACCCCTGCGCCCCCGAACACCGGCGAACCTCCACCGACGTAGTTCTGGCGCAGGATCGCGGCGGTGCGCTCGTCCCAGGTGTAGCGCCCGCCGAGCGAAAGGCTGAGCTGCTCGCTGAGGTCGAACGTCAGGTCGGCGAAGACCGCGTAGGTTTCGGTATCGACGTCGGCCTCGGTGAACGCGGTGAAGCCGGGCGAGGTCGTGAACAGGCGCACGTCGAACAGTGTGTCGGCCTGCGCGTCGAGATAGTAGAATCCGACCAGCGCCGACAGCGGCCCGCGGTCGTAGAGCAGCTGGAATTCCTGGCTGATCTGTTCGTTGCGGTAGATGCCGGGCACGTCGAGATCGACCGCGGGTAGCGCGTCGAAATCGATCGGGGTCGCCGTGTCGTCCTTGCGCCAAGCGCTGATCGAGCGAAGCGTGAACGCATCGGACAGGTCCACGCTGACGTTCATCGCCAGCCCGTAAGCCTCGACCTCCTGCTCGGGATCGTTGAGCCCGCCGCGGCTGTCGAACACGTTCCTCAGCACCGGGGCGCCCGAGGCGAGTCCGGGGATCAGGCGGTGGCCGCCGCGCGGATTGCTGTCGTCCTTGGTGTAGTCGCCCGAAATGCGGATGAGGACCGGCTCGCCGTATCCTCCCATCTCGAAAGTGCCGCGCGCGGCCCAGACATCCTTGTTGTAGTTCTCGAGCCCGGTGGTCAGGTTCTCGCCGAAGCCGTCGCGCGTCAACCGGGCGACCGCGCCTCCCACCCTTACGAGGTCGCCGATCGGCGCCGAACCGCTCACGATGCCGTCGAGCTGATTATAGGTGCCGTACGTCGCCTTGATCTTCATCGAGGGGTCTTGCGGCAGGGCCTTCGTCACGTACTTGACCGCGCCGCCGATCGTGTTGCGACCATACAGCGTGCCCTGCGGACCGCGCAGCACCTCGATCCGGTCGACCTCGTAGATGTCCATTACCGCCGCCTGCGGACGGTTGAGGTAGACATCGTCGAGATAGATCCCGACGCCCTGCTCGAAGCCCGAGACGGGGTCCTGCTGGCCGACACCGCGGATGAACGCGGACAGCGTCGAGTTGGTGCCGCGGCTGGCCTCGAGCGTGGTGTTCGGCGTGGTGTTGGCGATGTCGGTGATGTCGATCGCGCCAGCCTGCTCGAGCGCGGCGGCGCTGTAGGCGGTGACCGCGATCGGCACCTCGATCAGCGTCTCCTCGCGCCGGCGGGCGGTGACCACGATTCCGCCTTCCTCGCCGGTGGGCGCCGAGGCCGCGGGCTCGTTGGGCAGGTCCTGCGCGAAGGCGGGGGCGGCAACCGCGGTGGACGCGAGGGCGAGCGCGATGTGACTGGCGCGGGCGGTCAAGCGGATCATCAAGAGGTCTCCCGGAACGTGCGCGGCTGTGGTTTCCGCGATCGCGCCGTCCATATTGAAAGATGAACCACCTTTCAACTTTATTCTTGCCGCCGCGCCGCTGCGGGCCTATCCGTGGCGCCGTGGCCACAGGTTCCCGTTCCGCGGCGAGCGCCGCCAGCCCCGGCAAGGAGCCGCGTACCGCGCGGGGCCGCGAGACCTTGCGCAAGCTGCTCGACGCCGCCGCGAAGGAATTCGGCGACCTGGGGTTCCACGCCGCTTCCATCAGTGGGATCACCCGGCGCGCCGGGACTGCGCTCGGCAGCTTCTACACCTACTTCGACAGCAAGGAGGCGATCTTCTCGGCGCTGGTACGCGATATGAGCCGGGCGGTCGCCCAGACCGTCGCCGCCGAGGTTCCGCAAGCATCGAGCGGCATCGAGCGCGAGGCAGAGGCTCTCGCCGCGTTCCTTCGCTTCGCGCGCGAGCACAAGGAAATCTACCGGATCATCGACGAAGCCGAGTTCGCCGATCCCGCCAGTTACCGCGCGCACTACGAGGGCACCGCGAAGCGCATCGAGGGCCGCCTGGCCGCCGCGCAGGAGTTAGGCCTGCTTACGCCCGGCGACAACGAGGTGCGCGCCTGGGCACTGATGGGCGCGAACGTGTTCCTCGGCATGCGCTTCGGCGTGTGGGACGATAGTCGGCCGGTCGAGGATATCACCGCCGCGGTGAGCGCGCTGCTCGAAGATGGCCTCGCCCGGCGCTGACCGCGCGCCGGCTACGACGCAAGCAGGCTGGCGTTCCCCCCGGCCGCGGTGGTGTCGATGCAGACCACCCGCTCGGTCGCGAACCGGAGGACGTAATGTGGCCCCCCGGCCTTGGGTCCGGTGCCGGACAGTCCTTCGCCACCGAACGGCTGGCTTTCGACGACCGCGCCGATCTGGTTGCGATTGACGTAGAGATTGCCCACTCTCGCGAGCCGCTCGACGGTCCGCCGCGTCTCGGCGATCCGGCTGTGGAGACCGAGCGTCAGGCCGAAGCCGACCGAATTGATGTCGCCGATCACCCGTTCAAGCTCGTGCGCCGGGTATCGCGCCACGTGGAGGACGGGCCCGAAGTTCTCGCGGCGCAGGTCCTTGATCGAGGCGATCTCGATGATCGTCGGGGCGACGAAACACCCCTTGCCCGTGCCCTTGGACAGCTTGCGGCGCCAGACCGGTCGCCCTTCCTTCTTGCGCCGGGCGACGTGGCGCTCGAGCGCGGCGCGGGCATCCTCGTCGATCACGGGGCCGACGTCGGTGTCGAGCTCGGCCGGGTCGCCGATCTCGAGAGCTTCGAACCCGCCCTTGATCATCCGCATCATCTCGTCGGCGACGTCGTCCTGCAGATAGAGCACGCGCAGCGCGCTGCACCGCTGGCCCGCGCTCTGGAAAGCGCTGTTGACCACGTCGCGGGTGACCTGTTCGGGCAGCGCCGAACTGTCGACGATCATCGCGTTCTGGCCGCCGGTCTCCGCGATGAGCGTGGCGATCGGCCCTTCGCGCGCGGCAAGGCTGCGGTTGATCGCCTGCGCGGTCTGGGTCGAGCCGGTGAAGGCGACGCCCGCGATGCGCGGGTCCGACGTGATGAGCTGGCCCACCTCGCTCCCGCCCGGAAGCAGCTGGAACACCTCTTCCGGAATGCCCGCCTCGTGACACAGCCGGACCGCAAGCGCCGCGATCAACGGGGTCTGCTCGGCAGGCTTGGCGACGACCGTGTTGCCCGCCGCCAGCGCGGCGGCGGCCGGGCCGATGAAGATCGCGAGCGGGAAGTTCCACGGAGAAATCGTCGCGAACACCCCGCGTCCCGCAAGGCTCAGGCGGTTCTCCTCGCCTGTGGGGCCAGGGAGCGGGATCGGGGTCGAAAACAGCCGCCGCGCCTCGCCCGCGTAGAACCGCAGGAAATCGACCGCCTCGCGCACCTCGAGCACGCCGTCGACGAGGGTCTTGCCCGCCTCGCGCTGGCAGAGCGAGAGAAATTCCGGCGTATGCGCCTCGAAGGCATCGGCCGCGGCTTCGAGCAGGAGCGCCCGCTTCTCGCCGCCAAGGGCGTTCCAGCCCGGCTGGATCGCCTCGGCCCGGCCGATCGCCGCGGCGATTTCCTCGGCGGTGGCGTCGCGGCGTGCGCCGACCTCGTGCGTCAGGTCCTGCGGCGAGGTGATCGGCGCGACTTCGCCCGATTGTTCGCCCTGGAAAGTCGGACCGGCATCCCAGTGTCGGTCCTCCAGGCGCGCGAGTTCCTCCAGCAGCGGCCCCCGCACCAGCGGGTCGGCAAGGTCGACGCCTGCGCTATTCGCGCGATTGCCAAAGATGTCGGGTGGCAACGGGATCGACGGGTTGCGCTTGGGCTCCAGAGCGGACAGCTCGGCTATCGGATCGCCGGTTAGCTCCGCGACGGGCACGCCGGCATCGGCCATCCGGTTGACGAAGCTGGAATTGGCACCGTTTTCCAGCAGCCGGCGCACGAGGTACGCAAGCAGGTCCTTGTGCACGCCGACCGGTGCATAGATGCGAACGGGCGTCTTGCGGTCGCCCTCCAGCTTCGCGAGTTCGTCGTACACGTCCTCGCCCATCCCATGCAGGCGCTGGAACTCGAAGCTGCGCCCCCTGGACAGCGCCTTCACGGCACCGATCGTGTAGGCGTTGTGAGTGGCGAAAGCCGGGTAGATCGCGTCGGCCGCCTCGAACAGCTTCGCCGCGCAAGCGAGGTAGCTGACGTCGGTTGCGACCTTGCGGGTGAATACCGGGTAGTCGGCATAGCCGCCGACTTGCGAAAGCTTGATCTCGCTGTCCCAGTAGGCGCCCTTGACCAGCCGGACGAACAGCCGCCGTCCGTGCCGCCGCGCCAGCTTGGCGATCCAGTCGCACAAGTGGACCGCTCGCTTCTGGTAGGCCTGCACGGCAAGACCGAACCCGGTCCAGCCAGTCCCGTCAGCACGGGCGAACAGGTCGTCGTCGGCGACCAGCGCCTCGATAATGTCCATCGACAGCTCGAGCCGCTCGGCTTCCTCGGCGTCGATCGTGAAATGCATGCCGGCGTCGCGCGCCTTGCCGGCCAGTTCCTTGAGCATCGGCACCAGTTCCGCCGTCGCTGCCTCGGCGTGAAGGAAGTCGTAGCGCGGGTAGAGCGCGGACAGTTTCACCGAGATTCCAGGCGAGGTTTCCCAGCCCCTCTTCGTCTCGCGCGCGAGCCGGTCGATCGCCCGCTCGTAGCTCGCGCGGTAGCGGTTCGCGTCCTCGAACGTCATCGCCGCCTCGCCAAGCATGTCGAAGCTGTGGGTGAGTCCGCGCGCCCGCTCGGGCACGGCCCGCTTCAGGGCCTCGTCGATCGTGCGGCCGAACACGAACTGCCCGCCCAGAATGCGCATCGCCTGGAGGGTCGCCTTGCGGATCACCGGCTCGCCGAGCCGGTTCATGGCCCCGCGCAGGGTGCGCCCCATGCCGCGCTGGTGCAGTTCGGGCCGCTCGAGCACTTCACCCGTCAGCATGAGCGAGAAAGTCGCCGCGTTGACGAAGGTCGAGCTCGATTCGCCGAGATGCTCGCCCCAGTCGATATGGCCGATCTTGTCCTTTATCAGCGCATCCGCAGTCGCCGCGTCGGGCACACGCAGCAGGGCCTCCGCCAGGCACATCAGCGCGATGCCCTCTTCGGTGTCGAGGCCATAGGTCTGCAGAAACGCGTCCAGGCCGCTCGCCTTGCGCGCACGGGCGCCCTCGATCAGCCTCGAAGCGATGCGCGCCGCTTCTTCATGCACGGCCTCAGCAGGCGCGGCCATGCGGATGCGCTCGGAAGCGCAGGCGTTCTCCTCCATCCTGTAGGCAAGACGCAGGGCGTGGCGATCGACGGGAACAAGGCGCGACATGGCCCGCGCCCCTGCACCCGGTTTCCGCCGCAATCAAGCGTAGTGAGACGGTGGCTCAGTTGACCTGCCGCTCGCGCTCCTCCCAATACGGCGTGCGCAACTCGCGGCGCAGGATCTTTCCGGACGGATTCCGGGGCAGGACGTCAAGGAAATCGACGGTCTTGGGACACTTGAACCCGGCGATCCTGTCCCGCGCCCAGGCGATAACGGAATCGGCGTCGATCGCGCTGCCGGGTCGCGGGACGACGACCGCCTTCACGGCCTCGCCCCAGCGTTCGTCGGGCACGCCGATGACCGCCACGTCCGCGACGTCGGGATGGGCGTAAAGGGCGTTCTCGACCTCCGCCGGATAGACGTTCTCGCCGCCGGTGATGATCATGTCCTTGATCCTGTCCTGGATGAACAGATAGCCCTCTTCATCGAGAATCCCCGCGTCTCCCGTCCTCATCCACCCGTCGGCGCTGAGCACCCGCGCAGTCTCCTCGGGCTTTTTCCAGTAACCCGCCATGTTGGTCGGACTGTGAATGGCGACCTCGCCGATTTCTCCCGGCGGAAGCGGGTTGCCGGCTTCGTCGAGAATGCGAATTTCGACCCCGGGCAGCGCCTTGCCGGCCGAGCGCATGACCCGTTCGCGGCCCGGCCGGTGGTCTTCGGGACCCAGATATACGACCGTGCCGTAGGTTTCGGTCATCCCGTACATCTGGGCAAAATCGCATCCCAGCCGCTCGACCCCGCGCTGCAGCAGGTCGAGCGGTATCGGGCTCGCGCCATATGCCATGCCCTCCAGATTGGAGAAATCGGCGTTCTTTGCGTCCGGGTGGTCGAGCAGCATCGCGAGCGCCGCTGGCACGAGGAACGCCTGCTTGGCGCCATAGCGCTGGATGTCGCGGATGATCAGCGCGGGATCGAACTCGGTATGGACAATCAGCTGCTGCCCCGCGCCGACCGCGGCCGTGACCGCGCCGGCCCCAGCGATGTGCCCGAAGGGCATCGCGTGGATCAGGGTGTCGCCGGGCTGCGAGCTGAACCAGCCCGGCAGTTCCTTCTCGACGATCGGACGCAGGACCGTCGCGTTGCGGTGTGTGAGCATCACGCCCTTGGGCATCCCGGTCGTGCCCGAGGTGTAGAGCTGCAGGAAAACGTCGGACCGGTCGACGACGGTGTCGACGGGACTGTCCGGCTGGCCGGCGACCCACTCGTCGAACCGTTCGTCCATCACGATCCGCGGGCCATCGAATGCCTGATCCTCGAACTGCGGCTCGACGAACAGCACGCCGGCTTCCGATTCGCCAAGGATGGTCGAGACTTCCGCCGCCGCCAGGCGCCAGATCGCCGGCACCAGCACCATCCCGGCACGCGCGGTGCCCATGAAAAGCTGGCAGACCCGCGCCGAGTTCTTGCCGAGATAGGCGACCCGCGCGCCGTTCTTCAGGCCGAGCGCGGCCAGCCCGTTTGCGATGCGCGTCGCGTTCCGGTCATAGGTACGCCAGTCGACAGTAAGGTCGTCGTGCCGCAGCGCCACTGCATCGGGCATGGTGGCGGCCCACCGCGCCACCGCCTCGCCCAGCGTGCGCGACTTGTCCTCGTATTGCATCGGCCTCTCCCGGTCCGCCGGGTCGCCCCGGCGATTGCCTGTGCGGAACAGGTTGCCGAGAGCAACCGAGCGGCGCAAGCGGCTTTACGCGAAACCCTTTTCGAGGAACCGCAAGGCGCATCCGGCGAGCAGCGCGGACCCGCGCGGCAGCACGCTCTCGTCGACCACCATGCGAGTGGAATGGATCGAGCAGCACGAGCGCCAGTCGTCGCCCTCGTGCGCAACGCCGAGGAAGAACATCGCGCCGGGCACCTTCTCGAGGAGGTAGGAGAAGTCCTCTGCCCCCATGATCGGCGCAGGCAACGGGGTCCATGCATCATTGCCGAAGAGGTCGCCCGTGACCGCGCGGCCCAGTGCGACCGCCCGCTCGTCGCAGACGGTAACGGGAAAACCGTGGCGGATCGTCACCACGGCCTCGACCCCGTAACCCGCCGCGACTCCCCGCGCGGTCTGTTCGACCAGTTCGTGCACGAGCGCGCGGTTGGCGGGCGAAAGCGTGCGCATGGTCCCCCGCAGCCTGACCCGGTCGGGGATGACGTTGTGCGCCGTCCCGCCCTCGATCACCGTGACGGTGACGACGACCGCGTCGGCGGCGTTGAAGCGGCGGGTGACGGCCGCCTGCAACGCCGACACCACCGCGCATGCCGCCGGCACCGGATCGCGCGTGTCGTGCGGCATCGACGCGTGCCCGCCGCGCCCCTCGATGGCGATGTCGAACTCGTCGGCCGCGGCCATCAGCGGCCCGGCGCGTCCGGCAACCGCGCCATGCCGCGCGTTGGGCATCACGTGCAGCGCGAACGCAGCGTCAGGCAGCGGGTCTATCAGCCCGTCGTCGAGCATGTGCCGGGCGCCGTGGTACCCCTCCTCGCCGGGCTGGAACATGAACTGGACCTCGCCCGCGATCTCGTCGCGGCGAGCGCAGAGCAGCTCGGCCGCGCCCGCCAGCATCGCGGTATGCGTGTCGTGCCCGCAGGCGTGCATGCGTCCCGGGATCGTCGAGGCGAAATCGAGGCCCGTCTCTTCAGGCATCGGCAGCGCGTCCATGTCGCCGCGCAGGAGCACCCTGCCGTGCGAGGGGGCGCCCGCGCACGCGCCCCTGAGCGTTGCGACGGCGCCGGTTGTGGTCCCGCCCTCGCGCCATTCGAGCGGTAGATGGGCCAGGGCCTGGCGGACCTTGGCAAGCGTCAGCGGGGTCTGGAGCCCGATTTCGGGCTCGGCGTGGATCGCGCGGCGCAGCGAGACGATACGGTCGGAAATCGCGCGCGCCGAATCGAGCAGGTCAGGATGCAGCATGTCCGGCACGATAGCGCGACTTGAGGCGACGGGCGGCAAAAACTTGTGGCCCGCCACCGCCCCCTCCATCTAAGGGCGAGGTGACTGACATGGCCTCCACCAGCATTTCCTTGAACGACCGCCCGGCGCCGTGCGTCGGGGTGATCTTCAACCCGCGCAGCCACCGCAACGCGAAACTGCGCGAATCGGTCGCGGCGCTGCCGGGCGTGCACGTCGCTGCCCCGGACCGGCGGGGCGACCTGCGCCCGGTGCTCGAGGAATTCGCGACCAAGGGCGTGGCGTGCGTCGTCGTGAGCGGAGGCGACGGGACCGTGCGCGACGTGCTGACGGCCGGACTGCCGGTCTTTCGCGGCGACTGGCCCGAGCTGGCGGTGATCCCGGCGGGCAAGACCAACGCGCTCAACGTCGACCTGGGAGCGCCGAAGGACTGGAACGTGCGCGGCGTGATCGAGGCGATGGCGCACGGCCGCCGGGTGGTGCGCCGCCCGCTGATCGTGCGCGACCGCGAGAGCGGGGGCGAGCTTGCCGGTTTCATTTTCGGCGCAGGGATATTCACTACCGCGATCGCCGCCGGACAGGATGCGCACCGGCTCGGCGCCTTCGACAGCCTGGCGGTTGGCGCGACGACGGCCTGGGGCGTGGTTCAGGCGCTGCTCGGCACCGACCGGAACCGCTGGCGGCGCGGGGTCGAAATGACCGTCCGCACCGGCAAGGAGCGCAGCGAACTGCCGCGCAGCCGGTGGGGCGATCCTGCAAGACGCACGATGTTGCTGGCCTCAACGCTCGACCGTTTCCCCGCGGGCGCCAGGCCGTTTCCCCGTCTTCGCGGGCTGAAGCTTGCGGTGATCGACCATCCCCGCCGCCGGGTCATGGCGATGGTCCCGGCGATCGCGGCGGGATGGGAAAGCGACTGGCTCGCCCCGAACGGAGTCCACCGCTGCGCCACCGACCGTTTGGAAATCGACCTCTCCGACCGCTTCATTCTTGATGGCGAGGCCTTTCCGGCCGGGCGCTACGAAATCGTCGAGGGGCCGGAGCTGTCGTTCGTGGTTCCATGACCGGCGAACTTCAGGCCCGCATTGCGGCCTCTCTCGGCGCGCCTGTCCACCCCGCCGTCGTCGCCATCGCGGGCGAACTGGGCCAGGAAAACGGGGCGCGGGCGGTGCTGTTCTACGGATCGAACCTCAGGACCGGCTCGCTCGACGGGGTGCTCGATTTCTACGTCCTTCTGCCGGGTCCGCAGGTGGAGCGGATCTGGCCGCGCGTGTCGTACCGCGAATGGACCCGCGATGGACGGGTATTACGGGCCAAGATTGCGACCATGGCGCTCGACACTTTCGCCCGGGCGGCAGCGGGTGAATCACGCGACACGACGATCTGGGCGCGCTTCGTGCAGCCGGCAGGGCTCGTCTGGGCGCGCGACGAAGCGGCCCGCGCCGATGCCGTCGAGGCGATCGCAGGTGCGGCACGGACCGCCGCCCGCCTCGCCGCTGCGCTCGGCCCGAAACGCGGCCATCCGGAGGAGTTCTGGCGTGCCCTGTTCCGCGCGACCTACGAGGCCGAGTTCCGGGTCGAGAAGACGGGGCGCGAAAGCGATATACTGTCGGTCAATGCCGATCACTTCGATGGGCTTCTCCCGCTCGCGTGGGAGGCGGCAGGGATCGCCTTCGATCGCGAGAAGGGGCTCCTGGCACCGCACCTGCGCCAGGCCGAACGGCGGCGCGTCCTTGCCTGGTGGCGCGCCCGCGCCCGGCTCGGCAAGCCGCTGAACCTTTTGCGGCTGGTCAAGGCAAGCGCCACGTTCGACGGCGCGGCTGCATATGCGGCGTGGAAAATCGAGCGCCACACCGGCGTCCGCGTGGAGGTCACCCCGTGGCGGGAAAGGCATCCATTGCTCGCGGCGCCCGGCGTCCTGTGGCGGGTCTGGCGGACCCGCCGCGAGGCTCACATGTAGCGCATCTGGATGCGGATCGACTTGACCCCGTTGCCGACCGTGAACGCGGTCTTCTTGTAGCTCGGCTTGCCGAGGTTGAAGATGTTGATCGACGGGTTGTTCGACATGCCCCCGCCGTCGCTCATCAGGTCTGTTTCGCCATCGCCGTCGAGGTCGTGGCGGACCGCGATGCCATAGGACCCTGCACCCGGGACCGGCACGCAGAAGGTCATCGTTCCGGCCCTTGCCGGCGCCTCGACGCGGGCGAGCCAGCGGCCCTTGGCGAGCCATTCGCCCTGAGTGGCGCGATAGCTCTGCACGCGGATCCGGCCCTTTCCGGCCTTGACCCCGTCGACGGTGACGAGAACCGCGGGGCCGCTGTCGCTGCGGCACTGGCTCATGTCGTTGGCGATCTTCTCGCGGTACTGCGCCTGGACCGGCACGGCAGCGCCGAGCGCGAGCGCACCGGTGGCGAGCAAGGCAGCGGGAAGGCGGAGGCGGGTCGAGATCATGGGAGTGTCCATATGGCGGGAAAGGCGACCGGCTCAAGCCGTGATCGCCGCGAGGCCCCGGTGGTCGGATGCGAAACTGGCGTTGGCGGGCTGAATTTGCCCTGAATTGCCGGCAATCGTGTCTCCGTCCGGCACATCGCGGGATTTTGACCCCGGGGCGTGTGGAAAAGCGGGCCCGCTCGCTTGTGCCCGCGCGCGGCCGATGATTAAGCGAAGGAGCAGGCATCTGGAGCCCGATTGCATGGCCGCCCCGCTCATCAGCCCCTCCATCCTTTCCGCCGACTTCGCGCGGCTGGGGGAGGAAGTGCGCGCGATCGACGCGGCCGGCTGCGACTGGATCCACGTGGACGTGATGGACGGGCATTATGTCCCCAATCTCACGATCGGACCCGGGGTGGTGAAGGCTCTGCGTCCTCACACCGACAAGCCATTCGACGTCCACCTGATGGTCAGCCCGGTCGACAACTGGCTGGAAGCATTCGCCGACGCGGGCGCGGACATCATCACCGTGCATCCCGAAGCCGGCCCGCACGTCCACCGCACCGTCCAGGCGATCAGGACGCTCGGCAAGAAGGCTGGGATCAGCCTTAACCCCGCGACCCCCGCCAAGATGCTGGACTATCTCATCGACGAGATCGACCTCGTCCTCGTCATGAGCGTCAATCCGGGTTTCGGCGGGCAAAGCTTCATCTCGAGCCAGCTCCGCAAGATCGAGGCGGTTCGCAAGATGATCGACAAGTCCGGCCGGGAGATCCACCTCGAAGTCGACGGCGGGGTCGACGCGGTGACCGCGCGCCAGTGCGTCGATGCCGGGGCTGATGTGCTCGTGGCGGGCTCGGCGACATTCAAGGGCGGGCCGGATCGATACGCGGCCAACATCGCCGCGCTGAAAGGCGCGCAGTAATGGCAGACGCCGCGCTCGAGCAGGTCCGCGAGCGCGCTCCGGACACGAGCGGCGCGGCGCGCGCGCTACCGCTCGGCCCTGGCACCGACCCACATGCTCTCTACGAGGGGCCCGGCGAGGTCATCGAGCCGGGACGCGCACTCGCCATCGCCGATTTCGGCCCGCCCTCCGTCGGGGCGGGAGAGGCCCTGATCCGGCTCGCCTATCGCCTCGGCGTGTCGGGCAGCACGCTGGCGCGCCCGTTCGGCAAGCCGGCCAGGCCCCGCCTGCTCGGCACCGTCGAAAGCCCGTTGAGAGGCGAGCGCGCGCAAGGGGTGGCGCTGCGCGCAGGACATTTCTTTGTGCACGGCGTGAAGGCGCCGATCGCCCAGATGGATTTCGCACCCGCCGCGCCGCTGACGCCGCCGTTTGCGCGGGCGGTCCACGGGTTCACCTGGTTGCGCGACCTCGCCGCCTGCGCTCCGCGCGAACAGTGTACCGCGACCGCCGAGCGCGTGCTTGCCGCCTGGCTCAACGCCAATCCCGCGCCGGGCAAAGGCACGCCGTGGCACGTCGAGAACGCCGGGCTCCGCCTGCTGGGCTGGCTGGTCCACGCCCCGCTGATCCTGTCGGGCGACGGCAAGCTGCGCGCCCGCGCGCTGGCGGCGATGGAAACGACCGCGCGCTGGCTCGACCGCAGCGTCACCAGGGCGCCTGACGGACTTGGCCAGGTGACCGGGTGGACCGCGATCGTCGCAGCTGGCCTGCTGCTGCCTGACGGCAAGCCGCGGCGGCTCTACGGCGAAGCGGGGCTGATCAGAGCGCTCGGCGAGTTCGTGGCTGAAGACGGAGGGGCGCTCTCGCGCAGCCCGCTGGCGCAGATCGACGCGATCGCCCTGCTGGTCGAGCTCAAGGCCTGCTACCGCGCGGTCCGGCGCGAACCGCCCGCCGCGATCGACGCGATGCTGAACCTGTTGGTCCCCCCGCTCCTCGCCCTTACGCACGGAGACGGCGGGATCGGCTCGTGGCAGGGCGCGGGCGCGGTATCGGCCGAACGCATTTCGACCCTCGTTGCCGCGAGCGGGGTGCGCACGCGGCCGCTCAAGGAAGCGCGTCAGTGGGGCTACCAGCGGGCGACCGGGGGCAAGGCCGTGCTCCAGTTCGATGCCGCCCCGCCGCCGCTTGCGAAGCACGCGCGTTCGGGCTGCGCCTCGACGCTGGCGTTCGAACTGAGCCATGGTCCGCAGCGGATCGTCGTCAACTGCGGCGGCGCGGCGTTCGCCGGCGGGCAGGTGCCCGTGCGCATCGAGCAGGGCCTGCGCGCCACCGCTGCGCATTCCACGCTCGTGCTCGACGACGCCAACTCGACCGCCGTCCTGCTTCACGGCAAGCTCGGGGCGGGCGTCACGGAGGTCGAGATCGACCGCCGGATGATGCCGCTGGAAAACGGCACCGCGACCCGGCTCGAAGCGAGCCACGACGGCTACACGGGGCGGCATGGCCTCGTTCACCGCCGGATCCTCATCCTGCGTGACGACGGAAGCGAGCTGCGCGGCGAAGACCTGCTGGTTCCAGCCGGAAAGTCCGCCAAGCGCGGGAAGATCGGTTTCGCCCTGCGGTTCCACGTGGGTCCCGGGATCGAGCTCGGTCTGTCGGAGGACGGGCGGGGCGCAGGGCTGGCGCTGCCCGACGGCAGCTACTGGCAGTTCCGGCTGGGTCAGGCGGGCGACGGCGTGGACCTGTCGATCGAGGAGAGCCTGTGGGTCGACGGTCAGGGTCGTCCGCAGCCGATCCAGCAGATCGTCGCGCAGGGAATGACCCCCCGGAGCGGTGGCAGCTTCGCCTGGCTGTTCAAGAAAATGGGTTGACGGCGCTTCGGCCCCGTTGCGAGGGCGCTGGCGCTACAAATCCGCAGTGAACCGGGCACCCGCGGCGGCGGAACCGGCGGCTCGCATGACGAAAGAGGACCTCGACGTGACTGACGTGACCATCAAGCGGGCGCTGCTCTCCGTGTCCGACAAGGACGGCCTCGCCGCGCTTGCCGCGACGCTTGCCGATGCCGGCGTCGAGCTCATCTCGACCGGCGGGACCGCGAAGGCGATCCGCGACCTCGGCCTCGACGTGCGCGACGTGTCGGACGTGACCGGCTTTCCCGAAATGATGGACGGGCGGGTGAAGACCTTGCACCCGATGATCCACGGCGGACTGCTGGCGGTGCGCGACAACCCCGAGCATGCCGCGTCGATGGACGCGCACGACATCAGCGCGATCGACCTCGTCGTGGTCAACCTCTACCCGTTCGAGGCCACCGTCATGCGCGGCGCCGAGCGGGACGAGGTGATCGAGAACATCGATATCGGCGGACCCAGCATGGTCCGCTCGGCGGCCAAGAACCACGAGTACGTGACGATCGTCACCGATCCCGCCGACTACGACGACCTACTTGCCGAACTGGGCGCGCACGATGGGGCGACGACCATCGAGTTCCGCAAACGGATGGCGGCCAAGGCATTTGCCGCCACCGCCGCGTACGACAGCATGATCAGCCAGTGGTTCGCGTTTGGCGACCAGCGGCAGAAGTTCCCCCCGTCGGTTTCGATGACCCGCGTCCTTGCCGGTCCCCTGCGCTATGGCGAGAACCCGCACCAGGAGGCGGCGCTGTACCTTCCCGGCGGCCCGCATACCCGGGGGCTTCCCCAGGCGAGCCAGGTCCAGGGCAAGGAACTGTCGTACAACAACTACAACGACGCCAACGCCGCGCTCGAACTGGCCGCCGAATTTCGCGGGCAGGACCCGGCGGTGGTGATCGTCAAGCACGCCAACCCGTGCGGCGTGGCGCAGGCGGCAAGCCTGCTCGAGGCGTGGCAGGGCGCGCTCGCGTGCGACGACGTCTCCGCGTTCGGCGGGATCGTCGCGACCAACGTTCCGCTCGACGGGCCGACCGCTGAGGCGATCTGCCAGATCTTCACCGAGGTCGTGGTGGCCCCCGGTGCCGACGATGCGGCGCGCGCGGCGTTTGCGAAGAAGAAGAACCTGCGCCTGCTGCTGGTCGACGAGCTTCCCGATCCGCGTCGTTCCGGACAGACGCTGGCGATCATCGCGGGCGGCATCCTGGTGCAGGACCGCGACAACGGCGCGATTACCGAGGCCGAATTGAAGGTCGTGACCAAGCGCGCGCCGACCGCGCAGGAGCTGAAGGACTGCCTGTTCGCCTGGACCGTCGCGCGCCACGTCAAGTCTAACGCCATCGTCTATGCCAAGGACGGGGTCACCGCGGGGATCGGGGCGGGTCAGATGAACCGGCGCGATTCCTCGCGCATCGCGGCGATGAAGGCGGCCGAGGCAGCGGCGAAGTTCGGCTGGCACCAGCCGCGCACCGCGGGGAGCGCGGTGGCCTCGGACGCGTTCTTCCCGTTCGCCGACGGGCTGCTCGCGGCTGCCGAGGCGGGCGCCACCGCGGTGATCCAGCCGGGCGGATCGATCCGCGACGAGGAGGTCATCCAGGCCGCCGACGAAGCGGGCCTCGCGATGGTGTTCACCGGGATGCGGCACTTCCGGCACTGAGCTTCGCGGCCGCAGGGCTTTAGCGACGCCAGGGCAATCTCGAGCCGGCGCGCAATATTGCATGAGCGCAATTGTGGCCGGGAGCTCCGGTGACGCCGCCACCGGGGTGGGTGCCGGATCCGCACAGCCACAGCCCCGGCACAGGGGTGCGATAGCTGCCCGCACCGAGTGCCGGGCGCGCCGCCCACAGCTGGTCGAGGCTCATCCGGCCGTGGAAGATGTCGCCGCGCCAGAGGCCGAACTTCGCCTCGAGCGCGCGCGGGGTGTGGACCTGTCTGTGGAGAACCTGTTCACGAAAGCCCGGCGCGTGCCGCTCGATCGTCGCCATGACCGCTTCGACCGCGGCATCCTCTTGATCCTCAGGCAAATCGGGATCGACATGCTGGCAGAACAGGCTCGCAACGTGCTGGCCGGGCGGGGCGAGGCTGTCGTCGACGAGGCTCGGGATCAGCATCTCGACGATCGGCGCCTTGCTGAACCCGAACTCGCTGGCGTCGCGCCACGCGCGGTCCATGTAGTCGAGGCTCGGCGCGATGACGATGCCTGCCTTGAGGTGTGCATCGCCCGGTGGTGCATGGCGGAAACGCGGAAGACCCGACAGCGCGACATTCATCCGCAGCGAGCCCGAGCCGCCCGCGTACATGGCCATCGCGCGCATGAAGTCTTCGGGCACCGCCTCGCGGGGAACCAGCCGGTCGAACAGCGGCTTGGGTCCCACGTTGGCGATGACGCGCCGGGCTCGTACCTCTTCTCCGCTCGCCAGCCGCAGGCCGACTGCGCTACCGCCTTCGACGAGAACACGCTCCACGGGCGCGCCGGTCACGATCTCCCCGCCCACCTCGCGCACCGCCTCGGCCATCGCCTGCGTGATCGTGCCCATCCCGCCCGGGACGTGCCCCCAGGCACCCTTCTTGCCGTTCACTTCGCCGAACACGTGGTGCAGCAGGACGTATGCGCTCCCGGGCGCATCGGGACTGGCATAGTTGCCAACGCAGGCGTCGAACCCGAAAGCGGCCTTGACCGGCTCGCTTTCGAACCACGCATCGAGCACCTCCCGAGCCGAGCGGGTGAACAGCGCGAGCACATCGCGCTTCGCTGCCAACGGCAGCTTCGCAACCTTTCGCGACTGCACGACGGTATCGAGCAGCGCCCGCGGACCCCCGGCGGCATCGGGCGGGATCCTGAGAGCGAGATCGCGGAGTACCCCCGCCACGCCCTCGAGCATCGCGTAATATCCGCGAAGCGCCGCGGCATCGGCGGGCGAGAACCGCGCGAACTCGGCCTGGGTCGCCTCGAGTCCCCCGCCGAGCACGAGGTGATCACCGTCCAGTGGCAGGTAGTTCGACACCGGGCGCTCGATCACCCGGTAGCCGCGCCGGACCAGGCCCATGTCGGCGATGACCCTGGGCTGCAGCAGGCTGACGGTGTAGCTCGCGGTCGAATTGCGGAAACCGGGCGCGAATTCCTCGGTCACCGCTGCCCCGCCGACCACATCGCGCGCTTCGTACAGCCGGACCTTCAGCCCTGCGCGGGCAAGGTAGAATGCACAGACCAGCCCATTGTGGCCCGCCCCGATGATCACCGCGTCGAGCATTTCTCTTCCGTTTCCTGAACGCCGCACAACCCGCGCATTAAGCGCGTTGCAACCCGACTTCCTCTAGCCCGGCGCGATACGCAAACGGAAGAAGACGACGCCATGGGCCTGTTCACACCCGAACTTTATCGCAACTTCGCCATCGGATTCGCGCTCGGCGCGGCGATCGTGGTATGGCAGATCGCACCGAACATGGCCGACACTCTCGTTCCCCAGGCGCACGCCGCAACCACGGATGCTTCCGCCGAATGAAGCATGCGGGGCTCTTGCTGGCGATCTGTACGCTGGCGCTGTCCGGGTGCCAGCAGCCGGCCGTAGCCGGCGAGGCAACCGTCGCTGCTCCCGCTCCCACCAGGATCGCGGCCGAGAGACCCGGCCTCAAGACGGCCATCTTCGCCGGCGGATGTTTCTGGGGCGTCGAGGCCGTGTTCAGTCACGTGAAAGGCGTAACCAGCGCGGTCAGCGGCTATCACGGCGGAACCGAGCGGTCCGCCAGATACGAGATCGTCTCGTCGGGCATTACCGAGCACGCCGAAGCCGTGAAGGTCACCTATGACCCGCGCCTCGTGCGGTACGACCAGCTCCTGCAGGTGTTTTTCTCGGTCGTGGCCGATCCCACGCTCAGGAACCGGCAGGGCCCCGACGTGGGACCGCAGTATCGCGCCGCGCTGATCCCGATGAGTGAGGAACAGCGCGCCGTGGCAAGCGCCTATCTCAGGCAGATGGCCGCGTCGGGCGCTTGGAAGAAACCCATCGTGACGGGGATCGAACGCGCGCAGGCATTCTACCCGGCGGAATCCCGTCACCAGGATTTCGCGCAGAAGAACCCGAAACATCCCTACATCGTGCGCTGGGATGCGCCCAAGGTGCGCGCGCTCAAGGCGATGTATCCGGCGCTCTACAAGGCGTCTTTCACCCCGAACTGAGGCTATCTGGCGCTACGCGGCGGCAGGCACTACATTGCCGCCATGGCGACCCTCCATCATCATCACGAGCACTCGGGGCACGACCTCGTCCATGCCGCCCAAGACGCGTTGACCCGCGCCGGCGAGCAGTGGACAGACCTGCGCGCGGACGTGTTCGGCGCGCTCGCCACTCACGCCAGCCCTGCCAGCGCCTACGACATCGCCGACGAGGTGTCCGCCAAGCGGGGCAAGCGTATCGCGCCCAATTCGATCTACCGAATCCTCGACCTGTTCGTGGCGAACAACCTGGCGATGCGGGTCGAATCGTCGAACGCCTATCTCGCCAACAGCCATCCGGGGTGCCTGCACGACTGCATCTTCCTCGTTTGCGACGAATGCGGCGAGGCGACCCACATCGACAACGATGCCGTCAGCAAGACCGTACGCGGATTGGCCGAGGCGGCCGACTTCAAGCCCGAGCGCCCGGTGATAGAGATTCGCGGGCTGTGCGCCCAATGCCGCTGACCTAGTCGAGATTCTTGGCCATGACCGCGCCGGGGACCGCCGTTCCTTCGGCGGCCATGCGCTCGACCCGCTCGACCACCTGGTAGCCGCACGCCGCGTAGAGCGGCTCGCCCGCGACCGTCGCCATCATCTCGAGCCTGCGGAAACCCGCCTGGCGCGCCGCGGTTTCGCAGGCCTCGAGGATCAACCGCCCCACGCCGCGCCGGGTAAAGGCGGGATCGGTATACATCGCGCGTACGCGCGCCGGCTCGCTGGCAGGGTCGAGCAGGCGGTCGTCGCGCGTCTCCGCGGAATGGTCGCCCCCGTAGAGCGTCGCCCGCTTGCTCCACCCGCCACAGCCGGCAAGTGCGCCGTCGATCTCGACGCAGAAATAGGTCCCGTCGGAGACGAGCTGCGTATCGAGGCCCATGCTCTTGCGACTTGCCGCGATCTGGTCGGGGCTGAGAAACGGTTTCTGCAGTTCGGCGATCGCGCGTTCCATCACCCCGGCAATCGCCGGGATGTCATGCATCGTCGCGTTGCGAATCCGCGGCTCACCCATGACTGGCGATTTGCGTTGCCGCATGCGCGTGCGTCAACGCCGAACCGGTTGCCCGCCGCCTGTTTCATCGATTGCTCATGGTTTCATCCGCAACCGTTCATCGACACGCCCGCTGCCCCGTTGTAGGGACATGGGCATGACGACCCGCCCGGAAACGCCTCTGCTCGACACCGTCGATACGCCCACCGACCTGCGCCGGCTCAGGCCCGAGCAGCTTCGCCAGCTGGCCGACGAACTGCGCGAGGAGATGATCAGCGCCGTAGGCAGCACTGGCGGCCACCTGGGATCGGGCCTCGGCGTGGTCGAGCTGACCGTGGCGATCCACTATGTCTTCGACACGCCGACCGACAAGCTGGTGTGGGACGTGGGGCACCAGGCCTACCCGCACAAGATCATAACCGGGCGCCGGGACCGCATCCGTACTTTGCGGCAGGGCGGCGGGCTCTCCGGCTTCACCAAGCGCAGCGAAAGCGAATACGACCCGTTCGGCGCGGCGCACTCGTCGACCTCGATCTCGGCGGCGCTGGGCTTCGCGATGGCGAACAAGCTGCAGGGCAGGCCGGGCCGGGGGATCGCGGTGATCGGCGACGGCGCGATGAGCGCCGGCATGGCGTACGAGGCGATGAACAATGCCGAACAGGCGGGCAACCGGCTGATCGTGATCCTGAACGATAACGACATGTCGATCGCCCCGCCGGTGGGCGGGCTGTCGGCGTACCTCGCGCGGATGGTCTCCTCGAGCGAGTATCTCGGCCTGCGCAGCCTCGCCAAGCGCATCTCCAAGAAGCTGTCGCGCAGGGTGTTCAGCGGTCTCGAGAAAGCCGAGGAATATGCCCGCGGCATGGTCACCGGCGGCACGATGTTCGAGGAGCTGGGATTCTACTATGTCGGCCCCATCGACGGTCACAACCTCGATCACCTGATCCCCGTGCTCGAGAACGTGCGCGACAGCGAGCAGGGGCCGATCCTGATCCATGTCGTGACCAAGAAGGGCAAGGGCTACGCCCCGGCCGAGAATTCCGCCGACAAGTACCATGGCGTCCAGAAGTTCGACGTGATCACCGGCGAACAGAAGAAGAGCGCAGGCGGACCGCCCGCCTACCAGAACGTGTTCGGCGACACGCTGGCGAAGCTGGCCGACAGCGACCCGCGCATCTGCGCGATCACTGCCGCCATGCCGAGCGGGACGGGAGTGGACCGCTTCGCGAAGGCGCATCCCGCCCGGGCGTTCGACGTCGGCATTGCCGAACAGCACGCCGTTACCTTTGCCGCCGGTCTCGCCGCCGAAGGCATGCGCCCGTTCGCGGCGATCTACTCGACCTTCCTCCAGCGTGCGTTCGACCAGGTGGTCCACGACGTCGCTATCCAGAACCTGCCGGTCCGCTTCGCGATCGACCGCGCCGGGCTGGTCGGCGCCGACGGCTGCACGCACGCCGGATCGTTCGACGTGACCTATCTTTCGACCCTGCCGAACATGGTCGTGATGGCCGCCGCCGACGAGGCCGAACTGGTCCACATGACCTACACCGCGGCGATGCACGACAGCGGCCCGATCGCGTTCCGCTACCCGCGCGGCGGGGGCACTGGCGTTCCCCTTCCCGAGACGCCGCAGCTGCTGGAAATCGGCAAGGGACGTATCGTGCGGGAAGGCACCAAGGTCGCGATCCTGTCGCTCGGCACCCGCCTGGCGGAAGCGGAAAAGGCAGCCGACGCGCTCGAGGCGAAGGGCCTGTCCACCACGGTCGCCGACCTGCGCTTCGCCAAGCCGCTAGACACCGCGCTCATCGACCGCCTCATGCGCGACCACGATGTCGTCGTCACGGTGGAGGAAGCCGCCATCGGCGGCCTCGGCGCGCACGTGCTCACGCATGCGAGCGACGAGGGGCTGCTTGACCCCGACGGAGCGGGGGGCGGCCTCAGGATCCGCACGATGCGCCTGCCCGACGTGTTCCAGGACCATGACGATCCCGCCAGGCAGTACGACGAGGCCGGCCTCAACGCGCCGCACATCGTCGATACCGTGCTGAAGGCGCTGCGCCACAACAGCGCGGGGACCGAAGAGCGGGCAGGGGAAGCAAGGGCCTAGACCGGCCCCTCACCCGACCCGCGCAAGCTAGCCCATCCAGCGCCAGAGGCCGGCCGGAACCCCTGCGGCATGGATGTGGGCCCAGGTCACCACGAGCCACGCCGCGATGGCGAGAGCCCACAGGCCCCATCCGGCGCGCAGCAGGTTCTGCCAGTGCGGCCAGTAGCTGGTCCGCGCCTCCCAGTCTGCCCAGGCCTCGCCCAGCAGCGCCTCTTTCTTGCGGTCCTGCATGTGCGCGCCGACGAGCGCGAGGAAGCCGATAGCCAGCGCCACGATCGTGGTTCGCCAGCTCCATGCAAGCAGAAGGTGCGCCAGCGCCCAGAGTGCGAAACCCCACATCATCGGGTGACGGGTGACCGCGAAGACCCCGGTCGGCGCCCGGTCGATGGGCTTGGCGGCGCCAGGATTGGGCAGCGCCGGATTGCTGCGCAACGAGCCGAAGAAGAGCACCAGCGCGGGGATCGTCAGCAGGCTGGCCGCGATCCACCCGGCATCGCCCACCGCGCCCGGTATGTCAGCCGCAGGCGCCGCACGGAACGCGATGACCATCCACACCAGCGCCGCCGCGGCGACAAGCGAGTAGAGACCCAGGAATGGTCCTTCACCGATCCGGCGAACGAGCGGCGCGCGCAAGGGATGCGACAACGCGAAATGCGTCCCCACGAACGTGATCGAGGCCGCAAGCAACTGGGTGAGGGCTGGATCCATCGACGAACTCCCTTGGGGACCCGGTTGACCACATTCAGTTCGTTATTGCAACTTACTTATCGCCCACAGCCAAGAGCCGGACGGTGAACAGCAGAGTCGCGCCTCCGGGAATGGGGCCCTTGCCCTTCATGCCGTAGGCGGCGGTGGCTGGCGCCGCGATCTCGATCGTGTCGCCGACCGCCATCTGGGGAATCGCCGCCTGCCAGGCCGGGATCAGCCGGCCGAGCGGGAACGTCGCGGACTCCCCGTTCTCCGAACTGTCGAACACGCCGCCGTCGACGAAACTTCCGGTGTAGTGCACGGTGACCACGTCATCGACCGTCGGCCGCGGTCCGCTGCCGGTGCCCGCCACGCGGCGCCACAGCACTCCGTCTTCGAGCGATTGCCAGCCCGGCTGCGCCGCGCGCTCGGCGAGAGCCGCCTGCTGGGCGCTGACCCACGCCATGTCCTGGCTGCGATCGGGCGGGCCGTTGCTGCCATCCTGCGCAAGCGCGGCGGCACCGGCGATGAGCGCGGCACCCAGCGCGAGCGTTGCTCCGCTATCGCCTGCAAGCCTCCACCTCACCAGTCGTACGCCTTGGGCAGGTCGCTCTCGTCGAGATCGCGATAGCGGTCGCGCAGACGCTTCTGGTGGCTCGTATGCGGCTGCTCGACGCCGTCGATGAACACGCGCTCGGCCGCGCTCGACACCTCGAGCGGATCGCCGTCCCAGATCACGACGTCTCCCGCCGCGCCGGGTCGCAACACGCCCAGTCGTCCGCCGAACCCGGAAATCTCGGCCGGAACCGACGAGATCGACGCGAAGGCTTCACCCCAGCTCAGCCCCGTGGCCCCCGGGACGCGGGTCAGCGCGACGAGGTTGCCGGCGAACTGCATGAGGTTACGCGGCTGTGCGCCGCCGGTATCGGTCACCCGACCAAGCGCCACCTTCACTCCCGCGCGGACCATCCGCCCGACGTTCGACTGCGTGGCGGCAAGCTGCTCGAAACTCGATGGCAGGTCGTCGAGCGGGTCGGCGATAACCGGGACGCCCGCGGCGGCGATGTCGCCGGCCACCCGCCATCCCTCGCTCGCTCCGACGAGGACGAGCCTGAGGCTGGGGAATTCCTGCCTGAGAGCGAGCACCGAGCGGATGTCGGACGCGCGCTCCACGATGACGTAGAGCGGCTGAGCCCCCGTAACCACCGGAACCAGCGCGCCCGCATCGAAACGGGTCAGCAGGACATCCTCGCGGTCCGCCCGGTTGTCGAGCAGACGCGTATCGATCGGGACGTCGTCGCCGGTCGATACGGTACGCCGGTCCCCTCCGCCGCGGATAAGCGCCCCCTCCTCGCCGTACTGGCGTGCTTCGCGCAAGGCGTTGCGAAGGACCGCGTGCGCGCTCGTACGGCTGCCGCCGGCAATCTGCGCGCCCTGCTCGCCCAGCGTCACCACCTGGAACGCGCGCGGACGGACGACCATCCGGGGATCGGCACCCAGGTCCACCACCGCGCCCTGGCCCGCGAAGATCGAACTTGTCGGCGAGGGAAACACGGTGGCGCGGGTCACCCCCGCCTCGCGCGAGACGGCAACGTCCTGTGCGCCCGGGTTGATCGCCGGGGCCACATCGAGCGCGGCGCCGAACGGCGAATTGCGGGCGCCGGTATCGTTGGAATCGGACACGCCCGATGCATCGACCAGGCCGAGATCGGTCATCGCGGCGAACACCCCGGGAGTCACCCACTTGCCGGTCCCGTCGACCGTTTCGATCCCCGCCGGCACGGCGACGCCCGACCCGACCGCGACGACCTTGCCTCCGCGTACGACGACCGTCGCACCGTCGACCGGCGCGCTGCCGTCGCCGGTCGCGACCGTCGCGTTCGTGATCGCGAAATCCTGCGCCGCGACGGGGGCGCACAGCGCGAAAAGTGCCAGTCCGGCAAGCAGGCGGCCCGTCATTTCACGTCTCCCTCGCCCGGCTGCCCGAGCTCGAAATCACTCACCGGGCGGCGCTTGCGGTCGGTCGCGTCGAACATCAGCGCGCCATCGATCCAGACTTTTTCGGGCCGAGAATAGACCGACAGCGGATCGCCGTTCCACAGCACGACGTCGGCCATCTTGCCCTTCTCGAGGCTGCCGGTCCAATCGGCGATCCCCATCGCGGTCGCGGGGTTCAGGGTAAGCCAGCGGATCACGGTGGCATCGTCGATGGCGATACCCGCGCGCCGGCCGGCGGCCTGCGCCTTGGCAGCTTCCTGGTTGAGGCGCTGAATGCCGTTCGCGTCGTCGGAGTGGATCACCACGCAGGCGCCGGCGTTCTGCAGGAACGCGGCGTTTTCAGGGATGCCGTCGTAGCTTTCCATCTTGAAGCCGTACCAGTCGGCCCAGATCGCGCTGCAGACGCCGTTCTGCTTCAGGAGATCGGCGATCTTGTAGCTTTCCACTGCGTGGTGGAAGGCCGCGACCTTGTAGCCCATCTCCCTCGCCATATCGAGCACGATGGCCATTTCGTCGGCACGGTAGCAGTGATTCTGGATCAGGATTTCCCCGTCGAGCACGCCCTTCAGCGTCTCCTTTGCCAGGTCGCGCTTCTTGCCGTCGTATTCCTTTGCCGCGAGCCAGGTCTGCCGGTTGACCGCGATGTTGCCCATGCGGGTCGACGGCATCCGGCCCTTCGCGCCGTAGACGCGCTTGGGATTCTCGCCGCACGCCATTTTCATGCTGTAGGGCGCCTGCGGAAACTTCATTCCCTGCATCGTGCGGGCGGGCACGTTCTTGAGCGTTACCGAGCGGCCGCCCATCAGGTTGGCGGACCCGGGCAGGATCTGCAGGCTGGTCACGCCGCCGTTCGCCAGCGCCCGGCTGAAGCCGGGGTCCTGCGGCCAGACCGAGTGTTCCGCCCACACTTCCGGCGTCGTCGGGCTGGTGGCTTCGTTACCGTCCGAGTGCGCTGCGACCGCGGGCGACGGGTAGTCGCCGAGGTGGGAGTGAATGTCGATGATACCCGGGGTCACGAACTTCCCGACACCCTCGATACGGGCATAGCCAGCCGGGATTGACAGGTCGGGACCGCCCACGCCCACGACCTTGCCGCCTTCGAACAGGACCGTGCCGTTGTCGATCCGGCCGCCCGCCCCATCGAAAACCGTCGCTCCGACGAGTGCAGTGGGAACGCCGGGGTAGGGCCGGTAGGTCGACGGGTACGGGTTCTTGTCGATCGCGGCGCTCGCGCTCTTCGGCGCGTCGTCGCGTGGCGCCGCGCACGCCGCAAGCGCCATCGCGGCGCCACCAGCGAGAAGTAGGCTTCTGATCATGGGTTGTTTATCCAGACTGGCTGCTGTCGCGCGGGCCACCGGGCCTTATGACCGGGGCGACCCGCGCGAAACTCGAACGTATCCTAGCGGGACCGGGTGGTCGGGTGCATGCCCGCGCCCTGCGGCTCGCCCGGACCCTCGGCCTGCCCCTCGAGGTCGTCGCCGACGTTGTCGTCGCGCAGCGTGTCGAGGTGCATCAGCTTCTTGATCAGCGGGCTGATCACCAGCACCCCGACGCCCACGCCGACCGCGACCCAGCCGACCGTGGAATAGACGTCGAGCACGACCTGCTTGCCCGCCTCCTCGCCGACGCCTTCGGCGCCGGTGGCCGATGCGATGAGGCCGGCGGCGAAGTTGCCGGTCGCCGATGCGAAGAACCACACGCCCATGATCAGCGAGGCCATGTGCGCCGGGGCCAGTCGGTTCATCGCCGAAAGGCCGACCGGGCTGAGGCACAGCTCGCCGGTGGTGTGGAGCAGGTAGATCAGGAAGATGAAGATCACCGGCGTCGGCACGTCGATCCCGACCGAGGCCGCGCCCCAGACGAGCACGAGGAATCCGAGCCCGACCTGGACCACCCCGAGCCCGAACTTGAACGGCGTTGACGGCTCGAGTCCCTTGCGCCCCAGAACGGTCCACAAGGTGGCGAACACCGGCGCGAGGAGGATGATGTAGATCGCGTTGATCGACTGGAACACCGACGCGGGCACCCCGCCCCGGTCGACGTGGCGATCGGTGAAGAGGTTGAGGCTCGATCCGGCCTGCTCGAACAGCGCCCAGAAGATGATCGAGGTGATGATGAGGAACAGCGCCGCGAAGATACGGTCACGCTCATCGGGATGCAGTTTCGTGACCGCCGTGCCGATCACGTAGAGGACGAGGATGCCGCCGAAGATGCCGAGCAACCAGCCGACCACGGCCTGGTTCTGCACGAGAACCCAGCAGATCGCGACGAGCACGAGCCCGACGCCATACATCGAGAATTCGCGCCCCCTGGCGAGCGGAACCGGCGGTTCGCCGCGGCCGAGCAGCAGGCCCTTGCCGGCGACGAATACTGCCAGGCCGGCAAGCATCCCGATGCCCGCGAGGCCGAAGCCATAGGCCCAGCCATAGGTTTCGCCGATGTAGCCACAGAGCAGCGAGCCGAGCGCCGCGCCGAGGTTAATCCCCATGTAGAAGATCGTGTAGGCGCCGTCGCGGCGCACGTCCGTGCGCGGGTAGAGCTGGCCGACGATCACCGAGATGTTCGCCTTGAGGAAGCCGGAACCGACGATGATCAGTGCCAGCGCCAGCCAGAACACGTTGATTATCGGGTTGTCGGCATGGCCGGCCGCGGCCTCGCCCTCGAACGCCATGAAGAAGTGACCGAAGGTCAACAGCACGGCACCGAACAGCACTGCCTTTCGCTGGCCGAGATACTTGTCGGCGAGGTATCCGCCGACCACGGGGGTGATGTAGACCAGCGCGGTGTAGGCGCCGTATATGATCCCCGCCTCGCTGTCCGAATACAGCCAGTGCTTGGTCAGGTAGAAGATCAGCAGCGCCCGCATGCCGTAGTAGGAGAAGCGCTCCCACATTTCGGCGAAGAAGAGCATGAACAGGCCCTTCGGGTGCCCCAGGAACGTGCCGGCGCTGTCGCCGTGCGGAAGCTGTCGTGACGCCATGCGTGCGAAACCCTCTAGTTCTCGTCGCGGCCCTCCCCGAGCCGGAATCGCGCGCACCCTAGCGTCAAGTTTCTGCATGTGAAGAGCTAGTTTCACCCGCAACTTGCCCGCCAGCACGGACCCGCCCGCTTGACGCGCACCGCTGTATTATGGCACTGATGCACCGCGGCGTACGGGTTCGGCAGACGCGGGCCGTCGCCCGATCGCGAAAGAGGACAGCGCATGATGCAGCAGAGCCAGCCCGTGTACCTGCGGCTGCGCGACCTGATCGCGGCCGCGATCATCGAAGGCCGATACCGGGAAGGCGAGATGCTGCCCTCGGTACGCGCCTTCGCCGCCGATCAGAGCGCGAACCCGCTAACGGTCGCGAAGGCCTACCAGCTGTTCCAGAGCGAGGGCCTCGTCGAGGTCCAGCGGGGAGTCGGCATGTACGTCGCGCAGGGCGCGGCCGAGCGGTTGCGCCGAGCCGAACGCAAGCGGTTCATCGACGAGGACTGGCCCGAGATCGCCGCGCGCATCGAGCGGCTGGGCATCGATCCGGCCGAACTTCTCGAACGGGCCTGAAACCATTGCTCTGAAAGCAAGATTGCACTTGCCCGCACTGTCTGGCACTCTTCCCGGAACAGGGCGAGCTGGTCGCGCTCGGCCATAACAATGGTCGCGATCGGAGGGTGGACACGTGATAAGATCTGAACTCTTGCAGGCTATCGCCCGGGAGAACCCCGAGCTGCGGACCGAAGAGGTGGAGCAGGTCGTCGACATCTTTTTCGACGAGATCGGCAAGCGCCTCGCGGAAGGCGGACGGGTCGAGTTGCGCGGCTTTGGGGCGTTTTCGACCCGCGATCGCAGCGCCCGCAAGGGCCGCAACCCCCGCACAGGCGAAGCGGTCGACGTGCCCGCCAAGAAGGTCCCCTACTTCAAGCCCGGCAAGGAAATGCGCCGCGTCCTCAACGAGGACTGAAGCCGCAGGCCGGAACCGGAAAATTGCCGCCGCACGTGCGCCGCGCTAGGGCCACCGGGCGAGCGGGTGTGGCGGAACGGTAGACGCCGGGGACTTAAAATCCCCTGACCTCTGGTCGTGTGGGTTCGAGTCCCACCACCCGCACCAGGAGCACCGACCCGCCCGAAAGGGGCCTTTGTCCGGGGCGGGTTAACCTTGCACCATAATACCGTAATTACCCCTACGCTCTAGGAAGGGGTGCCGAGACCGTTTTCTGTCAAAAAAGCGCTCCGCGGCGTGAATGCCGCTGCAATCAGGGTACGCGAATGGAGCAAGGACGTATCGAATTGCCGACCGCACCCGCGGGGGAGCCATGCGAGGATCGCGCGGCGCCCCGCTTCACGCTGCTTATCCGCGCCGCGAAGCTGATCGCACCGTCGGGCGAATTCATCGCGGTGATCCGCGACGTCTCGGAGAGCGGGATCTCCTTGCGCGGCTTTCATCCCCTGCCCGGCGGGGCGCTCGTGCTCGAGCTTCAGACCGGTGAGCAACACCGGCTCGAGCCGATCTGGGACCGTGGCAACGAGGCCGGATACCGGTTCCGCGACCAGGTCGACATCGTCCGCCTGATCGCCGAGGCGGGACGCTATCCCAAGCGCCAGTTGCGCCTCAACATTACCTTCCCGGTCGAGCTCGCCTTTCTCGGGCGGCGCGTTGCGGCCGAGGTCGTCAACATCTCGCAGCAGGGAGCGCGCATAGAATGCGGCGATCTTCTCGCGATCGACCAGCCGCTGCGGATCCTGTCCGGCATCCTGCCCGAGGTCCGCGCCCGGGTGCGCTGGCGAAAGAGCAACGTCCACGGTCTCGTGTTCGACGATACCTTCAGCCTGAGCCAGCTCGCGGTATTCGCGGCCAGAGCGCAGGATCCCCGGTTGATCGAGATGCCGCGCTGCGCGGCGACCCTCCGCCGCTAGGCGTCGCAGGGCGCGTTTACCGACCGGTAACCAATTTCCTTCACTCCCCGGTCAATCGAAGTGGGGGGCTGGAATGACGAATACGCCGAACGAGTTGACTGTCGATGTCGCGATCGTCGGTGCCGGGCCGGCCGGCCTGACCGCGGGGTACCTGCTGACCAGGGCAGGCAAGAGCGTCGCTATCATCGAACGGGACGAAACCTACGTGGGCGGCATCAGCCGCACCGTGGAGCACGGCGGCTATCGCTTCGACATCGGCGGGCACAGGTTCTTCTCGAAATCGCAGGCCGTGGTGGACCTGTGGGACGAGCTCCTGCCCGACGACTTCATCCAGCGCCCGCGGATGAGCCGCATCTACTACGAGGGCAAGTTCTACAGCTATCCGCTACGGGCATTCGAGGCGCTGTGGAACCTCGGGATTCTGCGCTCGGTCGCCTGCATGGCGAGCTACGCGTGGTCGAAGGTCTTCCCGATCCGCGAGGTCAGAAGTTTCGAGGACTGGACCAGCAACCAGTTCGGCAGGCGCCTCTATTCGATCTTCTTCAAAACCTACACCGAGAAGGTGTGGGGGATGCCGTGCGACGAGATGAGCGCCGACTGGGCGGCCCAGCGCATCAAGGGCCTTTCGCTCTGGGGCGCGGTGACCGACGGATTGAAGCGCAGCCTCGGCCTCAACAAGCGCCCGAATGACGGGCAGGCGGTAAAGACCCTGCTCGAGACCTTCCGCTACCCGCGCCAGGGTCCGGGCATGATGTGGGACGCGGCGCGCGACAAGATCGAGGCGACAGGCCGCGGCACCGTGATCATGGGCCATGCCCTCGAACAGCTCGCGGCCGACGGACACGGCGGCTGGCGCATGAGCGCGGTCGCGAAGGATGGCCGCAAGGTGGTAGTCAAGGCCGCCAGCGCGATCAGCAGCGCACCGATGCGCGAACTCGCCGCGCGTCTCCACCCACTGCCGGACACCACTCTCAACGCCTCGAACCTCAAGTACCGCGATTTCCTGACCGTGGCGCTGATGGTGGAGGGCGAGGACCTGTTCCCCGACAACTGGATCTACATCCACGACAGCAAGGTGAAGGTCGGCCGCGTGCAGAATTTCCGCTCGTGGAGCCCGGAAATGGTGCCGGATGAGAACATGGCCTGCGTTGGCCTCGAATATTTCTGCTTCGAAGGCGACGGACTGTGGTCGATGGCGGATGCGGACCTCGTCGCGCTGGCGACGAGAGAGATGGAAATTCTCGGCCTGCTCGATCCGAGCAAGGTCAAGGGCGGCGCAGTCGTGCGGCAGGAAAAGGCCTATCCGGTCTACGACGAGACCTACGCAGCCAACGTCGCAGCGATGCGCTTCGAGCTCGAAGAAAAACACCCCACGCTCCACCTGGTCGGCCGCAACGGAATGCACCGCTACAACAACCAGGATCACGCGATGATGACAGCGATGTTGACGGTGGAGAACATCCTCGCCGGGACGCGGGTCTACGACACCTGGTGCGTGAACGAGGATGCCGAGTACCACGAGGCGGGCGACGAGGGGGCGGAGAAGGCCCTCCCCCAGCGCGAGATCACCGACGACCAGGCCGCCGCGCTCGCCTCGGTCCGCGAGGTGCCGACCCGGATCGCCGACGGACGCAAGGTGGCCTGACCGTCCGGTCGCGCGGGGAGCGCATGCTGTGGATTGTCCAATCCTTAACCAAACCGGCCGACAATCGGCGCCGGCCCGCGCAGTCGCGCGCGCGCGGCCGGTTGCGGGAGCGGACCAGATGATCGCCAGACTCGTCAGCATCGTCGACCGGCGGCTCGTCCGCTACGGACTGGCGAGCGTGGGCGCGCTGGCAGTCGACATCGGCTGCTTTCTCGCGCTGCTGGCCCTCGCGGTGCCCGCAGCCATCGCCTCGGCGGTCGGCTACGCGCTCGGCATCGCGGCGCACTGGCTGCTGTCCAGCCGCACTGTCTTCACCGACAGCGTCGCCGAGCGGGGCCGGGGAAGGACCAGGCAGAAGGCCCTCTTCGTCGGCTCGGCGCTGATCGGCCTCGCGTTGACGACTTCCATCGTCGGGGTCGGCGATGTCGCCGGTCTCGACCCCCGCCTTGCCAAGCTGATCGCGATAGCGGCGAGCTTCACGGCGACCTGGATGCTGCGCAACCGGATCGTGTTCCGCCGCGACGGAGCGGCGGCGTGACGCTGTTCGTCGAAAGGCGGCGGCCGGCGTTCACGCCGGATCTGTTCGTACGCGTCGCGCTTGCCTGGCTGGTGATCTCGGCCTTGCTGATCGCCACGAACCTGTCTGCTATCCTCGCCTACCAGTTCCCGGATCCCGACGACACCTTGCGCCTCCTGCAGGTGCGCGACCTCATCGCGGGGCAAGCCTGGTTCGACGTGACGCAGCACCGGATCGACGCGGTCAACGGGGGCGTACCGATGCACTGGTCGCGCCTCGTCGATCTGCCCATTGCGGCGGTCGTGCTGGCGCTGCGCTGGCTCATCGGTCAGAGCGCTGCCGAAACCGCCGCGCTGATTATCGTGCCGCTTGCGACAATGGCCGTCGCGTTGCTCCTCGCGGGCCGGATCGCCTGGCGCCTGCTTGGCGAGGAAGCGGCGGGGTTTGCCTGCCTCGCGATGGCGCTTTCGGTGCCGGTGATCGAGCAGATGCGGCCGATGCGGATCGATCACCACGGATGGCAGATCGTCTGCGCCCTGGCGGTGATGAATGCGTTGATGGCGCGTCGCCCGTACGTGGGCGGATGGATCGCCGGGCTGGCGATGGCAACCTGGCTTTCGATCTCGATCGAGGGCTTGCCGCTCGCCGCTGCGATCTGCGGGGTCACGGCTCTGCGCTGGCTGCGCGATCGCCATGACAGGGACTGGTTCGTGGGCACGATGCAGGGCCTGGCGATCGGGTCGCTGGCGCTCTTCGCGGCGACGCGCGGGTTCGCCGATCTCGCCCAGCATTGCGACGCCATCAGCCCCGCGCATCTCGGCGCTTTTTCCCTCGGCGCGCTTGCGGCGACCGGCCTGGCACGCCTCGAGCCTTTGCCGCGCTTTGCGCAGGTGACCGGGTTTGCTCTGATCGCGGCGCTCGGCGCTGCGACGCTCGCTTCCTTTGCCCCCGGCTGCACGACCGGAGCCTTCTCTCAGCTCGACCCGCTGGTCGACGCCTTCTGGTATCGCGCTGTCGGCGAGGGCCTGCCGGTCTGGCGGCAGCCTGCAAACGACATTCTGCAGGTGGTCATACCGCCCCTGATCGCCCTTGCCGCCTGCATCCGGCTCGCCGGTCGCAGCTCGGGCTGGCTGCGGCGCTGGTGGCAGGACTACGCGCTGGTCCTGGGCGCTGCCTTTCTCGTCTCGGTCTTCGTGGTCCGTGCAGGCGCGGTCGCGGGAGCGCTGGCAGCCGCTCCCCTGGGCTGGCTGGTGCGTGAATGGCTGCGCTCGGCGCGAAACCTGCGCAAACCGGGACGACGGGTGCTGATGATGGCCGCGCTGGCGCTCGCGCTTCTGCCGGCCATGCCGCTGACTCTGTTTGCCATCGCCCTCCCGGCTCGCGCGGCGAGCGGCGAGATCGGACCGCGGGTTTCCGAGTGCCGGATCGACCGAGGCGCGACGGTCTTTCGCCATCTTCCGACCGGCGAGATCCTCGCCCCGATCGACGTCGGTCCGCAACTCCTGTTTGCGACCGATCGAACGGTCGTCGCCACCGGCCACCATCGGGGTGCTGCGGCCATGCGAACGACGATCGCCACGTTCATCGGCCCGGCGGACGCGGCGCACGCCACGCTGGCCGCGCGGGGCACCCGCTACGTGGCAATCTGCCCTGACCTGAGCGAACCCGCGACTTATTCCGCCGCCGCGCCGCACGGATTCATGGCCGAGCTGCTCGGGGGGAGTTCGCCCGCCTGGCTCGAACCGGTCGCCACTCCCGGGGACAGCGGCTTGCTGGTCTGGCGCGTCCGGGACTGATCCGCCACCGCTGGACGCTCGTCGGCCCCGACAGACCGCCCGTCGAGCGCCCGATTGCCCCCGCAGCCCCTCAGGCCTATGGGTCCATGGCCACGCTTGCGCGTGGTGCCCTACCGGTGTAACACACCTCATGGGCTCGGCAGGGCAGGATCAGATGAACTACGAAACTACCGTCGTACCGGGCGAGGATCTCGCGCAACCGCTGGACGATTCCGGCGAAGGCGCGAAGCGCCGCAGGCGGCTGGCAATCGTCGCCATCGCCGCGACCTTCGGCCTGATCCTCGCGCTCTACCTCTACGCCAAGACGTCGGGCGAGGGCGCAGCCGCGGAAGACGAATCGATCGTGCCGGTGGTGACTGTCATCGCGCCGGGTAAGGCCACCATCGCGGGAACCATCAGCACGTCGGGCACGCTGGCGGCGCGGCGCGAACTGCCGGTCGGTTCCGTCGGTGAAGGCGGCCGGGTGGTTTCGGTCGCGGCCGACGAGGGCGACTGGGTGCGCAAGGGCCAGGTGCTGGTGTCGATCGACCGCTCGGTGCAAAACCAGCAGATCGAGGGCGCGCGGGCCCAGATCGGGGTCGCGCAGTCGGACCTGAATCTCGCGCAGGCCAATCTCGAGCGCGCGCTCAAGCTGGTCGACCGGGGTTTCATCTCGACCGCCGACGTCGACCGGCTGACCGCGACCCGCGACGCGGCCCGCGCGCGTCTGGGAGTTTCCCGCGCGACGCTGGCTGAACTTCAAGCGCGCACCGCGCGGCTCGCCATCTATGCGCCGGCTTCGGGCCTCGTGCTCACCCGCGCGGTGGAACCGGGCCAGACCGTCGGCGCGGGCGGCCCGCCGTTGTTCACCATCGCGCAGGGCGGCGAGATGGAACTGCTGGCCCGCGTTAACGAATCGCAGCTGTCGCGGCTTTCGACGGGCAACATTGCCACAGTCGTGCCGGTTGGCAGCGAGCGGAGCTTCACCGGCCAGATCTGGCAGGTTTCGCCGACGATCGATCCGCAAACGCGCCAGGGCACCGTGCGCGTGGCGCTCGCGTACGACCCGGCGCTTCGTCCTGGCGGGTTCGCCTCGGCCTCGCTCAACAGCGGCACGATCGTCGCTCCGCTCCTGCCGGAAAGCGCGGTGCTTGCCGATTCGACCGGATCGTTCGTGTATATCGTCGGCAAGGACAACAAGGCGGTGCGACGGCCGGTGAAGACCGGCACCGTCACCGACCAGGGCATCGCCATCGTCGAAGGCCTCTCTGGCAACGAACGCGTGGTGTTGCGCGCAGGCGGTTTCCTTACCGAGGGCGAGACGATTTCCCCGCGCCTCCAGCGCAAGTAGCGGCCGGTCGCGATGAACTTCCGCAACATCTCCGCGTGGTCGATCCGCAACCCGGTCATTCCGCTGGTGCTGTTCACGGCGCTGCTGTTCGCCGGTCTGCTCAGCTTCGCGCGCATGGACGTGGTCAACAACCCGGACATCGAATTCCCGGGCGTGCAGGTCAGCATATCCCAGCCGGGCGCCGCGCCTACCGAGATCGAGAACCAGATCACCCAGCGGGTCGAATCCGCGATCCGTTCGCTTCAGGGTGTGCGCAACATCTCGTCCACGGCGAGCGAGGGCAATTCGAGCACGTTCGTCGAGTTCGAAGTCGGAACCGACGTCAACGCAGCGGTGTCCGAGGTCAAGAACGCCATCGATTCGACCCGCGGCAGTCTTCCCGACGGCATTCTCGAGCCGCGGATCAGCAAGGCGCAGATCGCCGGCGGGTTCCTCGGCATCTTCGCCGCCGAGGCCGACGACATGACGATCGAGCAGCTGAGCTGGTTCATCGACGACACGGTCGCCAAGCAGCTGCTCGCTATCGAGGGCATGGCCGAAGTCAACCGCTTCGCCGGGGTGAACCGCGAAATCGAGGTCATCCTCGATCCCGCCCGGATGCAGGCGCTCGGCGTCACCGCGGGGCAGATCAACGGGCTGCTGCGGCAGACCAACCTCGATGCGGCCGGCGGCATGGCCGAGGTCGGCGGAACCCGCCAGTCGGTCCGCGTGCTCGGCAGCACGGACACCGCGTACGAGCTCTCGCAGCAACAAATCCGCACATCGAGCGGCGGTACGGTCAAGCTCGCCGACGTCGCCACCGTGCGCGACGGCTATTCCGAGCGGACCTCGATCAGCAAGGTGCGCAACAAGGAGGTGGTTAACTTCGCCATGTCGCGCGCGCGCGGCGCTTCGGACGTGACCGTCTACAACGAGGCGAAGGAGGTCATTGCCGAGATCGAGGCGGAAAATCCGGGGGTCCGTTTCATCCCCCTGTTCAACACCGTCAAGTACACCGAGGACCAGTACGAAAGCTCGCTCGCGGCGATGATCGAGGGCGCGATCCTCGCGGTCGTGGTCGTGTTCTTCTTCCTGCGCGACTGGCGCGCTACCGTCATCAGCGCGATTGCCATACCGCTGTCGGCAATCCCGACGTTCTGGTTCATGGATCTGCTGGGGTTCAACCTCAACCAGATGTCGCTGCTGGCGCTCGGACTCGTCGCGGGCGTGCTGGTCGACGATGCGATCGTCGAGATCGAGAACATCGTCCGCCACATGCGGATGGGCAAGTCCGCCTACCAGGCGTCGATCGACGCGGCCGACGAGATCGGCCTTGCGGTCGTCGCCACCAGCTTCTGCATCGTCGCGGTGTTCCTGCCCGTGGGCCTGATGCCGGGCGTGACCGGGCAGTTCTTCCAGAACTTCGGCCTCACCGTGGTTGCCGCGGTGCTGATGAGCCTTGCCGTCGCGCGGATGATCACCCCGATGCTCGCCGCCTACTTTCTCGAGGCGAAGGGGCATGCCGAGCACGGCGAAGGTCCGTGGATGGACCGGTACATGCGGGTTCTCGAATGGTCGCTCGATCGCTCGAAGATGGTCGCGGCCCGCACGGGCCTCGCCGGCCCGCGGCGGCGTTTCCTTTACGTGACCGGGTTCTTCCTCGTTCTCGTGCTGCTGCTCGTTGTCGGCGGCGTGGGCGTGATGGGATCCTACCAGGCTCTTTCCGGCCTCAAGATCCCCGAAACGGTCGCCGACGTAATGACTTCGGACCGCAACTCGGTGCTGTGGACCGCGGTCAACCGGCCGATCGCGTTCCTCCAGCTGATGGTCGCGGTGCTGGCGGGCTTCGTCGGGATCGTCCTCGTCCTGCGTCTCCTGGGTTTCATCGTCCGGCGCTTCGGCAGCGCCATGCGCGACAACTGGGCCTACCTGTCGGCACGCTTTCTCGACCACCGGGTCTGGATGCTCGGCATCGGCTATTTCTCGTTCCTGCTGACCGTGCTGCTGATCAGCAACACGCCGTTCCAGTTCGAGCCCGAAACCGACCAGGACAACAGCCGCGTCGAGATCGAGATGGTCCCCGGCACGACACTCGAATCGACCGAAAAGGTCGCCGACGAGGTCGCAGCCCTTCTCTATCGCCAGCCCGAGGTCCTCCGCGCGCTCGAGCGGGTCCGCGAAGGTCAGGCAACGATCTACATTACGCTCAAGCCCGATCGCGAGCGCAAGTCGTTCGAGTTCGAGCGTGCGCTGGCGCCCGAACTTGCCCGATTCGCGGACGCTCGGGTGCGGTTCCAGTCGCAGGGCGGCCCCGGTGGTCCCGACAGCGGCCGCGACCTGACGATCATGCTCGCCGGGTCCAATCCCGAACTGCTGACCTCGACCGCGGCCAAGCTGGTCGAGGAGATGAAGGGCCTCAACTCCGTCGTCGCCCCCCGCATCTCGGCCGACATTCCCCGGCCCGAGATCATTATCCGGCCCCGCGCTAATCTTGCCGCCGATCTGGGTGTGACCACGGTCGCGCTCAGCCAGGCGATCCGCATCGCCACGATGGGCGAGATCGAGCAGAACGCTGCGAAGTTCTCGCTCAGCGACCGGCAGGTCCCGATCCGGGTGAAGCTGCCCAAGAATTCGCGCCAGGATATCGACACCATCGCCAACCTGCCGGTTCCGACCGCCACCGGGGCGTCGGTTCCGCTAGGGCGGATCGCCGACATTAGCTTCGGCGCCGGCCCGACGAGCATCCAGCGCTACAACCAGAACCGGCGGGTCTTCATAGGCGCGGACCTGGCCGAGGGGGTCCTGCGCGGCAATGCCATGGAACAGGTCAACGCGCTGCCCACGCTCAAGAACCTGCCGCAGGGCGTGATCCGCGACGCGGTCGGCCAGGACGAGCTGCAGAACGAACTGCTGACCAATTTCCAGATCGCGCTGGTATCCGGCATCCTGCTGGTATTCGCCACGCTCGTGCTGCTCTACAAGCGGTTGATGAGCCCGCTGGTCAACATGGGCTCGCTGCTTCTCGCTCCGCTCGGGGGCGCGTTCCTCGTCTACATCTTCGGCCAGCCGCTTTCGTTCCCGGTGCTGATCGGCATTCTCCTGCTGCTCGGCATCGTGTCCAAGAACTCGATCCTGCTGATCGATTTCGCGATCGAATCGATGGAGCACGGCAAGCGCAAGTTCGAGGCGATCATGGACGCCGGACACAAGCGAGCCCAGCCGATCGTGATGACCACCGTCGCAATGACCGCGGGCATGGTGCCCACAGCGCTGTCGCTGTCGGGCGACGGGGCCTGGCGCGCCCCGATGGGCACGGTGGTGATCGGCGGCCTGATCCTGTCGACGCTGCTGACGCTGCTCATCGTGCCCGCTGGCTTCAGTCTTGCGGACAGCCTCGAGAAGCGGATGGGTCCATGGATGCGCCGCAAGTTCCTGACCTACGAACCCGGCGACGCGGACGGTGAGCCCGACCGGCCGGTGGCGCTGCCCGCCGAGTGAGCGGCGAAACCCCGCGCGCCGTCATGCGTTGGCAGCGCATGGGGGGCACCCGTATCGATCCCGACCGCGCGCGTACGATGCGCCGCACCGCGACGGGCCTGCTCGTAGCGATGGCGGGGCTCTACGTGCTCACCGGCCAGTACCTCGGCCTGCATCCCACGGTCGGGTACGTTCGCGCATTTGCGGAGGCTGCAATGGTCGGCGGGCTGGCCGACTGGTTCGCGGTGACCGCGCTGTTTCGCCGCCCGCTAGGCCTGCCGATCCCGCACACTGCGATCATCCCGGAAAACAAGGACCGCATCGCCGACACCATGGCGGCTTTCCTGCAGGACAATTTCCTGACCCCGGCGGTCGTCGCCCGGCGGATGAGCGACATGAACCTTGCCAAGGCGGTGGGCGACTATCTCGCGGCACCATCGCAGGGCGGCACCGGGGCGCGGCTGCGCGCCGGGGCGGGAGAGCTTGTCGCCGAGTTTCTCGAATCGCTCGATCCCGAACGGCTGGGCACGCAGGTGCGCGGCGGCCTCAAGGCACTCGCCGCGCGGGTCGAGGTTGCGCCGCTGCTCGGCCAGATGCTCACCGCCGCGATCGCCGACAAGCGCCACTTGCCGCTGATCGATTCGGCTATCCGCTGGACGGGCCTTACCATCGAGGCGAACGAGACCCTCATCCGCGACATGATCCACGAGAAAGCCAACGGACTCGTCCGCTGGACCGGTCTCGACGAAAAGCTCGCGAACTCGGTGCTCGACGGGCTCTACAAACTGCTCGCCGAGGTGCTTATCGATCCCCAGCATCCCTTGCGCGGCAAGCTCAACGAAGGGCTGGACAAGCTCGCGCACGACCTGCGTCACGATCCCGAACTGCGCGCCAAGGTCGAGAAGGCGAAGAACGACCTGCTCGACAATCCCGCCGTGGCGACCTGGTGGCTCGGCGTCTGGGAACGGCTGCGCGCCGGTTTCATCAGGAGCGCGCGGGAGCCGGGCAATGGCCTGCCGGGCCTCGTCACCGAAAGCCTGACCGAACTTGGAACCTCGCTGGCGAGCGATCCGCGGCTGCAGCTTCAGGTCAATCGTCTCGCGCGGCGCACTGCGGTCGGCGTGGCGCAGCGCTACGGAGGGCAGATCGTCCGGCTGGTGTCTGAAACCGTGCGCAGGTGGGACGCACGCACGGTGACCGACCGGATCGAGAGCGCGGTCGGCCGCGACCTCCAGTTCATCCGCATGAACGGCACGCTCGTCGGCGGTCTTGTCGGGATGACGATCCACGCGCTGGACGCCGTCCTGTGAGCGGTCCGTTGCTGACGACCCCCCGACTCGAGCTGTGGCAGCCGCAGGCGGATGACGAGAGCCAGATGTACGCCATCGTCGCGAACCCGGCGACCCACCGCTATCTGGGAGGGATGGCCGATCGCGCCGATCACTTCGCGCGTTTCCAGCGCGGTGCAGGCAGCTGGTTCCTCAAGGGCTACGGCCCGTTCATGGTCCGCATCAGGGGCGAGGCACCCGTCATCGGCAATTGCGGCGTATTCCATTCATATCGCGGGTTGGGGCCGGACTTCGACGACAAGCCCGAGGGCGGATGGATCATCGCCGCCGAGCATGTCGGAAGGGGCTTTGCGCGCGAGGCAATGGATGCCGTGCTGGGCTGGTTCGATGCCGCCCACGGTCCGCGCGAGATCGTCTGCATGATCGACCCCGACAACGGGCCATCGATCGCGCTGGCGGGCGCGCTCGGGTTCGCGTTCACCCGTGACACCGCCTTGCCCGATGGCGCGCCGATCCGGCTATTCAGCCGCGCGGGGACGAAAGCGGCCGGCTAGTTACCGGGCAGCCATTTCACCGAGCTCCGCCAATAGGCCGCGACCGGGTTTCCCTGGGCATCCAGCGCCGGATCGAAACGGGCCTTCTCCATCAGGATTTTGCAGGCGGCCTCCTCAAACGCGGGATCGGTGAAGGCGGCCTGCACGACGCACCGCGCCGGCTTCCCTTGGTCGTCGACATCGAGCCGGAATCGCACGATGCCGCCCACCCCCTGCCGCGATAACCCTTGCGGGTAATCGGCGGGATTCATCCAGCTTCCAGGGTTGGTCTTCGGCTCCGGGCCGCGCGTGAGCGATTGCACCTGCACAGGATCATACCCCCACGAGCCGACGAGATCGTCGATACAGGTGTCGAGCGCCGCGAAGGCCTCGTCGAGGGCGCCCGTTTGAAGGACAAAGGACCGCTTCATGCCCGAGTGCATCTCGAAGCCGGTTATCGCCTTGCTCCGCGCGACTTCGGCCTGGCGGAACGCGGCCGATTTCGCCCTGCCGGCAAGCTTCTCAAGGGTCCGCGCCTCGACATCCGGTACGAGGCTACCCCCGAACTGCCAGGCCGTCGACCCGTCCGGTCTGCTCCCGTAGAAAGGCTTCTCCTCGACCTCGAAATCCGCCCCGGGCAGAAACCGATAGCGCAGCCGCGCCCCTCGCGGGTTCAGGTCCTTGCCGGCGAGAATGAGTTCGAATCCCGAACTCGGCCCGTACCTCGAAAGCGTGAACGTGACCGCCTCGTCACCCGTCCCGAACACCCTGACCAGGCGGCATGCCTGCTCGTCGTAGCGCAGGTTCCACGGTTTCGAGGGGGCCAACGCCGCCGATTCGGCGCCCAGCGCCGGGGCGCAGCACCCCGTCAGAGCCGCTGCAAGAAAGAACGATCTTCGCGCCATCGCGTCCCCCCCACCTGCGAGCATTATCCCGCAGACGCGATTTAAGCGCATCCCCGGGCACGCCACAAGGCGCGTCCCGGGCCCGGGATCAGAGCTTTTCGGTTAGTTCCGGCACCGCCTTGAAGAGGTCGGCGACGAGGCCGATGTCGGCGACCTGGAAGATCGGCGCATCCTCGTCCTTGTTGATGGCGATGATGGTCTTGGAATCCTTCATGCCGGCAAGGTGCTGGATCGCGCCCGAAATGCCGATCGCGACGTAGACTTCCGGAGCGACGATCTTGCCGGTCTGCCCGACCTGGTAGTCGTTGGGCACATAGCCGGCGTCGACCGCCGCGCGGCTCGCGCCGACGCCCGCGCCGAGCTTGTCGGCAAGCGGAAGGATGACCTCCTTGAAGGTGTCAGCGTCCTTCAGTGCGCGGCCGCCCGAGACGATCACCTTGGCGCTGGTCAGTTCGGGGCGCTCGCTCTTGGCAAGCTCGCTGCCGACGAAACTCGAGGTGCCGGCGTCGCCGGGGCCGGAGACGGCCTCGATGGTGCCCGAACCGCCTTCGGTCGCGGCCTTGTCGAACGCGGTGCCGCGCACGGTGATAACGAGCTTGGGATCGGACGATTCGACGGTGGCGATCGCGTTGCCGGCGTAGATCGGCCGGGTGAAGGTCCGCTCGCCCTCGATCCCGATGATCTCGGACACCTGCATCACGTCGAGCAGCGCGGCGACCCGCGGGGCGATGTTCTTGCCGGTGGTCGTGGCCGGCGCGAGGAACGCGTCGTGGCTGTCCATCAGGCTCGCCACGAGCGGGGCGACGTTCTCGGGCAGCTGGTGCTCGTAGGCGGCATCGTCGGCCACGTGCACCTTGCCCACGCCGGCGATCTTCGCCGCCGCGTCGGCGACCGCGCCGCAGCCCTTGCCCGCGACGAGAAGGTGCACTTCGCCCAGCTTCGCCGCGGCGGTGACCACGGCCAGCGTGGCATCCTTTACCGAGGCGTTGTCGTGTTCGACGAGAACGAGAGTCTTCATGTGTCTAAACCTTCCTCGGGAAATGCTCAGGCGATGCCCAGCGCCTTCAGCTTGGCGACCAGTTCGTCGACGTCGGCGACCTTCACGCCCGCTTGGCGCACCGGCGGCTCGGCGACCTTCACCGTCTTCAGGCGCGGCGCAATGTCCACGCCGTAGTCGGCGGGCGACTTGGTATCGAGCGGCTTCGACTTCGCCTTCATAATGTTGGGCAGGCTGGCGTAGCGCGGCTCGTTCAGGCGCAGGTCGGTGGTGACGATCGCGGGCAGCGACAGCTTCACGGTTTCGAGGCCGCCGTCAATCTCGCGTTTCACGGTGACCGAATCGCCTTCGACCTCGACCGTATTGGCGAAGGTGCCCTGGGGCCGGTCCATCAACGCGGCGAGCATCTGCCCGGTCTGGTTCGAATCGTCGTCGATTGCCTGCTTGCCGAGGATCACGAGACCCGGCTGCTCCTCGTCGGCAATGCCCTTAAGTATCTTTGCAACCGCCAGCGGCTCGACCTCGGCGCCTTCGTCGACGGCGACGTGGATCGCGCGGTCCGCGCCCATGGCGAGGCCCGTGCGCAGCGTCTCGGTCGCCTTTGCGGGACCGATCGACACGACCACGACCTCGGTCGCCGCGCCCTTTTCCTTCAGCCGCAGCGCTTCCTCGACCGCGATCTCGTCGAACGGGTTCATGCTCATCTTGACGTTGGCGAGATCGACCCCGGAACCGTCGGCCTTGACCCGCGGCTTCACGTTGTAATCGATCACCCGCTTGACCGGGACGAGGATCTTCATGGCATCCATTCCTTCGTTTCAGCGCTGCTGCCGCGCCGTCTAAATGACCTTTACGTAAGCGTCAACCGACTCACGCCACCTGCCTGACTTCGGCGACGATCTTGCGCGCCGCATCGCCAAGATCGTCCGCGGGCACGATCGGGAGGCCCGAGGTGGCGAGGATGTCCTTGCCCTTTTCGACGTTGGTTCCTTCCAGCCTGACGACCAGAGGAACCGACAGGTTCACGTCCTTCGCAGCGGCGACGATGCCTTCGGCGATGACGTCGCATTTCATGATCCCGCCGAAGATGTTGACGAGAATCCCCTCGACCGCCGGGTCCTTGAGGATGATCTTGAACGCGGCGGTCACCTTTTCCTTCGAAGCGCCGCCGCCGACGTCGAGGAAGTTGGCCGGAAACGCGCCGTTCAGCTTGATGATGTCCATCGTCGCCATCGCCAGGCCGGCGCCGTTGACCATGCAGCCGATGTTGCCGTCGAGCTTGATGTAGGCGAGGTCGTGCTCGCTCGCCTCGACTTCGGCCGGGTCTTCCTCGGTCTCGTCGCGCAACGCCTCGATGTCCGGGTGGCGGTAGAGCGCGTTCGAATCGAAACTCATCTTGGCATCGAGCACCACCAGCTTTCCGTCTTCGGTTTCCACCAGCGGATTGATCTCGAGCATCGAGCAGTCGGTCGCCATGAACGCGTCGTACAGTTGCCTGGCAAGTTTCTGCGCCTGCTTGTTCAGGTCGCCCTTGAGCTTCAGCGCGAAGGCCACCGCGCGGCCGTGGTGCGGCTGGAAGCCTTGCGCCGGATCGATCGTGAAGGTGGTGATCTTCTCGGGCGTGTCGTGGGCGACCCCCTCGATGTCCATCCCGCCCTCGGTCGAGACAACGAAGGCGACGCGGCCCGTCGCCCGGTCGACCAGCAGCGAGAGATAGTACTCCCTGGCGATGTCGACCCCGTCGGTCACGTATAGACGATTGACCTGCTTGCCCGCCGCGCCGGTCTGGACCGTCACCAGCGTGTGGCCGAGCATCTCCTTCGCGTTCGCCTCGACCTCCTCGATGCTCTTGGCCAGACGCACGCCGCCCTTGGAGCCGGCGGGCAGTTCGGCGAAAGAGCCCTTGCCCCTACCGCCGGCATGGATCTGCGCCTTGACGACATACAGCGGCCCGGGAAGCTTCCGCGCCGCTTCCACCGCTTCCTCTACAGAAAGGGCCGCATGTCCAGCGGGGACCGGGATGCCGTGCTTGGCGAGGAGTTCCTTGGCCTGATATTCGTGGATGTTCATCGGTGGGTTCGCGTGCCTTGCGTGAAAAAGGGGGATTCGCGCGCGGCCTAAGCATGGATCGGCGTGCTTGAAAAGGCCGACTGCCCCGGCCAATGCGGCAAGATGGTCCACGCCGCATGATCGACGCCGCACGCCTTGAGGGTATCGTCCGCGAAGCGGGCCGGATTGCCCACGCGATGTGGCCCGGCGGCGGCCACGTGCTCAATGCGTGGGAGAAGACCCCGGGCAACCCGGTGTGCGAAGCGGATCTGGCGGTCGACGGCTTCCTGAAGCGAGAGTTGGGCACCCTGCTGCCCGCCGCCGGCTGGCTTAGCGAGGAAACCGTCGACGACCCGTCCCGTCTCGACCGGGACCTTATCTGGCTGGTCGATCCGGTTGACGGGACGCGCGATTTCATCCGCGGCCGCACCGGTTGGGCGGTGTCGGTCGCGCTGATCAGCGGAGGGCGGCCGCTCGTCGGCTTCCTCGCGGCCCCGGCGCGTAATGAGTTCTGGCACGCGATCGCGGGCCAGGGATCGTGGCGAAACGGGCAGCCGCTCGCCGCCTCGCAGCGCAAGACCTTTCCCGGATCGCGGGTGCCGACCGACACACTGCCGAAGGAAGACCGCGACCTGGTGGCGGTCGAGAAACCGAACTCGATCGCGCTGCGCGCCGCGATGGTGGCTGCCGACGAGGCGGATCTGCTCGCCACGCTGCGCTGGGGATGGGAATGGGATATCGGCGCCGCCGCGCTGATCGCGCGCGAGGCCGGGGCCGAGACCACCGACGCCTTCGGTCGTCCCCTCGCCTACAACAAGCGCGACCCGCGGGCCTTCGGCCTGCTGATCAGCGCACCAGGCATACACGCGGCGGCGGTGGACCGGCTTGCCGACCGTGCGGCCGCGATCGCAGGGTAGTCCGGACGCCGCGCTTGCATTTTTCGGCAAGATGCGCACCCTTGTGTCCGAGTGTGCTCCTGTAGCGGAGAGCGAGTCGTACAGCACCGGTCCGGTTCCGGACGCCCTGCAAAGGAGTGGCGCTCATGACTTTCGCTCGCACAATCGCCTTTGGCCTTGCCGCCCTGCCACTCCTGCTGGCGCAGGCGGGTCAGCCGCCGACGGACGAACCCCAACCGCCCAGCCCGCGCGATCCCGACATGCAGCGAGCCGAGCAGGTCGATCATTCCAGTCCCGAAATGACGCCGGTTCCCAGGTCGAGCGAGCCGACAGCGCGCCCGAATTCGGGGCCGTGCCGTTTTAACGAACGGCGTACGGACGATTGCCCCCCATAAGGCACCTTGCAGAAAAAGGCCGGCCTCCTTGTGGAGACCGGCCCTTCGTGTGCGACCCCAAGAGGGGCTCGGATCCTAGCCTTGCGCGGCGCGGATTTCTGCTTCCGAGAGGGGGACGATCTTGATTTCCACCCGGCGGTTCATCGGTTCGTTGACGTTGTCACCGGTCGCCACCTTCAGGTTGGTCTCGCCGAAGCCCATCCAGCGAATGCGCGCCGAACTCACGCCGCGACTGATCAGGTAGTTGGCGACTGCCTGCGCGCGCTGTTCGGACAGCCGCTGGTTCGATGCCGCGGAGCCGACGGTATCGGTATAGCCGTACACGTCGACGAGGCTGTTCGGATATTGGGTCAGGCTGTTCGCCACCCGGTCGAGCAGGGTCTGGAAACCCGGGCTGATCGCGTAGCTTCCGGTTGCGAAGGTCACGCCGTCGGGCAGGTTCACGAGGATCGCGTTGCCGCCGTCGACGGCGCTCACGTCCACCCCGGACCCAGCGGTCTGGTCCTTCAGTTCCTTGATCTGCTGATCCATCTTGTAGCCGACCACGCCGCCGATCGCGCCGCCGCCGACAGCGCCGACGATCCGGCCGGTCTTGCCGCCGATCAAGCCGCCGAGCAGCGCGCCAGCGGCGGCGCCGCCCACGCCGCCGATGGCGGTGCGCGAAATCTTCTTCTCTCCGGTATTCGGATCGGTGACGCAGGCCGACACGGTCAGCAGCGACAGAGCGGCGAAACCGGCGGTTATCTTGCGCGAAATCTGCATGGGTATGTCCCTTTTCCTGTTCTCGTTCAGCACGTGCATCGTTCGAACGCACGACGAAGGCGCACGCCCAACCCGCGCCTCGGCTCATGAAACGTCGCTCGCGGCGCGCCGTTCCCGCTGGCGCGGCAGCGCAAATGTGCTAGCGCTCGCCCGCGTGACCCCGTTTCCCTGGACCGACCTTCTGATCATCGCCGGGCTGATCGTGCTGAACGGCCTGTTCGCGATGAGCGAGCTGGCGATCGTCTCTGCCAAGCCAGCGCGACTGAAGAGCGCCGCCGAGCGCGGGAGCCGTGCAGCGCGCACCGCGCTCAGCCTCGCCGCGGACCCCGGAAAATTCCTCTCGACAGTACAGATCGGGATCACGCTGGTCGGGATCATCGCCGGCGCGTACTCGGGTGCCAGCCTTGGGGCACCGGTGGGCGAGCGGCTGGCGCTGCTCGGTGTTCCCTCCGCATACGCCGAGGAGATCGGCTTCGCCGTGGTAATCGGGTTGACGACCTACGCCACGCTTGTCGTCGGCGAGCTGGTGCCCAAGCAGATCGCCCTGCGCGCCGCGCTGCCGATCGCGCTCCTCGCCAGCAGACCGATGGCGATGCTTGCGCGGGTCGCTGCCCCGCTCGTCTGGCTGCTCGACAAGTCGTCGTCGTTGATCATCCGGGTGCTGGGGGTGAGGCCGAGTTCGCACGGCGCGGTAACCGCGGAGGAGCTTCACATGATCTTCGCCGAGGCGACCCATTCGGGTGTCATCGAGGCGGGACAGAGCGAGATCCTCGCAGGCGTGGTCAGGCTGGCCGACCGTCCGGTGCGCGCACTGATGACCCCGCGCACCGAACTCGACTGGCTCGATCTCAATGCCCCCGAGATCGAGCTGCGCGCGCGTATCGACGCCAGCCCGCATTCGCTGCTGCCGGTCGCAGAAGGGTCGCCCGACAAGGTGCTGGGCGTGGTGAAGGTTCGCGAGGTGCTCGGCCGGCTGCTCGCGGGCAGGCCGATCGACCTTGCCGCGATGATGAAGAAGCCCGAGGTCATTCCCGACCAGCTCGACGCGATGGACGCGCTGCGCACGTTGCAGCAGGCCGAGATCGCGATGGCCATGGTTCACGACGAATACGGCCATCTCGAGGGAATCGTCACCCCGGTGGACCTGCTCACCGCGATCGTCGGCAACTTCGCGTCCGACAGCGACCTCGGCGAAGCGCCCGCGATCGTCGAGCGCGAGGACGGCTCGCTCCTGATCTCGGGCGCGATGCCGGTGGACGAGATGGCCGAGCGGCTCGACATCGATCTGCCCGAAGATCACGAGTTCGCCACCGCCGCGGGCTACGTCCTGTGGCACCTGAAGAAGCTGCCCGATGAAGGCGAAAGCTTCACGGACCAGGGCTGGCGGATCGAGGTGGTCGACATGGACGGGCGCAAGATCGACAAGCTTCTTGCCACCGCCGGCTAGAACCGGGCCGAGCGGCGCAAAGCGACCATCCGCGACCCAAGTGGATCGGGGGCGAGCCATGCAGTAGCCGATCGAAGGGATATGCCGCATCCCGCCTCGACTGGCGCAGACGGCAGGCCGCCTTTCGAACCCGTCCCGGTTCGGCCTGGCCAGTCTGGTGCGCGACGCAGTCCCGAGCGAACCAGTCTACGCTGATCTCGCTCATTTTACAGGGAATCTACAGGGAAAGCACAATCTTTGGGCCACCCTCGGGGATTCTGGGCCGATCGAAACCCGCAGAGATCCGCCGTTTTCTGAGCCGAATTCCCTGCACGCCGAACAGGGAATATGATTTCCGGGATCAGGGAGCGGAATACGGCGAACAGGGAGTTTTGTCCGGCGAAACAGCGACCCCGAAGTGTAGCAGGGACGCCGCGCTCCAATCGCGAACACTGGCGCAGACAATCGCCCGCCGACCCTCGCATTTAACCATCGATAAGTGGCTTGTTCCCGTTTTGTCTTGACTTCTCGACCCTGTTGTGGTAAGGGGTTCGCCTTAACCATCGCCGCGACGGCTGACGGGAGGATACGAGTATGAACTTTCCTGCGACGCAGGTGGTCGATCTGTCGGTCGACATCTTGAAGCCCTACGCGCGCAATGCGCGCACACACTCCAGAAAACAGATCAAACAGATTGCAGCCTCGATCGAACGATTCGGGTTTACCAACCCGGTGCTCGTCTCGGACGCGGGCGAGATCATCGCCGGTCATGGCCGCGTCGAGGCAGCCAGGCTGCTCGGTCGCAAGACCGTTCCAACGCTGACGCTTTCGCACCTCTCTGAGATCGAGCGGCGAGCATACGTTTTGGCCGACAACAAGCTCGCGATGAATGCCGGGTGGGATAAGGAGATCCTCGCGATCGAGTTGCAGGCGCTGGTCGACCTCGAGTTTGACGTCGAGCTTACCGGGTTCAGCCTGGCGGAGGTGGACTTGGCGATTGATGAAGCCTGTGAGGCGAGCACCGAAGGGCCTCTGACTCCGGAGGACGCGGTGCCAGCGGTTCTGTGCGATCCCGTCAGTCGCATGGGCGATCTGTGGCAGCTCGGCCGGCACCGACTTCTCTGCGGGGACACCCGAGATCCCGCGGGCATGGACCGGGTGATGGAGGGCGGGCGCGCCGATCTCGTGTTCACCGATCCGCCCTACAACGTCGCGATCGACGGCAATGTCTGCGGCCTGGGATCGGTCAAGCACCGCGAGTTCGCGTTCGCGTCGGGCGAGATGAGCGAGAGCCAGTTCACCGCGTTCCTCACCGAAACCCTAGGTAACATGAGTCGGGTCCTGCGCGACGGCGCGATCGCGTTCGTGTGCATGGACTGGCGCCACATGGGCGAGCTGCTCGCGGCCGGCAGCCAAAGCTTCACCGAGCTCAAGAACCTCGTGGTCTGGAACAAGACCAACGGCGGGATGGGCGCGTTCTATCGCTCGAAGCACGAGCTAGTGTTCGTGTTCAAGCAGGGCACCGCAACCCACACCAATACCTTCGGACTCGGCGAGACAGGTCGGTACCGGACCAACGTGTGGGACTACGCTGGGATCAGTTCGATCAGCGCCAGTCGGTCTGACGAGCTGGCGATGCATCCCACCGTTAAGCCCGTCGCGCTCATTGCCGATGCCATCCGCGACTGCTCAAGGCGGGGGGAGATCATCCTCGACGGGTTCGGTGGATCGGGCAGCACGCTGATTGCGGCCGAGAAGACCGGGCGTTCTGCTCGGCTCATCGAATACGATCCAATTTACTGCGACACCATCATCCGCCGCTGGCAGGACTACACTGGTAAGCGCGCCCGTCTTATTGGCAGCAACGGCTGCTACGAGGATGTCGCTGACCTCCGGCTTGGCTATGGGCGGGAGGCTGCGGAATGAGCGCAGCCGAAGACAAGCACGAGGAGGGCGCTCTGCCGGTGCCATACAAGGTCGGGTACGGCCGCCCGCCGGTCGAGCATCGGTTCCGCAAGGGAAGGTCAGGCAACCCGCGCGGCCGCCCCCGCGGGGCGCGCAACAAGCCCAAGATCGACACCGGCATCGGCATGCGCGGCGCCGAGGCCTACTTGCGCGAGGAAGCCTACCGCCCGGTGACCTTGCGCGAAGGCGAGAAGGTGATCGAGCTTCCTGCGATCCAGGCGGTGTTCCGCGCCATGGGCGTGTCAGCGCTCAAGGGCAACCGGTTCGCCCAGAAGACGCTGACCGAGATGGTGACCAAGCTCGAGCGCGATGACTTCAACTCCAGGCTCGAGGCATTTGGCACCTGGGTCAACTACAAGCACGAGTGGACCGAAGCGATCGAGCGCGCGCAGAGAGCAGGCGTCGAACCTCCGCGCCCCATTCCTCACCCCAGCGATGTCATCCTGGACCCAAGTACAGGTGAGATCTCGTTCAGGGGTCCGACAACCCGGGAGGCACGCGACAGGCTGGACCAAGCGCTGAAGCGACGAGACGAGGCCCGGGAGATCGTCAGCGATATGGCCCAGCAGTACCAGCAGACCGACGATCCCAGGATGAAAGAAGTGTACCTAGACGAATGGCACTGGGAGCAGCGCATGTTCGACATCATCAATGATGCGGTGTCAGAGCGTTACAAGGTCAAGCTCAAGCACCGGTCCTATCGCGAGGGTGCCTCTCGCGAAGGTACGGCGCTTCAGGAGTTGCGCGACAAGCGGGAGCTCAGAGAGGAGTTTATCGAGCGGGAGTGACCATAGGAGCCTGTGGTACGGCAGCTTCGCGCCCTGGACGCTGACGCTCGAAGAGGCTCCGTGAATCTTCAAAAGCTGCCATTGAACCTGCGGTCGCGAGAGCAGTAAGACCGTCGATCACCCAAACCCGTCAGAGAGGTCAACCCGGTTTCGCACGATGGAGACGACACTCACGACATGTAAACCTGGCGCAGAACCTTCTTACAGTGGCAGGCACGTCTCTCGTGTCGTGATCAAACGATCGTGATCCCGGCCAATTCCAAGGCTTGATCCGTACCGGAACGATGGGCCGGTTGGCGGCCGAGCGACTCGCCTTCATACGACTGTTAAGGGACCCCCAGCGCTCGAGTTCAATGCGACGACGAACCGTCTCCTCGTCCAGTGCGCAACATTCCAGAACACGCAAATCAAGCTGTAGGCTGGTATCGACGGTTTCCGGAACGGCTGCCGTAACGCCCCTGCCGTTCAAGCGGTCTGCCTGCTCCTTGCTCGCTGGCAGCCTTCGCCCAATTGTCCGAGTTCATTTACGTTGCGAGCAGGGGGGGTCACATCATCACGGCGGCCCGCCATCTCTAAGATGGCGATACGGGTCGATTTCCGGAGGCCCGTTCGCCAGACGTTTGATAACCTCGCCCGCTGCCGCCTCGACAGCCGCAAGGTGTTCCCGGATTTCTTCGGGTGGAGTGGTTTCGGTTATCCCATCGAAATGATGGCGGCGAGACTCGGAGAAGCCCAGGACTTCGGATTGATAGCGGTCGAAAATCGTCCTGAGCGACGCCGGCACTCCCTTCTCCTTCAGCCAGGCGTATAATTGTCCTGATGAAGTAAGGGAAACTAGGTGTCTCCCGGCCAATCTGTCTTTTTGTTCCTCGCCGGGTGGCCGGCCCAACTGTCTGCCAGCTCCGAAAACACGTTCGACGTAACCCTTAAGCATCGCAGGCGGAGCCCCATACCAGATTGGGTAGACGAGCACGAAAACCTCGGGCTCTCCAAGCACCGCCCACTCTTCCTCGACATCACGACCGGGCACACCATGTCGCTCTGCGTCTGTGAGCACCGGGTCAAAGCCGCACCGGTAGAGATCGCGCAAGATGGCAGTATGACCCTGACGCTTGACGGCATCGGCATAACGCGCGGCCATCGACATCGTGAAGCTTTCCTGCGCCGGATGACAGGCGATGATTGCGTGAGTAGCTGGCTTTGGCCTCATCGAGTTGGTCCTCCGGTATTAAGTTGTGCTTTTCCGGCACCCGGTCGTCCCGGCGAATTTGCTTCGGCATCGGTCGCGATCGAGATGTCAAACTGGTCCTGCTCCCCGGTCATGGCTGGCTTGAGGTCAGTCTAGCACATACTGGGCGAGGGACTACTCACGGGATCGTCCCACAAGAAGGGCGGCGGACGCGGTCTGCGCCTCTGGCTTGGATAACCCCGCGATTTGTGTCCCGCGCTCGCGCGCAATGCCAGTATCTCAGCGGGGGAGCGCCCGCTTGCCCTGATCGGAAAGCCAATTCCGGGCCGAATAGCCCTTGGTTTAACTTCCCTGTACCCGAAAGGCCTTGGCAACATCACGACCAAAGCGATAAATTGGCTCGATCACTCTCGAAGGGTTCAAGACATGGCCCGAGTCATTTTTGCATTGGCGACCGCTGCTCTACTTGCGTCACCAGCTGCGGCCCAGCATCACGGAGATCACGCCAGCGAGGAGGTGCCGAAAGCGACTTATGGCAGCGTGACAATGAAAACGGAAGGAAACGCGGCTGCGAACGCGGCGTTTCTCACCGGCCTCGCCCTTCTTCACAACTTCGAATACGGCCCCGCGCGGCGCGCCTTTCTCAATGCCCAGAAAGCCGATCCCGGTTTCGTCATGGCGTACTGGGGCGAGGCCATGACCTTCAATCACACACTTTGGGCGACACAAGACCGTGATGCCGCTCATCGGGCACTGGCAAAGCTCGAAAACAGTCCGGAAGCTCGCAAGCGACTGGCGCGCAGCCCCCGCGAAGCCGAGTGGCTCGATGCCGTCGAGACGCTGTATGGACCGGGAGAAAAGGCCGATCGAGACGCGCGATATAGCGCCAAGATGCGCAAGATCTTCGAAGCCTCGCCAGAGGACATCGACGCACGAGCGTTCTACGCGTTGTCCATACTGGGACGCGCGGGAGCAGGGCGGGATACCGCGCTATACATGCAGGCCGCCGCCGTCCTCGAGGAGGCGTTTCCCGCAAATCCGCAGCATCCCGGGGTGCTTCATTACCTGATCCACAGCTATGACGACCCGCAACACGCCCCATTGGGGCTGCGGGCAGCACGTCTTTACGGCGCGATTGCGCGCGATGCGGGGCACGCCCTGCACATGACCTCGCACATCTATCTAGCCCTTGGCATGTGGCCAGAATCGATCGAAGCGAATGCTGCGGCAATGGCAGCGGCCGACCGGACGAGATCGGTCATTGGTCAGGGACCAACGTATTGCGGCCACTATCCGGAATGGCGCGCATATTCCCTTCTTCAGGCAAGTCGTGTTGACGAAGCAGAAGATATCTTGCGGAGATGCGAAGTCGAGGCACGGGCCGAAGTCGAGAGCAGAGCCGATACCACCCGGGCCGGAGGAGTTCGTTCCCTCTACAACATATGGGCCATCAAGCTTGTGCGGCACGGGATCGATACTGGCGAATGGCCAGACTTCGCTACGCTTCCACAATCCGATCGCCATACCTTGGGACGCTTTTGGCTCGCTTACGGCCGGGCGCACTCCGCGGGTGGTAATGATAATGAGTTCGCCCGGGCGCATTCCGATGCGATATCGCTGGGCAACGATGCCTTGGCGGCGCTTCAGACAGAGCGCCCATTCGACCAGCAGGTCCCCCGCTGGGTTAAAAGAGCTCTCGCACAGGTCGAAATTCTCGCGCTCTATCGGGCTGGCGAGACAGGCAAAGCGTTAGAGGAGCTTCGCGCGGCCGCCCTTCTCGAGGAGGGCCTGCCCGTTGAATTTGGGCCACCTGCCCTGCCTAAGCCCAGCTGGGAATTGCTAGGTGATCTGCTCCGCTTGTCAGGGCGAACCGAGGAGGCTGCAGTGGCGTACCAAGAGATGCTCAAAGCTGCACCTGGTCGACGACGTTCTCTGGAGGGTTTGGTCGCGAGTGGAGCGGAAGATATCGCTTTTCGTTCGCAAGAGGCGGTCACTGCACCGGTACGATAGGCCGGAGACGCCATGGACCACCGGCCGAACGCTTCAGGCCACCCTGGCGAAACTGCTGGGCCTGAGCCAGCTTGTGAGCGTTCTGACCAGATCGGGGTCGCCCACTAGCGTGATCCGCTCAGCGACAATCTCGTCGGACATGTCGGACATGCCCATCCAGGCGGAGGTCATCGCCTTGAGATCAGCGGTTACGTAAAGATCCACATCGAAGCCGGGATCGATCGAGCATAGGTCCACCCCATTCGCGGGCGAGACGATAAGCCAGTATCGCCGCTGATCTCTTGGCAGTTCAGGGTAGGAGAATTCAACCACCACCCGGCGAGGAGGCAGAGGGCGCGGATCTATCTTCCTGCGCATGTTCCACATGAGCAGCTGTGCGTCGAGGTTGGCGAGAGTGCATTCGTTATCGATCCACCGCATCGACCATTCGCCCAAGGCACGAATGATCGGCGCAAGATCATGCCCCGCCTCGGTAAGCCGATATTCGGTTCCGTGCCTCCCGGTGGTTCGGCGCACCACACCCTGCCTTTCCAGGTCCTTGAGGCGCTTTGATAGCAGGGCCGGCGACATACGGGGGACGCCCCGGCGGATCTCGTTGAAGCGCGTCGAGCCCGCCTGCATCTCGCTGAGGAGAACCAAAGTCCATCTCGAGGCGACGACCTCGGCTGCCATCGCTACCGGGCAGAACTGCCCATATCCCTGTGTAGACATTGGCAACGGCTCCTCTAGCCCGGCGTACGCGTCAACTACAGAAACTATACCGGCGACGCTTCAACTGATGAACTAGTCTCGCACTGCCCCGATGGATCACAAGGATTTGGCCGGAACATTCCGGATGACTATCGGAGAACCACTATGCCTTTGATTGACATCCAGGTGATCAAGAACGTCTTCTCGCCCCAGCAAAAGGGCGAGCTCATCGACAAAGTGACCGAAGCCGTGGTCGCGGTGGAAGGCGAAGCTATGCGAGGAGTAACTTGGGTTAGAGTGATCGAGGTCGACGAGGGAAACTGGGCGATCGGAGGCACTCGCCTCAGTGCCGCCGACATTCACCGAATGCAAACGAGCTAAGTTCCCGAGTCAATCTACTGACTTGAACCTGTTCTTGCCGCATGATCGCGCAGGTTACCAGATCGGTGGTGGGCCTTTTGGCGGCTGCTGAGAGACAAGATATTCGACGAAGTGCAGCTCGAAGCCCGCGTTGCGAAGCGGCTCAAAAGCTTTGCGCGATGTGCCGCACGCCGACGACCCAGCATCGCACCCAGACCCCGACCCACAACCAGACCTGTCGTGCCATCGCTTCGACTGCAGTAGACTAGCCCCTCGCGACCGCGCCACACATGCCTATCGCGGTAGACCTGTTCGTCGTAGCGATGATCGCGACCGTATGACTGCCGTTCGCCTCCGTGACGACGGCGATCCTAGCGAACGTCATCATCGTCATCGTTCGCGGAGCGCACCGAAATCTGACCTAATGTGGGGTCGGCCGCTCGCTTCGGCCGACCGCTTTCAGAAAAACGACAAGGCTGGGCGATGAGCCGCAATGGGGTGGGGAACGATCATTCATCCGCATGTCTCTAGAGAGCGCTGAGTGATAGCAACTCCTCATGGCTGTCTTTTCGTCTCGTCGAGAACGGCGTCTTTGGCTCTGGGTGCTTGCCGCTTTCACCGGGATCTTGGCGAGCATGACCTACTCACCAAGGTTGGCACGGATTCTGCGAGAACACGGCATCCTAGAGGTCACGTTCATCGCCGGCGCATTATCAGTATTTGTCTTCGTAATATGGGATGCGCTCAATGCTCGGTGGGGCAAGCGCGACTTCGCCGTCGCCCTAGGGATAGTAGCAGTTTATTCGATCGCACTTTCTAGAATTGCGTTGCCGGAAGAGCGTACTCACATGATCGAATACGGCGTTGTTGGAGTACTGATCTACAAGGCGCTTCTTGAGAGGTTGAAAAATGAATGGCCCGTGTGGTCTCCAACCCTGTTAGCGATGCTAATCGTGGGAACTTTGGGGAGCATCGATGAGGTTTTGCAGTTTTGGCATCCGACCAGAACATTTGACTGGAGAGATATTGGGTTCAATTGGCTCGCGGGCATACTCTCTATAACCGCTTACAAAGCCATCCTACGGGCTAGGGCGCACATCTAGTCCGCAGCAGAAGTTGAACGTTAAACGCATCGTGACTAGACAGCAGCACCGACCGAAAGAATGTGTCCGCAATCGGGTCACCACCGGCTTGTCCAATGTCAGGCGGGCGGCAGGGACAATTGACCCACGTTTTTAAAGGCCATGTTCGGTATAGGTCCGATCTTTCGTCGCAATGTCTTTACAGCACGCGCAGCCTTCGCCCTTGGCCATCTTTTCGCAGCACGCCATTTTCCTCTCAGCAGATGAAGTGGGCGCGTCAACAGGTTGGGATGTTGGCGCGGGCTGTGCCGCAACTGCGGCAGCAAGTAGGGTCGAAACAATCATCAAATTTACTCCTCTTCAACCACAGTCTCACAGACGGCAAATGTCCGCAATAAAGTCGTTACCGGCACGACCGCTTTGGTGAAATTTTCGCGAAGCCTGCCTGTCGGCTTCTGGCGAGCTCCGCACCCTGCTTTAGCATCCGATCATGGGGTGGAAAATCGACAGGCAGCTTACGAGGGCTGCCTCGAGCTCTCTTGAAGGCCCAAAGACCCCGATAACGATCGCATTTAGGGAGCCCCGCGCATTAATCGGATCCCCTACTGAGGGGTGGGCACGACGTCATCAGCCTTCCTGATGACTCTGACGCCTTCCTAGCCACCAAGCCAGCACGGCGCCGAACACGAGATGAGAGACAATCGTTATCCAGTTGCGCGCCATCTCGAACCACGGAAAAATGGTGGTGAATCCGTAGAAGTTCACGAGGTAAACGGCCAAGCCGAACAGCGCCCCGAGTCCCACCAATGCGCCCGTCGACACGGTCATCCGTCGAGCAATGAACCCAAAAATGACCCCGAGCACGGCGGACAGCGCGAAATGCACGAGCATGCCTACAGTAAAAATCCCGGCGTCAAAGGTGGCGGGGGGAGGCAGAACACTCGTTCCGAGCACAATCGCGCCCATCATGCGAGGGGGGCCCCACGGACTCCCACCGCCGACCGTGCCGACGAGGATCATTTCCATGGAGACGAACACGAGACCCGCCAATAGGCCGGCGACGGCGGCCTGGCGAAGTGAACGTTGAGACATTTTCGGCTCTCCCGTTTTCTGCTGTGTGACACCCATAACTTCGCGCACGGGGGCAATCCGGTTACATTGCGTCGACTACGCATGTGTAACCGCAGGGCTACGCAGGGCGAATGAGGGGAGGAAATGACACTCAGGCCGGACCGGCTCGACACGCTTGCGGCGGCTGCCTTCGTCGGTGACCGCAAAGCATATCGCGCCTTCCTGGAGGAGGCAGCAATTCGGCTGCGCATCTACGTGCGGCGTCGAATGGGCCTCCAAACGGACGTGGAGGACGTTGTGCAGGAATGTCTGATTGCCCTTCACGAGAAAGGCGGAACGTTTGATCCGGGTAGGCCCGTTGCCCCATGGATGTTCGCGATTGCGCGTTACAAAATGGCAGATCATTGGCGCCGCGAGGGGCGTCGACCTCAAATGACCAGCGAGTTGCCCGAAGTGCCTGTCCAGCCTGATGATTTTGCAAGCCACGATGTTGCAACCTTGCTGGCCCAGTTGCCCGAAACACAAGCAGAAGCGGTCAAGCTCACGCGTTTGGAAGGGATGACCAATCGGGAGGCTAGCCAGGCGGCCGGCATCCGTCTTTCGGCGATGAAGCTCAGGGTGCACCGGGGGATTATCGCTTTGACCAGAATGGTTGCTCGAAGCGAATGATCACAACCGACGACCTTATCACTCGGCTTGCTCGGCAAGGTCCTCCGATCTCGCCTCAGGGACCCAGACAATTCGCAGCACTGATTGCGGTGGCGGGAATGCTGTGCTTGGCACTCCTTGCCGCGACTTTGGGCGCACCCTTGGCCGCGTTGCCTCAAATCGGCACAGCCCCTTACGCGATGAAATTGGGTTTCGCCGGCTCTATCGCAGTGATCAGCGCAGCTGCAGCATATCGCGCAGCTCTACCGGGCCGCCGAGTAGGGCGATCAATGGCGCTTCTCGCGCTTTGCTTTGTCGCCATAGCGGTCCTCGCGATGCTTGAAGTAGTCTCTGTCGGTCCATTATGGCCCGGCTCGACGTGGGCACGGTGCGTCTCGGCGATCGTCATTCTGGGATCGGGTATCTTCGCGGCCCTGGTATTCGCGATGCGCCGGCTTGCACCGACTCGGCCTCCCATCGCGGGCGGGCTCGCCGGGCTTGCAGCAGGTGGTCTAGCTGCCACCGTCTACGGTCTCTGGTGCCCTGAGACTTCGGCTCTCTTCCTGGCCAGCTGGTATGCCCTGCCGATCTTGGCGCTAGGGCTGCTGGGTGCAGGTGCAGGCACCAGCCTGTTGCGTTGGTAATTCGGTGAGGGGAGCATCGGGCGGCCTCGCCTAGCTCCTCTCATAGAGTGCAAACTCCTGAAATGTCAGTTAATTAGTCCCCCGATGTCCGCCTTTGCGGTGGGAAGCGGACAAAGGCGCGTCATCAAGTATAAAGCATTCTCAGGCCTCCGCTGGCCATTTGAAGCCTTGGGTCATCCTCACCATGGCGGCAGTCGACTGGGTGAAAGGTCGTCCGGGCACACTGACCAGCGCGATAGTGCGATTGATCGCCGGCTCGACGATAGGGCGCTGAATAAGTTCAGGAACGGTCACAGAGTACTCTGGCATGACCGCGATGCCGATCCCGGCAAGCACCATCGCCTGGACCCAATCTTCACGCTCCGAACGAAAGCGTGCATAGAGCTGCACCTCGTGGTCCTTGCACAAGGCCGCGAACATCTCGCGCATCTCGCACGAAAGCCGGTCCACATATGGCTGTCCGGACAAATCCTTCAGGCGAATGGGATTGCAGTCGCCAAGCGGATGGCCGGGCGGCAACACCGCAACGTATCTCTCGGTGTAGAGCGCGTGCACGCGAAAGCTTTCGGGAACGCCTTCAAAAGGGTTGGCGATCGCAAGGTCCAACTCGCCGTCCCCAAGGCGATCCAGAAGCTGCGGCAGCGGCGCCTCGCTCACCTCCACCTCGACTGATTCGAAGGCTGACTGGAAGGCTGCGAGGTAGCGCGCAATCCGAACTGAGCCGATTGAGCCAAGCACGCCCAGCCGCACGGGCACCTTTTCAAGCAGCCGATACTCCTGCGCGATAGTTCTGGCTCGCTCCGCTTGATCCTGCATCTGGCGAAGAGTCGGCAGGATCGAGCGACCAAACTCACTCAGACCGATGCGCTTGCCGTCGCGGGTGAAGATCGCAGAGCCAAGCTCAAGCTCGAGCTTCTTGACTGCTTTGGTCAGCGCGGGCTGGGACACATTGCAGCGTTCCGCGGCCCGGGTGAAGTTCAGCGCTTCGGCTGCCGCTAGGACATAGCGAATCTGGAATAGCTCCATTTGCCGGCCTCTTCTTCGACTCGCATTGATAAACGGTGGTTATGCAACAATGCCCATCTTCTGCTGTGCTCGCATCCCCGCAGCGCTTAGCTTCGAGGCAGCAACACAAGGGAGAGTAGCAATGTCTGTCTTCATGGTTGAGCGCGACCTAAAAGGGATCGCAATAGATGATCTTGCCGCCGCTCAGGGTGCGGCCATAGGCAAGGCAGAGCAGATGCGCGGGGAAGGCACCGACATCCGCTATATCCGCACGACCTTCGCGCCAGACGATGGCAGATGCATGTGCCTGTTCGAAGCCCCGTCGGAAGAGGAAGTGAAAAGGCTTAACGATGAGGCGGGTCTGCCCTACAGCCGGGTCGTTCAGGCGATGGACCTTACCCCGTAAAAGTGCTGATCACGCTCTAGATCGCAGCGATCCCGCGGATGAGAGTCGGATGTCCATAATGGGGTCGGTAGCGGCTGGTCCGTGTTTGGCTGCCAGAGCTGCGCACCAGCCGGCCAGCCTCGTGCGTTTCTATCGCGTCGCGAACGTCGCAAGGGTAGGAAGCTAACTGATCCGGCAAGGAAGTTTTGGCGTTTCGAGGAACTAAAAAGACTGATCCTCCAGCAACTTCCTTACAGTCGTTTCCACAAGTTGGGGCATCCGATGTTCCGGCACGCGTGCCAATTCAGCGAACGTGAAGCCGTCTGCGAGGAGTTGCCCAATAACGAGCCAACCCGCGAGATAAGCTTCACGTTCGAACCCTTGGGACCCGGTGCCCATGGTGTATTTGAAGACGGTTTCTTGGTCAGCCGTGGAAAGGTGCGGCATGAGGTCGGTCAGAATAGGGTGACGTTTTTCCATCGCCTTAGCGAACCAACCCGGGGAGTGCTCAATATAGTCTTCGACAGCTGCCCGCGGCCCGACCGCCTTGGCGACATGCATCGCAAGCCCCTCTTCGAAAATGACCCGGGCCAAGGTGCGCTCATACCCTCGTGAGAGGAAGGCTAACTGCGCATGAACAGCGTGAGTAAACTCGTGCGGCATTATGCGGGCCCGGTCGTCTGGGCTCATCTCGACAGGGATCGATACGACTGGCGTTCCGTCCGTCTTGAAAGCTGTGAAGGCGTTACCTTCGAACCCACCCACATACACATTGAACTGCAAAGAGCTCGGCGCATCGGATTGAAGCAGCTGCAAAACGCGCTCCAACGCCTGAGCGGGTTTCGGCTGCATACCGCGATAACCCTCTCGGATAGTCGGCAGTGCGTTCTCGTATTTGGGCCAAGCTGAATCAATCAATTCGCGGGCTATCGCGTCGCCCTCAGGCGTGGGCGGAATTGCAGCAAAACCGTACCTGCTTTTCCATTCGGCGAAGCGCTGTTCCGGGGGCAGTTCGCTGGCAGCGGCGTAAAAATCAAGGAACCGGGGCGTCAGATCGACGATGTTTAACCGAACTTGGCCGACCACCTCTTCCTGAGTTGTGAGCGGTAACTTCTGAGAGAGTGCGGGCGTCGTGACCGTCAAGAGTAGAGATGCGATCAGGATGCGAAGGTGATTTTGCATGCTCGCTGATTATCGGCGCCGCCATACTAATCAAGGCTATCCGTTGAACGGCTCAGGACTAACGCCGCACGCACCGGGAGTCGTCGCTCCGTTTAATTGGTGCTGCTGGATAAACGGCCGCATTGGGGTTGTTAGCCCACAGGCCGCTTCGGCTAAGTCGATCGCCGAGAGCGGACAGTCCACACACGGCCCAGAACAGGTCGCAAGCGCCGCGCGTTCACCAATCAGGCTGGTTATCCTGCTCGATAGTTCAACAGCCGTCGCTGAACGACAGTCCGGTCGCAGTCCCTGCGGAAAAGCCTTCCAACGCGATCATGCTCGAACTCCCGGAATTCCAAGATCTCGAGCTTGAGGCCATTGACCGGCAGAACCTTGCGCCTCAGGTCGTCATGGCGCTTTCGTTGCTCACCTCGGGACATTCCTGAGACAGTCAGCCGCCGGTCGAAGAAGGCAACCTGCTCGGAGTGCTGGCGCTCGTGATATTCTACCACCAGTCCGAGTTCCGGATACCAGGCATCAACGGGCAATATTGCACGCCGACCAGACGGCCCAGGATCACCCCGCAGAAATGGAAATTAGTGCTGCCGAACCGCCGCGCGACCTGCCGGCGAAGACCCCGCTGTGCCTGGTGCTCGATCGCTCTCTTCGCGCGCCGTTGGCAGCGGCGTGGAGCGATACTCCGTCTCGGCCGCTCGAGAAACAGCTTGCCCAGATCGCAGCAGACGCGATCGTCGCGGGCGAGGCGTCGTTTCGGCAGGGGCTTGTCGAGGCCCGCGAGCGCAAAGAGGCACACTTGCGCTGGGAGCAGGAGCGGCGCCTTGCGCGCTTGGCAGAACTTGAAAGCAAGCGCCTCGCAGATCTCAGGACGAGCGGCGAACTGCTGCGGCAAGCTGAGGAAATACGGGCCCTCGTGGCACGGGTGGAATCGGCGCTGGCGCGTGGAAACTCGCCCGAACTCACTCCTGAACAGGTGTCCCACTGGAAATCGTGGGCGCTAGCTCAGGCGGACAGAATTGACCCGGTTCAATCAGGCCAGGTTTTGGCGCACCTGCATGTCCCCCAGATCGATGACCAAGAAAGATGATCTAGTCCCTGTTGAAGATATCTGCGAATTGGCGATGGCAACATCTGGGCCGCTTCCGGACCGTCCGCTCTCGGCGATCGACCTAGCCTAATCGGCCTGTCGGCAAACGACCCTGTTTCCGATAAAGCCTCGCCTCGAACGCTAAGTCTTACGCCGTCGTCCCTGAATTTCAGCGCGGGCCGCAGCATGAGCGACGTTGAGAGCCTCTTCACCAGACGTTGAGACATCCGGAGCGACGCCGGTACCCTCCCACCCCGGTCCATCTACGGTGCGGAACTGGGGAAGAAAAAAGGAAATATTCGAGCCGACCGGGACCATGTTTCCACCATTGCCTGCGCCAGCGCTCGTTTCACCCACGACGGTCCCGAGCTTGTGACGTTGTACGACATACGAGAGCATTTCGGCTGCCGAGGCAGTCTTCCGGTCCTGCAGAATGTAGAGAGGAACACCGGCGAGGCGACCGCCGTCGATGTTGGGCACCGTCCATAGTTCTTCCGTCTGGTCCAGGCTTCGGTTGTACGTCGTCATCAGCCGGACAGGTTCCGCTTTCGCAAAATGGCTGACGATTTGGGCCACTAGGTCCGGGGAACCGCCCGGCACGCCCCGCAGGTCGATGATTGCTGCGTCCGAACCCTGCAGCGCGGCCATTGCCGCCGAAGTTACCTCTTGTGACAAGGCGAGCGGCACCAACCGGGTGAGCTTGAGATAGCCCACATTCCCGTCGAGCCGCTCGACTTTGCCAAAGCCGAAATTGGTCGCCGCAATCTCCGCATCGCTCCGCCGGTCGATTCGGGCATACGGTGCTGGGCCGCTGCCGCCGACCGGAACCATCCTCTGGATCTGGCCTCGCTCGGCGCGATTGGGCTCGTAGACCGCCCGCAGATGCACGTCCGGCACCGCTTCCAGCAGATCCCGGCTAAGCGCCTTCGCCATCTCGTCTGCTTTGACGATCTCATCGTAAGCGCCTGCCGAATGCCGCTGTCGCAGCTTGTCCGCGATCTTCGCTCCTCCGGCGGCGTCTATGTAACGTTGCTCCGCAGCACGCGCCATCGTTTCTACGATCTCGGCCTTTCCGGCCTTGTCGAGGACGTCAGTCGTGGGGGCTGCTGGGGCTACCACAGCGGCCTCTCTGGAAGCCGACCCGCCTTCGCCGGTAAACTGGGCAGATTGAACCGGCGCGTGAATCATAATGGAAAGAAGGACGATGCATTTGTTGCGCATCAAGAACTCCTGCACAATGCTTTACCGACGCAGCTTCGGATGACTTAGACGCCAGCCCCGTTGGCGTTGCCGGGACGAATAAGGCGTGGACACCAGTAATCGACGAAAGTGGATCCTCCGTAGACAAAGGAAAGGAGCATCGTCGTTCCGCTTCCCATCCCAATTGTGGTCCATCGTCAGCAGTGTCGTAAGCCTGAAAGCGGTCGACCGAAGTGTGCGGCCGACCGCAGCTTAGGTTAGATTTCGGTGCGCTCCGCCAGCAGCAGAGCGTCTTCGACGTCGACCCTTAGATAACGAACGGTATTATCGATCTTGGTGTGACCCAACAGTATCTGGATCGCGCGGATGTTGCCCGTGGCGCGATAGATCATCGCGGCTTTCGTCCAGCGGAGCGAGTGGGTCCCGTACTCGGACTTCCGCAGGCCGATCGCTGTGACCCACTCATCTACCAAACGAGCGTACTGGCGCGTGCTCATGTGACCGGCGTGATCAATCCTGCTTGGAAAGAGATAGTCGGTTGTCGAACCGCAACGACGCTCCAGCCACGAAAGCAGCGTTGCACGAAGATCAGAGGTCAATTCAAACTGGACCGGGCGACTGGTCTTTTGCTGAATGACGATTGCCCGGGTGCGGACGTCGGTCCCAGCTACGACGTCACCAATCTTGATCCTGAACACGTCGCAGCCGCGCAGCTTGCTGCCTAGCGCGAGATCGAACAATGCCCTATCTCGCAGTCGGCCCTCTCGATCGAGGTGGAAGCGGATCGCCCAAAATCTGCTTCTGCGTGAGGGGTCGCTTCGTGCCAACTGTCTTGCCAGCATTCTATGCTGAACGGGCTTGGACGGCGGGGTCAAATCTTGAGTGACCCATTGTCGTTCTCCTCGGCCTTGATTGGCCATGAGGAGAACGGTCGCGGATAAGCGGCAAGTGGGCCGATACCTGACTGTCGGCTTTGCGCGTCCGCGAACCCAGAAGCGGACAGTCCGGGTGCAGCCCGGATGCGAACAGTTTGCTTCAGGATAAGAGGTGCGGAAAGCTTGCAATGGAGCAGGAACCCAGGCGACGCGACGCCCAGTTAAAAATGCGCTGGCAAATCTGATTATTCAGGAAGCGCCATGCAAACCTGTTGAATGAGACTGGTGCTGAGCTGCTGAGCGATGTAGCCCGCAAGGCGCATCATGTCTCCTTTCTCCTCGCGTGCAACCGTATTGGGAAGGTGGGGATGATGGTCAGCAGGCTGGCCTCTGCCGCCTCACGACGAAACTTCGTGAGCGCCGACATTGGTCTTCGACCGAAGCCAAAAATATATGCGAAGACCAGAGCCCTCTCCCAGCCATCGGCAATCGACCCGGTTCCTGGCGCTTTATGCGCTTGCGGTGGGCGGTGGGTCGGCATCATATGCCCCGTTCCTGACGCTGTTCCTGCCGGCGCGACTGCTCGAGCTGTTCGGGGATCAGGCCGTCCAGGTGATGTCCTACAGCGCCTTTGCCGGGGCCATCGCCGCGAGCGTGTCCAATATCTTCTTCGGCTGGGCAAGCGACCGCACGGGACACCGGCGCGGATGGATATTCGGCGGTATGGTACTGTCCTGCCTGCTGCTCGTGTCGATGCGCGGGGTCGAGACGATCTTCCAATTGCTCGCGATGGTGGTGGCGTGGCAGATTTCCCTCAACATGATGCTGGCGCCGCTCGCGGCCTGGGCGGGCGACTGCGTTCCTGACGAACAGAAAGGACTGCTCGGCGGCCTCCTCTCGCTTGCACCGGGCATCGGAGCCCTGGTCGGAGCCGCGATCACGCTGCCCCTGATTGCCGCGGGCGAGGTGAGACTGGTCATCAATGCCGCCCTGGTGGCCGCGATGGTGCTGCCCGTGCTGGTCTTGGGACGGCCGCGACCCATGCCGCATCTCCAGCGGTCGTCCGGTGGCGGCGACAAGGCAACGGTCGAGGGCCCGGCACCCGATCCATCGTCGGTGCCCGTCTGGCAAATGTGGCTCGCACGTCTGCTGGTCCAGATATCCGAGGCATCGCTGTTCGCCTTCCTGTTGATGTGGCTGACCCGGTTCGATGGGACGGTGCGGGACAACGATGTCGCGCGTGTCTTTGCGTTCGTGCTGTTTGCCGCCGTACCCGTTGCCATCGTTGCGGGACGATGGTCGGACCGGGCGAGACGGCCGATGGCGCCGCTCGTCGTCGCAGTGGCCATCGCATCCATGGGCCTTGCCGGAATGTCACTCGCCCCGAACGTCCTTTGGGGCGTGGCGGGCTACATGACCTTCGGCATTGCAGCGGCGGTCTTCCTCGCGCTTCATTCCAGCCAGACCCTGCGCGTGCTTCCGCGGCCGGAACACCGCGGCCGGGATCTCGGCCTGTTCAATCTGACCAACACGATCCCGTCGCTGGTCATGCCCGGAATCGCGCTGGCGCTGATCCCCGTGTTCGGCTTTCAGGCCCTGTTCGCGGTCCTCGCTGGATTGACGTTCCTCGCGCTTCCGCTGCTGACCACGAGAAAGGGAACGAGGAGCCCGGCATGAGGACCGGGTGCCCCCCGTTGGCGTCGCGCCCCCGATCGGCTAGTCGAATGGAGATGGGGCGGCCATGGTAACGATGCGCGAAGTGGCGAAGGCCGCCGGGGTCTCGGTTGCAACAGCCTCGCGCGCCCTGAACGGGCTGTCGAACGTCACCCCCGAAACCCGCGAGAGGATAGAGGCCGCTGCGGCGGAACTCGACTATATTCCCCACACGGGCGCGCGCAGCCTGACGCGCCAGCGCACCGACACGATCGGGGTGATCCTGCCAGACCTTTTCGGCGAATTCTTCTCCGAGATCATCCGGGGAATCGACATCATCGTCCACGGCGTCGGCAAGAACATGCTGCTCGGCAACATGCACGGCAGCCCCGAGGAAGCGGCCAACGCCATCCGCTCGATGCGCGGGAGGGTGGACGGCCTCCTGGTCATGCCGCCCAATTCCAGCGCCGACACCATCGGCAACGCGCTCCATCGCAGTATCCCGACAGTCCTTCTCAATGCGCGGCCGAAAGATGCGACCACACCGTTCGTGACCGTCGACAACTATGCCGGCGCACTGCTCGTAACCGAACACCTGATCGCACAGGGTGCCCGCCGCATCGTCCATATCGCGGGACCAGCCAGCAACAGGGACGCGACCGAGCGCAAGCGGGGCTACCTCGATGCGCTGGCGCGTCATCTGCCGCGAGTGACCCCCATAGTGTTGCCGGGGGACTTCCGCGAGGATGCGGGCCGCGAGGCCGCCCGGCTCCTGCTCGCCGGGCAGATGGCCTTCGATGCCGTTTTCGCCGGCAACGATCTCATGGCGGTCGAATTGATGTCAGAGTTGCGCGAAGCCGGGCTGGTCATCGGCAAGGACGTACTGGTCGCCGGTTTCGACGACATCCCGCTTGCGCGCTACGTCACGCCCCAGCTCACCACGGTCCATTCGGACATCACCCGACTCGGCTCGACTGGCGCACTGATGGTCCTGCGGATGCTGAGCGGCGAGGAACTGGGCAGCGACAACGGGGTGACGATCGCCCCGACCCTTGCGGTCCGCGGATCCACGCGTGGCCCGCTCGCGTCGATCGCCAAGTAGAAAGCGGGATGATTTTCCCTTGCCAGTCAGACCGCGCGATGTAACCGGTTACGCAACAAGTCGGCCGATTGGGAGAAGACGATGAGACTGGCGGCCAAGGCTCTCGCGGCGATGCTGCTGCTAGCCGGATGCACCAATCTTCCGCAGGCGGCTTCGGCGCAGCAGGCGCTTGCCGGCCAGCATCCCCAGGAAGCGATCGCGGACGGCGGTTATCGATATCAACTGTTCGTTCCCACAGCCCTGTCATCCGCGCCAGCCGAGCAGGATACGCGCTGGCCTTTGATGATCTTCCTGCACGGTTCGGGCGAGCGAGGGGACGACATCGCCCGCGTGAAGGTCCACGGACCGCCCAAGGTCGCCGACGCCGACCCGGATTTTCCCTTCGTGCTCGTCTCTCCGCTCCTGCCAACCGACGAGGACTGGGATGTCGCGAAACTGGATGCGATCGTCGACCGCGTCACCGCGACGCTGCCGATCGATCAGGATCGCGTATACCTGACCGGGCTCAGCCGCGGCGGCCATGCCACGTGGAGGTGGGCCGCGATGGAACCCTCGCGGTTTGCCGCAATCGCGCCGGTCGCCGGACGGGGTGACCCGGCGACCGCGTGCGCGCTCAAGGATCTGCCGGTCTGGGCGCTCCACGGCGACCGCGACGACGTGGTGGTCCCGGAGGGAAGCTTCGCCATGGCCCGCGCGATCCGCGCCTGCGGCGGCCGCAAGAGCCGCCTGACAATCTATCCCGACCTGGGCCACAACGCGTGGGATCCGGCCTATGCCGATCCTGAGCTCTATCTCTGGCTGCTGTCGCAGCGCCGGGCATCACGCGGAAAATAGACGTGCGCGCTTTGGCCTTGCTCGCGACTGTGCTTTTGCTGGGGCTTGCCGGATGCGCGCACGGTTTCTCGCGCGCGGGATCCGGCCCCGATGACCTTCGGGCGATGACCTACAACATCCGGCTCGACCTCGCATCGGACAGGGGGAATGCATGGCCCATGCGTAGGGATCTGGTGTTCGCTCTCCTTCGACACGAGGATCCCGACGTCGTGGGCTTGCAGGAAGTCCTGCTCGGCCAGAAATCCGACCTCGAAGCCGCTCTGCCCGGCTATGCAATTGCGGGCGTCGGGCGCGACGACGGCGGCGTGAAAGGCGAATTCTCGCCTGTCGCCTGGCGCCGCGCAAGGTTCGAGGCGCTCGAGACCGGCACCTTCTGGCTTTCCCCGACCCCCGCGATTCCCGGCAAGGGATGGGACGCCGCGTTGCCCCGGATCGCGTCCTGGGCCCTGCTGCGCGATCGCCGGACCCGCCGGACCGTCCGCGTTCTCAATACCCATTTCGATCATGTCGGTGTGGAGGCGCGGGCGCGCAGCGGGGCGCTGCTGGCCGAGTGGGCTGCCGAGAAGGTAGCCGCCGGCGAGCGCGTGATCGTGCTGGGCGACTTCAATTCCACCCCGGACATGGCGGCCATCGTGGCGCTTGCCGACCCGCATCGCAGCGGACTTCGCAACGCGCGGGCGATCAGCCGAACACCCCCTTACGGCCCCCTGGGCACATTCAACGCCTTTCGCATCGATCGGGACGACCCGGCGCCTATCGATCATATTTTCGTTTCCGGCACCTTCGCGGTCCGGCGTCACGCGACAGTAACCCAGCACTGGGGCGGCCGCTTGCCATCGGACCATTACCCCGTGATCGCCGATCTCAAGGTGCTCAATTGAGCCGCTTTTGGCTCTGGCCTTGGCTCTTGCCGCTGCTGCTCGTTCTCGCGGGCTGCATGACTGCGACGCCGGTGCCGGTGCCCGCCGCCGATCGAGACACGATCGACCTGAGCGCGGGATGGCAATTCCGGTTTCAGGACGGCTGGACGGTTGAACAGGCTTCGACCGCGCCCGACCCGCAGTGGCAGCCGGTCAGCCTGCCCCACACCTGGAACCGGCTCGGCGAATACCGGCTGGACCGGACCGAAGTGACCGACAACCGGCAGGGCACGGGGTGGTACCGGCGGACGATCGACGGCCGTGCGCTCGATCCGGCCAAGAGGCATTACATCGAATTCGACGCGGTGGGGAACGTCGCCGACGTCTGGCTCAACGGTCGACCGCTGGGCCGGCACGCAGGGGCGTTCACCCGCTTTCGCGTCGAGTTCGGCGATGCGCTAAACAACGACGGGCCGAACCTCCTGATCGTCCGCGCGGACAACAGCGATCCCCGGCCCGGCAGCGCGACCGCCGACGTCATTCCCCTGCTCGGCGATTTCTTCGTTCACGGCGGCATCTATCGCCCGGCGCGCATCGTGTCGGTGCCTGCCAGCCATATCGCGCTCGACGATTTCGGAGGTCCGGGTCTCTATGCGACAACTTCGGTCGCAGGTGGTGACAGCGCTTCGGTGGCGGTCGTGGTCCGCCTTTCCGGCGCGCGCGAGGGACAGGAACTGGTCGTCGCCATCGCCGACGCCGATGGCCGCGCGGTCGCGCGTTCCAGCGTCAGGCTCGCGGAAGGTCAGCGGACGGTCGAAACTACTCTCGCGGTCTCCGGCCCCCGACTGTGGGACGGTCGCTCCGATCCCCACCTCTATGCCGTGACAGCGACGTTGATGCGAGACGGCGCGCCTCTCGACACGGTGCGCCAGCCGCTCGGGATACGCACTGCCCGCTTCGATCCCGACGAAGGCTTCTTCCTCAACGGCGAGCGGCTGGAATTGCGGGGCGTTTCGCGCCACCAGGACCGCCTCGGCCACGGATGGGCGCTGTCACCTGCCGACGAGGAGCAGGACATGGCGCTTATCGCGGAGATGGGCGCGAACAGTGTGCGCGTGGCGCATTACCCCCAGTCGGATTACTGGTTCGACCTTGCCGACCGCGCCGGAATGGTCGTCTGGGCAGAGGTCCCCTTCGTCAACAAGGTGAGCTTCGCAGACGCACCGGCCTCTGACGCCCTGCGCGAGAACGCGCGGGTCCAGATGACCGAGATGATCCGCCAGAACTTCAACCACCCGTCGATCGTGACCTGGGGGATCGGCAACGAAGTCGATATCGACCTCGCGTTCAAGCGCCTGGGGCCGCAGGCCGACGCGCGGCCGTTGCTGCGCGAACTGAATGCGCTGTCGCACGCCGAGGACCCCTCGCGTCCGACGGTCCTGGCCGACTGCTGCGAGGCCACCCCTGGAGACAAGGCCGATTACCTGCCCGTTCTCACTGGCGAGGCCGACCTGATGGGCTACAACCGCTATTTCGGCTGGTACTACGGCAAGACAGCCGATCTTGGTCCGCATCTCGACCTGCTGCACGCGCGCCATCCCGCGATCCCCCTGTCGGTCAGCGAATACGGCGCGGGCGGCGCGTTGACGCAGCACAGCGATCATCCCGAAGGCCGGCCAACCAACGTGACCGGTCGCCCCCAGCCGGAGGAATTCCAGGCCTGGTGGCACGAACAGAGCTGGCCGCAGATCCGGAAACGCAAATATCTCTGGGGCAGCTGGATCTGGAACATGTTCGACTTTTCCAGCCGGATCCGGCGTGAAGGCGACGCCATCGACATCAATACCAAGGGCCTGGTCAGCTACGATCGCACGGTGAAGAAGGACACCTTCTACTACTACAAGGCACAGTGGAGCGGTGAACCAGTGGTGCACATCACGTCGCGCCGCTTCGATCGGCGCACCGAGCCCGGGACGCGAATCAAGATCTACAGCAACGCCCCCAGCGTGGCGGTCACGCTCAACGACAGGCCGCTCGGCGAGGCGCCGTGCATCGACCGCGTCTGCGTGATGACAGGGATCGAACTGAGCCCGGGCATCAATGCGATCGGTGCGCGCGCCACGTTCGGGGACGTCGCGGTGGCCGACAGGGTGGAGTGGCGTTTGGTCGACGCCGGGGGGGAGTAGCGCCGCTTCCCGTCAGTTCATTTTCAGGGTCGCCGCGACACCGAAATGATCCGACGGGTATTCGCCATCGGTCGCGCCATCGCCGATCCCTCGCGCGGTCACCGCCTCGAAGCAGCATCGCTCCGCAAACACATGATCGATCACCCGCTCCGAATGCCCCTTCGCGGGGTTGAGGGTGGTCGAGATCGCGCCGGGCGCAAGCGCGCTCGCAAAGCGGGGTGGCCCGAGGAGCGAAAGCTCGGGTGCCGTCAGCGGGGCATTGAAATCGCCCATGATCACCAGCGCAACTCCGTCTTGCGGGAGCCAGGCCATCATGTCGGCGATCTGCCGCCCGCGCACAGGACCCTCGCTCGCCTGCCACGCCAGGTGCGTCACGACCACGTCGATCGGGAGGCCCTGCAGCAACACGCGCGTGCGCAGGGCGGTTCGATGATCGCTTACCGGTTCGAGGACCCTCGCCGCTTCCTCGACCACGGGCAGGCGGGAGAGAATGGCATTCCCATATCGCTTGGCCGAGCCCGGAGGCTCCGACGCGGCGAAATGCACCGAGTAGCCACCCAGCATGGTGGCGATGGTCGCTGCCTGATTGGGAAGCGCCTTGGCGGAATCTTCGAGGATCTCCTGAAGCCCGATGACGTCCGCCTCGGACTCCCGCAGCGCCTGAACGATGAGTGGCAGCCGTGCGGCCCGGTTTCCCGCGTCGTGCCAGATGTTGAAGGTCGCCACCCGGAGGTTCGGGCGTTGCGAGCCGGCAACACTTGCGCACGACGCCAACGGCACAGCCGCAGCGGCGGACAGGAATCGACGACGATCAAGGGCGAAGCGATCCCCTCTCACCGATCTTCTGCCAGCCAGCCCCCGGTGAATCCGAGCCGTTCGAGCCCGCGGCGGATGTGCGGGTTCTTGCGCATGACGTTCCAGACCAGGCCGGTTCGGTGGTTCTCCATCATCGCCAGGATCGGTCCCTGGTCGATCCCGAGATAATCGTGCGCCACCCAGCCCTTGACCGGATCGATCGAGCCGCTCCGGCTTCCAGTATCGACAAAGGTGTAGCTCGGGTTGAAAGCATCCTTGAAGCCGTACTGCGCGTAGAGCGCATCGCCATAGGCGTCCCGCATCGACATGAGCGCGGGGATGGCCACCTCGGGCGCGAACGGGACCGATCCCCCAGCCGCGGTGGGCACGATCGTGCCGTCGTCGACCACGCGGTGGCTGCTTGCCCCGCGGGCCGAATACCCCATGAACGTGCGCGGCTTGCCGTTCACCCGCCGCCCGTTCGCGGCTGCGGTTGGACCGTCGGACGCGGTCCAGCCCCACAGATCCCCCGAATAGCCGATCCAGTCGTTCGGATTGTCGATGCCATAGGCGCGCTGGCTCAAGGTGGCGCGGCGGCTGTTTTCGAAATAGTCGATGCCCTTGCGCGCCATGAACGCATCGCGGATGCCGCGAAAGTCGACCCAGACGTGGCTGTACTGGTGCCCGAACAAGGGCTCGAACTGGAGGTGTTCATAGCCGTAGAAGCTGCCCCAGTCCTTTTCCAGGTCGGCGGCCCAGCCCGTGTCCCAGGCGTCCTTGCCGACGGGATGCGTCGGCGATCCTGCGGCGAGGACATAGACCAGCATGCCTTCGTTGTAGCCGACCCAGTCGTGCGTGCCGAAGTCGCCGCCGTTCCCGCGTTCCGGGTACCAGCCCATCGCGATCGCCTTGCCGCTGCCGCCGTTGCCCGACGGGATCGTGCTGTTCTCGCGCTGGACGAACGTCCAGTCGACCCGGCGATAGATCTTCTCGGCCAGGTCGCGAATTTCGCGTTCGACCGGGTTGTCGCGGTCGAAATAGCTCTGCGCGAAAAGCACTCCGCCGAGCAGGAGGCTGGTGTCGACCGTCGAAAGCTCGGTGTTTCCGCGGCGCGTGCCATCATCGTTCTTGAGGAAATGGTAGAAGAAGCCCTTGTGCCCCGTCACGCCTTCGGCTTGCGGCCCCTGGGGTGCGGTCCAGTAGAACCGGAGGCAGTCGCGCGTGCGCGCCGCAGCGTCCGGGCGCGAAACATAGCCGCGTTCGGCGCCGACCCCGTAAGCGGTCAGCGCGAACCCGGTTGCCGCGATCGAGGAGAACGGATTGCTGGGCCAGCGGTCCGGCGCAAGGCACCGCTCGGTGTCGGTGGTTTCCCAGAAATAGCGGAAAGTCCGCCGGGTCAGGTCTTCGGAAAAGACCTCCGTCTTAGGACCCGCACCAACCGCTGCGCCGCTCTCCGGCGGCGTCAGCGGTGTGCACGAGGCAAGGAACAGAAGCGGTGCGAACCGAAGGGTCTTGTGCATATCCTGCCTGTAATGTGTTGCCATCCGGCGCACGATCCCGGGGAGGTCGGGACCCGCGCCGGATGGCGTCCGGTCAGAATTCGAAGCCGACCGAAAGCTTGAGCGTGCGCGGCGGATTTCCGCCGATCGAGAAGTTCGACACGTCGCCGAAACCCCCGTTCCCGTCGGTCGGGTTATTGTCGTTCGGATTGCCGTTGTAGCTGGTGTAGTTCCGCCAGTTGAACACGTTGAAGAGGTCGGCACGAACCCAGAGCTTCGACGCATTGGTCAGGAACGGCAGCGCGAAATTCTTCTTCAGCGCCATGTCAAACTGCCGCAACGCCCACTTGTCGAAAATAAGGAAAGGCGCCGGGTTGGTGTTGTTCCCGAAGGTACCGATGATGATCCGCTTGCCGGTCGGATCGTTGGCGAAGCCCGAGACGAACGGCGGCGAAGCGAGTGTCATCTTGGCGGAGATCACGAAATCGAGCGGCAGGTCGGCACTGCCAGCAGTGACGAAACGATGCTTCGACACCCCGCGTGAGAACAGGAAGGGATAGTCCTCGGTGGACGGGAAATCGAGCGCGAAGGTTTCGCCGAAGTTCCGGTTCTCCTCTGCCTCGGTATAGGTATAGGTCGCCGTGATGTTCCACGGCGACGACGCCGTGTAGCGCTTGACGAGCTTGAGGTAGGCGGAATCGGCGTTAGTCTCGAGACCGTTGGTCCCGATGATGATGCTGCCGCGGCCCGGAGGCGCGAAACCGAACGGCGAGTTCTGGTTGCCGGTGGGGGCGAAGAACGAGCCGTCCGGACGGCGATTGCCCAGAAGGTAGGCGAACCCGTCCCTGCTCTCGATGTGGGTGAAGCCGACTTCGGCGTTGAGCAGACCGAAATTACGACGCACACCGATGCTGAACTGGTCGGAGTAAGGCACCTTCAGGTCGTTGTCGATGAACCGCAACTCCTCGCCCGCGGTCGGCCCGACCGAATTGACGAGTTGCGCAAGGCCGGCGGGCGTCAGGTAGACGGGGTCCCACGCCACGCAGGTTGGCGATGGATTGCAGTTGTTGCGCGCGTCGCCGGGCACCCGGAAGCGGAAGGTTCGGGTGGTGAAGCCGCCCCGACTTACCTCTTGCTGGAGGAAATCGAACTGGTTGCGATCGTACGAACGGCCGAACCCGCCGAAGAGGGTGAAGTCCGTTTCAGGGTCGAGGAGGTAGCTGAATCCGATGCGCGGCTGAAACGCGCCCGTGAATGTCTTGCGCTCGGTCCCGGTCGAGATGAAATCGTTGATGTCGTAATCAGCGTTCACGAGATTGGGATAATTCGTCGGCGACACCGCCGCGAGCGAGGCGGGCGACGTGACGAAGTTCACGTACGAGGGCGTGCGGTCGTAATCCCAGCGGACACCTAGGTTGAGTGTAAGCCGGTCGTTCACTTCCCAGTCGTCCTGAATGAACAGTCCAAGCTGGAAGTTGTCCGAGGTCACGATCGGGTTCGCGCCCAGTCCCGCGTCGAACCCGAACTGCACCTGATACGGCACAGCACTGTTGAACGTGCCGGTGTTGTTCATTGCAGCCGGATTATACTGCGTGTTGAACGTGTAGAGCGGGTTGAACAGATTGAGCTGAAGCGAATTCAGCTTCACCCACTTCGCCTTCACGCCGGCCTTGATCGTGTGCCCGGGCAGCCCGATCCAGGTGAAGTCGTTCTGGATACCGTAACCCTTCTGGCCCTTGTCCTGATAGTTCGAGGCGCCGCCCGTCTGGAACAGTTGTACGCCGTTCGCATCCTGGAACCGGAAGCCGTTCTCGAACGTGCGCGGGGTCGGAAACCACGACGCGTCCTCGAAGGTCAGCTTGAGGTCGTTGATCCAGTTGTCTGCGGTGTGCTCCCAGCGAAGCAGCCCGCGCCACTCCTTGACGTTCTGATCGACCGTAGTGCTGCGCAGGCTCGAACCCGAATTGATTCCGTCACCCGTCTCGCGGCGATACTTCAGCGAAGCCTGGATCAAGTCGGCGTCGTTCGGCGCGAAGTCGAGCTTGCCGAAATAGAGATCCTCGTTGAATCGCTTTGAGAACGACCCGAACTCGTTTGCGAAAGCGCTCGGGATGTTGCCGACGTTGTTCCCGCTGCCGGGATTGATGTCGAGCGGCTGGTCGATCCTCTTGCCCTCGTAGGTGCCGAAGAAGAACAGCTTGTCCCGGATGATCGGCCCGGCGAGCGAGACGCCGTACTGGATGTCCTGCTGCGGCGTCTTGGGACCGGTGAAGTCGCCGGTAACGCGCCCCGGCCGGCCGAGGAAGCGTTCGCTGGGAGTGCGCGAACGGAATCCCTCGTCGGTGTATTCGAAGAACGCCTCGCCGTGGAACTCATTGGTGCCCGAGCGGGTGACGGCGGTGATCGCCACCGAGCTGACCTGGTCGAACTCGGCCTTGTAGTTCGAGGTGAGCACCCGGTATTCCCCGATGGCCGACTGGGGGAACGGGTTGCCGGCGGTCGAATCCTGGCCGGTGATGCCGTTCTTGAGGACGTAGTCCTTCTGGCCGACCCCATCGATGAATACGTTGGTCGTGCGGCTATCTTGCGCCCCGCCCTGCAGCCGGGACTGGCCCGCGCCGTTGGTGACGAACTGCACGCCTGGCGCCAGGTCGGCAAATGCCAGGAAGTTGCGGTTGATCTGCGGCAGAGTTTCGACTTCGCGGCGGGTGATGTTTAGGCCGACCTCGCCGCCCTCCATGCTGCGGAATCGCGCGCCCGATACGACGATCTCGTTGGCCTCGTTGGTCACGCCAGCCACGGTGCGGCTGCCGGCTCCGGCAGCGGAAAGGTCGAAATCGATCACCGCGTCCTGCGCGACGAGCAGGGTGAATTCCTCGGTGGACTTGACCCCGTCGGCAGTCTGCAGCTCGAGCCGATAGGTCGAGGGGCGAAGCGACGCGAAGTTATAAGAGCCATCGGAGGCAACCGTGACCGTCCGGCGAACGCCCGTCGCAACTTCGACCGCGCTGACCTGGCTCACCTGACTGTCGGCGGAAATGCGCCCGCGCAGCGACGCGTTGGCTTCCTGCGCGTACGCCGGCACGGCAAGGGCCACCGCCATGACGCCGGCGGCACTCGTGACCGCGAGCGCGGCCGCGAGGCGGCGCGCGGTGAGCGAGCGATTCTGATTTGCGCTGTGCACCTTCCCATTCCTCCCCTTGGTACGGACCATGTTATGGCTCCGACATGTCGAATCGCCGGAAAAAGGACCGGTCGAATCAAGTTCTCGATTGCCCTTGTAACCGGTTTCATAACGGCTGTATAGAGTGCACGAAGAGCGGGCGAATCCGTGAAACCGCAAAAACTACGGTGCCGACGTCACCGGACAAAGGGCAGGAGGATCAGAATGGCATCAGTGGCACGATCAATCGGGATCACGAGCGCGTTGCTTGCGGTCGCCGCTTGCGCGACCACCTCTGCCGAGCCAGGCCAGGGCGTGACGACCGCCCCCGCGCAGGCCCGCGCGGGCACCGTTTCCGCCGTTCCGGCAGAGCCGTCCTGGGCGCGGCGCGACCCGGCGATGGACCGCTTTCTGGACGACCTGATGGCGCGCATGACGCTGCAGGAAAAGATCGGTCAGCTGAACCTGCTCACGAGCGACTGGGAATCGACCGGCCCGACAATGCGCAGCGGCTACCAGCAGGATATCAAGGCCGGTCGGGTCGGCGCGATCTTCAACGCGTACACCGCGAAATACACCCGCGACCTGCAGCGCCTTGCGGTCGAGGACACCCGGCTCAAGATCCCCCTGCTCTTCGGCTATGACGTCATCCACGGTCATCGCACGATCTTCCCGATCTCGCTGGGCGAGGCGGCGAGCTGGGACTTGGCCGCCATCGAGAAGTCGGCCCGCGTATCCGCGGAGGAAGCGTCGGCCGAAGGCATCCACTGGACCTTTTCCCCGATGGTCGACATCGCGCGCGATGCCCGCTGGGGCCGGGTATCGGAAGGCGCCGGGGAAGATGTCTTTCTCGGCAGCCGGATCGCGGAAGCGCGCGTGCGCGGGTACCAGGGCCAGGATCTCTCGCGGACCGACACGATCCTTGCCACCGCGAAGCATTTCGCGGCTTATGGCGCGGCGCAGGCGGGCCGCGATTACCACACCGTAGACATCTCGGACCGTACGCTGCGCGACACCTACCTGCCCCCCTTCAAGGCGGCGGTCGATGCGGGCGTTGCGACCTTCATGACGAGCTTCAACGAGGTCGACGGCATCCCAGCCAGCGGGAGCCCGTACCTCCTAACCGATGTCCTGCGCGACAAGTGGGGTTTCGACGGCTTCGTGGTCACCGATTACACCTCGATTGCCGAAATGGTCCCACACGGTTTCTCGAAGGACAAGGCGCAGGCCGGTGAACAGGCGATCAACGCCGGGGTCGACATGGATATGCAGAGCGCGATCTTCATGGACGACCTCGCGCAGTCGGTGGCAAATGGCCGCGTCCCGGTCGCCGCCGTCGACCGTTCGGTTCGCCGCATCCTCGAGGCGAAATATCGCCTCGGCCTGTTCGACGATCCGTATCGCTACGCCGACGAGGCACGCGAAAAGGCAACGCTCTACAAGCCTGAGTATCTCGAAGCCGCGCGCGATGTGGCGCGCAAGTCGATGGTTCTGCTCAAGAACGAGGGCAACGCGCTGCCCCTCCCCGCCTCGGCAAAGTCGATCGCGCTGATCGGTCCGCTGGGCGACAGCAAGGCCGACATGATCGGCAGCTGGGCCGCCGCCGGCGATCGCCGGACCCGGCCCGTTTCGGTGCTTGAGGGACTGAAGGCGCGCGCGCCGAGCGGGACCAGCGTGACCTACGCCAAGGGGGCCAGCTACGAGTTCGACGCCGCCGGCAAGACCGACGGGTTCGCCGAGGCCCTCGCCCTAGCCCGCAAATCGGATGTCGTCGTCGCCGCCATGGGCGAGAAGTGGGACATGACCGGCGAAGCCGCCAGCCGCACCTCGCTCGACCTTCCCGGCAACCAGGAGGCGCTGCTCAGGCAGCTCGTAGCGACGGGCAAGCCGGTAGTGCTGCTGTTGATGAGCGGGCGCCCCAATTCGATCGGCTGGGCCCAGGATCACGTCGCGGCGATCCTGCACGCCTGGTATCCCGGCACGATGGGCGGCCATGCGGTGGCTGACGTAGTGTTCGGCGACTACAATCCTTCGGGCAAGCTGCCGATCACCTTCCCGCGCAACGTCGGCCAGGAGCCGATCCACTACGACATGAAGAACACCGGCCGCCCCATCGAACTCGGTGCGCCGGGGGCCAAGTACGTGTCCCGCTATCTCGATGTGCCCAACAGCCCCCTGTACCCGTTCGGATACGGCCTCAGCTACACGACCTTCGGCTATTCGCCCGTGTCGCTCAGCGCATCGTCGATCGGTCCGGGGGGAGCGATCGTCGCGAGCGCCACCATCACCAACACCGGCACCCGCGCGGGCGAGGAAGTGGTGCAACTCTATGTCCAGGACATGGTGGGTTCAGTGACCCGGCCGGTCCAGGAACTGAAAGGGTTCGAAAAGATCGCCCTCGCGCCCGGCGAAAGCCGCAGCGTCCGGTTCACCATCCGGCCGGAGGACCTCGCCTTCACCCGCGCGGACATGACTTACGGTTGGGAGCCGGGCGATTACCGCCTGTGGATCGCCCCGTCGTCGGGCGCGAAGGCGAGCACGCCGGTCGAGTTCACCATAACGGAATAGTCCATGAAGCAGGTCGTCCTTCTCGCTCCGCTCGCGTTCCTGGCGCTGGGGGCCTGCGCCACTCTGCCTGCCGCCTCGGAGCCGGCGCCGGTCGCGGCCGCTCCGGTCGAGCAGAAGCGCCCGAACATCATCTTCATAATGTCGGACGATCACGCTCAGACGGCCATTTCCGCCTACGGAACCCAGATCGGCAAGATCGCCCCCACACCGAACATCGACCGCATCGCAAAGAACGGTGCGTTGTTCGAGAACAGCTACGTCACAAACTCGCTGTGCGGGCCGAGCCGAGCGACGATGCTGACCGGCCTTTTCAGCCACCTGCACGGGTTCACGAAGAACGGACAGAAGTTCGACAATGCGTCGTGGAACTGGGTGCGCGCACTCGGCCAGTCGGGCTACCAGACCGCGCTGTTCGGGAAGTGGCACCTGAATTACTCGCCCGAGGGGTCCGGCATCGATACCTGGGCGGTGCTTGACGACCAGGGCAAGTACTACAACCCGGACATCATAACGCCCGAAGGCAGGAAGGTGGTCGAAGGTTACGCTACCGACATCACTACCGACCTGACCCTGCGCTGGCTCACCGTGCAGCGCAGACCTGACCAGCCGTTCGTCCTGATGATGCACCACAAGGCACCGCACCGGAACTTCATGCCGGCGATCCGCCACGTCCAGAAGTACATCGGCACCGAATTCCCCGTGCCGACCAACTACTTCGACCACTACGATGGGCGGCCCGCAGCCGCAGCGCAGGAGATGACGATCGCCCGCGACATGTACGAAGGTCACGACCTCAAGATGACGACGAAGGCGGGTTCGCGGGAACTGCGCTTCAACCCCTGGACCGACGATTTCAACCGCATGACCGAGGCCCAGCGCGAAGCCTATTTCGGCGCGCTCCAGCCCGGCAACGACGCGATGAACCGCGCGAATCTGGACGAGCGCGATATGGCGATCTGGAAGTACCAGCGCTACATGGACGAATATATCGGCACCGTTGCCGCGGTCGACGAAAGCGTGGGCCGGGTGCTCGACTGGCTCGAAGCATCGGGGGAAATGGACAACACGATCGTCGTCTACACTTCGGACCAGGGCTTCTACCTAGGCGAGCACGGCTGGTTCGACAAGCGGTTCATGTACGAAGAATCGCTGCGCACCCCGTTCCTGATGCAGTACCCGGGCCATGTCCCGGCGGGTATCCGGGTCGCAGCCCCGATCCAGAACATCGACTATGCGGCCACCTTCCTCGACTATGCCGGGCTACCCGCGCGCGAGGAGATCCAGGGCCGTTCGCTGCGTGACATAGCCGACGGCACGCCGCCCGCCGATTGGCGCGACGCGATCTACTATCACTACTACGAGTACGTCCGGGGTCCGGGCAATCACGCGGTGAGCGCACACTACGGGATCAAGTCGGATCGCTTTAAGCTGATCCGCTTCTATGGTCACGTGAACGCGTGGGAGTTCTACGATCTCAGCAGCGATCCCAAGGAGATGCATAACCGGATCGACGATCCCGCCATGCAGCGACAGATCGCCGCAATGAAGCGCCGGCTCGCCACCCTTCGCCAGAAGTACCGCGACGACGGTGGGCCGGCGGTCGCCGAAGCGTTAGCGTCGCCTGCGGCCATCGCGCGGGGTCAGCGCGATGCCGAAGCCGCCGCCGGGCTCCATCGTCACTGACATCGTGTCGGCGGCAGTGACCGTCCGTTTTTCGCGGACCATCGCGAACCGATTGCCCCCGATGCCCCCGCCGGGGCCGTCGCGCCAGATCTCCGCCGTATAGCGCCTGCCGGCCGGAAGGAACGACAGGTCGACCCGGACAGTGCGCTGCGCGGCATCGGTAACCCCGCCGAGCCACCAGTCCTCCCCGCCTCGCCTCTGGCGCGCGACGACTGCGTATTCGCCGATCTTCCCGTCAAGCACGCGCGTCCGCTCCCAGTCCACCGGCACCTGCTCGATGAACGCCAGCGCGTCGGGTGCCTTCGCGTAATTCTCCGGCAGGTCCGCGGCCATCTGGAGCGGCGAATAAAGCACGACGTAATCGGCGAGCTGGCGGGCGAGCGTATTGGGAAACGGACGACCGTTCCGGCCCTCGAGACTGACGATTCCCGGGGTGTAGTCGAACGGTCCGGAGAGCATCCGGGTGAACAGCAGGGTCGGCTCGTGGCTGGGCGGGTTGGACGGTTCGCCCCAGGCCATGTACTCGGTGCCTCGCGCACCTTCGCGGGTCATCAGGTTGGGCCACGTGCGGCGCATCCCGGTGTCCTTGATCGGCTCGTGCGCGTTGATCGCAATGCGGCGCTTGGCGGCCTCCTTAGCAACGAGCACGTGATGGCGGGCCATGAACTGGCCGTCGTGCCATTCCCACTGCTCGGTGCCATCGGGATCCTCCCGCAGCACACCGCCCGCATCGGCGACGTAGCCGGTCTTGACCGAATGTATTCCGTGCTTGTGGTAATAGTCGAACGCCTCGTCGAGGTGACGTTCGTAAAGGCCCGCATTACCGGCGGTCTCGTGATGCCCCATCAACTCGACGCCCCGCGCCTTCGCGTAGGCGCTTACTTTGTCCATGTCGAAATCCGGATATGCGGTAGCGAACTTGAAGTTCCGGCCGCTCTCGCTCCACCAGCCCTCGTTCCAGCCTTCGACGAGCACCGAGCCGAACCCGTGCCTGGCCGCGAAGTCGATGTAGCGAAGCGCGTGTTCGGTGGTCGCACCATGTTTCGGGCCCGCGTTCCAGCTCCACTTGTCGAGGTGCATGGCCCACCAGATGCCGACATACTTGTGCGGGCGAATCCAGCTGGCGTCGGCGATGCGGCTGGGCTCGTTGAGGTTGAGAATGATGTCGGCGGCCGCGTAAAGCCGCGGCGCGTCCTCTGCCACGAGGACCACTCGCCAGGGCGTTTCGAAGGGCGCGGGGCGGCGGACCTTCCACGGCCGCGACGACGGCGCAAGCCGGGTGCGGAACCGCTGGTCCTCGATCCGCTGCAGCCAGAACCCGCTGTAGTCGTCCAGCGCCGCCTCGTGGATCGCGATATGCAAATCGTCGGGGCGGCGAAAGGTGATCGGTGTGTGGGCGGTCGTAACCGCGTCGGCGGCGGTGTTCCTGTACAGGTATTCGTAGCGGTTCCATTCGCCGCCGGGAATCCACCATGCGTCCGCCTCACCGGCAAGGTTGAACTCGGTGAGTTCCTCGTCGATCCGAACGTCGGCAAGCTGGGGCTGGTCCGGAAAGGCGAACCGGAACCCGATCCCGCCGTCGAAGACCCGCGCGACGAGCACCACGGTACGCTTCGTCCTGCCCTGCTCGGTGATCGGCACCGCCATCTCGCGGTGGTCGTCGGTGACGAAGCGACTTTCCCCCCAAGGCTGTTCCCAGGTTGTCGTGCGGCTCGCGAAGCTCGGTTCGCCCAGGCTCATCCCGTGTTCCCACTTGCCGGCTCCGCGCAGGAGGAATCCGACCCGCGATGGGGAAACGACAGCGGCTCCATCGCGCTCGAGCGACCAGTGGGCGATGCCTTGGTCGGTCGTGAGGACAAAGCACAGGCGACCATTAGGCGAACACTGCCGGTGGAGCGGTTCGCCGTCCCCCGCCCAAGCGGCCGAACTGCAAGACATACCCACGCCGGCGATAGCCAGCAGACCTCCCGCTATCCCCGAACGTAAGTTCGCCGCGAAGGTTCGCTCGGGGTAGTACGACATCGCTTTCTCCAATCCGCGAAAAATCAGAATAGCCGACTGTCCGCACTGTGCAACCGGTTACACTTTCGGGCGCGCCTCGCCTCAGTCCGCTCGCACCATTCTCGCATTGTAGGTTGGCCAATGAGATGGCCTCGCCTCCGCACTCTTCGTAGACGCTGTCGAGACTTGCGCCGTGAGACCCGCGAAACTGGCGGGGGTTCGGTCACACTTGCTTGCTTGTCTTCAACCGCACGGCGGCGCGCTTCCGTCATCGGTGTTGCGCCATTCGCAAGATCAGTCTGCGGGTTGGGGATCAATGCCGATGCATCAGGGCCAGAGTCAGCTTTTGGCAGAATGCAGCGACCTCTCGAATGACCAAGATCAGGGCACAAAGCGGCCGCTATGGCGTTCCTGAGCGAACGACTGCTTTAGGGCATTTATCGTTCTGGGCGTAATGACCGATTAAGGGGCGCGAAGCTGCCGTTAGTCGAATGTCGCAAGACTTCCGAACCGCGACATTCCATTGGACTTCCACCGCACCGGAAGCATTGGTGTCGTCAGTCAATGGCGGCCCTGAACCAAGGTCGCAGCCCTGACCGGCTCGTCCGTCAGGGCCTTGGGTGGTGGGAGCAGCGAGGTGTTGCTCCACCAAGGAGTACCACCCAATGATCAATACCAATGAGAGCGAGCCCAACACAAAGCGCCCTCGCCGGATGGCACACGAGCCGAAACCAGCGGGCGGAGTGGCAACTCCTTCTTCCACACCCACCACAGAGGTCGAAGCAGAGACGGCCAAGCCCGTCAGCAAGTCCAGCCTCGTTCTGGCCATGCTTCAGCGACCGGAGGGCGCCACGATCGCCCAGCTTGTTAATGCCGCCAGCTGGTTGCCGCACACCACGCGGGCGGCGCTGACTGGCCTGAAGAAGAAGGGGCACCAGGTCACGAGCGAAAAGGCAGAAGGCGAGGAGCGCGTATACCGCGTTGCGGCAGACTGATGGTACGACGCGTCTACATTACCCTCGGCCAGCTCGCGGACATGTCAATTGACGAACTGAAAGCCGAGTGGGCGCGGCGCTATGCCGCGCCCACTCCCGACCTTTCGCCCGAGCTGCTGCGACTGGGAATCGCCTACCGGCTGCAGGAGCAAAGGCTTGGCGGCGTGAGCCGCTCGACCAAATCGTTGCTGCGCCAGCTGGCTGCGCAGCCCCAGGAAAGAAAACGGAAGGGTCCGTCACCTCGCAAGCTTACCATCGGAACACGGCTTGTCCGCGACTGGCACGGCGTCGGCCACACCGTGACCGTTCTGGAGGATGGCTTTGAGTACGATGGCAAGCCATGGCGATCACTCACCGCGATCGCTAAGGCCATCAGCGGCTCGCACTGTAGTGGACCGAAGTTCTTCGGCCTGACCGATTTTAAGCGATGAAGCCGCTGCGCTGCGCAGTCTACACCCGCAAGTCGACCGAAGGCGGGCTGGAGCAGGAGTTCAACAGTCTCGACGCCCAGCGAGAGGCCTGCGAGGCATACATCCTGAGCCAGCGGCACGAAGGCTGGACGCTCGTACCGAACCGTTACGACGATGGCGGGTTCTCCGGCGGGAGTATGCTCCGTCCGGGACTCGAGGCGCTGCTGGCCGACATCGAGGCCGGCCGGGTCGACGTGATCGTCGTCTACAAGGTCGATCGTCTGACCCGCAGCCTCGCCGACTTCGCCAAGATTGTCGAACAGCTGGACGCAAAGCATGCAAGCTTCGTCTCGGTCACTCAGGCGTTCAACACCACCACCAGTATGGGCCGGCTGACGCTCAACGTCCTCCTCTCGTTCGCCCAGTTCGAGCGCGAGGTCACCGGCGAGCGGATCCGCGACAAGATCGCGGCGTCCAAGAGGAAGGGCATATGGATGGGAGGCCCGGTTCCGCTGGGATACAAAGTGGTCGATCGCAAACTGGTCCCGGTGCCCGAAGAGGCCGAGCGGGTGCGCAGAATCATGAAGCGCTATCTCGAGATCCGATCGGTCCCGGCCCTGATCGAGGTTTTGCAGCGGGAAGGGTTGGTCACCAAGGTCCAGCAACGGACAAGCGGCCCCCATCGTGGCGGCATTCCCTTTCGACGCGGGAGCCTGTTCCACCTTCTCAAGAACCCGATCTACCGAGGCAAGATCGCCCACAAGGGCCAGGTTTACGAAGGCGAGCACGAATCGGTCGTGGACGAGGATCTGTGGGATGCGGTGCAGGCACAGCTGAATGAGAAAGCGCCGCCAAGAAAGCGCCCGACCAATGATCCTCAGCAGGCGTTGCTGCGCGGCCTTCTAACCGATCCACACGGCCGACCGATGGTCCCGACCTATGTCACCAAGCGTGGCCGACGCTACGCCTACTACGAGACCCGCAAGGACCTCGCTCGGCCTGCCGATCCACCAGCTACCCGTTTCGCGCGAGGGCAACTTGAGCGGCACGTTGTCGTGCATCTTACCCAGCTGTTGGAGGATGAGCATGCGCTGCGCCGCCTGTCGGGGATCGAAGAAGCCGTGCAACTGCGGACCATGTTCGAGACTGGTCGATCGCTTGCCTGCAGGCTTGGGTTCGATGGTTCGCGCGAAGCAACCTTGCAGGAACTGATCGCCGCCTTGCAGGTTCGCGCCGAGCGGATCGAGGTCGTGTTGAACTCAGATGCGCTGGCGGCCGGGACGGGTGGCGGGCTCGCTTGGAGCGTCCCGCTTCCGGCTCGAAAGCCATTCCGCGAAGAAAGACTCAGGATTGACGCCGAGGACAGGGGAAGCACGCTGGATAACAAGCTGGTCCAGCTGATTGCCGACGCCCTCGCGGCTCGGCAACTAGTCATCAGCAACCCCGGACTCAGCATCAACCAGGTGGCAAACAAGGAGGGCCGCTGCCGCAAGCAGTTGACCAAGCTCCTGAGCGTTAGCTGGCTGAGCCCACGCATTGTTGAGTCCATTGCGGCAGGCACCCAGCCGAAGGCGATCAATCGTACCTTGCTGCTCGAGACAACGCTGTCGGCCGATTGGACCGAACAGGAGGCCTTGTTCGGCTATCAAGACTGAGCGCGATCCATCGCATCTTCATGCCTCTTGGGTGGGGAACTTCCAGACAGAGAATTTGGCCGATGTTGGCAGCCGTCAGGTGTGGGCGGCGGGCTCTCTCGCCCACGGCTCAGAAAATCATCGCGCCAAAGCCCGCATAACTGCGCCACTTCCAAAGCGCAGCGCGCCCGAAGGCGGAATTATGTCTGCTTGGCTGACTGTTTGGTGCGGTCGAGAAGACTCGAACTTCCACGGGCTTTCGCCCACAACGACCTCAACGTTGCGCGTCTACCAATTCCGCCACGACCGCACATCGAATGGGATTGGACCGCCGAGCGGTCCGGGTAGGCGCGCGCCTCTAGCAACGGGTTTGCTGCCCCGCAAGCGGTGAATCAGCCTTGCGTTCCGGGTAGGAATGGCGCCGCGACTTCGCGCGGCACGCGGACGAGCCGCCCCGTGCCCCTGTCGAGCATCGCCCACGTGCTGCGCGCCGTGACGATCCGCCTGCCGCCGGCGTTCCGGAACTCGACGCAGCGGTCGAATTGCGCGCCGCGCGGACTTTCGGGAATGAAGGTCTCGGCGGTCACGCTCTCGCCCGCGCCGATGTTGCCCCGGTAGTCGATCTCGTGCCGGGTCACGACCCAGACGTACCGCTCGACGTGCGCGGGATCTGCGACGGCCGACCAGTGCGCGGTGGCCACGTCCTGAATCCATGTCACCCAGACCGCGTTGTTGACGTGGCCGAGCGCGTCGATGTGCTCGGGTCCCGCGGTGAAGGTGATCGCGAACCGGCTCAAAGCCCCATCTGCCACAGGATGAAGCCGTACTCCTCTGCGGTTTCGCGCAAAGATTCGAAGCGCCCGGACTTGCCGCCATGCCCCGCGCCCATGTTGGTCTTCAACAGGAGCACGTTGTCGTCGGTCTTCTTCTCGCGCAGGCGCGCCACCCACTTGGCCGGTTCCCAGTAGGTCACTCGCGGATCGTTGAGGCCGGCGGTCACCAGCATCGGCGGATAGGCCTGCTCGCGAACGTTGTCGTAGGGGCTGTAGGACCGGATCAGCTCGAACGCCGCGCGGTCCTCGATCGGGTTGCCCCATTCGGGCCATTCGCCGGGGGTGAGCGGCAGGCTGGCGTCCAGCATCGTGGAAAGCACGTCGACGAACGGAACGTGGGCCACGACCGCGCCCCACAGCCCCGGGTCCGAATTGACTACCGCCCCCATTAGCTCGCCGCCCGCCGAGCCGCCCGAGATGCTGATGCGGCCTTCCTCGGTGTAGCCGCGCGCGATCAAACCTTTCGCCACGTCGACGAAGTCGGTGAAGGTGTTGACCCGGCGTTCGAGCTTGCCACCCTTGTACCACGCCCGCCCGAGGTCGTCGCCGCCGCGAATGTGCGCGATCGCATAGGCGAAGCCTCGATCGACAAGGCTGAGCCGTGTGGTCGAGAACCCCGGCGGGATCGCGATCCCGTAGGCGCCATAGCCGTAAAGGTGCAGCGGCCCGGGCGACTGACGGTCCTTCCGGTACATGATCGAGACCGGGATTTGTGTGCCGTCACGCGCGTCGACGTGCAGCCGCTCGGTGGCATAGAGGCCGGCGTCGTAGCCCGAGGGGATTTCCTGGACCTTGAGCACTTCGAGCCGGCGTTCCGCCACGTGGTAGTCGTAGGTCGTCGCCGGACTGACCATCGACTGGTAGCCGACGCGGAGCTTTTCCATCGCCCATTCGGGGTTGTCGCCGAGGCCCGCCGAATAGCTCGCTTCGGGGAACGCGATCGGCTCGACCCGGGCGGGATCGTCGTAATACCGCACCTCGATCGTATCGAGCCCCGCCTGTCTGCCCTCTACCACGTAGAAGTCGCGGAACAGGTCGAACCCGGTGAGGTAGAATTCGTCCGATCCCTCGATCAGCGTGGTCCAGTCGCCGGGCGATGCCAGCCGCGCGGTGGCAAGCCGGAAGTTCTCGTGCGTGTCGTTGGCGAGCACGAAGAGCGTGCCTTCGCGCTCGTCGACTTCGTACTCGACCCCTTTGGATCGCCGCTTCACGAGCAGCGGATCGGCCAGCGGATCGGCAGCGGGGATCAGGCGCACCTCGCTCGTCTCGTGGTCGCTGGTCGAGACGATCAGCCACTTCTCGTTCGCCGACAGCGTGGTGCCGACGCGGAAGCCCTCGTCGTCCTCGTGGTAGAGTTCGACATCGTCGGCCAGCGGGGTGCCGAGGCGGTGCAGCCGCGCATTGTCGGTCCGCCACTGTTCGTTGGCGAGGCTGTAGACCAGCGCGGTGTCGCCCGCCGCCCAGACGAGCGAGGACAAGGTGCCGCGGATCTCGTCGGGCAGGTGCTCGCCGGTGGCAAGGTCCTTCACCCGCGCGGTGAACCGTTCCGATCCGTTGTCGTCGATCGAATAGGCGAGCAGCCTGCCATCGTTCGAGACACTGATTGCGCCGAGACGGAAATAGTCCTTGCTCTCGGCCAGCGCCACCTCGTCGAGGATCAGTTCGTCAGCGCCGCCTGCGACCGGCCTGCGCCACCATTTCTTGTACTCGGCGCCGTCCTCGAACTCGATCCAGTAGAGATAGTCCCCGTCCTTCTGCGGAACCGACGAGTCGGCTTCCTTGATCCGCGCGCGCATTTCCGTGAACAGCGCGTCGATGCGATCCTTCTGGCCCGCGATCGCGGCCTCGAACCACGCGTTCTCGGCTTCTAGGTGGGCAAGGATTTCCGGGTCGTCGACCGTCGGGTATTTCGGGTCGCGCAGCCAGGCGTAGTCGTCGGCGACAGTGATCCCGTGATGGATGACGCTGGAGGGCTTTTTCGCCGCGCTGGGGGGTGTTTTCGGCGGGTTGACGGTGGCATCGTTCATGGCGCGGCCCTATGTGGGATGCGAAAGGACCGCAACAATGCTCATGCAGACACACGAAGCCCGCCTCTCCGCCCTGCGCGAGGAACTGAAGAGGCGCGGACTTGACGGCTTCGTCGTCCCGATCAGCGACGAGCACATGAGCGAATACATCGGCGGTTATGCCCAGCGGCTTCACTGGCTGACCGGGTTCGGCGGGTCGGCGGGCATGGCCGCGGTCCTGAAGGACAAGGCGGCGATCTTCGTCGACGGCCGTTACACCGTGCAGGTCCGCGAGCAGGTCGACGGCAAGCTGTTCGAATACGTCAGCGTCCCGGCGTCCAGCCCGGCAAAGTGGCTGGCCGCGAATGCCCCCGAAGGGGCGAAGATCGGATATGATGCCTGGCTTCATTCGAAGGGCTGGGCCGAGGAGGTCGCCCAGGCGCTCGAAAAGAGAAACGCCGAACTGGTCCCGGTGGATTCGAACCCGATCGACGCGGTCTGGGCCGACCGGCCGGAGCCGTCGACCGCCCCCGCGCTGGTGCACGACGAAACGCGCGCGGGCCGGTCGAGCGCCGACAAGCGCGCAGAGGTGGCCGACTGGCTCAAGGAAGAAGGCTACGACGCGGCGGTCGTCAGCGCGCTCGATTCGGTCGCCTGGCTGCTCAACATGCGCGGCAGCGACGTCGAACGGACCCCGGTGGCGCTTGCCTACGTGATCGCCCATGCCGACGGCACGGCCGAGCTGTTCATCGGCGAGGAAAAGGTCACGCCGGAACTTGCCAAGCACCTCGGCAACGCGGTGACGATCCGTCCGCGCCTCGCGTTCGAGGATGCCTTGCGCGGCATGACGGGCAAGACGATCGCGGTCGACCCCAGCTACGGCGTCGCGGCGATCTTCCACGCGCTCGAGGGCACGGGCGCAAAGCCTGTCGCGGTGCGCGATCCCACGATCCTGCCGCGAGCGATCAAGAATGCGGTCGAGCAACAGGGCCACCGGGACGCACAGGCCCGCGACGGCGCGGCGATCGCCAAGTATCTCCACTGGCTGAGCGTCGAGGGGCCGAAGGGCGGGATCGACGAGTTGTCGGCCGCCGCGCAGCTGCGCCGCTTCCGCGACGAAGCGTCGGACATGCTCCGCGACCTCTCTTTCGACACGATCAGCGCCGCCGGCCCCCACGCCGCGCTGCCGCACTACCGGGTCGACGAGGACAGCAACATCCCTATCAACCCGTCGAGCATCTACCTGTGCGATTCGGGCGGCCAGTACCTCGACGGGACGACCGACATAACCCGCACCGTCTGGATCGGCCCCGGCAAGCCGTCGCCCGAGCAGCGGGATCGCAATACCCGCGTCCTCAAGGGCCATATCGCGATCGCCCGCGCGGTCTTCCCGGCGGGCACCGTCGGCGGCCAACTCGATGCCTTCGCGCGGCAGTTCCTGTGGCAGGCGGGGGTCGACTACGCGCACGGCACGGGGCACGGCGTCGGCAGCTTCCTGTCGGTGCACGAGGGCCCCCAGCGCATCGCCAAGATCACCGGCGCGCAGGCCGGCGGCGACCAGGCGCTGATGGAGGGCATGATCCTGTCCAACGAGCCGGGCTATTACAAGGAGGGCGCTTACGGCATCCGGATCGAGAACCTGGTGCTGGTGGAAAGGCGCGAGATCGAGGGGGCCGAAGGCGACTACCTCGGCTTCGAGACTCTGACTTTTGCACCGATCGACAAGGCGCTGATCGAACCCGCGATGCTTACCGACGACGAACGCGCGTGGGTCGACGACTACCACGAGCAGGTGAGGCGGGTACTGGCGCCGCAACTTTCGGGCGAGGTTCTGGCGTGGCTCGAAGAGGCCTGCGCCCCGTTGTAAGGCGCCCTGTGTTCCTGTAATGTTCCACGCCGGGTCGAGTCGCGGCAAGGAGCAGTCACATGATCGGATACGTCACCCTCGGGACCAACGACCGCGACCGGGGCGCGAAGTTCTACGATGCATTGTGCGGCGAACTCGGCGTTGGGCGCATGATGGAGAACGAGCAGTTCATCGCCTGGGGCAAGCCCGACGGCGGCGCGGGCATCGGCCTTACCGCACCTTTTGATGGCAACCGCGCGACCGTGGGCAACGGAGTGATGGTGGCATTGCAGGCGAAGGACGAAGCGCAGGTTCGCCGGCTCTACGACATCGCGCTCGCCAACGGCGGCACCGACGAAGGCGCGCCGGGCGATCGCGGCGGTGGTTTCTACGCCGGATACTTTCGCGATCCCGACGGCAACAAGCTCAACGCATTCGTGATGGCGGCGCCCGAAGGATGAGCGGCATCCCGCTCGAGGAGCGCCCGATCCACCTCGGCCTCGGCGCGACCGCGGTGCCGCAGCCGCCCTTCACGGGGCTCGACTGATATGAAGGTTACGGCGAGCGTCACGGCGGCGACGGGACGGAAGGTCGCCTCGTCAGCATGCACACTTTCACTGCAAGCTGGAACTCTTGGGAAGTCCATCCGCACGGAGAGGAGGTCGTACTCTGCCTCGAAGGCGCGATGACGCTGCATCAGGAGCACGCCGACGGTTCAACCGACACGGTGACCATTTCCGCAGGCGAATACGCGATCAACCCGCCAGGCACGTGGCATACAGCCGATGTCGAGCAGACGACGAAGGCACTGTTCATCACCGCCGGTGTCGGGACCGAGCACCGCCCCCGGTAAGAGCGCTTGCGCCCACGTAAACCGCCGGCGCGCACTGCGACAATCTGCGACAATTCTCCCGCGATCGGCGATACGGGTGCGACAAGTCCGAATTATAACGGCCAATGTGAGTTGCGGCGACGCGGGCAGGTCCCCCCTCCCTTCCCTATCCCGCGCGCTGCGGCTCTTCCTGTTCACTGGAAAGAGATCGACAACATGCGCAAATTGACCCTTTCAATCGCCGCCGCGACGCTGGCGACCGCCGGCGTTGCCCTTGCCGCCCCGGGCATGGGCGGCCACGGAATGCCGCAAGGCGACATGACCCGTGCCCAGGCCCAGGCGAGGGCCGCCGAACACTTCGCGAAGATGGACGCCAATGGCGACAGCAAGCTCGACAAGGCCGACCGCGAGGCGATGCGCGCGAAGATGTTCGACCGGATGGATACGAACAAAGACGGCGCGATCAGCCGGAGCGAATTCGAAGCCATGCACCGCGGCCATGCAGACGGCGCGCGCCAAGGCAAGCGCGGGGATCCCGCTGCAATGGCCGGCCACCGGACGGGTGGCAAGCGCGGCCACGGCGGCCGGGGGATGATGGCCAGGATGGCAGACACCGACGGCGACGGCGCGATCAGCAAGGCTGAATTCACCGCTGCCGCGATGAAGCGTTTCGACCGGGTCGATACCGACGGTAACGGCGTGGTTACACAGGCAGAGCGCACGGCGGCCCGTGAAGCGATGAAGGCGAAGTGGCAGGAGCGCAAGGCCGCGCGCCAGGCCGCGCAGCCCGCGAGCTGAGGCCCGCTTCCCGGAGCGGCGGGACGCGCTTGACCGGCGCGTCCCGCTGCGGGCACGGGTGCAGCGCGCCATGACCGATCCCGAGCCCATCCGCCTTTTGCTCGTCGATGACGAGCCGACCCTGCGCGAACCGCTCGCCGCCTATCTGGCGCGCCAGGGTTTTGCCGTGCGCGAGGCGGAAGGCGCCGCCGCGGCCCGGCAGGCGATCGTCGAGGAAACTCCCGACCTCGTCCTGGTCGACATCATGATGCCCGGCGAGGACGGCCTGTCGCTCTGCCGCCACTTGGTCGAGGCGAGGGCCATCCCCACCATTTTGCTAACGGCGAAGGGCGAACCCACCGATCGCATCGTCGGGCTGGAGATCGGCGCCGACGACTACGTCGTGAAACCATTCGAGCCGCGCGAGCTGGTCGCGCGCATACGATCGGTGCTGCGCCGGGCGAGCAGGCCCGCGGCGATCGCCGAGGAGGACGCGCTCTACGAGTTCGAAGGCTGGCGGCTCGATCCGCTCAAGCGGCGGCTGACCGATCCCGAAGGGACCACGGTGCCAATATCGACTGCCGAGTTCCGCCTGCTGACGGCATTTCTCGACCGGCCAAGGCAGGTCATCGACCGCGACCGCCTGCTCGATCTTGTCCAGGGCCGCGAGGCGCACATTTTCGACCGCGCGGTCGACAACCAGGTAAGTCGCCTGCGGCGCAAGATCGAGGAAGACAGCCGCAACCCCCATTTCATCCAGACTGTGCGCGGCGGCGGCTACCGCTTCGCAGCCGACGTGCGCCGGATCGGGTCCGGCGGAAACGGATAGAACACCTTTGAGACGGCTCTGGCCCCGCAGCCTGCTCGGACAGGTCCTCCTCGCGGTGGCGGGCGCCTTGCTCGTCGCGCAGGCCATCTCGGCGGTCCTGCTGTTTCGCGCGGCCGAAGACCGGCGGGTGCAACATCTCGTCGGCTCGCTGGCCATCCAGTTGAGCGCAGCGTCCAACGCGAGCGTGAACGGATTTCCCGCCGACCGGTTCGCCAGGGCCGGCATGCCCCCCGCGCAAGCACGTTTCGGCCCGCGCCGCTGGCGGATCGAGCGGAGCGGGGAACCGCCCTCGCTGCCACAAGACCGAGTCGAACCCGCGATCGAGCGGTCGTTGCGCACCGTCCTTGCCGAACAGGGCCTGAGCGGCGCCGACCGGTTGCGCGTCGTCAGCCGCAGCGCCCTGTCCGATCCGCGCGTTGTCCGGCGCATCGAGATGGGACGCCCGCTCGCGCCCGGCACCCGGCTCGATCGCGCGCGGATCGTCCTCGCCAGCATGCCGGATGGCGGGGGAGGCTGGATTACCGCTCGAGCGCTCAGCCCGCACAGGGACCGCCAGGCCCTGCGCGGGCTCGTCGCACAGACGTTTGTCCTGTTTGCCGTGCTGATGCTGGCGATAGCGTCGCTGCTGCGCCGAATCACGCGTCCGCTTGCCGCACTCACCCGGCGGGTGGAGGCGTTCGCCCGGACGCAGGAGGCCGCCGCTCCGCTTGCGCCGCAGGGCCCCGACGACGTGCGGCGGCTGATCGAGGCGCACGGACGCATGGAGGCCCGGATCGGTGCCATGCTCGACGAAAAGGACGTCATGCTCGGCGCGATCGGGCACGACCTCAAGACGCCGCTGGCCGCGCTGCGGGTGCGGATTGAAAGCGTCGAGGATGACGCGGAGCGCGCCCGGATGGCGGCCGGGATCGAGGACATCGTGCGCACGCTCGACGACATCCTGTCGCTCGCCCGCGTGGGCCGCGCGAGCGAGCCGCCCGAACGCACCGACCTCGGGGCGCTCGCTGCCTCGGTGGTCGAGGAATTCGAGGACATTGGCCAGCCCGCGAGCCTTGCCGACGGACCGCGCGTCGTCGCGCCGGTCCACGTAACCTGGGCCAAGCGAGCGCTTCGCAACCTCGTCGCCAACGCAATCCGCTATGGCGGGGCGGCGAACGTGGCGGTGCTGCGCGATGGCGACCGGGCCGTGATGCGCGTCACCGACACCGGTCCGGGCATCCCGGCCGATCGGCTTTCGACGATCACCGATCCCTTCGTGCGGGGCGAGGCGAGCCGGAACCGCGAAACCGGTGGCGCGGGCCTTGGTCTCACGCTCGCACGGGCCATTGCCGAAGCGCACGGCGGCGCGCTGGTGCTGGCGAACCGGCCTGATGGCGGGCTGCTCGCCGAACTGCGGCTGCCGCTCTAGCGTTCCTTCGTGGCCGAGAAGGTGAGGTCGGGGTTCTTCTCGGCCTGGTAGTTCACGTCCCACGCGCTCTTGGCCATGAACACCGGGTCGCCGTCCCGGTCGGTGGCGAGGTTCGCGCGGTTGAAATCGGCGAACTGCTTCAGTGCCGCCTCGCTGCCCTTGATCCAGCGCGCGGTGGCGAAGGGCGCGGGCTCGAGGCTGGCGCCGACCTTGTATTCGGCCTCGAGCCGACTGACGAGCACGTCGAGCTGGAGCTGGCCGACCACGCCGACGATCCACTGCGCGCCGAATTCGGGGTAGAACACCTGGATCACGCCCTCTTCGCTGAGATCGTCGAGCGCCTTTCTCAGCTGCTTGGTCTTGGTGGGATCCTTCAGAACGACCCGGCGCAGGATTTCCGGCGCGAAGTTGGGCAGGCCGGTAAAGCGCACCGTGTTGGATTCGGACAGCGTGTCGCCCACCCGCAAGGTGCCATGGTTCGGGATGCCGATGATATCGCCCGCCTGCGCAGTGTCGGCGATCTCGCGGTCCTGCGCGAAGAACAGGATCGGCGAATGCACCGCGATCGGCTTGCCGAGCCCGCTGGGGGTAAGCTTCATGCCGCGCCGGAAAGTGCCCGACACCTGCCGCATGAACGCGATACGGTCGCGGTGGTTGGGGTCCATGTTTGCCTGGACCTTGAACACGAAACCGGTGACCTCGTCGCGGGTCGGTTCGACAGTCCCGTCTTCCGACGGCTGCGGTCGCGGGGGCGGCGCCCAGCGGTCGATCGCCGCGATCAGTTCCTCGACGCCGAAGTTCTTGAGCGCGCTGCCGAAGAACACCGGCGTCAGGTCGCCGTTGCGATATGCCTCGAGGTCGAATTCGGGATAACCCACCCGCACCAGCTCGATCTCCTCCGCAAGCTCGTCGGGCAGTTCGCCGAGCGGTTCGCGCGTGCCGAGGTATTCCTTGCTGCCACCTTCGGGCCTGGCGACGGTGTCGTTGGCAAAATCGAGCACGCCGGTGAACAGCCCGCCCATGCCCAGCGGGGCCGACTGCGGGGATACGTCCAGCGCCAGCGCATCGGCCACCTCGTCGAGGATCTCGAACAGCGAGCGGCCCTCGCGGTCGACCTTGTTGACGAAGGTGATGATCGGCACCGAACGCAGGCGGCAGACCTCGAACAGCTTGCGGGTCTGCGGCTCGATGCCCTTCGCGGCGTCGATCACCATGACCGCCGAATCGACCGCGGTCAGCGTGCGGTAGGTGTCCTCGGAGAAATCCTCGTGGCCCGGGGTGTCGAGGAGATTGAAGACCGTTCCGTCCTTCTCGAACGTCATCACGCTCGAAGTGACCGAGATGCCGCGCTGCTGCTCGATCTTCATCCAGTCCGACCGCGCGCGCCGGGCCTGCCCCCGCGCCTTGACCTCGCCTGCAAGGTGGATTGCGCCGCCGGTCAGCAGGAGCTTTTCGGTCAGGGTGGTCTTGCCTGCGTCGGGGTGCGAGATGATCGCGAACGTGCGGCGGTTGCCGGATGGGGTCGATGTCATGGGAGGCGCGCCTTAGCCGGGGGCGCGCCGCTACGCCAGCCTTGCGCCATTCGACATTGCCCGGCGCCATACCCGAGCTTAGAATGCCACCGACCTGATGTGGGGGAGAGGAAGATGCTGGGCAAACCGTTCCTTGCAATCGGCGCTGCCATTGCGGCACTGACGGGTCCCGCCCAAGCCGGGACGCCGGTGCCGACCCCAATCGTCGAAACCGCGCAAGGCAAGGTCCAGGGCCTCAAGGACGAGGGAGTCGATGCGTTTCTGGGGCTGCGCTACGCCGCCCCGCCGGTAGGACCGCTGCGCTTCCGCGCCCCGCAGCCCGCAGCAGACTGGGATGGCATCTGGGACGCCACCTCGCTGGGCGCGCCGTGCATGCAGATGTACACCCCGAGCGGCCCGAACACGTCGGACACGACCCGCCAGTTCCAGTCGATCTTCCCGACCGCGGGGGAAGCCAAGATCGACAACGAGGACTGCCTGTTCCTCAACGTCTGGACGCCGGCCGCGGACAGGGGGAAGCGGCCGGTGATGGTCTGGTTCCACGGCGGGGGTTACGCCTACGGCTCGGGCGGATGGCCGGTCTACGACGGGCGCAACCTCGCCGCCAAGGGCGACGTCGTGGTGGTGACCGTCAACCATCGGCTGAACGCCTTCGGCTACGCCTACCTCGGCGACAAGGACCCAGCCTTCGCGGACAGCGGCAATGCAGGCAACCTCGATCTCGTCGCCTCGCTCGAATGGGTCCGCGACAACATCGCGGCCTTCGGCGGCGATCCGGACAACGTGACGATCATGGGCGAATCGGGGGGCGGATCGAAAGTCAGCCACCTGCTCGCGACCCCGGCGGCAGACGGGCTGTTCGACAAGGCGATCATCCAGTCGGGACCGGGCGTCACCAGTGGAAAGAAGGACGAAGCGGCCAGGCTTGCCGGGGACCTGATGGCAAAGCTGGGAGCGGCGACCGTCGCGGACCTGCAGGCGGTTCCGGCCGAGACCCTCCTCGAAGCGGCGCGGGCGGTTCTGCCCGCGCGCGGCTTTGGCGGGGGCGCGAATTTCGGTCCCATCGTCGATGGCGTGGTGGTCGCCCGCGATCCGTTCGTGCCGGACGCGCCCGCGCAGTCGCGGACCGTCCCGGTCATGATCGGCTACAACAAGGACGAGATGACCATTTTCAATGCCGCGCAACCGTGGTTCGGCCGGCTCGATTCGGCCATGCTCGACGGCATGGCGGCGATGATGGGTCCCGAGGCGGCGAAGGTCGTCGGCTACCTCAAGGCGCAGAACCCCGACGAGAGCCCCACGTACATCGCCAACAGCGCGATGACCTGGCGCTTCGCACAAGGGTCCTACGTCATCGCCGACCAGATCGCGCGAGCGGGCGGCGCGCCCGTCTACTTCTACAAGCTGACTTGGGAAACGCCCGTCGCGGGCGGCATATTCCGCAGCCCGCACACGCTCGACATGCCGCTCATGTTCGCGAATGCGCGAGAAAGCGCAGCGCTTGTCGGCGAAGGCGATGCGCCGCTCAGGATGGAGACAATGATGAGCGACGCATGGCTGTCGTTCGCCCGGACGGGCATTCCGGCGAGCCCGCTCCTGCCGGATTGGCCGGCCTATACAGGGCGGAACCGCGAGGTGATGCTGCTCGACCTGACGCCGAGAGTGGTCGCCGATCCCGACAGGGGCCTGCGCGAGCTGACCGCCAGATAAGCGAGGCGGTCAGGCCTCGCGCGCGACCCGGAAGCCCGCGAAATCCTGGCTGACCGGCATCAGCTCGATGCGGTTTACGTTGAGGTGCGGGGGGAGCCCGGCGATCCAGAGGATCGTGTCGGCGATGTCCTGCGCAGTCATCGGGTTTGCCCCTGCGTAGAGCCTGTCCGACGCTTCCTGGCTGCCGGTTCGCACGAGAGTGAACTCGGTCTCGACCATCCCCGGCTCAATGCTGGTGACCCGCACCCCGGTGCCGTGCAGGTCGGCGCGCAGTGCCAGTGTGAAGTGGTTGGCGAAGGCCTTCGACCCGGCATAGACGTTGCCGCCCGGATAGATGTAGCTGCCCGCGACCGAGCCGACCGTGACGATCGCGCCCTTGCGCTCGATCAGGCCCGGAAGCAGCAGCCGGGTAAGCGTGACCATCGCCGTGACGTTGGTGTCGATCATGGCCCGCCAGTCGTCGAGGCTGGCCTCCTGAGCGGCGGCAAGCCCCCGGGCGAGTCCCGCATTGTTCACGAGGAGATCGATGTTCGCGAAGTCGGACGGCAGGTCCCTCAGGGCCAGCTCGGTCGCGGCCGCGTCGCGCACGTCGAATACCGCGGCGTGAACCCTGGCCCCCCCCAGTTCAGCGACGAGCGCGTCGAGCCGCTCGGCCCGCCTTCCGGTCGCGACACAGCGCCATCCAGCGGCGACGAGGGCGCGGACCGTTGCCTCGCCGATGCCCGCAGTGGCGCCGGTGACGAAGGCGGTCTTCATCCCCGCAATTCGCCCCCGAGCTTGGCGGCAGCAGCCACGACCTTGTCCGACAGCGCCTTGAGATCGGCATCGGTATAGGTCTTGTCCGCAGGCTGGAACCTTACCTCGATCGCCAGCGATTTCCGGCCCGCCGGAACGCCCGTGCCCCGGAAATCGTCGAACACTTCGGCAGCGACGATGTGGGCCTTGTCCGCCCCGCGAATAGCGCGGACGAGATCGTTCGCAGGAAGCGCCGCCTCGACGAGAAACGCGAAGTCCCGGGTTACCGGCTGGAGCGCGGGCGGTTCGTATGGCGCGCGCGCGAAGGTCGCGTTCTTCCGTGCGGGAATGGCGTCGAGATAGATTTCAGCGGCCATCGCCGGGCCTTCCACGTCGAATGCCTTGAGGGTCGAGGGATGCAGCGCGCCGAAACGGGCGAGCACCGTCTTTGGACCGAGCCGCAGGGTGCCCGACTGTCCGGGGTGGAATTGCGGCCCCGCGTCACCCGACACCTGGAGGTTTGCAACCGGCGCGCCCGCCGCCTCGAGCAGCGCGAGCGCATCGGCCTTGGCGTCGTACGCATCGAACGCGGTCGCCTTGCCGCTCTTCCAGCCACGCGGCGTCTTCTCGCCCGTCAGCAGCACGCCGACGGTCGGGCGCTCGTCGCTCGCGCCGCCAGACCCGCGCAGGTAGCGGCGCCCGACTTCGAACAACCGGATGGAATCCGCTCCGCGATCGGCGTTGCGCCGCGCCGCAGCGAGGAGGCCGGGGATGAGCGAGGGTCGCATGGCCTTCATGTCCTCGCTGATCGGGTTGTCGAGCACCCACAGGCCGCCGTTCCCTTCTGCGAAGTGTTCGGCGTCGTCGCGGGGAAGGAACGACCAGGTGATCGCCTCGGACAGACCCCGCGCCGCTGCGGCGCGGCGGACCTTGCGTTCGCGCGCCTGCTCGGGTGTCGCGGTCGGCCGCGCCACTCCCTCCGCCCGGGGGAGCGGGGTCGAGGGTACCGCGTCGAGCCCGTGGATCCGCACGACTTCCTCGACGATGTCGGCCGGGCCCTCGATGTCGTGGCGCCGCAGCGGGACCGTGACCTGCCATTCGGACGAGACTTCGAAACCGAGACGTTCGAGCGTGGCGCGCTGCTCGGTCTCCGGGATCGCGACCCCGCCAAGCCGTTCGGCGAGGGCAGGATCGTAGGCCACGACCTGCGGCTCGCACGGAGGCGATCCGGCGCGCACGACCTCGCTCGGCTCTCCGCCGCAGACCCTGAGGATCAGGTCTGTCAGCAGGTCGAGCCCCTCGTCGAGGAAGGCCGGGTCCACGCCGCGCTCGAACCGCGTGCGCGCATCGCTCGCGATGCCGAGCTTGCGCCCGGTCGCGCCGATCCGGGCAGGATCGAAATAGGCGATCTCGAGAAGGACGTCGGTGGTCTCCTGCGTCACGCCCGAATGCTCGCCGCCCATGATCCCGCCGATATCGTGCACGCCCGCGTCGTCGGCGATCACGGTCATGGTGGCGTCGAGGGTATAGGTCTTCTCGTTGAGCGCCTCGACCGTCTCCCCGTTCCGCGCGCGCCGGGCGACCACGGCGCCCGAAAGCCTGGCGAGGTCGTAGACGTGCGCGGGGCGCCCGAAGGCGAGCGACAGATAGTTGGTGAAATCGACAAGCGCGCTGATCGGCCGCTGGCCCGCGGCGATCAGCCGGGCCTGCATCCACTCGGGACTCGCGCCATTCTGCACCCCGCGGATGACACGGCCGTAGAACGCCGGACATCCTTCCGGGTCATCGGTGCGAATTTCTACGGGGCAGGGGAAGCTGCCTTCGATGTGGCTTGCGCGCCACGGTCTGAACACCCCCATTCCGGCGGCCGCGAGGTCGCGGGCAATCCCCTCGACCCCCATGCAGTCGGGCCGATTGGGAGTGATCGCGACATCGAACACCGGGGAGGCGCCGTGGTAATCGGCAAAGGCCTCGCCGACGGGGGCATCGGCCGGCAGTTCGATGATGCCGTCGTGTTCCTCGCCGAGTTCGAGTTCGCGCACCGAGCACATCATGCCGTTCGATTCGACGCCGCGGATCGCACTCTTGCGCAGTTCCATCCCGTTGGCGGGGACGACCGCGCCCGGCAGGCCGAGTACGCCCTTCATGCCGGCGCGCGCGTTCGGCGCACCGCAGACGACCTGCAGCGGATCGCCAGCCCCCATGTCGACCGTGAGGACCTGGAGCTTGTCGGCATCGGGATGCGGGTTCGCGGTCAGCACCTGGGCCACACGGAAACCGGCAAGCCGTTCGGCCGGGTCCTCGAGAGCCTCGACCTCGATGCCGATCGCGTTGAGTTTCGCGGCGATCTCGGGGGCGCTGGCCTCGGTCTCGAGGAACGCCTTCAGCCATTCGAGCGAAAACTTCACGACCGCGCCCCCACACCGGCCGAGAGCGTCGGCACGTCGAGCGGGTCGAACCCGTAATGCGCGAGCCAGCGCCCGTCGCCGTCGAAGAAGGCGCGCAGATCGTCCATTCCGTATTTCAGCATGGCGAGCCGGTCGACGCCGACACCGAAGGCGAAGCCCTGCCACGTGTCGGGGTCGAGACCCGCGAATTCGAGTACGCGGCGGTTGACCATTCCCGATCCGAGGAGTTCCATCCAGCCATGGCCGGGCGCATCGCCGTCGCCGCCCAGCACGCGGCGCCCGCCGACGTCCTGCCAGCCCACGTCGACCTCGACGCTCGGCTCGGTGAACGGGAAATAGCTCGGCCGTAGCCGCAGGACGATGTCGTCGCGCTCGAAGAATGCCTTCAGGAAGGTCTCGAGCGTCCACTTGAGGTGGCCGAGGTGGATGCCCTCGTCGATCACCAGCCCTTCGACCTGGTGAAACATCGGAGTGTGCGTGGCGTCGCTGTCCGAACGGTAGACACGGCCCGGCGCAATGACCCGCAGCGGCGCGCCCTGCCCGACCATTGCGCGAATCTGGACCGGCGAGGTGTGGGTGCGAAGGACCATCCGGGTCTTGCCGCCTGCCACCTCGGGACCTTCGTCCGGGAAGTAGAAGGTGTCATGCATAGCGCGCGCGGGATGGCTTTCGGGCATGTTGAGCGCGGTGAAGTTGTGCCAGTCGTCCTCGATCTCGGGTCCGGTGGCGACCGAGAAACCCAGGTCGGCGAATATCTCGGCCAGCTCGTCCATGACCTGGCTGACGGGATGGATCGAACCGCGAGGCGCCTGCGGCGCGGGCAGGGTCAGGTCGAGCACCTCGCTCGCCAGCTGCGCCTCGAGCGCGGCGGACTCGAGCACGGCCTTGCGTGCCTCGATCGCCTCGGCCACCCGCGCGCGCAAACCCTGGATGCGCGGCCCCTCGACCTGGCGCTGATCGGGAGTCATCTGGCCCAGCGTCTTGAGGAGCGCACTCACCCAGCCGGACTTGCCCAGCGCGGCAACGCGATGCGCCTCGAGCGCCTCGCTCGTTTCGGCCCCGGCGATGGCGGCCAGCGCCTCGTCGAGGCGGGTCTGATCGGTCGTATCCATTGCGCCCCGGCCCCTAGGGGCGCTCGCGCTTCATCGCAATGCCCTGCGCGCGGCAAGCGGACTCGCGGCCGCTATCCGGGCGGGCGGTCGAGCGTCTGCGCGGGCGAGCCCCAGCTTTTCGCCCGCTGCTCCATGAACTCCGCCAGGATCGGATGGGGCAGCGCCGCGTATTCGCTCGGCGACATGCCCATGAACTCGTGGAACTCGTGATTGAAGTGCGCCTGGTCGGTGTAGAGTTCGTCGATCGCCCCGGTCCACTTGCCCATTCCCCCCAGCATCCAGGCGGCGATGCTGCGCACGAACCGCTGGCGCCGCAGCAGCAGCTTGGGCGGGAACCCGAAATGGCGGCGGCACACGCGCTCGAGAGCGCGCACCGAAAGACCCGCCCGCTGGGCGAAGTCGTCTACCTTGGCCAGCCCGAGCTGGATCATCGCCTGGTGGACGGCGACGATCCTCGTCTCGTCGGCAAGGGGGCGCGAAGCCCGGCGCAGGACCGCGATGATCCGCTCGAGCTCGATGTCGTCGTCAGGGGTTCCTGCGAATATACCGGGAAGGTCGGCGAAGCGCGCGAAATCGGGATGGCGCTCCGCGTCGGCGAGCATGTTGGCATAGCCGGCCGCCGGACGCCCGACCAGACGCGCCCAGCCGAGCGGCAGCAGGCCGATCCCCCACATCCGCGTGGTCCCCAGCTCGAACCGCGTGCCGCGCGAACTCGGCCCGGTGACGGTGAACCGGGCGTCGTCCACGACCCGGCCCTCGCCGACCTGTGCCCAGGGACGCGCGCCGGAAAAGACCCGCAGGTTGGCCCATTCGGGCTGGAGCCAGTCGGTGACCACGCCGGGTCCGGCAACCGACAGTTCGAGCCGATAAATGCTCGTCAGACAACCTTCGAGTCCCTCGGGCGGCGCAAAGAACCGCGCCGACACAGTGCACTCGAGGGGCGGCGCGGACACCGTCTGATCGGGCATGGACTCGACGCTTACTCCGGGTTGGAGGGATAGAGCGACGCGAAAGCGGGCAGGGTCTGTGCACGCTCGTGTTGTAAGAATGCGACGCTACCAAGGCCCGGGCGCGGCGGCAAGTAGAGGTCGGTCTCCTATCGGAACCGCGCGATCGTCGGCAGGTCGAGGGGTTCCGCCGCTCCCTGGTCGACCATGCGCTGACGCATGATCGGCTGAACGATCGGGTGCGGCGTCCTCGCGTATTCGCTCGGCAGCATGCCCATGAATTCGCGGAACTCGCGGACGAACTGGGCCTGGTCGTGATACTGGCCGTCGAGCGCGTCGATCCAGCTCAGCGATGGATCCAGCATGAACTGGGCGAGGCTGCGGGCGAACCGCTGGCGGCGCAGCAGCATCTTGGGGGGAAAGCCGAAGTACCGGCGGCAGAACCGCTCGAGCGTCTTCACCGTCATGCCGAGCCGGTCCTGCAAGGCGCCGACCTCGCCCAGTTCGGGGTCACGCAAGGCATCCTGGCAGGCGAAGATCGCGTCCTCGCGGGGATCGGCCCGGCCGCCATGACCGCGCAGGTGCTCGTCGACCATCGCGGCCTTGGCATCGTCGCCGTCCTCGCAAGCGAGAATCCGCGGCAGGATAGCCGCGAACGCCGCGAACGAGGGGTGGGTTGTTCCATCGACCGTCCGGTTGGCAAGGGCGGCAGCCGAACCCTGGGCGAATCGCGCCCAGCCCGCGGGCTGGAGGCCAAGACCCCAGATCCGGCTGGTTCGCACCCCGAAGTTGGTCGCCTTGCTGGTCGGCCCGCTGGCAACGAAAGGCCACTGTGGCACGAGCTCCCCCGGGCCGATGCAGGCGATCGGCGGGGGTCCCTCGGTGAACCGCATCGCGGCCCATTCCGGATGGAGGTGATCTCTGACCAGCGCTTCGCCGGCGTCGATGACCGTCAGGTAAAGGGCGGTGAAGTAGGGCTGCAACTCCTCCGACAGGCGGAAGAAGCGCACGGTAATCCGTGGCATGTCCGTCATGGCTGTCCTGTCTTGGGTGGAGGGCGACCCGCAGGGCTATGCCTTGTATTTTTTCGACACTAGTCGCGTGCGCCTCCGCGTCAAGCGCGCAAACGGCGAGGGCGCCGCTAGCCAAATGCTCGCGACGCCCCCGTGAACCCGGCGAAACGGGTTGCCTAGTTCAGGGCGGCCTTCGCCTGGGCGATGATCGCGCTGAACGCGGGGCTCTCGTTCATCGCAACGTCGGCCATGACCTTGCGGTCGAGCTCGATGCCGGCGAGCTTAACGCCGTGCATGAACTGCGAATAGGTCAGTCCCTCGGCGCGAACCGCGGCGTTGATCCGCTGGATCCAGAGCGCGCGGAAGTTCCGCTTCTTCACCTTGCGGTCGCGATAGGCATACTGGCCGGCCTTTTCGACCGCCTGCCGCGCGACGCGGATGGTGTTCTTGCGGCGACCGCGATAGCCCTTGGCCTGATCGAGGATCCGCTTGTGCTTGGCGCGGGTGGTTACACCCCTCTTGACGCGTGCCATGTCTCAGTACCTCCTCAATCGAGCCCGTAGGGCGCCCACTTCTTGATCGTCTTCGCATCGGCGTCGGCGATCACGGTGGTCCCGCGGTTCTGGCGGATGTACTTGGCGTTATGGCTGATCAGGCGGTGGCGCTTGCCGGCGACCCCGTGCTTGACCTTGCCGGTAGCGGTGATCTTGAAACGCTTCTTGACCCCGCTCTTGGTCTTCATCTTGGGCATTTTCGTCTCCTTTCGAAGACACGCACCAATCAGCCCTGGCAGCCCTAGATAGCCAGGCCGACTGTGAAACACGTGTCGGTGAAGGGCGCGCCCCTAGGCGAGAAGGACGCCCAAGGCAAGCCCTTCGGTGCCGCATGAGGACCCGCCGTCTCCCTTGCGGCGGTGCGCAATGTCAGCGCGAAGCGGCGACCGGGCGCCCCGGCACGCGACCGGCAGCTCCGGCATGCTTGCGCCAGCGCTCCGAGCCCCAGCGGGCGATCACGGCATCGGCCCGCGCCCTGTCGGTACCGGTAAGCGAGCCATACGCCGCACAGCGTCCTCGTTCGCGAAAGCAGGTTTCGCCGGTATCGAGGCGCACGCCGGTAAGCTCTCCGCGCGGACCGGCGAGGCCAATGGCGGTCGGCAAGTCGAGCGGGCCGATGTGCAGGAACGGCGGCACCGGGGCAGGAGGCGGATCCTGTTCGCGGATCGCGGCGGACAGGATCGCGCGGTAATCGGCAAGGCCGACAGGTCCGGCCGGCAGCAACCCGGGACGGTTCGCCACCAGCAACGTGCCGAACTGTTCGCGGTTGATCACGTGGCCATGACCAAGAAAGCCGCCGTCGAACAGCTCTTCCCCGTGGTCGCCGCTGACCACGAGGACAGTGTCATCCCACACGCCCTTTGCCTTGAGCCGCGCGACGAGTTCGCCCAGCCGCCGATCGGCATAGGCAACCGCGTTCCAGTAGGTTTCCTCTAACCGTCGCGCGTTGGCCGCAGCGATTTCGCCGCGCGGAAGCGGATCGGCCGTGAGGCGGCGGACCACGCCCGGATGGTCGTAGGGGAAGTGCGCGGACTGGAAATTGAAATAGGCGAAGTGCGGCCGTGCGGCCCAGTCCTCGCGGCCGAAGGTGCGGTCGAAGGCGGCGAGCAGGTGACCCTCATCGACCAGAAGCGATCCTTGGGCGGCAAAGTCGAATGCGCGCTTGTCGCGCAGCGTCTCGGCATCGACATGGACGTCCGCGGTCTCGCGCATGCCCACCGTCTGCGAGATGCCGCCAAAGTCTTCCGGCTGGCCGGAAAACACGCCGATCCGGTACCCGCTAGCCGAGAGGTCGCGGAACAGCGACGGATCGCCGTCCTCCGGCGCGAGTTGGCCCGAAAACAGCGACTTGAGGCTCTCGGTCGTGAAGCCGACGTGGCTGTAGGCCGGGCGCGCCACGCTACCCGCCCGGGCCAGCGCCTCGAGGTTCGGCGCGACCACCTGGCCGTTCACCCGCTTGCCGAGCACGTCGCCCCGCATCGATTCGAACACCACGATGACGATGTGGGGCCGCCTGCCCGAGAATACCTGCGGACCGGCCACAGCGGGCAGCGGCACCAGTCTGAGGTCGCCGCCATAGCCGTCCTCGTCGATGCCATTACCCGGCACGTCGAGCGCGAGCGGATGGCGAGAGGAGTCGAACGGCGCGGCATCGTGCTGGATGCCGAAAAGCCCGTACCCGTCACGGTCGAAATCGGTCGCGGTGTCGAGAGCGCCGGTCAGTGCGTCCCATGCGAGCGTGCGCTCGAGGGCGAATGCCGCATCACCGCCGGTGCGCGGAATCGCCGCGGCGCACACAAGGAACAGGCCTCCGGCCGAGATCGTCAACAGGGATGAGGGGGCCGAGGGCCGCGCCAGGTCGGCGGGCAGGACGCGCGCGAGCAGTCTCGCCGCGAGCCATGCCGCCCCGGCCATGGCGGCGAGTGCGATGAGCGCAACACCGATCTCGCTCATCCCGAATAGCAACGCGTCCACGAGGCTCCCGCCGCCCAGCTGCTTCATCAGCGCAAAGCCCATGGCGTCGCTGAAATATGCGGCGAGCCGGTACTGCGCCGCGAGCAAGCCGGCAAACAGGCCGCCGTTGACGAGCGCGAAGGCATAGGCTGGGGTCCATGCGGCGCGCCGGCGCGTCACCGTTCGCGCGAACGCCCAGCCAAGCAGCCCCAGGACCATCATGGCGGATACGTAACCGATCAGGAACGTCGCGCGCTCGGCTGCGGTATCCACCGCCCGGCTCATCCCGAAGCCGCCGGTGAACAGGCCGAACTTGCGATCGGCCAGCGCCAGTTCGAGCGCGCCGGCGAAGGCCACAACAACGAGCGGCACGAACGCCAGCAGGCGCTCCCCCACGAAGCGCGGCGCAGCAATCATGAGCGGCAGTCGAGCGCGTGTCGCCATGTCCGCGCGTCTAGCGCGGCGGATTTAGGATAAGGCTAACGCCTCAGTGCCCGCAGGCGAGCGCCTCGACGACGTCCTCCAGCCGCGCGGGGTCGCCGAGCGCGATCACATGTCCCTCGGAAGCTGCGTGAAGCGGTTCGCCGTGCCAGTCGGCCATCGTCCCGCCGGCCCCCTCGACCACCGGGACGAGCGCGGCGAAATCGTGGAGCTTGAGTGAATCCTCGCAGACGATATCGACATGGCCGCTCGCGACGAGCCCGTAGTTGTAGCAGTCGCCCCCCCAGACCATCCGCCGGTGGTGGCACTTGGCGGCGAGCGCCATGAAATGTTCCGCGGCATGATCGGAAAATGCACCCGGGCTGGTGGTGCCAAGAACGGCATCGGACAGCTCGCGGCAGGGGCGGGTGCGCACTTCCTTGCCGTTGAACGTGGTCGGACGACCCATTGCGCCCACCCATCGTTCGCCGAGGACAGGCTGGTCGATGACCCCGAGGACCGGAAATCCCCCTTCGAGAAGCGCGATGAGCGTGCCGAAAATCGGCCGCCCCGCGACGAAACTGGTGGTTCCGTCGATGGGGTCGAGTACCCACTGGCGGGCGGCGCCTTCGCGCTCGGCTCCGAACTCCTCGCCGATGATCCCGTCGCGCGGCACCTCGGCGGCGAGAATCCGGCGCATCGCCTCCTCCGCCGCGCGGTCCGCCAACGTCACCGGCGACGCGTCGTCCTTTGCCTCGAGCCCGATCTGGCCACGGAAGAGGGGCCGGATGGCCGCTCCCGCGGCGTCGGCGAGGCGGTGCGCAAGCGCGATGTCGGTTTCGAGCGACACCCTCAGTCGAACAGCGAGCTGACCGAGCTCTCGTCTGCGATCCGGCGCACCGCCTCGCCGATCAGCGGCGCGATCGTCAGCGTGCGGATGCGGGAGGAATCGACCACCGCGTCGGTCGGACGAATCGTGTCGGTTATGACGAGTTCCTCGAGCGCCGAGCCGTCGACGCGGGCCACCGCGCCGCCCGAGAGTACGCCGTGAGTGATGTAGGCGGCGACGCTCTTTGCGCCGCCGTCGAGCAGCGCCGCGGCGGCGTTGCACAGCGTCCCGCCCGAATCGACGATGTCGTCGATCATGATGCAGTGGCGACCCTTTACGTCGCCGATGATATTCATGACCTCCGATTCGCCCGGCCTATCGCGGCGCTTGTCGACGATCGCGAGCGGCGCGTTGTCGAGCCGCTTGGCGAGCGCGCGGGCGCGGACCACGCCGCCGACGTCGGGCGAGACCACCATGAGGTCGCGCTCGCCGTAGCGGGCCTGGATGTCGGCCGCCATCGTCGGGGCCGCGAACAGATTGTCGGTCGGAATGTCGAAGAACCCCTGGATCTGCCCGGCGTGAAGGTCGACCGCCAGCACGCGGTCCGCGCCGGCCTCGGTGATGAGGTTGGCGACGAGCTTGGCCGAGATCGGGGTGCGCGGGCCGGGCTTGCGGTCCTGCCGGGCATAGCCGAAATAGGGGATGACCGCGGTGATCCGCTTGGCCGACGCGCGGCGGCACGCATCGATGGAGATCAGAAGCTCCATCAGGTTGTCGTTGGCCGGGAAGCTGGTCGACTGGACGATAAACAGGTCTTCGCCGCGGACGTTCTCGTGGATCTCGACGAAGATTTCCTCGTCGGCGAAGCGGCGTACGCTCGCATCGGTCAGCGGCATCTCGAGATACCCCGCGATCGCGCGGGCGAGCGGCAGGTTCGCGTTGCCGGACATGATCTTCATCGCAGGCGGGTCCTCGGGCGGGGGATTCGGGTGCAGCGCGGCTTAGCGGAGCTTCGCCTCATTGCAACATTCCCTGCTGCTTGGTCGCGCCCGGACGCGTCACGCCGTCACGAAGATCGGCCGGGTATACGTGATGTAGGGGCCTTCCAGTCCATAGGCGCTCATGACGCTGAACACCTGGTAGCGGAGGGTGAGTTCGAGCTCCAACGCCCCGCTCACCCGCTGGACGGTCGGCTGCCGGATCGACGCCGAGTACATCTCGTAGTCGAGGATGTAGGGCGCCGATCGCCCGACCGACAGCGCGTAGCTGTTGAGCTGCTCCTTCGACACTCGGTTGCCGGTCGAATACTGCACCAGCGCGTAGCGGGCGACATCGGCGGAAATGCCCCGCAAGGCGTTGTAGTTCTGTAGTGCAAGGCCGATCTGGAACACGCCGAACAGCAACGCGAGAAACGCCGGGGCGAGGATCGCCAACTCGACCGTCGTCGCACCGTCCCGGTCCCGCGCCAGTCGCCGCAGGAGCGCAAAGGCACTCACGCCACCAGCACCCGGCGCACGACGAGGTAATCGACCGGGCCGCCGATGCCGAACTGGGTCCACTTCGGCACGTAGCGATCGGTGACCTTGAGTTCGACGTAGATTGTCAGGTCGGCGGCCTTCACGCAGGTCGGCTTGGCGAGGACATAGTCCCCGGTGCCGCAACGATAGGTCTCGACCACCGTCACCTCGTCGTGGGGATTTGACCCGTCGGGGTCGATCGAGGTCTGGACGACGTTCTTGATCGTCAGGCGTGCCGCCGCGTCGGCAGGGGGGGATGCCCTGACGATCGCGGCGGCTTCTGCAACGGCACTGTCCAGCTCGCTCTTGCGCGCGACGAGCGAGCTCGCCTCGAACCCTCCGAGCGCGAGCAACGCCAGCACCGGCGCCACGATCGCGGTTTCGACCGCCATCGTCGCGCTGCTGTCGCGCACGATCCGGCTCGGGCTGAACGGCAGGCTCATCATGCGACCAGCTTCACGCTGGCCTTCAGGTTCACGACGTTTGTCGAGTTCGACAGACCAGGGGGACAGAACGTGGCCATGTTGGCCGTGCCGGTCAGCCGGATCGTGTTGGCGGCGATCATCAGGCACTGGCTCGACACGCCGGCTGTTCCGGCAAAGTCGATCGCGCTGACCGGCAGGTAGATCGTTCCGTTGAGCAGGGTGTTTGCGTTGCCGTTGAGCTTGGTCTTGCTGCTGCCGGGCGAACTGCGGTCCTCGAACACCAGCATGCCGGCAAGCTTGTTGGCGTCGCTTTCGGGAACGCCCTTTGCGATCAGCTGCGAGGCGGTGATGGCGGTGAGGTTGATGTTCGCGCCGCCTGCGATGTCGATCCAGGCGCCGTTCTTCAGCACAAACATCACGCCCGAACCCGTCACTTCGTACTGCCCGGTAACCTTCAGCCCCCCGCCGTTGATCACATAGACGCCCGGCGCGAACACCGTCGTGCAGCCGACGTGGATGTCGGTGTAGGTGCCCGGCAGGACCGTGGCCTGGTCGGGAGTGGTCGTCGCGATGGTGCCCGACTGAGTCGTGGTGGTGACGGTCGTCTTCATTTCCCAGGTCGCATTCGCCCCGGTGGAGTTGTTCGTCTTGACGATCGTGCGCGTGGTCGTCTTCGTCACGCCGTCGACGGTGTTATTCTCGACAAGGACCATGCTGGAGGACGTACTGCTCGTCTCCCTCGACTTGCCCTTGGCGTTCTCCTGCAGCTGCCAGGTCGCGGCGGCGAGCTCGGCGCTGGTCAGCACCCCATCGCCGTTCGTGTCGGGCGAGAAGCCCTTGTAATAGGTGTAGGTGGTGTCGAGGTCGGTCCTGACATTGGCGCGCGTTGTCGTCTTGCCCTTGATGCAGGTGTAGGTCCGGTTGACCTGCGTTTCGGCGGGATTTGGCGGCGAGAGCGCCTTGAAGGGATCGTACAGGCCCTCGAGATGCTCCATGATCACGTCGTTGGTGTTGGTGCGGAACCACTCGTCGATACCGCCTGCCGCAAGGATCCAGCCGGCCTCGATCGTCGGGTTGCCGCTGACGGTGATGGCCCTGTCTGACTTGGACAGCGCGGCCATGCCGCAGGCCGCGGTGAGCACCGAGTTGCCGCCGATGTTGATCGCCCCGTCGGCGTCCTCGCTGACCGCTGTCAGGCAGCTGGTGAACGTGGCACCCTCCTTGAAGCTTGCCTGGGCGAATGCTCCGATCGTTGCCGCCTTGCCGGTGAGAAAGCTCGAAAACGGCAAGCTGCGTGTCGCCTCGGCCGACACGGTGACCGAGTTCTTCACGCCGCCCGAATAGTTCACCAGCCCGACCTTGATCTCGGTCGGCCTGGTCGCGAACCCTGCGACGGTCGAGATGTTGGCCGCGTATTCCTGCCGCGCGCGCGCGTCGTAGCTCGCCTCGGTGTCGGTGCTCGACCGGGCGAGCGCGCCGGCGATCGCGGCCTGGTCGACCGCGAACTGGAGTTCGCGCTTCCACATGTACCACTGCGCGGTGTCGACCGCGAAACCGGCCCCGCCGATCAGCGCGGGCATCCCCAGCGCCACGATGAGGGCGGCATTGCCGCTGCGGTTCTCCCGCAACCGGCCTACGGCGCCTGCGACAATCCGCAACAAGCCGGAGCCAGCACCTTGCGAATGGGTCATCTTAAGAACTCCGCGTGCGCAATACTTCGCAAGCACCGGACTGTTCTGGAGAAGCTAACAATTTCTGAATTGTTAACTTAATATTTTGAAGACATTACACTTGGGGAATTACCCAAGGATAGCGTGCCGGCGTGTCCCACGCGAGCGCCTACGCACGGGGCGATCTGCGGTCTACCCGCTGCGGTGTTCGCCCTTGATCCAGCGGACGGTTCCGCTGCTGGCGCGCATCACGACGCTGTCGGTGGTCATCTTGCCGCCGCGCAGGCGCTTGACGCCGTCGAGGAGCGAACCCGATGTCACTCCCGTCGCAGCGAAGATGCAGTCGCCCTTCGCAAGCTCCTCGAGCCGGTAGATGCGGTCGAAGTCCTTGTCGGGTATCCCCCACTTGCGCGCACGCGCCTTCTCGTCCTCGTTGCGGAAAACCAGCCGCCCGTTGAACTGGCCCCCGACGCAGCGCAGCGCCGCCGCCGCGAGCACGCCTTCCGGTGCACCGCCAATGCCCATGTACATGTCGACCGTCGTGTCCGGATCGGTCGTCGCGATCACGCCCGCGACATCGCCGTCGCCGATCAGCACGACCCCGCAGCCGAGCGAACGCAGCTCGGCGATGAGATCGGAATGGCGGGGGCGGTCGAGCACGCAGACGATGATGTCCGCCGGGGTTACGCCCTTGGCCGCGGCCACCGCCCTGACGTTCTCGGTCGGGCTCTTGGCGAGGTCGATCACGCCGTCGGGGTAACCCGGGCCCACGGCGAGCTTTTCCATGTAGGTGTCCGGCGCGTTGAGCAGGCACCCTTCCTCTGCCGCCGCCAGAACGGCGAGAGAGTTGGGGCCCGCCTTGGCGGTGATGGTGGTCCCTTCCAGCGGGTCGAGCGCGATGTCGATCCTGGGTCCGCTTCCAATCGCGCCGCCGACCTTTTCGCCGATGTAGAGCATCGGCGCCTCGTCGCGCTCGCCCTCGCCGATCACGACGGTACCATCGATCTCGAGTTCGTCGAACGCGCGGCGCATGGCTTCTACCGCCGCGGCGTCGGCCGCCTTCTCGTCGCCGCGGCCGACCAGCTTGCTCGCGGCGATGGCTGCCGCTTCAGTCACCCGCACCATCTCGAGCACGAGGACGCGGTCGAGGACGCTCGAACGCTTCGGGTTGGAACTGTTCATTCGAGATTCACCCCAAGATACGCTGTGTGGACGCGCGCTTAGACGAGGGAGACGCCGGTTGTCGAGCAGAGCCAGGGACTGTTCCGGCAGCGCGTCGCCAGCGTGAAGACAGTCGCCTTGCTGCTGCTCTGCGCGGGTCTTGCCGCCGCCTTGCCGGTGCCCGCAGCGGCGCAGCCCGCCGCAGGGCCGCCCGTCACCGCAACGCAGGCGATCGAGACGGCGAAACAGGCCTACGGCCCGCCCGATGCCCGCGCAAAGGAAACCTGCCCGCCGCACCGGCCGGGCGAGGAAATCGTCGTCTGCGCCGAGGTCGAGGACCAGGACCAGTTCCGCGTCCGCTCGAGCGGCGAGCTGGATCCGGCCGGCGCCGGCGCGAGGGGCGGCGTGCCCCGCGCACCCGACGTCGGAACGACTTATCCCGGTGCGGTCGTCGCGCGCGGTTGCTTCATCCCGCCTTGCCCGCCGCCTATGCCGAAGATCATCGACCTGAAGGCGATCCCCGAAGCGCCGCCCGGTTCGGATGCCGACCGGGTGGGACGCGGACTCGCGCCGAGAGGTAATGACGGTAGCGCGCCCGCGCCGGGCGGGCTTCCCCCGCTCGCGGGGCAGGCGGACGAACCAGATCGGCCGCCTAGGCCGCCAGAATCGGCATCACCAGCGGAGCCTCGGTAAGGCTTGCCGAACCGTCGAGGAGGCGGAGCGCCTCGGTCACGCACTTCTCCGCCCCTTCGTGGGTGACCATCGCAACCAGCACCTCGCCGTTTTCGTTCGGCTGCCCCTGCTGGATCAGGCTCTCGATCGACACTTCGGCATCGCGCATGGCGGCGGTAATTTCGGCGAGGACGCCGGGCCGGTCGGCAACCGTGAAGCGGAGATAGGTCCGACCGCAGCGCTCTCCGGGCTCGGCCGGAGCCATCGCCTCGAGCGCGCCTACGGGAATCGAGAACGCGGTGCCCGTCTCGCCGGCGTCGCTGCCGGCCGCGCCGTTGCGACCCCACCATCGGGCGATGTCGATCAGGTCGGCAACGACCGCGCTCGCGGTAGGGCCGTCACCTGCGCCCGCGCCCTGGAACAGCAGGCGACCGGAATAATTGCCCTGCGCCACGACCGCGTTGGTCGGCCCGTCGACGTGCGCCAGCGGATGGTCGCGGGGGACGAGGCATGGCCGGACCCGCTGGAGGAGGCGCGGTGAGCCGCCCGGCTGGGCATGTTCCACGTCGGCTTCCCCGATCAGCCGAATGACGAAGCCGAGATCGCGGGCACGGGCGATGTCGGCAGCGCGAACGCGCGCAATGCCCTCGCAGCTCACGTGCTCGAGGTCGATCCGCGCGCCGAACGCGATTGCGGCAAGGATCGCGAGCTTGTGGCCCGCGTCGATCCCCTCGATGTCGAGTGTCGGGTCTGCTTCGGCGAAGCCCCGGGCCTGCGCTTCGGCGAGCACGTCGGCGAAATCGCGGCCAGTATCCTCCATCGTGGAAAGGATGAAGTTGCAGGTGCCGTTGAGGATGCCCTGGACGCGGTCGATGGCGTTGGCGGCGGCGCCTTCGCGAAGGCCCTTGATGATCGGAATGCCGCCGGCCACGGCGGCCTCGAACTTCAGCGGCACGCCCATTCCCTCGGCCGCTTCGCCGAGTGTGAGCCCATGATGCGCGATCATCGCCTTGTTGGCGGTCACCAGCGCCTTGCCTGCCGCGATGGCATTGCGGGCCAGGGTGAGTGCCGGTCCGTCCGCGCCGCCGACCAGTTCGACCACCGCGTCGACGTCGTCGCTGGCGGCCATCGCCGTCATGTCGTCGCACCACGTGAAGCGGGACAGGTCGACACCGCGATCCTTCTCGCGGTCCCGCGCGCTTACGGCGACCACCCGAACGGGACGGCCCGCCCGCGCCTCGATCAGGGCTGCGTTGGCATCGAGCAGGCGAACGACGCCCGCGCCGACCGTGCCCACGCCGGCGAGGGCCACGCGCAAGGGGCGTGCTGACCCATTGGTAGTTTCCGTCACCATGCGCCGCCTCTATCGGAGCGCGAGCGGCGGGGCCAACAAAGAGAAACTATTGCCGCGAAAGCGTGCGCGGGCAGTCGCCGAGTTCATCGATGACGAAGCGATAATCCTGTGCCGCCCGGGCGCGCGAGGCACTGTCCTGTGCGAGGTTCGCGGCGCCGGGCAACTGGCGCGGCAGGAAGCACGCGAGGCGATACCAGGCAAGCGTGTCGGGAGCCGGAGGACGGGCGGCCTGGTCGACGATCTCGCCGTACGAGACGCCCCAGGTCGGCGCCATCCCCGGCCGCCGCACGATGGTCAGCGAGACGGGATCGCCTTTCCTGGTCGACAGGAAGATCTGCGTTTCCGATTCGCCCGCGAGCGTGCCGGCGACCGACAGTGCATCACGCACCCCGGTAACCGCTGGCGCGGCGTCGGGCGCAGCAAGTTCCCCGAGCAGCGGGCGCAGGCGCGCCTCCAGTCCCTGGCTCCAGTCAATCTGGGCCGAAGGGCCGACGAGCTGGAGTTCGCCCGGCCTGCCCGCCACGGGACGCGCGAAGACCAGAACGTCGCGCTTCTTCAGCTTGGGCAGCTTGCCCTTGGCGTCAAGCGGCACGTCGACCAGATACCGGATCGACTGCCCCAGCGGGGCGCTGCCGGTGAGCAGCGCCACGGTCTCGGCCTCGACGTAGACTCGCGCGTGGCCGGCGGCGACCGTTCCTGCACGCTCCGGCGGCAGGGGGATGGCCTTCCTGATCTTCGCGTGGACCACCAGGCCCGCCGCATCGGCAAGATCGGCGAGGTCGGCATAGGCGGGCGGCACCGTCGGGATGGGGGCGGGCGCTGCCGCCACGGCTAGGGCGAAGGCGGTTACAGCCATCGCTGCCCGCGTCGGGATTCGAAAATTGGCCATGGTCGGACCGCCTAGAGGTATCGGAGGGAATTGGAAACCGGATCGCATCTTCCCCGTTCAGCCCGCAATGGCGTGAATCCGCCCTTAACCGGAAAAGGATTTGCTTGGGGTTTGCTTCGCGGTTAAGGGTCCGGCGAGCCGGGGAACAGAACAATAACCCCGGTCAGGCCCCCAGCCGGGTCATCGGATATCCGGCGGGCCGTTCGGTCACCGGAAACCGGTGGGCCGACAGGGTGGACAGCATGGATTGCGTCGGGGCGCGGCGATTAACGAATTGCGCGCATTCGACGTTTGTTCTTGCCAGGCGCTTGCGTCCGGCACCGACGATGGAGTGATGCGACTGAATGGCCTACGTTGACCAACAGATGAGTACCAATCGCATCGTCGCGATTGTCATCGTTGCACTCATCCATATCGCCATCGGTTATGTTCTCGTGACCGGCCTCGCCTATTCGGCGATCAAGAAGGCGGTCGAGCGCGTAACGACGGTAGATATCGAGGAGCCGCCGCCGCCCGAGGAAGAGCCGCCGCCGCCGCAGGAGCAGCCCGACGTGGCGCCGCCGCCGCCGGTCGCGCCGCCGCCGCCGATCAACATCGCGCCGGCCCCTCCGCCGATCCAGACGCAACCGACGATCCCGCCCCCGGCGCCGCCCGCGCTGCGCGTGCCGCCGCCGGCCCCCGTCGCGCCGCCCCCACCGCCTCCGCCGCGGGTGCAGCCGAAGTCGCCGACACCGCGCGGCAATCCCGGCAGCTGGGCGAACGCCAACGACTATCCGAGCCGCGCGCTGCGCGAGGAGCGCGAGGGCACGACCCGGTTCACCGTGACCGTGGATGCCAGCGGGCGCGTCTCGAACTGCCAGATCACCGGCTCGAGCGGTCACTCGGACCTCGACAGCACAACCTGTTCGCTGATCACGCGGCGGGCACGCTTCAACCCGGCAACCGACGGCGAAGGCGACCCGACGACGGGCTCCTGGTCGAGTTCGGTGCGGTGGGAAATTCCGCAGTAACCTTGCTCTGATTCGTCAATTCGTAATTTCTGAGAGGACTTTCACCCATGTATATTGAACTCCTGGCGGCAGCCGCTCCGGTGAAGAATCAGTTCGGCTTCTGGGAAGCCATGAACCAGGGCGGCGTGATCGCGTGGTCGATCTTCGGCACGCTCGTCATCATGTCGGTCGGCTCGTTCTACATCCTGATCACCAAGTGGATGGAACAGCAGAAGATCTTCAACCAGTACAAGGCCGTGCGCACCAACTTCTGGCGCGCGCCGACCCTCCGCGAAGGCGCGACCAAGCTCGAGAAGAACAGCGCGTGGCGCCAGCTCGTCGACGACGGCCTGACCGCCGAGGAATCGCACGGCAAGATGACCGACGCGATGGAAGCACACGACTGGCTGCACGGCTCGCTCGCGCGCTCGGAAGCGTCGATCAACGCCAAGCTCGCGGGCGGCCTGCCGTTCCTCGCGACCGTGGGTGCGACGGCCCCGTTCGTCGGCCTGCTCGGCACGGTTATCGGTATCTACCGCGCGCTGATCAACATCGGCCTCGCCGGCTCGGCCTCGATCGACAAGGTCGCCGGACCCGTCGGCGAAGCGCTGATCATGACCGCGATCGGTCTGCTCGTCGCCGTGCCTGCGGTGCTTGCGTACAACTGGCTCCAGGCCCGCAACAAGCGCATCGCCGAGCTGCTTTCGGGCTTCTCGACCGACATCCTCGCGAACATCAACTCGAAGGGTGCGGTCAAGCCTGCGGTGATGACCCAGACGTCGACGCAGCAGGCTGCCAAGGCGGCCGCGACTGCTCCGGCGAAGCCCGCCGCGCCGCGCACCTGATCGGACGGGCGGAGGGGTGCCCTGCGGCATTCCCTCCGCCAGCCGAACGACTGATTTGAGATAGGACAGGAAGCCCATGGCGATTTCTAGCGGAGGCGGCGGCGGCGAAACGCCGATGTCGGACATCAACACCACGCCGCTGGTGGACGTGATGCTGGTGCTTCTGATCATCTTCCTCATCGCGGTGCCGGTCGCGATCCAGACGATCGAGAAGCTCAAGATTCCGGTGATGCCGTCGGTCGAATCGAAGGACAAGGTCGAGAACCTGCTCCTGACCGTCAGCACCTCCGACGATGCCGGCCGGAGCGCGGGTGACCCCGGCTTCGAAGGCGCGTCGCGCAACGGCCAGTGCCGGGTCTACTTCAACAACACCACCGCAGTGGATTCCAAGGAACTCTACGACCGGGCGTTCGAGCGGCTCGACGCGATCGTCCAGGCGGCCGGTGGACCCGAGGCGCTGATGGAGAACCCGGAAGCGATCCCGCAGGTGCACATTCGCGGCGACGTGAACGCGCCGTGGCGCTGCATCGCGGGTGCGATCTACAACGTGCAGGCGGCTGGTTATCCCACCGTCGGCTTCATTTCGAACCCGGTCGACCCGAACGGCTGACGGCCGCGCATCGACAAAGCGAATCCAGGAGTAACCCACCATGGCAATGTCAGGCGGCAAGGACGATGGCTCGCCGATGATGGAGATGAACACGACGCCGTTGATCGACGTCATGCTCGTGCTCCTGATCATGTTCATCATCACCATTCCAGTGGCGACGCACTCGGTCGATATCGATCTTCCGGTGCCGAACAACGAGCCGCCGCCACCGGACATGATCGACCCGATCAAGAACAAGATCGTGCTGACCCCGATGAACGAGATCCTGTGGAACGGCACCGCAATCGACCAGGGCGAACTCGTCCGTAACCTCGAGGCGACCAAGGCAATTCAGCCGGAACCCGAACTGCAGTTCGAGCCGGACCAGCAGGCCAGCTATGACCTGTCGATCCGCGTGCTCAACGTCATCAAGGCTTCCGGTGTCACGAAGTTCGGCTTCGTCGGCAACGAGAAGTACCGCGAGTTCGGCAAGCCTGCGGGGGCCTGACGCCCCAACGCATTCAAGCTCGAACAGAAGATCAAGGGGCGGAGCGATCCGCCCCTTTTTTTGCGCCGGGCGCGAGCGAAGATCAGTCGCTGGCTTTTCCGGCTGCGGCGAGGTCATCGGACCCTTCGATCCGCATCGCCGCCGACGCGAGCGTCTCGGCCTCGAGCACCAGCTCGTCGTCGACCGATCCCTGCGGCATCGCCTCGCGCCCGATCAGCGTCATGACCGGCACTGCAAGCGGGCTGACCCGGTCCAGTTCGACGAGAAGCAGTTCGTCTGCCGCGCGGTCGAGAAGGTCGCCAAGACGGCCGATATCGGTCATCCGCGTACGGGCGTCAGCCCAGGCGGCTTCAAGCAGCACGTGATCGGGTTCGTACTTGCGCAGCACGTCGTAGATGAGGTCGGTGGAGAAGGTCACCTGCTTGCCGGTCTTGCGCTTGCCGGGATGCTGGCGCTCCACGAGCCCGCCGATCACCGCGACTTCGCGAAAGGCGCGGCGCAGCAGGTGGGAGTTCTGCACCCACTCTATAAATTCGTCCTGCAGAATGTCCGGCGAAAGTAGCGGCGCCGCATCCGCGACCGGGCGCAGGCCCCACACCGCGAGGCAGTAGTCGTTCGCGTTGAATCCCAGCGGCGACAACCCTCGATCCTCCATCCGCTTGGTGACGAGCATGCCCAGCGACTGGTTCGCATTCCACCCGATGAATGTGTAGAACACGGTGTAATGCTTCCTGGCGTGGGGGAAGGTCTCCACCAGCAAGGTATCGGGCCCGGGCATCTTCGATCGCCAGTCCTGCACCTCGAGCCACTCGCGCACGTCGTCGGGAAAGCGCGCCCATCCCGCCCGGTCGACCAGCATGGCGCGCACACGGTCGGCGAGATGCGTCGTCAAGGGCAGCCGTTGGCCGCCATAGCTGGGTATCATCGCCGCCTTGGACGAGGCGCGCACGGTCAACTCCATGTCCCTGATCCGCTCGACCTCGAGGTTGATGCCGGCGAACTGGAAGGTGTCGCCCGGACGCAGCGAGGCGGCGAAGCGTTCCTCCACCTTGCCGAGCGATCGCCCGTTCCCGAACCGCACGTCCAGCATTTCCGAATCGACGATGATCCCGGCGTTGAGCCGGTGCCGCGCGGCCTGTTCAGGGTGGGTAAGGCGCCACGTCCCGTCCCTGTCCTTCACGATCCGGCGGAACTTGTCGTACGCCTTGAGCGCGTATCCCCCCGTCGCCACAAAGGTCAGCACGCGCTCCCAGTCTTCCTGGTCGAGCCAGCTGTAGGCAAGGCTCGAGCGGACCTCGGCGAGCAGCCCGGCCTCGTCGAAGGGGGCGGCACAGGCGCAAGCCATCACGTGCTGTGCGAGCACGTCGAGCCCGCCCGGGCGAAAGTCTTCCCCGTCGCGCTGCCCCTCGTCGACCGCGTCCTTGGCCGCGGTCGCCTCGAGGAATTCGAACCGGTTGCCGGGCACCAGAATTGCCCGGCTCGGGCAGTCGAGCCGGTGATTGGCGCGGCCGATCCGCTGGAGGAGCCGCGAGGACCCCTTGGGAGCGCCCATCTGGACGACGAGGTCGATATCGCCCCAGTCTATGCCGAGATCGAGGCTGGCGGTCGCAACCAGCGCGCGCAGTTCGCCGCGGGCCATCGCGCCCTCGACCTTGCGGCGCGCCTCCTTGCTGAGCGAGCCATGGTGAATGCCGATGGGCAGCGTGTCATCGTTCACATTCCACAGGTTCTGGAACACGTATTCGGCAAGAAACCGGGTGTTGGTGAAGATCAGCGTCGTACGGTTGCGCCGGATTTCCTCGTACAGCTGCGGGATGGCCCACGTCGCGGCGTGCCCGCCCCACGGCACGCGTTCCTCGACCGGCAGGAGGATTTCCACCTCCGCCGGGGCGCCCGCTTCGCCTTCGACCAGTTCGACGCTGTCGATGTCGCCCCACGGCGCGAGCCATTCGCGAAAGCTCTCCGGATTGGCGAGCGTGGCGCTGAGGGCGGTGCGCTCCATGCCTGGCGCGATGGCCTGCAGCCGGCTGAGCGCAAGCGCGAGCAGGTCGCCACGCTTGCCCGTCGCGAACGCGTGTATCTCGTCGATCACCACCCGCTTCAACCCGGCAAACATGGCGAAACTGTCGGGATAGCTGAGGAGTAGCGAAAGCGATTCGGGCGTCGTCAGCAGGACATGCGGCGGCTTGGCGCGCTGGCGTTTCTTGCGGTCGGTCGGGGTGTCGCCACTGCGGGTCTCGATCCGGACCGGAAGGCCGATTTCCTCGACGGGGGTGACGAGGTTGCGCTGCACGTCGTGCGCCAGCGCCTTGAGGGGCGAGACATACAGCGTGTGAAGCCCGTCGGGCGGCTCTTCCCCGCCCAGACGCGAGGCGGTGAATGCCGCCAAAGTGGGCAGGAACCCCGCGAGCGTCTTTCCCGCGCCGGTGTCGGCAACGAGCAGCGCATGGCGCCCGGCGTCGCTCGCCGCCAGCACCTGGGACTGGTGCCGCCGCACGCGCCAGCCGCGGCCCGCGAACCAGCCTTCGATTTCGGGGGGAACGTCACCAGCCATATGATGTGGCAAAGCACGACAGCGCACAAAGCTCCAGCGCGCCGAGGGGACGCGGGATGTCGACCGCATCGCAGGCACGGGACATTGCTCGCCGAAATGCGGGGATCGCGCGACGGATGACGAAACAACCGGCCCGGTCGCCCGTTGATCCACCGTTCCGACGGGCCTGGCCTCGCGGCACGGCTGCCTGCCCGGCCAGCCCCATGTTCAAGGCAGCAACCAGGAGAGAAGATATGGACGACCGCAATCGCCGCCGCGACCGCAGCACCGGTTCGCGCACCATCGACCACGATGACGACTACTCGCGGAATTACGAAGGTTCACGACAGGCCGAGCAATTCGAGGATACCGGTGGCTATGACCAGGACGGGTTCGGCCAAGGCGGCAGCCGCGGCCAGATGGGCGAGCAGGGCCGCCGCCCCGTCGTGTATTACGAAGAAGTCACCTGGCGCGCGCCATCTCGCGACCGCTCATTCGGCCGCGACGACTATCGCTCCCGCGACAACCGCGGCCCGATGGGGAGCGATCATCGCCACTTCGCGCGCGATCGAGACTACGGCCCTTCCCGCTACGACAACGGGCTCGACTACTTCACTTCCGAAAGCCAGGACGGGCGAGACTTCTCGCGCCGCGGCGGACGCTCGTATGGCGCGCGGCCCGGCTACGGTTACGGCGAACGCAGTTACGGCGGGCGTAGCCGCTATGACCGCGACGATTACGATCGCGACGACGACCGGGGGTTCTTCGAAAAGGCAGGAGACGAGATCGCCAGCTGGTTCGGGGACGAGGACGCCGCCCGCCGCCGCCGAATGGATCACCGCGGTTCGGGCCCGGCAAACTACACCCGCTCGGACGAACGGATCCTGGAAGATGCGTGCGACCGCCTGACCGATGACTGGCGGCTCGACGCGCGCAATATCCAGGTGAGCGTCAAGGGCGGCGAGGTCACGCTTGACGGGACGGTCGACCACCGCAGCGCCAAGCGCCGGGCAGAAGACCTCGTCGAGGACATCTCGGGCGTCGGACACGTGCAGAACAACCTGCGCGTGAAGGACCGCGAGCGTTTCGGCGAAGCAGACACGGGCAGCGAGAGCTGATCGCCCGGCCCGGCCGGGCAGGTAAGGGGCCCGCTTCGGCGGGCCCCTTGTCTCGTTCAGTGGCCCGCCTGCGCCCCCCGCTCGAGGCCGGAAGCGGCAAGCTGATCGTCGATCTGCGCGACCAGACGTTCGAGACCCTCTTCGGTCTCGCTTTCCGCTCGCGCGACAAGGACATCCTGCGTGTTCGAAGCGCGCAGGAGCCACCACCCGTCCGGCGTGGTCACGCGCACGCCGTCGGTAAGATCAACGTCATGAGGCGAGCCGGCGAGCCGCCCCTTTACCTCGTCGATCGCCGCGAACTTGCGCGCCTCGTCAACCTGGAATCGCAGTTCCGGCGTGTTGATCATGGCGGGCATCTCGCCGCGAAGCTGGGTCACCGACTTGCCGAGCCGCGCCGACGCGGCGATCAGTCGCACGCCTGCATAGAGCGCGTCGTCGAACCCGTAGTAGTCGTCCGCAAAGAAGACATGGCCGCTCATCTCGCCCGCGAGCGGAGCGCCAATCTCCTTCATTTTGGACTTAATCAGGCTGTGCCCGGTCTTCCACATCAGCGGCCTGCCGCCCAGCGCCGCGACGCGATCGAACAGCGCCCGGCTGGCCTTCACGTCCGCGATCACGGGCGCGCTAGGTAGTCTCCCTAGCAAGTCTTCGGCGAAGATCATGAGTAATTGATCCCCCCAGACAACCCGGCCTTCGCCGTCGATCGCCCCGATCCGGTCGCCGTCGCCGTCGAAAGCCACTCCGAAGTCGAGGTTCTTCGACGCGACAAGGCGCCGCAAGTCCTCGAGATTTTCGGAAACGGTAGGATCAGGATGATGATTGGGAAACGACCCGTCGACCTCGGTGTAGAGAAGGTGGTGCTCCCCCGGCAACCGGGCGGCGAGCGCCTCGAGCGCGGGACCCGCGGCGCCGTTACCCGCGTCCCAACCGATTCGAAGACCGGCCAGCCCATCGTGGTCGATCCCCTTCAGGCCGAGGAGCAGTCGCTCGACGTAATCCTCGAGGACCTCGCGCGTAACGACCTTGCCCTGCCCGTCGGCCCAGGCGCCGGCCTGCGCACGGCGGCCCAGCTCGACGATGTCCTCCCCGAAAAACGGCCGTCCCGCGAATACCATCTTGAAGCCGTTGTAATTGGCGGGATTGTGGCTGCCGGTTATCTGAATGCCGCCATGCACCTCTTCGGCTGACGCCTCGGCATAGTAAAGCATCGGGGTGGGACCCATCCCGATCCGCACCACGTCGCAACCAGAAGCGGTCAGGCCCTCGACCAGCGCGTGCTCGAGCATCGGACTGCTCACGCGCCCGTCGTAGCCGACCGCGACCGTACGTCCGCCGACCTCTCGCAGCATCGTCGCAAAACCGCGGCCGATCGCGCGCGCGTCTTCCGGACCGAGCGTCTCGCCGATGATCCCGCGGATGTCGTATTCGCGAAGCGCGGTCGGATCGAATGTGTGGCTCAAGTGGTCTTCCTCAGCGGTTGTCGGGCAGTTCGCCCAGAAGCAGGTCGCGCGCCGCGTTCGCCTCGTAAACCTGATCGTTCGAGCCACCGCGATCGGGATGGACCATGCCGATCAGCCGCCGGTGCGCCTCGACGATCTCGCCGCGCGAAGCCGCCTGCCGGACGCCGAGCAGGGCGCGCGCCTTGCGAATGGCTTGCTGCCGCGAGGACGTCGCGGTCAGGAATGCCCACGGCCAGCGGCCGGTCGCGACCCGCACAACGAGCGCGATAATGCCAGCTATGACGAGGAGCTTGAACACCGGCGCCGCCTAGCGCGCGCGTCAGGCCAGCGCCAGCTCCGCTTTGCGTCCGGCAAAGCCGCCCGCGGGCACAGGCAGGTTCAGCGCCGCGACGAGGTTGCGCAGTTCCTGACGCGCGACGAGATGGCTGGTGCCGAGTTCGCCGAGGTGCCCCTTGTCGAGCAGCGTCAACCCGCTCGGGAACAGTTCGCGGTAGATCACGCGTTCCGACAGGCCGTGGGCGACGCGAAATCCGACCCGCTTCGACAGCTCTCTCAGCGCCGCCTCGATCCGCGCCATGTTGCGCGCCTCGACGTGGCCGGTGCGGTTGCGAACGACCACCCAGTCCATCTCGCGCCGGTTCTGCTCGATCTGCGAACGGCTGCGCTTGATCCGCGCTTCCCAGATCAGCTCGGCGTAGAACGACAGCTTGCGCACCTTGAAGGTCTCGGCGTCGACCTGCCCGATGAGGTCGAAATCGACAAAGCTGTCGTTAAGGGGGGTGACGAGGGTGTCGGCCTCGGTCGCCGCATGGCGCGCGAGCGGATCGTCGCGGCCGGGCGTGTCGAACACGACGAAATCGCACCCGTCCGCCAGCGACCGGGTCATGGCCTCGAGTTCATCGGGGGTGCCGCCCTCGAATACCTCGAACCGCGCGCTCGGCAGGACTATCTCGCGCCGCGACGCAGTTTCGGCTCGGTTTTCAAGATAGCGGTAGAGCGTGCGCTGGCGTGGATCAAGGTCGATCGCCGCCACTTTCGCCCCGCGATAGGCGAGCGCCACTGCGATATGAACCGCGGTGGTGGACTTGCCGGTGCCGCCCTTTTCGTTGGCGAATACGATCCTGTGAGCCGGCTTTGACACGCGTGCATTCCCGTAGTGTGCCCGCTAGGGCGTTGACCGAACCGAGGAATAGCGGAGGCACGAAGCCGCATGCAAACCGCGACGACGCTGGAAGTGTTGAGAAGCGCCGTGGACGCCATCAGGGGCGAGGGCGGGCGGCTTGCGCTCGTGCCGACGATGGGTGCGCTTCACGAAGGCCACCTGACACTCGTGCGCGAGGCCAAGCGGCATTGCGATGCGGTCGCGGTGTCAATCTTCGTCAACCCCAAGCAGTTCGGCCCGGGTGAGGATCTCGATGCCTATCCGCGCACATTCGCCGAGGATTGCCGCCTGCTTGAAGCGGAAGGGGTCGAGCTGGTCTGGGCGCCCGGCGTCGCGGCGATGTACCCCGACGGGTTCGCCACCAATGTTTCGGTCGCCGACGTCAGCGAGGGGCTTTGCGGCGCGGCGCGCCCCGGCCACTTCGACGGGGTGGCGACCGTCGTGCTCAAATTGTTCAACCAGGTCCGCCCCGACGTGGCCGTTTTCGGCGAAAAGGACTGGCAACAGCTCGCCGTGATCCGCCGGATGGCGCGCGACCTCGATCTCGCCGCGCCGCACGTTGACGCCGTCGTCGGGGTGGGCACGGTGCGCGAGCCGGACGGCCTCGCGCTGTCTAGCCGCAACCGGTATCTTTCGCCGGAAACCCGCGCGCGGGCCGCGGCGCTGCCCCAGTCGATGCGCGAGGGGATCGCCGCGCTGGGAGCCGGCAGCGCTGTCGCGCCGACGCTGGCCGCGATCGAGGCCCACCTGCTGCAGGCGGGGTTCGATTCGATCGACTACGTGAGCCTGGTGGATGCGAACTCGCTCGAGCCAGTCGACACGCTCGGTGCCGCGCCGGCACGCCTGCTGGTAGCTGCGCGCATCGGCGGCACGCGGCTTATCGACAACATGGGAATCCCTGCCGGGGCATGAAATGGCCTGCGGGCAGCGGCCGGTGGAGCGGGTAAGGGGAATCGAACCCCTCTAGCCAGCTTGGAAGGCTGGAGCATTACCACTATGCTATACCCGCCCAAGGCCGTGCGCGGGCCGGACAACCGGCGGAGGCGCGCTTGCCATGGCGGCGACCGTTTCGTCAATCCTCTCCAGCACCGGCGATTTCGTCGACCAGCGTTTCGCTCTCGCCCGTTGGGTCGGCGGACGGCGTGCCCGGGGGAGCCGTGATCGTCATCTCGACCCGCCGATTGCGCGCCCGGCCCGCCGGGTCGGGGGTCCCGTCAGGCCTTGCATTGGGCGCGACGGGATTCTGCTCCCCGAAGGCGATGACGGAGATCCGGGATTCGTCGACCCCATGCTCGACGAGCCAGTCGCGAACCGCGTCGCCCCTCCCCTGCGCTGCGCGCAGGTTGGCGGTATCGAGCCCCGCGGAATCGGTGTGTCCGGCCAGCGTGATGGGGCCGCCCGCCTTCATCTGCTTCGAGACGAGCGCATCGCGAAGGGCGGCAACGGCGGCAGCGGACAGGTCGGAACCGCCTTCGGGGAAGCCGATAACGATTTCGAGCGGGGCGAGCGGCGCGGCGGGTTCGCGCTCGATCCCCACGTCGTCGCGAATGATCGACACCTTCTCGCCCACAGCCGGGGCGTCACCGTTGGGCCCGGGGTCGAGATCGACGGAGCCGCGGTCGCACGCCGCGAGCGCGGCGACGAGCAGGATGACGATGAGCGGATTGGGGCGCATGGCTTGCCTTTCCTAGGTATTTCTATTTCGCGGCGAGCGCGCCAGGCGGCTGGTCAGCCCCTGGCTTGCGCCGCGCCTTCCTCTCGCCTGCCAATGCCGCGGAACGCGACTGTGGCGGCGAATACGAGACAATCGTGTCTCCGGCCCGCGGGGCCGGCTGGCTTGCATGGGTGAAGAACCGCAAGGTTCCGTCGGGGCGCACGAGCAGAAGCATCTGCCCTGCGTCCGGCAGTATCTCCTTGGCGTCGTCGAACCCGAATCGGTCGCTGAGGCGGGTCTTGCGGAATACCCAGCCCTCGCGCTGACGCTCGATCAGATCCTCCACCCCCATGCCCGATTTGAACAAAGCCCGTCCGCGCAGGCTTTCGGGCAGTCGGCGGGGATCGTCGTCCGCCCCCTCCTCTCCCACCTGGTAGACGGCGTCGCGCCCGAAAAGGTAGGCAAACTCGTTACACACGAGGGTGTTGTACGCCTCGTTCTCGGTTGCCGCGACAAGCACCTGGAACGGCGACAGGTCGAGATCGTGCTCGGTCGCCTCGTGAAGGATCTCGCCGTGATAGAACGGCAGGCCCGCCTGGCGCACCGGTGAGAGGCGCTCCCAGCTCGAATCCGCGATCGTCACCGGGGTATCGAGTTCCTGCATCTGGCGGGCCAGCGTGATCGTCCACGGCGTCGCGCCGACGATCAGCAGGCCGGGACGCGTCGCGCCCTTGATGCCGAGCAGACGCGCGGCGAGATTGATGGTGAAGCCGTGCGCGATGACGGTCGCCACCACCACCGCAAACGACAGGCCGATGAGGATGTTGCCATCGGCATAGCCGAGTTCGGTCAGCCGCAATGCGAACAGGCCGGCGATCGCAACCAGCACGATGCCGCGCGGCGCGATCCAGGCGACGAACAGACGCTCCTTCCAAGGCAGCGAGCTGCCGAGCAGGCTGAGCAGCACGGTCGCGGGCCGGATGATGAACAGGAGGGCGAGCAGGAACAGGGCGAACCGCCATTCGAGATAGCGCAGTTCCTCGAACTGCAGGCTGGACGACAGGAGGATGAAAATGCCCGACACCAGCAGAACCGCGACGTTCTGCTTGAAGGGGTGAATGCTGCGCAGCGACGACACGTTCATGTTTGCGAGTGCCACGCCCATCACCGTGACCGAGATCAGTCCCGCCTCGTGCTCGACCAGGTTCGCCGCGACGAACACCGCGATCACCGCGGTCAGCAGGACCGGGACTTTCAGATACTCGGGTACGAGCCCGCGCGGGAAGCTCCACGCAACCGCGAGGGCGGCGAAATAGCCAAGCGCAGCGGCCAGCACGGCCGCGACGAGCATCGGCGGCACGACCTCGAACAGAACCGCGCCGTTGGCCGACAGGCGGAAATACTCGTACGCGATGACCGCGCACATCGCGCCCGCAGGGTCGTTGACGATCGCTTCCCACTTGAGAATCGCGGCCGGCCGGGGCTGCACGTTCGCCTGACGCAGCATCGGCATCACGACGGTCGGGCCGGTCACGACGAGAATGCCGGCGAACAGGATCGCCACCGGCCAGACGAGCCCGGCCATGTGCAGCGCCACGCTGCCCAGTAACCAGCCGATCGGAACACCGAAGACAAACAGTCTCCACACCGCCTCGCCCGCATGGCGAAGTTCGCGGAAGTTGAGGCTGAGACCGCCTTCGAAGAGGATCAGCGCGACCCCGATCGAGATCATCGGCGCCATCATCTCGCCGAAGACCTTGTCGGGATCGAACAGGTTCAGGACCGGCCCGGCCAGGAAACCGGCGGCCAGCATGAGGACGATCGCCGGCCAGCCTGTTCGCCACGCAATCCATTGCGCGCCGATTCCGAGCACGCCGACAAGCGCGATCACGAGAGCCTGCTGTTCCATGAACCCCTGCGTTGTCGCACGAATGCGGCTTGCAGTTCAAATGCGCGGGAGCCCCCTTCGGGTCCCACGCGGCCATGATCCGCTAGTGACCGGGAAATTCCATCAAGGCGTCGACTACAAGGCCGGCCCGGCGCAGCCGCTCCGCGCCGCCGAGGTCCGGCAGGTCGATGACGAACAGCGCATCGGTAACCACCGCCCCCGCACGCTGCAGCAGTTCCGCCGCCCCCAGCGCGGTGCCGCCCGTGGCGATGAGGTCGTCCACGATCGCAACGCGCTGGCCGGGCGCGATCGCGCTCGGGTCGATCTCCAGCCGATCCGTGCCGTATTCGAGGTCATAATCGATGCCGATCGTCGCGACCGGCAGCTTGCCGGGCTTGCGCACGGGGACGAATCCGACGCCGAGCTCGATCGCCACCGCGGCCCCGAAGATGAACCCGCGCGCTTCCATGCCGGCAATGGCCTCGGCCCCACGGGATCGCGCCCGGTCGGCGAGGTGGCCGACCGCCGCGCGCAGGCCGTCACCGTGCGCGATAAGGGTGGTGATGTCGCGAAAAAGAACGCCCGGCGCCGGGAAGTCCGGCACCGAGCGCACGAGATGCTTGAGATCGTCGGGGCTCACGCCCGCGGTATCCCTGACCGGGCGATCAGCCCTGGACCACCTTGGCTTTCTTGGGCTTGATCGCAGCCCAGACCTGGTTCTTCGCCATCCACGCGAGGATCGTCGCGAACAGCAGGAAGCCGAGAACGGGCCAGCCCACCTGGGTGCGCTTCACCTTCTTGGGCTCGGCGGTCCAGGTCAGGAACGCCGCGACATCGCGCGACATCTGGTCGACCGTCGGGGCCGGCTGACCCTCGGCGTAAGACACCTGTCCGTCCGCCGTGATCGGCGGCGCCATCGCGATGTTGAGATTGGCGAAATACGGGTTGAAATAGGTGTTCGGCGGGGTGGCGAATTCGGGGAATTCCTCCTTCACCTTCTTGCCGTCGATGCTGAAGGTATCGACGTTGCGATAACCGGTCAGCAGCGAATAGACATAATTGCTGCCGTCGTGCCGCGCCTTCGTCATCAGCGAAAGGTCGGGCGGAATGGCGTTGTTGTTCGCCGCCGCCGCCGCCACCGCGTTAGGATAGGGCGACGGGAAATAGTCGGTAGGAAGGCCCGGACGAGTGGTCGCCTCGCCAGTGTTCGGATCGACCCCCGGGACCTGGAAACCCGCGGCGATCGCCTTCACTTCGGCCTCGCTGTAGCCGAGCGCCGCGAGGTCGCGGAAGGCCACGAACTTGAGACTGTGGCAGGCCGAGCAGACTTCCTTGTAAACCTGGAAACCGCGCTGGAGTTGCGCGAGGTCCCACTTGCCGAAGGCGCCGTCCGAGGCGAGCTCGGCGTCGCGCGCATGCAGGTGGAACTCGTGCTCGGCGGTCGCTTCCTTGAGCTGGCCGTCGGAAATCACGGTGCCGACGCCCGTGCCGAACGCCCAGAGTGCCATGACCGCGAAAAACAGGCCGATGAGGATTCCGAAGAGACGGATCATTGTCGTGTCGCTTTCCCTAAAGCCTGTAGTTCAGACGCCGACCGGTTCGGCGTTCTCGCCGAGGACCGCGTCCTTGTCCTCGCCCAGCACCGCCTCGGTGATCGAGTACGGCAGCGGCTCGGGCCGTTCGATCATCGAGACGATCGGCAGCACCACGAGGAAGTGGAGGAAGTAGTACGCGGTCGCGATCTGACTGAGCATGACGTACGGCTCTTCCGCCGGCGCACCACCGGCCCAGAACAGGACGATCATCGCCGGGATCAGGCCGAACCAGAAGAACTTGCGGAACAACGGCCGGTAGTGTCCACTGCGCACCGGGCCCTTGTCGAGCCAGGGCAGGAAGAACCACAGCAGGATTGCGCTGAACATCGCCAGCACGCCGAGCAGCTTGGCCTCGATTATGACGATGCTGGTGAACGGGATGTGCAGGTCCACCGTGAAGGCGCGCAGGATCGCGTAGAACGGCCAGAAATACCATTCGGGAACGATGTGCGCCGGGGTCGAGAGCGGATTCGCCTCGATGTAGTTGTCGGGGTGGCCGAGCAGGTTCGGTCCGAAGAACAGGAGCGCGCAGTAGATCAGCAGGAACACGCCCAGCCCGAAGCCGTCCTTGGCGGTATAATAGGGGTGGAACGGGATCGTGTCGCTCTCGCTCTTCACTTCGACCCCGGTGGGGTTCGAGGAGCCCGTGAGGTGGAGCGCCCAGATGTGCAGGATAACCGCGCCTGCGATCACGAACGGCAGCAGATAGTGCAGGCTGAAGAAGCGGTTGAGCGCCGCGTTGTCGGGCGCGTAGCCGCCGAGCAGCCAGATCTGGATCGGCTCGCCGACGACGGGGATCGCGCCGAACAGGCCGGTGATGACCTTGGCCCCCCAGAAGCTCATCTGCCCCCACGGCAGGACGTAGCCCATGAAGCCGGTCGCCATCAGCAGCAGGAAGATAACCACGCCGAGCAGCCAGACCATCTCGCGCGGGGCCTTGTAAGACGAGTAGAAGAAACCGCGGAAGATGTGCAGGTAGATCACCGCAAAGAACATGCTTGCGCCATTGGCGTGGGCATACCGCAGCATCCAGCCCCAGTTGACGTCGCGCATGATGTGCTCGGTCGAGGCGAACGCCACGGTCGCGTTCGATGCGTAGTGCATCGCCAGCACGATGCCGGTGACGATCTGCAGCACGAGGCAGAACCCGGCGAGGACACCGAAATTCCACATGTAATTGAGATTGCGGGGGACCGGATAGCCGCCGCCGACCGCGTTGTAGACGAGGCGAGGAAGCGGCAGCTTCTCGTCCATCCAGCGCATGAACGGGTTAACCGGTTGATATTGTTGGGCCCAGGGGAAGCTCATCGTTTCGCTCTCTCTCGCCTCAGCCGACCTTGATCACGGTGTCGCTGGTGAATTCATACTCGGGCACCTCGAGGTTCTTCGGTGCCGGGCCCTTCAGGATGCGCGCCGCGGTGTCGTAGTGCGATCCGTGGCACGGGCAGAAATAACCCCCGAACTCACCCTTGATCTCACCCTCGGCGGCGCCGAGCGGCACGCAGCCGAGGTGGGTGCACACGCCCATGGTCACGAGCAGGTCCTCGTGCCCTTCCTTGGTGCGCTCCTCGAGGGTTTCCGGGTCGCGCAGGCCGCTGACCGGAATAGCGTTGGCCGCCGCGATCTCCTCGGGCGTCAATCGCCGGACGAACAGCGGCTGCTTGCGGAACACCGCCTTGATCGCCTGGCCGGGCTGGATCGCCGAGACGTCGACCTCGGTGCTGCTTTCGGCGAGCACGTCGGCCGACGGCGCCATCTGGCTGATCAGGGGGAGGAGCACGCTCACCCCGCCGACCCCCGCGGCGGCGATCGCCGCTACGTTAATGAAATCGCGCCGCCGGACCCCTTCGTCTTCGACCGTAACGGTCCCCGGGATCGCGTCGCCAGTCGTGTCAGCCATCAGCCGTGCCTGCCTTGCCTTGTAACGTCTTCTCGATGGGCTGCCGGATGGCGTGCCCTTGAAACTGCCACCGGCAGAGCAGCGAGAACGAAGCGTGGGCCCCTGTTTTCGCGGTTCGCCGCATGGGGGCCGTCAAGCTCCCTACGGTGCCGGTTTGCGGCGCGCATAGACGGCAAACGCCATGTTGCCAACCGCCATTATGGCGGTTTCGCGGCGCGTTTCTCAGCCGAGCCCGATGAGCGAAATTTGCCGTCCGTAGGTCGGCTCGCCGCGGTGCGTCGCGCGGCGGAACGAAAAGAACGCGTGCTCCTCGGCATAGGTGTCGCGATCGAGCCGCTCGATCGTGGCGATCCCCGATTCGGCAAGGCGGTGCGCCACGTACCCCGCGAGATCGAACTGCCAGTGGCCTTCCAGCCCCGGCGCGAAGAAGCGCGCGTCGCCCGCGTCGAACCGATCGCGAAAATCTTGTGCGACCTCGTACGACCCCTGGGCGATGCAGGGGCCGACGGCCGCCGCGATCCGCCCGGCCCGCGCGCCGAGCGCCTCCATCGCCGCGACCGTGCGCTCGATCACCCCGGCGTGCGCGCCGCGCCAACCTGCGTGCGCCGCGCCCACCACTTCCGCCTCCCGGTCGGCGAGCAGAACCGGGGCGCAATCCGCAGTCAGGATCGACAGGAGGATACCCGCGCGATCGGTGACCAGCGCATCCGCTCGCGGCCGGTCCCCGTCGCTCCACGGCTCGGTCACGGTCACGACCTCCGGCGAGTGGATCTGGAACAGGCCGACGAGGGATGCTGCGGGCAGGACGGCCTCGGCGGCGAGGCGGCGGTTGTCCGCAACCGCCTCCGGATCGTCGCCCGCACCATAGCCGCAGTTGAGGCTGGCCACGGCCCCGGTGGAAACGCCCCCCAGCCGGGTCATGAACCCGTGCGGGACCTCGTGCAGTCCCTCGGCGCGCAGGGCCTCAGCCAAGGGTGCGGGTCACCTGCTCGAAGGTGTCGCGCGAAAGCCCCGGCGTTGCCGCGATCCGTTCCAGCTGTTCGCGCATCAGCGCCGCGCGTCGCGGCTCGATCCGGCGCCACCGCCCGAGCGGCGGCACGAACCGCGCGGCCGTCTGGGCGTTGAGCGGATCGAGCGCGAGGATAAGGTCCGCGACGATCCGGTACCCCTCTCCGTTCTCCTCGTGAAACGCGTGGGGATTGCCCGCGAACGCCATGTAGAGGCTGCGTACCCGATTCGGGTTTCGCAACGCGAAATCGGGGTGATCAGCGAGCGCCTTGACGTGTTCGATCGCGTCGGGATGCAGCGAGCTTGCCTGCAGGCTGAACCACTTGTCGATCACGAGCGCGTTGCCTTGGTACCGGTTGTAGAAGTCGATCAGCCGTCCGGTCCGCTCGGGGCCCGGCAATCCGGTCAGCACCATGAGCGCCCCTTGCCGGTCGGTCATGTTGGTTGCCTCGTCGTATTGCGCTGCGGCCATCTGCGCCGCACGCCCGGGGTTTCCGGCAGCGAGATAGACCAGCGCCTGCGTCTTGACCTTGCGGGCGCCGCGGGCCTCGGCGCCCATCCCGTCGGACGACCTGCTCGCGCGCTCGTGCATGGCGACCAGTGCACTTTCCAGCGAGGCGCCGAGCCAGCCCTTCAGAGCCTCGCGCTCGGCGTGGATGCGGCCAGGGTCGGCAACCAGAAGCTGTTCGGCGATATAAGTTTGGCTCGGCAACATCAGGAGCTCGCCGCGCATCGAATCGTCGAGCCCCCGATCGGCGATCACCGCCCCGAGCGCCCTGGCGATGGCCTCACGCCCCGCGTCGCGTTCGCTTCCGGCAAGCCCCTCGCCCACCGCGGCTACGAGGTGGCGCACGATCAATTCCTGCATGGCCTCGTACCGCGCGAACGGATCGTCGTCGTGCGCGGCAAGGAACACGAGATCGTCGACAGGTGTCTCGCGCTCGATCGAAACGGGAGCGGAAAAACCGCGATTGATCGACAGCACGGGCATGGCGGCGAATCCGCCAAATTGGATCTCTGTTTCGGCCCCCTCGAGAACGACCAGCTCCTCGCCGCGGTGCTCTTTCGTCGCGCGGTCGAACAGCGCGAACTTCAACGGGATCGGCATCGGCTCCTTGTCGGGCTGGCCGGGGGTCGGGGGCACGGTTTGGCGCAGGGTCAGGGTCGCGGTATCCCCTTCGTGGGTCAAGTCGACCTCGACCTTCGGCGTGCCTGCCTGGCTGTACCAGCGGCGAAAGCGCGTGAGGTCGAGGCCGGCGCCGTCCTCGATCGCCTTGACGAAATCCTCGCAGGTCGCCGCCTCGCCGTCGTGGCGCTGGAAATAGAGATCGGTCCCTTTCCTGAACCGCTCGGGCCCCGCCATCGTGCGCATCATGCGGATGACCTCGGCGCCCTTGTTGTAGATCGTCGCCGTGTAGAAGTTGCTGATCTCGCGGAAGGAATCGGGCCGGATGGGGTGCGCGAGCGGCCCCGAATCCTCGGGAAACTGGACACTGCGGAGCAGTCGCACGTCCTCGATCCGCTTGACCGCCTCGCCCTGCATGTCCTGGCTGAACAGCTGATCGCGCAGCACGGTGAAACCTTCCTTGAGGCTGAGCTGGAACCAGTCGCGACAGGTCACGCGATTGCCCGACCAGTTGTGGAAGTATTCGTGAGCAATCACGCCCTCGATCCCGTCATAGTCGCCGTCGGTGGCGGTTTCGGGATCTGCAAGGACGTATTTGGTGTTGAAGACGTTGAGGCCCTTGTTCTCCATGGCTCCCATGTTGAAATCGCCCACCGCGACGATGTTGAACACGTCGAGGTCGTATTCGCGGCCGAACACCTCCTCGTCCCACTTCATCGATTTCTTGAGCGATTCCATCGCGTGTTCGGTGCGCGCGAGATCCTCCGCGCGAACCCAGATGGCGAGGTCGACCGTACGGCCCGACATCGTCGTGAAGGTATCCTTCCGCGCGACGAGATCGCCAGCGACGAGCGCGAACAGGTAGCTCGGCTTGGGCCACGGGTCGTGCCATTCGGCCCAGTGGTTGCCTCCCTCGCCCTCCCCCGTCGCTGTCCGGTTGCCATTGGACAGCAGGACGGGAAACGCGTCCTTCGGTCCTTCCATCCTGACGGTATACGTGCTGAGCACGTCGGGCCGGTCGGGAAAGAAGGTGATCCGGCGAAAGCCTTCGGCCTCGCACTGGGTGCAGAGCATTCCGTTCGAGGCATAGAGCCCCATGAGCTGCGAGTTGGCTGCCGGGTCTATCTGCGTGACGACCGTGAGTTCGTGTGCGCCCGGAGCGAGCGGAACGACGAGGTCGCCCCCCTCCATCCGCCAGCTGTTCGAGCCCTGTCCGTCGACCTCGACCGACAGCGGTTCGGGGCCGTCGCCCGACAGTCGGATCGTCTCGGAGGGTTCGGCATCGGGGTTGGGTTCGACCGCGAGCGTCGCGGTGACCCGCGTGGCCTCAATCCCCAGCGCGAAATCGAGACAGGTGGTGGGTACGCGCCACGGAAAGGGTTTGTAATCCTCGCGCCGGATGACGGGCGGTTCCACGGGAAGGGGCGGTGCATCGGCCATCTGGGGGTTGCCGTCGGGTGTCGAGGGAGAGCGTGCAATATCCATGATTGATGCCTTTAGACCTTGCGGGCGGCGCGTCCACCCGGTCCGGTAACGTTCGTCGTAGGCACGCGTACGCTGGTCGGTGCGCACGATTGACAGCCGCGCAATGCCGGCCGACCATGCGTTAAACCACGGATCACAACGCTCGCGGCGGCTGGTCCATCTTGCGGGATTGCGCGACGCCCCATGCCCCGCCTTTTCGTCTTCGGTCTCGGCTACAGCGCGCGGCGGATCGCCGCCGCACTGGCCGGCTGGGACGTCGTCGCGACCGGCAGCGCGGGCACCATAGCCTTCGAAGACGAGGCCGCGGTGCGCAGCGCGCTGGCGGGCGCGAGCCACGTCCTGTCGTCGGTCCCGCCGGGCGCGGAGGGCGATCCGGTGCTGGGGCGGTACGGCGACGCGCTGGGCGAGCGGTGGCTGGGCTACCTCAGTTCAACCGGGGTCTATGGCGACACCGGCGGCGCGTGGGTGGACGAGGCGTCGCCCACCGGCGGCGGGCGCCGGGGCGGGCGCGCGCAGGCCGATGCGGCGTGGCTGGCGATCGGGGCGCGCGTGTTCCGCCTGCCGGGCATTTACGGCCCGGGCCGTTCGCCGCTCGACCGGGTGCGCGAAGGCCGGGCCCACCGGATCGACCTGCCGGGACAGGTATTCAGCCGTGTCCACGTCGAGGACATTGCGAGCGCGGTGGCAGCATCTCTCGATGCACCACCGGGCGCCTACAACCTCGCCGACGACCTGCCCGCGAGCGGGGCGGCGGTTACCGAAGAGGCCTGCCGACTGCTCGGCGTCGCCCCTCCGCCCCTGCAGTCGCTCGACGAAGCCGGCCTCGGCCCGATGGCCCGGGGCTTCTATTCCGAGAACCGCCGGGTAGCCAACGGCAAGGCCAGGCGCGTGCTGGGCTGGTCTCCGCGCTACCCGACCTACCGCGAGGGCTTGCGCGCTATTATGGCGGGCGAACGGTTGGAGCGACAGCGACCTGCCGGGCCCTGAGCGCGACGAGCATTCCGAGCGTGGCGAGCAACGCGCCTGCAATCGCCAGCGCAGACCAGCGATACCCTTCGAGCACGGTGGAGATCGCCATCGCTATCACGATGACCAGCACCCCGTTGTAGGCCGCGCGGCCCGCACCCAATTCGCGCACCAGCTGGTAGTAAAGCGGGAACGTGACCACCGTCCCGACCAGTGCGAGCCAGGCGGTCCCCGCCCAGAACCATCCCGAAGCGGGCATCTGCGGCGGCCCGACAAGCGCCAGCGCCAGCGCGATGTCGATTCCCACACCATAGAGGATCGCCCAGGCGAGCAGGCTGACCAGCGGAACGTCGCGCCCGGCGGGACCCGCCTGGAGCACGTTCGCCAGCGACGCGGAAATCATCCCCGCCAGGGCCAGCCCGGCGCCCAGCGCGACGTTGCCCTCGAGCGGTGCCGTGCGCGCCTCGTTGAGCAGCAGGAGGACGATCCCTCCCAGCGCGATCGCGCTGCCGATCACGAACCGGCGGGACACCGGCTGGCCAAGGAGGACCCGCGCCAGCGCCGCGTTGGAAACGAACATCAGCCCGATGATCAGCGCGACGATGCCTGAAGTCAGGTGCGCTTCGCTCGCATAGACGAACGTGAAGTTGGCGCAGAACTGGAACAGACCCATGGTCAGCGCGAGGGCGTGCGCCCGGCGCGGCATCGCGAGACGCTTGCGCATCAGCACCGCCAGCGCGAACATCGCGGGCGCGGCGAGCGCGAAGCGATAGGCCACTGCCCACTGCGGGTGCACTTCCGCGATCTGGCCGCGGATCACGTACCAGGTCGATCCCCAGATGAGCGCGGTCAGCAGGAAGGGAAGCGCGATGCGCGGACGCAGCAGCGCGTGCGGCGGCGGCGCGGTCACAGGCTGCCAATAGCGCTGGCGAGCGCGCCGGCATCCTCGGCGCGGGTGTTCCACGCGGCGACGAAGCGAGCGCCCTCCGCCCCCCAGTCGTAGAAAGCAAAGCCCCGTGCGCGCAGACTTTCCCGCTCGGCGGGAGAAAGGCGAACGAAGACCTCGTTCGCCTCAACCGGATGCATCAGCCGATCGCCGCACGCGCGCGCGATCTCCTCCGCGGCGGCATTGGCCGCGCGCGCGTTCGCGAGCCACAGGTCGTTCTCCAGCATCGCGAGTATCTGCGCGGCAAGATAGCGGCCCTTCGATTGCAGGTGGCCGGCACGCTTGCGGCGCCAGCGGGCGAGCGCGGCGCGCTCGGCATCGAAGAACACGATCGCCTCCGCGCTCATTCCCCCGTTCTTTATGCAGCCGAAGCTGAGCGCGTCGCACGGACCGGCAGCCTCGGCCGGCGAGCAGCCGAGCCATGCGACCGCGTTGGCGAAGCGCGCGCCGTCGACGTGGAAGCCGAGTCCGCGTTCGCGCGCCAGTGCGGCCAGCCCGGCCATTTCGGCGGGGCGATAAACGCAGCCCGCCTCGCTCGCCTGCGTCACGCTCAGCGCGTGCGGCTGGACCCAGTGGACGTCGGGCACGATCGGGTCGATCACGGCCCGCACCGCGCCTTCCGTCAGCTTCGCGTGCGCGCCTTCGGCAAGCATCAGCTTGGCGCCGTGGAGGAAGAACCCCGGGGCGCCCCCCTCGTCGGCCTCGATGTGCGCGTCGCGATGGCAGACGACTCCGCCGTGGGGCGCGCACATCGTGGCAAGCGCGAGGCAGTTGGCGGCGGTTCCGGTAGCAACCCAGAGGGCGTGCGCCTCGCGGCCGAACAGGTCGGTGAACCGCTCGTCGAGTGCGCGCGAGAGCGCGTCGTTGTCGTACGGCGCCTGCGCCTCGTCGGCAGCGCGCATCGCCTCCCATATCCTCGGGTGGACCGCTGCGGCGTTGTCGGACAGGAAGAGCATCGGAACGCCCCTAGCCGCGCTGGCGTTGAGCGCAAGAAGGAGACATCCGCATGGCGATCGAAGGGCTGGAAATTACCCACCGCGGGAACGAGGCGCAGGGCGAATACCGGGCGACGGTCGCGAACAGCGATGCCGTGGGCCGGCTGACATGGAAGGCCCGGGGCGGTGCGCGGATTGCCGACCACACCATCGTTCCGGCCGAGATCGGCGGTCAGGGAGTTGCCGCCGCGCTTGTCGACGCACTCGTCCGCGACGCGCGCGAAGAAGGGTTCAAGATCGTTCCGCAGTGCTCGTATGTCGATGCCCAGTTCCGGCGTCATCCGGAATGGTCGGACCTTCTGGCCGAAACCCCGAGCTGAGGCGCGAGAAATCGCACCTCGCGATACTGTCGAGCACGGCGGCGCGGATGCGCCGCGCCTCGCGGATCGGAACCGCTTCGAAGGACAGCCTGCCGCCGGCCAGCCCGAGGTGCAGCGTGGCGTAGCCTCCGGCTCTCGCCAGCGGCCCCTGTGCGATCTCGACCGACTGCAGTTTGACGCGATCGGCCACGTCGACCCTGGGCGCGAGCCAGCCGTGCCGGCGGTAGACCTGCCGGGCATCCAGAGCGTGGCGAGCGCGACGCCACCTTAACAGCTGGCCTAACGCGACGAACGGTATCGCCAGAAGGGGTAGAGGCGCAGCGGCCGGAACAGGCGAGAACAGCAGCCCTGCCGCAATCGCGACCGGCACGAGCGAGCCGAGCACAGCGGCATCGACGAACGCGCGCCGGGCCGGGCGATGCCACTCGATGGCCGCGCCCGGCAGGGGAAATCCCGCCGCGGCGGCAATCGGGGCCAGTTCGTCGACCTGCGCGAACGGGGCGACCACGTGGCTGCCCGTCCCCTCGTCCTGCGCCAGGCTCACGAACCGGAGCTCGTGCCACCCGAACAGGCGGCGCAGAGGCCGCGTACGGACCTGGACTGCCTGGACGCGATGCGCGGGCATGACCACGTCGGTGCGCGTGAACAGCCCGCGCCGCCTGCGAAACCCCTTGGCCGTACGGGTCAGTTCGAACCCCCAGTCTCGCGCCACCGTTCGCGCGAGACCGGTTGTGAACCCCACCACCACGAGCATGGCCAGCGCGAGCATTACCGCCGCGGCCTGCGCGAACGGGCCGAGCGCGGCGAGCCAGTGACCGCCACCGTCGAGCCGCGACTGCCAGCCGTCCCAGTCCCAGATGTCGAACGGGAGGAAATCGTCGAACTGCTGCGCCGCACCTGCGGCGACGGCGAACGCCGCGAGCGAGAATTCGAACAGCCCGAAGATCGCCAGTCTTTTTCGCGGCATCGCGAACAGGACGTCGCCGGACGGCTCTGCCTGCACGGCCAGCCCCGGAGTCGCCTGCTGCGCTTCCTCGTCCCGCCGCTCGCGCACGAGCTCGCGCAGCCGCTCGCCCTCGGCCAGGGGAAGCCACGACAGCGCGAGATCGTCCTTGCCGCCGGCCCCCGTATCGAAGGTCACGCGCGCAAGTCCGAACAGCCGGGCAAGGAGCGGTTCCTCGATGCTCACGTCCTGGATCCGCTCGTAGGGTACCGACCGCGCCGAGCGGCTGACGACGCCGGTCTCGAGCCGGATGTCCTCCTCGCCGACGGTGTAGGTCGTGCGCAACCAGCGCAGCACGCTCCCGGCAAGGCCGATAAGTACCGCGAGGACGGCGATCCCGGCGAGGAATCCGATCCCCGCGAACTCGTTTCGCAGGCCATAGGCTCCCGCAACGGCCGGCAGCACGGCCTTGCGGATGTCGCCGAGCGCGCCGACGAGGATGCCGAGCGGCGCGGTCCGGCGCGGGTGGCCCTCTGGCGCCGCACCGCTGGCGATTACCCCGGTCACAGCATCTCGCGCTTGATGTGCGCGCGGATCGTTTCGCGCATCGCCGCCGCGTCATCGGCGGCGAGCCCGGGCAACGCGACGCTGGCATTGTGGGTCCCGGCAGTATGGACGACCAGCGTGGAGAGGCCGAAGCCGCGTTCGAGCGGACCCTGCGTTACGTCGATGTGCTGGACCCGGCCGAACGGTACCACCGTGTCCGAGCGGAACCAGAGCCCGCGAACCACCCGCAGCCGGTCAGCGCCCAGGTCGTAGCCGCGCGCAGCATGGCGGCGCAGCGGAATACGCAGGACCACCCAGGCCGCGGCCGCCAGCACGGGCGCCACGAACAGGCCGGTGGGAAGCAGGTCAGCGGTCTCGAGCACCAGCGACCCGATGACGAACGGCGCGGTCACGATCGCTGCCTGCACACGCAGCAGCTTCACATGGTTCGGGGCTAGCGGGGTCAGGGCCCGTTCGTCGTCGGCCCCGGCCCAGTTTTCGTGTTCTGCCGCGCTCATGGTGACTTACATGGATAACACGGCCCCGCGTGACAAGACGGTTTCGTCGCGAGCCGATCGATTCCGAGCCGCCAGCGAAGTTAAGGATGGGCAGCGCCGGCCGTGTGTGGAACACTCGGCCCGCTCGTTGCGCGGCGTTTGAGGGGGATGCGGTGATGCAGACGGGACGCCCGTCAGGCGAGGGGACGGCCGGAGGCCCGTGGTCTCTGCCCCGCCTCGGCGCGGCCTTGCTTCTACTGGCCGTTTTCGCCGGCCTGTGCGCACCATTCCTCGCCAGCCCGCTTGCACCGGATGCGCCCGACGCGCGCCAGGGCGCAATCGACCTCGCGGGCTGGGACAGCAGTCGTGGCGCAGTCCCGCTCGCGGGCGACTGGGCCTTCCGAAGGGACGGGGGCAAAGGGTTCGACGGGCCGGGGCCCGCGACGATGCGCGTGCCGGGTGCCTGGACCCTCGGACCCGGGAATGGGGGCTCCGATCGCGGCGTCGGCACCTACCGCCTGACCATCCGTGGTCTCGCGCCCGGCCCCTACACCGTGCGCCTGCCGCTGATCTACTCCGCGGCGCGCATCCTTGTCGACGGGGCACCCGCCGCTTCGATCGGCGAGGTCGGGACCTCTCCCGCGACCACGGTCCAGCATCCCCGGGCTGCGATGGTCAATTTCACCAGTGACGGACGCCCGGTTACGATCGCGGTGCAGCTCGCCTCGTTCAGCCACCGCGAGACGGGCCTCGTCGCCGAACCCGTGCTGGGCTCGCCCCATGCGGTCGGCGAGTGGCTCGCCTGGCAGGCGGCGCAGGACTTCGTCTTCATCGTCTGCCTGCTGGTCCTTGCCGCTTACGGCATCGTGGTCTTCTTCTACCGCGGAGAGGAGCTGCCCGCCCTCTACTTCGCGGCGAGCTGCATCTTCTTCGTACCGACCGCGATGGGGATGGCATACGACAACCTCATCCTTGCCTCCGTGCCCTCGCTAGGCCTCGGAGGGATGCTCGCAGTCCAGTACTCGACCTTCGGGCTGACGGTGCTGTTCTTCCTGGGATACGCGCACCACCTCTTCCCGGCCGAGAGCTGGCGCTGGCCGATGCGCGTTCTGGCGGCCGTCATGGGGTCGATCACGGCCGCGCAGCTGGTCGCGATCGCGACCGGAAATCCGCTCGCAGCGTCGTTCATATCGCTGGCCTCGCTGGCGACGGCGGTCGTGGTCTGCACCTACGTGGTAGTCGTAGTTGCCCGGGCGGCCCGACGGGGGCGTTCCGGCGCGCGCGTGCTGTTCGCCGGAATGGGCGCCTTCGTTGCGACGATGGCCGTGGTCGCGTTCGTCCAGGCCGACATCCTCCCTCGCGACCGGGTGATCGCCTCGGACCTCGCGCCAATCGGCATCCTGATGTTGCTGTTCTCCCACGTCATCGTCTTCGCCAGGCGCTGGTCGCTGGCGACGCACGCGGCCGAGCGATCGAACGTCGAGCTTCGCACGTTGTTCGACGTGAGCACCGCCATCAGCACCGAGATGGACCTCCAGCCGCTGCTGACGCGGATCGTCGAGGCCACCACCAGGGTGGTGAACGCCGATCGCAGCTCGCTGTTCATGTACGACGAACGGAGGAACGAGCTCTGGTCGCTGGTCGCCGAGGGGGTGGCGACCCAGGTCTTGCGGTTCCCCGCCGATCACGGGATCGCCGGGCACTGCCACGTCGATGGCAAGCCGATCGTGGTGGCCGACGCCTATGTCGATCCGCGGTTCAACGCGTCGGTCGATGCCGCGACCGGCTACATCACCCGGACAGTGATGGCGGTCCCGGTAATGACCCGCGACGGGCGGCGCCTCGGCGTGCTGCAGGCCCTCAACCGCATCGGCAAGGACGGCTTCGACAGCCGCGACGTCCGCCGGATGGAAGCGTTCGCCTCCCAGGCTGCCATCGCGATCGAGAACGCGCAGCTGTTCGCCGACGTCGATTCGGCCCGCGAATACAGCGAGAGCATCCTCGGATCGATGTCGAGCGGACTTCTCACCCTCGACGAGAACGGCCGGATCGCGAAGGTCAACCAGGCTGCTTGCGAAATCCTGGAATATGCGCGGGACGAGATCGAGGGGACCCGGCCGGCCGATTCGTTCGCCCGGGACAATCCCGCGCTCCTCGACGAAATCGGCAAGGTCGCCGCCGAGGGCCGGGCGCGCAGCCTCGTCGATTTCGAGGTCATAACCGGCCGCGCGGGCCACGTATCCGCGAACATCAGCATCGTCCCCCTGCACAGGGATACCGGCGCGACCGGCGTGCTCGTCCTTTTCGACAATATCACCGCGACGAAGCGCCTCCAGGGCGCGATCGGCAAGTTCCTGCCCCAGAGCGCGGTGCAGGAAATCCTCGAGCGCGACGAGGACCTGCTGTTCGGGACGGCCTGCCGGACTAGTGTCCTGTTCGCCGATATCCGCAACTTCACCGCGGCAGCCGAGAAACTGTCGCCGCGCCAGACGGTCGACATGCTCAACGCCGTGTTCACGAGCCTGTTCGAGGCGGTGGCGAGCCATGACGGCATCCTCGACAAGTTCATCGGGGATGCCCTGATGGCGGTTTATGGCGCGCCGCTCTCGACCGGGGCCGACGCGGCCAACGCGGTGCGGAGCGCGCTGAGGATGCAGGATCTCATCGCCGACTATAACCGGTCGCGCGCGTCCCCCGACCTGCCCGCACTCGCCCTGGGTATCGGCGTTGCCACCGGCGAGGTGATCGCAGGGACGATCGGATCGCCCAAGCGCATGGACTACACCGTCATCGGCGATTCGGTGAACCTCGCGTCGCGGCTGGAGGCGATCACCAAGACGTACCGGGTCCGCACGATCGTCTGCGACGCGACCGCCGGCGAGCTCGGCCCCGACATCGCGCTGAGGGAACTCGATGTCGTGCGCGTGCGCGGACGCAATCAGGCGACCCGCATCCACGAGGCGTTCGCGGCGGGCGACGCAGCCTCGCGAGAGGAGCTGATTCACGCCTACGGCAAGGGCCGCGGGCTGCTCGCCGAAGGTGACTGGACCGGCGCTCTGCGCGTCTTCGAAAAGGCGGTCGAGATCGAGCCGGACGATCACCCGTCGGCATTGATGCTGGCCCGGGCCCGGACATTGGCCGCGAATCCCCCCGGTCCTGGATGGGACGGAATCTGGGCCGATTGAGGACAAACCTCGTTGCGACCGCATTGCCTGGCGGAACACGAGGTTCGGAAAAGAGTGCAGGGGATACAGCGATGGTGCTGCTGGAGAGAATTGAACTCTCGGCCTCTCCCTTACCAAGGGAGGGGTTGCGGATATTCTCGGACAGCCATGGACTGTTAGCCCTCTGTTTTCCGTCCCTTGTTGCCTTTGAGCGTCCGCCGATGTATTTCATGGGTGTTTCATGGAAGGTAGCGGAGGCCATCCCATGACCGACCTGAGCCGGATCGGCGACCGAGAAAAGCTGAAAGCCCGCAAGGGTGATGAGCCGCATTGGCAGCGGCTCCGCCACGGCTGTTATCTTGGGTTTCGCCCGTCGAAGCGCGGTGGCAAAGGGAAATGGTTCGCCCGCGCGTATCATCCCGACGAGCACGTCTACAAACGCAAGGCCCTCGGAGATTATAGCGAGATGCTTGGGCACGATGTGTTTAAGCAGGCGAAGGAGGACGCCGAGAAATTCGCGGATACTGTCGAAAGTGGGGGCGTTGCCGTTCGCAAGCTGGTGACCGTCGAGGATGCCTGCCGTGCTTACGCTGAAGGAAAGCCCCGCGAAGTCGGCAATCTTGAGCGGACGGTATATTCCGATCCCATCGCCAGCGTTAAGCTAGACAAGCTCCGGCGCCACCATCTGCGTAGTTGGCGGACACGGCTCGAAGAAAAGCCTGCACTCGTCACCCGCAACAAGGGTGGGGAAACGCGCACGCGGGTGCGGGCGAAGTCCACCGTCAATCGCGATATGGTGCCGTTGCGCGCCGCCCTGTCTCAAGTGCTCTCGCCGGGGGCACCAAACACCGATGCCGCTTGGCAAGAGGCGCTCAAGCCCCATCGGGGCGCGGGCAAGCGGCGCGACCTCTATCTCGATCGAGACGAGCGGAAGCTTCTCCTGAAGGTGTGCGACAAGGAAGCCGAGCCCTTCGTTCGCGCCTTGTGCCTGTTGCCACTACGCCCCGGCAGCCTCGCGAATCTCAAGGTCCGAGACTTCGATAGGCGCACGCGGTCCCTCACCATAGGCAAGGACAAAAACGGCAAGCCACGGCAAATCACGGTCCCCGAGTCGATCGCGACGTTTCTGGAGGCGCAATCGAAGGACAAGCTGCCCACCGCATCGATCTTCGCTCGCGCAAGCGGGGCGGCTTGGGACAAGAACACTTGGAAGGTGCCGATCAAAGATGCTGTGCGGGAGGCCGGGCTTCCCGATGCGGTCGCGGCTTACACCTTGCGCCACTCGGTCCTGACGGACCTGATTCGCGCCAAACTACCCATCCTCACGGTCGCGCAGCTTGCGGGGACCGGCGTGGAGATGATCGAAAAGCATTACGGCCACCTTGTTCGCGACGACGCGGAGGACGCGCTCGCCAGCTTGGCGCTTTGATTTGTCGAATGCGATTGCCTCGGTGATCGCAGGGAGGGGCAAGGGTAGCTCCCTGGCGCGGAACTCCGCCCGTGCTAGCCCCTCCCGAACTTCAGCGGGGACCCTGCGGAGTGGGCATGGACGACGATCTCTTAGAACTACTTAAGGAGCGGTTTCGCCCGGAGCGTATGCGCTACTTTGTAATGTGCCTCCGGCACGCTGCTAGCGCGAAAGCGGCATTTGATGATGCTGATGCAATGGGTCCCGCTCGCGCCGAAGCGGCGAGGAGGCTCCTAGAAACCCTCTTGAATGGAATCGGAGGCCTGGTGGGCGACAGGGTGTTGAGTGCCGCATATGGAACTACCCCTCCCCCAACCGCTCCCCGCGACCAACATCTTGCCGCCCTATGGTTTCGGCTATGGCCGGCACAGGCGTTGTTTGCGACTGTCGAGGATCAGCGCGCGATGTCTTCTGTGCAGTCTCTGCGCGACGAAGTGCTAGCAGTTTCCAATGGTGATGATCCGAGTCTCTTGGCTCGTGTCATTTCGTCTGCTCAGGGAGTCGGCGGGTCGCGTTACCGGATCGCCAACAAGAAACTAAGAGCCCTCGAATGGATCGAATTTCTGGAGGGGCGTGGGCTACCCCCGGCGGAAGCGCAGGCTCGAGTATCTATGGCTTTCGGAAATACACCGTGGACTACCATAAGAGGGTGGCGCGCCCAATGTGATAACCTGCTAGGCGGCGACGTCGTCACATACATGCTCGCGGTCGCCCGCAGTGGCTGGCATGGACATTTCTTAGGACTGGTTGAAGAAAAGGTCGCTTTGGCGCAGCTTGCAATTGACGGCGAGGAGTTCATGCAGTCCCGTGTGACCGCCAAAGCCGGACCCCGGCGCCGACCGCATCGCAAAGAGCAATTACCCCGGTGAAAGTTTGGCCAATCTTTCGTACGGTTAATTGACCAAACGGATTTCTCGCACCCTCCGTCTGTAGGTGTAGATGGACTGTCGCCCACAATCACGGAGGCGGCAGGACGATGGCACTACCGGATCACAAATTAGCCTTTCACATTGATGAGGCGCGAGAGGCGGGCGCGGGATCGCGTTCCGAGATTTATGAAGCGCTGCGGCGTGGCGACCTTAAGGCAAAGAAGCGCGGTCGGCGCACGGTAATTCTGCGGGACGATCTAGCGGAATATCTCGCCTCGCTGCCGGACTACGCTTCCGAGGCGGCGGCGTGAATCGTGGCGCCATCCGGACCGGGGAACGCTACCCCTGAAAAGCGAAAGGCCCGCGCCGTTCTTCCGGTGCGGGACCCTTCGATCGAGTCTTTGCTGGCAGGCCTAGATTTCGACGGGATCGATATAGACGCCCTGCGAGCGTTCAGCAAGCAATGCTGGTCGTCACGGAACGCATGGGACGTGCGTCGTCGCCGTGCTGGCCTGTTTGGCTCGCGGCTCCTTCCCAAGCATGACGCTGAGCGCGCCTTGAGTGTGGCGCTGCGCGAATTGGAAGAGGTGGCCCGATGACATTCGAGGCACGCCGCGCGCTGGCATTGGCGCTACTCAACAAGGGCGAGGGTCTAACGCGAAAGGCGGGACAATTCCTCGGCCAAATCGCGGTCGATCCCTTCGCGCTATCTGACAGGCAATTCGATTGGCTCGCGGCGCTCGCGGAGCGCGCTGGCCTGTCTGAAATGATGGAGGCCGAATGATGGCTAACAATCAAGAACCTCACTACGGCGACGGCACCGCAGCCGGACACAAAGGCGTTTCCACCGAAGCTCGTGCCAACAGCCGAGAGGCGGCGGCGGAAGTCACCCAGACGCTCGGGCGTCGTCATCGGCAAATGCTTGATGGGTGGGCCGCCTATGGTCGGACTGGGGCCATCCCCGAACAGATAGCGGCGGACCTAGATTTGCCGCTGCTGTGCGTCCGTCCGCGTGCCGGCGAGTTGGTCCGCCTCGGCAAGTTGTTCGAGGTCGGCAAACGGCCCGGTGGGATGGGCGTCAAGGTTATGGCCTATTCGATCATCGAACCCGAAGCGCTCGCGGAGGCCGCGTGATGGAGGCGGGCACAATCGATGTCACGATCGAGGGCGCCGGATTCCTCGTGGCCTGCAATCCCCCAGACTCCAAGCGCCCAAGTGAGTGGTTCCCCACCTTTCGGGAGGCGTGGGGTACTGCTGGCGGGATTCGTTTGGTGACGGGCCGCGCCAAGCGAGATTTGACGGGGGGTGAACATGGCGCGCCGTCCTGACAGGAACAGACCTCGGAAACCAAACGCGACTGGGCGGACGGAGAAAGCGCCCCGCTTCGTAATGCTGCCACACAGCCTCATCGAGTCCGCTGCTTACGCCAGCCTCGATCTTACCGCCCGCAGTCTGCTCACGGAGTTGATCTACCTATATCGGGGCGACAACAATGGCGCGATATTCCTGTCTGCCGCAGATGCCGCAGCCAGGTTGGGTCAATCCGATAAGCGGCCCGCGTTGCGCGCATTCGCTGACCTGCAAGATCGGGGCTTCATCACGCTCGCAAAGGACGCTCATTTCGCCATCAAGGCGTCAGAGACATCGAGGGCACGCTGCTGGCGGCTAACCTGGCTCGTTTGGCCGGAGTGCCCGCAGAAGGCCAAGCGCACATCGACAAATGAATGGCAGGCCTACCAGCCAGCCGGGAAGACCCGCGCGAGTAGGCGGGCTGACAAACGCCTTCGAGCTCAAGCCAAATATCGGAAGGATCGTGCATCCGGTCGTTTGCCGGGTGTGAACTTCACACCGTTGGAGGATGAAATGCCGAATTTACCGGCCAAACCGGGTGTGAAATCCCGACCCGCTGAAACTGCAAACGACGCAAATCCGCCATATCTCGTCGGTGTGAAATCCACCCCCTATTTACATGATACCATGGGCAGGGGTGAGTCGTGGTGGTGGCGTAACGATACTGAGCTCGGAATCGCGGCTCTAATAGCCTTCCTTCTGGCAATGGCCCAAAGTCGGCCCGACCTGGCGAGGGCGGCATGAAGCGCGCGAAGGCTGATAAAACAGCCGAGAAACAGCCGGTCGGTGATAATACACTGAAAGAACACCGAGACACGCAGCGGGCCTACATCGTCTCGGGAGCGGGGACGGATGCCGAAATCCGCGAGCGCTGCTTAGCTGACGTTCCTGGCTTCTCCGAGATGAGCGAACGAGTGCAGGATGAGCTCGTCCGCCTGATGCGGAAGTTCTGGGAAATGCCCGTCGCTCCGCGACTGGAGGTCGAGCAATCCGAAGATTGCACGGTGATCCGCTCGCCAGAGGGCACAAACGTCACGTTGTCAGCAATGCGAACGATCGAAACGTTCGGCAGCGGTTCGGCGGAATTTACGAACGGCAGGATTGAGGATCTGACAAAGGCGGCTCGTGCGCGGAAGTCGCTCAACACGGAAGGCCTGATGGCGGACCTTGCGTTCGTCACCGGGGGCGGCGCGCAGGATACCGTGCAAAGCACATTGCTGACCCAGATGGCGGCAACCCACGCCGCAGCGCTCAAGGCGCTCAATATGTCGATGCGGTCGGAATATGTCGATCAGGCTACCCAGATGGGGAACCTCGCGAACCGGCTGCTCAACACCTTCGCCCGTCAGGCTGAGACCCTGGCCAGGCTCCAGCGAGGCGGCGAACAGGTCGTCAAACACGTGCACATCGACAACCGACACGGCGGTCAGACCGTGGTGACCGATACTATCCAGACAGGGGGGGTAGATGAAAGATCGGCGGGACAAGCCCATGCAACCGCAGCAATTAGCGCAAGCGCCGCGCTGCTTGGCCAAGACCCGCAAGGGAACGGAGTGCCAGTCTCCTGCGGTCAGGGGGCGGAAGCGCTGCCGCATGCACGGCGGCGCGGCGGGGTCGGGAGCGAGGCCAGGGAATGAGAACGCCCGCAAGCACGGCCGCTATTCGGCAGAGAACCTTGCGATCATGGCGGGGCTGCGCGCGGTCCTTACTGAGGGCAACGCCATGCTTGATGGCCTCTCGGACTAGCTTCCTGTCGGATCGCAAACCGGAATCAGCGGTTCCGTCCCCGGGATTGGATTAGTCAGCCGGATCAGGCAAATCCGCGATGGCACTGGCAATAACAGGGGGCAGGTGACCGCTGGTCACGTTCTGACTGCGCATTGCAGCGGCAAGCCCCTCTACCCCGCCATGTGCACGAGCCAGCCGTTTTGCGGCGTCTTGTGCCAAGGTCAAATGGACGGAAGATGGCACCACATCATACGCATCAGGCATCAAAAAGATTTCTTTGGCTGGACCAATTAGGGTGCAGTCCTCTCGTCCTAGTCTGAGGAGTGCCCCTTGCGCATTCTCAATTGTTTCCAGGCCCGCAATTCGAGGAGTGAATTGTCCAGCAACAATCAAATAACGTTGATTGGCTTGCTCTGCCTCCGCGAACACCCAGAGTTGCTGAAAATATCGCTCATTGGCCAACTCGGGGCACCTTTGGTTGAGTTCCGGCGGTGCGGGCTCAAAGCCGGTGGAGTTGGGTTCGAAAGACAGGCCAAGAAGTGGATCATGTAAGACAGTCGAAGCAGCCGCTGACGCAGCAAACTCAGGTCGCGCGCAACTGGTCGCGAGACCTGTCAAGATCAGCGTTGCTGAGGCAAGGCTAGCGGTAACGGAAAACCTCAAAAATGCCCGCCTTTCTATAGCTAGGGCCACCGAACATGTCGGTTTGAACAAAATCGGATACCCACTTCGAACCAACATAGCCCGCGACATGCCCATGGGTGGACCCCACATTGGCTGGCAGCACGACTATGTCTCCCTTCTCCGGCGAATAGGGCGAAGTCTTCGTGTGGGATGCAAAGCCAAGACCCTCAAGAAATGGTCCGTAGTCTTTGGCAGACAAAGGGTTTCCAGCGGTGTTCAGACCTCCGGCGACCAAGGCCTCCCGAACGTACTTTGCGCATTTTCCCGCACCAAAGCCAGGCAGCGCATTATCTTCAAGATGTCGTGCGAATTTATTCTTGTCGAATGGCATAGACTACCCCGAGTCGGACAAACGGCCGTTGACGCAATTTAGCGAGAAGCGACGTTCTTCGCGAATCCTTTGTGCCAACCAATCTATGGTTTTAACGGCTAGGTGCCATAATGCTGCGACCGCAAAAAACGGCCCCGCATCGCTGCAAGGGGCCGTAGGATGTCAGGCGGGGGGTGGCGTGACTAGGCGGCTGGCGGCATCAATCGCGCCATGTCCGCAAAGGTCTGGTCGGTGAAGCTGGCCGTGTAGCCTTGAAGGATCCCGTCTCGTTCGTCGCGGAACTGGTTCAGCTTCCACCTGAGGGCGGCAAGGTCGGGCGCTGGCATGTCCATGACTTCGCCAAGGGCGTCGGCAACCGCATCGCCAAGCCTGTCGCATTCGTCGCTGGCTGCGTTCACAGGTCCGCAATTACGATCCCGACGCGCGGCTGCTCGTCCATGACGCGCACCTGCACGGTGGGTTCAATGGGTATTTCTCAGCGCCCAAACTGAGCGGAATGGTGCAGAGATGAGAGTCTCGTCGGTTCCTCCAGATGGCGGGCTTAGTGTCCCTAGTGTCAGGCTCCCTGCCCTTCCGTTGCCCCGCCTCAGTTCGGGGATGATCACCGGTTGGTTGGCGGCGACTGGGACGACTTCGATGGGTGAGATGTTCGGGAGATGTTGCGCTAGTCCGCAATCATCGCGGCAAAGTGGTCGCTGTCGAGATAGTCGATAGCAAGTGGCATCCCTAACGCCTTCAGGACGATCCGAGCAATATGATGAGTGGCGATCGGTCCTTTGTCGTTAGTCATCACGCCGTTGAAGTAGGTTCCAAAGGTCGCCACCACAGTGTCGAAATGGTCATTTCGAGCCTTCTCAGGTTTCCTTCTAACAGCACCTTTCCGCACCATCTCGACGAGCTGAATGACATGGCAAAGCGAGTACCGCCACGCGAACTGATTGTAGCGATGCGGCTCCCCAACCAGACCCCTTGTCGACAGGGAGCGCAGTTGATCGTTTGCTAGAGTGTTTGTGAGTTGAAAGATCGTAGCCCGAGCTAGGTCTGAAAGCTTTTCGCCGCGTGCGAGCTTTCTGAGGTCGGATTCGTCGAAGTTCGAGCGTATCTCTTCGAGTGCTTCCGATTGATCCCCGAGCGCCGACATGACGCTATTGGCTCTCTCCAACGCCCATTCGCGCCTCCGAAGGAGTTGCTGTCGGTAGCCGCGGTGGCCATTAGCCGCTTTTATCAGAGTATCGCAGAACTCTGGGAAGGCGCGGGTAGCCTCCCGATCGATGAAGCAGTTTGCGATAGCACCCGTTCTGGGATCGACGCGCGCTGCGCGACTGTTGCTCCACAGCATAATCACTTGGGTCGGAAAGTCCTTCACCACCGAGAATGCCGATATGACGGCCTCGACCGACCCGGGCCTGAATATTTCGGAGGCAATATGTTCGGGAATGACGGCACGATTACCCGGATCTGCCTCGAGAAGATGCCGAAGCTCGTCTGTTTCGAGACTATTGGTGTCGATGACGACGCGGAGCATCGAAGTCGGTCAGGCCGCAGTGGAATAGCGGAAGGCCAGCAGTCCAAAGAACGCAATCGCCGCCAGATAGAGCGTGTTGCCGACGATGGCGAATGACGCCTGCATTTCCCGCGCTCTATGCGCCGCGCGCTGTGCGTTCTCTTCGATGTGACGAGACATCTGCTCCGCCTGCTCGGTTCGCGCGATCACTGCCCATCTGTTCTCGGTCCCAGCGCCGTCCCAATGTTCGGGAAGCCAGTTGCTCGGCTTGTTGCCAGGTAGGCAGAATAATCCGGGCTGGACAGTAGCAAGGGCCCGCCATGCAGCGCCCATCATTGATGACGCGAAGGTGAGGGCGAATGTTGCCAAGCCAAAGTCGGGAGATTCTTTGCCGAGCAAGGCAACGCCGCCACCAAGCGAGCCGGTCACAGCGACAAGAACTAGTCCGGCCCACGTCAATGCTCGCTGATCGGCAGAAGTGGCGACTGCCAATTGCGCTTGCAGCCGCAGTTCACCCTCACGAAGAGCCTCACGTTGCAGATCGGCTGGCAGGTCTTTGAAAGATGCAAAGTCGTTGCTCACGCTCTTCCCCTAGGATACTTGGGCGCTATGGCCAAAGAACCTGAGCGCGAATATCGCAAGATCGACGACGGAGCGAAAACTCCACCACCCCCGCCTCCAACACCGCCCACGCCCACGCCGTCTCCTCCGCCGTCTCGGAAATAGGCTTGGAATTGTTGATCATAGTTCCGAAGCCTCTGTAGGCGCGGGATGAAGGCGCTACCGTTTCATCCCGCGCCGGGGAACATTTTGATCTGCGACTATTCGACGGGGTTCAAGCCGCCCGAAATGGTCAAGCGGCGGTTATGCATCGTGATTTCCCCCAAGCTGAAGCGCCGCGACAATCTGGCGACAGTTGTCCCACTGTCCGCAACATGTCCGGAACCCTTAGAGGACTGGAATTACAAAGTGGAACTCGTTTGCAAGTCATGGGGAGATGGGCCTCGATGGGCGGCCTGCGATATGCTGGCAACTGTTTGCTATGATCGATTGTCGCGCCCCCACTACCGTCACCCGGTGACTGATATTCGCCTATTTGAGAAGCTGGCCCTATCGACGGTCGATCTCGACGAAGTGCGCGCGAGGGTGAGATTGGCGCTCGGATTGTAATTGTATGTTCATCGCATTTGCCCTATATAAGTCCCGTTCCTGCGCTGCCTTCTCAGGCATCAGGCCTAAGTCCACGAGAGTGGCAACATGTCCGGCGATAACAAGCTAGGCGTGAGTAGGGGCTCCAGTTGGCTTCGGTCACTGGGGCCCCGTTCCTTTTATGCAGTAAGGACCCGCTCTCAGCGTCTCTCGCGATGCTGACCCGCGAGCGCGAACTGTGGGCGCTGGCCCTCTGGGTCGAGAAACACCACGGCCCCGACGGCCCGCGCTTCATCGCCGAGAAGCTGGGGGAACTCGCGTTGGCTGGTGAGACGTGCGGCTTCGATCTGTGGAAAGCGATTGCGGAGCGATTCGATGCGCTGCGATCGGGGCAGGATCGGCCCGTAAACTGACCGCCTCTGTCCACCCCCGTTTTTCATGCCGGTTTCATGGATGCAGAGCGCAGCTCCGCGAAGTCTTTGAAATGATGGTGCTGCTGGAGAGAATTGAACTCTCGGCCTCTCCCTTACCAAGGGAGTGCTCTACCTCTGAGCTACAGCAGCGTGACCATCGGTCGGCCCGCGGCGGATGGTGCCGCAGCGGGGAGCGGGCGCGCCTTACAGGGCGCCCCTCTCTTGTCAAGCGGAAGGCGCAGCGGCAAGGCTGCGAATGCGATGACCGAAGGCGATAAACTCACCCGCGAAGAACGCCTGGCACAAAAGCTGCGCGAGAACCTGCGGCGGCGCAAGGCGCAGTCGCGCGAACTGGCCGCGCAAAAGCCCAGTCTTTCCAAAGACGGGGAGCGCGGCTAGGGGCGGGTGCTCCCGAAGCCAGAAGGAGCTGCCGCGCTTGTCCACGCTGATCCTGATCCGCCACGGCCAGAGCCAGTGGAACCTGGAAAACCGCTTCACCGGCTGGTGGGACGTCGACCTGACCGAGAGGGGCGTGGCCGAGGCGACGGCCGCAGGTGAACTGCTCGCCCGAAAAGGCGTTTTGCCGACTGTCGCCTTCACCTCGCTCCAGACCCGCGCGATCAAGACGCTGCACCTGGCGCTCGAGGCGTGCGGCCGTCTGTGGATCCCCGAGATCAAGGACTGGAGGCTCAACGAGCGGCATTACGGGGGCCTTACCGGCCTCGACAAACAGGAAACCCGCGACCGGCACGGCGACGAGCAGGTGCACGTCTGGCGCCGCAGCTTCGACGTGCCGCCGCCCGAAATGGAGGCTGGCAGCGATTACGACCTCGCCGCCGATCCGCGCTACGCCGGGATCGACGTGCCGCGGACCGAAAGCCTCAAGCTGACCATCGAGCGCGTGCTGCCGTACTGGGAGAGTGCGATCGTGCCGCGCCTCGCGGAGGGCGAAACGGTCGTCGTCGCGGCGCACGGCAACAGCCTGCGCGCGCTGGTGAAGCACCTTTCGCGCATTTCTGACGAGGACATCACTTCGCTCGAGATTCCCACGGGACAGCCGATCGTCTACGAGTTCGACGCATCGATGACGCCGGGCGAGCGGCGCTACCTCAAGGACACCTGATCGAATGGCAGACGCCGCGCCACAGGTCGCCATCGTGATGGGCAGCCAGTCGGACTGGGACACGATGCGGTGCGCCGCAGAGGTGCTCGACGAACTGGGCGTGAGCCACGAGGCGCGGATCGTCTCGGCGCACCGTACGCCCGACCGGCTCCACAGCTTCGGCAAGGGCGCGGCGGACGAGGGCTTCAAGGTCATCGTCGCGGGCGCCGGCGGCGCGGCGCACCTGCCCGGGATGATTGCCGCGCTCACGCACCTTCCCGTGCTTGGCGTGCCGGTGAAATCGAAGGCCCTGAAAGGGCTCGATAGCCTGCTCTCGATCGTGCAGATGCCCGCGGGCGTGCCGGTCGGAACGCTCGCGATCGGCGAACCGGGGGCGACCAACGCGGGCCTGATGGCGGCTGCGATCCTCGCGGTTTCCGACGAGGAACTTTCCCGGCGCCTGCAGGCCTGGCGCGCCGCGCGCACTGCGGCGGTGAGCGAGGCACCGCAGGACTGATGCTTCGAGCCGGGGGAACGATCGGGATCCTGGGCGGCGGCCAGCTCGGCCGGATGCTGGCGATGGCCGCGGCACGGCTTGGCTATCGCTGCCACGTCTACACGCCCGAGCGCGACAGCGTCGCGGCCGAGGTTTCGGCAGCGGTCACCGTCGCGCCCTTCACCGACCCGCTGGCGCTCGGCCGTTTCGCCGACGCCTGCGACGCAATCACGTTCGAATGGGAAAACGTGCCCACCGCGCCGCTGCAGTTCCTCGAGGGCCGCATCGCGCCCGGGCTGCGTGCGCTCGAGACGGCGCAGGACAGGCTGAAGGAAAAGCGCTTCGTCGAGGGCCTGGGCGGTCGTCCGGCACCCTTCGCGGCGATCGATTCGGCCGATGACTTCGCGCGCGCCCTCGACCGGATCGGGACGCCGGGCGTGCTCAAGACCGCCCGAGACGGATACGACGGCAAGGGCCAGTGGCGCGTGCACTCGCCGCGCGATGCGGAGGCGATCCGCCTGCCGCAAGCGCCGTGCGTGTACGAGGGCTGGGTAGAGCATGCAGCCGAATTTTCGGTCATCCTCGTACGTGACGCGGGCGGCGACGTGAGGTTCTGGGATTCGACCGAGAATCGCCACGAGAACGGCATCCTCTCCTGCTCGGTCTGGCCGCCGTGCGACGCAGTCGCGGCCCAGGTAGAGGCTGCGCGCGACCTCGCGCAGAAGGTCGCCGACGCGCTGGGCTATATCGGCGTGCTGACGCTCGAGTTCTTCGCGACCCGGGAGGGGCCGGTGTTCAACGAGATGGCGCCGCGGGTGCACAACTCGGGACACTGGACGATCGAGGGCGCCGCAACGAGCCAGTTCGAGAACCACGTTCGCGCGATCGCCGGCCTCCCGCTGGGCGACACCGCCACGGTCGTGTCGCGCGCGGAGATGGACAACATCGTCGGCGACGTCTCGGCCGCCCATGCGCTACTCTCCGATTCCCGCGCCCATCTCCACCTCTACGGCAAGTCGGAGGCGCGCGAGGGGCGCAAGATGGGCCACGTGACCCGCGTGTGGCCGCGGGGATGACGCGGCGGGTCACCGCGATCCTGGCGCGCGCCGACAACGGAACGATCGGCAGGGACGGGACCCTGCCCTGGCGCATCCCGGCCGATCTCAGGCGGTTCAAGGCGCTGACGATGGGCAAGCCGATGATCATGGGCCGCAAGACCTTCGAGAGCATGGGCGGGCCGCTGCCCGGCCGGCGGCACATCGTGCTCACGCGGAGCCGCCAGTGGGCGGCCGAAGGAGCCGAGGTGGCCCATTCCGCGGACGAGGCCCTCGTCCTGGCCGGCGATAACGAGGTTTCGGTGGTCGGCGGGGCCGAGATCTACCGCCTGATGCTGCCCCACACCAACCGGATCGAACTGACCGAGGTCCATGCCGATGTCGCGGGCGAAACCCGTGTGCCGCCCTTCGGTGGCGATTGGCGCGAGACATGGCGCGAGGATCATCCCGCCGCGGGCGACACGCCGGCGTTCAGCTTCGTGCGGCTGGAGCGCATTCTATGAAGCGATGGTCGTGGTTCCTGGTGGCTGTCCTCGGCACCGCGCTGGCCGGACTGTTCACGCTCGGCCCCGGCTTGGCCGAGAACGCGATGAACAAGGTGGACGGCAAGCCGCTGGTCCCCGTCTCCCCCGAGGCGAAGGCGCTGCACGCGACGCTGACCATCGTCGACCTGCATTCGGACACCCTGCTGTGGAAGCGCGACATCCTGTCCGACGGAGAGCGCGGACACATGGACCTGCCCCGGCTCGAGCGCGGCAACGTTGCGCTGCAGGTCTTCTCCAGCGTAACCAAGACGCCCAAGGGACAGAACTACGACGCCAACGCGGGCGACACCGACAACATCACCCCGCTGGTCTTCGCGCAGCTCCAGCCGCCCCGGACGTGGACCTCGCTCTACCGCCGCTCGCTCCACCACGCCTCCAAGCTCGCCGACGCCGCGCGGCGCTCGAACGGGCGCCTCGCGGTCGTCGGACAGGCCGCCGACATCGACGCATTGCTCGCCCCGGGCGGCGGCCGGAACCGCCCCGTCGGCGCGCTGCTGTCGATCGAGGGCCTGCAGAACCTCGAAGGCCGCCTCGACCGGCTCGAGAAACTCCACGCCGCCGGCTTCCGCATGGCGAGCCCCACGCACTTCTTCGACAACGATCTGGCCGGCTCGATGCACGGCCTCGACAAGGGCGGGCTGACCGACAAGGGGCGCGAGGCGATCGGGCGGATGGAGCAACTGGGCATGATCGTCGACGTCGCGCATTGCAGCCACGCCTGCGTGGCCGACATCCTGGCCATGGCGACGCGCCCGGTCGTTTCGAGCCACGGGGGCGTGCAGGCGACGTGCAAGGTCAACCGCAACCTGACCGACGCGGAAATTCGCGGGATCGCCAGAACCGGAGGAGTGGTGGGCATTGGCTACTGGGAGGGCGCGGTGTGTTCGACCGACCCGCGCGCGGCCGCACGGGCGATGAAGCACGTGCGCGACCTCGTCGGGATCGAGTACGTCGCGCTCGGCAGCGACTACGACGGGGCGACCACGGTGCGCTTCGACACCGGCCAGCTCACGCAGATAACGCAGGCGCTGCTCGACGAAGGGTTTTCGGAAAGCGAGATCCGCAAGGCGATGGGCCTCAACGCTCTGCGGGTGATCCGGTCGGGAATCGAGCCGAGGGGCGCCGCGCGATGAGATGGCTCGACCACCGCGACCGCATCCCTGAATCCCTGCGCGGGTCGGTGATCGCGCTCGGCAACTTCGACGGGTTTCACCTTGGCCATCAGGCGGTCGCCCGCGAGGCGATCGCGTGGGCGCGCGACGAGGGGCGCCCGAGCATCGTGGCGACTTTCGACCCCCATCCCGTGCGGCTGTTCGCGCCCGATGCACCGCCGTTCCGGCTGACCACGCTCGAGCAGCGGCAGGAGCTCTACCTCGCCGCGGGGGCGACCGCGATGCTGGTATTCCACTTCGACCGCGAACTCGCCTCCACCACCGCCGGGGACTTCGTGAAAGTCCTGCTGCACGAGCGGATCGGCGCCGCGGGCGTGGTCACAGGCGAGGATTTCACCTTCGGCAAGGGCCGGGGCGGCAACCGGCAGGTGCTCGGGGATCTGGGCCGCGAGGTCGGTATCGAGACGCGCGCGGTTCCTCCGGTCACGGAAGGCGGCAAACCGGTATCCTCGAGCCGGGTGCGCGAGGCATTGCAGGCGGGCGACTGCGAGACCGCGAGCCGCCTGCTCACCCGCCCCTTCGCGATCCGCGGCGTGGTCCAGCACGGCGACAAGCGCGGGCGCGAGATCGGCTACCCGACCGCCAACCTCCCGCTCGAGGGCTACCTGCGTCCGCGGTTCGGAATCTACGCGGTGACGGGAAAGGTTCTGTCGACCGGGCAGGAGCTGAAGGGTGCGGCCAACATCGGCGTGCGTCCCACGTTCGACCCGCCCAAGGAACTGCTCGAACCCTATTTCTTCGATTTCTCGGGCGATCTGTACGGGCAGGAGATCGAGGTCGCGTTCCGCCATTTCCTGCGGCCGGAGGCGAAGTTCGACGATCTAGACGCGCTCAGGGCGCAGATGGCGAAGGATTGCGACAGGGCGCGCGAACTGCTCGCGTGAACCAAAAACTTTCCTACAGCGCCGCCTTCCGCTAGCGGCGCTCTCGCCATGAGCGAAGCCGACAAGCCCCAGCGTGAAAATCAATCGAGAGATTGGCGCGACACCGTCTTCCTGCCGAAGACCGACTTTCCGATGAAGGCCGGGCTCCCGCAGAAGGAGCCGGTCATCGCCGCGAAGTGGGAGGCGGAGAAGCTCTACGAACGCTTACGCGATGCGCGGCGGGGCCGGCCGAAGTTCATGTACCACGACGGCCCGCCCTACGCGAACGGGGCGATCCACATCGGCCATGCATTGAACCACGCGATCAAGGACATGGTCTGCCGCACGCAGAACCTGCTGGGCAAGGATGCGCCATACGTCCCCGGGTGGGACTGCCACGGGCTGCCGATCGAGTGGAAGGTCGAGGAACAGTACCGCAAGGCGAAGAAGAACAAGGACGAAGTTCCGCTGCTCGAATTCCGCGCCGAATGCCGCGCCTATGCGCAGCACTGGGTCGACGTGCAGCGCGGGCAGCTGAAGCGCCTCGGCGTGATGGCCGACTGGGACAATCCCTACCTGACCATGCAGCCCGAGAGCGAGGCGACGATCGTCGCCGAACTGCTCAAGTTCGCGACGAGCGGCCAGCTCTATCGCGGGGCCAAGCCGGTGATGTGGTCCCCGGTCGAAAAAACCGCGCTGGCCGAGGCCGAGGTCGAGTACGAGGATATTGTCTCGACCCAGATCGACGTCGCGTTCGAGATCGTCGAGAGCCCCATCCCCGAACTGGTCGGCGCGCAGGCGGTGATCTGGACGACGACGCCTTGGACGATCCCGGTGAATCAGGCGATCGCCTACGGGCCTGAGATTGAGTACGCACTTGTTCGAAGAGGTGACCGCCGCTTCTTGGTCGCGCGGCCTCTTGCCGGGGCCTTTTTGGCCCGGCTTGAAGACATCAGGGCGCCCGAACCGGCTCTCAGTGGTGAGGGGCTCAGTCTCGGCGGAAGCGCCGCTGGCGTGGTATACGACCTCGAATGGTCTGGTACAGGCTCCGACCTCGCCGGCACCCTCGCCCGCCACCCGATGCACCACCTCGGCGGGTTCTTCGCCGAGCCACGGCCGTTCCTGCCGGGCGACTTCGTTACCACCGACAGCGGCACCGGACTCGTCCACATGGCGCCCGACCACGGCGAGGACGACTTCGACCTGTGCAAGGCACACGGCCTGACGCCGAAGTTCGCCGTGGAAGGCGACGGCAAGTATCGCGCGGACTGGGGCTGGCTCGGCGGGCAAGGCAGCGTAATCAACCCCAAATTCAATTCGATCGACGGCCCGATCCTTCAAGACTTGGTGAAAACTGGCGCGCTACTAGCGCACGGTTCCTATTCGCACTCCTACCCGCACTCGTGGCGCTCGAAGGCCAAGGTCATCTACCGCTGCACCCCGCAGTGGTTCGTGCCGATGGACAAGAAGATCGATCGCGACGTGCCGCGCTGCGCCGAGGAAGCCGCGATCCGCGCCGCGCAAGGAGAGGGCGAGACCTTGCGCGAGATCGCCCTGCGCGAGATCGAGCGGGTGCAGTTCACCCCGGAAAAGGGGCGCAACCGCATCGGTTCGATGGTCGCGGGCCGCCCCGACTGGGTGCTCAGCCGCCAGCGCGCGTGGGGCGTGCCGATCACGCTGTTCGTCAGCCGCAAGACCGGCGACTACCTTGTCGACCCCGAGGTCAACGCGCGCATCGTCGCGGCGGTGCGCGCCGAGGGGATCGACGCCTGGACGCCCGAGACCGCGCACCGTTTCCTTGGCGATGCCCACGATCACGACGAGTGGGAGCCGGTGTCCGATATCCTCGACGTGTGGTTCGATTCGGGCACCAGCCACGCCTACGTGCTCGACAGCGGGCGTTGGCCCGACCTGTCCTGGCCGGCGGACATCTATGTCGAGGGGTCCGATCAGCATCGCGGCTGGTTCCAGTCGAGCCTGCTCGAATCGTGCGCCACGCGCGGCCGCGCGCCGTACGACCGCATCCTCACCCACGGCTTCACGATGGACGCCAGGGGCATGAAGATGTCGAAGTCGCTCGGCAACACGGTCGATCCGGTCAAGGTGATGGAGACCTACGGCGCGGACATCATCCGGCTGTGGGCGCTCTCGGTCGACTTCACCGAGGATCACCGCATCGGCGACGAGATCCTCAAGGGCGTCGCCGACCAGTACCGCAAGCTGCGCAACACCTTCCGGTATTTGCTTGGAGCGCTCGACGGGTGGGACGATGCGGAAACGCTGCCGGTCGAGGAGATGCCCGAGCTCGAACGGTACGTGCTCGCGATGCTCGGCGGTGTCGATGCCACGCTGCGCGAAGCGGCCGAAACCTACGACTTCAACACCTACGTCCGCACGCTGATCGACTTCTGCAACGAGGACCTGTCGGCGTTCTACTTCGATATCCGCAAGGATTCGCTCTATTGCGACGCGCCCGGCAGCACGAGGCGCCGCGCCGTCCGGACGGTGTTCGACACGCTGTTCCACGCGCTCGTCCGCTACGCCGCCCCGGTGCTCGTGTTCACCGCCGAGGAAGTCTGGGGCACGCGCTATCCGGATCGCGGAAGCGTCCACCTCCTCGAGTGGCCGACGATCGAGCGCGCGAAGACGTCGGACGATACGTGGGATGCGGTCCGCGACCTGCGCGAGCGCGTAACCGAGGCGGTCGAGCCGCTGCGCCGCGAGAAGATCGTTCGCTCGAGCCTCGAGGCCGAAGTCACCGTGCCCGCCTCCGCCGTGCCGTCCGGGTTCACCGACGCCGCTCTGGCCGAGCTGTTCATCACCGCGACAGTCCGCCGTAGCGATGGGGACGAGGTGACCGTCACCCGGACCCAGGACCACAAGTGCGGCCGCTGCTGGCGATTGCTGCCCGAAGTGGACGAGGACGGCAGCCTGTGCGCGCGCTGCGCGGACGTCGTCGGCGAAGAGATGCCCGCATGAGCGTGCTGACCCGCAACCGGCTGATCGGCCTTGTCATCGCGGTCCTGCTGTTCGCCGCCGACCAGGCGACGAAGAACTACATCCTCTACGACCTCGGGCTCGCCCTCGGCCAGTCGCACTACCTCCTGCCGATCTTCCAGTTCACGCTGACGCACAATTACGGCGTCTCGCTCGGCATGTTCACCGCAGATACGGACCAGATGCGCTGGATTCTCGTCGGGGTTACCGCCGCGATCGCGGCGATCGTCACGGTGTGGCTCGTGCGCGAGAGGAAGCTCGCCGACATCGTGCCCCTGGCGATGATCCTCGGCGGCGCGCTCGGCAACATCAAGGACCGCTACCAGTACGGCTACGTCGTCGATTTCCTCGACCTGCACTTAGGCGACTTCCGTCCGTTCCTCATTTTCAACATCGCCGATGCGGCCATCACCATCGGCGTGCTGATCATCCTTGCCCGATCGTTCTTCGTGCGCGACAAGGCACCCGACGAACCGGCCGACCCGGCCCCCAAACTCGGAAACGAGAGCTAGACCCCATGCGCAAGATCGCCTTCATCGCCCTTTCGACTGCCATGCTCGCCGGCTGCGGCAGCGGCGGCATCCTCAACCGCGACCGTCCCGACGAGTTCGCCGTGCAGCGGCAGGCGCCGCTGGTGGTGCCGCCCGACTTCAGCCTCGAGCCGCCCGCCCCCGGCGCGCCGCGACCGACCGAAGGCACCGCTGCCGAGCAGGCGCTCGACGCGCTGTTCGGCGGACCCGCCGCCCGCAGCGCGGTGGAGACCAGCGCGCTCGACCGCGCCGGCGTCGCCGAACCCGGCATCCGCACCGCGGTCGGCGATCCGCAGACCAACACGGTCGCCAAGGGCCGCGTGACCCGCGACATCATCGCCGCGCCCGAAGGCGACGGCCAGGGCGCGAGCGCGGTAATCCCGGGCTGACGCCCCTCGATCGACAAGTCGCTGGCGCACTGCATTGCGCTTTGCTAAGCGCCCGCGACCAAGGCACCCGTAGCTCAGCTGGATAGAGCGCTGCCCTCCGAAGGCAGAGGTCACAGGTTCGAATCCTGTCGGGTGCGCCAGCACTTTCAGCGTTTCTGGTTTTCGCCCGCGCCGTTGCTTGTGCGGCATGCTGGGGCCGCGCGGTTTGCCTGGCGCACCGCGCAGCGGGCAGGCCGCGGTACCGGTTCGCTTCGGATCGGACAATTCTTTCGCGAGGTTCAGCGAACCCGGCGTCATCCCTCCACACCGATGGCAATCGATTCCGCAACCCGGTGCTCTGCAAGCGATTCGACGCTTGCGCCCGAATCCAACCTCACGAAGCGGTCGGCGGCATAATGGTTGTGCCGCCATTCGGCGAGCACGAGTGTCGTCGCGAGCCGCCGATCCGGGAAGTCGCTTCGCCCCACGGCGCGGACGAGGTTGATGCTGCCCGCCCGGGGTCCGTGATCGACGTATTCGCCCGTTGCCCGATCGCGCCAGCGGCCGTGCTTGATGCACAGCGCCAGATCGCCCGGTTTCCAGTAACAATCCATGTGCCTTTACTCCCTTGCGATAGGAGTTCGGTCACGCGCACGAGGAAATAACACCGCTTGGTTGCCATCGGCCGCATCCTCATCGCGAGAGCCACCTTGCCCGGTTTGGCAGGTTGGCGAGGGCGACACGCCCCACTCCTGATGCCCCTTCGTTAGACCACGACGGCGCGGCAGGGGTCAACAGGGCAGTTCATCGCGGCAGCGAACCGGCATCGGGCGGCCGATGGAGCGCAAGGCGCGTTCGCCCCGGCTTCCCTCACTCGCCCCGGGTGGCGGCTATCCAGGCGTCGACGTTTTCCTCGAGGATCGACAGCGGCACGGGTCCGCTCGCCAGCACGACTTCGTGGAACGCGCGAATGTCGAACGCGGGGCCGAGTTCGCGGCGGGCCTCCTCGCGCAGTTCCATGATCTTGAGCTTGCCGATCATGTAGGCGGTCGCCTGCCCAGGATAGACCACGTAGCGTTCGATCGCCTTGCGGATGTCTCCATCGGGATTGGGCGTGTTCTGCTTGAGGTAATCGATCGCCTGTTCCCGGCTCCAGCGCTTGGAGTGGATGCCGGTGTCGACCACCAGTCGCGCGGCGCGCCAGAGTTCCATCCCCAGCCTGCCGAAGTCCGAGTAGGGATCGGTATAGAACCCCATGTCCTTGCCCAGTTCCTCGGCATAAAGACCCCAACCCTCGGTATAGGCGGTCACCCCGCCGAACCGCCGGAAGGCCGGAATGTCGTCGCCCAGCTCGGTCTGGACCGCGCGCTGGAGATGATGGCCCGGCAGCCCTTCGTGGTAGTACAGCGCCTCGAGCTCGTTGCGGCTCATGTCCTCGAGCCGGTAGAGGTTGACGTAATAGGTGCCCGGCCGCGACCCGTCGGGTGCCGGGCTCTGGTAGAACGCCTTCCCGGCGCTCTGTTCGCGAAACGCCTCCACCGGCTTGACCACCAGCGGCGCCCTGGGGAGCGTCAGGAAATACCGGGGCAGGACCGGTTCGATCCTGTCCTGCACCGCCTTGACCGCGGCGAGGTAGTCCTCGCGCGTCTTGAAGAAGAACTTCGGATCGGTCCGGGCGTGCTCGAAGAATTGCTGGAGCGTGCCGGCGAAGCCGACCTGTCGCATGATCGCGCGCATCTCGCCGTGAATCCTCGCCACCTCGCGCAGGCCGATATCGTGGATCTGGTCCGCGGTAAGGTCGGTCGTGGTGTAGTTGGCGAGCAGCGCGTCGTAATACGCGCGCCCCTCGGGAAAGCGCCACACCCCGTCGTCGGTGCCCGCGATCGCCTGCTGGCGCTTCATCTCCGAAAGGAGGCGCTCGTACGCGGGCCGCGCAGAGGCGGTCCAGGCAGCCTGCGCGCGTGCCTCGAGCGCGGTCTTGTCGGCCTGCGGGATCGCGAGCTTGCCGACCTTGCCCGCAAAGTCGGTCAGCACCGCGTTGCCGGTGCCCGCGGTCAGCAGGTTCTCGATATCGGAGATGACATAGGGGTAGACCCAGCGCGGCGGCATGACCCCGCTGGCGGCACGCTCGCGCGATTCGGCGGTCAGCGTGTCGAGCACCGGACCGAGGCCCGCGATCCGCTCGATGTAGGCTTCAGCCTGGTCGCGGTCCGAAACCGAGTGAATGTTGATGAGGAATGCCGGCAGGTCGCTCTGCGCGCCGTTCATCTGGTCGAACACGTACCCGTATTCGCGGAACGGATAGGACCGCGCGCTGCGCTTCGCCATTGCGTCGAACAGGCGGTAGCTGAGCGCGTCGTCAGCGGAGAGCGAGGCCGGTGAATAGGCCGCGCGCATCCGCTCGGCGGTCGACTGGAGAAGGTCCTGCTGCGCCGCTGCGCCCGCGTCGGAGAAATCACCCCACTTGCCGTAATCCTCGTCGCGGATTCCGCGATAGGCCTTCGATTGGGGAGACAGCTCGAGCTGGCGCCGGTCATAGGCGTCGAACAGCGCGTCGATGTTGCCGGCTTCGGCCCCGGCGGAGGCCCCGGTGCTGGCCACCGGCTCGCGCTGTGCGCTGCAAGCGGCAAGCGCCAGTGCGGCAAGCGAGATGACCGTGATGCGACCCATGCGTGAATTCCTCATTGCGAGCGTTGTCGGCAGCGGCCTTGGCGCAGAGTCGCGGGCTTTTCCACCCTTCGCGTCCGCATTAGCGATTTGGCAAGCGACTCGGGTTAACGAACGGGTCACGATGAACGCGATCCCGACCGATTTGGCCCGTGCAGACGGCGTGGTGCCGCGTCCCCTGGCATCGATGGACGCGCAGTGGACCGCGCTACAGGACGCGGCCAACGCGGTCGCCACGCTCGCCGGGCTGGTCTCGGAGAGCCCGAGCACCGAGGTTCGCGACTTTCCTTCGGCGATCGCCGAAGCCGGCGGCTGGCGGCTGGAACTGGCTGCGAACGGCCTGGCCGATCTTGCGGCGATGATGACTCCTGGCGTCAGGGCACTGCTCGCCGTGTCGGCGCGCGGACAGGACCCGGTTCCCGCCGCGCTGACGCTATGGCGCGAATATCACCGGGCACGCGCCGCGCTGCTTGCGCTGGTGCCCCGCCGCGAGCCGCCCGGCCAGACCGGGCGCTAGCGGCGCGGCAGGACCTGGCGGCGACCGGACACGTGCCCGCCGCCTTGACCGGGTTCCCTTTTCGTTCCAGGCAGGGGCGATGGCCGATTCGTCCGCTCTCGCCCCTGCAGCCGACCGTCACGACGCGATCGCCGTCGCGCGCGGGATCTGCCGGCTGTTCGCGCGCAACGACATCTGGTGCCTTGCTGAAATGCCCCTGCGCAACGGGCGCCGCGCCGACCTCATGGGCGTCGATCCCAAGGGACGGATCGTGATCGTCGAGATCAAGGTCAGCCGCGCCGATCTCGTCGGCGACGGCAAGTGGCCCGACTACCTCGACTTCTGCGACCGTTTCTACTGGGGCGTGCCACCGGGGATCGACCGCACGATCCTCGACGGGTTCGACTTCCAGCCCGATTGCTGCGGGGTGATCGTGGCCGATGGCTACGACGCCGAGATCGTCCGCCCCGCGCCCAGCCACCCGCTCGCCGCCGCGCGCCGGAAGGTCGAGGTCGAGCGGCTGGCCCGCGCCGCGCTGCGCCGTCAGGTCGTGTCCGCCGACCCGCATTGCGCGCCGTGGGGTCAGGGCATCTAGTCCGGGTCATCTGGCAATTGGCCGGCCTCGCGCGTAGACCCGCGCGGCGATGCTGCTGACCGTCATCCTCTCCGCGCTGGCGATGACCGCGATCGTCGCCGTGCGCTATCTCGTCACGAGCGGAGCGTTCGCATGGGCCACGTCGCGCGTGCGGCCCGGGCAGTACTCCGGGCTCGGCGCGCAGATCCGCCGGGAGATCGGCTGGTCGCTCGCTTCGGCGGCGGTCTATGGCCTTCCCGCAGGGGTCGTCGCGTGGGGCTGGCAGGAACGCGGATGGACCCGGATCTATTCGGACTGGGCTGATTGGCCCTTGTGGTACCTGCCGGTCAGCGTCCTCGTCTATCTCGCCGCGCACGATACCTGGTTCTACTGGACGCACCGGTGGATGCATCGGCCGCAGCCGTTCAAGGCCATGCACGCGGTCCACCACGCCAGTCGCCCGCCAACTGCGTGGGCGGCGATGAGTTTCCACCCCTGGGAAGCCGTGACCGGCGCGGTGGTGATCCCGGCGCTCGTCTTCCTGGTGCCCATCCACGTCGCGATGCTCGGCGTCGTGCTCGCGGTCATGACCGTGATGGGCGTGACCAATCACATGGGATGGGAGATGTTTCCCCGGCGGCTCGTTCATTCCAAGTTGGGCGGATGGCTGATAACCGCCAGCCACCATCAACGGCATCACGATCTCTACCAATGCAATTACGGGCTGTATTTTCGTTTCTGGGACCGGCTTTGCGGAACCGATCGCGGGCTGGCGCAGCCCTGACGCTCGGTGCCGCAGCGATGTTGCTCGGGGCGGCCGCGCCGTCCCCGACCGTGACCGTATCGGTCACGCACCTGCGGTCGGACAAGGGCGTGGTGCGCGCCTGCATGACCACCGATGCAGCGCGTTTTCCCAAGTGCGCGGGCGATCCGCAGTCCCATCGCGCGATCGTCCCGGCGAGCGAGGGCGGCGTTACGCTCACCTTCAAGGGCGTGACTCCGGGGCGGTATGCGATCGCGCTGCTTCATGACGAGAACGCCAACGGCAAGGCCGACCGCGCGATGGGGATGATGCCCCGGGAAGGGTTCGGGTTCTCGCGCGACGCGCCCGTACGGATGGCGCCTCCGGCGTTTGCCGACGCGGCCTTCCCGGTGAGCAACGAGGATCTGAGTCTCACCATCCGGATGCGCTACATCCTGTAAACTTCGCGGCCGCGACAGCGCGGCTGGCGCGAAAAACCTCGCGACGCACTTAACGGGATGTTTACCACGCCCCGGCAAAACCGGTCCCGATCGCAACGGGCGCGCACTGGCGCACCTGTGCAACGGGGGTAGCGACAAGCGATGGACAACCTGCGGGGATATCTGGGAGCAGCCGATTTCGGCGGCGAAGGGACCGATTACGGGCCTGGCGACGACGAGGCCGGTAACGAGCCGCCGCCCAGCCCGGTGGGCCAGGACGAGCGTCGGATGCAGGTGCGTGCCTACAACCACTGGGCGAGCCTGCTCGCGGACCGCAACTTTCCCTCGATCGAGGACCTCGAGCCCGATGCCCTGCCCGATTTCGGGCCCCATTCGGTGCTGCTCGACTTTACGAACGGGATCGAGGACCCCGCGATCCGATTCCTCGGCGATCAGCTGGCCGAGGAATGCGACATCGCTGGAGCGATCGACAAGCTGAGCGACGTCCCGCACCGTTCGCTGCTGACGCGCATCACCGATCACTACATGCAGATCCTGGCGAACCAGGCGCCGATCGGGTTCGAAGCCGAATTCGTCAACCAGCGCGGAGCCACGATCCTCTATCGCGGGATCCTGCTGCCGTTCTCGAGCGACGACGACACGATCGACTTCATCTACGGCGTGATCAACTGGAAGCAGATGGCCGATCAGCTGACCAGCGACGAGCTGCTGCTCGAGATCGACCAGGCGCTCGAGGCGGACGATGGCCGCCCGCACCGCGCCGACCCGGTTACCGACTGGGCAGACGGTCCCGGCGCGGACACGCCGGGAGAGGCTGGCGCCCCCCCCGTTCGGCTCGACGCCCCGTCGCCGCTCGCGATCAAGCCGGCCCCCGCCGATCCCTTTCCGCAACCCGCTTTCGGAAACGACGACGGTGCCGACGAGGACGAGGACGCCGACCTCTACGAGGCGATCGAGGCCGTCGACGACGAGCCGGAAGGCCCCAGCCGCTTCGCGTCGCTGCTGGGCCTCGGCGGCGGAGCCGGAGTTGCCAGCGGGTTCGACGAGGACGACGAGGAGGATTACGACGCCGACGAGGACCCGGTGGCCAAGTGGCTCAACCGGCCGACGCCGCTCGGTGCGCTCCCGGATGTCGCCTTCGGCGAGGACGAAGGCGACGCCGCCATCCCGCACCTGGTTGCCCGACCCACGCAGCCGTCCGAGCCCGATCCGGCGGAGGGTATCGACGATGCCCGGGACGAGCCGTTCGAGCTGAACGAGGAAGTGGCCGAAGATGCCGCCAGGCCGGTCACCGTCGAGGCAGCGCAAGGTCCAGCCGATGCGGCAGAAGCGGTGGTTTCCGGACCTGCCGACACGGGCGGCCTCTACGATTGCCTGGCCGAGGCGCGCGAACTCGCGCTTGCGGCGCGGAGCTGCGAGGATCGCAGCCGCACCGCCCTTTATGCCGCGGTGGGCCGCGCCTACGATGTCAGCCTTGCAGCAGAGGCCGAGCCCGCGGAGTTCGCCGAGCTCATCGCCGATAGCGGGCTGACGATGCAGGACCGCGCGCCGATGACCCCGGTGGTCAAACTGGTTTTCGGCGCCGACTACGACAAGACGCGCCTCACCGAATATGCCGCCGTCCTCACCCACGCACACCGCCTCGGTATCGAACGGGGCGCGCTCGCCGGCTTCCTCGGGCAGGCCGAGGGGGGACTCAAGGGCGTGGTCCAGGCCGAGCGCGCGCTGCGCCGGGCCGACGAAGGCGACGAAACCGCGCGGGAGACCCCGCGCGAGGCGCTGGCACGCAAGCTGCGCGAAATCGCGCCGCTCGGCTTCGAGGACATTGCGCAGGAGGGCGAGGAATTCGCGCTGGTGATGATCCGCCGGGTGGACGGTGAGGTGGTCGTGCTGGGCGAAATCGCCGATGCCGCCCTCGTCGAGAAGGCAGCCAGGAAGCTCGTCGCTTGAACGTGCGCGTTCGTAGATAGGGGTTTAATCGGGCCGCGCCGCTCGCTAGCGCGGAGCGAATGGCTCTTTTCGACCGTGCGCCCGTCCGGATACAGCCCTATTTCGGCTATCGCAGCGCTACGCGGCTGACGATCTCGGCACGCGCGATGCGCATCGCGCAGCCGCATCGTGCGCGGTTCGAGAAACGCGGCCGGCTGAACGCGGTGCGCACGATGCTCGCCCAGTTCGCCTCGCGCGAGGTGCCTGGCCTCGCCGTCCGGCTCGAACTCAAAAGCCCGTCCGGCACGACGATCGACCGTCAGGCCGTGACCGACCGGGAAGGCTACGTCCATTTCGACGTGCCGCTTGACCCTGCCTGGCCGCTCGAGAGCGATCCGGCGTGGGAGGTCGCCTGCTTCCACTGGCTGACCGTAGAGGGCGCGCAGTGCATCGACGGTTACGTCCTCGCCCCAGGGACGGCGACGCACCTCGCCGTGATTTCCGACATCGACGACACGATTGTCGAGACCGGGATAACCGGAGGCCTGCGGTCGGTTGCGAAGAACTGGCGCCGCGTGCTGGCGGAACTGCCCGACGAGCGGATCGCGGTGCCCGGTGCGGACAGCTTCTATGGCGCGCTGGGCGGCGGGCTGGTGCTCGCGAGACCCGGAGGAGCGGGAACCCACTACCGCGCGACGCATCGGCCGTTCTTCTACATCTCGTCGTCTCCGTGGAACCTGTTCTCCTACCTTGTCGCGTTCCAGCAAAGCCGCGGACTTCCGCTGGGGCCGCTGCTGCTGCGCGACTGGGGCCTCGATCGCGCGACCTTCGGCTCGGCCAGCCACGGGGCGCACAAGCGCGCATCGCTCGACAAGTTGCTGGCGTTCTATCCGGACCTGCGCTTCGCGCTGATCGGCGACGATACGCAGGGAGACCTTCCCGCCTATGCCGATACGGTGCAGGCCAACCCAGGCCGGATCGCCGCGGTGTTCATCCGCACCGGGTCAGGACCGCTTTCTCCGGAGGAGATCGCCGGCAAGGCGCTGATCGAGGCGTCCGGAGTGCCGCTATGGCTGGGCGATGATTTCGCCAGCGGCAACGCGTTCCTGCGCACGATCGGGATATCCACCACCGGCGAGACCGCGCAGATCGTGAAAACGGTTCGCAAGGAAGGCGGGGAATGAGCGGAAAGGGATGGTTGATGGGTCTTGCGCTCGCGCTGGGACTGCTCGCACTGGCGGGCTTCGGACTGTGGCGCTGGGCGGTTGCGCAGGGCTCGGCGGCGACGCTCGAGTGGATCGACGCGCGTTTCGGTCGCGAAACCGGCATTCGCCTCGCGGCCGCGGGCGATTACGGTTCCGCCACCAACCAGAACGTCGAATTATGGGTGCCCGAGGGTGCCGCGCCCCCAGGCGGATGGCCGCTCGCCGTGTTCGTCCACGGCGGCGGATGGCACTCGGGAGCGACCGCCGATTACCGGTTCGTGGCGCGCACGCTGGGTGAAGCGGGCTTTGCGACCGCGCTGGTCGGGTATCGACTGGTGCAGGACGGTGGCCGCTTTCCGGCCATGCTCGAAGACACCGCCGCCGGTGTGCGCTGGACGCTGGGCCACGCGGCGGCGAAGAACGCGGACCGACCGGATCGCGCTCCTGGGCCATTCGGCGGGTGCCTACAACGTTCTCATGCTCGCGCTCGATCCGCGCTGGCTGGCCGGTGCGGGGGTGCCCGAGGCCGCGATCGGCGGCGTGGCGAGCCTCGCCGGCCCAGCCGATTTCTATCCCTTCACCAGCGATTCGGCGCGCAACGCGCTCGGCCACGCGGCCGAGCCCGAACTGACCCAGCCGGTCCACCATGTTCGGGCTGATGCTCCGCCGATCTTTCTTCTCCACGGTACCGCGGACGACGTGGTGAGGGTCCGCAACTCGCGCAGCCTCGCGGAAGCGATCCGCAGGGCGGGCGGCCCGGTCGAGACACATGAGTACGACGGCATGGGCCACGCCGGAATCGTGATGGGGCTGTCGAAGCCCTTCGCACAAGGCGGCGCGGTGCGCGATCCGCTGGTCCGCTTCCTGCGTGACGCGACCGCACCCGCCACCGGATCGAAGTCGACGGCTTCAGTTCCGGTTCAGCGGCAGACCCGCTAGACCGGACGCGTTCATGCGCTTTTTCTCCCGCCTGCTCGCCGTCTTCGCAGCCCTGTCGCTGACCGCGCAACCGGCCGTGGCGCAATCGATCCTGCGCGATGCCGAGACAGAGGCCCTGCTGCAGGACCTGACCGATCCGCTGGCCGAAGCGGCGGGCCTGGGCAGGGGCAGCGTCGAGGTCGTCCTCGTCGGCGACCGGCGTCTCAACGCCTTCGTCGCGGGCGGGCAGGCGGTCTACATCCACTCGGGCCTGATCGAGGCCGCCGACACCGCCGAAGAAGTGCAGGGGGTGATCGCGCACGAGATCGGCCACATCACCGGCGGCCACGTCGTCAATTCGAGCGGCGCGAGCGAGGCGACGGGGATTTCGGTCCTGTCGATGGTACTCGCCGCCGCCGCGGCGGCCGCGGGAGCGGGCGAGGCCGCAATGGGCGTGATGATGGCCGGTCAGCGGGCGGCGCTCGGCAAGTACCTCGCGTTCAGCCGGATGCAGGAGAGTTCGGCCGACGCGGCGGGTGCCGAATACCTGTCGAAGGCGGGCCTGTCGGGACGCGGCAGCCTCGCCTTCTTCAAGAAACTGCAGAACCTGGAGTTCCGGTACGGGCTCAACCCCACCGACGATGATGCGTTCGTATCGACGCACCCGCTGTCGGGCGACCGTATCGCGCGGCTGACTGAGGTCTATCGGGCGGACCCGGCGTGGTCGAAGCCGGCGGACCCCGCCATCCAGGCGCGCTTCGAACTCGTGAAGGCCAAGCTGGTCGGCTACATCGACGAGCCGAAGAAGACCCTGCGGAAGTATCCCGAGACCGACACCAGCCTTCCCGCCCGCTATGCGCGCGCCTATGCCTTCCACAAGGACGCGCTTGTCGAGCGGTCGCTGGCCGAGACCCGGGCGCTGATCGCCGCGCAGCCCGACAACCCCTACTTCCTCGAACTCGAGGGCCAGGTGCTGCTCGAATCCGGGCGGCCCGCCGATGCGATCGCGCCGCTGCGCAAGGCCACTGCAGCGACGAACAACCAGCCACTGATCGCCGCCACCTTCGGTCACGCGCTGATCGCAACCGAGGACCCGGACCATTACGCGGAGGCGCGGACCGTGCTCCGCGCGGCCGTGGCGCGCGACCGGTTCAATCCGTTCGCCTGGTACCAGCTTGGCGTTATTTACGCCGCCGAAGGCGACATGCCGCGCGCGCGGCTGGCAAGCGCCGAGCAGCAGGCGATGACCGGCCGGTTCGGCGACGCGCTCCGCAGCGCTCAGGCGGCCCTCGCCGGGCTCGAGAGGGGAACGCCTGACTGGATCAGGGCGCAGGATATCGAGTTGCACGCACGCGCCGAGCTTGAACGCGCCGCCAAGCGCAAGTAGCCCCGTTCGCGATGAACCGTCTTCTCGCGCTCCTCCCCGTCGCGCTCGTCGCGCTCGTGTCCGGCTTTCTCGGCGCCTGGCTGTTCTCGGTTTCGGGACTGGGCGGAGCCGCGACGCGCGACTGGCTGCTCGCGCATCCGGAAATCCTTCCGGAGATGGTCGAGATCTACCAGGCGAACGAGGCGGGCGAACGGCTCGCCGGCGTGTCCGACGAAGTGCAACGCCCCTTTCCGGGCGCGGTTCTGGGCAACCCGGAAGGGACCGTCACGCTGGTCGAATTCACCGACTACGGGTGCACCTTCTGCCGGCAATCGGTTGCCGACGTGAAGGCGCTCGTCGCCGCGAACCCCGATCTGCGCGTGGTGATGCGCGAGTGGCCGATCTTCGAAGGCAGCGAAGCCGCTGCTCGCATGGCCCTCGCCGCAGCCCGGCAGGGCAAATACGCCGCCTTCCACGACGCGATGTTCGCCCATGGCCCGCCGAGCGACAGGGCAATCGAGATTGCCGCAGAGGCCGCCGGGCTCGACATGGACGCGGCCCGTGCGTTCGCCGCCTCGCGGGCGGCCGATTTCGAGCTTGCCCGGAACCGCGAACTTGCGCGGCAGATCGGCTTCGACGGGACACCGAGCTGGGTCGCGGGGACCAGGGTGTTCGCCGGCGCGGTCGGGCGGGAAAAGCTGGCCGAGGCGGTCGAGGCCGCGCGTACGGGCGCTTGACCGGGCGCGCCGCCCGGGCCGCGTTGCTGGCGCTGGCGTTCGCGCTGGGGTCGGCGCTCCCGGGGGCCGCCGCGCTGGCCGGGGTCGCCGAGGACCGCGCGAGCCTGCTGCAGCTTCAACGCGACGATCTTCGCCTCCAGGCGATCGGCTGGAAGCTTGCCGCGGGCAACGCGCGGTTCTGCAATCCCGTGCCCTCGATCGGGCTGCTGCTGCAGGACATGGCGAGCTTTCCCGCGCCCGGCCGGATGCGCGCGGCGGCGGGGATCGCGGGCGATGTCGCGGTGCAGGCGGTCGTCCCGGGAACGCCCGCCGCGGCGGCCGGTCTTGCGGCGGGCGACGAGATCGTCGCCATCGACGGCGAGGCAATGGCCGCGCTGCCCCCGGCGAAGGCCGGTACCTGGCAGCGGCTCGCCGGGCTCAACGACAGGCTCGAGGCGGCGCTGGCGCGGGACGGCGCGGTACGGATCGCATGGCGCGGGCAGGACGGTTCGGTGCGGGAGGCGGCGATTGCCGGCCTGCCCGCGTGCCGCTCCCGGTTCGAGCTGGTCGACGGAGGCGGCAAGGCGCTCGCCGACGGGCAGCGCGTGCTGATCGGCCGCAGGTTCGCCGGCACAGGCTATTCCGAGGATCTGTTCGCCGCCGCGGTCGCGCACGAGCTGGCGCACAACCTGCTCGGCCACCGCGCCTGGCTCAAGGCCGTCGGCCGCAAGCGCAAGACCATCCGCGTGACCGAACGCGAGGCCGACCGCCTGATGCCCTGGCTCCTCGCCAACGCGGGCTATGATCCGGCGGCCGCGGCGGAGTTCTTCGAGCGATGGGGTCCCGCGCACGGGGGGTGGATCTTCCGCGCCCGCACTCACGACGGGTGGGACGAGCGTGCCGGGTTCGTGCGCGACGAACTGCCGCAAATCCTGGCGCTCATGGCAAGCGATGGCAGCGCCGATTGGCGCGCGCATTTCCGCCGGGAAACGGGCGACTAGGCCGCTTCGGCGGCCTTTGCGTAGAGCGAGTTCAGCGGGCGGGCCATCACCCTGCGAACCATTGGCTCGAAGAACTCGAGGGATTCGCTGTCGTAGTCGGGGTCGAACGCGGCTTGGTCGTACTTTTCGCAGAACTCGGCGCAGGCGTCGAAGAAGGGGTGGTCGCGGAACTGCTCACGCGATTCGCGGTCCATGCCGAGGTAGTGAAAGTAGTAATAGCCCTGGAAATGACCGTGGTTCTGGCAGATCCAGTGCACTTCATCGGACACGAACGGCTTGATGATCGACGCGGCGACCTCGGGGTGGTTGTAGGTGCCCAGCGTGTCGCCGATGTCGTGAAGCAGCGCCATGACGACATAGGCCTCGTCGCGCCCGTCGCGGTGCGCGCGGGTCGCGGTCTGGAGCGAATGCTCGAGCCGGCACACGGGGAAGCCTCCGAAATCGCCGTCGAGGAGCCTGAGGTGATCGAGCACCCGGTCGGGCAGGCCGCGCGCGAACTGCATGTATTCGCCGCCGATGATCGCCCAGTCTTCCTGGGTCCCCTCCTTCATCTGGCGAAATTTCGCGCGCTCGGCCGCGCCGTGCGCCATTTCGGCCAGGGTTTCCTCGGTCCCGCTCATCGATGGTCTCTCCTCTGGCGGCCGGTTTACCCCATCGCCGCCCCCGATGGCAAAACTTGTCTGACGCGGACCCGGAACTAGTTTAGGGGAGAACCCGCGATGCCGATGATGCTGCCCTTCCGCCCCGCGCCGTTCTTCGACAACAAGAACGCCGCCTTCTGGAACCTGCAGTTCGCGGGCTGGGGCGGGGTGCTGGTGCTGCGGTCGATGTCCGCGCTTGCCAACCAGCAGCCGTGGGACCTGCTGCTCGTCGTGCTGGTGCAGGTCATCACCGGGTTCGCCATCAGCCTGATCCTGAGCGTGATCTACGGCCAGCTCATCCAGCGTCGCCCGGTGGTGACGTGGACCATGTCGGCACTGGTGCTCGCTGGCGCCGTGGCGATCTATGCAGCGATCGATTCTTGGCTGCAGGGCATCTATTACTCAGGCATCCGCGACATGACCTTCGCGCAGCGGATCGTCGGGCTGGTGTTCCTCGACGGCACCCTGCTCGGCGCGTGGTCGGCGCTCTATTACGCGATCAATTTCTTCCTCCAGGTCGAGGAGCAGGCCGACCGGCTCGAGAGGCTCGAGGCGCAGGCGACCAGCGCACAGCTCGCAATGCTGCGGTACCAGCTCAACCCCCACTTCCTGTTTAACACGCTGAACTCGATCTCGACGCTGGTGCTGCTCAAACAGACCGAGCCGGCTAACGCGATGCTCACCCGCCTGTCGGCATTCCTGCGCCACACTCTCGTCAGCGAACCGGGCAGCAAGGTCACCGTCGCACAGGAGGTCGAGACGCTGCAGCTGTACCTGGGGATCGAGCGGATGCGCTTCGAGGAACGCCTGCGCACCGAGTTCCGCGTCGACCCGGAGGCGGCGAACGCCTGCCTGCCGTCGATGCTGCTCCAGCCGCTGGTCGAGAACGCCATCAAGTATGCCGTCAGCCCGCAGGAAGAAGGCGCCTGCATCTCGCTCACCGCGCAACTCGTCGGACGGCGGCTGCGCGTCGCCGTGTCGGATACCGGCCCGGGCTTGCGCGAGGGAGCGCCCCGCGCCAGCTATCCGAACTCTCTTGCGGGCGTGGGCAGGACGGTGTCGACCGGCGTCGGCCTTGCCAACATCCGCGACCGTCTTGCCCAGGCCTATGGTGAGGACCACCGCTTCGAAATCCGCAATCCGCCCGAAGGCGGTTTCACCGTGATCATCGAGATCCCGTACGAACCTGCCGAGAAGGTGGAACCGGCCCGCGCGGCGAAACCCGCGCCGGCCGAACCCGTTAACGCCCCGCGGCCCGAGCCGCGATCGATTGGAACAGCCGCATGACCATCCGCACCCTGATCGTCGACGACGAGAAGCTCGCCATCCAGGGCCTCCAGCTCCGTCTCGACAAGTTCGACGACGTCGAAGTGATCGGCACCTGCGCCAATGGCCGCGAGGCGATCCGGTCAATCAAGACCGAAAAGCCCGACCTCGTCTTCCTCGACATCCAGATGCCCGGGTTCGACGGGTTCAGCGTAGTCAAGGGCGTGATGGAGATCGAGCCCCCGCTGTTCGTCTTCGTCACGGCGTTCGAGGAGCACGCAATCCGCGCGTTCGAGGCCAACGCGGTCAATTACCTGATGAAGCCGGTCGACGAGGACAAGCTCGCCGATACGGTGGAGCGGGTGCGCCAGCGCCTTGCCGAGAAGCGCAGCGCCGACGAGGCTGAGAAGCTCAAGAACGTGCTGAGCGAGGTTGCCCCCGACGCGGCGCAGGAATTCGCCGCCGACGAGGCTCCGGGCGAAAGCGCCGACCGCTACGAGAAGCTCATCAACATCAAGGACCGCGGCCAGATCTTCCGCGTCGAGATCGATTCGATCGAGCACATCGAGGCCGCCGGCGACTACATGGTCATCTCCACCGGCAACAACAGCCTCGTTCTGCGCGAGACGATGAAGGACCTCGAGCGCCGCCTCGATCCGCGCACCTTCCAGCGCGTTCACCGCTCGACGATCGTGAACCTCAACCAGGTCCGCCAGGTGCGCCCGCACACGAACGGCGAATGCTTTCTGGTGCTCGAGAGTGGCGCCGAAGTGAAGGTGAGCCGCAGCTACCGCGACGTCGTAGCCCGCTTTGTCCACTGAAGGCTGGCATCTCGAGGGGTTCGACCTCGACCGTTTCGTGCGCGACACGCTGGCGGAGGACCTCGGCGTGGGAGTGCCGGGCGGCGGACGCGACGTCACCAGCGAGAGCGTGATCCCGGCCGGCGCGCGGTTTTCGGGCGTGATGGACAGCCGCGATGCGATCGTCGTCGCGGGGCTTCCGGTTGCCGAGGCGTTTTTCCGTGCACTCGATCCGGACATCGAGATCGAACTGCTGGCAGACGAAGGTGACGAAGTCTCGCCGGGAACCGACCTCATGCGCCTTGCCGGCGACGCCCGCGCGATGCTCACCGCCGAGCGCAGCGCGCTCAACACGGTGCAGCATCTGTCGGGAATCGCCACGTTAACCCGCGAATACGTGCGCGCGATGGACAATCCCGCCTGCACGCTGCTCGACACGCGCAAGACGATCCCCGGCCTGCGCCATCTCGAGAAATACGCCACCCGCATGGGCGGTGCGGCGAATCACCGGCTGGGCCTGTGGGACGCCGCGATGATCAAGGACAACCACGTCCTCGTCGCCGGCAGCGTCGAGGAAGCAGTGCGCCGTGCGGTCGATGCGGGGATCGGCGAGATCATCTGCGAAGTCGACCGGATCGACCAGATCGAGCCCGCGATAGTGGCGGGGGCCACCCGGCTGCTGCTCGACAACATGGACCCGCCCACATTGCGCGAAGCAGTCCGGCAGGTCGCGGGCCGCGTGCCGACCGAGGCGAGCGGCGGGATCAACCTCGACACGATCCGCGCCAAGGCGGCGACCGGCGTCGACTACGTCTCGGTCGGCCGCCTGACGCAGAGCGCGCCAGCCGCCGACATCGGGCTGGACTTCACCCCGCTGTGAGAGCGCGTAAGGGTCAGCGGCCGTGGCCGATCCGGGCCTTCGCGGTCCTGTTCGCGGGCGCCGCGCTGCTGAGCTTTGCCGACGGAATGGCGGAACTGGCCGACCCCGCGCTGCCGCGCGCGATCCGCGACGGGACCATCATCGGATCGAGCGTGCGGTTGACGATCGCGCTGATGACCACGGGCCTCGTGTGGTTCTTCGCGCTACGCCTTGCGCGCTGGCTGGTGCCGGCGTTCCTCCTTGCAAAGGCGGCGTGGGCCGTTGCAATCGTGCTGGAGGCCGGCACCGCCGACTTCGTTTCGGCGACCTGGCTTGCCGCGATGGCTCTCGGCCTCGTCGCGGCGACCATGCTCTTCCTGCCGTCGGCGAATGCGTGGTTCTCGAAAGCGGGCGAACTCGATACTGCGACTTTCGACTAGCCTTGCCGCCCTGTGCGCGGTGGCCGCCGCCCCGGCAGTGGCGCAGGCCTACCAGTGCCGCGTTCCCCAGGGCGTGCAGGTCCCGCAGGTGCGCCCCGATGGACCTGCGCGCAACGTACCGGTCACCGGCTATACCCTGGCGCTGAGCTGGGCGCCCGAGTTCTGCAAGGGCCGCGAGACGAGGCGCGCGGATGCCATGCAGTGCTCGGGCCGGAGCGGACGCTTCGGGCTAGTCGTCCATGGCCTGTGGCCGGAAGGCCGCGCAGGATGGCCGCAGTGGTGCCCGAACCCGCGCAGGCCATCGCCCGCCGAGGTTCGCCGCAACCTGTGCATGATGCCCTCGGCGCGGATGCAGGCGAAGGAATGGGCCAAGCACGGCGCCTGCATGGTGCGAGCGCCGCGGACCTACTTCCGGGTGACCCGTATTCTCTGGGACAGCCTCCGCCTGCCCGATCTCGACCGGCTGTCGAAGGAGGATGGCCTCACGGCGGGCCAACTGCGCGACGCCTGGATCCGTGCCAACCCGGCCTGGCCGCGCGAATCTGTCGGCGTGAAGCTCAACCGGCGCGGGTGGCTCGAGGAACTGCGGCTCTGCTACGGGCGGAACTTCATGCCGGAGGCGTGCGACCGGCGGCGCACCGGCGCCCGCGACAGTGCACCGATGAAGATCTGGCGCGGCCTCTAGCGGCGTTGGCGAAAGAAACCGCGCAGCAGTTCCGCGGCTTCCGCCTCTCCCACGCCGCTCACCACCTCGGGCCTATGGAGCGCCTGTGGGTGGTCGAACACCCGCGCGCCGTGGGCGACCGCCCCGCCCTTCGGATCGGGCGCGGCATAGACGAGGCGGGCGATTCGCGCGTGCACGAGCGCGCCGGCGCACATCGCGCACGGTTCGAGCGTCACGAACATCTCGCAGTCGGTCAGCCGCTCGTTTTCGAGCACCTTGGCAGCCATCCGGATCGCGGCGATTTCCGCGTGCGCGGTGGGGTCATGATCGGCGCGCGGGGCGTTGCGACCTTCGCCCACGACGCGCCCTGCCTTGACGATGACCGCGCCGATCGGCACCTCGCCGGCCTCGGCCGCCGCCTGTGCGAGCGCGAGCGCACGTTTCATCGGTTCGGGCAGCGGCCATCTGGTCACCCGTTGCCCCTAGCAGGTGCTTGACGATTCGCGAGTGCCTCGCTAAGCGCGCGCCTTTCCCGGCACTGCCGTCACAGCTTATCGAAGAGATTTGTCATGTCCCGCATCTGCGAACTCACCGGCAAGGGCCGCCAGGTCGGCCACAACGTGAGCCACGCCAACAACAAGACCAAGAAGGTCTTCCTGCCGAACCTGCAGAACGTTACGCTGATGAGCGAGAAGCTCGACCGCAGCTTCAAGTTCCGCGTGTCGACCCAGGGCCTTCGCTCGGTCGAGCACAACGGCGGGCTCGATGCGTGGCTGCTCAAGACCAGCGACGACAAGCTCTCGGCGGGCGCGCTCAAGGTGAAGCGCGAGCTGAAGAAGGCCGACAAGGCCGCCGCCTGATTCGCGTTCAGGCTGGCCGAAAGGGCGCGCGAGACTTCGGTCCGCGCGCCCTTTTCGCATATGGGGCCGGACCGTTATTGCGGCGGCAGGAACAGCAGCGGGTCGAGACGCGCGCCCTGCCATTCGAGCGACCAGTGCAGGTGCGGCCCCGTGGCCCGGCCGGTCGCACCGACATGGCCGAGCAGCTGGCCCTGTCTGACCCGATCACCTTCCTTCACTGCGAGCGACCGCGAATGCAGGAACGCGCTGTTGAGCCCGCCCCCGTGGTCGATCATCAGCAGGTTGCCCTCGAGCGAGAAGGGGCTCGTCGCGGCCAGCACCACGACCCCGTCCGCTGGCGCGACGTAGGGCGTGCCGCCACCCGGCGCGATATCGAGCCCCGAGTGGTACGAACCGGGTTCGCCGCGGTAGACCCGCTGTGACCCGAACCGGCCTGAAATGCGCCCCTTGACCGGCCAGGCGAACGGCTGGGTCCAGCCCCCGACATCGTGGTCCATCTCCCGCGCGGCGCGAATGCGCGCGAGTTCGGGGCGGCGGATGCGCAGGAACGCCTCGGTCGGTCCGCTGGGCAGGCGAGCAGCGTCGATGTGCTCGATGTTCCATTCGCGCGGGGCGATCGTCAGCGGGCTCTTCACCTCGCGCCCGTCGGCCAGCCGGGCCACCAGTGTCGCGGAGGGGCCCGCGTCGCGGTCGAACGCGGCGAAGAAACGGCCCTGCGGGTCCAGCCTCAACGATGTGCCGTTGAGGGTGGCTGTACGGGTGCCGGCGGGCGCCTGGCCGCGAATCCAGCCGCCCTGGGTCAGCTGGCCGTCGAAAACGAAGGTGGTCGGGCCGGAGGGGGTGGGCGTGGGCGCTGGCTGGCGCACCGGCTGCACGACCGCCGCGCTCTCGGGCGCGGGCGGCGCGCCTGCGGGCACGCAGGCGGAAAGAACCAGCGGGACGATCGCGACCGGACGCGTGTTCACTCGGGGAGCAGCCTCCGCGTGGCGTGCTGCGCGCTGGCGTAGGCTTCCTGGCGTTCGACGCTCCAGTAGCGCAGTTCCTCGAGCGGTACCGCCGCGCCGCTGGCCGCGCAGACGACGTGGTTGCCGGGCCGCATCACGCGGAATCCGTTGGGGCCATAGATCAGCTCTGCCGCTCGATCGCTCGAATTCATCAACATGGAGCGGGTCCTACCATTTCGCGTTCAACCGAACAAATCGTCCTGCCGGGCAGGCGGTTCCTTCTGCCGCGCCGCCGATCCCCCGGCGGGCCTGCGGCGCGCCCCGGCAAGCGGCGCAACTTCGAGCGGGCCGTCGCGAAACCGCAGCGTGAGCGCGGACTCCCCCCTCGCGGCGCCTGCATCGGTCAGCGTGCGGCCATCGGGGCCGGTCACGCGGACGTAGCCGCGCTGGAGCACCGCGTCCGGGTCGAGCGAGGCCATCAGCCGCACGCTCGCCGCCAGCCGGTCCCGGCCCCGTTCGAGCCGGTGCCTGAGAAGGGAGGGCGACAGTCGCGCGCGATCGCGGCCGAGCGCCTCGCGCGCCTGGGCCGCGCGATCGCGCAGGCCCTGGCGCAGCCGCCCGGCAAGTTCATCGAGCTTCTGTGCCTGGGGCGCGAGCAACGCCTCGATCCGCGGCATCCGGCGCACCCGCGCGTCGAGCCGCTCGCGGCCCAGTTCGACGGGACGCAGCGCGCAACGCTGCTTGCGCGCCGCGAAGTCCGCGAGCGCGTTCGCCAGATCGCGCCGCACCGGAACCGCGATCTCGGCGGCGGCAGTCGGAGTCGGCGCACGGCGATCGGCGGCGAAATCGGCGAGCGTGGTATCGGTCTCGTGCCCGACCGCGCTGATCGTGGGGATCGGACACGCGGCGATCGCGCGGACCACGACTTCCTCGTTGAAGCACCACAGGTCCTCGATCGACCCGCCGCCACGCGCGACGATCAGCAGATCGGGACGCAGGCCGTGCCCGTCGGGAAGGGCCGAGAACCCGCGTATCGCGGAGGCAACCTGGTCCGCTGCGCCCTGCCCCTGTACGAGCACCGGCCAGACGACGACCCGGCTCGGAAAGCGGTCGGCGAGACGATGGAGGATGTCGCGGATTACTGCGCCGGTCGGCGAGGTGACCACCCCGATCGTCCCCGGAAGGTAGGGCAAGGGCCGCTTGCGCGCGGGATCGAACAGGCCTTCTGCCGCGAGCCGCTGGCGGGTCTTCTCGAGCAGCGCGAGCAGCGCGCCTTCGCCGGCAAGCTCGAGGCTGTCGATCACCACCTGGTATTTCGAGCGGCCCGGATAGGTCGTCAGCTTGCCGCTCGCGACGACCTCCAGCCCGTCCTCGGGTACGAAGGCCAGCCGCTCGGCGCTGCCGCGCCACATGACCCCGTCGATCACCGCCTTGTCGTCCTTGAGGCAGCAATAAAGGTGGCCCGACGCGGCGCGCTTCACGCCCGACAACTCACCGCGCAGGCGCACGAAGCCGAATCGGTCCTCGACCGTCCGCTTCAGGATGTTCGACAGCTCGGACACGCTGAGCGGCTCGGCGTTGTCCCCGGCGCGCCCCTTCGCTACCAGCCCCGCTCGGTCACCATCATCGTCGAGATCGGGAGCGGGCATGAACATCCTTTTGCTGGGCAGCGGCGGGCGCGAACATGCGCTGGCGTGGAAGCTCGCGCAATCCCGGCTGCTGTCGAACGAGGGAGATAGGCTGTACGCGGCGCCGGGCAACCCGGGCATCGCGCAGCACGCCGACCTCGTGTCGCTTGATGCGTCGGATCACGATGCGGTCGCGCTGTTCTGCGAGGACCGCCGCATCGGTCTCGTGGTCATCGGCCCGGAGGCGCCGCTCGTCGAAGGGCTCGCAGATACGCTGCGCGCCCACGGCGTCGACGTGTTCGGCCCCGGCAGGGCGGCGGCGCAGCTGGAAGGGAGCAAGGGCTTCACCAAGGACCTGTGCAGGAAGGCGGGCATTCCCACGGCGGGTTACGTGCGGGCGACCTCGCTCGCCAACGCGACCGCCGCTCTCGAGAACTTCACGCCCCCCTACGTGCTCAAGGCCGACGGCCTTGCCGCAGGCAAGGGGGTGGTGATCGCCGATACCCGCGAGGAAGCCGAGGCCGCGCTCGCGGACATGTTCGGCGGCGGGTTTGGAGAGGCCGGCGCCGAAGTCGTGATCGAGGAGTACATGGACGGCGAGGAGGTCAGCTTCTTCGCGCTCACCGACGGTGCCAGCGTGCTGGCGTTTGGCAGCGCGCAGGACCACAAGCGCGTGGGCGAAGGCGATACCGGCCCCAACACCGGCGGGATGGGCGCCTATTCCCCGGCGCGCGTGCTGACCCCGCTGCTGCGCGGCGAGGTGATCGAGCGGATCATCGCCCCCACCGTGCGCGCGCTGGCGGACGCGGGAACGCCGTATTCGGGCGTGCTGTTCGCGGGCCTGATGCTGACGAGCGAAGGCCCGAAGCTGGTCGAATACAACTGCCGCTTCGGCGACCCCGAATGCCAGGCCCTGATGATGCGGCTGGAGGACGACCTTGGCGAGCTGCTGCTCGCCTGTGCGCAGAACCGCCTGTCACGCGTCCAGCCGGTCAAGATGCGCAAGGAAGTCGCGCTGACCGTGGTGATGGCGGCCGAGGGCTACCCCGGAACGCCGGCCAAGGGCGGCGCGATCAAACTGGGCAAGGCCGAGGCGGACGGAGCGAAAGTGTTCCACGCGGGCACGGCGCAGTCTTCCGGCGACCTCGTCGCCAGCGGCGGCCGTGTGCTCGGCGTCACTGCGACGGGCACGACCGTGCGCGATGCGCAGGCCAGCGCCTACGCCGCGGTCGATGCGATCGATGCGCCAAGCCTCTTCTGCCGCCGGGACATCGGCTGGCGCGAAGCGGCGCGCGAAGCGGAAGGGTCCCCGGCCCCTGCCGCCTAGTCCAGCTTCTCGGCCATCAGCGCCCTGAGGTCAGCCTCGGGCCGTGCACCGTAGTGGCTGATGATCTCCGAAGCGCACAGCGAACCGCGCCGAAGGCAGGTTTCGAGCGGCTCGCCGTTGACGTGGCCATAGAGGAAGCCAGCGGCAAACAGATCGCCCGCGCCGGTGGTATCGACGACCGTGGTCGGCTCGGCATCGGTGCGCGCGCGTTCGCCTCCGCGCACGGCGACCGCGCCGTCGGCGCTGCAGGTCACCACCAGCGTCGGCACCTTGCCGTTCAACGCCGCGATTCCGTCGTCGAGGTCGTTCTTGCCCGTCAGCGCGGCCAGCTCCGTATGGTTGGCGAACAGGATATCGATCAGGCCCTCGTCGATCAGCGCACGGAAATCGTCGCCGTGGCGGTCGATCACGAAGACCTCGGACAGGGTGAAGGCGACCTCGCGGCCGGCATTGCGGGCGGCCGCGATCGCGCGGCGCATCGCGGCGCGCGGTTCTTCCGGGTCCCACAAGTAGCCTTCGAGATAGAGGACCTTCGCCGCGGCGATCGCGCTCTCGTCGAGCGCGGCGGCCGGCAGGAACTGGCTGGCCCCGAGGAAGGTGTTCATCGTCCGCTGCGCGTCGGGGGTGACGAAGATGAGGCACTGGGCGGTCGGCGGCTCGGCGTCTCGCGCGGGGGTGTCGAAATCGATCCCGCCGGCGCGGATGTCGTGTGCGAAGACCTTGCCGAACTGGTCGTCGGCGACCTGGCCGATGAACGCGCACTTCGCGCCGAGCGCAGCCAGCCCGGCGAGCGTGTTCGCCGCCGATCCGCCCGAGATTTCCTTCGCCGGCCCCATCGCGTCGTAGAGCCGGGCCGCGCCCTCGGCATCGACCAGAGTCATCCCGCCCTTGTTGAGCGCGAGCCGCTCGATCGTCGCGTCGTCGCACGCGGCCATCACGTCGACGATGGCGTTGCCGATCGCGATGACATCGTAACGCGTCTCGGTGCGGGTATCGGTCACTCGGGTATCCTTGGGTTGCGAAGTCGAAAATCCCGGCGCGCCTAGCGGCTTGCGCGCCCGAGGCCAAGCGGCAGGAGGTGGTTGCCCTCAGGCAACGAGGCGCTAGGGCTGAAAGGGACATGACCCGGGTCGCCCATGCCTTTGCGCTCGCACTTGGCCAGCTCGGCGACCGCCGCGTGCTCGCGGTGCTCGCCAAGAGCATCGCGGTGACGCTGGCGATCGTCCTCGTGGCGGGCGGCGCGGGCCTTTACGCGCTCTATCGCTGGCTCGTCTCGCTCGACGTGGCCTTCAGCACCGAACTGTCGGCACTAGCCGCCGTGGTGCTCACGGTTCTTGCCGGGTGGCTCGGGTTTCGCATCGTCGCACTGGCGGTGCTGCAGTTCTTCGCCGACGACGTGGTGCGCGCGGTGGAGGTTCGGCACTATCCCGCCGAGGCGGCAAAGGCGCGCGACCTCACGTTCGCCGAGGACGCCCGCAACGCTGCGCGCGCGATGGTGCGCGTCGTGATCGTCAATGCTCTGGCGCTTCCGGTTGCGATCGTGCTGCTGGCGACCGGGATCGGGACGCCGATCCTGTTCTGGGCGGTCAACGGCTGGCTGCTCGGGCGCGAGCTCGTGGACATGGTCTGGCTTCGCCACCGGGCAGATCCCGGCGACGGCCCACCGCTCTCCGGCTTGACACGCTTCGCGCTTGGCGGGATCGTTTCGGCGCTCCTGCTGGTGCCGTTCGTCAACCTGCTCGCCCCGGTGCTGGGCGCCGCGGCGGCAACGCACCTCGTCCATCGCCGGAAACCGAACACGTGAAACACCTCGCCATTTTCCTGCCGCTAGCGCTGGCGGCCTGCGCGTCGGGGACCGCCGTTCCTGTTGCATCGACCCCCGCGCCAACCCGGGTCGCGGGCGTCCCGGCGACCCGGCCAGCGCCCCCACCCGCCGCCGGCTTCCGTTCCGCGAAGATCATGAACCTGCCCGGTGTCGAAGGCGTGATCGGCGCCGACGAGGCCGCGCTCCAGCGGCAGTTCGGCGCGCCCCGGCTGAATGTGTGGGAGGGCGATGCCCGCAAGTTGCAGTTCTCGGGCGAGGCGTGCGTGCTCGACGTTTACCTGTACCCGCCAAGCCCCGGCGCGAAGCCCACCGCGACCTACGTCGATGCGCGCCGCGCCAGCGACGGGCTCGACGTCGACCGCGCGGCGTGTGTCCGGGCACTGAGGCGGTAACGGCGGGTCAGGACAGCCGCGGGCGGCGCTCCTCGCCGCGACCGAAGCCTGTCAGACCATGAAACTTTCGCCGCAGCCGCACGCGCCCTTGGCGTTGGGATTGGCGAACACGAAGCCGGCGGTGAAATCGTCCTCGACCCAGTCCATCGTGCTGCCGACGAGATAGAGCACCGACGCTCCGTCGATGTAGAACGTGCCGCCGGGCGTCTCGATCTTCTCGTCGAACTTCGCTTCCTCGCTGACGTAGTCGACCGAATAGGCGAGGCCCGAACACCCCCGGCGCGGGGTCGACAGCTTGACGCCGATCGCATCGGCCGGCGCCCTGGCCATGAGGTCCGCAACCCGCGCCTCGGCGGCGGGGGTTAGGACGACGGCGGCGGGACGCGTTCTCGGCTTGCTCTCGGTCATGGCTGGCTCCGATATGGGGATCGCATCACAGCATTCCCAGTTCGAGGCGCGCTTCGTCGGTCATCCTGTCGGGCCCCCACGGCGGGTCCCACACCAGCGCGACTTCGGCATCGCGGACCCCCGGCACCGCGCCGACGCGCAGCTCGACCTCCCCCGGCATCGATTCGGCGACCGGGCAGTGCGGAGTGGTGAGCGTCATCGTGACCTTGGCGTCGGCGTCCTCGGTCACCTCGACTGCGTAGATCAGGCCGAGGTCGTAGATGTTCACCGGGATTTCCGGATCGTAGATCTCCTTCAGCGCCTCGATCACCGCCTCGTAGAGGTCTCCGCCCGGCTCCCCGGCGTGCGCGACCTCGGGCTTTCTGGCGAGAAAACCCTCCAGGTAATCGCGCTTGCGCTCGAAGCTTTCGCGCGGGGTTTCTTCCTCGACCGCGTCGGACACGCGGGCGCGCGGCGGCTTTGCGACCTCTTCGTTCGGCGCCGGAGCTGCAACCCACGTCTTCTTCGTGTCGCCGCTTTCGGTCTGCGCGTCGGTGCTCATGAGAAAATCCTTCTGGCGCGCTCGATCCCGTGGACCAGCGCGTCGATGTCGTCCTGCGAACTGTAAAGCCCGAAGCTGGCCCGCGCCGTGGCGGGAACGCCGAGGTGGTCCATCAGCGGCTGCGCGCAATGATGGCCTGCGCGGATCGCGACGTCCTCTTCGTCGAGGATCGTGCCGAGGTCGTGGGGATGCACGCCCTGCATGGCAAAGCTGACGATGCCGGCGCTGTCCTCTGGCCCGAAGAGCGTCATGTCGTTCATCGGTCGCAGCGCATCGCGCAGCGAACGCACGAGCCCGGCCTCGTGGCGCGCGATCGTCTCGCGCCCGATCGCTTCGACGTAATCGCAGGCGGCAGCGAAGCCGATCGCCTCGACGATGGCAGGAGTTCCCGCCTCGAACCGCTGCGGCGGCGGGGCATAGGTCGTGCCTTCGAAAGTCACCCGCTCGATCATTGCACCGCCGCCCTGCCAGGGCGGCATCGCCGCGAGCAGGTCCCGGCGGCCCCAGAGCGCACCGACCCCGGTCGGCCCGTAGAGCTTGTGCGCGCTGAAGGCATAGAAGTCGCAGCCCAACGCGCAGACGTCGACCGGCATCCGCGCCGCGGCCTGGCACCCGTCGACGAGAAGCTTCGCGCCGACGGCATGGGCGATATCCGCCGCGCGGGCGACGTCGAGCTGGGAGCCGAGCACGTTCGACACGTGGGCGAAGGCGACCATCGCGTGGTCGCGGGTCAGCATTCCAGCCGCCGCATCGAGATCGATCGTGCCGTCAGGAGTCAGCGGGCAGACGTCGACCTGCCACCCGGCAAGCTGCCAGGGCACGATGTTCGAGTGATGCTCGAGCGTCGAGAGCAGCACCCGGCGCTTGTCCGGATACGCCTGGGCGACGAGGTTGATCGCCTCGGTCGCGCCGCGGGTGAAGACGATCTCGTCCTCCGCGCCGCCGATGAACGCCGCGACCCGCCGTCGCGCAGCCTCGTAGCCGAGCGTCATCTGCGCCGAGCGGCCGTAGACCCCGCGATGAACCGTCGCGTAGTCGGTTCCCATGGCGCGCGTCACCGCGTCTATCACGCCCTGCGGCTTGTGCGCGGTGGCCGCGGTATCGAGGTAGTGCCACGCCGCCCCGGTCGCGGTCCTGAGGCCGGGAAACTCGCTTCTGCGGTCGATGGCGGTCATCTGGTTCACGCCCGCGCCTCCAGCGGCGACAGCGCGGCCTCGAGCAGCGCGTCCGGCTCGCCGTGCGCGGCGAAGGCATCGGCGACGAACGCCCGCACGAGCAGCGCCCGCGCGGTCTCGGGGGGCAGCCCCCGGCTGGCCATGTAGAACCGCGCAGCCTCGTCCATCTGGCCGATCGCGGCGCCGTGGGCGCATTTCACGTCGTCGGCAAAAATCTCGAGTTCGGGCTTCGCATTCGCGCTCGCCCCGCGTTCGAGCAGCAGGCCCTTGAAGCTTTGCGCCGCGTCGGTTTTCTGCGCGTCCCGCACCACCGCGATCCGGCCGAGGAAATTGCCCGTCGCTGTACCCCAGTGGACGGCGCGCACGACCTGGTTGCTCGTCGCCAGGGGCTCGGCATGGGTCACCCGTGTGACGATCTCGCGGGTCGCCGCGCCGCCGCCGATGGTCACGCCGCCGAGTTCGAAGTGCGCGCCCTCGCGCAGCGTGACCTCGACCTCGAGGCGGGTGTAGGCGTGGGCCGACAGCACCGCGAACACTTCCGCCCGCGCGCCGGCGCCGACATCGAGCCGAACGCGGTGAATGCCGGCGTGCGCATCGCCAAGGATCAGATCCTTCGCGCGCGTCTCGCCGGGCGCCAGCGTCGCTTCGTGCCAGGCATCGAGATCGGCCCGTGTGACCGTTTCGAGCGCCGCCGGATCGGCGTAGCGCCACTGCTCGTCGCGAACCGTCGGGAGCGTGTCGAGGCTCATTTGCCCGCTCCCCCCGTTCCGCTTCGCTTCAGCGCGAGCGCGGCGATGCCCTGTCCGCGATATTGCGTCATGCAGGTTTGCAAGCCGTCGAGCTTGACGCGCATCTTCGCCTTCTTCTCGTCCTCGGTCCCCTTGCCGTCGGCGATCGCCTTCAGTTCGGGATAGGCCGGCTTGATGCACGACAGAGTGGCGTAGCAGCCGATCGCGTCGATTTCCTCATCGCCCGAGGATTTCACGGTCTTGCAGGCGAGCTTGTCGCCCACCGCACCCCAGCCGCCGCGCCATTCGCGCAGCTTGTCGGCGATCTTCGGCACCTGCGCGGCGACACGGGGATCGATCTTGGCGCGATCGACGTCGGCAGGGGCGCCGGCGGGCGCGGCCTGGGCCATGATCAGCAATGCATGGGCGAGCCAGCCCGTCACGCCGCCACCGCCGCTTCGTAGCCTTCGCGCTCGAGCTCGAGTGCAAGTTCGGGACCGCCCGATTTCACGATCCGGCCTTTCGACAGGATGTGCACCCGGTCGGGCTGCACGTAGTCGAGCAGGCGCTGGTAATGGGTGATCAGCAGCACCGCCTTGTCCGGCGCGCGCATGATCGAATTGATCCCCTCGCCCACGACCTTGAGCGCGTCGATGTCGAGACCCGAATCGGTTTCGTCGAGCACCGCCAGCCTGGGATCGAGGATGCCCATGTGGACCATTTCCGCCCGTTTCTTCTCGCCGCCCGAGAAGCCGACGTTCACCGCGCGCTTGAGCATGTCCATGTCCATGCGCAGCAGGCCCGCCTTCTCCTTTGCCAGCTTGAGGAACTCGCCGCCGGTAAGCGGCGCTTCCCCGCGCGCCGCGCGCTGCGCATTTAGCGCCTCGCGCAGGAACTGGACGTTCGAGACGCCGGGGATCTCGACCGGGTACTGGAAGCCGAGGAACAGTCCCGCCGCGGCGCGCTCGTGCGGCTCGAGCGCCAGCATGTCCTGTCCGTCGAAAGTGACAGAGCCTGCCGTCACCTCGTAGCCCGGACGGCCGCCGAGAACGTAGGCGAGCGTCGATTTGCCCGCACCGTTGGGGCCCATGATCGCGTGCACCTCGCCCGCGCCAACCTCGAGCGTGAGGCCGCGCAGGATCTCGGTGTCGCCGACGGTGGCGTGAAGGTTATCGATCTTGAGCATGCGTGTTCCTGCGGCCTGACCGGTCGTTCGGCTTCCGCTCGTAGTGCTGATTGGGGTTTTCCGCGGCGTGCTTGCGCGCGGCGGACTTCTTGTCGGCGATACGCATACGCATCTCGTCGGTGATGCGGGCCAGAACGGCGTCCATGTCTTCGAGCACGTCGGCGGCGGCGATCCGCATCACCTTGATGCCGACCGCCTCGAGGCTCCTGTCGCGCCGGGTGGCGAGCGCGGGATCGGCGTCCTCCTCGTCGATCATGATCGCCAGCCCGAGGTTTGTGCTCGCGAAATCGACGATCGCGCTGCCGATCACCGCGTGGCGGGTGAACTTCCACTTGCCGAGGTCGGCCTTGGCGAATTTCTCCGCGAGCGCCTTGTGCGCGGGGGTCGAATGCCGCCGCTTCTCGCGCGCCATGTCGTGCAGCGCATCGAGCCGCTTTTCTGAAATCTCCCATCCGCGCCCCTTCTTCCTGATCGCGGGCGCGGCGTCGGCGGTCTCGTCGGGCGAGCGGAGCTGGAGGGTCTTGCGGTCGGTCATCCCACGCTTCCCTCGAGGCTGATCGCCAGCAGCTTCTGCGCCTCGACGGCGAACTCCATCGGGAGCTCCTTGAGCACTTCCTTCGCGAAGCCGTTGACGATCAGCGCCACCGCTTCCTCCTGGCCGAGGCCGCGCTGCATGGCGTAGAACAGCTGGTCGTCGCTGATCTTGCTGGTGGTCGCCTCGTGCTCGATCTGCGCGGTGGGGTTCTTGACCTCGATGTAGGGCACGGTGTGCGCCCCGCACCTGTCACCGAGCAGCAGCGAATCGCACTGGGTGAAGTTGCGCACCCCGTCGGCGTTCGCGGCGACACGGACGAGACCGCGGTAGGTGTTGTTGCTCTTGCCCGCCGAGATGCCCTTCGAGATGATCGTCGAGCGGCTGCCGCTGCCGTTGTGGATCATCTTGGTGCCGGTGTCGGCCTGCTGGAAGTTGTTGGTCACCGCGACCGAGTAGAACTCGCCGACCGAATCCTTCCCGTTGAGCACGCAGCTCGGGTATTTCCACGTCACCGCGCTACCGGTTTCGACCTGGGTCCAGCTGATCTTGGACCGCGCGCCCTGGCACAGGCCGCGCTTGGTGACGAAGTTGTAGATCCCGCCCTTGCCCTCGGCGTTGCCGGGATACCAGTTCTGGACGGTCGAATACTTGATCTCGGCGTCCTCGAGCGCGACCAGCTCGACCACTGCGGCGTGGAGCTGGTTTTCGTCGCGCATCGGCGCGGTGCAACCCTCGAGATAGGAGACATGACTGCCCTTCTCGGCGACGATCAGGGTGCGTTCGAACTGGCCGGTGTTCTCGGCATTGATGCGAAAGTAGGTCGAAAGCTCCATCGGGCAGCGCACGCCTTCGGGCACGTACACGAAGGTGCCGTCGGAAAAGACCGCGCTGTTCAACGTCGCGAAGAAGTTGTCGTGCTGCGGTACCACCTTGCCGAGCCACTTCTTCACGAGGTCGGGGTGTTCCCTGATCGCCTCCGAAATCGAGAGGAAGATCACCCCCGCGCGCTTGAGCTCCTCGCGGAAGGTGGTCGCCACGCTGACGCTGTCGAACACCGCGTCGACCGCGACCTTGCGCGCGCCCTCGACGCCGGCGAGCACTTCCTGCTCCGCCACCGGAATGCCCAGCTTGTCGTAGACCGCCTTGATTTCCGGATCGAGCTCGTCGAGCGATTCGAGCTTGGGCTTCTTCTTCGGCGCGGCGTAATAATATGCGCCCTGGTAATCGATCGGCGGGTAGCCGAGCTTGGCCCAGTCGGGCTCCGTCATTTCCTGCCACAGCCGGAACGCCTTCAAACGCCAGTCGAGCATCCATTCGGGCTCGCCCTTCTTCGCGCTGATGAAGCGGACGGTGTCTTCCGACAGCCCTTTTTCGGCGAACTCGGTATCGATCTCGGCCGACCAGCCGTGCTCGTAGTCGGCCGCTTTCGCGGCCGCTTCGCGCGCGGCGACGTCGGTGATCTGGTCGTCGGTCACGTCGTCGGTCACGCGGGTATCTCCGGTCGATAATCCTGGGCAAGGCGGGTAAGCGGCACCCCGGCCAGCGCACCCCTTAGCGTTTCGTTGACGAGCGGCCAGTGCGGGCGCACGCGGCAATCGTGATCCACCGCGCACTCGCCCTCGATGCACGCGGCAAGCGCGATGGGTCCCTCGACCGCCTCGACGATGTCGGCGAGGCTGATCGCGGCAGCGGGACGAGCCAGCTGCAACCCGCCGTGCGCTCCGCGAACCGATCGCAGCAGGCCGGCGGCGGTCAGCTTGCTGACCACTTTCGCCACGGTCGGGGCGGGCAGGCCGGTTTCGGCGGCCAGTTCGCCCGCACTCGTCCGCCCTCCGCCGCAATGGCGGGCCGCGGCGCTCATCGTGACGACGGCATAATCGGCGAGGTTCGAAAGTCTCATGTCAATTCGGAATGATTCGCTCCGAATTGCACCTAGGCGTCGGCATCCCCGCTTTCAAGCGGTGGGAGGGGGGCCACGTTGGGCTTGATCTCGCGAAAATTGCGGACGTCGACGAGCGTGCGCAGGATCGTCTCGTCCTCGGCGAAGATCTGCGTCGGGGTCCGTCCGATGAACTCGCGGATCTCGCGGATCATGTGCGACTGGTCGTAGAATGCGTCGGTCAATTCGGCGACGCGCTGTTCAGTCACCCCCGGCTCCGACAGGAGAGCGACCACGCGCGTTGCCCGGTAGGCGCGGACGAGATGGGTGGGGCTGGAACCGAAGTATCGGGTGACGAGGCGTTGAACTTGCCGCGGCGAGTAGCTGCACGCATCGTACAGCGCCTGGACCGGCGGGTTGAGGTCGCTGCCCAGCCAGTCGGCAACGCACTCGAGCACGGCCTTGTGGTCGTCGGGAACCGGCTTGAGGTGCGCACGCATGAAATCGGCCGCCCTCGCCGCCAGCGGTTCGCCGTCCGTTCGCGGGTCGGCCTCATAAGCCTCGCGCAGCGCTTCGCCCAGGGCATGGGCCTGCGGCCCGAGGACTTCGCCTGCGTCGAACAGCCGGTCCCTCGCCTTGCCTGCGGACATGCCGGTGAGCGCTGCCCAGCCCAGCGCCGAGAGCGCCGCCCCCAGGGCGTGGAAAGGCCCCTCGACCTCGAACGGCGCGGCGACGGTCGTCGGGCCCTGGAGGGTCACGGGGAAAGACCGGTCAGCGCGGCCGTGCGGGTAGTGCATCTGCCCTCTGCCGCGAAGATAGACCTGGAACTGTCCCACCGCGGCAGGCTGAATGTCCCGGATGATCTGCTCGTCGCAACGGAACAGGAAGAAGGTCGTGACGAACGGCTGGAGATCAGGCGGCGGCGCGATGTACGACAGCCGCATCGCCTCGGAGACAGTCAGCGATTCATCGGCGGTCTCGCGGTCGCTGCGCCACGCGGCGCCGTCGGTCGCCCGATCCATCGATATGCCCCTGTTATATCCTGCGCCCGCGACGTTAACTATCGGCATATGCCGCTGCGTTCAATGCGCACGTCCCGATCGGCCTGAAGCGAGCAGGCACGCTAGCCTCGCGATGCTCGGGACGGGTGGCCGCTGGAGCGCAAAAAAAGGGCGGCCCCCGCCGTAGCCGGGGCCGCCATTGAGTGGAGGAACTCGTCGCCGATGAAGCTTCGAGCCCTTCGGGTCGCAGGGGCGTATTAAACCGATTCGCCGGGCCGTGATTGTATGAAAGCGACGTAGAATCGGCTGAAACGACAGGATTTGTTGTAAGGATTGGACACTTCGGCAACCATCTGTCGCCTCGACAACCGGCTCCGCCCCGGCCATATCGCCGCGCGTGCTCTATCGTCTTGCCGCTCCCGCCCTGTTTACTCTCGGGCCCGAACGCGCGCATCGGCTGGCGATAGCCGCGCTCAAGGCAACGCCCAACCTCCCTCCACCTGCGCCTGGACCGCTCACGACAAGCGTTGCCGGCATCCCTTTCGTTAACCCGGTCGGTCTCGCCGCCGGGTTCGACAAGGATGCCGAAGTGCCCGACGCGATGCTGGGCCTCGGCTTCGGGTTCGTCGAAGTGGGATCGATCACGCCGAAGCCGCAGCCCGGCAACTCCCGGCCGCGCCTGTTCCGGTTGGCTGAAGACCACGCGGTGATAAACCGGATGGGGTTCAACAACGGCGGCGCCGCCGCGGCGGCTTCGCGGCTCGCGCGCCGGAAGGGGCGCGGCACTATCGGCATCAACGTCGGTGCCAACAAGGATTCGCCTGATCGCATCGCGGATTACGTGACCGGCATCGCGACGTTCGCGCCCTTTGCAGACTACCTGACGGTGAACGTCAGCTCGCCCAATACCCCCGGCCTTCGCGACCTGCAGTCCGAAGGCGAACTCGTTGCACTGCTCGCAGCGATCGCCGGGGCGCGGACGTCCACGACCCCCCCGGTGTTCCTCAAGGTTGCACCCGACCTCGCGGACGGCGACCACGAGCGGATCGTTCGCGCAGCGATGGATTACGGCATCGCGGGCCTCATCGTATCGAACACCACGGTGACCCGCCCGCCCCTGCTGTCCGCGCAGGCGAAGCAAGCGGGAGGCCTTTCGGGCGCCCCCTTACGCGACCTCGCGCTAGACCAGCTTCGCCGCTTTCGCACGGTCGCAGGCGCCGACCTGCCGCTTATCGGGGTAGGCGGGATAGCCAGCGCCGCCGACGCGTGGGAGCGGATCCGCGCGGGCGCAAGCCTCGTCCAGCTCTACAGCGCGCTCGTCTATGAAGGGCCGGGGCTTGGCCGGCGGATCGTGCGGGGGCTGGAAAAACTGATGCGTGAGAACGGTTTCAGTTCGATTGCGGAGGCGGTGGGGAGCGAGTAGCAAGCCTGTCGATGCTGCACCGTATCCCACGAATCCTCGCCCTCGCCTCGCTCGCCGCGCTGCCGCCGCTCGCCGGCTGCGCGACCCTTCCCGACAATCCGGCGCCCCAGGACGCGTTGGCCGGCAACGTCAGCGCTGCCGACCCGCGCGCCGAGGAGGCGGGTCTGGCGATGCTGCGCGCCGGCGGTAACGCCACAGACGCGGCGATCGCGACGATGATCGCCCTTACCGTGGTCGAACCGCAGAGTTCGGGCATCGGCGGCGGCGGGTTCCTTGTCCGCGGCGCGGCGGACGGAACCGTGACGACGTTCGACGGCCGCGAAAGGGCACCCGCCGGCGCCGGTCACGACTGGTTTCTCGAAGACGGCAGGGTCCCGCCGTTCGATGCTTCGGTGAAAAGCGGCCTCAGCGTGGGCGTACCGGGCAACATCGCGCTGGCTGCCAAGGCGCACGCCGAGCACGGCAGGCTGCCGTGGGCGAAGTTGTTCGAGCCGGCGATCGTGCTCGCCCGCAACGGTTTCGCGATAAATCCGCGGCTGGTCCAGTCGCTCAAGCAGACTCCCGATCGCGCGGCGTGGACGCAAACGGGGCGGGCGCTGTTCTTCGGCGCCGACGGTCAGCCCCTTCCTGCGGGAACGATCGTCCGGAACGAGGAACTGGCGCAGACTTTCGAGGCGATCGCAAGGGCGGGGCCCGACGCATTCTACCGTGGTCCGCGCGCCGAGGAGCTTGCCGCGACCGTCGCCGCGGCCACGCCGCGCCCCCGCCCGATGACGCCTGCGGACCTTGCCGCGTACGAAGCCAAGGAAAGACCGGCGGTGTGCGGCACGTACCGGGGCTATCGACTGTGCGGAATGGGACCGCCGACGTCGGGGGGAATCGCGATCCTGCAGATGCTCGGCATGCTCGAGCGGTTCGACCTCAAGGCGCTCGGCCCCCGCAACCCGGTGACCTGGCACCTGTTCCTCGAGGCGCAGCGGCTCGCCTATGCGGACCGCGAGCTCTATCTCGCGGACAGCGATTACGTGGCAGTCCCGGTGGCGGGTCTCGTCGACCCGGACTACATCGCCCGCCGGTCCCGGCTGATCGATCCGGGGAAGACGAACGCGGACCCGCAGCCCGGCGTGCCGCCCGGCGCACCCACCGCGCTTGCCGACGGCGACGAGCCCGAGGAGCAAGGTACGTCGCACTTCGCCGCGGTCGATTCGGCCGGCACGATGGTCAGCTACACTTCGACGATCGAGAGCGCGTTCGGATCGGGCCTGATGACCGGGGGCTTCTACCTCAACAACGAACTGACCGATTTCAGCCGCTCTCCCACGGTGAACGGGCGACTGGTCGCCAACCGCGTCGAAGGCGGCAAGCGGCCGCGCAGCTCGATGGCGCCGATGGTCATCTGGGACCCGGCAGGCAAGCCGGTGATCGCGGTCGGCGCGGCGGGCGGCACCACCATTCCGGTGTCGACGGCCCGCGCGATCGTGGGCATGATCGATTTCGGACTGGAACCGGACGAGGCGCTTTCGCTCCCGTTCGCAATGGCGTTCGGCGACACCATACTGCTCGAACAGGGCACCTGGCTCGAGGCTGCGATCCCGCAGCTGCGCGCACTTGGTCACGCGAAGTTCCGCACTGGGGAAGCGCCGATCAAGGTGAACGCGCTGCGCCGGATGCAGGACGGGTGGATGGCCGGCCGCGAACCGCGGATGGAAGACCTGATCGATCCGCCATGACCGGCCCGGTGGGAGGCCCGCCCGACGGCGGCTTGCCGCCCGGGCTGCGGGTATCTAGTCAGGGCGGGATGGGAAAGAGGGAGCCAGGGGCCTTGCAGCTGAGCGATATCGATTCGGCGGGCAATCTCGTCGAGCTGTTCCTCAAGCGGGCCGGCGCACGCAGCGCGCGGCCTTTCCTTGGTGCCCGCTCGGGCGGGGAATGGCGCACCCGCACCTGGGGTGAAGTCGCAGACCAGGTCTGCCTGCTCGCGGAAAACCTGCGCAAGCTCGGCCTCGAGACCGGCGACAGGGTCATGCTGGTGTCGGAGAACCGGCCGGAATGGTGCGTTGCGGACCTTGCGATCATGGCCGCGGGCTGCATCACGGTGCCCGCCTACACGACCAACACGGAACGCGACCACCAGCACATCCTCGACAACTCGGGCGCGCGCGCCGTGATCGTATCGAACGAGAAGCTGTCGGTGCCACTGATCCCGGCGATCATGCGGTCGGGCCTTGCCGAACACCTCATCCCGATCGACGGCGTCCGCCATTTCCAGGGCGGACAGGTCACCTGTCACCCGTGGGCTACCATGCTCGAAGGCGATGCGGCCGAAGCGCGGACGGCGGTCGAGGCGCGGATCGGGTCGATCGGCCGGGGCGACACCGCGTGCATCATCTATACCAGCGGCACAGGGGGCGCGCCGCGCGGCGTGCTCCAGCATCACGGCGCGATCCTGTGCAACGTGGCCGGCGCCGCGGAAATCCTGGTCGAGGACTTCGGGCTTGGCGACGACGAGCGATTCCTCTCGTTCCTCCCGCTCAGCCACGCCTACGAACATACCGGCGGCCAGTACCTTCCGATCGCGTGCGGGGCCGAGATCTTCTATGCCGAGGGGCTCGAAAAGCTTGCGAGCAACATCGAGGAGACGCGCCCGACGATCATGGTGGTCGTCCCGCGTCTGTTCGAGGTCCTGCGCACGCGCATCATGAAGCAGGTAGAAAAGCAGGGTAAAATCCCGAACTACCTGATGACCCGCGCGTTGCAGATCGCCGCGCAGCCCAAGAAGCGCCTGCGCGATCGCCCGGCCGACATGCTGATCGAGAAGCTGCTGCGCCCGAAGATCCGCCAGCGCTTCGGCGGGCGGATCAAGGCGATGGTCTCGGGCGGGGCGCCGCTCAACCCGGAGGTCGGCAACTTCTTCGAGGCAATGGGGCTGACGATGCTCCAGGGATACGGCCAGACCGAGGCTGGCCCCGTCATCAGCTGCAACCGCCCGAGCGCCGGGATCAAGATGGATACCGTTGGTCCGCCGATGCGCGGGGTCGAGGTGAAGATAGCCGACGACGGCGAGATCCTCGTGCGCGGAGAACTGGTGATGCACGGTTACTGGCAGAACAGGTCCGAAACCGAAAAGGCGCTGAAGGACGGCTGGCTCCACACCGGCGACATTGGTCACCTCGACGAAAAAGGCCGGATCGTCATCACCGACCGCAAGAAGGACATGATCGTCAACGATAAGGGCGACAACGTCGCGCCGCAGAAGGTCGAGGGCATGCTCACCCTCCAGCCCGAGATCGCGCAGGCGATGGTCAGCGGCGACCGGCGGCCCTACCTCGTCGGACTGATCGTGCCCGATGCCGAATGGGCGCTCGAGTGGGCGAAGGCGAACGACATCAGGTTCGACCTGAAGGAATTGCAGAACCTGCCCGCGTTCCGCAGCGCCGTGCGCGCCGCGGTCGACCGGACCAACCAGGATCTCTCGGTCATCGAGAAGGTGCGCCAGTTCGCTTTCGCCGACGAGCCCTTCAGTACCGACAACGAGGAAATGACCCCGAGCCTCAAGATCCGGCGGCACAAGATCAAGGAGCGCTACGGGGACCGGCTGGACGCTTTATACAAGGGATGACGCAAGGCCTTCGAGGGTCGCGCCGGGAACGTAGAGAGGCCCCTCGATGCTGCCAATCGTCAAGATCGCGCTTGTCGCCACCGTCGCCGCGTGGGGATACGTTGGCGCATTCGGAAATTTCGCGGACTGGCAGGGCACGCGCGGCGCGGTGGAGGCCGCCACCTCGATGTCAACCTGGGAAGGCGGCTCCGGCTCGTGGCGGGCAACGAGCAATCCCCTCGTGGTGGGCCTGGGAGCGATCCTGATCCCCGCGTTCAAGCTGGCAAGCGCTCTGCTGTGCACACTGGGCGCAATCGCGATGTGGCGCGCCCGCCATCGGGGGCGCGAATTCGACACGGCCAAGCGGCTTGCCCTGGCCGGGTGCGGGGTTGCGATGGCCCTGCTGTTCGCCGGGTGGATCGTGATTGCCGAGAGCTGGTTCGAAATGTGGCGCTCGGACGCCATGCGGGGGCCTGCGCTCGACTCGGCGTTTCGCTATCTGGGCTCCATCGGGCTCATCGCGCTGTTCGTCGGCATGCGCGACCGGACTCCGCGGAGGGCGTAAGCCGTTTCGAACAGGACGTTTACATACAATCTGGCGGGCCGTCGGCGGGGCTATATTCGATCCGCCTCCTGCCGCCCCGAGCGGCGACGCCAACGGCAGGATGCGCAACGAGGGAATCCGGGACTATGGGAACCGACGACCTGATCGACTTCATCAAGGGGCAGATCTACAAGATCGTCGCAAAGCCCGACGAATTCACCATCTTTTTCAAGGACGCCCTGCAGATGGACCCCGAACGGGCCGGGATGCTGACGCTCCGTTACCTCGGAACCTGCCAGGCCTACCGGATTTCGCCCGGCTTCGGCGGGAAGACAGATGTGTCCATGGTGGCCGGTCAGGAATTGCAGAACGAGATGATGAAACTGGGCGTCGGCACGTTCTCCGTCGGATCGACCCGGACCGAGCTCAAGCTCCGCATCGCTGACTACCTCAGCGCCTATCCTACGGCCGCGGCGGCGCGCAAGGCGCTCACCCCGGCCAAGCGCGACGCGCTGAGGGCAGAAGCCAACAAGATCCTGCAGGTGCCGGACAGGGCGTGGAAGTTCGTCAGCAAATACGCGACGTTCGGCGTGCGGGGCTGACCCCGCTTACTTCTAGGCCGCCTCGCGGTCGATGTATTCGGGATAGAAGCTCGGCGCGCGGTCGGACCAGCCCGGGGCGGTCGCGGCGGCTTCGCTCAGCGACTGGAGCAGCAGCTTGCGGCGGCTCGGCTTGATCTGCGGCAGCGCGCTCGCGGCGCAGAACGCGCTCGGCAGCCAGGGCCGGGAGTCAGCGCCGATCAGCCGCTCGTAAAGAAAGCGGAAAGCCGAAAAACTCTCGATCCGGTCCTGGGCAAGGTCGAACGCGGCAACGCGGGTGAGCTTGCCGATGAACCCCTCCACGCACTCGAAACTGCTCTCCGCCGGGATCGAGGCGCGCAGGACCTTCAGGTCCTGGTAGGCGACGTACTGGCTGCGGATCGCGGCGTTCTCGTCCGCGGTGCGCGCCCAGAGCTTGAAAGCGTCCTGACGCCCGAGCCCGATGTCGAGGCTGCGGCGTATGTAACGCTGTTCGGCGGGCGTGAAGCTCGCAAATTCGCGCATCTCGGAAATCGTCATCGACGCGGCATTGGTGACGGCCATGGTCACTACCCCCCTGTTCGACCGCAGATTCGCGCAGGATGGTTAATTTCCCGTTAGCCTTGTGCCGGGGCAATCACTCGCGAAAGCTTTCGCCCCATATCGTGTAGATGAAGGTGGCCGACCAGGTGATCAGCATGAACCCGCTCAATGAAAGGACCATGATCAGGAGGCGGATAGGTCCCGTCGCGTCGAGTTGGGTATAGCCGAGCGTACCGAACGAGGTGCCTGCCAGATAGAGGAAATCGGCCGCCGTGCTTCCGAATCCCTCGCTGAGCGACCCGTTGCCGTCGCCGGCAAGAACGATTGCAAGCGCGGCTGCGCCGACCGCGATCTCGACGAGATGTAGTATGGCCAGGCCCCAGAAGGTGGCCAGCAGGCCCAGATAGCGGTGGTCTTCCTGGCTTGGCTTGAACCGGCGTATCAGCTCGAGCCCGCCAACGTGGATCGCCCCATAGACCACGAGCAGCAGGAGGCCCCAGCCAAGGACAGTGAGTTCGGCGCCGGTCATGCAGGAACAATGGGTGCGGCGGCGCCCTGTTCCGACGACGAGGCCGCCCTAGATCAAGCCGGCGAGCGGGCTGGAAGGATCGGCGTACTTGCGCGTTGCCATCCGGCCCGCGAGATAGGCGCCGCGTCCGGCCTCGACCGCGAGCTTCATCGCGCGCGCCATTCGGACCGGGTCCTTCGCCTCGGCGATGGCGGTGTTCATGAGAACTCCCGTGCAGCCGAGCTCCATCGCCACCGCCGCGTCGCTCGCAGTCCCGACCCCGGCGTCGACCAGGACCGGCACCCTGGCCCCTTCCACGATAAGGCGGATCGTCACGCGGTTCTGAATGCCCAGCCCGGAGCCGATCGGCGCGCCCAGCGGCATTACCGCGACCGCGCCCGCCTCTTCCAGCTGCTTGGCCGCGATCGGGTCGTCGACGCAGTAGACCATCGGCTTGAAGCCTTCGTTCGCAAGCACCTCGCATGCCTTCAGCGTCTCGCGCATGTCGGGATAGAGCGTGCGCGCCTCGCCCAGCACCTCGAGTTTGACGAGGTCCCAGCCGCCCGCTTCCCGCGCGAGGCGCAGCGTCCTGATCGCCTCGTCCGCGGTAAAGCAGCCGGCGGTGTTGGGCAGGTAGGTTACCTTCTTCGGGTCGATGACGTCGGTGAGCATCGGCGCGCCGGGATCGCTGACGTTGACCCGCCGAACCGCGACCGTGACGATTTCGGCGCCCGACGCCTCGAGCGCGGCGGCGTTCTGCGCGAAATCCCTGTACTTGCCTGTCCCCACGATCAGCCGCGAGGTGAACCGGTGGCCGGCAACTTCCCACGTATCCTCGACAGTATGGTCTCCGCCCCCGACGAAATGCACTATTTCAAGAGTATCGCCGTCCACCAGCGCGACATCGGCCAGCATGGACCGGGGCGCGATCACGCCGTTGCGCTCGACCGCGACCTTGGCGGGGTCGAGCCCGAGTTCGCGGACGAGGTCGGCGACGGTTGCAGCGGAAGTGCGGCGGCTCTCGCCATTGACGGTAAGGGTCAGAATATCGGACATCGCTCGCGAGATAGCGCCACGCGGCCAGCATGCAACCGCACTTGCCGCCGCCGCGACGCAGGAGAACGGTGCAATGCAGTATCGCCTCGGCCGCCTGATTGACCATGTGCACCTGCGCGCGCGAGATTCCGCGCGCACTTTCTCTTTCTATCGCGCGACGCTCGCCGTGCTCGGGGTGGATTGCACGGTAACTGAGGAATACCTTTCTGCCGACGAGTTGTGGATCGAGGCGGGCACAGATGCCGGGGAGGGAACGCATGTCCATCTAGCCTTCCAGGCTTCGTCGCGCGAGATGGTTCACCGGTGGCACGCTGTAGGTCTTGCAGCTGGCGGCTCCGACAACGGCCCACCGGGCGAACGTGACTATTTTACGGGATATTTCGCCGCATTCCTGATCGATCCCGACGGGAACAACGTGGAAGCGGTCTATCCGGGCGACACCATGCGCAGCGCGCCGGATATCGTGATTACGCGCAGCGGCAGCTGATCAGCCTTCGCGGTTGACAGAGCAGGCGTGCTCGCCCGAGGTCGCGCAACAGCACGCGCGCAAGTTGAGGATGTGCCCGGCGGATACCAGCCCTACCCCGATGATCGTCAGCACCGCTTCCTCATAGCCGTGCGGCATCGCCAGCGCGCCGCCCATGAACGTGAGGCCGGTCATCGCCGTGACGAAGGGCACGGGATGACGGTGGCGCAGGGCGCCGAGACCGATCGCGACCGCGGCAACGATCATCGCGAGCGCGAGGCCAACTTCGTGAATCAGGGGGTTCTGGAACACGCTTCCGCCGATGCCCAGCGCCGAAACAAGCACGAGGGTCGCAAGACAGTGCACGACGCACAGCGCGGACAGGGTGATGCCCGCGCGGTCGAGGTTGCCCCGAATCGAGGTGATGAGTGCGTTCGCCATGGCTTACCGTCCATTTATGTAACGCTGTATCGTTACGCAAGGCCATGTGCGCGATCGACGCTTGCGATTTGCGCCCGGCGGACCCATGTGCGCGGCCGATGGACACCCCCGCGAATTCCGCCGAACGTACAAGGCCCGCGGCCCTCGCTCGGTGGCTTTTCGTGGTCGCGCTGCTGGTGGTGGCCATGGTCGTCGTCGGCGGCATTACCCGTCTGACCGAATCGGGACTCTCGATCACCGAGTGGAAGCCGGTCACCGGCGCGCTTCCGCCAATGAACGAGGCGCAGTGGCAGGCGGAGTTCGAGGCGTACAAGCAGATCGGCGAGTACCGGCAAGTGACCGGTCCCGCGGGCATGACGCTTGCCGACTACAAGTTCATCTATTTCTGGGAATGGTTCCATCGCCTGCTCGGCCGCGTGATCGGCCTTGCATTCGCGCTGCCGCTGGCGTGGTTCTGGGTACGCCGGGCGATCCCGGCGGGCTACAAGCCCCGCCTCGTCGCGCTGCTGGCGCTCGGTGGCATGCAGGGCGCGTTCGGGTGGTTCATGGTCCGCTCGGGGATCAATGAGACCGCGACCGACGTCAGCCATTTCTGGCTTTCGATCCACCTGCTCACCGCGCTGTTCACGCTCGCGGGCCTCGTGTGGACGGCGCTGGACCTGAAGGCGCTGGATCGCAACCGTGCGGCGCGCCCGGCACGGATGACCGGGTTCGCGGTGCTGACAGGGTTGGTCCTGTTCATCCAGCTCCTTCTGGGCGCATGGGTCGCCGGGCTCGATGCAGGGCTGGCTTCCGACACGTGGCCGCTCATGCAGGGACGCCTGGTGCCCGAATACGACGCGAGCCGCGGCTTCCTTTGGGCCGCGCTGCACGATTCGTTCCTGATCCACTTCCTCCATCGCTGGTGGGCGTGGGTTGCGGTCGGGTTCCTGATCGTGCTGGCGCGTCGCGTGCGTGGGATCGACCGGCGCGCCTCGATCGCGATCCATTCCGCGTTCGGCCTCCAGATCGTGCTCGGGATCGCCACCGTGCTCACCGGGGTCGAACTCTGGGTGGCGGTGCTGCATCAGTTCGTCGGTGCGCTGGTGGTCGCAGCGTCGGCGTGGGGCATGCACCTGCTGGGGCAGCGGCGCGCATGAGCCTCGGCACGCCTGCGCTCATCTGGACGCCGATCGACACGGCGGAGAATGCCCGCAACCTTGCCATAGCAGTCGTCGGCTCGGGCCTTGCGGCGTGCGCCAACGTCATCGGTCCCGTCGAATCGCACTTCGTGTGGGAAGGGTCGATGCAGTCGAGCGAGGAGTACGGCGTGCTGTTCAAGCTCGACGCCCGTACCCTCGATCAGGCGATCGCGATGGCCGAGGATCTGCATCCCTATGATGTCCCGGTGGTGATCGGGTGGCTGGCGGACCGCGCGCCGCCCGCGACGCTGGACTTCCTCGCCAATGGGTTCGCGTAAATCAGACGGTATTATTTTACCTCCGTCGAAACCCGCCGTTTCGCTTGACTTGCTGGGCTTCGGACGCCAAAGGCCCCGCTCGCAGCGGCATGGGCCGCGCACGCAATTCGCAACCCTAAGGACCAGCCATGAAGGCGCTCAGCAAGACCACCCGGTCGATCAAGCCGGCCGAGGTCGAAAAGAAGTGGCACCTGATCGACGCCGAAGGACTCGTCGTCGGCCGCCTCGCCTCGATCGTCGCCAACATCCTGCGCGGCAAGCACAAGCCGAGCTACACCCCGCACGTCGATTGCGGTGACCACGTCATCGTGATCAACGCCGACAAGGTGCGCTTCACCGGCAACAAGCTGTCGGACAAGAAGTACTACAAGCACACTGGCTACGCCGGCGGCATCAAGGAAACGACCCCGGCCAAGGTGCTGGAAGGCCGCTTCCCCGAGCGCGTGCTGGAGAAGGCCGTCGAGCGGATGATCCCGCGCGGGCCGCTCGGCCGCCAGCAGATGAAGGCGCTGCACCTTTATGCCGGGACCGAGCACCCGCATGCCGGGAACCAGCCCGAGACGCTCGACGTCGCTTCGATGAACCGCAAGAACAAGGTCACCGCGTAATGGCTGACGAAACGAACACCGTGTCGGATCTCGCCGACCTCAAGGACATCGCCGGCGACGCTCCCGCTGCCGAGGGCAATGCGCCCGCGGCCGCCAGCGACGCGCCGCTGCGCGAGCAGGAACTCGACAAGCAGGGCCGCGCCTATGCCACCGGCCGCCGCAAGGACGCCACCGCGCGAGTCTGGCTGAAGCCCGGCACCGGCAAGGTCACGGTCAACGGCCGCGACCAGGAAGTCTACTTCGCGCGGCCGACGCTGCGCCTCGTCATCGACCAGCCGTTCACGATCACCGATCGGCAGGGCCAGTACGATGTCGTCGCCACCGTCAAGGGCGGCGGACTTTCGGGCCAGGCCGGCGCGGTCAAGCACGGCATCGCGCAGGCGTTGTCGAAGTACGAGCCCGCGCTGCGCGCGACGGTCAAGGCCGCCGGCTTCCTGACCCGCGACAGCCGCGTGGTCGAGCGCAAGAAGTACGGCCGCGCCAAGGCTCGCCGCAGCTTCCAGTTCAGCAAGCGCTGATCAGCGAACCGATTTTCCGCGACGGCGGAAAAGGAAGGGCGGCCTCGCGAGAGGTCGCCCTTTTTCGCGTCCACCGAAGGACGGGAAGGATTCAGCGAACCGGTGGGTCGGTGCGCGGGACCGCGCCGATCGGGGCAACCGGTTCGCCGGGCGCGCGCGGCGGCATCGCGTCCTCCGGCACGGCGTCGATCTTCATCGCCTCGGTCGGCACGTCCTGGAGGTTGCGAGCCTCGACGCAGAGCGTGCCGTCGTGTTCAAAGCGAAGTTCGTTGAAGCTTTGCGGGGTCGACCTGATCCGCTGCGACAGGGTGCCCGCGCCGATCATCCGGACGGGTCCGTGGACGGTTTCCTGGGTGAGATCGAACGGGTCGTGCACGTGGCCCGACAGAACGCCGGCAATGCCCCGCTTGGCCAGTTCGGCAAGGGCTTTCGTGCCGCCATGGGTGAGCGCGGTGCCCCGGGTGCCGACTTCCACCAGAGGGTGGTGTGCGGCGACAAGAACGCGCTTGCCCGGCGGCAGCGCATCGATCGCGCGCAGGGAGCGGGCGAGCGCTTCGTCGCTGATCCATCCCTTCGACCAGTTGAATCGTGGTTGCATCCGGGCCGCGGTCTTGAGCGGGACGATGGCGATATCGGGAAGGTCGATCTCCCGCTCGACCATCTGCTTCATGCCTCGGAAGCGCCGGTAGGGATCGAAGAATCGCTCGACGAGGTTGAAGTAGGGCAGGTCGTGGTTGCCCACGACGACGGTGACCGGGGCCGGGAGCGAAAGGATCCACGTGCGCGCTGCGTCGAACTCGCGCTGGCGCGCCCGCATCGTCAGGTCGCCGGTGATGATCACCGCCGCGGGCTGTCGCGCCGCGATTTCATCGGCGACCCAGTCGAGCGCGCGGTTGTGTTCGAGCCCGAAATGGATGTCGGACAGGTGAAACAGCAGCGTGCTATCGGCCATCCGCGATCCCAAGCAGATCGACGTCGAGGGTGTCGAGCGAAAACCGCGCGGTAGCCGCGCCTTCCAGCCGCTCGCCATCGACCATCAGCGGAATGGGCTCCCCTTCGAGCGAGCGACAGGCGATCTCCCGCTCCTGTCCCAGGTCATCGTGGGGACCGTCGCGGAAGTCGCGCTTGAGAATGGCGAGGCCCTGCTGGAGGTAGTCTCCCAAGTTCTCGGCTCCGTACCCCTGGACGGCGATACCGTTCGCCCGCGGGCGCAACCGGATTCCCGCATAGCCATCGGCGTTGCCGCGCGCGGGGCGCTCCAGCGCGACCATCGGGCCGACAGTGCTCGTCGCCGCCGCGTCCCAGCCCTTGACGATCATCTCGGCCACGTTCGCTTCGCGCATTTCTTCGCGCACGTCGGCCCACTTGGCACCCGGGCCGGCAAGGAGTTCGCTGAGCGCGATCACCCCGCCCTCGCCCCGAATGCACGTGCGCCGGCGCACGGCCAGTTCGCCCCGTGCGAGCATGCCGACGATCTCGACCGCGTCGCGCTCGCCGAAAATCTCGCGCGACAGGAGGTTGAAGGTGCCGCCCGGAAGCGGAAGCACCGTCCCGCCGAACCCTTCGAGGCCCGCGATCGTCCGGCTGAGAGTACCGTCTCCGCCGTGAATGGCGATCAGGCCGATTCCCAGCTCCTCGGCCTCGCGAGCGCGCGGGGTGCCGTTCTTGCAGTCGCGAACCTCGTCCGGCGCCGCGCCTGCCGAGCGCATCCGCTCGACAAGCTCCGTGAGCGCGTCCTCGTCGTGGCTGCCACTCGAGCCGTTGTAGATGAGCCAGGTCTTGCCACGGGAGTCCATGCGGGCAAAGCGTGGCGAACGCCCTGCGGTTCCCGGCACCGTCACACGCGGCGGGTCAGGATCAGCCAGACCGCGAGCGCATTCAGCAGCGAGTAGCCGCAATAGGCCCATGCGGGCCACGTCCACCCTTGCGCGACGAGCAGGAGGGCGGCGAGCAGAAGCAGGAACTCGGTCGCCAGCGTGACCCGCCCCCCCAGCCGGTGAAGGTACCAGCGCCTCTCGGCAAGCAGTGGATGGCCGCTGTGGATCACCGCGCCGTGCATGGCGAAGTTCGCCACGCCCAGAATGAAGACGATCACGACCGACATTCTTGCGATGTGGTGTGCGCTCGTCGGGCCGCAATAGGCGTTGGTCCGTCCGATTACACCTGTCGTCGTGAACCCTTGCCGATCGTCGGACACCGCGGCGGCCCCGTCGAGCCGGACGAGATCGAGGCGGAATCCCGTGTATTTTCAGGATCACGGGGGCTCCACCCGGTCGCTTCGATCGATCGGATCAAACGAGGAGAGACTGCCATGAGAACCGTTCTGATTGCCTTTTCGGCTCTTGCCCTTGCCAGCACTGCCAATGCCGCGGCGCCGGACGATTTCGTCGTCGTGCACCGCGATCTCGACCTGTCGAACAAGCACGACCAGGAAACGCTCAAGAACCGCATTGCCTCTGGGGCCCGCGACTACTGCAAGGAACTGCCGGTTCGCACCGGAGGCGGCAGCCGGGTTCGCGACGAGCAGTTCTGCGTTTCCGAGGCGACCAAGCTCGCCAAGCAGCAGATGGCGACTCTGGTCGACCGGGCGGCCAAGGGCGGCTGAACCCAAGGTCCGCTGCGCCAGGCGGCGGGCATGAACGAAACGGCGCCGCCGGTTGCGGCGTCCGGGGCCGGGAAGGAGCAGTCCCCCCTTCCCGGCCCGATCATTCGGCAATCCGGCGCGAAGCAAGGTTCAGCGGCCGGCCATCGCCTTGACCTTGGCGAGGTAGGTCCGCCCGATCCGCAGCGCCTCGCCGTCGGCAAGCTCTATCGACCACACGCCGAGCCCGTCGTGCCGCAGGCCGCGGATGCAGTCGCGCCGCAGGATCGTCGAGCGGTGGATGCGGATGAATTGCGCGGGATCTAGCCTTTTTTCGAGGCCAGCGATCGTCTGCAGCAGGAGATAGCTCCGCTCTCCGACATGGAGCCGCACGTAGTCGCGCTCCGCATCGATCCGGCTCACCTGACCCACCTCGATCCTCAGCAGCTCGGAGCGGTGGGGGACCCACAACTCGGTCAGCCACGTGCCACGGGGGCGCAAGGTGCCGACGTCGCGCCGGGCCAGCGCGCGCTCGATGGCACGCCCCAGCCGTTCGGGCGTTGCCGGCTTCAGCACGTAGTCGACCGCCTCGAGATCGAACGCCTCCACCGCAAAATGCTCGTGCGCGGTGACGAACACGATCGCGGGCCGCCGCGGCCGCCGGGCGAGCGCGCGCGCGACCGCAAGGCCGTCCAGCTCGGGCATGGTCATGTCGAGCAGCAGCAGATCGGGTTCGAGAGCCTCGATCAGCCGCAGCGCAGCGGCACCGTCGCTTGCGGTGCCGATCACCCGCAACTCGGGTATCCTTGCGCAGATGATCTGCATCCGCTCGATCGCCAGCGGCTCGTCGTCGATGATCAGTGCCCGCAAGGGTCCGCCGGATCCGCCCCCGTCGTTCGCGTCGCGCATGTCAGTCATCTTTCACCATCGGCAATCGCAGTTCGCTTCGATAACCCCCCTCGTAAGGGCCCGAGACGAGCATCGCATCGGGGCCGAAGCGCGCCTCGATCCTATCGCGCACGTTGGCGAGGCCGATGCCGAAGCCGGTCGCTCCACCGTCCGTTCCGCCGGGACCGTCATCTGAAACGGTGAGGACGAGGCGGCCATACTCCTCGCGCGCCGAAATGGTGATCGTCACCGGACGGGCGACCGGCGCGACCGCGTACTTGACCGAGTTCTCGACCAGCGGCTGGAGGATCATCCCCGGCACCTGCAGATGTTCAAGCTCCGCGGGGAGTTCGATCACGGTTTTCAGCCGCTCGGGAAAACGGACCGCCTCGATCGCGAGGTAGTCGCGCTGGAGGGCGATCTCGTCCGCCAGTTCGACGTCGCCCGTCGGGTCGTCGGCAAGGCTGTGGCGATAGAAGCTCGACAATCGCTGGATCATCTCTTCGGCGCGGTCGCCCTTGCCGGTCAGCACGAGCGCGGACAGCGAGTTGAAGGCGTTGAACAGGAAGTGCGGATTGACCTGGTAGCGCAGCGACCGCAATTCGGCCGCGCGCGCCGCGCTGCGGAAGCGGGCCTCGCGCCGTTCCGCCTCGCGCGCCCGGCCGATCGCGCTCAGCGCAAGGTACAATGCGGCCCACGACAGCAACAGGAAGTAGCGGCTTATTGCCAGCTCGAGGATCGGCAACCATTGGCGAGCGGCATCGGAATCGGTCGGCAGCACGACCTTCGCGCGGCCGGCGTTGTCGGGGCCGAGCGGGCCGTCGACGTCGGGACCGGGCAGTGCCGGCGCCTCGATCACGATGTTGCCCGATGCATCGCGCCGGATCGAATAGCCACGCCGTTCGGCGATCTTGCTTTCGACCTTCTCCTGAACCTCGGCAAAGACGAGGATGTTGATTTGGGCGATTGCGAGTGCGGCGGGCATCGCCAGGACGAGAGCGAGCCCGATCTGGAAGCCGAGGGGGCGCCGGTCCGCAAGGCGCAGGATCAGCCACATGACGAACGTGATCGCCATCCCAACGAGGCACACGAGGGCCCGGCGCCAGAGCAATTCGCCCTGCAGCTCGAGCCCGATCCACGCGCGGATCGTCACCAGCACGAAATAGCAGGTCCACAGCCCCGCGATCGAGGCGAGGACCGTGCGCAGCGACACGCCGGGAGGCGCGGATCCAGTGTGGTCGTTCATTGCCTTCGCTAGTGCCCGAGCGACCAGCCGGACGCCAGTGCGCGCGTCGAGGCGATTCGGCGCTTCGTCGGCTGCGTCAGTCCGCCGGCAGGAGGTTTTCCGCGGCGATCTTCGCGCGCCATTCGGCAGGTGCCAGCGTGTGGACGTTGGCACCGCCCGAATCGACAGCGACGGTAACGGGCATGTCCTCGACCCGGAACTCGTAGATCGCCTCCATGCCCAGTTCCTCGAAGGCAACGACCCTGGCTTCGCGGATGGCCCGGCTGACGAGGTAGGCCGCGCCGCCGACTGCCATGAGGTAGGCGACCTTGTGCCGGGCGATTTCCTGCACCGCGCCCTGCCCCCGCTCGGCCTTGCCGATCATCGCCAGCAGGCCGAGCTCCAGCATCATGTCGGTGAACTTATCCATCCGGGTTGCCGTGGTCGGGCCGGCCGGGCCGACGACTTCGCCGACCACCGGATCGACCGGGCCGACGTAGTAGATCGCGCGGCCCCGGAAGCTGACCGGGAGCTCCTCGCCCTTCGCGAGCATGTCCGCGATGCGTTTGTGCGCGGCGTCCCGTCCGGTGAGCATCGCGCCGTTCAGCAGGAGGCGGTCCCCGGCCTTCCAGCTCGCGACCTCTTCGGGCGTGAGGGAATCGAGGTCGACACGTTTCGCCGACGCGTCGGGGGTCCAGTGCACCTCGGGCCAATCGGACAGCTTCGGCTTTTCGAGAAAGCTCGGCCCCGAGCCGTCGAGCGTGAAATGCGCGTGGCGGGTCGCAGCGCAGTTGGGAATCATGGCCACCGGCTTGCCCGCGGCGTGGCACGGCCAGTCCATGATCTTGACGTCGAGCACCGTTGCGAGCCCGCCGAGCCCCTGTGCTCCTATCCCGAGCGCATTGACCTTGTCGAAGATCTCGATCCGCAGCGCCTCGATATCGTTCTGCGGGCCCCGCGCCTTGAGCTGGGCCATGTCGATCGGCTCCATGAGGCTCTGCTTCGCAAGCTTGACGCAGTGTTCGGCCGTGCCGCCGATGCCGATGCCGAGCATGCCCGGCGGACACCAGCCGGCGCCCATCTGGGGCAGCATCTCGAGCACCCAGTCGACGATCGAATCGCTGGGGTTCATCATCTTGAACTTCGACTTGTTTTCGCTCCCCCCGCCTTTCGCCGCGACATCTATGGACACCGTCCTGCCGGGCACCATCTCGACCGAAAGCACGCACGGGGTGTTGTCGCGGGTGTTGCGGCGGGTAAACGCGGGGTCGGCGAGGACCGAGGCGCGCAGCTTGTTCTCGGGATGGTTGTAGGCGCGGCGCACGCCCTCATCGACGACGTCCTGAAGCGACCGGTCCGATTCGAGCCGGCAGTCCTGCCCCCATTTCACGAACACGTTGACGATTCCCGTGTCCTGGCAGATCGGCCGGTGCCCCTCGGCGCACATGCGGCTGTTGGTAAGGATCTGCGCAATCGCATCCTTCGCGGCCGGGCCCTGTTCCGCCGCATAGGCATCGCCCAGCGCGCGGATGTAGTCCATCGGATGATAGTAGCTGATGAACTGGAGCGCGTCGGCCACGCTCTCGATCAGGTCGCTTTCGCGGATAGAAACCATGTTGCTCATCGGAACCCGTCTCCTCCTGATCGAATCGCCACACCCGCGATAGGATCGCCGTTGTAGGGCGTCAAAGCGCTTGGCCATTGCGCCTGTTTGAGCCAATGACCAAATCGTTGACCGGCTGTATTATGTCGTTAAGACAGGGTTTCGAGAACATGGCATCCGCCCCCCGCCCCCATCCCGATTTTTCGACCGCGCGCCGCGCGATGATCGATAGCCAGTTGCGGACGAGCGGCGTCAACGAACCGTGGGTGCTGGCGCGCATGGCCGCCGTCCCGCGCGAGGATTTCGTCCCGGAGAGCGCCCGGAGCGCGGCCTATATCGACCGGGCTGTGCCGATCGGCGGCGGGGCAATGCTTGCCGCTCCGCTGGTGCATGCGCGCATGCTGGCCGAAGCGAAACCGACACCGGCTGACCGGGTACTGGTGATCGACGGCGGCAGCGGATACCTCCCGGCGCTGCTCGACGGTATCGCCGGGTCGGTGACCGTGGTTTCGCCCGCGGACGCGCTCAAGGGGCGCAAGGGCGACTTCACCCTGATCATGATCGACGGTGCCGCCGAGGAAGTTCCTCACGCGCTGGCCAGACGGCTCGCCCGCGATGGCCGGATCATCACTGGCCTCGTCGAGGACGGGGTCACACGCCTCGCCCTGGGCGGGGTATCGGGCGACCGGCTGGCACTGCTGCCGCTGGCAGAAATCGGCATCCCGCGGCTCTCCGCGTTCGACAAGCCAAAGGCGTGGAGCTTCTGACAATGGGCACCCGTGCGCGCGCGGTCCTGCTGCTCGGCGGCGCGCTGGCCGCGTTCGGTGCGGTCCCGTCCCGGGCGGACACCCTGCGCGATGCGCTCAACGGTGCCTACCGGACCAACCCCACGCTTCATGCGGCGCGCGCCCAGCAGCGCATTACCGACGAAAGCGTTCCGATAGAGAAGTCTGCAGGCCGGCCCAACGTGACCGGGAGCGCCCAGTATATCGAGTTCGTCAAGCAAAGCTCGTCGAGCTTCACCGCGCCCGAACGCGCAATCATCGCCGGCGCCGACCTCGGCGTGCCCATCTATTCGGGCGGCGCGGTCAAGAACGCGGTCAAGGCCGCCGAAACCCGCGTCGAGGCCGGGCAGGCCGACCTGCGCGGCACCGAATCGGCGATCTTCACCCAGGTCGTCGCGGCGTACATGGACGTCATCCGCGGGGAAGCGCTCGTCGGGCTCAACGCCAGCCAGGTCGAGGTGCTGACGGTGAATACCCAGGCGACCAGCGACAGGTTCGAGATCGGCGACCTGACCCGTACCGACGTGGCCCAGTCGCAGGCGCGCCTGGCGCTCGCGCAGGGCAACTATCGCAGCGCCCAGGCCAACCTGATCAGCGCGCGCGAGACCTATATCCAGCTTACCGGCATGGCGCCCGACGATCTCCAGCCCCCGCCCCCGCTGCCCGGAATGCCGGCCAGCGCGGAAGATGCGGTGGCGATCGCGCTCGAGCAGAATCCCGACATCATCGCCGCCCGCGAGCGCGCCGAGGCATCGCGATACGACGTCAACGTCGCGGGCGCGGGGCGCCTGCCGCGCGTTTCCGTCTTCACCGGGGGGGACTACACCAACTACCTCGGGACGATCTCAAGCCCCACCCCGGGCGTGACGTTCCCGCAGACCAGCACCGCCGTCCAGGCCGGCGTCAGCATGTCGATTCCGCTGTTCCAGGGCGGGCGCCCTGCCGCGCTCCAGCGCCAGGCGCAGGCCCGGTCTGCCGCCGCGCTGGAGAGCGTGATCGCGGCCGAGCGCGACGTGATCGCGCAGGTTCGCTCGGCCTATTCCAGCTGGCTGGCAGCGACCCAGATCATCGCCAGCAACCAGACCGCGGTCGACGCCGCCGCCCTCAGCCTGGAGGGCGTGCGCGCCGAGAACACGGTCGGCAATCGCACGATACTCGACATCCTCAACGCCGAACAGGAACTGGTCAACGCGCGAGCGCAGCTGATCACCGCGCGGCGTAACGCCTACGTAGCCGGGTTCAGCCTGCTTGCCGCGATGGGCAGGGCGGAGGCGCGCGATCTGGGCCTCGAGGACGACGGACCGCTCTACGATCCGCAAGTCAATTACGACCGGGTCCGGAACAAGTGGAACGACTGGTCGCGGGACCCCGACCCGACCGTGCAGTCGACGCGCACCGTTGACATCCCTGCCCCGACGGCGGAGATTCGCGTTAACGATGATTCGGCGCCGCGTCGGATCGTCGATTGAAATCGAGGGCTTAGGGGGTCTGCGAACATGCGCCAGGAAGGCGAGGCTTCGGTCGAGGAAATTCTCGAATCGATCAAGAAGGTGATCGCGCGCGACAACCGCGCGACCGCGATCGAAACGCGCCGCCGCCGCGAATCGGACGGGCTCGACGCCGTTCCCGAACCCGCGGATGCCGACGAGGCCGAGGAAGTGCTTGACCTCGCCGCCGCCGACTTCGTTGAGCAGGCGCCCGAGTTCGCCGAGACGAACGCCGGTCGGTCCGATGACGACCTCGACGAAGACCATGACGAGGCGCCGAATGCCGAAGCACCCCTGCTGACCGCCAGCGCACGCGACGCGATGCGCGAAAATCTCGCCGCGCTCGCGATGCTGGCCGAACCAGGCGTCCCGCCGCAGATCGTCCGCTCGGGCGAAACCTCGCTCGAGGGGCTGACCCGCGACCTCCTGCGTCCCATGCTTGCCGAATGGCTCGACAAGAACCTGCCCGGCATGGTCGAGCGGATGGTCAAGGACGAGATCGCGCGGATCGCCGGCAAGCGCGGCTGATCCGCGTCGTTCCCACTTGGTGAATTCCCCCCACGAGATAGCAAAGGCGCGCGCCGCGCTGGCCAAGATCGGCGGCGAGCGGGTCGAACGGCAGATTTTCCTCTGCGCGATGTCGGACAAGCAGAAGTGCTGTTCGCGCGAGGAGGGCGTGCGCGCCTGGAAATACCTGAAGCGCCGGCTGAAGGAGCTTGGGCTAGCGGGCAGCTCGGTGCAGCGGACCAAGGCCGATTGCCTCCAGGTCTGCGATGCAGGGCCGATCGCTGTCGTCTGGCCCGACCGGGTCTGGTACCATTCGTGCGACGAGGCCGCGCTCGAACGGATTATCCAGCAGCACCTCATCGGCGGTGAGCCGGTCGAGGACCTGCGCTTGCGCGAGGCCCCGGGCGAGTCAACCTAGTCGCGGTCGTCGAGGGGATCGACCACCGACTGGTCGTGGCCCGTGCCGTTCGACATGAAGACGAGCCCCATCAGCGCGCTCATCAGCAGCATCGAGAGCCCCACGCCAAGACCGACCGCGATGTAGAAGTGGACCGAAACCCCGGGCAGCGCCACCCAAACGTAGGTGAGCACAGCGATCACCGCGGCCAGCGTGATCGCGGCCATGAATCGCATCATCCGCTTCCAGCGCGCCCAGGCGAAGGCAGCGTTTTCGGGATCGTCGAGCGGCGAGGGCTGGTTCATCGCGGGACATGTGGGCCCCCGGCAAGCCCGTGGCAATGCCCGCAAGCTGGCTTTCGCAGGCAATCCGTGGCATCCTGGCCGTCCTCGAAACAAGAACAAGGGAGAGTCCGATGGACATCGCCCGATTGCTGGCGAACCGCGCGAGCAGCGATGTGATCACCTGCGACGTCGACATGACCATGCGCGAGGCGCTGGGCATTCTCGCGACGCGGCGGATCGGCGCATTGCCGGTGATGCGCCACGGCGAGGTCGCGGGAATCTTCTCCGAACGCGATGTGATCTACTGCATCGAGCGCGAAGGCGAGGCGAGCCTGTCGAAGAAGGTAGGCGAAGTGATGACCGCGCCGGCGATCACCGTCGAGCCGGGCACGAAGGTCGACGAGGCGCTCGAACTGATGACCCGGCGCCGGGTTCGCCACCTTCCGGTGGTGCAGAACGGCGCCATGTGCGGCTTCGTTTCGATCGGCGACCTGGTGAAGACGCAGGTCGACAGCCTGGCGCAGGAAGCCGAGGCGATGCGCGCCTATATCCAGACCGCTTGAGCAGACAGGTCGCAGCCCCCATATCGGCGCCATGGCCGAACCGCTGACCCTGACCGAAAACGCCGCGAAGCGAGTCGCGGCAATCGCCGCACGCCAGTCGCGTCCGGCGATCCTTCGGCTGTCGGTGGAGGGCGGAGGGTGTTCCGGTTTCCAGTACAAGTTTGACCTGGCGGACGGCCCCGAGCCGGACGACAGCGTGAGCGAGACCGCCGGGGTCAGGCTGGTGGTCGATCCCGTCAGCCTCGATCTCATTGCGGGCAGCACGGTCGATTTCGTCGAATCGCTGGGCGGCGCGGCTTTCAGGGTGGACAACCCGCAGGCCGCGGCGGGATGCGGTTGCGGTTCCAGCTTCGGCATCTAAGACCGGCGGGATGCGGATAGCGTCCTTCAACATCAACGGCGTGAAGGCACGCCTGCCCAGGCTTCTCGAATGGCTTGAAGAAACTCGCCCCACGGTCGCCTGCCTGCAGGAGATCAAGAGCCAGGACGAAGGGTTTCCTCACGAGGAATTCGAGAAGATCGGCTACCAGGCGATCTGGCACGGCCAGAAGGGGTTCAACGGCGTCGCGATCCTTGCCGACGGCATAGCTCCGGTGGAGGCGCAGCGCACCCTCCCGGGCGACCCGGGTGACGAACACGCGCGCTACATCGAGGCAGACGTCAGGGGCGTGCGAATCGCGTGCATCTACCTGCCCAACGGCAATCCCGTTCCGGGTCCGAAGTTCGACTACAAGCTTGCCTGGATGGAGCGCCTGCGTGCCCGCATGCGGGAATTGTGGGCACTCGAGCGACCTGTCGCCGTGGTCGGCGATTTCAACGTGATCCCGGAAGACAGGGACGTCTGGTCCCCCGCCGCGATGGCGGCCGACGCACTGATGCAGCCTGAATCGCGCGACGCCTATGCAAGGTTGCTCGGCGAGGGCTGGACCGACGCGCTGGGCACGCTGAACCCGCGCGGCGGTGTGTGGACCTACTGGGACTACCAGGCCGGTGCATGGCCGCGCGACCACGGCTTCCGGATCGATCATCTGCTGCTGTCGCCCGAACTGGCCGACCGGCTGGTCGCCGCGGGTGTCGACAAGGATCACCGCGGGCGGGAGAAGGCCAGCGACCACGCGCCCGTGTGGGTCGAGGTCCGCGACTGAACGGAAACCGGCAGCGGCGCCCTGCCCTTGGCGCGCCGCACCGGGCCGGGTTCAGCGGTAGAAGATGTGCGTGTCGATCGTCGCTCGCGCAATCTTGGTCCGGCTCCACGACGGGCGGACGTAGTTGGCGTGAAAATAGAGCGAGTCGCCCGCCTTGCTGTCCCACAGGCCTTCATGAGCTATGCGGGCGATGGCCTTGGCGCGGGTCCACGCGGCCGACGACCGGTTGATGCGAGGCATCGTGCCGCCGCGAACGAACGAGAACTGCGACTTCTGGAACACGACGCCGCAATAGTCGGAAGGGAAGGATCCCGAATCGGCCCGGTTGATGATGACCTGGCCGACCGCGAGCTGGCCTTCGAGCGGCTCGCCGCGCGCTTCGAAATAGATCGCACCCGCAAGGCATTCCATTTCGCGCGACAGGGTTGCCGGGGCGTCGATCTGCGACACGAGTTCGCGCAGCGAGCGGGCGCGCGGAGCGTCACTCGCCTCGTCGGCGGTAGCGAGCGGCTGGACGACTTCATTGGAAACGAATTCGACCGCAGAGGTTTCAGGAACCGTCTCGTCGGTCAGGACAACCTCGGAGGGGGTTGTCGGACGAATCTCGCTGGGTTCAGCGTTGGCGCCGGATCCGTCGGCGGTGAACAGGGTAAGGACCACGGTCGCGGCAAGCGCCGCGATGGTCGAACGATGAAACTGCATTGATCCCGTCGGTCAAGGCGGTGAACTGCCTGTCGCAGGCTGGGACCCATCCGCGTTACATGCGGTGATGGTCGGGTCCGTTTGCAGCCTGCCGGCCGTTCCCCGTCTGCGCGCTGGCTGGAAGACCCCATGTCTCCCGCGCCGCCTGCGTCCGTGAAGGTGCGGGCCAGATAATTGCTGCAGCTGCGAAGTCAAATCAGGCAGGCAATCCTGCGACGAACCGTTCCCTATCCGGGACATCCGCCTCAATTAACCATAAATCGGGGTCCCGGGCGGCTCTCCCGCGCAGAAGCTCGGAAAATTCCTGTCTATTTTCAGCATCTTCCTGGACCAGACAAACGAAAGACCGGTTCCCGTCGATCTGCGGCATACGTTCGTAAAGCTCCGCCGGTTCACCGCGACCGATAATTACAATTGCAATCGTGCCCGCATCGCGCTCGCCTTTGGCGAGCACGGTCGCGAAACCACCAAGCGATTCGGCGAGCCGGCGGATCCCCGCCACTTCCAGATGCGCGGGCAGGCGGCCAGCCATGGTTCAGTCCCCTGCGGCATAGCCGGGCAGACCCGAGAGCGGGATCCGCGAACGCATGAACGTACCGGTGCCGCGACCGATTTCGTCGCCTTCGGCATCGACCAGCCGCGACTCCGCGACGAGCACGCGCTTGCGGCCACTGATCCAGCGCCCTTCGGCCACCACCTCGCCCTGCCGCACCGGCTTGGTGAAGTGGAGGTTGAACGACGTCGTCAGCAGGAAGCGGTCGGTCACGAGGGTATTCGCTGCGTAGAACGCCGCGTCGTCGAGCATCTTGAAATAGATCGTCCCGTGCGCCGCGCCCGCCGCGTGATAGACGGCCGGATCGACGGTGAAGACCAGGCGCGACCGGCCCTCTCCGATGATTTCGAGGCGTGAGGCGAACAGTGCGTTGACCGGGGCAGCCGCGTAGAGCCGCTCGAGCGCGCGATAGTGCAGGCCGGCGCCCGCGACCGCGCCCCCCGCCGCGTCAGGCCGCGTCACGATCCGAAGCGTTGGTCAGCAGCGCGTAAAGCGTTTCGGTGTCGCTGGCCTCGGTCAGGGCCCGGTGCATGTCCTCGTCGCGCACCATGCGGGAGAGCGCGGCGAGGGCATGCAGGTGCGTGGCTCCCGCGTTGGTCGGCGAGAGCAGCCCGATCGCGAGATCGACGGGCATCCGGTCGGCCGAGCCGAATTCGATCGGTCGCGCGAGCTTGAGCAGGGCGGCGACCGGGCGCCGGAGACCTTCGATCCGCGCGTGCGGCAGGGCGATGCCCCGGCCGAAACCGGTGCTGCCCAGGGCCTCGCGCTCCTCAAGCCCTTCGAGAACCACGGCCCTGTCGAGCGAATAGACCTGTGCGAATCGCGTCGCGAGCGCGGCGAGGACGCCGTTCTTGTCGGCCGGTGAATCGATCCACACGGCTTCGGGGAGGAGCTTGAAAATGGCGTTCATGGCACTGGCAATCGAAACGGCGCCGGAACCGTCCGGCAATTTTGCGGATCCCTCTGGCGATGCGTCGACCGTTTGGCGAACCCGCGCGATTGGCGTCAGCGCGGTTCGACCCACCCGATCGACCCGTCGCGGCGGCGATAGACCATATTGTGCCGGCCCGTGCCAGCGTTTTTGAAAAGCATCGCGTTGGTATCGCGCAGGTCGAGCATCATCACCGCATCGGCCACGCTTGTTTCGGGAATGTCCGATGTGGTTTCGGCGATCACCATCGGGGCATCGCTTTCCTCGACCTCATCGACCTCGGCGTCGGGCGCGGCAAAGATCGTGTAGGCGGCGGTCTCTTCCCGCAACGCGTGATCGGCCTGCTCGTGCCGATCCTTGATCCGCCGCTTGTACCTGCGCAGCTGCTTGTCGATCTTTTCCGCGGCCTGGTCGAGCGCCTGGTGCGCGTCCTGCGCGACTCCGTGCGCCTTCAGGATCAATCCCTGCATGACGTGAGTGACGATATCGCAGCTGAACGCGCCCGCCGGTGCCTTGCCGAAGGTGACCTGGCTGGACAGTGCGCGGCTGAAATACTTGTCGACGATAGAATTGAGACGATCGGTAACATGTTCCTGCAAGGCTGCGCCGGTATCGACCTGGTGGCCCGAAACGCGAATGTCCATCGGCACGCTTTCTCCTTTATTGTGCGACCCTTCGTCCGTGCAACGCTAGCCTGACCAGATGGCTCCCTCGATGGCCGCGACAAACGCGCTGTGGCGCGCGATTTCGGCGGCGGAGGGACCGTGCGGGCGAGGCGGGCGGAAAGCCCGGTCCCGGACGGGCTGAAACGCGGGCTCGACAACCGAATCGTCGCTACTGCACGCGGCCAGCGCAAAGCCGATCTGGCGGCCGCCGGTCAGTTCGACGTAGACCTGCGCAAGCAGTTCGGCATCGAGCAGGGCACCGTGCTTCACGCGGTGGCTGCGATCGATCCCGTAGCGGGTGCATAATGCGTCGAGCGACAGCTTGGCGCCGGGATGCCGCCGCTTGGCCAGGGCTACGGTGTCGACCATTCTGGTCGTGCACACCGCCTCGAGACCGCAGAGGTCGAGCTCGGCATTGAGAAAGGCGAAATCGAAGCCGGCGTTGTGCGCGACGAGGGGGGAATCGGCGATGAACGACAGCAGTTCGTCGCACTTGTCGCGGAAGCGCGGCTTGTCCGACAGGAACGCGGCGGAGAGGCCGTGGACGGCTTCGGCCTGCTCGGGCATGTCGCGATCGGGGTTGAAGTAGGCGTGATAGGTCGCGCCGGTCGGCACGCGGTTGACCAGTTCGACACAGCCGATCTCGACCATCCGGTCGCCCGTTCGCGGGTCGAGGCCGGTCGTTTCGGTGTCGAACACGATTTCGCGCATGAGAACCCTATCTATTCACCCGTTGGCCCAGCGTTGCAAGGGTCTCTAGCGATCCGCGCCGGTCAGCCGCGCGCGAGGGCGGCGATCAGCGACTTGACCGCCTCCTCGGTCCTGGCCAGCGTCGTTCCCGTGTCGATGACGTAGGTGGCCCTCGCCCGCTTTTCGGCGTCGGGCACCTGCAGTGAGAGGATGTGCGCAAACTTTTCCGGGGTCATTCCGGGACGAGCGAGCACGCGGGCCCGTTGTACCTCAGCCGGAGCCGAGACCACCGCGACGGCGTCGACCTGTTCCCAGCCGCCCTTTTCGAACAACAGCGGAATGTCGAACACCACGAGCGGCTCGCCCGCATGTTCGATCATGAACGCGTGCCGTTCCGCGGCAACGGCGGGGTGGACAATGCCTTCCAGCCGCGCAAGCGCCTCGGGATCCGCGAACACCTGCGCTCCCAGCTTTTCGCGCAGCACCCCTGCGGGGCCGGTCGAGCCGGGAAACGCGGCCTCGATCGCGGGCACCAGCGTGCCGCCTGAGCCCTGCAACCGCCGCACTACCGCGTCGGCATCGAACACCGGTACGCCGGCCGCCTCGAACATGGCGGCAACGGTCGACTTGCCCATGCCGATCGAACCGGTGAGGCCGAGGACAAAGGGACGGCTCATCGCGTCATCGCGAGCATCGCGCGCAGTTCGGCGTCGAATGCGCGAGGAGGAGGGCGTCCGAAGAACCGTTCGAATGCAAGCGCGGCCTGTCCGAGCAGCATCGCGAGGCCATCGATCGCCCGGTGCCCTGCCGCGCGCGCGTCGTCGAGGAAGGGCGTGGCCAGCGGGTCGGTGACGATATCGTAGGCGATCGCGCCGGGCGGAGCATGGCTCCAGTCGAATGCCAGCGGCGGCTGCCCGCGCATCCCCAGCGGACTCGCGTTGACCACGAGATCGAAGCAGCCCACCCGGTCGTCGAATGCGAAATCGGTCGGGCCTGCAAAATGCGCAAGGTCCACCGCATGGTGTTCGCCGGCCGGATCGAGAGCGGCGAGAACCGCGCGGGCCTTGGCCGGATCGCGACCGGCAAGGACAATCGTGAACCCCGCGTCGGCGAGCCCAGCCACGATCGCGCGCGCCGCGCCGCCGGTTCCCAGCACGCGTGCCATGCGGAAGTAATGGGTGCGGGTCAGATCCTCTGCCAGCGGTTCGAGAAATCCGCCGACGTCGGTATTGCCGCCTACCAGCGTGCCATCTTCGCACGTCACCGTGTTCACCGCCCCGACACGCTTCGCATCGGCATCGAGCCGGTCGAGCAGCGGGACGATCGCTTCCTTGTGCGGCATGGTGACGTTGCACCCGCGCCAGGCAGGATCCGAGCGGCGCTGGGCAAGATAGGCGGCGAGCCCGTCCGGCGGTACGGGAAAGGCGCGATAGTCGCCATCGATGCCAAGCTTGCCGAGCCAGAACCCGTGGATCGCCGGCGACTTCGATTGGCTGACCGGATCACCGATGACTTCAGCGAACGGGCGGCTCACGACGACAGCACTTCTAGATCGCGCAGCGCCCCGAGCACCGCGAGGAGCGGCATGCCGAGAACGGTGAAATGGTCGCCCTCGATCCTCTCGAACAACTGGACGCCGCGGGCCTCTATGCGAAACACCCCGACGCAGTGCGCGACTTCCGGCCATTCCGCGTCGAGATAGCCCTCGATGAACTCCTCCGACAGCGCACGCACGTGCAGGGTGGCCAAGGCCGAATGGCGCCAGGCCACCGTGCCGGCCACCGCGAGCGCGGCCGCGGAGTGCAACTCCATCGCCCGGCCAGAAAACGCCCGCAGATGCTCGGCCGCCTCGTCGCGGGAGGCAGGCTTGTCGAACCTCCGGTCGCCCACGACCACCAGCGAATCGCTGCCGAGGACCGGGCGTACGGGTTCCTCGACCGCGAGCGCCTTCGCCTCGGCAAGTGCCAGCGCGACACGGTCGGGCCCCGCGCCGGCCATCGATGCTTCCAGAGCGCGTTCGTCGATTGCCGCCGGCCGCGCCTCGAACCGGACGCCGGCCGCCAGGAGCATGGCGGCGCGCGAGGCACTCCTCGAGGCGAGGACGAGCGTCATATCGGCTTGGGCCCCACGACCGGCGGGGTGCTGCGAGCGCGGCGCTCGGACAGCAACCGGATCACTGCAGCGGCGGTTTCCTCGATCGATCGGCGGGTAACGTCGATCACCGGCCAGTCGTTGTCGGCGAACATCCGGCGCGCGAAACGCACCTCCTCGGTCACCCGCTCGGCGTCGGCATATGTCGATTCGCGCCCCTCGGCGATGGTCAGCAGGCGGTTGCGGCGAACCTGGACAAGCCGTTCCGGCGAGGTGGTCAGGCCCACGACGAGCGGGTGGCGGAGCGCGAACAGCGCCGGCGGGGGCGGGCTTTCGATCACGAGCGGGATATTGGCCACCTTGTAGCCCCGGTTGGCGAGGTAGATGCTGGTGGGCGTTTTGGAACTGCGCGACACCCCTGCGAGGACGATGTCGGCCGCCTCCCAGTCCTCGTGCGCGATCCCGTCGTCGTGCGCGATCGTGTACTGGATCGCCTCGACCCGGGCGAAATAGGCGGCATCCATCGCGTGCTGGCGGCCCGGTCGCCCGTGCGCTTCCTGGCCCAGGTGGCTCTCGAGCGCCGCGGTGACCGCGTCGAGAACGGGCACCGCAGGCAGGCCGAGGACGCGGCAATGTTCCTCGAGCCGGGCGCGGGTCTCGTCATTGACGAGCGTGTAGAGGACGAGCCCCGGATTGGCGGCAAGATCGGGGACGATCCGGTCGAGGTGCTGGCGGCTGCGAACCATGGGCCAGAAATGCCGCTGGATCTCCGCCTCCTCGAATTGCGCGAGCGCCGCCTTGGCAATCATCTCCAGCGTTTCACCGGTGGAATCCGACAGCAGGTGAAGGTGAAGGCGGGGCATCGGCTCCTGACGGGTGCCTGTGGAGAATGCGCGGCATAAACCACGGGAGAGAACCGGGGACAAGCAAGCGGCGCGGTTTCATGCCCGCTGGCCCGATTCCGCAACGAGGCTTGTGGACATGCCGGCTGGCTTTTCGACAGGCCGGGGATAACGGGGACAAGCTTCGGTTGACGCGGATTCATCGCGATTCGCGCACCTGCAAATTCTGGCCAGAGCGGGAAAAATCGGGCAGGGCGCCGCTGTCCCCGAAATCCACAGGGCCAACAGACTCCTTCATCTTATCTAAGAATCTAATTGAATTGGATTAGACGCGATGCCCGGTTTGCTTCTCGACACGTTGCGCGGATCGCGGACCGGGCAAGTGCCCATGTGGCTGATGCGCCAGGCCGGCCGCTATCTGCCCGAATACCGCGCGCTGCGAGCCGAGAAGGGCGGTTTTCTCGAGCTGGTCTATGACACCGGTGCCGCGGCCGAAGTCACGCTGCAACCGATCCGCCGGTTCGGCTTCGACGGGGCCATCCTGTTTTCCGACATCCTGATCGTGCCCTATGCGATGGGCCAGGACCTGCGGTTCCTTGCCGGCGAGGGGCCGCAGCTCTCGCCCCGGCTCGCCGATCATGCACTGGAAGCCCTTGAAGGGGTGCCTGAGCGTCTCGAGCCGATCTATGCGACCGTGGCCGCGGTAAAGACCGGACTCGGCCCCGAGACCACGCTCCTGGGCTTTGCGGGATCGCCCTGGACCGTCGCCACCTACATGGTGAACGGCGAGGGTTCCAAGGATCACCATGCCGCGCGTGAGCTGGCCTATCGCGACCCGCCTGCCTTTCAGGCCATCATCGACGCCATCGCGGCAATCACCGTCGACTATCTCGTGGGCCAGATCGAGGCGGGAGCCGAAGCGGTGCAGCTGTTCGACAGCTGGGCCGGCAGCCTTGCTCCCGACGAGTTCGAACGCTGGGTGATCGCGCCCAACGCGGCGATCGCAGCGGCGGTGAAGGTGCGCTGTCCGCACGCGCCGGTGATCGGATTCCCCAAGGGTGCCGGGGCCAAGCTGACCGCCTACGCCCGTGAAACCGGGGTGGACGCGGTGGGGATTGACGAGACGATCGATCCGGCATGGGCGGCGCGCGAGCTGCCGGCCGGGATGCCCGTGCAGGGTAATCTCGATCCTCTGCTGCTGCTCGCCGGAGGGGACCGGCTGGTCGAGCGAACGCAGGCCATCCTGCGCGCCTTCGCCGAGCGCCCGCACGTATTCAACCTCGGCCACGGGATCGGGCAGCACACCCCGATCGAGCATGTCGAGATCCTGCGCAACACGGTTCGCGGATGGAGGGGGTGACGATGATGCCAAGGGTTTCTACATGGCGTGGATGGAAAGCGTCCTCGCGATGACGTACCTCTGGCTCAAGGCCGGTCACGTGATCTTCGTGATCTTCTGGATCGCGGGACTCTTCATGTTGCCGCGCTACCTCGTTTATCACCAGGAAGCGGCCCCCGGCTCACCGGAAGAGGCGCTGTGGGTCGAGCGCGAGCGCAAGCTGCTCAAGATCATCCTCGCCCCCTCGATCATCGCGGTCTGGGTGTTCGGGATCTTGCTGGCGGCCTCGCAGCAGCTGTGGACCGCACCCTGGCTGCACGCCAAGCTCTTCCTCGTGCTGTTACTGTCGGGCTACCACGGGTGGCTGTCCGCCTATGCGAAGAAACTGGCACGGGGCGAGCGGACGCTGACCGGCAAGCAGCTCCGGCTCCTCAACGAGGTGCCGGGTCTCGTCGTCGCGCTGGTCGTGGTTCTGGTGGTCGTCCGGCCTTTCTGACGCCAGGGTCTGGCCCACGTGCGACGGGCCGAGCACCGAGCGAATTGACCGCGCCGCGCGGTGCGCCTATTTCCCGCGAACCAACCGGTACCCGCCGGTCCGGCAGCTTCCTTCCGGACCGGGTCGCGCTTTCCCCAAGCCCATACGACGACCGGCCGCATTTCCAGACTACGGACAACGACACATGCACCTGAGAGACCTCAAGAAGAAGACCCCGGCCGAACTCGTCGAGATGGCCGAGGAGCTGGGCGTCGAGGGCGCCAGCACCATGCGCCGTCAGGACCTGATGTTCTGCATCCTGCGCGAACTTGCCGAGGACGAGGAATACGACGACCAGATCATGGGCGTCGGCACGATCGAGGTGCTCCAGGACGGCTTCGGCTTCCTGCGCAGCCCCGAGGCGAACTACCTCGCCGGGCCCGACGACATCTACGTCTCTCCCAACCAGGTCCGCAAATGGGGCCTGCGCACCGGCGATACCGTCGAAGGCGAGATTCGCGCGCCGCGCGAAGGCGAGCGCTATTTCGCGCTGACCAGCCTGACCTCGGTCAACTTCGACGATCCCGAGGCTGTCCGCCACCGCACCAACTTCGACAACCTGACGCCGCTCTATCCGGAAGAGAAGCTGACGCTCGACACGCTCGATCCGACGGTCAAGGACAAGTCGGCCCGCGTGATCGACATCATCTCGCCCCAGGGCAAGGGCCAGCGCGCGCTGATCGTCGCCCCGCCGCGGACCGGCAAGACGGTCCTTCTACAGAACATCGCCAAGGCGATCACCGACAACCATCCGGAAGTCTTCCTCATCGTCCTGCTCGTCGACGAGCGTCCGGAGGAAGTCACCGACATGCAGCGCAGCGTGAAGGGCGAGGTCATCTCCTCGACCTTCGACGAACCCGCGACGCGCCACGTCCAGGTCGCCGAGATGGTGATCGAGAAGGCCAAGCGGCTCGTCGAGCACAAGAAGGACGTCGTGATCCTGCTCGATTCGATCACCCGCCTCGGCCGCGCCTACAACACCGTCGTGCCGAGTTCGGGCAAGGTGCTGACCGGCGGTGTCGACGCCAACGCCCTGCAGCGCCCCAAGCGCTTTTTCGGCGCGGCGCGCAACATCGAGGAGGGCGGATCGCTCTCGATCATCGCAACCGCGCTTATCGACACCGGCAGCCGGATGGACGAGGTCATCTTCGAGGAATTCAAGGGTACCGGTAACTCGGAAATCGTCCTCGACCGCAAGGTGGCCGACAAACGCATCTTCCCCGCGCTCGACGTCGGCAAGAGCGGCACCCGCAAGGAGGAACTGCTGGTCGAGAAGGACAAGCTGTCGAAGATGTGGGTCCTGCGCCGCATCCTCATGCAGATGGGCACGATCGACGCGATGGAATTCCTTCTCGACAAGATGAAGGATTCCAAGACCAACGAGGACTTCTTCGCGACGATGAACCAGTAAGGACAGGTGCGGCGGGGCGCTATTCGCCCGCCGCCGCCTTCGACCGCTCGAGCTGGGCGCCCATCATCTCCCAGACCTTGTTGATCGCCTTGAGCGGGCGGACCATGACCTTGAAGTCGGCGATCATGCCGTCGGCATCGAAGGTAATGATGTCGACGCCGTTGATGTGGATCCCGTCGAGCTCGGTGACGAATTCGAGCAGGGCGTCGTTGCCGTTGCTGAACTCGCGCACGTACCGGAACTTGTCGGTGTTGAGGACGACCCCCGCCGCGGCAAGGTAGGCAACGACCAGCGCGCGGCCCGATTGCGGCGTGTGCACGACGGGGGAGTGGAATACCGCGTCCTCGCGGATGATCGCCTCAAGGTCTTCGGGCCGGTTGCCGCCATCGAGCACCCGGTGCCAGTTCTGCAGTCCCTTGTCGGCGCTCATGGGGCCCTCGCAAAGCTGCCGGCCTGCGCGGCCGCCCAGAACCGGGCATACTGCGTCGCGCCGGGATCGTCGAGAAGCGCGCCGTCTTCGAGGAAGGCGTAGATCTCGTCGATCGGAGCGGACCGCGCGCCGTCGAGCCGCTCGCTGATGTGACAGGGGGTGATCTGCCACGGGTTTTCCAGCCCCATCGCGACGACCATCTCGCGCAGACCGTGCAGCGTCTGGCGCTGGAAGCGGGCGACCCGTTCGGCCTTGTCGGATACCACGAGGCCGCGCTGCCGGGTCGCGTCCTGAGTCGCCACGCCGGTGGGACAGGTATCCTCATGACAGCGCATCGACTGGACGCAGCCGAGCGCAAACATGAAGGCGCGCGCCGCGTTGCACCAGTCGGCACCCAGCCCGAAATTGATCGCCATGCCAGCGCCCGAATGGACCTTGCCTGCCGCGGCGAGCTTCACGTCGGCCTTAAGCGATGCGCCGACGAGCGCGTTTCGGACGAGTATCAGGCCTTCGCGCAGCGGCATGCCGACCCGGTTCGACAGTTCGACCGGAGCAGCGCCGGTCCCGCCCTCGGCCCCGTCGACGACGATGTAGTCGAGCCGAATGCCGGTTTCGCGCATCGCCTTGACCAGCGCGAACACTTCGTGCGGCTGGCCGACGCACAGCTTCACCCCGACCGGCTTGCCACCCGCCAGGTCGCGCAGCCTGGCCGCCCATTCGAGGAGCTCGACGGGGGTCGAGAATGTCGAATGCGCAGGCGGCGATACGCAGTCGTGGCCCTCGAGTACTCCGCGGGCGGCCGCGATCTCTGCACTGACCTTCGATCCGGGGAGCATGCCGCCGTGGCCCGGCTTGGCACCCTGGCTGAGCTTGATTTCGACCATCTTGATCTGGTCGATCTGTGCCGTGTCGGCAAACCGTGCGGTGTCGAACCGGCCGTCCGCGTCGCGGCATCCGAAATATCCGCTGCCGATTTCCCAAACCAGGTCGCCGCCCCCCGAGCGGTGATAGCGCGACACGCCGCCCTCTCCCGTGTCGTGATAGAAGCCGCCGGCCGCGGCGCCCTTGTTGAGCGCCATGACCGCGTTCGCGGACAGCGAGCCGAAGCTCATCGCCGAGATGTTGAGGAGGGCGGCGTCGTAGGGCCGGGCGCATCGCGAACTGCCCACCGGCACCCGCCACTCGAGCGGCGCCCCGGCATTGGGCACTATCGAATGCGCGAGCCATTCGTACTCGTTCGAATAGACGTCGAGCTCGGTCCCGAACGGATGCGAATCGAGCTCTCCTTTGGCCCGCGCGTAGACGAGTTCGCGCTCGTCGTGGTTGAACGGGCGGCCCTCGAGGTCCCCCTCGATCACGTAAGCCCGGGCATATGGCCGCAGGTCCTCCATGACCCAGCGCACGCGGGCGACCAGCGGATAGTTGCGCCGCAGCGTGTGCTCGTCCTGGAAGAAGTCCCATGTCGCGATCGCGAGAAGGGGGAGGGTGCCGATCAGCAGCCAGGCCCACCAGCCCCCGGCGAGCGCAAAAGCGATCGACAGCACCAGGCACGCCGTGGGCAGCGCGAACCGTGTGGCCACGTTCGCCGACCAGCGCCACTGGGCGCGGTTGATCATCTAGGCGAGATGCTCGGCGAAGAAGGCTTCGGTCCGGCTGTCTGCAAGCTGGGCACCCGCCTCGTCCCGGCGATTGCCGCTTTCGGTCGCGAACCCGTGGTCCAGGCCCTCGTAGTCGTGGAGGGTGACCCGGGGATGATTGTCGAGCGTGGCATGCATCCGGGCCTGCGCCTCGGGCCCCACGAAATGGTCGGCCGTCGGAATGTGGAGCATCAGCGGGTTGGCGATCGCATGGGCCTCGCCCAGCATCTGGTCGATCATGACCCCGTAATATCCCACTGACGCATCGACATCGGTGCGTGTCGCGGCGAGATAGGCCATCCGGCCGCCAAGGCAGTACCCCACGAGGCCGACCTTGCCGCAATCCTGATCGCGCTTCAGCCAGTGGATCAGCGCCTCGATGTCGCGGATGCAGTCGTCGGCGTCGAACTTTCCCATGTTCGCGATCGCCCGGTCGAACTCGGCGGACACATCGGGATCGAGTTCCTCGCCCTCGGCGAAACGCCAGAAGATGTCGGGCGCGGCCGCAATATACCCTTTTTTCGCCCAGGCGTCGCATTTTGCGCGGATACCCCGATTCACCCCGAAGATTTCGGGGATGACGATGATCGCGGCCGACGCCTCTCCCTCGGGCCGGGCGAGGTAGACCGGAAACGAGCCTTCGTTCTCGAGGGTCGGAATGCGATGCATGTCGGACAAGTGTCTTCTCCCCGTTGAGCGCGCAGCCTAGCGCCGCGCGATGGACTTTGCCAAACCCGTGTGACAGGTGTCGCCGCCACAACGCAGGAGGCTGCCATGAAGGTCCACATCGAGATCGACTGTACACCCGAAGAGGCCCGCACCTTCATGGGTTTGCCTGATGTGGGCAAGGTGAACGACGTCTACGTCGACGCGGTCACCAAGGCGATGAAGGGTGTCGGCAGCATCGAGAAGCTGCAGGAATACGCGACGCAGGTCGCGCCGATGGGGCAGATAGGGTTGAAACTGTTCCAGAATTTCGTCGAAGGCGCCGCATCGGCCAATCGTTCCACCGAGGGTGGAAAGCCAGGCAAGGGCAGCTAGTCGGATAGCCTGACAGCTGCGTACCGTGGACACGATTTTCGCCTTGTCGAGCGGGGCGCCGCCCGCAGGGATCGCTGTCGTGCGCATCAGCGGGCCGGGGGCGGGCGATGCCATTGTCCGGCTAGCCGGCAAGCTGCCGGCGCCCCGCCGCGCGGTGGCGGCGACCCTCCGCGCATCCGATGGCCACGAACTCGACCGGGCGCTGGTGCTCTGGCTGCCCGGGCCGAATACGGCGACCGGTGAAGACGTGGCTGAGTTGCATCTCCACGGGGGGCGCGCTGTTGTCGCCGCGGTCGAAACGGAACTCGCCTCGGCGCCGGGGCTGCGGCGGGCGGACGGGGGAGAGTTTACCCGGCGAGCGTTCGCGAACGGCCGGATCGACCTGGCGGAGGCCGAGGGCCTCGCCGACCTCCTGGCAGCCGAGACCGAGAGCCAGCGCCGCTCTGCCCTGGCGATGGCAGGCGGTGCGCTGTCGCGCGCGGTCGAGACGTGGCGCGAGCGGGTGCTCGCGTTGTCCGCCGCGGTGGAAGCGGTGCTGGACTTCGGCGATGAGGACGACGTCGGTGGCCTGCCGGCCGAATTCGGCGAGCGTGTTCATGGGCTGGAAGACGAGATCGCGGGTTGGCTCGCCCGCCCTTCGGCGGAGCGGCTGCGCGAGGGTATACGAATCGTTCTCGCAGGTCCGCCGAATGCCGGAAAGTCCAGCTTGTTCAATGCTTTGCTTGATACCGATGCGGCGATCGTCACGCCTGTCGCGGGTACGACCCGCGATGTAATCGAGCGTCCGGTGGCCGTCGAAGGCATCCCGTTCGTCCTCGTCGATACCGCGGGGCTGCGGGGGGGAAGCGCGGGCGAGATCGAGGCAATAGGCATCACCCGGGCCCAGGCCGAGATGGTGCGTGCAGACATCGTCCTGTGGCTGGGCAAGGAGGGCAGGGGGCCTGAAGGGGCGCTGGAGATCGATGCGAAGTGCGATCTCGGACGTGCCCAAAAACGCAGCGCGTTCGGCAGAGTGTCGGCTCTAACGGGGGCGGGAATAGCGGATCTCTGGCATTCTCTCGCCGAACGTGCGCGAACGCTCTTGCCTGCGCCAGGCGAGGTTGCGTTGAACCGGCGGCAGCGCGCGCTCATCGAGATGGCAGTTGCCGAACTCGCGCGTGCTCGGGGGGAGCACAGGCCCCTGATTCTTGCGGAGCAGTTGCGACTGGCGCGGGTCGCATTCGATCGCCTCACCGGACGGGCCTCGACCGAGGATATGCTCGATGCGCTCTTCGGGCGATTCTGCATCGGGAAGTAGTGTTTCACGTGGAACACGGCGCGCTTTGACGATATGCGCGGGCTGCCTTAGGGGCGTGCGGACATGCGCACCTATGACATCATCGTGATCGGCGGCGGGCACGCCGGAGTGGAAGCGGCGGCTGTCGGCGCGCGCATGGGCGCGCGAGTTGCGCTGGTGACCTTCGATCGGACAGCGATCGGTGCGATGAGCTGCAATCCCGCCATCGGCGGCCTCGGCAAGGGACACCTGGTCCGAGAGGTCGATGCGCTTGATGGTCTGATCGGGCGGGCTGCTGACGCCGCGGCGATCCACTATCGCATGCTCAACCGGTCCAAGGGCAGCGCGGTGTGGGGGCCGCGTGTCCAGGCAGACAGGACCCTGTTCCGCAGGGCCATACAGGCCGCCCTGCTTCGGCAAGGCGATCTGGAGGTGATCGAGGGCGAAGCCGCCGCGCTGCGCATGGCGGGTGGCAGGGTGGCCGGAGTTGATCTCGCTGACGGGACTTCGCTAGCCGCTGGCGCGGCTATCCTGTGCACCGGCACCTTTCTTGGCGGACGCCTGTTTCGGGGAGAGGACCGTTTCGAGGGGGGGCGGATCGGCGAAAGTGCCGCGCACAAGCTCGCGGCGCAACTTCGCGCTGCCGACCTGCCGATGGCGCGGCTCAAGACCGGCACGCCGCCCAGGCTCGATGGTCGCAGGATCAACTGGGCCGTGCTCGAGGAGCAGCAGTCGGATGCCGACCAGTGGACGATGTCGCCGCTGACGCCCCACCGGGTGAACCCGCAGCTCTCTTGCGCCATTACCCGCACGAACGCGCGTACGCACGATTCCATCCGTGCCGCGCTGCACCGATCGCCGCTGTTCAGCGGGGCGATCGGCGCCCAGGGACCACGATACTGCCCGTCAATCGAGGACAAGATCCACCGGTTTGGCGATCGCGACGGACACCAGGTGTTTCTCGAGCCGGAAGGACTGGACACGCATCTGGTCTATCCCAACGGGATCAGCACTTCGCTTCCCGCCGATGTGCAACTCGACATGGTTCGTTCGATGCGGGGACTCGAACAAGCCGATATCGTGGTCGCCGGCTACGCGGTGGAATACGACCATGTCGATCCTCGCGCACTCGACAGGGGTCTGCAGGTTCGGGCGATGCCGGGGCTGTATTGCGCAGGCCAGATAAACGGGACGACCGGGTACGAAGAGGCGGCTGCGCAGGGTCTCGTCGCTGGAGCCGCCGCTGCGGCTGCTGTATGCGACCGCGATGCGCTCGCGCTCGACAGGACCAACTCATATCTTGGAGTGATGGTCGACGACCTGACTCTGCACGGTGTGTCCGAACCATACCGGATGCTGACTGCGCGCGCCGAGTATCGTCTCCGTCTTCGGGCGAACAACGCCTCGACCCGTCTGACCCCGGTTGGGGCGAAGTCAGGCTGTATCGGGCCCGAACGTAGGGACTGGTTCGAGCAGCGGGCGATCACCCATGCCGTTTGGCAGGCGCGACTTACCGGCAGCCTTTCGGGGAAGGAGCTGGCCGATGCCGGGGTCGATGTTCGCCGTGATACGGCGAGGCAGCCCCTGTCGGAGTGGATGGCCCAAGGAATTGCGGCTGAATGCCTGGCCCCATGGCTACCGACTGGGTTCGCGGACGATGAACTCGGGATCGAACTGGCAGAGGATGCGGCCTACGCACCCTATATCGCGCGTCAGGAAGCCGAGCTTCGCGAGGTTCGCGCAGCAGAGGGACTTCCGCTTGGGGAAGACTTCCCCTTTCATCTTGTACCGGGGCTTTCGAACGAGATGATCGAGCGGCTTCGCGCCTCGCGCCCTTCGACCCTGGCTGCGGCCGGGCGGATTCCGGGCATCACGCCCGCAGCACTCGCTGCGCTTCTGGTCCATGCGCGGCGTCTCGAACGGCAACCGGCATGATCCTTCGGACCGAAGAGGAATCCAGGGCCTACGTTGCCGAGCGGTGCGAACCGGAGGCGATGGCGCGGCTCGAAGAATTCAGCGCCATGCTGCAGACAGAAAACGAGCGACAGAACCTCGTCTCAGCCGCATCGATCGACTGCCTTTGGCGTCGCCATATCGCGGATAGCGCCCAGTTGCTTGACCTGGCACCGGCAGTTCCACGTGGAACGTGGATGGATCTGGGTAGCGGGGCCGGCTTTCCTGGCCTTGTCATCGCGATCATGCGCCCCTCGTTTCACGTGGAACTCGTGGAAAGCCGGCGGCTGCGTACGGACTGGCTCGCTAGATGTGTTGATGCGCTCGAACTCGAGAACTGCGATGTGTTAGCCGGACGTGTTGAAACCGTGACGGATCACAAGGCGGCGGTGATCAGCGCGCGAGCGTTCGCACCGCTATCGAAGACTGTCGCGGTCGCACGGCGCTTTTCCACAGCCGACACTGTCTGGCTGTTGCCCAAGGGCCGTTCCGCGGCGCAGGAAGTGGAACAGCTTCCGCGTTCGATGCATGCAATGTTTCACGTGGAACAATCCGTCAGTGCCGCTGATGCGGGTATCCTGACGGCGCAGATAACGGAGAAAGCCGGACGATGATCACCATCGCAGTGGCCAACCAGAAGGGCGGGGTGGGGAAGACCACCACGGCTATTAACATCGCCACCGCGATGGCCGCAACCGGTTGGAAAACCTTGCTTATCGATCTCGATCCGCAGGGCAATGCCTCGACCGGAATGGGCATATCAAGCGAAGATCGAGGCCGCTCGAGTTACGACCTTCTGGTTGACGGCGCCCTGCTTGGTGACTGTATCGCTCCCACCTCGATTCCTGGGCTCGACATCGTTCCCGCAACGGTCGACCTGTCGGGTGCCGAGGTAGAGCTGGTCAACGTGGAAGACCGGACCGCTCGGCTTACGGCCGCGCTTGCTGACCACCGAGGCCATGAGATTGCCTTTATCGACTGCCCGCCATCCCTTGGCCTGCTGACGTTGAACGCTCTGGGAGCCGCGGATACGTTGCTGGTCCCGCTCCAGTGCGAATTCTTCGCGCTTGAGGGGTTGTCACAATTGCTCCTGACCGTCGAGCGAGTCCAGCAGCGCTTCAACCCCGACCTGGGGATCATCGGAGTGGTGCTGACGATGTTCGACCGGCGCAATCGATTGACGGACCAGGTGGCCGACGATGTTCGCGCGTGCCTTGGTCCCCTGGTTTTCGAATCGGTCATTCCACGCAACGTGCGCCTCTCCGAAGCGCCGAGCCACGGCCTTCCCGCGCTGGTCTACGATCACAACTGCACCGGCAGCCGCGCATACATGGCCCTCGCGCGCGAGCTGATCGGGCGTTTACCCGCCGAAAGGAAGGCCGCATGAGCGAATCGAGCGATCCAATCCGGTTCTCGATACCCGAACGGCCCAAGGACGATACGCGCAAGCGCCTGGGCAAGGGGCTGGGGGCCCTGATGGGCGAAACACGGCGGGAAGAGCCACTTGCCCGCAAGGAAAATGAGGAAAGTTCAGGGGGTTCTTCGACCGGAGGCCTCGCGTCGCTTCCCGTTTCGGCGATCGAACCGCTGCCGGGACAGCCGCGCCGCCGCTTCGATGAGGCCGCGCTGGACGAGCTTGCCGCGTCGATATCCCAGCGGGGCGTTATCCAGCCCGTTATCGTGCGACCGCTCGCCGGTGGCCGGTACCAGCTGGTGGCGGGCGAGAGGCGTTGGCGGGCTGCGCAAAAGGCTCGGCTCCACGAAATTCCCGCACTCGTCCGCGATCTCGACGAGCGCGAGGTCATGGCGCTCGCCCTGATCGAGAATCTCCAGCGCGAGGATCTCAACCCGGTCGAGGAGGGCAGGGCGTACCAGCGACTTGCCGATTCGGAAGGGATGAGCCAGGCAGAGATCGCGACCCTTGTCGACAAGTCGCGCAGTCATGTCGCCAACCTCCAGCGACTGCTGCAGCTGCCCGAACCGGTGCTCGAGCTTGTCGAGGAAGCGAAGCTGTCGATGGGACACGCGCGCGCGCTGATCGGCCATCCTGACGCCGTCATGCTCGGTGCCCGTGCAGCCCGTGACAACCTTTCGGTGCGCGAAGTCGAGTCGCTTGTCCGCCGCTCGAACGCGCGCGAAACGAGCCGGCGACAGGCTCGGGTACCCCGCGATCCGGCGAAGGATGCCGACATCGCCGCCGTCCAGAGGCATCTCGAAGAATTCCTCGGTCTGACCGTCCGGATTAAGACCGACGAGGATCCCCGTTCGGGGGCAGTAACCATTCGATACCGGACACTCGATCAACTTGATCTTGTTTGTCAAAGGCTTACAGGCGGAGATATCTGAAATCCCGCCTTCGACGAGGTCATCGCTAAGGGGCAGCCGCTTTAACTTTAACCTAAGGCATTTCCCGTAGCCCACCCTGCAGGCATAGCGGGGGAACGGTTTTTTGGGCCTGGTTCGTACCAGTGCAGCGATACTGTTCGCGGGGGCATTCGGGCTCTCCGCGCAGCCGAGTCTCGCCAACCAGGCGACTTATACCATGCCGGTCTCGGTGAACGTCACTCCGGGCTGCACCGTGTCGGCCGCCCCGCTCATCTTCCTCATGCCGGTGCCGACCAACGCGAACATCGACAGCACGTCGACCATCACGATCTCTTGCTCGCCGGATCTCGACTACACGATCGATCTGGATTTCGGACTCCACTCTCTCGGAACCAATCGCCGGGTGTACAATGCCGACGCCGACGCCTTCATGATCTATGAGATCTACAAGGATCCGCCGCGCAGCAAGGTTTGGGGCCGGGGGAACACCCGCAACCTGGCGGGCAATTCAGGTCCTACCGGAACAGCCGTCTATCCCGTCTACGGGCGTTTGCAGGCCAAGGCCAATGCCAAGGCCGGCGGATATAGCGACCTTGTGACGGTTACGCTGAACTTCTGAATAGCCGATCGCTCGATGAAGTTGGTTAAAAATCCCGGCGACGACAACTTAACGTTAACTATATTTCCCTAGGTATCGATACGTAAGCAGTTCGAAGTTTCCTCTACACCGTTAGGGAAATTTCAAGACGAATCGAGCATTGAGGCAGTCGACCATTGGGTCAGACCACTTTTGGGGGATACCAAAATGCGTAAGATTGCTCTCGGGTTCGCCGCACTGGCTGCGACCACGGCTGCGCCGGCTCTGGCCGGTACCGCCACCAACAACATGCCCGTTTCGGTGAACGTGCTCAATTCGTGCACGGTTTCGGCCACGCCGATGGCCTTCGGCTCGCCGACATCGATCGGCGGCGTCGACATCGACACCACTTCGACCGTTTCGCTCGTCTGCACCAACGGTGCGAATTACGACGTCGCGCTCGACCGCGGCCTCAACGCCTCGGGAACCCAGCGCCGGATGTCGAACGGCGCGGCCACCCCGGTCTACGTGAACTACGGAATCTTCAAGGACGCTGCGCGCACCACCGACTGGGGTGCGGGTGTCGGCGCCACGCAGGCTGGTAACGCGGGTGCAAGCGGCCTGGTTTCGCTGACCGCCTATGGCCGCATTCCGGCCTCGGCCGCGTCGGTCGGTGCGGGCACCTATACCGACACCGTGACGGTCACCGTCACGTTCTGATTTTCGAGGAAGACGAAGGATGACCCGACCCGCCACGTTACTGCGTACCGCCGTACTGGTCCTGGCGGGCGGGTCTTCCCTTCTCCTTGGTCCCCAGTCGTTGGCGAAGGCTGAGGAATCCGATGCTGCTTCCGCCCGTGCCGAAGCGCTGACTGCGCCCCTGCCGTTCGGAGGCGCTCGCCTGAACATTGCTCCGCTCCGTCTCGAATTTGGAGGGAACAATCAGGTCGCCACCATAAGCTTGACGAATACTTCGGGCCGCGAGGTTGCAGTCCAGTCCCGCCTGTTCGCCTGGAGCCAGGCAGACGGCGAGGACCAGTTCGCACCGAGCAACGCCCTTACCATCTCTCCGTCCATCATCTCGATATCGCCCGGGGCTACCCAGACGGTCCGCTTGCTCCGCAGCGGACAGCCTTCCCGGGGCGAGAAACGGTTCAGGCTGGCTGTCGATCAGCTGCCCGATCCCGCTTCGGCGCAATCCGGTGCCGCCGAGGCCCGCTTGCGGTTCACTCTTCCGGTTTTCCTCGATCGCGATACCGCCGAGCCTGCACGGCTCGAATGGGAACTGGTCGATGGGCAACTCGGGCTTGCCAACCATGGCGGTGCCACCGCCAGAGTTCTTGCCCTGGAAGTGAAGACCGCATCGGGACGCTCCGTACCTGTCGGGCGCAATTCGCTGCGCTATGTCCAGGGGGGTGTCAGGATTGCCTGGCCGATCGAGAACGCCTGCAGCCTCGGGCCGGTGACAATCACCGCCCAGGTCGATGGGCAGACGGTTGATGGCAGCGCTACGCCGGCCTGCTAACGGGATCCTTGCGCTTCTTGCGGCCGTAGCGGTCGCCCTCGGCGGAACCCCCGCTGCGGCGCAATCGGACCCGTTCGCCCTGCCCAAGGGCCTGACCACGCAGAACCTGCCGGTCGATGACGGCCCGCTCATGTCGGAAATTTCGGTCGACGGAGAACTCAAGAAGCGCCTCGTCGCGCTGGCATGGCGCGGCACCGTGCTGACCATCGACGCTGATTCGGCGCGGGTCGCCGGCTTGCCGGTCGACGATTCGGCGCAAGGACCTATCGAGATCAAGTCGCTTCCCGTAGCGAAGTGGTCGTTCGATACGCTCCGCCAGCGGCTCGAGATCCAGCTCCTGCGCCGGAGCGACAAGGGAAATTTCCTCGATCTTCACTCCGGTCCGGAGATGCGCGGCGAAACCAGGACGGTCACCGCCTTCAGGCTGGATTACGATGTCAACGCGACCGTGGCCCGCGGCCGCGCGTTCGCATCCGGTCTGTTCGACGCGGCGATCGTCCGTGGCAACCTTTCGGTATCCTCGACCATGCAGCTCGCCAGCCGCCCGCAGCCCGGCACGCGGCCATTCACGCGTCTCGACACCGTGCTGCGATTCCAGGCGCCGAAGCTGGGCGTGACCGCGATCGCGGGCGATTTCGTTTCGGCGGGGGGGCAAAGCCAGCGCGCCGTCCGGATGGGAGGCCTGCAGGTGGGCTCCGATTACTCCCTGCGGCCCGACCTGGTGACGATTCCGCTCCCAACTTTCAGCGGCCAGGTCGCGGTGCCGACCGGGATCGACCTCATAAATGGGGATCAGCGCTTCAAACTGGGCGATATCGAGCCCGGCGAATTCACCGTGCGCAATATTCCTGCACATCTGGGCAGCGGAGAAGTTGCCGTCATCACCCGCGACGCGCTCGGGCGAGAGATCGTTCAGAGCACGCGATTTTATGTATCGCGCAACTTGCTGGCGCCCAATCTTGGTGAATTTGCGGTCAACGCCGGGTTCGTCCGACGAAGATACGGGACCGCCAGCGGCGATTACGGACCGCTGGCGGGCTCAATCTTCTACCGACGGGGACTGACTTCCCAATTCACCCTCGAAGGATCAGCCGAATGGACCGCGGGCCTCTTCAACGCAGGCGTCCGCGGCGACGTCGCATTGGGGGGATGGGTGCTCCTGACGGCAGAGACGCGGTTCAGTCGTGACAGCGAATCGGGCCGGTCGGGCAAACTGCTCAATTTCGGCCTCGAATCGGCCGGGGGACGACTTTCGGGCCGTCTTGGCGCAACTTTACCCTCCTCGGGCTATCGCGACGTGGCTGCCAAGCTCGGCGATCCGTCTCCGCCCCGTCTCTTTGTCGCGCAGGTCAGCTTCGATCTGGGGAATTTCAATCGCTTGCAGCTGTCTGCCAGCCGCCAGGAGCAGGTGAAGACCTTCAGGCCCTTCGCGGGCGAACGGGTGGTCGACGTCGTCAATGCCTCTTTCCGTACCAAGATCAGCAGCTCGATCGATCTGTTCAGCTCGCTCGGCTACCGGTACGGAGACAGGACCGGCAAGGGGTACACCGCATTCGCCGGGCTATCGATCCAGCTCGGAAACGGCCGCAATTCCAACGTGACCGCCTCGCGGGGGACGGGTTCGGGGTTTTCCGGCAACGCCAGCCTCCGCCAGTTCGACACCGAGGACCGTCCGCTTGGATACGCCATCGACAAGTCGCTGGGTCAATCGTCCCGGACGGCGGGGTCGCTGGCGTTGAGGACCAATTTCGCTCGCTTCGAAGGCGAGGTCGAACGTGTCGGCAGCGCCGTTGCAACCCGCGCGAATGCCCGAGGTACCCTGATCGCATCCTCCGGGGCCTTCTTCGCGCGGAACAAGACCGGTGGGACTTATGCCATCGTGCGCACGGGCAAGGTGGGGTCGGTCCCCATTCTGCGGGAGAACAGGCCGGCCGGCACGACAGGCAAGAACGGAATCCTTCTCGTCGAGAACATTCCGCCCCAGGTGGCGATCAGTTTCGATATCGACGCAGACCGCCTGCCGCTCGACGCGCTCGCCCGCGACGTGAAGAAGCGCGTGGTCATTCCGCGGGGCGCGGTCGGGCTGGTGGCCCTCGATATCATCCGGTTCGTTCCGCGCCAGGTGCGCATTGTCGACGGGGCGAGCCGCCCCCTCGCGGCCGGCCTCGGCGTGCGCGCCATGCCGTCGGGCGAAATGACGCTGACCGGGTTCGACGGGGTGGTCGAGATCAATGCCGGAGCGGACAATAGCCGGCTGCTGATCGGCGCGCCGGGCAGCGGCTGCGTCGTCGAGCTGGAAGGCGTGGACCTTACGGAAGAGGACGCGGCGCCGCTCGTCTGCCGGCCGGCGATCATCGCGAGCGAAGACGACGGCGCTGATTCGGTGGCCGCGAAGGCTCCGTCGCCTGATGCCCGGCTAGTCGCGCGGCGCAACTAAGGCCGGGCGACCGGTCACCGGGTCTTGATCAGCTTGGTGCGCTTGCCCGCGGAGGGCGGAGCGTGCGGGGCGCTCTTTCTGCGCGGCAGGGATCTCGTCCTGGTCGGGACCGGTTCGTCGACCCATTCCTCGGTCACGTATTCGCGCACCACCGCGCGTTGCGGGACCTGGACGAGAACCGGAACATAGGTAACCGCGGGATAGCCGTACCCATAGCCATAGCCGTACCCATGGCCGTAGCCATAAGCGGGATAGCCGCCCCAGGCGGCGCCGGGCGCGGTGTAGGGACCGGCCAGGTAGCGATCGAGGTGCCAGGCGCATTCGTCCTCGCGCCTCCGGTCGCCCGCCGCGGCGATCGCGCTGCCGATCGCAAGCCCGGCGATGCCACCGACGCTTGCGCCCAGCAGCGTGCCGGCCAGGCGCTGCGAATCCCAGGCCCGGTTTCCGATCACGCCGCCGGCAGCAGCGCCCAGCAGGCCGCCGATCACCCTGGCGCGATCATCGCGGTTCACGCCGCGGATGCGATCGCGGCAATCGGCCAGCCATGCGTCCCGATCGAACACGGGCGGTGAGGATGGATGATACGCCGGGACGGCGTGCGGGGCATGGCCGTGGCCGTAATACGGGGGATGGGCCGGGGGCGTGGCTTCCGGTGCGGGAGGAAGACCGGCGGTCTCGCGCGCGGTCTCATAGATGATTACCTCTTCCTCCTGCTCGGCGACCGGCGGCGCGATGGGCGCAGGAGCGTCGACTGGCTGGACCACCGGCACGCTTTCGAACACAACCCCGCCCGGCGTATTGGGCTCCGCCGCGACGGGCGCCCCTGCGGCGATGGCTCCGGCAGCAGCTGTGAGGGCGAGCAGGCGGTGGACGGTCATGCGCTGTCTTCTCCGTGTATGCACAGGTTCCGACCCGGCGAGTCGTGCTGCGTTAACGGAAAATTTAGCATTACCTAACGCGGCGACCCAAGTGGTCGCCCCTTGCCTGTCCCGAAACGGGGCGCCTAGATGCGGCTGGCAAGCAACGCGGCGAGTGCCTCGATGCCGGTCGCATCCTCCCGGTCGAAGCGGCCGGTCTCGGGACTGTCGAGATCGATCACCGCGATCGCGGCGCCGCCACGAAGCACGGGTACGACGAGTTCGCTTCGGCTCGCCGCATCGCAGGCGATATGTCCGGGAAACGCATGGACGTCCTCGACGAGCTGGGTTTCCCCGCTCGCAGCCGCCGTGCCGCAGACCCCCTTGCCAAGCGGAATGCGGATGCACGCGGGACGCCCGACGAACGGTCCGAGGACGAGTTCGCCCTCGACCGCACGATAGAACCCCGCCCAGTTGAGCGCGGGTACGAACTCGCCGATCAGCGCCGCGACATTCGCCATGTTGGCAACCGCGTCGGGCTCGCCCGCGGTCAGCGCATCGGCGGCCGCAACGAGCTGGCGATAGAGTTCGGGTTTGGCGAGCGCCTCGTCAGGCCTGAAATCGTACATCGGCGCAGGCTCTAGCGCAGCCGGCCGTTGCCGCAAGTCGCGTCAGCGCCTATTCCGGACGCCATGAGCACCGGCCGCAAGATCCTCGCCGGCTTCCTCGTCGCTGTCCTGTTGGCCATCGGCGTCGTCGCCTACCTCGTAACCCCCGACACCGCCCGCCAATCGGTCGAAGACCTCGCGGGTACCGATCCCGAACTCCTGAGGCCACGTTACGAGACGGTGCCGACGGTGGGGGTGGCCGACGCGGTCGGCTGGCCGGGCGGTGAAGTGCCCGTCGCGGCCGAGGGGCTTGCGGTGACCCGCTTCGCACAGGGTCTCGATCACCCGCGTACTATGTACGTCATGCCGAACGGCGATGTTCTCGTCGCGCTGACCAACCGGCCGCCGTCCAAGGGGCCAGGCGGGATCGAGGGCTGGATCATGAATCTCCTTTTCAAAAAGGCCGGCGCGGGCGGACCTTCGCGGAACGCGATCGCGCTGCTCAGGGACACCGATGGCGACGGCAGTGCCGACCAGCAATCCCTCCTGACCAACGACGCCCTCAGCTCCCCGTCGGGCATGGCCTACCGGAACGGCACGCTCTACGTCGCCAACCACGATGCGCTGCTTGCCTTCCCATACGAAGAGGGCGCTACGACGCTGGAGGGCACACCGAAGAAGTTGATGGACCTGCCGCCGGCGGGCAATCACTGGATGCGCAACATCGTGCTCTCGCCGGATGGCAAGCACGTCTACGTGGCGGTGGGTTCGGCTTCCAACGTGGGCGAGCGCGGGCTCGACGAGGAAATCGGCCGGGCGGCGATCTGGGACTACAACCTCGAGAACGGCCGTCAGCGGCAGTTCGCGAGCGGCTTGCGCAATCCCAACGGGCTCGCGTTCTCCCCATGGAGCGGGGAACTTTGGACCACCGTCAACGAACGCGACATGGTCGGGTCGGACCTCGTGCCCGATTATCTCACCAATGTGCCGATCGGCGCGCACTATGGCTGGCCGTGGGTCTGGTGGCGCAACAACTTCGACGACCGCGTCGACGAACCGACCCCCGACGGGTTCAATCCCGACTACGTGCGGATTCCCGAATACGCGCTGGGACCGCACGTTGCCGCGCTAGGACTGGCCTTTACCGGCAATGGCTCGACCCTTGGTGAGAAATACGCGTCCGGCGCCGTCATCGCCCGGCACGGTTCGTGGAACCGAAAGCCGAAGTCCGGCTACGACGTGGTCTACGTTCCGTTCGACAATCGCGGCAATCCCGTCGGCAAGCCCCAGCCGATCCTGACCGGGTTCCTTGCAGAGGAGGGCGACACGACGCGCGGCCGGCCGACCTGGGTTGCCTTTGCGAAAGACGGCGCGCTGCTGGTCACCGACGACACCGCGGGAATCGTGTGGCGGGTCGCCGCGCCGGGCGCGCGTCCGTCGCCGCCGATCGAGCGCCTCAGCGGCAACCGGCTGCCGCCGCAACGCGAACTGCGCGGTGGACGAGCGACATTCGACGAGGATTACGCGCGCGTGCCCGTTCCCTAGGGGCAGCGCGCTCTCGCGGCTCGATCGCGTCAGGTGGTCCGGCCGGCCCGTCCGGCAAGTTCGGTGACGTATTGCCACGCGGTTCGGCCCGATCGGGCGCCGCGGCGGCTGGCCCATTCGAGAGCCTCCTCGCGCTCCCAGGCGAGGCCGAGCGGGCCTGCGTACCCTGCCACGATTGCGAGGTAATCGTCCTGGCTCGCGGCGTGAAACCCGACCGACAGGCCGAACCGGTCGGCGAGGGCCTGAAGATCGTCGAGCGCATCGCGGGGATTGACCGGGTCGTCCTGCTCGCTGAGATGGCGCGGCACGATCGCACGGCGATTGCTGGTGACGGCAAGGCGGACGTTCGCAGGGCGGGCGTCGACCCCGCCTTCGAGCCACGAACGCAGGTGCCGTGGTCCTACGGTATCGCCGTCGGCGAACCCGAGGTCATCGAGATAGACGAGAAAGCCGCGCGGCTGGTCACGCAGCCCTGCAAACAGGTCGGGAAGCGATGCCATCGCGTCGGGGGCGACCTGAACGAGCGCTAGCCGGTCCGGGTCACTGGCCTGGACGGCGATGGTCGCCGCGCGCACCAGCGCGCTCTTGCCCATCCCGCGCGCGCCCCACAGCAGCATGTCGTGCGCCGCCGCGCCGCTGGCAAGCCGCGCGATGTTACACGCGACCGCCTCCTTCTGCCGTTCGATACCCTTGAGCTGGTCGAGCGCGGGTGCTTCGACCCGGCTCACCGGCCGCGCCGCGACGCCGGTCCAGACATACGCCGGGGCGCATTTCCAGTCGGTCGTTTTCGCCGTCTCCCCGACGAGGGCCTCGAGCGCCGCGGCAATTCGCTCGAGCGGGTCGGTCATCCGGCCAGCGCCTCCGCCGGGAGCGCATAGAGCAGGTCCGCGCCGCCGCGAGCCGACGCGGAAAGGCCGAGTGCCTCGGGCACGATGCGGGTCGCGAAAAAGCGCGCGGTGACCGGTTTCGTCGCGGCCAGCGCTGGCGCCGCGCCATCGGCGACCGCGCGCGCCTGGCGCGAAAGCTGCCAGCCGGCGACGGCCACCGCGCACATCGCCGTGAACGGGACACTGCCAGCGAGCCGGTCGTCGATCGAGGCTTCTTCGCGCATCCAGCGCGCGATCTCGCGGCAGGTCATTGCCAGGTCCGCCAGCGACCCGTCGGAATCGCGCTCCACGTCGGCGAGCAGCGCGTCGAGCGCCTCGCCGTTCTCGAGGCCGAGCTTGCGGGTGACGAGGTCGGCGGCCTGGATGCCGTTGGTCCCTTCGTAGATCGGCGCGATCCGCGCGTCGCGATAGTGTTGCGCCGCACCGGTTTCCTCGACGTAACCCATCCCGCCGTGAATCTGGACCCCGAGGCTTGCGATCTCGACGCCCGCGTCGGTGCCCCATGCCTTGAGCATCGGGACGAGGCATTCCGCGCGCGCGCCTGCCGCAGCATCACCCAGGGTGCCCCGGTCGACCTGGCCGGCGGTATAGTAGAGCAACGCGCGCACGCCTTCGGTGAGCGCCTTCATCCTGACCAGCATTCGGCGGACGTCCGGATGCTCGGCGATCGCGACCGGGGACCTGTCGGGCGAACCGGCGCGGGCCGACTGGACGCGGTCGGCCGCGTAGGCGAGGGCGGCCTGGGTCGCGCGCTCACCGATCTGGACGCCCTGGTTGCCGACGTTGATCCGCGCGTTGTTCATCATCGTGAACATCGCCATCAGGCCGCGGTTGGGCGCGCCGACGAGTTCGCCGATGCAGTCTCCGCTGTCGCCGTAGCTCATGACGCAGGTCGGCGAGGCATGGATGCCGAGCTTGTGCTCGAGGCTGACGCACTTCACGTCGTTGCGCGGGCCGAGGCTGCCGTCGGGCGTCACGAGGTACTTGGGGACGACGAACAGCGAGATGCCCCGGCTGCCCTCGGGCGCGTCCGGCAGGCGGGCCAGGACGAGGTGGATCACGTTGTCCGCAAGCTCGTGATCGCCCCAGGTTATGAAGATCTTGGTGCCGGCAATCCGGAACCTGCCGGTATGCTCGCCATCCTTGATCGGCGTGGCGGTCGTGCGCAATGCGCCAAGGTCGCTTCCCGCCTGCGGCTCGGTCAGGTTCATCGTGCCCGACCATTCGCCGCTGATCATCTTCGGCAGGTAAAGCGCCTTCTGTTCGTCCGAGCCGTGGTGCTCGAGCGCGTCGATCGCCCCGGTCGTGAGCATCGGCAGCAGGTTGAAGGCGAAGTTCGCGGTGCCAAGGTTTTCGAGCACGTTGCACCCCAATGCGAAGGGCAGCCCCTGACCGCCATAGTCGGCGGGGGCGGCGATCGCGTTCCAGCCCTGCTCGACATAGCGTCCGTATGCCTCGGCAAACCCGTCGGGCAGTCGGACGACGCCGTTCTCGAGCACCGCGCCCTCGAGGTCGCCGGTCCGGTTGAGCGGCGCCCATTCGCCCGCGGCGAACGCCCCGATCCCTTCGACGATCGCGGACACCATGTCGGGCTCGGCCGCGGCGAAGCGTTCGCTTCGTGCCAGTTCGCCGATACCGGCGCATACCTCGAGCGCAAGGAGCTGATCGGCGGTAGCGGGGCGGTACATGGTCGGGTTTCTCCGGATCGCGGGCTTGTCGGACGCCGCCATCGCTTATAGCGGCCGGGGATGAGCGACAAGCACGCTACGGAACGGCTGGCGGCAGGCGCGGGCGGAATCGCGCGGGCAGCGAGTCTGCTCGAATCGGGCGGCCTCGTGGCGCTGCCGACCGAGACGGTTTACGGTCTGGCAGGCCGCGCCGACCGGGCGGAGACGGTGGCGGCGATCTACCGCGCGAAAGGGCGGCCCGATTTCAATCCGCTCATCGTCCACGTGCCCGACGTCGCGGCGGCGCAGCGCCTTGCGCATCTCGATGACCGGGCACTGGCGCTGGCGGCGCGGTTCTGGCCCGGTCCGCTGACGATGGTCGTGCCGCTCGCAAAGGGTGCGCATGTCGCGGCGGCAGTGACGGCAGGGTTGCCGACGATAGCGCTTCGCTGTCCGGCGCATCCGCTCATGCGCGCTGTCCTTGAGGAAACCGGTCTTCCGCTCGCCGCACCCTCGGCCAATCGGAGCGGCGCGGTCAGCCCGACGACCGCCGCCCACGTCGCCGCTTCGCTCGACGGGCGGATCGAGGCTGTGCTCGACGGAGGGCCGGCTGCCAATGGCCTTGAATCGACGATCGTCGCGCTTCGCGAAGAAGGCGGCTGGCAGTTGCTCCGCGAAGGACCCATCGCCGGGGAGGAACTGGCCCGGTTGCTCGGTCCGGCGACCCCGGTGACCGAAACGCGGATCGAGGCACCCGGGCAACTTGCGCAGCACTATTCGCCGGGAAAGCCGGTGCGTCTCGGCGTGCGCGTCGCGCAGGATGATGAATTTCACCTCGGCTTCGCGGCCGTGAGGGGCGACTGGTCGCTGTCGCCATCGGGCGATCTCGCCGAGGCGGCGGCGCGCCTTTACGACGGGCTGCACCGTGCTGCGGCGTCAGAAAGGCCGCGCGTGGCTGTCGCACCGGTGCCCGACGAAGGGCTGGGCCGGGCGATCAACGACAGGCTGCGCCGCGCGGCGAGCTAGTTCGGATCGTCGGTTTCGGCGGGCACCTGCGGCATCAGGGTCTGCATCTCGGCGTTGACCTGCGCGGCCTCGTTGCAGGCGCGCCGGTCGCCTTCGATGCACTTCTTCTCCAGCTTTTCGCGCTGGCGACCCAGCTGACCCAGGCGCTCCTCGCGCTTGCGGATCTCGCGTCCCCGCTTCTCGTCGGCTTCGGATTGACTGGTGGTGGCAAGATCGACCGCCTTGGACGCTACGCGCACCGGTGCCGTCGCGACGTCGAACGCAGTCTTGGCGAGGCATCCGGACAGACCGAATGCCGCGATTGGAAGAAGGAACAGGGTTGGGCCGCGCATCGTGCAATCCTTTCGATACGCGGCCCTAGGCACCCGGGTGTTGCGGTCCGATGAACTTCTATGGAGCGTCCGGAACCCTGGGGGGCGTCGGCGTCTCCGGTGACGGGGGGGCGGGCGGGGGCGCGTCGGAAGACGCGGCCTGGCTGCTGCCGGGATTGCACCGCAGGGTGCCCGAGCCCATCGACTTGATCGTGCAGGTGGCGGACCCGGTTACGGTCACGTCACCCGACCCCATCACGGTTGCTTTCACCTGTCCGTTCGAGGCGAACGACGATTTGCCCGATCCAGCGATGGTGATGTCGGCAGTCTGCACTTCGAGATCGGCCATGTCCGCATTGCCCGAGCCCGCCACGGTAAGGTCGAGCTTCTCGACCCTGCCGGCCGCGCTGTAGCTGCCCGACCCGGCGATGGTAACGTCGAGCTGTGACGACGAGACCGAACGCGTGCGCGCAGTGCCGCTTCCCGCGATCGTCACTTCCGACTTGCCGGCGAGCGATGTCGCATCGACCGTCCCTGAGCCCGCAAGGGTGAGTTTTTCGAGCCTCGGCATGGTAACGGTTACGGTCGCCCTGGCGTCGATGTCGGCGGTATCCTTCTTCCGCAGGATGCCCAGCGCCTCGTCGTCGAGGGTGAAGCGCAGCGCCGAGACCGCCTCGGGATCGCCGGCAACGTCGATCTCGAGCGCGGCGCCCTCCTTCACAAGGACCGTGTCGGGGCCGGCAAGCACGAGCGCCGTCGGGGCCTTGCCGGAGGTATCGAGTTCCCCGAGCGGCACGCCCTTGTCGCCGTTGATCGAGATGGTACCGTCGCAGCCACTCGCGCCGAAGGCGGCGGCCAGGGCGACAACGGGAGCTATCCCCCGCAGGAGCCGGTGCAACATGATCTGCTTCCTCCTCGCTGGTTGCGTGTTGCCGATATAATACAGCAAGCATCCCGGGGCAACCGCACGAACAGAAAGGGCCGCCCTTGCGGACGGCCCTTCATCGGCGCGAGACGACGCTTGGTCGAAATCAGGCCTCTTCGGTATTCTCGTAATACTGCGGAGCGTGTTCGCGCAGGACCTCGAGGATCTTGCCGAGTGCGGTCGGCTCGTCGGTCTTTTCCATCGCGGCAAGTTCGCGGGCGAGACGGCTCGAGGCAGCCTCGAAGATCTGGCGCTCGGAATAGGACTGTTCGGGCTGGTCTTCCGGGCGGAACAGGTCGCGGGTAACCTCGGCGATCGAGACAAGGTCGCCGGAGTTGATCTTCGCCTCGTATTCCTGCGCGCGGCGCGACCACATGGTCCGCTTGACCTTGGGCTTGCCCTTCAAGGTCTCCATGGCTTCCTTGAGCGTCTTGTCGCTCGACAGCTTGCGCATGCCGATCGATTCGACCTTGTTGACCGGCACGCGGAGCGTCATCCGCTCCTTCTCGAAGCGGAGAACGTAGAGGTCGAGCTTCATGCCGGCGATTTCCTCGCTCTGCAGCTCGATCACACGACCCACGCCGTGCTTGGGATAGACCACGTAATCGCCGACGTCGAAGGCGGGGGCCTGGCTAGCCATCAATAATCCTTTCGTGCGGGCGCGAGCCGGTGCGATCGGACAGACTTTCCTCAGGCCGGGCCCCGGTGAAAACGAGGGCGCGGTCCGGATAATCCTGTCGTATCGCTAAAGTGCTGGCGCCTTTCTGACCGTTCGCTTCGCCGCCGGGAATCGCTCACCGGCGGGCTTGTTGGATTATATAGCAAGGATGCAACAAAATTTCCACCCTGAGCTTACGCGGGCGTAAGGAAGGCTCGACGGGATGCCACGGGCGCGCGGTCGGCGCGCGCCGCTCAGTCGCCCTCGCCGGGCTCGGGCGTGAAGTATTTCTCGAACTTGCCTTCCTCGCCCTTGTGCTCGTCGGCGTCGGCCGGCGGTTCCTTCTGGCTCGTGATGTTCGGCCATTCGGCGGAGAACTTGGTGTTGAGTTCGAGCCATTTCTCGAGTCCGTCCTCGGTGTCGGGCAGGATCGCCTCGGCCGGACATTCCGGCTCGCAAACGCCGCAATCGATGCATTCGGACGGGTTGATGACGAGCATCGTCTCGCCTTCGTAGAAGCAGTCGACCGGGCAGACCTCGACGCAGTCGGTGTATTTGCATTTTATGCAGGCGTCGGTGACGACGTAGGTCATTGCGGGTGGCCCCTCTCAGGCGGTTGGTCCTCGCCCGCTGCTATGCCGCGAAGGGGGTGCGGGTCAAGCACGCGGTAGCAGGCGCGCGCTTCGGCGGGAGGACCGCGCCGAAGAGGAATTGAAGCGAGCTCGATCACCCGGACTCCGCCGGGCAGGGGTATCGTCAGCGTGTCGCCGATCGCGACGTCCTGGCTGGCGCGGACGACCCGTGCGCCGTTGCGCCGGACGTGTCCCGCCTCGACAAGTTCCTGTGCAAGGCTGCGGCTCCTGGTCAGCCGGAGCCGCCACAGCAGCTTGTCGATCCTCATGCAGGCCTCACAGCGACAGGTCCGCCAGCGCCGCGAAGGCGCTGCCTTCCCGGGGGCTTGGCCGCTGTGGCGGGGGTTCGCGGCGAGACGGACGCCAGGTCCAGCGATCGGGCGAGGGAGGCCCGAACGCACCGCCATTCAAGCGGCGGCCGCGCTGGACCCTGAACCCTGCCGCGCCGAGGAGGCGGGCCCAGCTCTCGGCCTTCAGTCCGGTCGAGACCGCCAGCGCGGGATCGAGCGCGAATTGACGGGCCTGCGCGCGAACCCGCGCATCGTGCGCCGTGCGGACCAGCTTGTCGGCGATATCGACGCGAACGGCCTGGGCGCCGGCTGGGCGGTATCCGGCCGGAAGACCGCGCGACGATGGAAGGACCGGTGGCATCTGCGCAGCGAGAGGCCGGCGATCGATCCCGGCCGCATGCAGGGCTTCGCGCGCGGCGGGCCTCAAGAGAGCTGGCGCGAACACGTCGAGCGCCCCGAATACGACGCCAAGACGCCGCAGGAACGGGCGCACTTCGCGCGGCAGGTGCTGGATGCCCGTCCGCTCGCGCGGGGCCGCGCCGTGTCCGGCGACCAGTGCAAGGAGCAGCGCGCGCGCCTCGCTCCCGGCTGCCGGGTCGCGGGTCGCCGCCTCGAGCCGCGCAAGCGGGGCGAGCGGCGCGAGGCGCGATTCGAGCCAGCCCTCGATCGCGGTGACGAGCGCGGCGCGATCGCCTTCCGCGAGCGGGGCAAGCTCGCGCGATGGCTTCAGTTTGATGCCTCCCGCGCCACCCGAAGTTTCAAGGCGCGCGACCTCGCGTCCGTGCCACCGCACGGATCCGCGGACGAGCTCCAGACCCGTGCTGTCTCCGGCGAGCGCGTTCGCGCGCGCAGCCAGCAATCGGGGCAGCGCCTTTTCCGCCGCGGCGAGCAGCATGCGGCGGTCGGCATGCCCGGCGAGCGGATCGACAACGAACCGGAATCCCTCGAGATGTCCGATGGCCTCGCCCTCGACCGTCACGATGTCATCGTCCTCGAGGGCGACAGGCAGGAGAGCGGGGTCGGTGCCCAGGCTCTTCATGAGGATCGCAGTCCTGCGGTTGACGAACCGCTCGGTCAGCCGCGCATGGAGCGCGTCGCTCAGACGCGCCTCGACCGCCCGTGCCCGGGCGGCCATCTCGTCTCGCGCGAGCACCCAGTCGGGCCGCTGGGCGATGTAGGCCCAGCTGCGAATCGCCGCGATGCGCCCCTGCAGGGTGTCGATGTCGCCCTGCGGCCGGTCGAGTTCGGCGATGCGCGCGGCGACGTAATCGGCGCCGAGATGTCCCTTGCCCAGGTCCTGCCACAGCCGCGCAACGAACCGGGCATGGGTGTCCGCGCCGCTCTGGCGGAAATCGGGAAGCGAACAGGCCTCCCACAGCCGGCGCACCTGTCCGGCGCCGCGCACCTCGGCTGCGAGCGGTTCCGTGGCCAGGCGCTTGAGCACGGCAAGATCGACCGCCTCGGGCGCACGGACGAGGCCCGGCTCGGCCGGCGGCGCCTCCAGATCGGCGATGAGGGCGGCGAGGCTGTCGAAGCGCGGTTCGGCCTCGCGCCAGTAGAGCGCGGGGACCGGCGCAAAGCGGTGTTCCTCGATCGCGTAGACTTCCTCGTCGGTGAACTCGGGCGCCTGTCCGCCTGTACCGGCCAGCGCACCGAAACTGCCGTCGGTCTGGTGCCGCCCGGCCCGCCCGGCGATCTGCGCCATCTCGGCCGGGGTCAAACGCCGCTGCCGCACCCCGTCGAACTTCGAAAGTCCGGCAAACGCGACGTGCCGCACGTCGAGGTTGAGGCCCATTCCGATGGCATCGGTGGCAACGATGTAGTCGACCTCGCCCGACTGGAACAGCGCAACCTGCCGGTTGCGGGTATCGGGCGACAGGCCGCCCATCACCACCGCTGCCCCGCCGCGGAACCGGCGCAGCATTTCCGCCACGGCGTAGACCTGCTCGGTCGAGAACGCGACCACCGCGCTGCGCGGGGGCAGCCGGCTGAGCTTGGCGGTACCGGTGTACGTAAGGGTGGAGAAGCGGGGCCGGGTGACGATTTCCGCTGCGGGGACCAGCGAGCGGACGATCGGCTCGAGGGTCGATGACCCCAACAGCATCGTTTCCTCACGCCCGCGCGCGTTGAGCAATCGGTCGGTGAAGACGTGCCCGCGCTCGCGGTCCGCGCCCAACTGCGCCTCGTCGAGCGCGACGAACGCGTGGCCGCCGCCGAGCCGCGGCATCGCCTCGGCCGTGCAGCAGAAATAGCGCGCGTCCCGAGGCTCGATGCGCTCCTCGCCCGTGATCAGCGCGACCGCGTTCTCGCCCTTGATCGCGACCACGCGATCGTAGACCTCGCGCGCGAGCAGTCGGAGCGGGAACCCTATCGCACCCGAGGAATGCCCGCACATCCGCTCGATCGCGAGATGGGTCTTGCCGGTATTTGTCGGCCCGAGGACCGCCTTGATCGTCACGCCGTTCAATGTGGCATCGCCCGCGCGCGCTGCCAACCTTTCGCCGTCCGCATCCCACAGCCCGTCTCAGCCGGGACTCGGGTCGTCGGATTTTAGCGCGACATTAACTTCAATCGGGCAGGAAAGTCGGGCACGGGACCCGTCGGGTCCGGGTCGCACGGGAAACGGGATTTTCCAACGCGCGACCCGCTTGTTTGGAGGGCGCGTTGTTCCAACCGCGCGATATTGAGGCGTCGGGGCACGGTCCCGCGGACGGCATGCCGGGCTGGCGTGCCGCGACGCTGACGCACGCCCAGATCGAGCAGGAGCGCGAACCCGCCGTGCTGCGCCGGGTGCGCGGGGTGGCCGAACGATGGGACGCATTGCGCTGGCGCGCGGAAGAACGGTTGGCACGCGTCGACCTCGCGCCGGACCTGGCCGAGGGAATCGGCAGCCGCCGCTGGTTTCGCGGGTTGGGCACGTTCATCGGCCTTGCCACGTTCAGCCTCGCCTTCTGGCCGGGCTTTGCTCCGCTCGAGGCAGCGCCCGCGACCCGGGTGGACGATGCGGTCCGCGACGAGTTTCGCAGTCAGATGATCACGCCGTTGGCACTGGGCGCCGACAGCGGCCGCCAGATGTCCGCAACCGCGAGCGTGGTTCCGCTCAGGTCCGCGCCGGAACGCCCGTCGATCGAACTCGTGGCCACGCTGGCCGGCGGAGACAGCTTTGCCCGCATGCTCCAGCGCGCCGGCATCGGCGGCGCCGACCTTGCGCGGGTGTCGTCGCTGGTCGCGCAGGCCATCCCGCTCGACGAGATCGAGCCGGGAACGAAGATCGACATCACGCTGGGGCGCCGGACCGAGCCCGGGGCTGCGCGCCCGCTCGACGCGCTCGAATTCCGCGCCCGCTTCGACCTTGCGCTGGCAATCGAGCGCGGCGATGACGGGGGCCTCGCACTCGAGCGCAGACCGATACGGGTCGACAATACTCCGCTCCGCATCCGTGGCCTTGCCGGCGAGAGCCTGTACCGCTCGATGAGGGCGGCCGGCGCGCCGGCCAGCGCGGTACAGCAATACCTGAAGGCGCTGGGCGACCAGGTCGACCTCGATGAGGGTGTGCGCCCGACCGACACGTTCGACATGATCCTGTCGTACAAGCGCGCCGCGACCGGCGAACGGCAGGCCGGCCCGCTGCTCTACGCCGGGATCGAGCGCGGCGGCAAACCGCGCGCCCAGCTGATGCGCTGGGGAAGCGACGGGCGGTTCTACGAAGCCTCGGGCGCGGGAGAGCAGCGCAGCGGGCTGCTGGCGCCGGTTTCCGGTCGGGTGACCTCGGGCTTCGGCATGCGCCGTCATCCGATCCTCGGCTACAACCGCCGCCACGCGGGGATGGACTTCAAGGCCAGCTATGGCCAGCCGATCGTCGCGGTCACCGACGGCCGGGTAGTGTCCGCCGGTCGCGCGGGTGGTTGCGGAAACGCGGTCCGCCTCGCGCACGCCGGCGGCATCCAGACGCGCTATTGCCACATGAGCCGCATGGCGGTGAACGCAGGGCAGAGCGTGCGGCGCGGCCAGGTCATCGGCTATGTCGGTTCGACCGGCCTCTCGACCGGGGCGCACCTCCACTACGAGATGTACCGCGGCGGCGTGGCGGTGAATCCCGCCAGCGTGGCCTTCGTCACGCGGGCGCTTCTCTCCGGCGAGAACCTGCGGAGGTTTCGCGAGGTCCTCGCCCAGCTCAAGACCGTCGAAGCCGGCGCCGCGCTCGCCGACCTCGCGCCCACCGGCGCGGAAACCGCCCCCGACGAGCCAGCGCGCGAGATCGACCGGGTCGAGGCGGCGAGGACCGTCCTCTGACCGCGATTGCGCCCGGCCGCGCATTGCGGCAACAGCGCAGACGATGACTTCCGCCGCCTACCCCAACCTGCGCCTTCGCCGCACCCGGGCCAGCGACTGGAGCCGGGCGCTGCACCGCGAGACCGTGCTCACGCCGGCAGACCTCGTCTGGCCGCTGTTCGTCACCGGCGGGACGAACGTAGAGGAGCCGGTCGGCAGCCTGCCGGGCGTCTCGCGTTGGTCGGTCGACGGGATCGTGCAGAGGGCGAAGGAGGCGAGGCGCCTCGGCATTCCCTGCATCGCGCTGTTTCCCAACACACAGGCTGAGCGGCGCAGCGACGACGGGGCCGAAGCGCTCAACCCCGACAACCTGATGTGCCGGGCGATTCGCGCGGTGAAGGACGCCTGCGGGTCGGACCTCGGCGTGCTGACCGACGTCGCGCTCGACCCCTACACCAGTCACGGTCAGGACGGACTGCTCGACGATGCAGGCTACGTGGTCAACGACGATACCGTTGCGGTCCTCGTCGACCAGGCGCTTAACCAGGCCGAGGCGGGGGCCGACGTGATCGCACCGTCGGACATGATGGACGGGCGGGTCCGCGCGATCCGGATGGCGCTCGAGATGAACGGCCGGCCCAACGTGCAGATCATGGCCTATGCCGCAAAGTACGCGAGCGCGTTCTACGGCCCGTTTCGCGATGCGGTGGGCTCGGGCGGACTGCTCAAGGGCGACAAGAAATCCTACCAGATGGACCCGGCCAATGCCGAGGAAGCGCTGCGCGAAGTCGCGCTCGATATTGCCGAGGGCGCCGACAGCGTGATGGTGAAACCCGGCCTGCCCTATCTCGACATCGTCCGGCGGGTGAAGGAGCGATTCGAGGTGCCGGTGTTCGCCTACCAGGTCAGCGGCGAATACGCGATGATCGAGGCCGCCGCCGCCGCCGGCGCGGGCGACCGCGACGCGCTGGTGCTCGAGACCTTGACGGCTTTCAGGCGCGCGGGGTGCAGCGGGGTGCTGACCTACCACGCGGCCCACGCCGCCCGGCTGCTGAATGGCTGACGGGGTCCGCATCGAAACCGACCGGCTGGTCCTGCGCGACTGGCGCGAAGGCGATGCGGAGCGTTTCTTCGCCGGAACCAACACGCCCGCGGTTATGCGCTGGCTGGGCGGCGTGATGGACGAGGAGGGCCGGCAGGCGCTGCTCGACAGGGTATCGGCGTGCCGGGCGCGCAACGGGTTCTGCTTCTGGATCGTCGAACGAAAGTCCGACGGCGAGGTGCTTGGTTTCTGCGGCCTCAAGCGCGCCGATGCCCCTGGCTCGTCGGTCGCGGGCCAGTTCGAAGTGGGCTGGCGCCTGCGCGAGGATGCCTGGGGACGCGGATATGCCAGGGAGGCCGCGAGCGCGGCGCTCGATGCCGCGTTCGATCGCTTTGGCGCCGACGAGGTGGTCGCGCTCACGGTTGACGGAAACGAGGCGAGCTGGGGATTGATGAAGCGGCTGGGGATGCGCCGGCGCGAAGACCTCGATTACGTCGATCCGCGCTTCGAACCGCCGCTCCGCGATACGATCGTCTACTCGATTGCCAGAAGCGACCGGACGGAGACCGAATGACCCGAAATCCGCGGACGCTCTTCGTCGCCACGATCCTGCTCGGCAGTTTCCTCCTCTTCCTCGTCCAGCCGATGGTGGCGCGGATGGCGCTGCCGCGCCTCGGGGGCGCGCCGAACGTGTGGAACAGCGCGATGCTGGTGTACCAGGCGCTGCTGCTGGGCGGTTATGCCTATGCCCATGCGCTGGGGCGGGTATCCCTGCGGCGGCAGGCGATTATCCATGTCGCCGTGCTAGTGCTCGCCGCGTTGACTCTGCCCATCGCACTGGCCGATCTCCCACCCGCCGCGCCCGGTTCGGAGGTGGTGTGGGTGCCGCTGCTGTTCTTGGCGACGATCGGACCGCTGTTCTTTGCCGTGTCGGCACAGGCGCCGCTGATGCAGCGGTGGTACGCCGCCCAGCCCGGAGCGGGCGATCCCTACCCTCTTTACGCAGCCAGCAACCTCGGCAGCTTCGCCGGGCTGATCGCCTATCCGCTGCTGGCCGAACCGTTGCTGCCGATCGCCGTCCAGAGCACGGTGTGGGCGGCCGGCTACGCGGGCCTCGTCGTGCTGGTGATCGTGGCGGGCCGCCGCCTGCCGCACGCGAACGGCGGACGGGTCGCTGTGGCCGAGGAGGCGCCCGCCAGCCCGGAGACGATCGGATGGCGGCGGATCGCGCTGTGGATCGCCCTTGCGGCGGTGCCTTCGGGACTGATGCTGTCGACGACGACCTTCCTCACCACGGATATCGTCGCGATGCCGCTGCTGTGGGTCATTCCGCTCGGCCTTTACCTGCTCTCGTTCTCGATCGCGTTCGCCGAGCGGCGCGCGGTCGCCGATGCGTTCGCGCGCCATGCCGCGGCGCTAGTCATGGTGCTCGGGTCGATCACTATCCTGGTCTCCGCCAATGGCTCGATGCCGGCGGCGATAACCAGCATCGCCCTGTTGCTCGTCGTCGCCGTCGCCCTGCACGGCCGCCTCTACGAAAGCCGGCCGTCGCCGGCGCGGCTGACCCTGTTCTACCTCGTCATGTCAGCGGGCGGGGTGCTCGGCGGGGCGATTACCGCGCTGTTCGCGCCACTCCTGTTCGACTGGACCTGGGAGCATCCGCTGCTGATCGTCGCGGCGGCACTGCTCGTCCCGCTGCCCGCCTACTCGCGCTGGACCGGACGCTTCGGGTGGTCGGACGAGCGGTCCCGCATCGTCATGGCCATTGCACTTGCCGCAGCGATCCTCGCGGTGAGCTTTCTCGCCAACGCTGTCGCCGCGAATCCTCGCTCGCCGATCCTGGTGCAGGTCCTTCTCGCCGCAGTGGTGGTGCTGGCGTTGCTGGTCGTCCGCTGGCGCGCGGCCTTTGCCGGCATTCTCGCTCTGTCGATGCTCGCGCTCGGGGGAATGGATTCGCTGCGCACCACGATAGCCGGCGATCGCAGCCGCAGCTATTTCGGCATCTACACCGTGCGCGATTTCGACAACGGACTGCGCACGCTGGCCCACGGCACCACCCTGCACGGCACGCAGAAACAGGCGGCGGGGCGCGAGCTCGATCCGACCAGCTACTACGGGCGTTCTGCGGGTGTGGGTCTCGTTCTCGGCGCGGGCGAGGGGCTGCTCGGGCGCAATGCCAAGGTCGGGATCGTCGGGCTCGGGGTGGGAACGCTCGCCTGCTACAAACGGCCGGGCCAGACCTGGACCTTCTACGAGATCGATCCGGCGGTCCTCGACTATTCGCGCGACGGCCGCTTCACCTTCATCGATCGCTGCGCGCCCGACGCGCGCATGGTGATCGGCGACGCGCGTCTGGAACTCGCCGCCGCGCCAGCGGGCACCTACGATGTCCTGGCGATCGACGCGTTCTCGTCGGACGCGGTGCCGCTGCATCTGCTGACCGACGAGGCGTTCAAGGTGTACCTGCGCACGCTGGCGCGTGACGGGCTGCTGCTGTTCCATATCTCGAACCGCTACATCGACCTTGCCCCCGCTCTCGAGGCGGCGGCGCGCGCCAATGGGCTGTCGGCGATCCTGCGCCGCGACGTCGGCGTGAAGCCACCATTGGCCCCTTCGGTCTGGATCGCCATGGCGCGCGACCCGCAACGGCTCGAGCGCGTCCGGGAGGTGACAGGGGCCGAATGGTCCGCGCTGCCGCGGGAAGACCGGGCGGTCTGGACCGATGACTACGCGTCGATCCTGTCCGACCTCAACTGGAGCAAGTTCCTGTGACCATCACCCGACCCGGCGTGACCATCATCCCGATCCACGGCAGGTCGCCCCGTATCCACGACACCGCGTTCGTCGCGCCCGGCTGCGCGATCATCGGCGACGTCACCATCGGCGCGGGTTCCAGCATCTGGTACAATTGCGTGCTGCGGGCGGATGTAAGCCGGATCGTTATCGGCGAGCGGACGAACGTGCAGGACGGCAGCGTGCTCCACTGCGATCCCGAGCGGCCGGGCGATCCGGACGGCAGCCCCCTGATCATCGGCGACGACGTGCTGATCGGCCACATGGCGATGGTTCACGGATGCCGGATCGAGAATCGCGGCTTCGTGGGCCTGGGCGCGATCGCGATGAACAAGGCGGTCATCGGCACGGACGCGATGCTCGCCGCCGGGGCAATGCTCACCGAAGGCAAGGTGATGGGCGCGCGCGAGCTGTGGGGCGGGCGCCCGGCGCGCAAGATGCGCGATCTCGACGACATGGCGGTCACCGGGATGCGGATGGGCGTGGCCCACTATGCCGAGAACGCGAAGCATCACGCTTTGGCGGTGGCGGGAGCGCTTGGACCCCACCCCGACGACGGCCGTACTCAGGGCTGACCTCGGTCCTCGGAAACCGGGCGTGAGTGCCGTGCTCCGTTGCCGAACTGTTGCGCGGCGCGACTTCGTGCGGGGAGATCCGGCCGGTCAGTCCTGCACCAGCGCGCGCAGGCTCTCGATCCGGTCGGCCTCGTGCACGGGTTTGTCCCACCGGATGCGGTGAATGCGCGGGAACCGCATGGCGAGGCCGGACTTGTGGCGCTTGCTCTCATGCACCGAATCGAAGGCGACCTCGAACACCAGGCTTCTGTCGGTTTCGCGCACGGGTCCGAAGCGGTTGACCGTGTGTGTGCGCACGTGGCGGTCGATCTTCTTCAGTTCCTCATCGGTGAAGCCCGAGTACGCCTTGCCGACCGGTAGCAGTTCGGCACCCTTGTCGGGATCGCCGTCCCAGCAGCCGAACGTATAATCGCTGTAGAAGCTCGATCGCTTTCCGCTTCCACGCTGGGCATACATAAGCACGCAGTCGATGAGCAGCGGATCGCGTTTCCACTTGTACCACAGCCCTGTCCTGCGCCCCGCGATGTAGGGGGAATCGCGGCGCTTGAGCATGAGGCCCTCGATCGCCTCGTCGCGCGCGCCCTCGCGGATACTTCCGAGCTGATCGAAGTCGATCGCCTCCACCACCTGGCTGAGGTCAAAATGGCTCTCCGGCAGCCGGTCCATCAGCCGCTCGAGCACCGCGCGGCGATCCGACCACGGCCGCTCGCGCAGGTCCTCCCCCTCGAGGATCAGCACGTCGTACAGGCGCACGAACGCCGGATACTCGGCGAGCATCTTCCTTGCGACGGTCTTGCGCCCCAGCCGCTGCTGGAGCGCGTTGAAGCTCGCCGCGCCGCCCACTTCGCCGCCCTGGGTCGCGCCGCGCACGAGCAGTTCGCCATCGAGCACGGCATCGACCGGCAACACGTCGAGCAGCTCGGGAAAGGTGGCCGAGATGTCGTCGCCCCCGCGCGAATAGAGCCGGCCTTCGCCGCCCATCCGCACGAGCTGGACCCGGATGCCGTCCCACTTCCACTCGGCGACATAATCGGCGAGGTCGACCACCGTGTCCTCGAGCGGGTGTGCGAGCATGAAGGGGCGGAACGTCGGCAGGTTGGCAGTGTCCGGCGGCGGCGCGCCATCCGCGGCCCACGCGAACAGCGGCGCATAGGGCGGGGCAAGCCCGTGCCAGTGCTCCTCGACCTCCTCGACCGGTACGTCGAAGGCCTGCGCAAACGCGACTTTGGCGAGCCTGCTCGACACGCCGATCCGCATTGCCCCGGTCGCAAGCTTGAGCAGCGCGTAGCGGCCCGACGCGTCGAGCCGGTCCATGAGGACGGGGAGATCAGTCAGGACCGACTTGCGTGTCATCTTCGACAGCAGTTCTACCGTTTCGGACACGCTGGGTGGATCGGGGTGCGCGGCGGGCTGAGGCCAGAGGAGGCTGGCGGTTTCCGCGGTGTCGCCGACGAAATCGCGGCTGAGCGTCCACAGCACGGGGTCGATCCGCTCCATCAGCAGCGTGCGGATCGCCGACGACTTGACGGCAGGAAAATCGAGCCCGTCGGTCAGCGCGGCCAGCGCCCACCCGCGATCGGGATCGGGCGTCTCGCGCAGGTACTCGGCGATGAGCCGCAGCTTCTCGTTGCGGCTGCGGGTGTAGACCAGCGCGTCGATCAGGGCGGCGAGCTCTTCCATCTAGGCGGGGTTCAGCTTCGCGGCTACAAGGCGCGCGGGCGCGGCCGGAAGACCGCCGCGCGGACAGAGGAAACCGCACGAATGAACAAGCTTGTGTTCGCCGCGATCGCGATGATCGCCGCTCCGGCCGCCGCGCAGACCGCGACCGCCACCGACCACTCGATGCACGGCGATCACGCGGGCCATGCCGGTCACGCGGCGGCGACGGCGAAGTTTACCCTCGACACGCCGATTGCCGCGATCGCAGCCGACGAGAAGGGCAAGGCGATCCTCGATGCCAACCTTCCCGGCCTGACCACCCACGAGCATTTCGAGCACATCAAGGGGATGAGCCTCAACCAGCTTGCTCCCATGGCCGGCGATCGCCTGCCCGCCGAGGCGCTGGCCAAGCTCAAGGCCGATTTCGAAGCGCTGAACTAGGTCAGTCATCCTCGTCCTCGTAGCCGACGAGGGCGAGCGCGCGCGCCCTGCGCTGGTGCAACTGGTGCCAGCGCAGGAGCGCTTCCTCCCGGCCGTGCGTTATCCAGGTCTCGGCGGGGTTCACTTCCTCGACCGTGCGGGTGAGTTCGCCCCAGTCGGCATGGTCCGAAATCACCAGCGGCAGCTCCACGTTGCGCTGCCGGGCGCGCTGGCGCACGCGCATCCAGCCCGATGCCATTGCGGTGATCGGATCGGGCAGGCGCCGGCTCCAGCGATCGTTGAGCGCGCTCGGCGGGCAGACGATCACGTGCCCCCGCATGTCGTCCTTCGAGGCTCCGCTCACCAGCCTGAGTTCTCCCAGGTCGACCCCGAATTCCTCGTAGAGCCGGCACATCTTCTCGAGTGCGCCGTGCAGGTAGATCGGCGCGTGGTGCCCCGCGGCGCGCAACTCAGCGATAACCCGCTGCGCCTTGCCGAGCGCATAGGCACCGACCAGCACGCAGCGGTCGGGATGCGCGGCGAGGCGGCCCAGCAGCTTGGCCATCTCGTCCGCGATCGGCGGGTGGGTGAACAGCGGCAGGCCGAAAGTCGCCTCGGTGACGAAGATGTCGCACGGCGTAACCTCGAACGGCGGGCAGGTAGGGTCAGGTCGCCGCTTGTAGTCGCCGGTGACCACCACCCGCTCGCCCGCGTGCTCGAGCAGGATCTGCGCGCTGCCCAGCACGTGGCCCGCCGGCACGTAGGTCGCGCTGACGCCGCCCTTCAGCCGGATCGTCTCGCCATAGGCCACCGGGGTGGCGCCGTCGCGGGTTTGGTAGCGCAGGTCCATGATGGCCAGCGTCTCGGGTGTCGCGACCGTGACGCCGTGACCGCCGCGGGCGTGGTCCGCATGACCGTGTGTGACCAGCGCGTGGGGAACCGCGCGCGAGGGGTCGATCCACGTGTCGGCGGGGACGACATGGATGCCAAACGGTTCGGGCCGGATCCAAGCGAAGTCGCGCGCCATCGTGTCGATTCAAGCGAAAGGGGCGCGAAGCGTTCCCGCTCCGCGCCCCCTGTCCCAGCAAGACCGTCCTCTCAGGACTTGCCTTCGCCCTTTTCCCTGGTGCCTTGCGCATCGGCGCCCGGCTTTTTCGCGGGTGCCTTTTTCGCTGCCGCCTTCTTCTTGCGGGCGGGGCGTGCCTTGGGCGGAGCGGGGGTAAGCTCGAAGGCCGGCTGGCCGTCCTTGAGGCTCACGTGGACCTCTCCTCCGCTGGCGAGCTTGCCGAACAGCAGCTCCTCGGCGAGCGGTTGCTTGATCTTCTCCTGGATCAGGCGAGCCATCGGCCGGGCGCCGTAGAGCTTGTCATAGCCCTTGTCGGCGAGCCAGCCGCGCGCGTCCGAGTCGAACTGGATGTGCACGTTCTGCTCGGCGAGCTGGAGCTCGAGCTGGAGGATGAACTTGTCGACCACGCGGGCGACCGTCTCGCGTCCGAGGTAGGTGAACGGGACGATCGCATCGAGCCGGTTGCGGAATTCCGGGGTGAACATCTTCTTCACCGCATCTTCCTGCGCGTCCTCCTTCGACACGTCGCCGAAGCCGATTCCCTGGCGCGCCATGTCGCTCGCGCCCGCGTTGGTCGTCATGATGAGCACGACGTTGCGGAAATCGACCGTCTTGCCGTGATGGTCGGTCAGGCGGCCGTTATCCATCACCTGCAGGAGGATGTTGAACAGGTCGGGGTGCGCCTTTTCGATCTCGTCGAGCAGCAGGACGCAGTGCGGCTGCTGGTCGATCGCGTCGGTAAGCAGGCCGCCCTGGTCGTATCCGACATAGCCCGGAGGCGCGCCGATCAAACGGCTGACGCTGTGCCGCTCCATGTACTCCGACATGTCGAAGCGCTGGAGTGGGATGCCCATGATGCTGGCGAGCTGGCGCGCGACCTCGGTCTTGCCAACGCCGGTTGGGCCGGAAAACAGGAACGAGCCGATCGGCTTGTCGGGGTCACGTAGCCCGGCGCGGCTGAGTTTCATCGCGGTCGACAGTTTCTTCACCGCGACGTCCTGTCCGTAGACGACCTGCTTCAGGTCGCGCTCGAGGTGCTCGAGCGCCTTCTTGTCGTCGCTCGAGACGGACTTGGGCGGGATGCGGGCCATCGTTGCGATGACCGCCTCGATCTCGCGCGCGGTGATCTTCTTCTTGCGGCGGCTCGGCGGCACCAGCATCTGCATCGCGCCGACCTCGTCGATCACGTCGATCGCCTTGTCGGGCAGCTTGCGGTCGTTGATGTAGCGGGCCGACAGCTCGACCGCGGTCTTGATCGCATCGGGCGTGTACTTGACCTGGTGGTGCTCCTCGAACGCGCTGCGCAGGCCCTTCAGGATCTTGACCGTGTCCTCGACCGTCGGTTCGTTGACGTCGATCTTCTGGAATCGCCGCAACAGCGCGCGATCCTTCTCGAAGTGGTTGCGGAACTCCTTGTAGGTGGTCGAACCGATGCAGCGGATCGTCCCCCCGCTCAGCGCGGGCTTGAGGAGGTTCGAGGCATCCATCGCCCCGCCGCTCGTCGCGCCGGCGCCGATGACGGTGTGGATCTCGTCGATGAACAGCACCGCCTCGGGCATCTTTTCCAGTTCATTGACGACCTGCTTCAGCCGCTCCTCGAAATCGCCGCGATAGCGCGTGCCGGCAAGCAGCGCGCCCATGTCGAGCGAGTAGATCACCGCATCCTCGAGGACTTCGGGCACCTCGCCCTCGACGATCTTGCGCGCGAGGCCTTCGGCGATGGCGGTCTTGCCGACGCCGGGATCCCCCACGTAGAGCGGGTTGTTCTTGCTGCGACGGCAGAGAATCTGGATCGTGCGGTCGACCTCCGGCCCGCGGCCGATCAGCGGGTCGACCTTGCCGCTTTTGGCCTTCTCGTTGAGGTTGACCGTGAACTGGTCGAGCGCGGACTGGTCCTTGCCGCCCTTCGCGTCGCCCTTGGCTTCCTGCTGGCCCTCGCTCTCGCTCGCACCCTGCGGGGCCTTCGATTCGAGCTGCTTGCCGCCCTTGCCGATGCCGTGGCTGATGTAGCTTACCGCATCCAGCCGGCTCATGTCCTGCTGCTGGAGAAAATAGACCGCGTAGCTGTCGCGCTCGGAGAACAGCGCGACGAGCACGTTTGCGCCCGTAACGGTATCCTTGCCGCTCGACTGCACGTGGAGGATCGCGCGCTGGATCACCCGCTGGAACCCGGCGGTCGGTTGCGGATCGGCCTCTTCGGGCGTTTCCAGCTTCTGGTATTCCTCGTCGAGGTAGCGCCGCACCACTTCGCCCAGCTCGCTGAGGTCGACCCCGCAGGCGAGCATGACTTGCGCCGCGTCCTCGTCGTCGATCAGCGCGAGCAGCAGGTGCTCGAGCGTCGCGTACTCGTGTCGCCGCTCGGCCGCGCCCGCGAGCGCGCCGTGGAGGGTCTTTTCGAGGTTCTGGGCGAAACTGGGCATTCAGGTGTCTTTCGTGGTGACGGGGACGCTCCCCCCGTTTCGGAAGTATGGGCGATGATGGTTAACGCCGCTTTTACACCCGACGGGTCGGGTGAAGTGTCGGGAAACATGCACCGATATAGGGGGCGGCCCGGCGAATGCGAGGGCCGCCCGGCTCACGATCCGGGCTTTCCGAACAGCGCATCGGCCGCGCTGCGATGCGCGGCCGCCTTGAGCCGGTGACTTTCCACCCGCGCGATCTCGCGCTCGAGCAGCGAGATGCGTTCGCTCAGTTCTTCCTGCGAATAGGGACCCAGGTCCTCCGTCGCGAGGAGGCTGGCGGCATCGCCCTTGGGTCTGGGACGGTCGTCGTCCATCGGAAGGAATCATCGCAAGGCCAGACGCTTGCTGTCAATGGCCCGCGCCGCTAGGTGCGCGAGGCGCCTGGCGCGCTGTCGCAAACCGGCAACAGGGGGCTGTTTTGCCAAAGGTCATTCCCGCAACGATGACCGCCATGGGCTACGACGCGCCCGGCGGCGCCGACGTGTTTCGCCCCGAAGAGCTGCCAACGCCCGAACCGGGTGCGGGGCAGGTGCTTGTCAGGGTCGCCTTTGCCGGGGTGAACCGGCCCGACGTGATCCAGCGCCAGGGTTTCTATCCGCCACCGCCAGGAGCCTCGCCAATCCCCGGACTGGAAGTGTCGGGTACCATTGTCGCAATCGGCAAGGGCGTCGAGCCCGAGATGCTCAACCAGCCGGTTTGCGCGCTGGTCTCGGGGGGCGGCTACGCCGAGTACTGCCTCGCCGATGCGCGGCATTGCCTCGCCGTGCCGGACGATCTGCCGATGGACCAGGCGGCGGCGCTCCCCGAAACGCTGTTCACGGTGTGGCACAACGTGTTCGAGCGCGCCTACGCCAGCGAAGGGGAGGCGCTGCTCGTACACGGCGGGACGAGCGGGATCGGGACGATGACGATCATGCTCGCCAAGGCGTTCGGACTGACCGTGATCGCGACCGCGGGCAGCGAGGACAAGTGCGCCGCCTGCCGCCAGCTCGGGGCAGATCTCGCGATCAACTACAGAGACCAGGACTTCGTCGAGGAGGTCCAGGCGTTCACCGCGAGCAAGGGGGTCGACGTCGTACTCGACATGGTGTCGGGCGATTACGTCGCGCGCAACCTCCAGTGCCTCGCCGAGGATGGGCGGCACGTGACGATCGCAGTTCTGGGCGGGCTCAAGGCGACGATCGACATGGCGCTCGTCATGCGCAAACGGTTGACGCTGACCGGATCGACCCTGCGCCCGCGGTCGGACGAGTTCAAGGCACTGCTCGCCGACGAAATCGCCGATGTCGCCTGGCCTCTCGTGCTCGACGGCACGGTCCGGCCGGTGATGGACCGCACGTTCCCGCTCGCCGAGGTGGCCGCCGCGCACCGGCGGATGGAAGGTGGGGACCATATCGGCAAGATCGTGCTACAAGTGGCGGGTGACTGACGATCCGCCTCCCCAGCTGACCCTCCACGAGGATCCCCGCAGCGGGAACTGCTACAAGATCAAGCTGACCGCCGCGCTGCTCGGCACGCCGCTGGCGGTCCGCGAATACGACATCATGCGGGGCGAAACCCGTACTCCCGAGTTTCTCGCCGCGGTCAACGCCAACGGGCGGATTCCGGTCCTGCAGATCGGCGCCGAGGGTGAGGGCGCACGGTTCCTGCCCGAATCGAACGCGGCATGCTGGTACCTTGCGGAAGGCAGCGCGCTGATACCCGAAGAACGCTTCGAACGGGCCGACATGCTGCGCTGGATGTTCTTCGAGCAATACAGTCACGAGCCGAACATCGCGACGCTCCGCTTCTGGCTGGCGTTCGTGGGCGAGGCGCACCTGTCCGAGCAGCAGCGGGCGATGATTCCCGCCAAGCGGATGGCTGGCGAGGACGCGCTGGCGCTGATGGACAGGCATCTGGCGACGCGGGAGTGGTTCGTCGGCGGCGCGATCAGCCTCGCCGACATTGCACTCTACGCCTACACTCACGTCGCCGAAGCGGGCTGTTTCCGCCTGCACGACCGGCCGAACGTGTGCCGCTGGATCGAGCGGGTGGCGGCGGTTCGAGGCTATGTTCCGATGAGCCGGCCGGGCGGCTGACGCCCGCCGTCCCGCGGGCCGCGACCGGCCGCGAAACCGTCGCCGTACTGTCGCATATGGCCGCTAACCGAACCGCACCCGAAGAAGCTTCAGAAAGGACGCGGCGATGCTCATCGAATGGGAAGCCGGCGCTATCGGCAACAATCCGGGATCAGTGGCCCGGTTGCCGCGGTGGCAGTCGGCGGCGCGCGTCGTAATTAATCCAGTGCGTGGACTGCGCGCGCGAAAGGCCGACAGGCCGGGGCTGCCCTCGGCCGCCTGACGATACCCTTGCCTCGCAGGGCCGCATGGCCTAGATCGGGTCCAACGGCCGCCCCGCGAGGGGCGGCCTCTCTATTTTCAGGACACCGATCATGGCCGACCAACCCAAGCCGCTGATGCCGCACGCGACCGCCACCTGGCTGGTCGACAACACCGCGCTCTCGTTCGAGCAGATCGCCGAGTTCTGCGGCCTCCACATCCTCGAGGTGCAGGCGATGGCCGACGATCTCGCCGGTGCCAAGTACACGGGGCGAGATCCCGTGCACGCTGGCGAGCTCACCAACGAGGAGATCGACAAGGGCCAGGCCGACAGCAGCTACTCGCTCAGGATGCACAAGGCGCCCGTCGCGGTCAGCCGCACCAAGGGGCCGCGCTATACCCCGGTTTCCAAGCGGCAGGACAAGCCCGATGGCATCGCCTGGATCCTGCGCAACCACCCCGAGGTGTCCGACGCGCAGATCGGAAAGCTGATCGGCACGACCCGCAACACGATCGCCGCCATCCGCGAGCGCAGCCACTGGAACATCCAGAACATCAATCCCAAGGACCCGGTTACGCTTGGCCTCTGCTCGCAGCGGGAACTCGACGCGATGGTCGCGAAGGCCGCCAAGAAGGCAGGCCTCGAGGAAGACACTGGCGCTCGCGAGGCGCGGCTGGGCACCGATCGCGAGGCGCTGATCGAGGAACTGCGCGCCGAGCGCGAAGCCGCCGCGAAGGCCGCGGTCGAAGCCGCGCAGGAGGCCGAGGCCGCCGCCTGGCTCGAGAACAAGCGCGCCGAAGAGGCCAGCGAAAGCTAATCCATCGACGGCTTCCCGGCGAGTCCGCTTGCCAAAAGCGAAGGATTCCAGCATCCTGCTGACATGGATGTCAGTAGGATCGACCGTCCCGCGCCCGAACACTACGCGCACCCGTGCGCCTGGGATGTCGTGCTTCCCGATCTGACCGTGCCCGGCCTGCTCGAGCGGGCCGCGGCCGATACGCCAAGCCGGCCCCTCATCGATTTCCTGGGGCGCGAGTACACCTATGCGCAGGTGCTGGACGAAGCCCGCCGGGTGGCTGCCGGACTGCTTGCCCGCGGCATCGCCGCCGGCGACCGCGTCGGCCTGTTCCTGCCCAACGTGCCGATCTACCTCTCGGCCTATTACGGCGCGATGATGGCTGGTGCGGTGGTGGTGAACTTCTCCCCGCTTTACACCGCCGAGGAACTGAGCGCGCAGGTTGCCGACTCGGGCGCGCGCATGCTGGTGACGGTCGATGTCGCCAGCCTGCTTCCCACCGCGCTCGAGGTGCTCGACCGTTCGGGGCTTGAGACGCTGGTGGTGGGAAACCTCGGCGCGATACTCCCGTGGACGAAGCGGATCGCGCTCAAGGTGCTGGGACGCAAGGCGCTGGCGCCGATTCCCACGCGCCCCGGGGTGTGTCGATGGGACAATCTGCTCCGCGAAGCCGATGGCGCGTTGCCCACCCTGGCACACGCCGACCTCGCCCTGCTGCAATATACCGGCGGCACCACGGGCCGGCCCAAGGGAGCGATGCTCACCCATGCGAACCTTGCGACCAACGCCCTGCAGGTCGAGGCGATCGACCCCCGGCAGGGCGAGCGGGACGTGATCCTGGGCGTGCTGCCCCTGTTCCACGTCTTCGCCAATACCTGCGTCCTCAATCGCACCGTCGCCAACCGGGGGTGCATCGCGATGCTGCCGCGGTTCGATGCAAAGCAGGCATTGAAGACGCTGCAGCGGGTCCGGGCAACCGCCTTTCCCGGGGTGCCGACGATGTACCAGGCGCTGCTCGACCACCCCGACCTTCAGAAGACCGACTTCTCGTCGCTACGGGTGTGCATATCGGGCGGCGCGCCGCTGCCTGCGCCGGTGCGCGAGAAGTGGGAGGCGGCCACCGGCTCGCGGCTCGTCGAGGGGTACGGCCTTACCGAAAGCAGCGGCGTGGTTTCCACCAATCCCTACGAAGGTACCCGCAAGCCGGGAACGATCGGCCAGGTCCTCCCGCATACCCGGGTCCGCCTGCTCGACAAGGAGGACCCGTCGCGCGATGCGCCGGCAGGTGCTCCCGGCGAACTCGCGGTCGCGGGACCGCAGGTCATGCAGGGCTACTGGAACCGTCCCGATGCCGCGGCCAACGCATTCGCCGACAGGGACGGCACGCGCTGGTTGCGCACGGGCGACGTCGCGGAAATCGACGCGGACGGTTTCATCGCCATCGTCGACAGGATCAAGGACATGATCGCGGTCGGGGGGTTCAAGGTTTTCCCGAGCCAGGTCGAGGCGGTGCTGCTCGATCACCCGGCGGTGAAGGAGGCGCTCGTCCTCGGGCTACCAGACCCATATCTGGGCGAGATGCCGCGAGCCTATGTCACCCTGACGGATGATGGCCCAGTTGCGGCAAGCGATCTGGCCGATTGGCTCAACGCCCGCGTCGGCAAACACGAACGGGTCAGCGGCGTCGAGATCCGCGACGAGATGCCCAAGACGATGATCGGCAAGCTCGACCGCAAGGCCCTGCTGGCCGAAGTGACGGAGCAGGCCGCGGGCGGGTGAACCCCGACGCGGCGATCAGCCCGCCAGCGTCAGCTTGGGCTCGCCGTCGTCGTGCGGCTTGGCGACTGCGGCCGGCCTCGAAGGAACGCGGTGGGCGAACCGGCCCTCTACCTCGGCGCCCTGCTCGATCGTCAGCGCGTCATAGTGAACGTCGCCGTTTATCCGCGCGCTCTTGAGCACGACCAGTTCGCGCGCGGTGATCGACCCGCTGATCGTCCCGGCAAGCCGGGCGCTCTCCGCCTCGATCGCTCCTTCGACGTGGCTGTCCGCGCCTTGGACGAGGCTGGCGCAGGTGATGTCGCCCTCGACCCGGCCGTCGATGTGAAGATCGGCCGTAGCCTCGATGTTGCCGCGAATGGTCACGTCGCTCCCGATTACCGAGAACGTCGATCCGCCGGGTGCCTGCCTAGCCATTGGCGGGCTCGATGGTGCGGACTCGTCGGGCTTCTTTGAGAACATTGGGGGCTGCCTCCAGGAAGGGGCGCGGGTTCACCGCGCGGTCGTTGACGCGCACCTCGAAGTGGAGGTGCGGACCGGTCGAACGGCCGGTCGATCCGATCGCGCCGATGACGTCGCCCGCGGCGACTTTCTGCCCCACGCGCGAACGGAACTTGGACATGTGGGCGTACCGGGTGATCATCCCGTTGCCGTGGCTGATCTCGACGACGTTGCCGTACCCGCTCTTGCGACCGACGAAGCTCACGCGGCCGTCCGCGGCGGCATAGATCGGGGCGCCGGTGGGACCGCGGAAGTCGAGCCCCTGGTGCATCGCCGACGCGCCGGTGAACGGATCGCGGCGGAACCCGAAGCTGGACGTCAGCATCTCGACCTTGGCCGGGCGGTACTGGGGAATTCCCGACAGGCTGCGATCGAGCGCTTCCATCCGGGCAAGGCTGAGGCCGAGCCGCTCGAAGCGTGGATCGATCGTGCCGTCGCTTTCGGTTGCCAGCTTCTGGAGCGGGCCGCCCATCGCGCCCCTGCTCGCGGCGCGGAGCATCGCGTTGGGGTCGAGTCCGAGTTTGCGGATCGCGGCGGCGCTCTTTTCGGCGCGCCGGTCGGCATAGCGGGTCAGTTTCTCGACATAGGCGAGCTGGCGCGCCTCGATCCGGGCAAGAGCACCGGCTTCGGGGATAAGCGCCGATACCTTGGACACCGTCTTGGCCGCTTCGCCCGTCGAATCGGTTACCGTACCGACGCGCTTTACGTCATCGGGCAGCGATTCGGTCATTTCCTCGATGAAGTCCTGGCGCCGCTGGAGGTCGTCGGCGACTTCCTGAATGTTCGCGCGGTACGCGCCCACACGCTCTTCCGACTTGGCGACGGTCGCCTCGCGCTCAAGGAGCGAGAGCCGGTCGGCGGCGGCGCGATATTGCAGCCAGCCCATGACGGCCATCGAGATGCCCCATGCCAGCAGGGCCGCGAGCGCGGCACTCGCGGCGATCATCTGCACCCGTCCGGTGATCTTGATGAAGCGGACCTGGCCCTGCGAACGCATGAAGAATTCGCGATCCGGAAACCAGGTACGCAAGCGGCCTTTCCAGCCGCCGGCGACAGCATTCATGTGAGGTACGACCCCTATGTCCCGTTCTTATCCCGGTCGGGCGGCTAGCAAACATGGCCACGTGGGTCGAATCGACTCGTTAACTCTCGGGGCGAGTCGTTAGAGTCGCGGGACGAAACGTTCTCAAGCTGCGAAATTTTCTTCTTCAGTCGGGAACTGACTCGCATGGCGGGAGTTTGAGGCCGCCCAGTTTTCCTGACTGGTTCCTGCGCGTCGGGATGATAGACGCCGCCGATGGCCTCGGGAAATTCCTCAAGTGAAGCGACTGAGCTGGTAACCCGGCTGGCACGGGCCGGCCGCGCGGCCCAGCAGGTCCTGGGGCGCATCGATCCGGAGAAAAGGGCGGCGGCGCTCGATGCCGCCGCTGCCGCTCTCCGTGCCGACGCGGCGGCGATCCTTTCTGCCAACGCGAGGGACCTGGCGGCGGGAAAAACCGCCGGCCTTGCACCGCCCATGCTCGACCGCTTGCGGCTCGACGCTGACCGGCTCGAGAATATCGCCGTCGCCGTAGGCACCGTGGCCTCGCTGCCCGACCCGTTGGGCGAGGTCATCTCGCGCCAGCACCGGCCCAACGGGCTGGTCCTCGAACGGGTGCGGATACCGATCGGCCTGATCGGCATCATCTACGAGAGCCGGCCCAACGTGACTGCCGATGCCGCGGCGCTCTGCGTGCGGGTCGGCAACGCGGCGCTCCTGCGCGGCGGGAGCGAGGCCGTGGAATCGAACCGCGCGATCCACGCGGCGATGGTGCGCGGCCTCGAGAGCGCGGGCGTGCCGGGCGCGGCGATCCAGCTGGTGCCAACCCAGAACCGCGCGGCAGTGGGCGCGATGCTCGCCGCGTCCGGCCTGATCGACATGATCATTCCGCGTGGGGGCAAGAGCCTCGTCGCGCGGGTCCAGGCCGAGGCTCGCGTGCCCGTGCTCGCGCACCTCGACGGGATCAACCACACCTACGTCCATGCCGCCGCGGACCCCGACAAGGCCCGCCGCATCGCGCTCGACGCCAAGATGCGCCGCACCGGTATCTGCGGCGCGATGGAGACGTTGCTCGTCGATGCCGCCTTTCCCGGCGCCCAGGCGGTCATCGCAGACCTCGTCAAGGCGGGTTGCGCAGTGCGCGGCGACGCGCGCGCGCAGGCGATCGATCCGCGGGTGACCCCGGCGAGCGATACGGACTGGGACACCGAGTACCTGGACGCAGTGCTTTCGGTCGCGGTGGTCGACGGTCCGGACGAGGCGATGGCGCACATCGCCGCGCACGGATCGCACCATACCGATGCGATCGTCACCGAAGACGCGCAGGTCGCGGACCGCTTCCTGCGCGAAGTCGATTCGGCGATCGTCATGCACAATGCCTCGTCGCAGTTTGCCGACGGGGGGGAGTTCGGCCTCGGCGCCGAGATCGGCATCGCCACCGGTCGCCTCCACGCCCGCGGTCCGGTCGCGCTGGAAGGGCTGACGACCTACAAGTGGCTCGTGAGAGGCAGCGGGCAGGTGCGCGGCTGACGTCCATCCGCATGCTTGACGGAGGGGCAGCGGTTGGCGAAGCTCCGTCTCATCCAACCGACGGGGGCAGATAGCATGGCTGACGTGGATTTTCGCGCATTCCAGAGGGAAATCGTGAAGCTCGGCTTCTATTCGTACGACGAACAGCAGTCGATTTTCGATCTCGCCAAGCGCTGCGCCCGCACGACGGGGCTGTCGCTGGGCGGGGCGGGAGCGGTCGGTACCGCCGCGCTTGGGCCCGGGGCCGCGGTCGGATTCCTCGCCGGCCTCGCGACGGGGACAGCGGCCTGCACGGCCGGGTCGCTGCTCTATCGCGAACAGATCAAGCAGCTTCTCGAGGAGGCGCAGTGACGGCGCGGTCGCAAGTCCTCGATGCGCGGGATTTGCCGCAACGCCGGCGCGGCTGAGGAATGAAGCGCAACGGAGCGCGCGCGGCCACGCCTGCGGCGAGGCGCCCTGGCCGCGTGACCGGCCTGCTCGGGGGCAGCTTCAATCCCGCGCACCGGGGTCACCGCCGCATAAGTCTCGCGGCGATCGACCGGCTCGGGCTGGCGGAAGTCTGGTGGCTGGTATCTCCCGGCAACCCGCTCAAGTCGGGCGGCGACATGGCCTCCCTCATAGCCCGTTTCGCCTCGGCGCGCGCGGCATCGCGCCGCGCGCCGATCCGCGCCACCGCGATCGAGAGCGAGCTGGGGACGCGCTACACCGTCGATACCCTGCGCGCGCTGGTCAGGCGCTACCCGCGCCGGCGCTTCGTATGGATCATGGGGGCCGACAACCTTGCCCAGTTCCACCGGTGGAAGGACTGGCGGGCGATCGCGCGGCTGGTCCCGATCGCCGTGTTCGCAAGGCCGGGCTACGAGGCGGCCGCGTTCGCCAGTCCGGCGATGGCATGGCTGGGCCGGTATCGCACGACACCGGCGACATTCCGGAAGGCCAGCGTGCGTGCGCCGATGCTCGTCTGGCTGCGCTACGATCCCGATCCGATTTCAGCGACCGCTTTGCGGGCTGCGGACCCCGCGTGGGCCGAACGGCACATGCACGCAAAGGGCCGGGACGAGGTCACCGGACGCCCGGTCGGCTGACGGCGGTCAGTTACCCCGCAGTTCGGTGAGCTTTCGCTCCCATGCGAGCGCGTGGCGCACGATCGTGTCGAGATCGGCGTATCGCGGCTCCCAGGGCAGGGTCGCCTTGATGCGCGCGTTGTCGGAAACGAGGCAGCCGGGATCGCCCGCGCGGCGCGGCTCGAACCGGCGCTCGATCGGGGTATTGGTCACCCGGTCGACCGCATCGAGCACCTCCAGCACCGAGAACCCCCGCCCGTAGCCGCAATTCATCTGCAGCGAGCGGCCCGGACTGGCGGCGAGCGCTTCCAGCGCGAGGACGTGCGCCGAAGCAAGGTCGGAGACATGGATATAGTCGCGCACGCCCGTGCCGTCGGGAGTGTCGTAGTCGGTGCCGAAGACCGCGACGTGTTCGCGCTTGCCCAGCGCCGCCTCCACCGCGACCTTGATGAGGTGGGTCGCCCCCGCGGTCGATTGTCCGCTGCGCCCGTCCGGGTCGGCGCCGGCGACATTGAAATAGCGCAGGGCGCAGTAGTTCATCGGATGCGCGAACGCGGTATCGGCGAGCATCCGCTCGGTCATCAGCTTCGACCATCCGTACGGGTTGATCGGGACTTGCGGGCAGTCCTCGGCCACCCGCTCGACCGCCGGCACCCCATAGGTCGCTGCAGTGCTCGAGAAGATGAAATGCGGCACGCCTGCCGAGACCGCCGCCGCGATCAGTGCCCGGCTCTTGGCGGTGTTGTTGTGGTAGTACTTGAGCGGGTCCTCGACCGATTCCGGCACCACGATCGAGCCTGCAAAATGCATTACCGCACCCGTGCCGCCGCCCATGCCCTGCTCGGCGAAGATCCGGGCGAGGAGCGCGGAATCCTCGATGTCGCCCTCGTAGAAATCCGCGTCGTCCGGCACGGCGAAGCGAAACCCGGTCGTCAGGTCGTCGATGACCGCGACCCGGTAACCCGCGTCGCGCAACGCGAGGACGGCATGGCTGCCGATGTAGCCCGCGCCGCCGGTGACGAGGACGGGGTGGGCCTGTGCGGCGCCGGATGGTTTGCTCACGTCGCTATTCGTCCTGTCCGCTGGCCTTGCCGATGGGGCGCCCTATCGCAGCCGCCCGGCGGCGGTGCAAGGCGGCGCGCGGACGCATCGTCATCGTCGTTGCAGGCCGGGCGCGCACAGGCTATCATGGGATCGTCCGGCGGGGTGCCCGCACCCGCCCGGCGCCTTCCTGACCGCGGGCAACGGGAGTGCATCGGCCGCACGTGCTGACGCGTTGGAATGTCGACAGTCTTCCGGCTCCGCGCCGGGATGCCAGCCTTCAGGCCGCGCCGCTCCCCGGTGCTCATCGCAGATCGTTCCCGGGCCCGGAGGAAACTCCGCAGGAATGACGTGCGTTGGTACATCCGTGCCGTTGTCCATTCCATCGAAGGAGCACGTCAAACGCCTATGCAACAGGCGCATCCCCTGCCGGCTGGTGCCGGCGTTTCCCCCGGAGGTCCGGTGACGCAAACCGACAAACCCGCCGACCGCCTGCACGCGCTCGTCCTCGCCCAGCTCGACGACGACCAGGCGCAGGACCTCGTCTCGATCCCGCTCGCGGGCAAGAGCTCGATCGCCGATCACATGGTGATCGCGTCGGGCCGCTCGACCCGGCAGGTCGCGGCGATGGCGCAGAAGCTCGCCGAGAAGGTCAAGGCCGAGGGCTTCGGTCCCGCACGCGTAGAGGGGCTGCCCGCCGCCGACTGGGTGCTGATCGATGCCGGCGACGTGGTTGTTCACCTGTTTCGCCCGGAAGTCCGCAGCTTCTACAACCTTGAGCGAATGTGGGGTTTCGGCGACGAGAAGGTGTCGTCGACCGGCACGGCTTGAACGCGACCGCGCGCCCTCTCGCCGCGCGACGCTGTCCGATCGAGCGCGGATAGCTCGACGTGCTGTTGCACCTGATTGCGCGCGGCAGGATCGGTCGCTCGCCCGAGGCCGAACTCGTCGCGCGGTACGAGACACGGATTGCCTGGCCGGTCAGGCTTACCGAACTGCCCGAGTCCGGGGGCCGGGTGCCCGACCCGCTCACGCCGCTGCGGACCGTCCTGCTCGATGAACGGGGCAAGGCGCTTTCGTCGGAAGAATTCGCCGGGGTCCTCGGCCGGTGGCGTGACGACGGGGTGCGCGAGGCGCGCTTCGTGATTGGCGCGGCCGACGGTCACTCCGACGGGGAGCGCGAGGCGGCGGACCTACTGCTGGCGATGGGCGCGATGACCTGGCCGCACCTGCTGGCCCGCGCCATGCTGATGGAACAGCTCTACCGCGCCACGACCATCCTGGCCGGGCATCCCTATCATCGCAGCGGCTGATCGCGCTACAGGGGGCCGATGCACGCGCGCTTTGCCTTGGCCGCTCTCGTGGCTCTCGCCCTCGGCGGAGCGGCCGTCGCCCAGATCGGCAGCGGCTATCGCGATGCGGGCGAGACGCGCACGGCGCTGGCCGAGGCGCGGGCGCAGGCGAGGGCCGCAGGCGCCCGGGCAGCCCGGCTCGAGGTCGAGGCGCGCTCGACGCGGGCCGCAGCGCAGAGGACTGCGCGCGAGGCCGCGGCCGTCGCCGCGCGCATCCAGCAGGCAGAGTCCGAGATCGCGGCGGCACGGGCACGCATCGCGCTTGCGCGGAGTGCCAGGGCGGGGATCGAGCGGCGGCTGGCAGAACGGCGCGAACCCCTGGCCCGGCTCACGGGCGGGCTGCAGAAGCTCGCGCGCCGCCCGCTTGCACTTGCCGTGTTGCGCCCGGGATCGCTGCGGGAGACGGTGTACCTGAGGGCAATGCTTGACGCCACGCTGCCCGAAGTGCGTCGCCGCACCGCTGCGCTGCGGGGCGAACTCGATCGCGCGCAGGCAATCGAGGCCGAGGCGCGCGCCGCCTACGCCGCGTTCAGGGACGGCGAGCGGGTCCTGGCCGAACGGCGCACCCGGCTTGCCGCGCTCGAGACACGCCAGCGGCTCGCCTCGCGCGAGGCGGGCGGTGCTGCCGCGCGCGAGGCGGAGCGGGCGCTCGCGCTCGCCGAGGAAGCGCGCGATCTCGATGCGCTGGTGACCCGCCTCGACGCCGCGGGCACCTTGCGGGCGCGGCTCGCGGCCCTTCCGGGACCGCTCCTGCGGCCCCCGCGGCCCGGCGCGAGCGAGGTTCTCGTCGACGGACCGGCGGCCGCCTCGCCGCGGGAAGTGACCCGCCCCCGGTTCGTGCTCCCGGTCAATGGCCGGACGGTCGCCGGTTTCGGCCAGCCGGGTGTCGGCGGCGCGCTGTCCGACGGGATTGCGCTGGCCCCGGCCGCCGGGGCCCAGGTCGTCGCCCCCGCTGCCGGACGCGTCGCGTTCGCGGGCCCGTTCCGGGGGTTCGACCGGATCGTCATCGTCGAGCATGCGGGCGGCTTCACCAGTCTGGTAACCGGGCTTGCGCGGGTCGACGTGACGGTGGGCGAGGAACTGGTGGCAGGTGCTCCTGTCGGGGTCGCCGGCGGCGGCCGGCCGATCGTGGGGTTCGAGCTGCGCCGAGAGGGCGAGCCGGTCAACCCGGTCGACTACCTGCGCTGATCGCCCCGCGCGCGCAATCCCGCCGCGGGACGGGCTTTCGCCTCATCTGGCGTTAACGCCGGCTGCGCGATACATAGCGGGCCTGTCATTCGAGGATCGCCGTTCCATGAAACTCGCCGCAATCGTCCGTTCCGCCGCCCTGGTCAGCGCCATCGCGCTGATTCCCGCGACCACGGCGGGCCTTGCCCAGGTCGACGGACGTGCGGGACCCGAGTTCGCCAAGCTGTTCGCGGTCTACCAGCGGATCAAGGCAAGCTACGTCGAGCCGGTCGAGGACGACAAGCTCATCCGCGGCGCCATCGACGGCATGCTCGCAAGCCTCGACCCGCACTCGGCGTACCTCGATGGCGGCGATCTCCAGCGGCTCGAGACGATGATTGACGGCAACTACTCGGGCCTCGGTCTGTCGGTCGTGATGGACGACGGCGCGGTCAAGGTCGTCTCGCCGTTCAAGGGCAGCCCCGCCGACAAGGTCGGCATCAAGGCAGGCGATTACATCACCCATCTAGATGGCAAGCTGATCTACGGCGGCGAGCTCGACGACGCCGTCGCCAAGATGCGCGGGCCGGCGGGTTCGACCATCCGGCTGACGATCTTCCGCACGGGCCGCGAGGAGCCGTTCGACGTTACCGTCACCCGCGGCGTGATCGAGCTCGAGCCGGTCACTCACAAACTCGAGGCGGGCAACATCGGCTACATCTCGGTCAACGAGTTCAGCCGCGATGTCGGCACCGACGTGCTGAAGGCGTGGAACGAGCTGAAGAAACAGGCGGCGGGCCGGGTCAACGGTCTCGTCCTCGATCTGCGGCAGAACCCCGGCGGTTCGCTCGACGAGGCGGTGGCGCTGTCCGACCTGTTCCTCGAGAAGGGCCAGATCGTCTCGCAACGCGGCCGCGCGAAGGGCGAATCGCTCGTCTACAGCGCGGAGAGCGTGTTCCGGGGCGACATGGCCAAGGGCGTCCCGGTGATCGTGCTGATCGATGCCGGGTCGGCCTCGGCGAGCGAGATCGTGGCCGGGGCGCTGCAAGACCAGCGGCGCGCTGTGGTGATGGGTGAGCGCAGCTTCGGCAAGGGCAGCGTCCAGACCCTGCTGCCGCTGGGCCGGACCGCGGCCCTCAAGCTGACCACGGCGCGGTACTATACGCCTTCGGGCCATTCGGTTCAGGAAGGCGGGATCGATCCCGATATCCGCGTTCCGCAGCTGTCCGATCCCGATCTCGCCAAGCGCGAGAAGTTCCGCCTGCGCGAATCGGACCTGCGCGGGCACCTCGTCAACGAAGCGGCTCTCAAGGACGAGGAACTCGAACGCGACCGCAAGGACGATCCGCGGTTCCAGATGACGGCCGAGCAGCTGAAGGAAAAGGGCATCGAGGACTTCCAGCTCACCTATGCCCTCGACACGCTTCGGCGCACCGCGCCAAGCGCGATGGCCCGCCGCAATTGATGCTGTCTGCCTCCGACAAGCTGGCCCAGCGCCTCGCGCTGGCCGTCCCGGCCCTACTGCTGGGAGGGGCGTACCTCAGCGAATACGGGTTCGGCCTCTACCCGTGCGAGATGTGCTGGTGGCAGCGCTACCCCCATTTCGCCGCGATCGGGTTCGCAGTGTTCTCGACCGTTGCCGCCCCTAAGCGGCTGTGGATTGCGCTGGCCGGCTTTGCGATCCTGGCCTCGGGCGGGATCGGGGCGTACCATGCGGGCGTCGAATACGGGTGGTGGGAAGGCATGACGGCGTGCAGCTCGCCTGCCGCTGCCGGCGGCGATCCGCTCGAATCGATCATGAACGCGCCGCTGGTGCGCTGCGACCAGGTGCCGTGGAGCCTGTTCGGGATTTCGCTCGCGGGGTGGAACGCGCTGATCTCGACCGGCACCGCGCTCGCCATACTTCGCCTTCTGGGACTGCGCAGTGAAACCTGACACTGCCCGCATGATCCGCGTCGACCAGGCCGGGGAGTACGGCGCGCAGCGGATTTACGCCGGCCAGCTCGCGGTGATGGGCGACCGTGCTCCGCACGCCGCCGAAATCGCCGGCATGGCCGAGCAGGAGCGCCGCCACCGCGAGGCGTTCGACGCGCTGATGGCCGCGCGCGGAGTGCGCCCGAGCGCGCTCCAGCCGTTCTGGCACGTCGCGGGGTATGCGCTGGGTGCGGGCACCGCCCTCCTCGGGCCGGAGGCAGCAATGGCGTGCACCGCGGCGGTCGAGGAAGAGATTGACCGCCATTATTCGGCCCAGCTGGATGCCCTGAGGGCGGACGGCAGCGATCCTGCCCTCGCCGCGATGATCGCGGAATTCCGCGACGACGAGCGCGAGCATCGCGACGCCGCTCTGGCCGCCGGGGCCGAGCAGGCGCCGGCCTACGCGCTGCTTTCGGGCGCGATCCGGCTCGGCTGCCGCATCGCGATCCGGCTCGCCGAGCGGATCTGAGGAACTTTGGCGCAGATCAATGCGCTTGGGACAGGGCGCTTCATGGACGGTTCAGCGCCGGCGAGGCCGAATGACCGCCGCTTTTCGACGAGGATGACACGATGATCCGCCAGATTGCACTTCCGTTGCTTGCCGCCGCTTCCGCGGCGTTCGCAACACCCGCCGCGGCGCAAGACGCGGGCGGGGACAAGGTCCGCATGGTCATCGTCTATGGCGACGACCCTGCTCCGCAGGCGCAGGGCGACGAGATCGTCGTCGTCGCGCGGCTGCCCGAGAACGACCGTTACCGCATTCCGGAAGCGCTGCGGTTCAGCGACGACCCGGCCAACATGGCGTGGGCGCGCCGGGTCGAGCGGCTGGACATCGTGGGGCGGTCGGGGACCATGTCGTGCTCGACCGCCGGCGCAGGCGGGTTCACCGGCTGCACCCAGCAGCTCATCGACGCGTTCTACGCCGACAAGCGCGAGAGCGCCAACGTGCGCTTCTCCGAACTGATCGCCGCGGCGCGGGCGGAGCGCCTGGCGACGATCGACCAGGAAGCCGCCGAAACCCAGGCGCGGGTCGAGCAGCTGGAGAAGCAGTACATGGAACGCCTCGAGCGCGAGCGCGCGGGTGCGTTGCCGGGCGAAGGTGACAAGACGCCGCCGCCGCCGCCGGGCAAGTAGTCACAGCCGTCTCCGGCACCCTCTGCTTGAGGGAAAATTAACCAAATCCCGCCACTCAAGCGAGAGGCAGGGATTTGGGGGGCTTCATGAACGCGACGCTGGACCGCTTCGACGGTTTTGAGGTGACCGGGATCGACCGTCCCGACGTGACCATCGTCATGCCCTGCCTCAACGAGGCGATCAGCCTGCCGCACTGCATCGGCAGGGCGCTCGAGACACTCGCCAGGCTGCGCGTCGAACTCGATCTGTCGGGCGAGATCGTCGTGGCCGACAACGGGTCCACCGACGGCAGCCAGGCGCTGGCGACCGAGCTCGGTGCACGGGTCGTTCCTGTCGCGGACCGGGGCTACGGCGCGGCGCTGATCGGCGGGTGCCGCGCGGCGCAAGGGACCTACATCCTCATGGGCGACTGCGACGGCAGCTACGACTTCACCGAAGGCGTGGCGATGATCGCCGAGCTCGTCTCGGGGCGCGACCTGTGCATGGGCAATCGCTTTCGCGGCGGAATCGCGCCCGGGGCCATGCCGTGGAAGAACCGGCACGTGGGCAATCCCGCGCTGACCGGGATCCTCAACGTCTTCTTCCGCACGGGAATGGGCGATGCCCACTGCGGGCTGCGCGCAATCCGCAAGGACGCCTTCGACCGGTTGAACCTCACCGGCAGCGGGATGGAGTTCGCCAGCGAGATGGTGATCAAGGCAGCGCTGCTGAAGCTCGACATGGCCGAGGTTCCCGCCACGCTCTCGCCCGACCTGCGCCAGCGCGCGCCGCACCTGCGGCCGTGGCGAGACGGCTGGCGGCACCTGCGCTACCTCTTCATGCTCAGCCCGACATGGGTTTTCGGCGTACCCGGCGCGCTGGCGCTTGTGCTCGCCGCGATCATCCTCGGCAGCGCCTCGCTTCATGCCACCGGAGTACTGACCAGCGAGAGCTTCTTCGGCACCAGCTGGACGATCGTGGGGGGCTTCCTTGCCACGGGCGGCCATTTCGCCCTGCTCTGCGCGGCGGCCACGCACCTTCACGGTGTGAACAGCGGCTATCGCCGGTTGCACCCGCTGATCGCGCGAATCGGACCGCTGTTCACGCTCGAGACCCTGCTGCTTGCCGGTGCGGGTCTCGTTGCGACATCGCTCATAGGGCTCGGCGCGATCGGCACGAAGTGGATCGGCAGCGGCCTCGCCGCGCTCGACAGCCAGCTGCCGCTGACGCTGGCCGTCATGACCGGTGCGATCGGCATGCAGACGCTGATCGGCGGTTTCATGCTCGCGATCATCGCCGGCAACGACAATCGCTTCACCCCGGCCGCGAGGTAGCGAGGCCGTGCCCGGCCGGCTCCTGACGGTCGTCATGCCCGTTCACGACGGGGGGCGCTGGCTGGGCGATGCGCTCCGCAGCCTGCCGGGCTACGACTCGCGAGTGGCAGTTATCATCCGCGATTCGACGCCGTCCGGACCGTGCACCGAGCTGATAGCCGCCCACGCGCAAAGACTGGCGATCGATTACGCCTGGTGGCCGGACGTGCCCAGCTGGACTCGCAAGACCAATCTTGGCGTTGAGGCTTCCACGAGCGAATACGTCTGCACGCTTCACCAGGACGATCTGTGGCTGCCCGGCCGGATGGATGCGTTCGTCCGCGATCTCGGGTGCGCGCCGGATGCGTCGCTGTATCTCGGGGCTTGCCGGATCGTCGATGCCCGCGGTCGCCAGTTCGGCACCTGGTCGGTACCGGTCTCTCCGGGACGCGTCGACCGCGCCGCGCTCTGCGACGCGCTGCTGGTCCAGAACACCATCGCCATGCCGGCTCCCGTGTTCCGGCGCGACGCCTACCTGGCCGTAGGCGGGATGGACGAGTCGCTCTGGTATACGCCCGACTGGGACCTCTGGCTCAAGCTCGCCGCGCTTGGCGCCGCGCACTACGACCCGGTGCCCCGCACCGGGTTTCGCATTCACGGCGGTTCGCAGACTATGACCGGATGCCGGAGCGACCTGGCCGCCCAGCTTGGCGCGGTGCTCGACCGGCACCTGCCTCCCGCGAGCCCGCTCGGTCCGATCTGTCACGCCTCGGTCCGGATCAACGTCCTCCTTGCGCGGGCAGCGGGCGGCAATCCCTGGGCCGCGCTGCGCGGCCTGGCGGAAGTCGCAAGGCTTGGTCCCGTCGCGGCGGCCCGCTACCTTCGGCTGTCGCGCCTCGGCCAGCGCGTGGCACCCCGCGTGCGCGCCCGCCTGTCCGGCGCGCTTTAGGATCGCTGCTAGTCCAGCGGTTTTCCGCAATCCAGATCGCCGGCCAGCCCCACCAGCGCGGCGTATCGGGGACTGCGCCGTTCGCGCCCGTCGCCCTGCACGTCGGGCGGGACCCTGACACCGTGACGGGCAAGCGCTGGCGCGTCCGCAAACGTAACGGTGCCCATCGCGCACAGGGTTGCGACCTGCTGCTCGGAAAGACCCCTGCTCGACAGCAACAGCGGCCGGTTCGACAGGTCGGCGCGGTTGCGCACCTGGTCGATGAGGGCACGGTCTGAATCGGTATCGACGATCACGAAGTCGGCGGTCTGACCTGCAAGGGCGCGATAGACCCGTTCGTGCGGCGCCAGGAAGGCATGGGCCGACCATGCGAGCCATGGGAGCGTGAGCAGCGCGGTAAGCCCGGTCGTCACCGCGAATGTGCCCCCTGCCGTCTCCCGATCCTTCTGCCGCCAGCGCACGAACCCGTAGCCCGCCAGAAGCGCGAGGTTGCCGATGAGGCCATGGACGTACCGGTATCCCCAGCCGTGGCCCTGGTACGGCAGCAGGACGAACATCGCGGCGAGGGTCAGCGCGAAACCGGCGAACAGCGGCAGCGCAATGCCGCGTCCGTGGCGCACGTCGGGCCAGGCAAGCGCGACGAATGGGGCCACGAACAGCGGCATCCAGGCGCAGAGCCGCAGCAGGTTGTACACCATGTAGCCGACCCCGCCGGTTGCCCGGTCGGTGAACAGCGGGAGAATCCGTCCCTCGACGAACGGCGCGACGCCTGCGGCCGACCCGGTCTGGGGGACGACATCCGCCATCGACGCGATGAGCGAGGGATAGGCGAACCAGAACAGGACTCCCGCGGCGTAGACGAGCGCGTAGGCGCCGAAGAGCGCCCACCGCCGCGCGGCCAGCAGCGTGAGGATAAAGGGACCGGCGAAGAGGGGATGGAACACGACCTGGTGCAGCCCCATCGCGTAGAGTCCGACAGCCATGGCGCACGCGTGAAGCCAGGGCCGGTCGCGCAGGAATAGCCAGAGCCAGACGAGGTTGAAGACAAGATGCGCGGTCATCGCGTACGGCGTCATCGCCGCCACCAGGACCTGCGCCGACAGCACGACAGTCGCGAGCGCGACCCACACGGCAGCAGGACACGAGCCGAGGGTGCGGCGCGCGATGTCCCACAGCGCAAGGATAGCGATCGCGAGGAGAACGGGGTTGGCAAGCTGGGGCTCGGCAACCCTGGCGAACAGCGTGCGCAGCAGGGCGTTACCGGGGAGGTAAGTCGACACAAGCAGGGCGTGGCCGGGAATATCCAGCAGGAAGTCGGGGATCAGTGCAAGGGCGAACGGCCGCCAGAACGGAGCCAGCGGCTGTGCGAGCTTGCCGCTTTCGAATATGCGGGCATCGAACACCGCCATCTGGGTGTCGCGCGCAAGCTGGTAGTCGAGCATCAGCCAGTGCGTGCCCGTCCATGTCGCCAGGGCAATCAGGAGCGCGATCGCGCCGGCGGCGAAAGCGCCTGGCGCCCGGGGTTCGAACCGCAACCGCACGGGCCGCAGCGCGAGGCCGACGAGCACGACGCAGAGAAGGGCGATGACCGGCGACCCCTGGGTGCTGAAGTAATGCGCCGAGAGCCCGTGATGCCCCGCCGCAAGAAGCGTGGCGCCGAGGATGCCCGCCACAAGCGCGATCCATGCGAGGAGCCTGCGCTCGGCTGTCAGGTGGACACGCTTCATACCCCCGACCCTCGCCTCATCCAGATCGGGATAGCGCGCGGTTGGCTGATGACCGCGCCCCGGTTGTCCGTCTACACGTGGGTGTCAGCCCCCCGGGACCCACGACTGCATGCCGCCCGCAATATCGATCCTGTTACCGACCTTCAACGGTGCGCGGTACCTGCGTGCCCAGCTCGATTCGATCGTCGCACAGACCTTCGGCGACTGGGAACTGCTCGCGATAGACGACGGCTCGTCCGACGACACGGTCGCGATCCTGCGCGAGTACGCCGCGCGGGATCCGCGGATCACGCTCCTCCCGTCGGAAGGGAACCGACGCCAGAAGGCGCGCCTCGTCGAGCTGCTTCGGCTGGCCCGGGGCAAATGGATCGCGATTTCCGACCAGGACGATATCTGGGCCGCCGACAAGCTCGAGCGGCTGGTCGCCGCGATCGGCGACGCCGCGCTCGCGTTCGGGCGTTCGGACCTCATCGACAGCGATGGCCGGCCATTCGGCCGCGACCTGTTGCGGGTCCTGCGTTCGAGCAGGCGGCCCGACGACCGCCTGCTGACGATCTTCCGCCCGCAGATATCGGGTCACGCGATGATCGCGGTGCGCGACGTCATGCCCGAGAGCGTGTTCGCTTCGGACGAACCGTTCGACTGGCTGATCGGTCTGCTCGCGGAATTCTCGCGCGGGATCGTCTACGATCACCAGGCGGTCGTCCAGCACCGGTTGCATGCGGCCAATTCGCACAACGACACCATCGCGCTGCGGATCAATCCACTCCTGCTCAGGCCGCGGCATTTCCTGCTCTGGCTCGAACGGATCAACCGTTCGCGCGAACGGTTGATGGCCGCGATCGATCTCTTGGCGCATTCGGAGGTCGTCCGCCCCGAGGCACGGGCGGCGTTCGGGCGTCTGCACCGGGTGTCCCGGCGCTGGGTGGCTTCGGGCGGGAAGCGGGACAGGGCCATCGTGCGAATGACGGCCTTGCGCGAACTGCGCCCCCTTGCCGGCTCGATAGAGGACTTTCGCCGCGCGGCGCGCAGCATCGATGTCGCCGTGTTGGGGGAATGGCACCCGCGGGTCCTGCTGAAGGCCTACAAGTTCTACTCCTGAGCGTCCGTCGGACCGGCGAGCGCGCTTAGTTCCCCGAACAGCGCATGCGCTTCGGCAAGGAGCCTGACGTCGTAGCGATAGGACAACCGGTTCGGGTCGGGCGGCGGGGTCGGCCGCGCCACCGAGGCGATCGGCACCGGGTCGAGCAGGAACCCGTGATCCGTCAGCCACCGGATCGCCGCATCGGCCTGCCCGACCAGGTCGGTCACCACGAAGCTTTCGCTCAGCCGGATGTGGTCCAGCAGGCAGCGGTTGTAGTGAACCCAGGCGCCGAGAAACGCGTCGTGGCTGCGATGCCGGCCATCGCGCCACGAGCGGAAGCGGTTCCGCAGGTTCAGGTTCTGCCTGACGAGGGCGCGGTCCCGCCGGTCGAGCGAGCGGACGACATCGTCGAAATGCCGCACCACCACGAGGCTTGCCGCCGCTGGCAGGATCTCGCGCCAGAGCGGCAGGAACAGGCAGGTGCGCGGCTCCTTCCAGCCGAACTGGCCGGGCCGGCTTGCGACGAGGTCGGCCGCCTCCAGTCGCGCCGCCTGCCCGATCTCGATCCCTGCGAACTGTTCGAACCGGAACGTTCGATCAGCAGGGAACCGCAGGCCGTCTTCGGGCAGGCCGTTGTCGCGCAGGATCTTCTCGTGCAGCGCGAGGAATTCGAGATCCTCGAAATGGCCCTCGTCGTTGCCCTCGGACCCGCCGAGGAGGTTCGCGCCGATGTCGAGGCCGCACCTCATCAGCCAGTGGGCAGTTAGCGAGGTGAACGAGCGGTGCATGCCCAGGATCATCAACGCGGTCATCGGGACCTCCGCGTCAGCACCATCACGGCACCAAGAAGGGTCGGGTCGAAGCCGAACCGTCGGCGCACCAGGACGACGAGAACGAGGTTCCAGGCAGCGATCCCGCCCGCCATGCCGAGCGCAGCGCCGAGCGCGCCGTAGACGGGAATGAGCGCGATCCCGATCGCGACGTTGAGGGCAAGGCCGAGCAACTGGCCGCCGAGAGCCCATCCGCTGCGGTCGCTCATGATCAGCAGCGTTCCCACCGGCCCGCACGCTGCGTTGAAGATCTGCGCCGCGGCGACGATCCACAGAAGGTGCGCGCCCTTGACGAAATCGGGGCCGAACACGCCGAGGAGCAGCGGCCCCGCCAGCGCGATCGACAGCGCCGCACCTGCCGTCATGGCGGCTGTCAGCGCGGTGAACCTGGCCGTCAGCGCGCGAATGGCATCGACTTCGCCGCGCTGCCAGTGGGCGGCCACGAGCGGCGCGAATTGCATCAGCGCGGCCTGGACCGGCAGCATGATCAGCGGCGCGATGCGCACGACCGGCTGGAATATGCCCGTCTCGAACGGGCCCGCGAGCGCGCCGACCATGAGCGTGCTGACCTCCGCTTCTAGCAGGCCGGTCAGGCCGAGGCCGAGGAAGGGCAGCGCGGCAATCACGTGTGATCGGCCAGGTCCCCTCCTGCTCGGCGCCGGAAGCGCCGAAAGTTCTGCGCGCCACAAGAGGCAGCCAAGGACGATTGCAGCGATCCACGTGCCCGCGATCGCGGTCCGGATAAACGGCACCGGCCCGAAAGCCGTACCGGTCGCGATCGCGCCCGCCATTGCCGCGATCAGGATGCCCGGCCGCACGAGGTCGCCCGGCACCTGGGCGAGCACGACCCGCCCGAAGCCCTGGGCGATGCCGCGCAAGAGGGCAATCAGCGCCAGCGGGGGAATCAGGAGGCCGCAGAGGGCTAGGATCTCGTGATAGTCCTCCGCGACCCAGCTCGCCCGCGCGACAAGCCAGACGAAACATGCTGCCGCGATCGACGACAGGATGCCCACCGCGGCGATGGACACGATCACGAATGCGGCGACCCCGGCGGTGTCTCCGGCAGCGCGGCGCGCAGGGATCTCGCGCACCGCCAGGGGGCCGAAGCCGAGCAGCGAGACCGTCGCCACGACCGAGACGAGCGACATCGCCCAGGCGACGCTGCCGTATCCTTCAGCGCCGAGCAGGCGCGCGGCGAAGAGCGCCTGGACAAAGGCCGCCCCGACCGCCGCGAGCTGGATCGCGAGGCTTGCGCCGGTCGCGCGCGCGGACGGGTCGTTCATGCGCCGGACCATGGTCCCAAGATGCGGTTTTGCGAGCGCCAAACGACCGGTTCCGTTGTGTAACAAAGGGTTGCGAGGGCGTCGCGCAGACTCCCCGGATGCGCGTGGGGTCTATCGGCTCATGGTTAATAATTCGGTCAAGGCGCTCGCGGTCCCGGCCCGCCGTTCAGACCCCGTAATAATCGCGGTACCAGGCGACGAAGCGCCGGACGCCCTCGCGGTATCCGGTTTCGGGCCGGTAGCCGGTCAGGCGCCTGAGCAGGTCGGCATTTGCCCATGTCGCGGGCACGTCGCCCTTCTGCATCGGCAGGTAGTTGCGCACGGCCTCGCGCCCGCATTCGGCCTCGATTGCCTCGACGAAGTCGAGCAGGCGTATCTTCTCGCCGTTGCCGATGTTGACCACGCGGAACGGGGCGACCGGGCTCAGGCTGTCGCCCGGTTCGATCTCTCCGGCGGATTCGGGCCGCACGGGCGGGGCGTCGATCAGCAGCCGGATCCCGCGCACCAGGTCGGTGACGTAGGTGAAGTCGCGGTACATCTCGCCGTGGTTGTAGATGTCGATCGGTTCGCCGTTGAGGATGCCGCGCGTGAACTTGAACAGCGCCATGTCGGGCCGGCCCCACGGGCCGTAGACGGTGAAGAAGCGGAACATCGTCGTGGGGATGCCCCAAAGGTGGGCATAGCTGTGGGCCATCGACTCGTTCGCCTTCTTCGTCGCGGCGTAGAGCGTCATCTGCGTCTCCACCCGCTCCAGCTCGTCGAACGGCATGTCCTCGTTGGCGCCGTAAACGCTGCTGGTCGAGGCCATCAGGAGGTGATCGACGCCCAGCTCGCGTGCGCACTCCATCACGTTGAACGTACCGACGATGTTCGCGTCGATATAGGCGCGGGGGTTCTCGAGGCTGTATCGTACCCCCGCTTGCGCGGCGAGGTGGACGATGACGTCCGGCTTCTCGGTGAGCGCCAGGTCGCGCAGACGGTCGAAATCCTCGAGCAGCCCGACATGCGCGGTGAAATGCTGGTTCTGCAGCAGCATCTGGTGCCGCCGCTCCTTGATGCGGACGTCGTAGTAGTCCGTCATCCCGTCGAAGCCGACGACGCGGAACCCCTCGTCGAGAAGGAGCTGCGACAGGTGGAACCCGATGAACCCCGCGCTCCCGGTGACGAGGACGGTGCGCATCGTCACAGCGTCCAGTCGGCCGCGGGTCCGAGGACCCCCTTGAGGTCGGCGAGCTTGCCGCCCGGTGCGACGCTACCCCGCAAGGCGTCCCCGCCTATCGCCAGGTACTCGCGGTGGGGGACGGCCAGCACCACCAGATCGTGCGGCCGCTCGAGCGCGGCGGCGTCGAGCGAGAGGCCGTACTCGTGGGCCGCCTCGGCGGGATCGGCGTGCGGATCGTGGACCGTGACGTCGTGCCCGTGACGGGCGAGTGCGGCGACAAGATCGGCGACCTTGCTGTTGCGCAGGTCGGGCACGTCTTCCTTGAAGGTCAGTCCGAGCACGAGGACGCTCCCGGTCCTGCCGCCCTGCAGCGCATGGAGCCGGTCCGCCACCCAGTCGGCCATGCCGTCGTTCGTGCTGCGCCCCGCGAGGATGACCTGGGGATGATGGCCGAGCTCCTCGGCGCGGTGCGACAGGTAGTAGGGATCGACGCCGATGCAGTGCCCGCCGACGAGGCCCGGGCTGAAGGGCAGGAAATTCCACTTGGTCCGGGCCGCGGCGAGCACGTCCCACACGGAAATGTCCATCTTGCCGAAGATCTGGGCGATCTCGTTCATGAAGGCGATGTTGATGTCGCGCTGGGCATTCTCGATCACCTTCGCGGCCTCTGCCGCCTTGATCGACGCCGCGCGGAACGTGCCGCCCGTCGTCACCGCACCATAGAGGTCCGCCACCCGGTCGAGCACGTCGGGCGTCTGTCCGGAAACGACCTTGGTGATCTTGTCGACGGTGTGTTCGCGGTCGCCGGGGTTGATGCGCTCGGGGCTGTAGGCGAGGAAGAAGTCCGTGCCGCACACCAGGCCCGATTCCGCTTCGAGGATCGGACCGCACAGGTCCTCGGTCACGCCCGGATAGACCGTGCTTTCATAGATCACCACCGGTTCGCGGCCGTCGGCTACGGCAGCCGGCAACATGCGCCCAACGGTGCGCGAAGCCGCCTCCACGATCGAAAGGTCGGGCCGGTTTTCGCCATCGATCGGGGTGGGAACAGTGACAATGTAGAAATCGGCCGGCAGACAGGCGGCCGGATCATCGGTCAGGGCAAGGGTCGAGGCGGCAAGGCGGTCGGGCTCGATCTCGCCGGTACGGTCGCGTCCGTTCCTGAGTTCGGCGATGCGGCCCTTGTCGACGTCGAGGCCGGTAACGGTGAAATGCCGTGCAAGCGCGACCGCGAGCGGAAGGCCGACGTAGCCGAGGCCGACGACGACGACACGGGTCGTTGGGATGTTCTGCGACAGGGGACGAATCCTTCGAATGGAGACCGGGGCGTTCAGCGCGCGTGCGCCTCTAGGTCGACCGGCCCGACATGGCAACGCCAAGGAAAACGGTGCCCCGCCGGTGGCTGCGTTGCAGGCCATCGATCGTTCTGCCATAGGCGCGGGCCGCTCAATCCGGAACGACGATGACCACCCATTACCACCGGCATTCCTGGCGTGTCCGGGCCACATCCTCGCTCGCGCTGCTTGTCGTCATGCTCGTCGCGGCGGCCGCGATGGGCGGCTCGGCGCGGGGCGATACCGCGTCGCTGATCGTGCTGAGGCCGCTGGCGATCGTGCTGGCGATGGTGGGCCTGGCGCGGCTCACGCGCGAAGCAGCGTCCCGCCATGCAGGGCCACTGACGCTCCTGGCAGCGTTCGCGGGGATCGTCCTGCTCCACGCCGTGCCGTTGCCACCGGCGGTCTGGTCGGCGCTGCCCGGACGCGAGATCGTCGTCGAGATCGATCGCGCGGCCCGGCTCGGCGCGGTCTGGCGTCCGTTCACCCTCGATCCATGGGCGGGTTACAACGCGCTGTTCGCGCTGGCGGTGCCGATCGCAGTTCTCGTCCTCGGTGCAGGGCTCGATCAGCGCGGACGCCAGCGCGTCCTGGCGGCGATCATCGCGATCGGCCTTTTCTCCGCGGCACTCGGCGTGTTCCAGTTCGCCAGCGGACCCAACGGCCCCCTTTACCCCTACAGGATATCGAACAACGGATCGGCAATCGGCCTTCTTGCCAACCGCAATCACCAAGGGGTGTTCCTCGGAACGCTGTTCCCGCTGATCGCCGCCTATGCGGCGGTCGTGTTCGGACGCGAGGCGCGCCGCGGCGCAGACGGACGGGTGGCGGGCGACGCCCGGCGATGGGGCGCGGCGGTCGTCGCTGCAATGATCGTTCCGGTGGTGTTCGCGACGAGTTCGCGCGCCGGCGTCGCGTCGGCCGCGATCGGCATCACCGGGGCCATGCTCGTCGCCTGGCCCCACTATCGCCAGGCGGTCCGTTCGGCCGGGCGTTCGACGCGCGCCCATCATCGCAGGGGGGTGGTCGTCAGGCCGTGGTTCAGGGCCACCCTGCTCGGCATCGGCGCGCTCGGCTTCATCGGCTTCGCCGTCGTCGCGGTCGGTCTCGCGCAGGGCAACGCGATCGACCGATTGCTCGCCGACAGCGGCGCTGCCCCCGAGCTACGCGCCCCGATCTGGAAGGCGACGTGGGAAGCGGTTGGATCCTTCTTTCCCCTGGGCAGTGGCGCCGGCTCGTTCGTCGCCGCGTTCCAGATCCACGAGCCGCGCGCGCTGCTCACCCCGCTTTACGTGAACCACGCGCACAACGACTATCTCGAGCTGCTGCTGGAGTATGGCGTGCTGGGACCGGTCCTTGTCGCTGCTGCCGCGATCGTCGTGCTGCGCGACGCGTGGACGGTCTGGCGTGCCGACGGCACCCGCGCTTCGGTGACATTCGCCCGGGCGGCGTCGATTGCCCTTGGTCAGTTCGCCTTCGGCAGCGCGTTCGACTACCCGCTCCGCACCCCGTTGCTGGCAGCGGTCGCTATTGCACTCGTCCTGCTGCTGCGCGCCGGCGCCAACGAGGTGCGCAAGGGCCGGGCCGCCGCCTAGCGCAGTTCCGAACGGGCCCGGGCGAAGCCGGTGGCGCGGATGCCGTCGGCACCGACCAGCCGGGCCCGGTTGCGCACGAGCAGGAGGCCCGCGGGCTTCGTCCAGCGCCCGCCCGGCGCGGCGAGGTCGACGCCCGAAAACCGGATCGTGCCGGTCGTATCCTGCAGGCGGATCGCGGCGGCGTCGTTCGCACCTTGCGCATCCCCGGCATTGCCAGCCGCGACACGCACGTTCTCGAACGTGACGTTGCCGCCGCCGTTGAGGATGATCCCGTTGCGGGCCGTGCCGCCGACTGCGAACCGTCCGCCGCGCACCGAGGCGCCGGCAGGCAGGTCGAGCTCGACCCGGCTGGCGGACGCCACCCGATCGATTCGGCCGACATACGCGGCCTGGCCCGGGTTGCCACCGGCGATACCGATCCATCGGCCGGCATCGTCGGGCTCGAACGCCGGGCGGTTTACCGTGAGGACCGACGAACCGCGGTCGATCGTCGCCCCCCCGCCCTCGAACTGGCGGCCGGTGCGGCGGTCCGTGATCGCGATGTTGCGCAGCAGGATGTCGGAGAAATCCTGCGACAGCACAATACCGAAGATCTCCGGACGGGCCGGGATCAGCAGCGCCGCGGGCGCGCTGCCGGGATCCTCGATCGTCACATCCGAGATCACGCCGTGGCGTGCGCCCACGAGGCCGATGCTGCCCTGCCGCGGCTCGATCGAGCGCAGCCGCTCGAACGCGAACTGCTCGAGCCACGAACCGCGCAGGAATTCGAAGTGGATGTCGCGGTGACACCGCTCGAACCGGCAGTCGGAAATGCGGTAGTTCCGCAAGGCTCCGAGTCCTGTACCCGCGCCGCCGCCACCAATCCCGCCGCCGTTGCCCGAGCCGAGCGCGTAATCGTCCATCCCGTTGAACCTGCAGCCCGTGATCGACACGTCGTTGCGGAGCGGCATGGCCCCCGAGCCTCCGTCGGCCTCGGGCACGGTGAGCGACAGCTCGATCCCGTAGTTGGCAATGTTGTCGAAGACGCAATCGCGCACCGTCACCCGGCCGCAATTGCGAAACAGGAGGCCGCTCTCCCCGCTGTTGAGGATATGCACGCCCGAGACCGCCACGTCGGAAGACCGGCGGGCGAAGATGGCGGCGTTGGCGGGTCCGGAGATGCCGCGGACCGACGCGATCGTAAGGTGACTGTACTGGTTGGGTATGCGGCCAGGGGTGCCGATTGCGCGCGGTCCCTCGCCATTGAGATCGACGGTGCCGCCGACCAGTTCGAACCGGGCGTCGTGCAGGCCGTCGAGGACGAAGATGCCGCGGGATCGGACCCCGGCCGCGCCGTGCTTGACGAGCACTGCCCCCGCGTCGAGCTGGACCCGGATCCCCCGGTGGCGCACGGCGACCTGGTCGACCCGGTACCGGCCGGGGGGAACCCGCAGGACGCCGCCGCCCCCCAGCCGGTCCAGCGCCGTCTGGAATGCCCGGGTATCGTCGCTCCGCCCGTCGCCCCGGGCGCCAAGGTCGCGCACCGAAAGGTCGCCCGGATAGGCCTTTGCGCGGCAGGCTGCTCCGCCCAGCAGGACGAGGCCCAGCGCGCCGTTCACGATCGCGCGGCGGCCAAGCGCAAGCCGCGGGCGAGAGTTTTGAGTGGTCTGAAACATTGTCATACGATAGCAGACCCTCGATTTACCGCGCCTGTCAGCGCGCTCCAGTAGTGATGAACCGTGCCCATGAACGTCCTGCGCCGGAACCTGTCCGATTTCTACCATGTCGCCACGGACCCGCGGCGCCGTGCGTTCGAGCGCCAGCGCCGGATCCAGCAACTCGCCGAGCGGCAAGAGCGTGCCGAGGCTGTCGCACAGAGGCTTCCGCGCGCGGACGACCTGATCGCGCTTGGGGGAAGCGAGGGCGCGGCCGTTGGCGAAGAGCTGGCCCGGCGCGGCCGCGCAGACCTGCCCGACCTGGTCAGTGCTGACCAAGTTCGAAAAATCCGCGATCACCTGGCCGGGCTCCTCGCCCACGACCCCTATCGCCCCGAGCTCGGCCGTTACCGCGCGCCCGAGGCGGTTCCGCCCCAGACCCACGTTTCGCACTACCGCGACGCGGATATCATGCGGGTTCCGCACCTTCTTGAATTAGCCAATCATCCGCGGGTACTGGCGCCGGTGGCGCGGTGGCTCGGCGGGCGCCCGACGTTGGCGGCGCTGCGCCTGTGGTGGTCGACGCCGTCGGGCGACGGCACGCCCGAGCACGCCGAGTTGTTCCACCGCGACGTCGACGACCTGCGGTTCGTCAAGCTGTTCGTCTATCTGACCGACGTGACCGACACCACCGGTCCGCACGTCTTCGTCGATGGCTCGCACCTCGTCGACCGGCTGACCGAGATCCGGCGCTACGAGGACGACGAGGTCGAGGCGGCGTTCGGCGCGGACAATATCCGCCGCCTGGTCGGCCCGGCGGGGACCGCATTTCTCGAGAACACCTACGGAATGCACCGGGGTGTGCCGCCGGTCGCCGGTCCGCGGCTGATATTCCAGCCGCTCTATGCGCTCAGTCCGCTGATTTACGGCCCCCGGAGGCCGGTCATCGATGCGGCCGCTGCCCCGGCCGGCCTCGACCCCTACGTCAACCGGGTTTTCGTGCGCCCCCAATAGGTCTTGCCGCTTCCTGACGCCGCGTCTAGTGCACCCCGCGAATTGGCTTGCGTGACGGACACGGATCCGCTCACGCCTGGTCGCGTGAAAAACATTGCGGACGGGAGTTGCCGGCGGTGGGCGGCGACATGTCTGGCAAGCAGCTGGCTCCGCCGGAGATTTGAATGAACGTCGCTAGCGAAGACATCCGTTTTGGCGGGAGTGCTTCCAGGGATCCGGACGCCTATTCCGGCGATGGCGATTTCGTACCCCCGATCCTGAAGCAGTACTGGGATGCGGTGCGCCGCAGGCGCTACGTCATCATCGCGATCGTCGCCGCTGCGGTTGCGGCGGGCGTCGCAATCACGCTGCTGATGCCGCCGATCTACACCGCGACGACCCAGCTCGAGATCGAGCGTGCGCAGAAACAGGTCACCAACGTCGAAGGACTCGAAGCGCAGACCGCCGCGCAGGACCAGGAGTTCTACGCGACCCAGTACGCGCTCTTGAAGACCCGCCCGGTCGTCGAGCGCGTCGCGCGCGACCTCCAGCTCGAGCGGAACGAGGAGTTCTTCGCCGCGCACGGGGTCGATCCCGACGAGCTTGCCCAGGTCGACACCGCGGCCGCGCGGCGGGCGCGGATGGACGTCGTGGTCGACCTGTTGACGAACAATGTCAGCATCGACCCGGTGCGTACCTCGCGGCTTGTCGGCGTCAGCTACTCGAGCCGGTCGCCCGACCTTTCGGCGCGCATCGCCAACGCTTGGGCGACAGCCTTCATCGCCGTCAGCATGGATCGCCAGTTCGCCTCCACGGCCGATGCCCGCAAGTTTCTCGAGGAACGGCTGGCGACGCTGAAGGAACGGCTGGAGCAATCCGAGCGGGACGCGGTCAACTATGCCGCCGACCAGGGCATCGTCGCGCTCGACCAGATCCGCGACGGCGAAGGGCGTACGCTGGGCAACCGGACACTCGCCGGGACCAATCTCGACGCGCTCAACACGGCGCTTAACGAGGCGATCGCGGAACGGGTCAAGGCACAGGCCGCGCTCGGCAGCGGCGGTGCCAACTCGCCCGAGGCGCTGGCGAGTGCAACGCTGGCCGGCCTGCGCCAGCAGCGCGAGACGGCGGCGGCCGAACGCGCGCGCCTGCTGACCCAGTTCGAACCCGGCTACCCGGCGATCCAGGCGCTCGACGAACAGATCCGTTCGCTCGACGCGGCGATTTCGCGCGAGACGGCGCGGATCGGCTCCTCGCGCAGCAGCGCCTACCGCGAGGCCGCCCAGCGCGAGGCGAGCCTGCGCTCGCAGGTCGAGACCCTGCGCAACCGGCTCACGAACCAGGACCGCGCGAGCATCCAGTACAACATCTACCAGCGCGAGGCGGATACGAACCGGCAGCTCTACGACGCGTTGCTGCAGCGCTACAAGGAGATCGGCGTCGCCGGCACCATCGGGATCAGCAACATCTCGATCGTCGAGGCGGCCGAGGTGCCCACCGCTCCGTCCTCGCCCAACCTTCTGGTCAACATCGCGCTGGCGCTGCTCGCGGGCGGCCTGCTGGCCGGGCTCGTGGTCATCGCGCTCGAACAGATCGACGAAGGCGTGCGCAATCCCGGCGAGGTGCGCCAGCGCCTCGGCATCCCGCTTCTCGGCGCATCGCCGAGCGTCGAGGGCAGCGTCATCGAGCAGATCGAGGACAGCAAGTCCGAACTCTACGAAAGCTACTTCAGCATCCGTTCGAACCTGGCGTTCACGACCGAGCACGGGTTTCCGCGCACGATGTCGGTCACCAGCACGCGGCCGGCGGAAGGCAAGAGTTCGACCTCGCTGGCGCTGGCGACGATCCTTGCCCGCCTGGGCAAGCGCGTCCTTCTGATCGACGCCGACATGCGCTCGCCGAGCGTCCACGTGCTGGCGCAGCTGCCCAACGATGCCGGGCTCAGCAACTACCTGTCGGGCAACGACGACTGGCGCGCGCTGCGCAAGCCGTCGAAGATGGCCAACCTCGAAATCATCTCCGCCGGGCCGATTCCGCCGAGCGCCGCGGAACTTCTCAGCGGGGCACGGCTCGCCACGCTGCTGGCCGAGGCGCGCAGCGATTACGACCACGTCATCGTCGATTCGCCCCCCGTGCTCGGCCTTGCGGACGCCCCGATCATCACTCGCACGGTCGAGGGTTCGGTGCTCGTGGTCGAGGCGGCCGGCCCCCCGATCCGCGGCGTCCGCGCCTCGATCGACCGGATCCGTCAGGTCGGCGGGCACGTGTTCGGGGCGATCCTGTCCAAGGTCGAGCGCGCCGACAGCGGTTATGGCTATGGCTATGGCTATGGGTACGGATACGGCCTGCGCTACGGCGACACCGCGGACGGCGCGCCGGCCGATAGGGCCTGATCGGCGTGCGCGGTCCCGGCCGGTCCGGCACGCTTGCGCGGCGCATCGCCCTCGTCGGGGCGTCGGCCGGGCTGGCCCTGATTGCCGCCTGGCATGCCACCGCGATGGCGATGCACGGCCCCAACCCGGCGCTGGTCGTGGCGATCGACCGGACCAATCCGCTCGCCTTGCCGATGGTGGTCGACCAGCTGTCGGCGGTCGACAAGAAGCCCGGCATGCCGCGGGAAAACCTCCTCGGATTGGTCCGTACCGCGCTGAAGCGCCAGCCGCTGACCCCGCGGGCGCTTCGCCAGCTCGCCGCATGGGAAGAATCGAAAGGCCAGCTGAAGGAAGCCCGTGCGCTGCTTGATGTCGGCGCGCGCGTCGGACGCCGCGACCCGCTGCTCAACATTATGCTCGCCAAGGATGCGGCCCGCGAAGGCGACGGGCCGCTTGCGCTCCGCCACCTCGATGCCGCGCTGAGCACTTTCCCCGAAGCCGACCGCGAGGTCTTTCCGTTGCTCACCCGTTCGCTTGCCGACCCCTCGCTGCGAGGAGAGTTGAAGCGGTACATGGACCGGCCCTGGGCCGAGCCGTTCATGCTCCACGCGGCGCAGAACGGCGAGCCGGAAGCCGTACTCGACCTCGCGCTGTCCGCACCGCGGGTACAGACCTCGACACGGTACGAACGTTTCCGCTCCGAGCTCGTGTCGCACCTCGTCAGCGGCGGCGCGCCCGGCAGCGCGGTCGCCTACGTGCGGAAGGTTGCGCCTAGGCCGGGCGCGCTGGAAGAAGCGAGCGTGACTGCCGCCACCACCGACACGCGGTTCGCTCCCGTTACGTGGCGGCTGCGCAATGCCGACGGACTTTACGTGACGGCCGAGGGCGGCCGGTTCATCGTATCGCTCGACCCCGCGGCCCGGGGGCGCGCGCTCGAACGGGTGTTCGATCTTCCCGCCGGACGGCACGTCCTGTCGGTCGCGTCGGAGGTCCCGGAAGGAACCGACCCCGTGATGGCCACGTGGACGGCCAGCTGCCTGCGCGGACGCGAAAGTGTCCCGCTCTCCTCGCACGAGGGGCGAATCGGATCGGGCACCGTTGCCCTGCCGTTCGTCGTGCCGGCGGGCTGTGACGCGACCGGTCTGACGCTCGACCTCGTCAGCCGCAGCGATCAGCACCCGGTCGAATACGGCATCGTGTCGATCCGCCTTTCCGGGACGGGAGCCTGAGCCATGCAGATCGCCGGCCGGCCTATCGGGAGCGAGCACCCGCCCTTCGTGATCGCGGAAGTCGCCCAGTCGCACGAGGGTAGCCTGGGCAACGCCTTTGCCTTCGCCGAGGTGGCGCGCGATTGCGGCGCCGACGCGATCAAGTTCCAGACTCACATAGCGGCCGAGGAAAGCACCCCGGGCGAGCCTTGGCGCATCCCGTTCAGCAAGCAGGACGCGAGCCGATACGACTACTGGCGGCGGATGGAATTCACATTCGACCAGTGGGCCGAGCTGAAGGCGCATTGCGACCGGCTCGGCATCGTGTTCCTCAGCTCGCCGTTCTCGCTCGAGGCCTGTCGCTGGCTCGACCGGCTCGACGTGCCCGCGTGGAAGGTCGCGTCGGGCGAGATCCACAATCCCGAACTGATCGATCACATGGTCTCGAGCGGCCGCCCGATCCTCGTATCCACCGGTCTCGCCTCGCCGGACGAGGGGATCGCCGCGGTGCGCGAAATCGCCGGTCGCGGCGCGGAGGTCGCGCTGTTCCACTGCACGACGCGGTATCCGACCCCCCCGCACGAGGAAGGGCTGAACGTCCTGAGCGACTACATCGCCGAGCTTTCGCCGATCCCGGTCGGGCTGTCCGACCATTCGGGCACCGAGGCTGCGGGCACGATCGCGGCCTACCTCGGCGCGTCGCTGCTCGAGGTGCATCTCACCCTCCACGAAAAGGCATTCGGCCCAGACGTGTCCTCATCGCTGACCCCGCCCGCGCTCGAGCGGTTGGTGAAGGCGGCGCGCGCGGCCTGGGAAATGCGGATGCACCCGGTCGACAAGCAGACCCAGCTCGGCGACCTGGCGGCGGTTCGCCAGACCTTCACCCGCAGCCTGGTCGCCGCGCGCGACATCGCGCGGGGTGAGATGATCGGCGCCGGGGACGTGGCGTACAAGAAGCCGGCCGGCGGAATGCCCTACGAACGCAAGGCGGACCTCGTCGGTCGCACGGCCCTGCGCGACCTGCCGCGCGACCACCAGTTCGGGGACGGGGATGTCGGTTAGAAAAGTTCTCGTCGCGATCACCGCGCGGCCAAGCTACTCGCGTATCCGTTCCGCACTCGAATGCCTGCGCGACGATCCCGCGGTCGATCTCTCGGTGCTGTGTTCGGGTTCGGCCCTGCTCGACCGCTACGGCCGGGTCAGTTCGCTCATCCGCGCCGACGGGTTCGACGTGATCGAGGAGCTGTACACCTTCGTCGAGGGCGACGACCTCGTGAACATGGCGCTGACAGCGGCGAACACCATCACCCACACCGCAGGAGTTCTGCGGCGCCTGCGGCCGGACATGGTGGTGACCATCGCCGACCGGTACGAGACGCTCGGCACGGCCGTCGCCGCGTCTTACCTCAACATCCCGCTGGTCCACATCCAGGGGGGAGAACTGACCGGCAACATCGACGAGAAGGTCCGCCACGCGATCACCAAGCTCGCCGATCTCCACCTCGTCGCGACCGAGCGTTCGGCGCGCCGGCTCGAACGGATGGGCGAGGCGCCCGATTCGGTCGTCGTGACCGGCTGCCCTTCGATCGACATCGCCCGCGAATCGCTCGAGATGGACCGCTCGCTGGTCGCGGCCGAGATCCAGCGTATCGCGGCGGGGCGCGACCGGACGCTGCGCGACGATTACATCGTCGTGCTCAACCACCCCGAGACCGACACCCACGAGCGGAGCTTCGACCACATGGCGATGCTGCTCGACATCGTCGAACGCACCGGCAAGCAGGCGATCGTGTTCTGGCCGAACGTCGACGCCGGTTCGGACGGGACGTCCAAGGCCGTGCGCATTTTCCGCGAGAGCGGCCGGGACGGCAATTTCGTGTTCGTGAAGAACCTCGAGGGGCACATGTTTCTCGCCCTGCTGCGCGGGGCGCTGTGCCTCGTCGGCAATTCCAGTGTCGGCGTGCGCGAGGCCTCGTTCCTCGGCGTGCCGGTCGTCAACATCGGCGATCGCCAGCAGGGCCGCGAACGCGCCGCCAACGTGCGCGACGTGCCGTGGGATGCGGAAGCCATCGCCGCGGCGGTAACCGGTCAGATGGCGCACGGGCACTATCCGCGCAGCGACCTGTACGGCGACGGCTTCGCCGGTAAACGGATCGCCCGCAGGATCGCCGCGTCCGCCCCGCATCACGTCAAGCGTTTCCACGATGCCTGAACGCGTCGCCGTCATACCCGCACGGGCCGGGTCGAAGGGTGTGCCGGGAAAGAACAAGCGGCTGGTCGCCGGCAAGCCGTTGATCGCGTACAGCTTCGCCTCGGCGATGGCGGCGCGTGCGATCGACCGGATCATCGTTACAACCGACGATGCCGAGATCGCCGCGCTCGCCCGCGCCGAAGGGATCGAGGTCGTCGACCGCCCGGCTCGGATCGCCGGAGACGAGAGCCCGGTGGTCGACGCGGTGAACCACGCCCTCTGCCAAGCTCAAATCGCCGACCCTGCTGCCGTCGTGTTGCTCCAGCCGACCTCGCCTCTGCGAACCGGGGCCGACATCGACGCGGCGCTGGCGCTGTTCGAGCAGACCGGCACTCCCGTGTGCAGCGTCGTGCGGGTCGAGGACGCACACCCGGCACGGATGTACCGGATCGAGGAAGGGCGGCTCGTGCCCGAGATTCCGGCGCTGGCTTCGGCGCGGCGGCAGGACCTGCCCGCGCTCTATCTGCGCAACGGCGCCATCTACATCGTCGGGCCGCAGGAGCTCGCGCGCGGCGAAATCATCTGCGATCCGATGGTGCCCTACGAGATGCCCGCAGACCGCTCGGCCAATGTCGATGCGGAGATCGACCTCGTGGTTCTCGAAGCGCTGCTCAAGGCCGCCCCATGATTGTCCAGGTCCTCGAGCCGGAGGATTTCCCGGGCGAGGCGCGCGAACTTCTCGCCACCCTGGGCGAAGTCGTGCCGGGCGAGATCGACGCCGCGAGACGGAGCCAGGTCGGCGTCGTCTTCACGCGGCTCGCCCGGCGGCTCGATGCGGCGTTTCATGCCGACTACCCGGCCTTGCGCTGGATTGTCTCGCCGACGACAGGTCTCGACCATATCGACCTCGACCATTTCGCCGCGGCGGGTGTGGGGGTCATTTCGCTGCGCGGCGAGACTGCGTTTCTCGACACCATCCACGCCACCGCCGAGCACACGCTGGCCCTAACCCTCGCCCTGCTGCGCGATCTGCCGGGAGCGGCCGCCGCGGTCGCCGCTGGCCGGTGGGACCGGACCCGGCACAAGGGCCGCGAACTCTTCGGCAAGACAGTCGTGCTGCTTGGCTACGGGCGGATCGGGCGGCTGGTGCATCCGATTTTCGAGGCGTTCGGGTGCCGCGTGGTCGCGCATGACATCGTTGCGGGCCGCGTCCCGGCCACGCTTGCCTGCGACTGGCCCAGGGCGCTGACAGGTGCCGACATCCTGTCGGTGCACCTGCCGCTGAACGGGGAGAGCGCCGGGTTCGTCGACGGCGCGCTGCTCGACCGCCTGCCTCCGCGCGCGATCGTGGTGAACACCGCGCGCGGGGCGGTCGTCGACCAGGAGGCTCTGCTCGATCGGCTGGAGGACGGGCGCCTCGCGGGCGCGGCTCTCGATGTGCTGGCGGGGGAGCCCGAACCACTCGACGGTGAGCTCGCTGCGCGCATCGCAGCGCTTGGTCCGCGACTCGTGGTCACTCCGCATATCGGCGGGTACACCTGGGAATCGCTCGACGCGGTCGAGATCTTCGTCGCCCGCAGGCTCCTCGAGGCGATCGATGCTGCGCGCTAGCGCCCTTTATGTCACCCGCCGCTTCGAATCGCTCATGGCAATCGCGAACTTCGGCGCGTCGAGCCTGTACTGGCTGGCGATCGCGTTCATCGTGAGCGTGAGCGACTACGGCGTCCTGATGACCGCGCAGGCGGCGATCCTCCTCGTGGTCGCCCTGTTCACCCTGCGCACGCACGACATGGTGTTCTTCCTGTCGGGCACGCACGGATATTCGATAGGGCATGCCTGGCGGGCGGCATTCACGATGGAAGTCGCCGCGCTCGCGCTTTGCCTTGCCGCCGGAAGCGCGGTGATCTTCCTGGTGGCGTCCGACACTTTTCCCAGTCGGGCCGTGGCGGCGCTGTTCCTGGCCCTTTCGGCGACAGTCATCTTCCAGCAGGCGTCGATCGCCAAGCTGAGGCGGCTCGAGCGGCTGCGCACGATTCACGCCGCCAACGGACTCATGCTCGTCCTCTGGGCGCTGGCGCTCGTCTGGCTGGCGCTCGGCACGCACGGATCGCTTGGCGATTTCCTGGTCGTCGGAGCCGTGCCGCTGGCCGGCCGCTCGCTGATTCTCGTGGTCGGCGCGCTGGCCGCTCGCGATCCGGGCGCCACGACGACGGGACCGACCGATTGGGGACGCGTCGTTCGATTCGCGGTCAGCGGGCAGGCGGTCAACTTCGTCAAAAACGGTGCAACGTCGATCGAAACGACAATCCTGGCCATCTTCGTCCCTCCGGCCCCGGTCGCGCTCTATCGTCTGACCAAGTCCGCCCAGGGCATGGCGACCGCGTTCAGCAACGTGGCCTTCCAGCAGGGTTCGGACTCGATCGCGTCGGCCTCCGCGCCCGGTCATCGCCGCGACCTGCTCCGGCGGCTGCGTCTGCGCGGGCTGCGGGGCTCGCTGGCGACCTATCCCTTCGCGGCCGCTTTCGCCGCCCTCTACGCATGGTGGAAGCCTGACGTGGGGATGGGCGAGTTCCAGCTGATCATGGCGGTCTCGTTCGTGGCGATGCTGCCGCAGATCATGCTCCAGGGCGCCTTCATCGTCCTTTCGCTCGCGGGCCGGCACGCACGGATAAACGCGATCTATCTGCTCTCGGCCGCGGCGCTGGGCCTGTTCAGCTGCGCACTCTTCGTCGTGCCGTCGATCTGGGTGTTCCTTGCCGGCCTGACTGCGGCCAACGTGCTGCGCTGGGCCCTGCTCGAACGGGCCGCGATGACCCTTTTCCGTTCGGAACAGGGATCGCCGCCGCACGCCCCGGTGGGGGCCGGCGCGGCGTGAGGCTCTTTCTGTTCGCCATCGGTGCCCGGGACCGCGCGAGTTCGCGGTTGAGGGTATGGGACCACCTCGACTGGCTGCGTGGGCAGGGCCACGCGGTCGAGTGCGACAGCCTGACCCCGCGGATGAGCGAACTGACCCGTGCCGGACTTGCGGGGCGCATCATCGCGCGGTTGCCGCGCTGGATTGCCGCGTTCTTCCGTGCCGACGCGATCGTCATCCAGGAAACGCTGCTGCTCTGGCCGCTCGTCCCCTTGCGCAACCTGGGCAAGCGCCGCCGCCTCATATTCGACTTCTCCGACCCGGTGGACCGGATCCACGCCGGACGAGGGGCCCTGGCGCGGCTGCGGGCGCTGGCATTCGACCGGATGGTGCGCGGCGCCGACGTCGTGATGGTCGAGAACCGGCGATACGAGGCGAGACTTTCGGGACGGGCGCGCCGGATTGCCCACCAGTACGGACCGGTCGATGCCGTGCGTTACGCGCAAGGCCGGGACCAGGCGCGGTCACGCGCGCAGGGCGCCGGCCAGTCCGGGCTGCGCATCGGCTGGACCGGCAGTCCCGGCACCTATCGCTTCATCGCCCCGCTGATCCCCATCATCGACAGGATCGCCGCCGAGGTGCCGATCGAGATCGCGCTGATCGGCGTCAAGGCGGTCCCCGAGACGGTCGAGCATGCGAGGCTCACCCTGATCGACTGGACCGAAGGCGGCGAGTTCACCCAGGTTCCCTCGTTCGACCTTGCGCTGTTCCGTCTCGAGCCGACCGAAGATGCGCGGTGGCGGGGCGCGGGCAAGCTGTTCATCTACATGGCATCGGGCGTCCCGTTCCTTGCGACGAAGAGCGGAATCGCGCATGACGCCATGCAGGAATCGCGGGTCGGCTTCGCTGTGGCCGATGACGCGCACTGGGAGCAGGCGCTCCGGACCGCCATCGCAGACGGGGAAGAACGGAAACGCATGTCGCAGGCGTCGATCGCATTCGCGCAAGACCAGCTGTCGTACGAACGCTATCGCACCCAGCTCGCCCGGCTCATCGAAGAGGGCGCGGCATGATCGCGGGACTCGTCTCGTTCGTCACGGTGATCTTCTGCCTCGCGCTGGCGCGGCTCGCGTGGCGCTGGTGGCCCAATTACCTGAACCCGGTGGTGATCGGCATTTTCGCCTGGATCCCGGCACTGGTGATGATCAACTTCCCGCAGTTCTTCGTCTCGGCCATCTACATCCACCAGAATCGCCCGTTCAGCTGGCTCGTCTACCTGGCGATGGCGATCGCGTTTATCGGCTTCTGGGCCGGGTGCGCGACGATCAAGGCGCTGACCCAGCAGCGCGTGTTCCAGCGCGACGCGTCGCGGCGGACGCTGACGATCGACCCCTTGCGTCTTCTCGCTCTCTACGCGCTCGGCGCGGCCATCTTCATCTACGGGTACCTGACGTCGGGCCTGCTCGACATGGCCTATATGGACGAACAGCAGGTGGCCGAGAGCCGGCTGGCCCTTCACCTCGGCCCGATCAGCTTCCTCAATCTGCTGATGGATATCGGCGCAATCGGGTTCTTCGCGCTGTTCCTGCAGAAGCGGAAATGGATCTACGCACTGCCGCTGCTGTTCGCGCTCGTCCTCTACAGCGGCACGCTGCAGAAAAGCGCGATCGTGTGGATGCTGACGGCGGCGATTTTCGTGAGCGCGCTCTACCCGCGCGCGTTCTACGAACTGCTGCTGCGCAAGGCGGTAACCCAGATCCTGCTGGTGTTCATGGGCGTCGGGTCGCTGGTGGTGCTGGCCCTCACCAACACCGCGCGGGGCATCACGGCATCGACCTTGACGACGGCATCGAGCCCGTTTCTCGAGCAGTTCTACATCTACAGCGGCGCGACAGCGATCAAGAACCTGTCGGTGACGATCGAGGGCTACCTGCCATCGGAGGGACCCACCCTCGGCGCGTACCTGATCCGCACGATCCTGTGGAACCTGGTCGACCGCGAGATCTTCGATTCGGGGCGCTATTTCGAAGGCGTGAACGCGGCGACCTACCTCAACAACGCGTGGATCGATTTCCGCTGGCCGGGGTTCTTCATCGTTCCGTTCCTGACCGGTGCCGCGGTGATGCTCTACCTGCGCTTCGCGATGACCGGGCGCCTTGTCGGCCTGATGTTCGGGGCGGTCGCGATGCGGGCGGTGATCTTCTCGATCGGGACCGACATCATCTTCGAACCGGTGACGTGGTACATGCTGATCCTCGCGATTGCCGCGGACCTGTTCGTCCAGCAGCGCGGCAAGGAACTCGCCCGCAGGCTCCCGGCGGCACGGACCGGCGTGCGCCCACCGCAGGGCCGGTCTGCGCCGCGCCCGCGCGCATGACCGCATCAGGCAGCAGGCAGCACCGGTTCCCGTGACGATCGAATCCGCCATCGACGCCGGCCGCACGGCACCGGGGCCCGGCGCGGCACGCGGCGTGCGCTTCAATAACGTAAGCCATCTGCGGTTGCTGTTCGCCGCTTCGGTGATGCTGTCGCATTCGCTGCTGCTGCTCGAACCTGACGGATTCCGGCTGATCCGCACGATCCTGAATTCCGAAGCCGCGGTGCAAGGCTTCTTCATCCTGTCGGGCATGCTCGTCTTCGGCAGTTTCTCGCGGATCGAGCGCTGGGGCACCTTCTGGCGCCGGCGCGCGGCACGGATCTACCCCGGGTACCTCGTCGCCGTTCTGTTCTTCCTCCTGCTCGCGCTGCTGCAGGCGCACCTGCGCGATACCGCGATCGCGTGGGGGCAGTTGCCGCGCTACCTCGCGGCCAATCTCTCCACGCTGAATTTCCTCCAGCCGACGATCGAGGGGGTCTTCGCGGGCAACCCGCACCCGGCGATCAACGGAGCGCTGTGGTCGATCAAGGTCGAGATCATGTTCTACGCCTGTGTGCCGGCGCTGTTCTGGATCGGACGGCGCATCGGGTTCGCGACGCTGGCGGCGGCGCTGATCGTGGCGGGTGCGTTGTGGTGGCCGGCGCTGCTCTGGCTGGGCGAACAGACGGGCCATGAGGTGGCCTTGTCATACAAGTTCCAGCTGCCGGGGCAGCTGCACTACTTTGCGCTGGGCGTGGGGCTGTTCGCCGCAACGCAGGGCACGATCGGACGCGGCGCGCTGGCCGGGCTCGTCATGCTGATGATCGCGCTGCTGGTCCTTGCCGGCCAGCCGCGCGAGGCGGTGCAGGCGCTGGTACTGGTGAGTGTGATCGGCGTGTTGACCCACCTTCCCGCCATGCGCGAGCCGTTCGGCGGACGCGACCTGTCGTACGGCATCTACCTGGCGCATTTCCCGATCGTCCAGCTTCTGGTGGCCGCGGGGATCGCGGCGGCCCTGCCGGTGCCGGCCTATGTCGGGTTGGTGGTCGCCCTTGCCGCCCTCTACGCGCTGGGCAGCTGGCATCTGGTGGAAAAGCCTGCGCTGGCACTCGGAGGCCGCAAGTGAACATCGGGATCGACCTCCACAACATCCGCGACGGGGGAGGGGTGAACTATATCCGCAACCTCCTCTCGGCCGCGGACCCCGGGCGCGACGGGTTCGAGCGCGTGCACCTGTTCGGCTCGCCCGGCAACCTGGCCAATTTTCCCGATCGCCCGTTCGTCGTGAAGCATCCGCTCGATGCGCTGGCGGGGGGATTGCTCAGCCGCGTGCGCTGCGCCTTCGGCGCGCTGCCGCGACTCGCACGCGAGGCAGGGTGCGACATCCTGTACGCGCCCGGCGGCATCGCGTTCGGACAGTTCCGGCCCTACGCCACGATCAGCCGCAACATGATGCCGTTCCGTAAGGACCTGTGGTCGCTCTACCCCGAAGGCAGCGCCGAACGGATGCGGTTGCGCGTGCTCCACCGCCTCAATGCGCGCACGTTCGCCAGGGCGGATGCGATGATTTTCCTCACCGACGGCGCGCGCGAGGCGATCGAGCCCTACATGCGTGGCAGGCCAAGGCGCACCGCGGTGATCGCGCACGGGGTCAACCGCGAGCGCTTCGTGCCCGCCGACCGCACGCGCCAAGTGCGGCCGGACGGTCCCATCCGGCTTGTCTACCCGAGCCGGTTCGAACCCTACAAGCACCAGATAGAGGTAATCGAGGCGGTGGCCGCGCTGCGCGGCGAGTTCCCCGGCCTGACGATCGATCTCTCCGGTCCGGCAAATGCCGCCTACATGGCACGGTTCGAGGCGGCGCGTGCCCGGCTGGACCCCGAAGGTGCGTTCGTGCGCTACCTGGGCGAAGTGGACAACGCCGCGCTGCCGCAGCTCTACGCGGACAGCGATCTCCTGGTCTTCGCGTCGAGCTGCGAGAACCTGCCCAACATCCTGATCGAAGCGATGAGCTGCGGCATTCCGATTGTCAGCGCGGACGCGCCGCCGATGCCCGAGGTGGTGGGCGATGCAGCGCTGTTGTTCGACCCGACCCGACCGGAGTCGATAGCCGATGCGATCCGCCGCGCGTTGCTCGACCCGGAGGCCATGCGCCAGAGGGCCGCGCGCGGGCTGGCGAGGGCGGGACACTATTCATGGGAGCGCTGCGCAACGCAGACGTTCGGTTTCCTGGCGCAAGCCGCGGAACGCTCCGACCAAGACAGGAAGGATATCGACGCGTGAAGGTTCTGATTACCGGCGGGATGGGGTTCATTGGCGGCAAGCTCGCGCGGCGACTGCTCGCCGACGGGCACGCGGTGTCTATCGTCGACAACCTGTCCGAGCAGATCCATGGCGCGAATCCCGTGCCCGATGTGCCCGCCGGGGCCGAATTCCACCGCGTCGACGTGCGCGACCTGGCCGACCGGGCGGACCTGATCGACGGGTGTGACGCGGTGTTCCACCTCGCCGCCGAGACCGGCACCGCGCAATCGATGTACGAGGTGCGCCGCTACGTCGACGTTAACGAGGGCGGCACCGCCGCGCTCCTGGAAGGGATCGCGAAGGCCGCCCGGCGTCCGCGCCGAGTAGTCCTGTCGTCGAGCCGCAGCGTCTACGGCGAAGGCGCCTACCGGGACGCCGACGGGGCGCTCGTCCAGCCCGCGCCGCGTACCCGCGAGGACATGGATGCCGGACGCTGGGAGCCGCGCGACGCGCAGGGCCGAGAACTGAAGGCCATCGCCACGCCGGAAAATCTGCCATTCGCGCCGGGGTCGATCTACGCCGCGACCAAGGCCTCGCAGGAACTGCTGCTGCGTGCCGCGGGCGAGGCCCTGGGCATCGAACCGGTGATCCTGCGCTTCCAGAACGTCTACGGCGAAGGGCAGTCGCTGCAGAACCCCTACACCGGGATCATCTCGATCTTCTTCAACCGGGCCCGCCAGGGCAAGGGCTTGCCGATCTACGAGGACGGCAGGGAAACCCGAGACTTCGTCCACGTCGACGACGTGGTCGATGCGCTCGTCGCCGCGCTCGACCCGAAGGTCCCGGCGGGAACAGTCTGCAACGTCGGTGCGGGCGTCGCGACCCCGGTGATCGACCTGGCGCACGAGCTGTCGCGCGCAGCCGGGCTGGCGCCCGAGATCACCGTGACCGGGCAGTTCCGCGTCGGCGACATCCGCCACAACTTTGCGGACATCTCGGCCGCGCGCGAGCATCTTTGCTATGAACCGAAAATCGGCCTTGCGAGCGGGCTGGCGCGGTTCTGCGAGTGGGCGGCAGGACAGCCCGAGTACGAGGATCGGCTCGACGCGGCGACCGAAGAGCTGCGCCGCAAGGGGCTTGCCAATTGACCACCGCCGCCCGCCCCCACGACGAGGCGCCACCAACCGGGGTGAGGCGGCTCGCGGTGATCGGGCCGACCTTCTTCTCGTACACCCAGACCATCGCCGCAGAATTCGCGCGGCGCGGGATCGAGGTCGCCGATTTCGACGAGAAGCGGTCGAACCGCAAGCGCAGCAAGATCGCCTACCGCCTCGGCCTCGGGGTCGGGGCCAATTCGGCGCAGTCGCGCTATCTTTCTGACCTCGCGGACCGGATCATCGCAGCCGGGTACCCGGACGTGCTGCTCGTCGGGGTAGAGGTGGTCGACCGGGCAACGGTCGCCAGGCTTTCGGCGGCGGGGGTGCGGGTTCATCTCTACATGTGGGATGGCAGTGCCAACAAGGGTCGCTTCCGCGATTACCTCGACCTGCTTGCCACGCGTGCCACGTTCGATCCGAACGACGCGAAGGCCTACGACATGGCCTACGTCCCGCTGTTTGCCGAGCCGCTGTTCGACGACGGGCAGCCGGTCGAGACGCGCTACGACCTGTCGTTCTGCGGGACGATGCACTCGCTGCGCGTGGCGATCGTGGCGCGCCTGTTGTCGGCGTCGTGGGCGAGGGGTCTCCGCCTGGGCCTGCTGCTTTACTACCATTCGCGCGTGCTGTTTTTCCTGAAATCGCTCCTACAGCCCGCAGGGCTGCGCGTGCTGCCGCTGGTTCGCGATGTGCCGTTCCCCAAGCAACAGGTCGCCCGTCTCGCGCGCGAAAGCCGGGCGGTGCTGGACATCCCGCACCCCGGGCAGGCAGGGCTCACCGCGCGGACCTACGAGGCGCTGACGGCGGGCGCGCGGCTGGTCACGTTCAATCGTCTCGCGGGCGAGATGCTCCCTCCTGCCTTTGCCGACCGGGTGGTGGTGATCGACCGGATCGACGACCTTGCCGCGCTCGACCTGACCGCCCCGCGGCCCGGTCCCCTCGAGCACGAGCAACGTTACTACCTGTCGCTCGACCGTTTCGTCGATCAGCTGCTGAGATTGATGCAGGGCGATCCGGATTGGCAGCAGCCCTCGACGCCCACTATAGCGCCCGCCCAGACCGCATGAGGACACACCAATTGGCCTATAATGACGAAGCCGCATCCGGAAGCCCGACGAAGAAATCTCTCGGCGGGTTCATCAGGGACCAGGCCCGCGACTGGGCCCGCTTTCACCGCGAACTGGGTGACGGCATCTGGCAGCGCGTGCTGGTGCGCACCGGGGGCAAGCGCTTCACCGCGCTCTACAACACCGGCGCGCGGCTGCGCGGGGTCGACGTGCGCACCGAGTTCGACCCAGCGCAAGGGCGCGCCACGGTGTCCTCGGGCGGGCACACGGTCGAGGCTTATCCGCAGCGCCGGGCGCTCAACTATGCCCGCGGCATCGAGGCCCGTGCGAAGCAGCTGGGCGAGGATTACCTACTGCCACTGGTCGCGTTCTCCGACGGCGACGTCGTGATAGACTGCGGCGCAAACGTCGGCGACCTCAAGCTCTATTTCCGGCACATCGGGGCCGACGTCGAATATGTCGCGATCGAACCGGGACCGGGCGAATTCGCGGTGTGCGAACGCAACGTCGCGCCGTCGCGCGCGATCAACGTCGGCCTGTGGGACAGCGACGGCGAACTGACCTTCTACGTCTCGTCGAACGGCGCCGATTCCTCGCTGATCGAGCCGCCGAGCTACGACAGCGTCACCCGCGTGCCGACGCGGCGGCTCGACACGCTCGTCGATTACCCGCGCATCCGCCTGTTCAAGCTCGAGGCTGAAGGGGCCGAACCCGAAGCGATCGCCGGTGCGGCGGGTCTGTTCGACCGCATCGACTACATCACCGCCGACCTCGGGGCCGAGCGCGGCAAGGAGCAGACGAGCACCTTGCCAGAGGTGACCAACTACCTGCTCGCCAATGGCTTCGAACTGGTCGCGGTCAACCACCGCCGGGTCGCGGCGCTGTTCCGGCGCAAGGGGCTGGAAGGCTGAAGCCCGGCGCTAACGGCGCGCGGCGAAGTGCGAGGCGATGACCTCGCGCAGCGGCACGAAGCCCTCCTGACCGGCCAGCAGGTTGGCCTCCGCCGCGAGCACGCTCGACGCGAACAGGCGGTCGGCGAGGCCGGGCGATACTCCGGCGAGCAGGCGGACCGCGACCTGCGGTACCGGCACGCGGGCCACAGCCAGTCCCGCTTCGCGCGCGACCTCGGCGAGGAGGTCATACGTGAATGGCTGCGGATCGGCCGCGATTGCCAGCGGACGCGGTTCGGCCTCGAGCAATTCGACCGCCCGCGCCATCGCGTCGTAGGAGATCATCGACCGCTCCACGCGGGCCCGCGGTGCCGGGACCGCTCGGATGCGCGCCGAAAGGCTCGCGAGGCGAGCGAGCTTGTCCGGTTCGCCCGCTGCGCCTGCCGGTGAAACGAGGATCGGCACCCGCAGGATGCTCGTCGCCATTGCGCCGGTTCCCTCCAGCGCCGTCTCCGCATCGCGCTTCGACATGCCATAGCCGCTTTCCGGCGCGGGAGGAGTGTCGGACCCGATCGCCGCGCGGCGGCCATAGACCGAGAAGCTCGAGATCTGGATGAACTGGCGCGCGCCGGCCGCTTCCGCCGCCCCTGCCCAGGCGATCGGGACCTCGACGTTGAGCGCGGCGAGGTCCTCGGGGTCTCCCCGGTCGGTCCCGACGCAGTTGATGACCGTCGCGTTGGCCAGCGCCGCGCCGTCGGGGATCTTCCGGTAGTCGGAGATCAGGACGCGTTCGCCGGGGCCGTCGCGGCGGGCGATCAGGACGACTTTCCGGCTGCTGCTGCGCGCCGCGATCGCCGCGGCGGCACGGCTGTCCCCTCCCACAAGGACGAGCGGGCCCGCCACGCCGGCCGGACGGGCGGACCCGGCCTGTCTATTGTCTTGTCGTGCAGGCATATCTAGAAGCCGCGGCCTATCGAAAAGCCCATGCGAACTCCATCCCCCTTTAGGCGCGCGTGCGAACTTGCGCTGGCCATCCCTGCGGCCGTGCTTGCGCTGCCCGCGGTCGTCGCGCTCCTCATCGCGGTGCGGGTCGAGACGCCGGGCGCCCCGCTGCTCGTCCAGCGGCGCGTCGGCCGCGGCAGGAAGCCGTTCCGCCTGTTCAAGATCCGCACGATGTTCCGCGACACGCCGCACGTCGCCTCGCACGAAGTGGGCGAAATGCGCGTGACCCGGCTGGGCGCGGTGCTTCGCCGCCTCAAGCTCGACGAACTGCCCCAGCTCATCAACATCATCAACGGCACGATGAGTTTTGTCGGCCCGCGTCCCTGCCTGCCGGAGCAGGCCGAACTGATCGCCGAGCGCGAGCGCCGCGGGCTGTTCGCGCTGCGGCCAGGGGTGACGGGGCCCGGGCAGGTTGCCGGCATCGACATGTCGACACCCGTCCTGCTCGCCGAAACCGAGGCGCAGTATTTTCGGGACTCGACCTTGTCTTCGGACCTCGGCATCCTCGTGCGGACCGCACTGGGTTCGGGACGGGGCGACGCAGCCAGCAGGCGGGGAGCCTGAGGCGGTGAATTCGCGCTACGACCCGGCGCCATCGCGGCGCACGTTTTCGCAGCGAATCCTCGACATCCCGCGCCCGATGAAGCGGCTGATTGCCCTGTCGATCGACGCGGCAGCGTGTGCCTTTACCGTTTGGCTCGCCTATTACCTCCGCCTCGGTTACTGGCCGGATCCGCTGCGCGATCCGCTCCACCCGATATTCGCTTCGGTGGCGATCGGCCTGCCGATCTTCGTGAGTTTCGGACTCTACCGCGCGATCTTCCGCTTCGCCGGATCGCACGCGATGCAGACCATCATCCGCGCCGTCGCGCTCTACGGGGTGATCTTCGCTGCAATCTACACCCTCTACGGGATCTCCGGCACACCGCGTACGGTCGGCCTGATTCAGCCGATCCTGCTGTTCGTATTCATCGGTGCCTCGCGGCTCGCGGTTCGCCTCTACTTCGCCGAGAGCTACACGGCGCTATGGAGCGGGCAGGAGATCGAGCGGGTGCTGATATACGGCGCCGGCAACGCGGGCCGCGAGCTGGCCGCCACCCTCCAGAATGCGCGCGACATGAAACTCGTGGGGTTCGTCGACGACGACCGCACGCTGGCGGGGTCGATTCTCGAGGGGGTAACGATCCACGGCCCCGACGGCATCGGCGGCCTGGTCAACCGGCTGCGGGTCGATGGAGTGCTTCTGGCAATCCCTTCGGCGAGCACCCAGCGCCGGAGCGAGATCATCGCCGACCTGAAGACGCTGGGCCTGCACGTCCGCACGCTGCCGAGCCTGACCGACATCGCGCGCGGGAAGATCTCGGTCGGAGATCTCAAGGAACTCGACATTTCCGACGTGCTGGGCCGCGCCCCTGTCCCGCCCGACGAAGCCCTCCTGCACAAGCTGATCCGTGGCAAGACGGTCCTCGTCACCGGCGCCGGAGGCTCGATCGGCAGCGAGCTGGCGCGCCACATCGCCGCCGGCGATCCGGCGACGCTGTTGCTGCTCGATCATTCCGAATTCAACCTCTACAGCATCGATCGCGAGCTGGGTGACCTGGCGAGGCAGGACCCGTCCCGGACCACGCCGGTCCCGCTCCTCGCATCGGTCACTGATGCCGGGCGGATCGCGCAGATCTTCGCCCGCTGGCAGGTCGACACCGTGTTCCACGCCGCGGCCTACAAGCACGTGCCGCTGGTCGAGGCAAACCTGCTCCAGGGGCTGGGCAACAACGTGATCGGCACCCGCACCGTGGCCGAGGAAGCGGCGAGAGCGGGGGTGCGCGATTTCGTGCTCATCAGCACCGACAAGGCGGTGCGGCCGACCAACGTGATGGGCGCCTCCAAGCGCTGCGCGGAAATGGTCATGCAGGCGTTCGACCGGGAATTTCCTGGCACGCGGTTCTCGATGGTACGGTTCGGCAACGTGCTGGGATCGAGCGGTTCGGTCGTCCCCCTGTTCCGACGACAGATCGAGGAGGGCGGACCCGTCACCCTGACCCACGCCGACATCACCCGCTACTTCATGTCGATTCCGGAGGCTGCGCAGCTCGTCCTGCAGGCAGGCGCGATGGCGAAGGGCGGCGACGTGTTCGTGCTCGACATGGGCGAACCCGTGCGGATCTACGATCTGGCGCGGACGATCATCGTGCTGTCGGGCCGCACGGTGCGCGATGCCGACAATCCGGCGGGCGACATCGAGATCCGCATCGACGGTCTGCGGCCGGGCGAGAAGCTATACGAGGAGCTGCTGATAGGCGGCGATACCTCGCCCACCAAACACGAGCGCATCCTTCGCTGCCATGAGCCCTTTCTCGGATGGGACGAACTCGAGCCGCTTCTCGGCGAGCTCGAGACGGCGGTCGCGGCAGGCGAGGTGGCCGAGGCCTACGAGGTCCTGCGAAAGCTGGTGAGCGAGTTTACGCCGACCACGCCGATCACGGACGCGGTCGGGTGCCCGGACGCGGTCAGCGGTCCCGCGCCAGGATCTGCTCCACCGTCTCGCGCAGCACGCGCGGATATGCAGCCGAGTTAGCGGGCACGTACATCGCCTCGAAACCGGCGTGATCGATATCGGGAACGGTTTCTCCGCCAAGATAGCCCCGAACGAAGGCGATCACGTCCTCGGGCGACCGCGCGAGCGGCGGTTTGGCTATCCGCAGCAGGTCGGCGAAGTGATTGTACTCGTAGAAACGGCAGATCGCGTCGCCCTTGCCGTCAGGCTCGAAAGCGACATTGAGGACAGGCTTGCCGACGGAAAGCGCATCGATCGTGATCGTCGAGGCCATCGAGACGACGCAGGCGGCAAGGCCGATCTGCGCGGCGAGGTGCTGCTCGTCGCTCTCGCCCATCACCCGTTCGACATAGGCGTCGCTGCGGCCGGGCACGAAGACCTTTACCCGGTCCATTCCGTCGAAGAAGCGCTCGTCGTCGTCGCGGCTGTAGGGATGGAGGCGGATTACCAGGCAGGTGTCGGCGGGCAGGGTGGGCAACAGGCTTTCGGCCACCTGCCGCAGCAGGATGAACTCGCGCGGGGTCTCGTCAGGCCGGGTGCGGGTCAGTTCGCCGTAAGAGGCGCTGTAGAGCACGAAGCGGCCGTACCCCTCCATGCCCAGATGCGCGAGGTAGCCGGCCGGATCGGTGAACGCGCCGGTATCGCGCAGCAGCGCCTGGCGCGGATACCCGGCGACGACGATCTCCTGCTCGTCCACGCCGAACAGGTCGACCAGCTCGTCGGCCATCTTGCGGTTCCACACGACGGTTTTCTCGACCGGAAAGGGCAGGAAGCCCTTGGTCGTGAAATTGTCCCAGCTGCTCGCTACCGTCATCAACGGCAGGCCACGATTGACCGCCTCGCAGATGAACGGGAATTCGAGCGAGGCGACCAGCGAGCGGGTGCCGATGACCAGGTCGGGACGCCCCTCGATGACGTGCGCGCGGCTCCGCGGGACGGCGGCCAGCAGCAGTTTCCCGAACCAGCGGACCGCGCGGCGGTTGCCCAGCGTGCGCCGGACGAGACTGAGCCCGCGTGCCATCACGATCCGCGACGGACGGTGTTGCAGCACTTTCTGCAGGTAGACGAACCGGTCGTAGAAGAGGAGCGGGTAGACATGCCGCAGCAGCTTTTCGAGCCGGCCCGGTGCGGGTTCGGGCAGCGGCTTCAGTTCGACCTGCCCGGACGCGGCGAGCGCGGCGAATTCGGGCATACCGGGGTTCTGGGTGTAGATCTGGATCCGCGCGTCGGGGATCGACAGCAGCTCGCGCAGGGTACCGGTGTGGACCACGTCGCGGATCGTCACGGCGTTTGGCAGGGCTATGGCGATTGTCGGCATGGCGGGAGGGAGGTCAGCTTTATCCGGATGCGGCCCGGGAGGGCCTGGGGCGTCGGGGTTGCCGGTCAGACCGCGGGTCGAAAGGCGCGGAGCCAGGCGTCGACGTTGATCCATTGCCAGATGAAGAAGGCGTTGTCTCCATCGCCTGCGCAGTATTCGGCGAATGCGCGGTCGACCTCGGCCGGATCGAAGAACCCGTTGGTGCGGAACGACTGGCTGGCGATGAGATCGCCGATCTTTTCGCGCAAGGGACCGCGGATCCATTCGCGCTGGGGGGTGACCACCGCGCGCTTGGGCGTGCTGCCGTAACTCCCCTCGAGCTTGCGGTCGAGCAGCCGGCGCATGATCGCCTTGCCCTCGTCGCCGCGCAGTTTCTTGTCGTCGTCGAGACGAAAGGCGAGCTCGACGACCCGGTGATCGAGGAAGGGCACGCGCAGCTCGCGGCTGTGCGCCATCGACAGCCGGTCGTTCATGCGCAGCACGCGCGGCAGCTTGGCGTGGCGTACGTCGCGGTAGAGCCGGTTGGCGAGCGTGCCTGGAAACGGTGCGGCGGATTCGGGCTCCGGCGTTCGGTCGCGCAAGGCAGGGGCCAGCGTTTCGGGCCGCAGGAAACGGCTGCCGTCCTGGTACACCCCCGCTGCGGCGGGCTGGCGGTAATAGGCATAGCCGGCGAACAGTTCGTCGACGCCCTGGCCCTCGAGCACGACGGTCACACCTTCTTCGCGGATGCGGCGGTGCAGGTTGTAATAGGCAAGCGTCGCGATGCCGCCGAACGGGGCCTCCTCGTGGCGCGTCAGCGGATCGATCAGACTCCAGGCCTGTTCGGCGCCCAGGCGCTCGATGTGCTGGGTCCAGTGGCGGCGCCGGGGCAGGCCTTCCGCGAACTGGGCCTCGTCGTATTTCGGGTCGTCGAACCCGGCGGTGAAGCAGTTGAGATCGGCGGCGGCGCCCTCTGCCTGGTCGACGAACGCGAACAGCAGGGAGGAATCGAGCCCGCCCGACAGGTTCACGCCGAGCGGCACGTCGCTGCGCAGCCGCAGCCGCACCGCGTCGGTGATCAGCGCGTCGAGCCGCTCGAGCGCCTCGTCATCGGTAAGCGAAAGCGGCGCTCCGGCAGCCTGCGCAAGCTGCCAGTAGGGCGCGATTGTCGTCTTGCCGAAGCGCCATGTCAGCGTGTGGCCGGGAGGCAGCGTCCTGACGCCGACGAAGAACGTCGCCTCGCCATGGTCGTAGAGCCCGTGCTCGAGATAGGCCCCCCAGGTATCGAGATCCGCGCGCGGGGCCATTCCCGCAGCGATCAGGGCCTTGATCTCCGAGGAGAAGGCGAACGTCTCTCCCAGCTGCGCGTAATGGAACGGCTTGATGCCGAGCCTGTCGCGGGCGCAGAACAGCGTGCCTTCGGCCTCGTCCCAGATCGCGAATGCGAACATGCCGATGAACCGCTCGACGCAGGCAGGGCCCCAGCGGTCGTAGGCCGCGAGGATGACTTCCGAATCGCTCGCACTGGTGAACGGATAGCCGGAGAGTTCCTCGCGCAGCTCCACGAAGTTGTAGACTTCGCCGTTGAAAGCCAGCCAGCGTCGGCCCGACGCGTCGGCCATCGGCTGCAGCCCGGCGTCGCTGAGGTCGATGATCGAAAGGCGGTTGTGCCCCAGCGCGGCGCGGCGCGCAGGGTCGAGGTAGACGCCCGAACCGTCAGGTCCGCGGTGGTGCTGGACCTCGACCATCGCCCCGATGCGCGCGCGGTCGATCGTGCCGCCGGCAAGCCCCGAAATGCCGCACATGGTGCCCGGTCAGCCCGCGCGCCGCGCGGTCAGTCGATGGTGTCCCTGGCCGATTACACGGTCCATCGCCTCGGTTTCGTCCATCCGTCCGGTTGCTACCTGTTCGATGAACCAGCCGATGGCCGACAAGACTTCCGCGGTCAACTCCGCTGCCCGGGCGAACAACGGGTGGAGGCCGTGATCGGCCCCGGCCGCGAGGATTTCGTACAGCGCGGCAAGATCGGCGCGGTAGGCCGCCAGATCGTGTTCGTGGTCGAGCCGGGCGGCGGCGGGCCAGCGCTCGAACGCGGTGAAGCCCGCGTCCGACAGGTCGGCAACGAGCCGGTTCCATTCAAAGAAATCGAACTTGGGGACGAAGAGGTCGTCGAGGAACGTCCGACGCTTGTTGGCGGGCGCTGCCGCAAGCGTCATGGCCTCGTCGATGAGGTCCTTGCCGATCGCGCCGGCCAGCGGCCGCAACAGCTTGATCAGCGGCCAGCGCATCCCGCCGGTGGCATAGACGAGGAAATAGATCATTCCGCCCGGCCTCAGCACGCGCGCGAGTTCGGCGAGCACGCGCGATTCGTCCGCCGTGTGCATCAGCACGCCGGCGCACCAGACCACGTCGAAATGCGCGTCGGGAAAGGGAATGTCGGTGAGCGAGGCCACCTGAAAAGTGACGTTGTCCAGCCCGGCCGCGCGCACGCGGGCGTCTTCGATGCCCCTTTCCCCGATATCGATCCCGTGCACCTGCGATGCGCCGAGCCGGGCCATGGCGATCGCGTTGCGTCCCCCGCCGCAGCCGGCATCGAGCGCGCGTGCGCCTTTCAGGAATTCGGTTCCCATCCCGGACAGCTCGAGGCGCCGGGTGAACAGGGCGACCGATTCCTCGAACAGCTTCTCGTCGTAGGGGCCCCACAGTTCGCCGAACAGCGCGCCCGTGGCGCGCGAGATGTCGCAGACCGCAAGATCGTTCACGCATTGTCTCCCAGTCGCGCGAGCACCCGGTGGTGGCCCTGCCCGATGACCGTGTCCATCGCCTGGTCCACCGGCATCAGCCCGCTCGCGGCGGCGTTCTCGAACCAGCGCACGGTGCCGATCGCCGCGGTCACAAGGTCCTCGCCGCACTGGAACAGGGATGCGCGTGCGGTGTCGCGACCGCGGCCGTGCACGAAGACCTTGCGAAGTTCGTCCATGTCATTTCTGTATTCGGCCAATCCGTGTTCGTGGTCGAGCCGCGCGGACCTCGGCCAGCGGTCGATATTCCCGTATCCGCGCTTCTCAAGCATGCCCCGCAGACGGGGCCAGTTGTAGAAGTCGAGCTTGGGGCAGTAGAGGTCGTCGAGGAAGGTACGCTGCTTGCCGGCGCTCGTTCCCGCCGCTTCCATCACCTCGAGCATCCGGTCGTGCCCGATCGCCGCAGCGATGGGGCGCAGCGCATTGATGAGCGGCCAGCGCAGGCCCTCGTCGGCGTAGACAAGCAGGTAGAGCAAGCCTCCCGGTTTCAGCACGCGCGTCAGTTCCTCCAACGCCGCGTTCTCGTCGGCGGTGATCATCAGCACGCCGGCGCACCAGACCAGGTCGAAGCTGTCGCTCTCGAACGGGATGTCGAGGATCGAGGCGACCTCGAACCGGGCGTTGCCCATACCGCGGGCGCGGCGACGGGCATCCTCGATCCCGGCAGCGCCGATGTCGATGCCGATGGCGTCGGCCGCACCGAGGCCGGCCATGGCAATCGTGTTGCGCCCCCCGCCGCAGCCCGCATCGAGCACCCTCTTGCCCTGGAAGAAACCGGTATCGAAGCCCACCGCCTCCAGGCGCCGGCGGAACAGGGCGACGGACTCGCGGAACCGATCCTCGTCGTATGGAGACCACAAGCGCTCGAATATAGCGCTGGTCCGGCTTTCGAGCCCCTCGCGGTTCATCATTCCTCGTGTCATCTGCTTGGTGCCGGACATATCGAAGGCAGGGGGACGGGGCTAGGCGCGCAGGCCTCGGTCCATCGGCAGAAGGGGGCAAGTCGTCGGAGCGACGATGCCCGTTAACTGGTTAGTTTGGCGGGATTTACTGCGAGACGATTTGGTCGATCCGGCTCCTGGCGACCACGTAACGGGCACCAGGCAGGGTGAGGTGGCCGTAGTCGAACTGCATCGGCGCGCCGCCGGGGGCGGTCAGGCGGCATTCCGGCGCGCAGATGACCCGCAGGGGCGAAACGTAGAGCGCGCCGGTCGGCCGGACGGTGCGCTCGAGAGAGCGGTCCCATTCAACGGCGTCGCTCACCCGCCAGCGATCGACGAGCGCCAGGTCGCCGCGCTTGAGCGCCCGCGCCAGGATGGCTGGGAACGTGCCCTGGTATTCGACCGTGCCCCCCATGAAAACGACGCGCGCTCCCGCGGCGCGGACGTGCGCGATGGTCGGCGCGACGGCGGGGAGATCCTCCGGCAACCAGCGCCCGGCAAGCACGACCGCGTCGATCCTGCCGGTGGCGAGCAGAGGCCCAAGGACATGGTCGACCACTTCGCGGCATCGCACGTCCCCGCCGGTTCCCACCAGCGGGCGGCAGCCCGACGCGGTCGCCTGCATGACGTTGGCGTCGGGCAGCGCCAGCGCCACCGCCCGCCAGTACTGCGCGGCGTAGCTGTCGCCCAGCACGACCACGTTCGGCCTGTCGTCGCGCAGGGCGACACACCGCTCCGGTTCGAAAGGGATGTCGGCCTGTGCCTCGCCGCGAAAGCAGGGGCCTCGGCGGAACTGGTACTGGTATTCGGGGGTCTCGATATAGTTGTCGTAGGCGGCGATCCGCTCGACCTGCGGATCGATCCGGCGCCAGTGCGGCGCGGAAACGAGGAGCGCTGCGGCCACCGCGACGCCTGCGGCGAGGCCGGCGACGCCCACCCCGACGATCCTCGCGGACGAGCCGCGCGTGCGGTAGCGGTCCATTAACGGCTTTTCGACCGCGTGGTACGATATCCCGCCGGCGGCCAGCGATGCAGCGACAAGGCCCACCGTCTCGGCCGCGCCCAGTTCGATGCCGGTCTCGATCCGCCAGAATGCGATGAGCGGCCAGTGCCACAGGTACGTGGAGTACGAGATTCGCCCGATGTAACGCATCACGCCGAGCGACAACGCCCGGCCGACGAGCGTGCCCTCGCCGAAGCCGATCACCAGCGCCGCGCCGAGCGTGGGAACCAGCGCCTCGGGCATTGGGAACGCGGGCCCGTCGCGCACGAACAGGATCGCCGCGACGAGGAGCAGCGCACCCGCCAGCGCGGCGCCCTCGCGCAGCGCGTTCCATCGTGTACCGGGCGCGGGCCTGCCGGCCGCTATGCCCGACACCGCGACCAGCGATCCGGCGAGCAGTTCCCACGCTCGCACGGGGAGAAGGTAGAACGCCGCGACGGGCGATTGCAGCGCCACGATCCAGCCCCCGGCGAACGAAAGGAGGGCGGCGAGGGCGAGCAGGGGGAGCAGCCAGCGGCGCGCGACCCGGGCCGCCACCAGCATCGCCAGCGGGAAAAAGATGTAGAATTGCTCTTCCACGCCCAGCGACCAGGTGTGCAGGAGCGGCATCAGCTCTGCCTCGGGCGCGAAATAGTCCGCGACCAGCCAGAAATGGATGTTCGAGGCGAACGCCAGCGCCGCCATCGTGCTGTGCGCGAGCCGCTCGAACTCGCCCGGCAGCAACCGCCACGCGCCCCACCCCACCGAAAGCGCGCACACCACGAACAGGGCGGGGAAGATGCGCACCACGCGCCGGCGATAGAAATCGACCAGCCGGAACCTCCCGCCGTCGATCTCGCGCACGATGATCGAGGTGATCAGGAACCCCGAGATGACGAAGAAGATGTCGACTCCGACGAACCCGCCGGCGAGCGCCGATACCCCCGCGTGGAACAGCAGGATCGGCAGGATCGCGACCGCGCGCAGCCCGTCGATGTCGGTCCGGTGGCGCAGCGCGGTGCTCATCGCGGGGACGTCCGCTCCGCCTGTCGGTCAGGAATGGTCGCGGGCGAAATCGAGCAGGTACCGCCCGTAGCCGGTCTTGGCGAACAGCTCGGCGCGCCGTCTTACCTGCTCGATGCCGATGAAGCCCTTGAGGAAGGCGATCTCCTCGAGACAGGCGACCTGGCTCGACTGGCGCTTCTGGATCGTGTGCACGAACTCGGATGCCTCGAGCAGCGTCTCGTGGGTACCGGTATCGAGCCACGCGAACCCGCGCGACATCTTCTCGACGTAAAGGTCGCCGCGCTCGAGATAGACGCGGTTCACGTCGGTGATCTCGTACTCGCCGCGCGCCGAGGGCGCCAGGTTCGCGGCGATATCGACCACGTCGTTGTCGTAGAAGTAGAGACCCGTCACCGCGTAGCGGGATTTCGGATTTGCGGGCTTCTCCTCGATCGACAGCGCCCGGCCGTCGGCGTCGAGTTCGACCACGCCGTAGCGCTGCGGATCGTCGACGAGATAGCTGAAGACCGAAGCGCCCTTCGTGCGCGCCACCGCGTTGGCGAGCAGCGCGGTGAGGCCGCTGCCGAAAAAGATGTTGTCGCCCAGGATCAGCGCGACGGGATCGCCGCCGATGAATTCGCGGCCGATGGTGAACGCCTGGGCGAGCCCCTCGGGCCGGGGCTGCACGGCGTATTCGATCGAGATTCCGTATTCGGACCCGTCGCCCAGGAGGTGACGGTAGTTGTCGAGGAATTCCGGGCTCGAGATGATCAGGATCTCGCGGATGCCGGCCAGCATCAGCACCGACAGCGGATAGTAGATCATCGGCTTGTCGTAGATCGGCAGCAGCTGCTTGTTGACCGCCAGGGTGGCGGGATGGAGCCGGGTGCCCGATCCGCCGGCAAGAATGATGCCCTTCATGTGCTCTTCTTATCCCGTGCTGCGGTGGAGGTCAGCCGAGTCCGCGGCGCTTGTCGGCGCCGCGCTCGGCGATCAGCGTTTTCCACCAGTCCTCGTTCGAAAGATACCAGTCGATCGTCTTGGCAAGCCCGCTCTCGAAGGTTTCGGCCGGCTCCCAGCCAAGTTCGTCGCGGATGCGGCTCGCATCGATCGCGTAGCGCGCGTCGTGGCCCGGGCGATCGGGCACGAACGTGATCTGCTCGCGGTACGACTTGCCGTCGGCGCGCGGGCGTTTCCGGTCGAGCGCGTCGCAGATCGCCTCGACCACCTGCAGGTTGCGCCGCTCGCAGTTGCCGCCGATGTTGTAGCTGCGCCCCGGCTCCCCCCGCTCGAACACCGCGCGCAGCGCGCGGGCATGGTCCTCGACGTAAAGCCAGTCGCGCACGTTGCTGCCCTCGCCGTAGACCGGCAGGCCCTCGCCCGCGAGCGCCTTGGCGATCATCAGCGGGATCAGTTTCTCGGGAAAGTGGAACGGGCCGTAGTTGTTCGAGCAGTTCGTGATCAGCACCGGCAGCCCGAAGCTGTGGTGCCACGCGCTGGCAAGGTGGTCCGAACCCGCCTTCGAGGCCGAGTACGGCGAGCGCGGGTCGTATGGCGTGTCCTCGGTGAACAGGCCCTCCTCGCCGAGCGAGCCGAACACCTCGTCGGTGCTGATGTGGTGAAAGCGGAAATCGTCCTTCGCCGAGCCATCCAGCCCGCGCCAGTAGGCGAGCGCGGCATCGAGCATCTCGTAAGTGCCGACAAGGTTCGTGCGGATGAACTCGCCCGGCCCGTCGAGCGAGCGGTCGACATGGCTTTCGGCTGCCAGGTGGGTGATCACGTCGGGCCGGAACTGCCCGATCGCCGCGCGCACCGCCTCGCGGTCGCAGATGTCGCCCTGCACGAACGAGAACCGGTTGCTGGCCGAGACCGGCTCGAGCGCGGTCATCGTGCCGGCATAGGTCAGCTTGTCGTAGACGCAGATCTCGGCGTCGCTGTGGTCGATCAGGTGGCGCGCGAGCGCCGAGCCGATGAAGCCGGCGCCGCCGGTGATGAACACGCGCATGTCAGGGGTTTCCGAAGCTGTCGGGGCCGAGCGGCAGCAGCGGCCGGCCGTCGTAATCGAAGGGTGAATCGAAATCCGAAAGCAGCGGCTGGACCCGGTCCTTGTCGGACAGCACCGGCGCGCCGCCGCTGGGCAGCGGCCAGTCGATGCCGATCTCGGGATCGTCCCACCGCACGCCGCCGTCGCATTCGGGAGCGTAGAAGTCGGTGCACTTGTAGGCGACCTCGCAATCGGGCTCGAGGGTCACGAAGCCGTGTCCGAAGCCGACCGGGATCAGCAGCTGGCGGCCGTTATCGGCCGACAGCTCCGCGCCGACCCACCTGCCATAGGTCGGTGAGCCACGCCGCAGGTCGACCGCGACGTCGAGGATTCGCCCGCGGGCGCAGCGCACGAGCTTGTCCTGGCCGCGGGGAGGGCTCTGGAAATGCAGCCCGCGCAGGGTGCCGGTCGGCCGGGACAGCGAGAGGTTGTCCTGCACGAACGGCCGGTCGAACCCCGCCTCGGCCAGCGCGCGCTCGTTGTAGGTTTCCATGAACCATCCGCGGGCGTCGCCGAAGCGGCGCGGGCTCAGAAGGAGGACCGGGTTGTCAGAGGGCAAAGAAAAATCCAGCGATTTCAATGGTATTTCTGCAGGAGGACTGCTCGGCGAGGTTCCTATACGCTGGTTCAGGCGAGCGCAACCCGGGCATCCTAGGGACCGTGCCGGCGTCCGGGCGACAACCGGTTGACCCGGATGCGCAAAACGGCGATTTGGCCGCAACGATCCACGGCGCCGGACCATCGAGACCGAACCGGCCTGCAGCGAGTTCACTTACGTCCATGATGCCCAAGTTCTTCCATCGCTTCGTTGCCGCGCTCGTGCCGGCGATCGCCCTGTCGGCGTGCAGTTACGGTCCGTCGGGAGGTGATCTCGGATCGACCGGCATGACTCAGGTAGTCGATACGATGCCCGCCCCCGCGGCGGGCGCCGGCGTGCCCGCCGGGCAGCCTTACGCGATCGGTCCGTATGACAAGCTGCAGATCGGCGTGTTCGGGATCGAGGGCATGGAGCCGCGCGAGGTCGTGGCCGATTCGGCGGGGCGCATCTCGTTCCCGCTCGCCGGATCGATCGATGCGGCGGGCAAGTCGCCCGATGAGGTTGCCGCGATCATCGCCCAGCGCCTTCGTGCCAACTACGTCCGCGACCCGCAGGTGACCGTGAACGTTACTGAGGCGATCAGCCAAGTCGTCACCGTCGACGGACAGGTCAAGCAGCCGGGCGTCTATCCGGTCACGGGCAACATGACGCTGATGCGGTCGGTCGCACTGGCGAAAGGCCTCGACGAGTTCGCCAAGGCCGATGACGTGGTGATCCTGCGCACCGTGGGCGATCAGCGCTATGCCGGGCTCTACAACCTCGCCGCGATCCGCCGGGGCAACTACCCCGACCCGCAGGTCTATGCCAACGACACCGTGATCGTCGGTGAAAGCCGCCAGCGCCGCATCTTCAAGGACATCCTGCAGATCGTCCCGCTGCTGACCACCCCGGTCATCGTCGCGCTGCAGAACAACTGAGCGCCGACGCGCCCGGTCATCCCAGCGCGATGTCGGGCGCGTCTTCCTGCTTCATGCCGACGACGTGGTAGCCCGCGTCGACGTGGTGGACCTCCCCGGTCACCCCGCTCGACAGGTCCGACAGGAAATAGAGGCCCGAACCGCCGACATCCTCGATGGTCACGTTGCGGCGCAGCGGGGCATTCAGCTCGTTCCACTTGAGGATGTAGCGGAAGTCGCCGATCCCGCTCGCCGCCAGCGTCTTGATCGGCCCCGCGCTGATCGCGTTGACCCGGATCCCGTCGGGGCCGAGATCGTTGGCGAGGTACTGCACGCTCGTCTCCAGAGCGGCCTTGGCGACGCCCATCACGTTGTAATGCGGCACGACCTTTTCCGCGCCGTAATAGCTCAACGTGAGGATCGACCCGCCCTTCGCCATCATCGCCGATGCCCGCTTGGCCACCGCGACTAGGCTGTAGGCGGAAATATTCATCGTCATCAGGAAGTTCTCGAGACTGGTGTCGAGGTACTTCCCGCGCAGCTCGTTCTTGTCGGAGAACCCGATCGCGTGGACCACGAAGTCGAGCGTGTCCCAGCGCTCCCTGAGCCGGTCGAACGCCGCGTCGAGCGCGGCCATGTCGGATACGTCGCATTCGAAGCAGAAATCGCTGCCGAGCTGGTCGGCCAGCGGGATCACGCGCTTGCCCAGCGCCTCGCCCTGGTACGAAAACGCGAGTTCGGCGCCATGCTCGGCAAGCTTCTTCGCGATCCCCCACGCCAGCGATTTGTCGTTGGCAAGACCCATGATCAGGCCCCGCTTCCCCGCCATCAGCTTGCTCATTCGATTCCCTCGTATTCGGCCTTCTGGGCCTCGATGCTCTCGCGCGACCGGGCCGCAGCCCGCCGCCGGTCGTCCGCCTGCCCGATGCGGTTTTCGGCCTCCTCGGGCGTTTCGGCGAGCGCGGCGTTGAGCTCGGCCCCGATCACCATCCCTAATCCGACGAGGTAGAAAAAGAAAAGCGCGATCATGATCCCGGCAAGGCTGCCGTAAGTCAGGTCGTAGCTGAAGAAGCTGCGGATCGCGGGCGGCAGCGCCGCGGTGACCGCGAGCCACCACAGCGTCGTCGCCAGCGCGCCGGGCCATTTGGGATAGCGCCGCTTGCGATAGGCCTTGGGGGTGAGCGTGTAGAACAGCAGATAGAGCGACGCGAACAGGCCCAGTGCGGGGACGATGCGCGACAGCCGCAGTTCGCCGATCGCGTTGCTGAGCTGGGGGATGTAGGCGTCGATCACTTCCTGCGCGGCGCCGATGACGACCTGCGCGAGCAGGCTCAGCATCAGGAGGACGACCGCGCCGAAGATGATGCCCGCCGACCACAGCCGGTACTTCCAGAACGCGTGCGTCGCCGGCGTGCCGTAGGCGCGGCGCAGGATGTCGCGGATCGTCTCGACCAGGCTCGACACGGTCCACAGGCCGACCAGCCCGCCGAGCCACAATACCCATCCCGTGCGCGCCTCGACCACGTTGCGGGCGACCGGTTCGATCACGTTGCCGACCATCGGCGGCAGGGCATAGAGCACCGCGTTCACGCTCGCCGCACGTTCGCCCTCGTCGCCGATGAAGCTGAACACCGCGGCGCCGAGAATGAAGAAGGGGAATATCGCGATGATCGCCATGTAGGCGAGGTTGCCGGCGTGGATGAAGCCGTCGTTGTAGGCGCCGATCGCCACCCGCTTGGCGACTTCCCAGGCCTTGGTACCCGGTCCCACGCGGCTGATGACCTCGCTGCGGAAACCCGGGCGGTGCCTGAGCGCGTCCCTGCGACGCTCCTCGGGCGAGAGGGTGTGCAACTCGCGCTCGGGCACGTCAGGAACCAGTTTTTCGCTCATGCAGCCCTTTCGGTAGCGGCCTGCCGCGCGGGGCCGCGACGCCGGACGGGCCTAGACGCCGAGCTTGCTGCGCGGGTTGCGGTCGTCCTGCCAACCTTCGAGCCGCTTGGCCAGTTCCGTGACGTCACCGGGCAGGTCGATCTCGAGCGTCACCAGCTGGTCGCCGCGCTTGCCGTCCTTCTTCGAAAAGCCCCTCCCGCCAAGCCGCATCACCGTGCCGCCGCTGGTGCCCGGCTTGATTGTCAGCATGACCGGACCGTCGACTGTGGGAACCTTGACCTTGGCGCCGTGGACCGCCTCCGCCAGCGTGATCGGCAGGTCGAGCCGCACGTCGCTGCCGTCGCGCCGGAAGAACGGGTGGCGGTCGACCGATATGGTGACGATCCCGTCTCCTGCACCCCCGGGACCCTGCTGGCCCTTGCCCTTGAGACGCATCTGGGTGCCGTCCTCGAGGCCGGCAGGCAGCTTGAGGTCGATCGTCTTGCCGTCGGCCAGCGTGATGCGCTGGTCCTTGCGGGCGGCCGCGTCGACGAAGGGCACGCGCAGCTTGTAGGCGATGTCGCCGCCCTTCTGCGGCGGGGGCGGGCGGCGCTGTTGGCCCGCAAAGCCGCCGCCCATGCCTCCGAAGGGGCCACCGCCGCGCGCCGACCGCGCGCCTCCGCCTCCGAAGAGGCCCTCGAAGAGATCGCCGAGGTCGACTCCGTCGGCCTCGCCTGCGAAGCCGCCGCCCCGGAACGGATTTTCGCCGCGCAGGTCCTCGGGCCGGAAGCCCCCGCCGCCGAAGCCGCCGCGCCCCATCCCGGCGAAGGGATTGGCAGGATTGCCCTCCGCGTCGATCTCGCCGCGGTCGAACGCGGCGCGCTTGCCCGCGTCCGACAGCAGGTCGTAGGCGCGCGTCACCTCGGAAAAGCGCTCCGCCGCCCTGGGGTTGTCCTTGTTGCGATCGGGATGCAGCTCCTTGGCGAGCTTGCGATAGGCGGACTTGATGTCCTTCTCGCTCGCGGACCTGGGGACGCCTAGGGTTGCGTAGGGATCGGCCATGGCGTGTTAGCTAGGTGACACGCCCGCCTCCTGCAAGCAGCGAGACTTTCCTACACCTCGCGCGCGGGTTAGGAGCGCGCCATGGCTCGTTCCTTCGACCGTCTCGTGCAGCGCAAGGCCGGCATCCGGCGTCGCCCCGTTTTCCTTTGCCATGACTGTGTGACAAGTGTGACACGCGCCGCCTGCGGACGGGACGTCGCCCGATGAACGACGCACGTTCCGCACTGCCCGAAGGCGACCCGCTGGCCCTGTTCGGTCACTGGTACGCCGAGGCCCGGGAAAGCGAGCCCAACGATCCCAACGCAATGGCGCTCGCCACCGCGACGCCGGGGGGTGCGCCGTCGGTGCGGATGGTTCTGCTCAAGGAATGGGGCACCCACCTGGGACCGTGGGGCGGCTTTACCTTCTACACCAACGCGCAAAGCCGCAAGGGCGGGGAAATCCTCGCCAATCCGCAGGTCGCGCTGCTGTTTCACTGGAAAAGTCTGCGCCGGCAGGTCCGCATCGAGGGACCGCTGACCGAGGTGTCGCCCGAGGCGGCCGACGCCTATTTCCATTCGCGCGCCTTCGTCAGTCAGGTCGGTTCTGCGGCAAGCGACCAGTCGCGCCCGCTGGCAGACCGGCAGACCTACATCGACCGGGTCGAAGCGATCGAGGCGGCCTGCAAGGCGGCAGGAGAAGTGCCCCGCCCGCCCTACTGGACCGGGTTCACCCTGGCGCCCACCGCGATCGAGTTCTGGCTGGACCGGCCGGGCCGGCTGCACGACCGGCGGCGGTTCACCCGGGCACAAGGGGGCGGCTGGACCAGCACGCTGCTCTATCCATGACGGGCGACGCACGCGCGACCCGCGCCAACCTTACCCGCAGCGCGGCGCTTGCCTCGATCGCGATGGCGCTGTTTCTCGGCGTGCTGAAGGGCTGGGCGACCTGGCGCACCGGATCGACCGCGATGCTCGGCAGCCTTGCCGACACCTCGCTCGACCTCGTCGCCAGCCTTGCGACGCTGTGGGGGGTGTGGTGGGCCGCGCAGCCCGCCGATGCCGAGCACCGCTGGGGCCACGGCAAGGGCGAGGCCCTGGCGGCAATTTTCCAGGTGATGCTGATCGCGATCTCGGCCGCGGCAATCGCATTCCGCGCCTTGAGCCGCCTCGTTTCGGGTGGGCCGGAAACCACGGCGGCAGGCGAAGGAATACTTGTCTCGGGCGTGGCCATCCTGGCCACCTTCGCGCTGCTCGCCTGGCAGCGCCACGTCATCCGGCGCACCGGAAGCATCGCGATCCGCACCGACGCCTTGCACTACAAGTCGGACCTCTTCCTCAACCTCGCCGTAATCGCCGCGCTGGTGCTCGACCAGTATCTGGGCTTCGCGGCGGCCGATCCGCTGTTCGGGCTGGCTATCGCAGCCTGGCTGCTGCTGGGCGCGTGGCGCGCGGCGAGCGAGGCGGTCGACCAGCTGCTCGACCGCGAATGGCCCGAGGACAAGCGGCTCGCCTTCGTAGCGGCCGCGGCCGAGCATCCCGAGCTGTCGAACCTGCACGACCTGCGCACCCGCTCCTCCGGCGCGCACGATTTCGTGCAGTTCCATGTCGACCTGCCCGCCGAGATGACCGTAGGCGAGGCGCACGACGTTATCGACAAGGTGGAAGAGGACCTGTGCCGCCGGTTCCCCGGAGTCGAACTGCTGATCCATATCGATCCCGCCGGCCACGTCGACGAGCCGGGCAACCCGCTGGTCGAGGAAGACCAGTTCTCGCGCCTCGATTCGACGCCGTGAGCCTGCGCTACTGGCACGTCGATGCCTTTGCCGCGCGGCCCTTCGACGGCAACCCGGCCGCCGTGGTGCTGGTGGAGGACTGGCCGGACGAGGGGCTTCTGCAGGCCGTGGCCGCCGAGAACGGACTGCCGGCAACCGCGTTCGTCGCGCCCGACCGGGCGATCCGCTGGTTCTCGCCTTCGGGCGAGATCGCGCTCTGCGGGCATGGCGCGCTGGCCGCCGGCCATGTCCTGCTGGAGGCCGAAGGCGGGGAAAGGGCCGCATTCCGCACTGGCGCCGGAACCGCGATCGAAGTGGTGCGGGACGCGGGAGCTTATGCGGTGGCGCTTCCCGCAATCCGTACCCGGCCTGCCGACCCGGGCGATGCGGCGCACGTGCTTGGCGCACGGCCGCTGGAAGCATGGTGCAGCAACGCGCGCCACCGCATTCTACTGTTCGCGAGCGAGGCCGCGGTGCGCTCGCTCGCACCAGACGTCGCCGCGCTCGCCGCGGGTGCGAACGACCAGCTGATCTGCACCGCGCCGGGCGACCGGACCGACGTGGTCAGCCGGGTCTTCGTCGGCGGACCGGGCGCGCGCGAGGATGCGGTGACCGGCTCGGCCCATGCCGCGCTGGCCCCGTTCTGGGCACCGCGCCTGGGCCGGGATCGCTTCACCGCGCACCAGGCCTCAGCGCGCGGTGGAGACCTCGAGTGCCGGATCGAAGGGGACCGGGTGTGGCTGACGGGGCGCTGCGTGACGATCGCCAGGGGCGCGCTCTACCTTCCGGGGTAAAGCGCGATCACGTCGGCCAGCTGGGGCATCAGCACGCCGCGCTCGTCGGCGTCGGAATGGCCGAGGCGGACCACGGTCAGCCTCCGATCGGGCGCGACGAGGACATACTGGCCCATGTGGCCTATCATTGCGAACAGGCTTTTCGGTCCGCGCTCCGCAAACAGCGGGTCGTCCCCCTCCGGCGGGTCGCGATTGAGCCAGGTCTGCGCCCCGTAGTTGCCGCGCCGGGGCGACGGGGTGGCCATGAACTCGACCCACCGGCGCGGAACGATCTGGGTGCCGCGGTAGCTGCCTTTGTTGCGCAGGAACTCGCCGAACCGCGCCCAGTCGCGCGCGGTCGCATGCATCAGGCTGCCCCCGACGAGAGTTCCCGACCGGTCGAACTCGGGCACGATGGAGGTCATTCCGAGCGGGCCGAATAGCCGCGTCTGCAGGTAATCGGCCATGGCCTTGCGCCGGGCGTCGGGGTCGGTGCTGGTCGTCAGTGCCCGTGCGGCGATGTCGGCGAGGATCACCGTGGTGTTGCTCGAATACTCGAACCAGGCGCCGGGTTCGGCCTCGAGCGGCTGGCTTTCGGCGAAGGTCGCCATGTCGTCGCGCCCGTCGAGAAAGAGCATGCGCACCTCGCTCGATTCGTAAGGTACGTCGCCCGATTCGGTGTGGCGCAGGCCGCTGCGCATCTGCAGCAGTTGCCGCAGGGTGATCTCCCCGCGCGGATCGCCCGGCCGCCGCCAGCGCGGGATCGGCGGCGGCTCGTCGAGCGTGAGACGGCCGTCGGCTATCAGCATCCCGATCATCGTCGCGGTCACGGTCTTGGCCATCGACCAGCTGACGAAGCGAGTCTGCGGGCCGTAACCCGGCGCATAGCGCTCCGCCGCGACCGATCCGGCGTGCATGACGACGACCGCACGGGTCTCGCCCAGGTCGTCGATCGCGAACAGGTCGTCGACCTCGCGCGCGATCTGCTCGGGCGGGGCGCCCGGATCCGGCTTGACCGCGCCCAGCGCCTCTTCGGTCAGCGGCGGCGGGGCTTCGGAGCGCGACGAACACGCGGTCAACACGGGCAGCAGGGGTGGCAGCAGCAGGACGGCGGCGATAAGGGGACGCATCGGCGGGGCTTCGCACGGAGGGAATCGGGTTGGCAACGGGAAAGAGGACGGCACGCGGCAGGCGAAGCACCGGCGGTCTCTTCTGGCTCGCCGCACTGGTCGTTGCCCTGCTCGCGCTGTGGTTCGCTTTCGGGACCGCGGCAACCGGGTATGCCAACGCCGCCACCGCCTACAGCGCGCGTGTCGCCTGCTCGTGCCGATTCGTCGCGGGCCGCGATATCGAGGATTGCGCGAAGGACAAACTGTCCGGGATGGAACTCGTCACGCTGTCGGCCGACGACGACGACAGGTCGGTGACCGCCCGGCTGCTGATCGTCAGCGACACCGCGCGAATGAAGCCGGGCTACGGCTGCGTGCTCGACCCCTGGGACGCCTGAACGGCGGGTTCGGTCGCGTCGATCCAACCGCCGCCAATCACCCGCTCGCCGGCATAGAGCACCGCCGCCTGCCCCGGAGCGACACCGAATTCAGGCGCCTCGAAGCGGATCGTGGCCGGCGCACCGTCTCCGAGCGCTCCCTCCACCATGACCGGCACGGGCCTGGCGAGGCTGCGGACCTTGGCCGTCACCGATCCTGCGGGGACCGGGCCGATGCGGTTGGTCTCGACCAGCCGCGCGGCCCCGACCGCGAGGAGGGCCTTGGGTCCAACGCGCACTTCTGCCGCTTCGGCATCGATTCCGACGACGTAGAGCGGTTCGGGCTGTCCGCCGATCTCGAGCCCGCGGCGTTGGCCGACGGTGAAATGGATCACGCCCCTGTGCTCGCCCAGCCGCTCCCCGGTCAAAGCGTGGACGATCGCGCCCGGCCGCGCGCCTGCGGGGCGCAGCCTGGTGACGATCTTCGCGTAGTCGCCGTCGGGCACGAAACAGATGTCCTGGCTGTCGGGCTTTGCCGCGTTGCGCAGCCCGGCGGCCTCGGCAAGCTGGCGGACCTCGGCCTTGGGCAGGGCGCCGAGCGGGAACCGCAGGAAATCGAGCTGGGCCTCGGTCGTCCCGTAAAGGAAATAGGACTGGTCGCGCGCCGGGTCGACGGCGCGGTGCAGCTGCGGTCCGGCCGTCCCGACGATGCGCCGGACGTAGTGGCCCGTCGCGAGGCAATCGGCGCCCAGCTCGCGCGCCATGCGCAGCAGGTCGGTGAACTTGGGTCCCATGTTGCAGCGGATACAGGGAACAGGAGTCCGCCCGGCGAGGTAGTCGTCCGCGAACCGATCGACCACGTCCTCGCGAAACGCGCTCTCGTGATCGAAGACATAGTGCGCGATCCCCAGTCGGTCGGCCACAGCGCGCGCATCGCGGATGTCGTCGCCCGCGCAGCACGCGCCCTTGCGGCCCGTGGCGGCGCCGTAGTCGTAGAGCTGCAGGGTCACTCCGATCACCTCGGCCCCGCTGGCATGCGCGAGCGCGGCGACGACCGACGAATCGACCCCGCCCGACATCGCCACGACGATGCGGCAATGCTCGGCATCGTGCGGCAGGTCGAACAGCGCGGCGGCGGCGCGGGGCGCGAGGAGCGCGGGAAGGGTTGCGGACGGGCTCATGGTCTTGATACGGGCGCGGCCCTTACACGCACCTGCCCCGCGGCGCCAGTTTTGCGGGCCCTGGGGCTTCCAAGCTCCTAACCGCGGGTAAATTCGCGCTTTACCGCTTCTTGACCGATAGGCGTCTATCAGCGGCGAATGTTCGAAGCAGCCATCCTGCCGGCCGCCGCGGAAAGCGGCACGGGTCTTCGCCCGCTCGAGTGGGGCGAGCTTGCCGCGCGATTTTCCGCCGCCCGCGACGTGCGCGCTCACCTCTGCCGTCCGATGATTGCGGGAAGCAGCTTCGGCGCGCGCGCGGCCACCGGACTGCCGCACGATTCGAGCCGGGAGGAATACGGCGAACGACCTGTTAACCTTGTAGGTTTAGAGGCCATGAAACCGCTTGCGACGATAACCGCAGCCACAACGCACAACGTGGCCGAGGGCGACCAGGGAACGCAATGATCGAGAACCAGAAAATCCGTCCGGCCCAGGTCATCGGCCCGCTCGGCGAGCCGCTGGGCATCGAGGACCTGCCGCCGCCCGATACCAAGCGCTGGGTCGTGCGCCGCAAGGCCGAGGTGGTCGCCGCGGTCAACGGGGGCCTGCTGACCATCGACGAGGTGCTGGAGCGCTACGGCCTCACCCTCGAGGAATTCGCCTCCTGGCAGCGCGCGGTCGACCGGTCGGGCATGCAGGGCCTGCGGGTCACGCGCATTCAGCACTACCGCGATCTTTACGAGCGTCAGCTCAAGTACTGATTCACCCCTGGCACTCCGGTCGGCTTTCCGTCCGCCCAAACCCGCAAGTCATCCCCTTCCCCCCGACTGGTCGCAGTCGGGGAACGCCTTGCCGTGCCCGCCGTTTCACCGGCATACAAGCAAGTTCGGGCGCAAAAACTAGAGGAGTGCCGGGAAAATGGGATGGATTATCGCAATTATCGTTGGCGGCGTGGCCGGCTGGCTGGCGAGCATGGTGATGGCGCGTGACGCGTCGATGGGTATCCTGTGGAACATCATCGTCGGCATCATCGGCGCCGTGATCGGCAACTGGCTGGCATCCGCGCTCTTCGGCATCGAAGGTACGATCCAGTCCTTCAACCTGACGGGCTTCATCATCGCGATCGTCGGTGCGATCGTGCTGCTGGCAATCGTCAATTTGGTCCAGCGCGGACGAGTGCGCTAAGCGTTCAATCGTTACGACACGAAAGGGCGGCGGAGCGTCGGCTCCGCCGCCCTTTTTACGTTCCCAGCGCGACGGCTCAGGCCGGGCGGAACGTCATGGCCGCGCCGTTCATGCAGTAGCGCTTGCCGGTCGGCTTGGGTCCGTCGTTGAACACGTGGCCGAGGTGCCCGCCGCAGTCGGCGCAAAGAACCTCGGTCCGCGGAATGCCGATCTTGTAATCGGTGTCGGTGGCGATCGCACCGGGCAGAGGTTTCCAGAAGCTTGGCCAGCCGGTGCCGCTGTCGTATTTCGTCGCCGAGGAATAGAGCGCGTTGCCGCAGCCTGCACACAGGAAGGTGCCCTTGCGGTATTCCTTGTCGAGCGGGCTCGAGAAAGGCCGCTCGGTGCCCGCCTCGCGCAGGATCCGGTACTGGGTCCTGGTGAGTTTCGCCTTCCACTGGGCGTCGCTCAGCCCCTTGGGCCACGCCTTCGCCTCGGCCGCCGACGAACCGCCGCAGGCTGCAACGATGGGAACCGCTGCCCCGGCGCCCAGCCAGGCCACGAACGAACGGCGTGATGTGCGGACTGTCATGCGGGCACCATAGCACGGTTTTCCTGCGGCCCGCATGAACGTCAGAACTCGGTGACCTCGACTTCCAGCTTGCGGAAGCCGTGGACGAAGTTCGCGCGGACCCGTTCGACGTCGCCCGCGACATGCACCCGCATGCGCCGCTTGTGCATTTCCTCGAGCAGGACGCGCAGTTGCAGTTCCGCCAGCCGTGCCCCGACGCAGCGATGGATGCCATAGCCGAAAGCGAGGTGACGGCGGGCGTTCTCGCGCGTGATGTCGAGCCTGTCGGGGTTCTCGAACACGCTCTCGTCGCGGTTGGCCGAGATGTACCAGAGGATGAGCTTCTCGCCCGCCTTCACGGTGTGCCCGAACAGTTCGCTGTCCTCGGTCGCCTGGCGGCGCATGTGGGCGAGCGGGGTCTGGTAGCGGATGCATTCCTGCACCGCGTTGGGAATGAGGTCCGGTTGCTCCTCGAACAGCTTGCGCTGATCGGGGAACTTGTCGAACGCATGGACGATCCCGCTCATCGTGTTGCGGGTGGTGTCGTTGCCGCCGACGATGAGCAGGATGAGGTTGCCCATGTATTCCTCGGGGCTCATCTGGTTCATCGCGGGAGAGTGGATCATCATCGAGATGAGGTCGGGCCCGGGCTCCTTCTGCGCACGCTCCATCCACAGCTGGGTGAAATAGGCCCCCATCTCGCGGATGATGCCCTGCCGCTGCAGGTCGAGGTCGCGGATCAGGCCGATCTCGGTGTCGCCCGCCCAGTCCGACCAGAACGTGAGCAGCCGGCGGTCCTTCCACGGGAAGTCGAACAGGATCGCGAGCATCCCGGTGGTCAGCTCGATCGAGACGGTGTCGACCCAGTCGAACACCTCGCGCCGCGGCAGGGTGTCGAGCAGTTCGCCGGTGCGCTGGCGGATCTCGTCCTCCATGTCGGCCATGTTGGACGGGGTGAACTTGGGCGCGACAGTGCGCCGCTGGCCGGTGTGCTTGGGCCGGTCCATCGCGATGAACATCGGCAGTTCGAACCGGTCGCGGCCGAGCTCTGCCAGCTGCTCGTCGGTAAGCCGGTCGAGAATGGTGATGCCCTCGGCTGACGAATACAGCTCGGGCAGCGCCTCGATATGCTGGATGGCCCTGTGGCTGACGACGTTCCAGTGCGGGCCGAAGGGGGTGTTTTCGACCTTGTGCAGGTCGCCCGCCGCCCGCATCTCGCGGAAGATCGGCTGCCAGCGGTCCTCGTAGTAGATGTCCGACCGGCTGACGTCCCACTTCTCGGTATGTTCGGGCACGGCCTGGGGGTTCTTGCGAAGCGCCTCCTCCAGCGCGTCGGCGGCGCGGGGCGAGGTTGTCCATTCCTTGGGCGCTTCGAGTGGCTGGGTGGCCATCGACTCTCTCCTGTTCGGGCGACTCCCTGCGGGCCGCCTCTGGTCGCGGGCTATCCTGCGCCTACTTACTGCAGTGTCAATAGCCAGTTGCTAAATGCGACCGATATTGCCGCGCGGGGAAGGCTTCCTCAGCCCCGTGCGCGTGCAAAGATGCCGCGCTTCTTCACGGGCGAGGGCCCGGACTTCATCACGCGGCGCCGGAACATCCCCGCGCCGAACCGGACGAAAAGCGCGACCCATAGCGCCTGCCACGCGAGCGCCAGAATATGGGGCCACAGCGCGGCTTCCTGCGCCGCACGGCTGACCATGGCATAGGGGTTCGAGAGCGGGAAGCCGAGCGCGGCGAGTTCGGCCGGCGAGCCGAGGCTGCTCGTCGAATAGGTCGCCAGGAAGAAGACGCCCAGTTGCAGCATGGTCGCCGGCAGCGAGAGCGTCTGCACGTCGCGCACGGTCGGCGCCATCGCCCCGATGGTGAGATAGATCGACCCGATGAGCAGGTAGGCCATCGAGAAGTAGACGAAGAACAAGAGGATGAAGAGCGGCCACCCGACCGCTGGCGCCGCGGGCGGCTGGAGCGCACCGCCACCAAGCGAGAGAACGAGCCCCGCTACCCCGCCCCACACCGCGATACCGACGAAGCTGACCCCGAGCATGGCGAACAGCTTGCCGATGAACACCGCGTCCATCGGGATCGCGGCGGCAAGGATCTCGATGATCTTGTTCGCCTTTTCCTCGACGAGGTTGGACATGACCATACCCGCGAGCAGCATGGTGAGGAGAAACATCAGCGTGAGCCCCGCGGTTGCCGTCTGGCTCCGCGCGCGCTTCTCGCTCGACTGGCTCGTGCTGGTGCGGGCGAGCGCGACCGAAGGGAAGGTCCCGGGGCCGTCGAGCGCGGCCGCGGCGATCAGCGCGACCGGCCCCTCCCAGCGCTCGATGCGCTCGGCGGTGCCCGTCAGCCTGGGCGCGGCGAGCGTCCCGCTGAGGACCGCGCCGTAGTTCCGGTCGCCTTCGCCGAGCAGCGCCGCGGGCGAAGGCGCGCGGTTGCCGGCCACGATCTCGATTCGCGGAACCTCGACCCGTTTGTCCAGCCGGGCGTGGGCCGCCTCGAAGGCCCTTGCCTCCTCCCCGGACAGCACGACCGCCAAAACCGGAGGGTCGGCATTCCGGGCCGCGCTTCTGCCGAGCGAGGCCGAGCCGAGGAGGACCAGGCCGAAAAAGACCGGCCCGAGGAGAAAGAACAGGAATGCCTTGGAAAACAGGATCGCCCCGAAATCGCGCCTGGCGATCACGAAGGCGGCCTTGGCCAGCGGCAGGCGGCTCATCGGCGTGTCATCCGGCTGCGGGGTCATCGCGCCTGCTCCGCCGGGCTCGCTTCGTCGAGCGCGCGTGCCGCCGCCTCGCCGGCGATGTGCACGAAGGCATCGTGCAGGCCCGCGCGCTCGATCGACAGCGAAAGGATGCCTGCGTCGCCCTCGATCAGGGCGCGAAGCAGCGGCTCGATCCCGCTCTCGGGGAGCGAGAACGTCCAGAACCTGCCCTCGGCGCGGGCGTCTGCCGGCAGTGCGGCGCGCCAGGGACCCTCGCGGGCTTCGGTCTCGAGCCGGACCTGCGCCGGAATCCGGTCGCGGGCGGCGTCGACGCTGCCTGCGTATGGCACCTTGCCGCCGGCGATGATCGCCACGCCCTGGCACAACCGCTCGGCGTGGGCGATGACGTGGGTCGAGAAGATCACCGTGGTCCCGGTGTCGGCCAGCGCGCGGATCATCCCTTCGAGCTTGCCCTGGTTGATCGCGTCGAGCCCGCTGAACGGCTCGTCGAGGACGACGAGACGCGGCTCATGGACCAGGGTGCCCAGCAATTGCACCGTCTGCGCCATCCCCTTCGACAGCTGCCGGATCGAACGATCCGCCGCGTGGCCGAGGCCGTGTTCTTCGAGCAGGGCACGGCCGCGCGCCTTCGCCTCCGCGAGCCGCATCCCGCGAAGCGCGCCGAGAAAGCCGATCGCCTCGTAAGCCTTCATCGAGGGATAAAGCCCGCGTTCCTCGGGCAGGTAGCCGATCAGCCGGGCGATATCGTGCGGGCGTTCGTGACCGAATATCCTGCGCACTCCCTCGTCGGGATCGATGATGCCGAGCAGCATGCGCAGCGTCGTGGTCTTGCCGGCGCCGTTCGGTCCGAGCACTCCGTAGATCGCCCCTTGCGGCACCGACAGGTCGACCCCGTCGACTGCGATCGTTCCGTCGAACCGCTTGACGAGCCCGCGCGCCTCGATCGCTAGCGGGATGCCGGGGGTGACGGGCCGGTTGTCGGGAGCGGCGGTTGCGCCTAGCGGGACGTGCATGGCTGCGGGCGTTAACCCTGCGGCGTGAACGGGAGCAACCCCAAGGTTGGTTAACGCCATGGTTCCGCCCGATCTGCGGGCACGGCTGATCGAACGGGCGCGGGTCGAGGGATTCGCCGCGGTCGGTATCGCGCCCGCGACGCTCGACCGCGGCGAACAGCTGTCCCAGTGGCTGGCGGGCGGCAATCACGGAACGATGGACTGGATGGACCGGCGCACGGACGAACGAGGCTCGCCGCAAGGGTTGTGGCCCGAGGCGCGGAGCGTGATCGCGCTGGGCATGAGTTACGCCCCCGAAGCCGACCCGCTCGCGCTCGAGGCCCATCCGGACCGCGGCAGGGTCTCGGTCTATGCCCAGGGCCGAGACTACCACGACACGGTCAAGAAGGCGCTGAAGCGGCTGGCGCGCTGGCTCGTGGCCGAGGTGCCCGGTGCAAAGGTCAAGGTCTTCGTCGATACCGCGCCCGTAATGGAAAAGCCGCTGGGCGAAGCGGCAGGGATCGGCTGGCAAGGCAAGCACACCAACCTTGTAAGCCGCGCGCACGGCTCGTGGCTGTTCCTTGGCGCGATCTACACGACGCTCGAGATCGTGCCCGATGAACCGCATCCCGACCGCTGCGGATCGTGCGACGCGTGTCAGCGCGCCTGCCCGACCGACGCCTTTCCCCGGCCGTACAGGCTCAATGCGCGGCGCTGCATCTCGTATCTGACCATCGAGCACGCAGGTCCGATCCCGTACGAGTTCCGCAAGGCCATCGGCAACCGCATCTACGGGTGCGACGATTGCCTCGCGGTCTGCCCGTGGAACAAGTTCGCCGATGCGGCGGCCGCGAACCGTGCTTTCCTGCCGCGCGCCGAACTGGCTGCGCCGCGCCTCGGCGAACTGCTCGCGCTCGACGACGCGGCGTTCCGCTCGCTGTTTTCGGGCAGTCCGATCAAGCGCGTTGGACGGGTCCGGTTCGTGCGCAACTGCCTGATCGCGGCCGGCAATTCGGGCGATCGGGCGCTGCTGCCGCAGGTTGGAATGCTGACGGGCGACCCTGACCCGGTGATCGCCGAGGCCGCGCGCTGGGCCCTGAACGAGCTTACAGCAGGTCCTTGAGGGGGCGCTCGATGTCGGCGAGAGCGGCGGGGTCGGGCGCGGCACGGGCTTCGATCAGCTTGCGGCCCTGGACGTAGTCCTTCGTCGCGTTGACGCAGTCGAGCGCGATCACCCGGCCTTCCTTGAGGTAGATCACCGAAAATTTTGCCTCGGCCGGGTCGCCGCGCACGACCGTCGCATCGTGGCCGATCGACAGCCCCGCGGTCTGCAGCCTGAGGTCGAACTGGTTCGACCAGAACCACGGGAACGCGCGGTAGGGTTCCTCCGTGCCGGTAATGTGCCGGGCGACGGTCGTCGCCATGTCGTTCGCGTTCTGCACCGATTCGAGCCTGATGACCGCGCCATCGGCCCACGGATTGGCGTGCGCCGCGCAATCGCCGATCGCGTAGATATCGTCGAGGACGGTGCGGCAGTATTCGTCGACGTCGATCCCGTTGGCGCCGGCGGCGCCCGCGGCGATCAGCGGTCCGGCCGCTGGAACGATGCCGATTCCGACGATAACCATGTCGCAGTCGATCGTTTCACCGTCGGCCAGAAAGACCCGGCGGACCCAGCCGTTTTCCCCCTCGATCCTCTCGACCGTGGCGTCGAGCCGCAAATCGACTCCGCGGGCGCGGTGAAAGTCCTGGTAGAACTCGCTCAGCGCCTCTCCCGCCACGCGCGCAAGAACGCGCGGCAGCGCCTCGAGAAGGGTGACGCGGCAATCCAGCTTGGTGAGCACGGCGGCAGCCTCGAGTCCGATGTATCCGCCGCCCACGACCACCACGCGCCTGGCGCCGTGGTCCAGCTCGGCCATGATCCTGTCGGCATCGGCCTTGTCGCGCACCGCGTGCACGCCCGAAAGGTCTGCGCCGCTGCACGACAACCTGCGCGGATCGCCGCCGGCGGACCAGATGAGCTTGCCGTAGCCCACTTCGCCGCCGCCACCCAGCTTGACGACGTGCGCCTCGGGATCAACCCCGATGACGGCTGTGCCTGCCATGATCCTCACCCCCCGCTCTTCCCAGAAGGATGGTGGGCGGATCAGAATCCGCTCGAACGGCTTCTCGCGGGCGAGATATTCCTTCGACAGCGGGGGACGCTCGTAGGGCGGCTCGGGGTCGCGGCCGATGATCAGGATCGACCCGTCGAACCCCTGCTGACGCAGCGCGATCGCCGCCTGGGCGCCCCCATGGCCCGATCCGACGATGACGACATCCGCGCTATCCATGCGCGGGGGACTTGGCCAGCGGACCGTCCATCGTCAAGCCGGTAGCTACCGGCCGAGCAGGTTGCGTGCCTGGCTGGCGATCTGCGCGAGCATGGCCGGTGCGACGGGGCTGTGAGTCTGCGCGCGTCCGATCACGCCGCGGAACTGGCGCACGGCGGCCGCATTCTCCTGCGCCCAGGTGGCGACGGCTCCGGCCGGATCGTCCTTCGCGCCCTTGCGCCGCGACAGCCGGCGGAGGAAGTCGAGCCGCATCTGCTGAAAGTCGCGCGACAGCCCCGCGACGAGCATCCGTTCCCAGACGTCAGACGGATTCATCATCGCCGCGGTCCCTTGCGCCCAGTCGAGGCCGAGCCGGTCGCCGAGATCGGTGAAGGCCGAGGTCAGCGCGCGAGCGTCGATTTCGGCCAATTGCGAGAGCGAGGCAAGGCCGACGGCCCCGTCGAGATCGTAGAGGTGCACGACCTTGGCCGCGAGTTTTTCGGGCGCGCCCATCGCGACGAACTCGGCGATCAGCGCGTCGGACTGCTTGCGCGAGGAATCGGGCAGCAGGTCGCCCGTGGCGGACGACAGCTGTTCGATCCGGCTGTGGAGCGTCGCGATCATCCTGCTGGGCGGGGTGGTGCTGGCGCCGACGCGGATCAGGTCGGCCATGTGGCTGCGCAGCGCGCCTGCGGTGTGGCGGAACATGTAGATCCGCGCGCCTTCCGGCATCCGGGCCGCCTCGAGTTCGGCCCAAAGCGCCTGCACGCCGAACAGCTTGTCCGCCGCCACGAACGACGCGCAGACGTCGGCAAGGCCGACCCCCTCCTCGTCCGACAGCTCGAAGACGTGGACGAGCCCCATCCGGTTGATCACCAGGTTGGCAAGGGCGGTCGCGACGATCGCCCGGCGCAGCTGATGGCTCTCGATCTGGCGCCGGAAGTCCTTGCGCATGGGGGTGGGAAAATACCCCGCCAGCAGGTCGTCGAGCGCGGAATCGTCCGGCAGCGAAGATTGTTCGATCGCGTCCTGCAGGACCAGCTTGGTCGACGAGAGTAGAACGGCAAGCTCGGCTCGCGTCAGGCCCTGCCCGTCGCTGGCGCGGTGCGAGAGAACGTCGCTCGGCGCGAGTCCCTCGGTCTTGCGATCGAGCGCGCCGCGCGCCTCCAGCGATTCGATCAGGCTGAGCTGGGCGGCCATCGCCTCCGGCCCGCCGGCATGTGCGATCGACAGGGCGAGCGCCTGCAAGCGGTTGTCTTCGAGCACCAGGGCGGCGACCTCGTCGGTCATCGATTCCAGCAACTTGACCCGCTTGGCCTCGCTGAGCTTGCCCGCCCGCTTGGCCGCGGCGAGGGCGATCTTGATGTTGACCTCGTTGTCCGAGCAGTTGACGCCGGCGGCATTGTCGATGAAGTCGGTGTTGATCCGGCCCCCCTGGCCATCGTCGCCACCGATCAGCGCGAACTCGATCCGGCCCGCTTGCGTAATCCCCAGGTTGGCCCCTTCGCCGATGACCCGTGCGCGCACCTCGCTAGCGTCGACCCGCAGCGCATCGTTCGCCGGATCGCCGACCTGCGCGGTCGCCTCGTGGCTGGCCTTGATGTAGGTACCGATGCCGCCGAACCAGATCAGGTCGACCGGGGCCTTGAGGATCGCCGAGATCAGCGCCTCGGGCTCGATCTCGGTCGCCTCGATGTCGAGTGCCGCGCGGACCTCCTTCGAAAGCGGGATGCGCTTGAGCGACCGCGCGAACACGCCGCCGCCCTTGCTGATCAGCTTGGGATCGTAGTCCTCCCAGCTCGACCGGGCGAGGCCGAACATCCGCTTTCGCTCCTTCCAGCTCGCGGCCGGGTCGGGATCGGGGTCGAGGAAGATGTGGCGGTGATCGAACGCGGCCACCAGCTTGATCGCCTTCGACAGCAGCATGCCGTTGCCGAACACGTCGCCCGACATGTCGCCGCAGCCGACGACGCGCGTGGTATCGGCTTGGACGTCGATGCCCATCTCGAGGAAGTGGCGCTGGACGGAAACCCACGCGCCCTTCGCGGTGATCCCCATCGCCTTGTGGTCGTATCCGTTCGAGCCGCCGCTGGCGAAGGCATCGTCGAGCCAGAAGTCGCGCGCTTCGGCGATCCCGTTGGCGATGTCGGAAAAGGTCGCCGTGCCCTTGTCGGCAGCGACGACGAAATAGGGGTCTTCTCCGTCGTGGACGACGACGTCGGCGGGATGGACGACCTTGCCGTCCTCTATGTTGTCGGTGATCGACAGCAGCGTGCGGATGAAGATCTCGTAGCTGGCGCGGCCTTCGGCCGCCCATGCCTCGCGGTCGCGCGCCGGGTTGGGCAATTGCTTGGGATAGAACCCGCCCTTCGCCCCGGTGGGAACGATGACCGCGTTCTTGACCCGCTGTGCCTTCATCAGGCCGAGGATCTCGGTACGGAAGTCGTCGCGCCTGTCGGACCAGCGCAGGCCGCCGCGGGCGATCGGACCCGCGCGCAGGTGGATACCCTCGACCCTCCGCGAATAGACGAAGATCTCTCGCCATGGCACGGGCTTGGGAAGGCCGGGAACCAGCGCGGAATCGAACTTGAGCGCCAGCGCTTCGCGCGCCGCGGGAGCGAACGCGTTGGTCCGCAGGACCGCCGAGATCGCCTCCTGGTAGAGCCGCAGCAGACGATCGTCGTTGATCGCCGCGACCTGGGTCAGGCCCTGGCGGATCGATCCCAGATGCCTCGCAGCCGCCGCATCGCGGTCGCCATCGAATGCCGGATCGTGGCGCGCCGCGAACAGCGAGACGAGCGGTACGGTAACCTGTGGCGCGCGGCGAAGCGCATCGACGACCGTGTAGATCGTGAAGCCCATGCCGGTCTGCCGCAGATAGCGATAGAACGCGCGGAGCCAGTCTGCTTCGTGGGACGACAATCCGGTCCCGAGCACGAGGCGGTTGAACGGATCGTCCTCCGCCGCGCCGTTGAGAACGTCGGCGATCGCCTCCTCGATCTGCATCGCGCGGTCGAGCAGCGGCTCGGCCGTGTCCCCTTCGCCGAGTTCCAGCGTGAAATCGTGGATGGTCCCGAACCGGCCGACCCCGTCCTCGCCCGCGCCGAGCGGCGTGGGCACTTCCTCGAGCACGCGGAAACCGAAGTTCTCGAGCGCGGGCACCGCGTCCGACAGCGCGAGCGCACCGGACATCTGGTAGACCTTCAGCCGCAACCGCCCGGGCTTGTCGCCCGGCATGCGGAACAGACGCACGTCGCGCATCGGCAGCGCGCCGTCGTCCTCGGAATCGAGCGCGGCGAGGCGGCGAAGCCGGCGCACGTCCTGCGCGGCCTCGCCCGGCCCGTAGGCAGCGCGGTAGGCGGTCGGGAAGCTTTCGGCGAAACGCGCCGCCAGCGCCGCGGCGCGAGAGGTCTCCTCGCCCGTCGCGACGAGTTCGCTCTCGACCGCTTCGCCCCATCCGCGCAGCAGCGCCTGGATCGACGCCTCGATCCCGTCGGCGTCTGGCGCGCCGGTGCTTTCGCGATAGTCGAGCACGTAGCGCAGCATCGCCAGGTTGCCGCCTTCGACCTGCAGGCTCCAGTCGAGCGCCTTGGCGCCCGATCCTTCCTCGAGCAGGTCCTCGATGCGGTTGCGCACCTGGGTCGAGAGCATGTCGCGTGGCAGCCAGACGAACGCGAAGAGGTGACGGCTGAGCGGCGCCTCGACGAGCGCGAGCCGCGGGCGCGGCCGGTCGACCAGGCTCATCATCGTCGTCGCAACGCGTTCGATGTCGTCGTCTGAAAAGCCGATCACGAGGTCATGTGGCAGCGCGGTCAGCGCGTGGACCAGCGCCTTGCCGGCGTGGCCGTGTGGATCGAATCCGAACTTCGCGGTGAGATCGGCCAGCTGAGTGCGCAGGCGCGGCACCTGCGCCGGTGGGGTCGCGAGCGAGGCGCTGGTCCATACACCCGCGTGAATCGACAGCGCGGCGACCTTTCCGCTCTCGATCACCGGGACGATGAACAGGTCGAGCGGAACCCGCCGGTGGACGTTGGATATCCGGTTCGCCTTGACGATCAGCGGTGCCCGGCCGCGCCCGGCCCCGGCGTCGTCGAACCACGCGAAGGCCCGCTCGTAGCTGGGGTCGGCGAGGATTGCCCGCGCGCTCTTGCGACAGATGCCAAGCATCGAGGTCTGGCTGCCGTCGCGCCGGCGGGTCAGGTGGCCGAGCTGGGTCAGCATCCCGTCTTCGAGCCAGCGCAGCAGGGCCGCGCCTTCGCTGTCGGCGAGCTGTGCGGCATCGTCGAGCAGCACCTCGCGCATCTTCGGCCAGTCGGCGACTGCGGCGTGTACGTCGGCCAGCGTGACCTTGAGGTCGCGCAGGAGCTCGCGGCGCTGGCGCGCGTCGGCTCGCGGCGTCTCGATGTAGATCATCGATTCGCGCGCCGCCCCGCTCGCATCGCCGCCCTCGGGAAGCGCCGTGAGATTGCCCTTCGCATCGCGCCGGACCGGCACCACGGGGTGCAGCAGGCGGTCGATCGACAGGCCGTGGGCGGCAATCGTCGAGGCGATCGAATCGACGAGGAACGGCATGTCGTCGTTGATCAGAGCCAGCCGCATGAAGCGGCGTTCCTCGCTCGCCGAGGCGATTTCGATGACCGGCTCTCCCGGCTCGCGGCACCTGGCGGCTTCGATGACGAATTCGGCCGCTTCGAGCACGCGCTTGGCTTCCAGCGCGCGATCGTCGGGCAACAGCGAATCGCGCATCCGTTCGGCCAGCGTTTCGGCGCAGGCGCCGCTCCGCTTGCGGCGCGGCGAATCGGGGTTCGAACTCGGGACTTTGGCGGCCATCCTGCGTGCTCCGTCGACCCGTCGGTCGCGCGCGGGTCGCTATTATTTTGTTGCCGCGTGTCGCAGCAATGTGGCGCGCGTTACGCTCATGCGCCGAGCCTCGCAAGTCTGCGTGAGGGCCCGCCGCATTTCCACTACGCGTGACGCGCCCGGTTTATCCGGACAGCGCCTCGACAGTCAGCTCGAGCGACCGTTCGCGCGCCTCCGGGTCGAACGTCGCGCCGGAAACGATAATCTCGTCTGCCCCGGTGCGCTCGACGAAGCGGCCGATCGTCTCGCGCACCGTTGCGGGCGACCCGATTGCGCTCGCCTGCCCGATGTGCGCGAGCAGCGACTGGGCCTGGGCCGGAAGGCCCGCGCGGTAGTTGTCCACCGGCGGAGGAAGCTTGCCCGGGCGCCCGGTTCGCAGCGCGACGAAACTCTGCTGCTGGCTGGAGGCGAGCAATTCGGCCTCCGCATCGGTCTCCGCCGCGAACACGGTCATTGCCGCCATCGCATGCGGTCTCTCGAGCCAGTCGGACGGCTGGAACCGCTCGCGATAGAGTTTCAGCGCAGCGTCGAGGTGGTCGGGCGCGAAGTGCGAGGCGAAGGCGTAAGGCATGCCGAGCCTGGCCGCGAGGTCGGCGCCGAACAGGCTCGAGCCCAGCATCCACATCTCGACCCGCGCGCCGCGTCCCGGGATCGCCTGCACTCCGAGCTGCGGGTCACCGTCGAACAGCGCGCGCAGCTCCGCCACGTCCTGCGGAAAAAACTCGGACGCCTGGTGAAGGTTCTTTCGCAGCGCGCGCTGAAGCTCCGGCCCCGCGCCGGGCGCCCGGCCGAGCCCGAGGTCGATCCGTCCGGGGAACAGCGCGTCGAGCGTGCCGAACTGCTCGGCGATGACAAACGGGTTGTGGTTGGGAAGCATGATTCCGCCCGACCCGATGCGGATGGTGCGGGTGGCATTGCCGACGTGGCCGATCACGACAGAGGTCGCGGCACCTCCGATCCCTTCCATCGTATGGTGCTCGGCGATCCAGAACCGCCTGTACCCGTGCCGCTCCGCCGCTTGGGCGAGGCGCGCCGTGGCAGCGTACGCGTCCGCCAGCGTGCCGCCCTCGCGCACCGGCACGAGGTCGAGAACCGAAAGCGGGATCATTCCTCGAGCTGCGCCAGATACGTGTTCGCCGCGGCGGCCTGGGGACTGCCCGGGAAGGCCGCGACGACCGAAGCGAACGACTGCCTTGCCGCATCATCCCTGCCGCCGAGCGCGGCGATCACCCCCGCTTCGAGCCCGATGGCGGGATCGCGCGGCTCGATCAGGGCGGCGCGCTCGATGTGCTGCTGTGCCGCCATGAGATCGCCCTGCCTCCGGGCCAGCGTGGCCGACAGAAGCCAAGCCTGCGCATCGCCGGGGACCATGGCGCGCGCTTCGCTCAGCGCCGTGGCGGCTTCGCCCTCGCGGCCGAGGGCGACCAGCGCGGCCCCCCGGTCGAGCGCGACCGCGCCGACGAGGACCGCATCTCCCGCCGCTGCCTCCCGCGCCGTGTCGAGCGCCGAAAGGGCATCGGCGAACCGTGCGTCCGCCAGCATCGCGCTGCCGGCAAGCGCACCCATCCGCGCCCTGAAACCGGTGTCGTCCGCCTCGTCGCGTGCCGCCAGGAATGCAGCCGCCGCCGCCGCCCAGTCGCCCTGGTTTCCTGCCGCGACACCAAGGCAGTGGCGTCCCGTGGCGCGCTGCAGCCCGTCGGTGCGCGCGACCCACTCTTCCGCAAAGGCGCGCGCCTTTCCCGGATCGCTGCGCGCGGTGTCGAGGCAAAGGTCGATCGCTGCCCGGCTCGCTGACCGGTCGAGCATCGGGGCGGTGCGCACCGCCTCGCGGGGGGGACGGTCCTGCAACTCAGGCGGAACCGCGGTGACCGGCGAAGCGGTCGGCGCGATGCCGACCTGCATCAGGGCGACGGGGAGGAGGAGCTCGAGCATGGGTCTCCAGATGAGAGCAATCGGGCCACGCGCAAGAGCATCGCGATGTCCTGGTCGCGGCTCAGCCGGTGGTCCCCGTCCTTGACCAGCAGCAGGTGAACGTCGCTCGAACGCAGAGCATCGACAAGGCGGCGCGATACTTCCCACGGCACGTCGTCGTCTCGCATCCCGTGGATCAGCCGCACCGGGCAATCGATCGCGATCTCGCGGTCCAACAGCAGTCCGGCTTGCCCGTCGGCCCAGAAACGCGGGTGCATCGGGGTCGGCTCCGGCCCGTAGGGATTGGTATCGAAGACCGTTTCGCCCGCCGCTAGGCGCGACTTGTCCTGCTCGCTGTATCCCCACTCGGTGAAGTCGGGAGCGGCGGCAATGCCGACGAGGCCTTCCACCCGCGCGCCAAGTCGCAAGCCGGCGAGCAGCATCAGCCAGCCGCCCATGGAGGAACCGACGAGGATGGCCGGCCCGTCGATCAACGCCTCGACGAGCGCGACTACCTCGTCGGTCCAGCGAGACAGCGTCCCGTCGGCGAAGTCCCCGTCCGATTCGCCGCAGCCGGAATAGTCGACCAGGAGGCACGCGCGCCCCTGGTCCCGTGCCCAGTCGGCCAGCGCTGTCGCCTTGCCGCCGGTCATGTCCGACATGTAGCCGGGCAGAAAAACGAACGCCGGCCCCCGGCCCGCGATGAGCCGGTAGGCGATCCGGCGACCATCGGGCATCACGTGGAACGAAACCGGGACCATGCCCGGACCATGCCCGCGGGCGCGCCGGATTGGCAAGCCGCGGTTATTCGATCAGTGGAAGCAACACGGGTGGCCTGCTTTCGCCGTCCCGCCCGTCCTGCCGATCGTTTCGATCGCACGCGGCGGCGAGCAGGGCCAGCACGACGGCGGTCAGCCTAGGCATTGGCGCAATCTCCAGGATCCGGCTCGAACACGTCCTCTATGGCAAGGGCGAAGACCGCGGCAATGCGAAACGCAAGGGGAAGGGACGGATCGTAGCGTCCCGTCTCGATCGCGTTGACGCTTTGCCGGGACACCCCGAGTCGCTGGGCGAGGTCCTGCTGGCTCCAGTCGCGCTCCGCCCTGAGGACCCTGAGGCGGTTCTTCAAAGCGCCCCCCACGACCCGTAGGCAATGCGGTTGGCGACCGCGCCGAGCATCTGGCCGAAGAACCAGACGACGGCGACCCAGTATGCATCGACATGGGGGACGACCTCGGCGGCCTCGAGAAAGCCCCACAGTGTCGCCGTGCCCAGCGCGAGGGCCGTCGCGATGAGCACCTGCCGCACGACGAGCATGCGCTGGAACTCGTCGGTCTCCTCGACGATCAAGCGACCAATCGACCAGAACACGCCAAGGACCGCAAGCGCCGGCAGCACGGCCAGCGCGGCCCGCAGGCCGACCGACGCCGAATCCTCGGCACTGACCATCGTCTGCAATGCGAAGGCGAGCAGGTAAACTGCGGTGAAGGCCATGATGCGTCGGGTATAGCGCTGCCGGGCTTTGCCCCGGTTACCGCATGCCGCGTCGCGTGACGGATCGCCTGTGAGCCGAAGCGCCCGATAGAAGAGCGCGGCAGGAACGATCAGCGAGACGACCGCGACCGGCTTTCCGATCGCCTGGGCGAGTGCGAGCATGACGACCGCGCCGAACGCTGCGAACGCGAGAAGTGCCCAGAACGGGGGCGAGCGCCAAAGGTCGCCGACCGCGGCCATCCTCAGGCCATCCCGGGCTTGCACCGGCAGCCAGTCCGGCCGCTTCCGATCCAGGCGCCGGGGAACAGCGCGAGAAGCGCGATCGGACCGTATTCGCCGGCCCATTCGGGAACGAGCCCGTATACCGCGAGAAGCGCGAGGCCGATCATCGCTGCACCAAGAACAAGCGCCTTGTAGATCTGGCTCATGTCAAATTCCCTTTTCATGATGTAAAGGTTGTTTGTCATATTAAAGGTGGGGTGTCAAGTTTGCTTTCCAGTCACGCCTGGCGCTCCAGCCGCGTGCGATGACATGGTGTCCATTGACGCAGTCCCGTGGCCAACGGAGACTACGCTGATGCGCGAATCTTCCGCCCCGCCGCCTGCCTCGAGCCCGCTCGCGATGCTTGATCGGCGGCGTTTGCTCCAGGGCAGCTTCCTTGCGGCGGGGTTCGCCGCGGCGCCGCTTTCCGCCGGTATCGGGGGCGGGTTCACCCACGGCGTGGCGAGCGGGGAGCCGCAGGCCCGATCAGTCCTGTTGTGGACGCGCTACGTCGGGACCGCGCCCACGCGGCTGCGCTACGAGCTGGCCGAAACCAACGCTTTTTCCCGCACCGTTGCCGGGGGCGAGGTGGAGGCGTCCCCTGACCGCGACTGGTGCGCCAAGGCGGTGGCGGATGGGCTCGAGCCGGGCCGGTGGTACTACTACCGTTTCGTCGCCCCGGACGGCACGATGTCGGCTACCGGACGCACGCGGACCTTGCCCGAGGGGGCGACCGACCGCTTCCGGATGGCGGTTTTCAGCTGCTCTAATCTCGGCTTCGGCCACTTCAACGCCTACGCCCATGCGAACGAGGCCGACGAATTCGACCTCGCCGTTCACCTCGGCGACTACTTCTACGAATACGGTCCAGGCACTTACCCGACCGAAAGGCAGCGAGTTGCCGGGCGGCTTGCCGAACCGCCGGGCGAGACCGTGTACCTCGCCGACTATCGCCTGCGCTATGCCAGCTACCGCCGCGATCCCGACCTGCAGCGGCTGCACCAGCTGTATCCGATGATCGCGATCTTCGACGATCACGAGACAGCGAATGATTCGTGGAAGGGCGGGGCGGAAAACCATCAACCGGCAAGCGAGGGCCCGTGGACCGCGCGCACTGCGGCGGCAATGACGGCGCGCAGCGAATGGATGCCGGTCTCGGACGCGCCGTGGGCGGGCTACGACATCGGCGATCTCGCGACACTGCTGCGCGTGGAAACCCGCATCACCGCCCGAGACAGGCCGCTCGACCTGTCCTCGCTCGCCCGCGGCCTATCGCCCGATCGCCTGGCCAGCGCGCTCGAGTCTTTCCGCGGCGGTGCGTGGCGCGACCCATCCCGCACGCTGCTGGGTGACACGCAGGAGCGGTGGGTCGCAGCGACGATGGCCGCGTCGGTGCGCGCGGGGCGCCGGTGGCAGGTCCTCGTGCAGCCGGTGGTCATGGGCGCGCTGCGCCTGCCGACCGCGATCGATCTGAGGCTAGAGCCGGACCTCGCGAAGACGTTTTCCGGCCGCATGGCGGTGGCGACAGCCGTGTCGGACGCCGGTCTCCCGTTCAACATGGACGCGTGGGACGGATATCCCGCCGCGCGCGATCGGCTGCTGGCCGCAGCGCGCGAGGCCGAGGCGAATCTCGTCGTGCTGTCGGGTGACAGCCACAACGCCTGGGCCTGCGAACTCGGCGGAGCCGGGGTGGAGTTTGCCGGCCATTCGGTCACCTCGCCGGGCGCGGAAGCCTATTTCCAGGGCATCGCCCCCGCCGATCTGGCCGCCGCGCTCGTCGCGAAGAACCCGCAGCTCAAGTGGTCCGAGGTGTCGGAACGCGGCTACATGGCGGTGGAACTCACGCCAGCGCGGGCGAGCTGCGAATGGCGTTTCACCGAAGGGGTGCGCCACCGTTCGGCGGCCCTTGCAGGAACGCGCCGGATGGGCACCGACCATGGTGCCCGCCGGTTCACGGCTTGAGAACGCGCTCCTTCGCGGCTATGCCGGCAGCGATGATCTGCGGCCGCGCTCCTGCACTGACTACCACCACCCCGGTCACCCGGGGGCGGTGGAGCTTGCGCTAGCACGATCCGCCGCCGCCCGGTTTCGTGCGGAACGGCGTCATCCTCCCGAAGCCTCGCGAACCAACTGACGCCTTCCGGCGCCGTGCCCTTTGTGCCAAGGGCGCGCCACACGAGACGAAGGTACCCATGAGCGAGCTTCTCAAGATCAGCCTCCCCGACGGTTCGGTTCGCGAGGTCGAACCCGGCACCACGCCGGCCGATATCGCCGCCGCCATCGGGCCCGGCCTTGCCAAGGCAGCGCTCGCGGCGCGCGTCGACGGCGAGCTGCGCGACCTCAACCGTCCGCTGGAGAACGATGCGAAACTCGCCCTGGTGACCAGCCGCGACGAGGACGACGCGCTCGAACTCGCCCGCCACGACTACGCGCATGTCCTGGCCGAAGCGGTACAGGCGCTGTGGCCGGGCACGCAGATCACCTTCGGCCCGGCGACCGACGACGGGTTCTATTACGACGTCAAGGCGCCCGACAGCCGCGATCCGTTCAGCATGGACGACCTGCCCGCGATCGAGGAAAAGATGCGCGAGATCATTCGCGCCGACAAGCCGCTCACGCGAGAGGTGTGGAGCCGGCAGCAGCTGATCGAGAAGTGGCAGTCCGAGGGCGAGACATTCAAGGCCGAATGGGCCGCCGAGCTGCCCGAGGGCGAGGAACTGACGGTCTACCGCAGCGGCCCAAAGGATTCAGAAGATTCCTGGCTCGACATGTGCCGCGGGCCGCATCTGGCCTCGACCGGCAAGCTCGATCCGCAGGCGTTCAAGCTGATGCGCGTGGCCGGAGCCTACTGGCGCGGCGACCAGAAGAACGCGCAGCTGACGCGGATCTACGGCACCGGCTGGCTGAACAAGAAGCAGCTCGACGCGCACCTGCACCGACTGGAGGAGGCGGCCAAGCGCGACCACCGCAAGCTGGGCCGCGAGATGGACCTGTTTCACCTGCAGGAAGAGGCGCACGGAAGCGTGTTCTGGCATCCGCAGGGATTCCGGATCTGGCGCGAGCTCGAAGCGTACATGCGGCGCAAGATGGATGCTGCCGGCTACCTGGAGATCAAGACGCCGCAGCTGATGGACGTGCGACAGTGGGAGCAGTCCGGCCACTGGGGCAAGTATGCCGAGAACATGTTCGCGGTGCCCGATATCGTCCCGGAAGTCGACGGGCTCGGCGACGGACCGGCCAACCCGCACGTCGCGCCCGATGCCGACTGGATGGCGATCAAGCCGATGAACTGCCCGGCGCACGTGCTCGTCTTCAAGCAGGGCATCACCAGCTACCGCGACCTGCCGGTCCGCCTGGGCGAGATGGGCTGCTGTCACCGCAACGAACCGCACGGCGCGCTGCACGGCCTGATGCGCGTGCGCCAGTTCACGCAGGACGACGCGCACATCTTCTGCACCGAAGCCCAGGTGGTCGACGAGGTGCGCGCGTTCTGCAAGCTCGCCGACGAGGTCTATTCGGACTTCGGTTTCAGCTACCACGTGAAGCTCGCGCTGCGGCCCGAGAAGCGCTTTGGCAGCGAGGCGGACTGGGACAAGGCCGAGCAGGAACTGCGCGACGCGGTCGCGGAGGCCGGGATGGCCAACGACGACTACGGCTGGGAGGAACTCCCCGGCGAAGGCGCGTTCTACGCGCCCAAGCTCGAATGGCACCTGACCGACGCGATCGGCCGCACCTGGCAGGTCGGCACGATCCAGGGCGACCGGGTGCTGCCCGAGCGGCTCGACGCGAGCTACGTCGGCGAGGACGGCGAGCGGCATCGTCCGGTCATGCTCCACCGCGCGATCTTCGGCTCGTACGAACGGTTCATCGGGATCCTGATCGAACACTTCGCGGGACGCCTTCCCGTCTGGCTCGCGCCGACCCAGGCCGTGGTGGCGACGATCGTGTCCGACGCTGACGGCTATGCGCGCGACGTCGTGAACCGGCTTGCCGCGGCGGGCATCCGTGTCGAGAGCGACCTGCGCAACGAGAAGATCAACTACAAGGTCCGCGAGCACTCGCTCGCCAAGGTCCCGCACCTGCTGGTGGTCGGCAAGCGCGAGGCCGAGGAGGGCACGGTCGCGGTCCGTACGCTGGGCGAACAGCACCAGAAGGTCATGCCGCTGGCCGAGGCGCTGGCGATGCTGAAGGCCGAGGCGACCCCGCCCGACCTGCGCTGAGGCAGCCGCGGCTTGGAGTCGCTGATCGGTTTCGGCTGGGCGCAGGTTGCCGGCGCGCTGGCGGCGGCGTTCGCGGCCGCCTACGTACGCGGGATCGCGGGGTTCGGGATGGCGATCCTCCTGGTCCCGGTCCTCGCGCTTGCGATGAGTCCGCTGGAGGCCGTGCTGGTCACGAACGGCGTGTCGGTGCTCATCGGTCTTGCCGACCTGCCCGTTCTCCTGCGTCAGGCCGAGCGGTCCGCCTGGCGGATCATCGGCTGGGTGACCGTCGCCACCGCACCGGGTTTATGGCTGCTTTCGGTCACTCCGCCGCCGGTCGCGCGCCTGCTCATCGCGCTCGTCGCGCTGTCGGCCTTTCTCGCGGTGCTCCTGCCCCGCCGCCCCGGGGACTTGCCCGGCCGCCTCCATACCGGCGCCACCGGCCTTGCGACCGGGCTGCTGACAGGGTTCGCCGGCATGCCTGGCCCACCGGTGGTGCCCTACTACGTGGGCAGGGACATCCCGCGCGCGGTCGCGAAGGCATCGATGCTGCTCGTGTTTGCCTCGTCGTCGGCGGTCAGCCTCGTGTCGGGCGCGGCGCTCGGCGTGCTCGAGCCGAGTTACCTCGTGCTCGCCGCGCTGCTCCTGCCCGCCGTGCTGGCGGGCAACTGGCTCGGCGCGCGCAAGTTCGGGCAGGTCGAGGAGCGCACGTGGCGGGTGATCGTCGCGCTGGTGCTGGGCGCGACAGCACTCGTCGCGCTGGCCAAGCTCGCGTTCTAGAACGGCAGCGCGCGGCCGGCGAAGATCAGAGCGAGCGGGCAGGCGGTCGCGATCAGAAAGCGGGCCACCTCGACGAGAGGCGACTCGGCGGTGCTGATATAGGCAACGGCTCTGGCCATTCGCGCAGCCTGCGCGCGGAATCCCTAATTCGGGGTTAATGCCGTCCGGACAGTCGGGGCATCTGCTGGCTCGCGCAATGGAAGCCGCCACCGCCCGCCAGTACGGCGTCGGCCGGCAGGCCGATCGTCGCGCGGTCGGGGAACAGCGCCGCGATCGCGGCAACCCCGTCGTCGTCGTGGACCGAGCCGAAGGTCGGCACGACGACGAGATGGCTCGTGATCGCGAAGTTCGCGTAGCTGGCGGGTTCGACGAGGTCGCCTCGGGTGACGAGGCCGGGCGAGGGAATCTCGGTCACTTCCACGCTGGCCGCTTCGGCCCGCGCCTTCGCGTCGGCGTAGATTGCGGCATTGGGATCGCCGGGGCCTGTGGGGCGCGGCAGGGCGAGACGGTTGGGGGCGACGAACCGCGCAAGGTTATCGACGTGACCATCGGTGTGGTCGTTGACGAGGCCGTCTCCCAGCCACAGCACTCGATCGAAGCCGAGATCGCGGCGCAAGCGGTCCTCGATCTCGGCGCGCGACAGTCGCGGGTTGCGGTTGGGATTGAGCAGGCACTGTTCCGTGGTAGCGACAAGGCCGGTGCCGTCACCGTCGATCGCCCCGCCCTCGAGGATCCAGTCGCCCTCGACAACCGGCAGGCCCGCATCCCGCGCAAGTTCGGCGCCCACGGCCTGGTCGCCTTCCATGAGGTACTTGCCGCCCCAGCCGTTGAAGCCGCACCGCAGTGCAGCTCCGTCCGCGCGGACGAGCGGCCCGGTGTCGCGCAGCCACACGTCGCCGTAGGTGCGCCGCTCGAGCGTGACCGCTGCCGAGACCAGCGAACGGGCCCGCGCCTCGTTCGCCGCGTCGCGGACGAGCAGGCGCACCTCCTGCCCGCTTTCGGCCACCGCGCTGGCGAACGCCGCGATCTGTTCCTGCGCGCGGCCCAGGTAGCCCGGCCATTCCCCGGCATCGTGCGGAAAGCCGATCCACAGCCAGTCCTGCGGCGACCATTCGGGCGGCATGAGCGCGGTCATCGGCGACTTCAGCAGCCGCCCTCGGCGGCGCAGCTCTTGTCCCGCGCGGCACGGAATTCGTCGCCCTCGTTCCAGTTAGGCCAGCTGGGGCTCATCGCCATGCTGCGGCCGATCCGGTAGTACAGCTGGAGGATCTGCATCGCCCCGTCCCAGTTCCAGTCAAGATCGAATTCGTCGCTGGGCTGGTGGTAGATCTCCTCGGTCCATTTCCTGGCGTAGGCTTCGCCGGCAGCACGGCCACCTTTCTCGAAGTCGTCGCCGCCCTTGAGGTAGAGCATCGGCACCCCGACCTTGGCGAGGTTGAAGTGGTCCGAGCGGTAATAGAACCCCTTCTCGGGGGTCGGCTCGGCGTTGATCGTCAGCTTTTCCGCTTCGGCGAACTTGCCAAGGAACGCATCGAGCGCGCTCTTGGCGCCGCCAATCGCGACCACGTCCCTTGCACGTCCCCCCATCGGCATGCCGTCGATATTGATACCGCCGACCGTGCGGTCGAGCGGGAAAATTGGGTTGGCGGCGTAGTAGTCGCTTCCCAGTAGGCCCGATTCCTCGGCGGTCACCGCGAGGAACACCTGGCTGCGGCGGGCGGGTCCGGCCTTGGCGTTGGCTTCGGCGAGCGCGATCAGCGCGGCTGTCCCCGTCGCGTTGTCGACCGCGCCGTTGCAGATATCGTCGCCCGTGGCGTCGGCCTTGCACCGGCCGAGGTGGTCCCAGTGCGCTGTGTAGAGGACGTACTCGTCCTTCGCCTCGGCGCCTTCCAAGACGCCGACGACGTTCTGCGATTCGAACTTGCGGACGGTGTTGGAAAACGAGGTCGAGGCCGTCACCCCCAGCGGAACGGGCTTGAAGCCCTTCTTGCCGGCTTGTGCCGACAGCGCGGCGAGGTCCTTACCAGCGGCGCCGAGGATCCTTTCCGCGACCTCCTTCTGGATCCATCCGTTCATCTTCGTCTGGCTCGCGCCCTTGTCGGCGCGCTGGGCATAGGCCTGCGGTCCGGTCCACGAGCTTTCCACCACGTTCCACCCGTAGGCGGCGGGAAAGTCGTCGTGAACGATCAGCGCCGCGGCCGCGCCCTGCCGGGCAGCTTCCTCGTACTTGTAGGTCCAGCGACCGTAATAGGTCATCGCGCGGCCGTTGAATTCGCCGCCCAGGTCCTTGGCCATGTAGTCGGGATCGTTCACCAGGATGACCGCGGTCTTGCCCTTCATGTCGACGCCGGCGTAGTCGTTCCACCCCTTTTCGGGGGCCACGATTCCGTAGCCGACGAAGACCAGTTCGCTCCCGTCGATGCTGACTTCGGGCGCTTCGCGGTAGGTCGCGCCTACCCAGTCCTTGCCATATTCGAACGCCATGGCCTTGCCGTTCGGACCGGTCACGGTGAGCGGCGCGTACCGGGCCCCGGTAATCTCGACCAGCGGGGCCTTCTGGATCCACGAGCCGTTGTTGCCCGGCTTCAGCCCCGCCTTCCGGAACTGTTCGACCAGGTAGGCGACGGTCTTCTCCTCGCCCGGCGTGCCCGGGGCGCGGCCTTCGAATTCATCCGAGGCGAGCCGCTCGACGGCGGTGCGAAGGGTCTCCTCGGACAGCGGCCCGGCTGCGACGTCGGGGACCTCGATGGTGCCGGACGCGGTTGCCGGCTCTCCGGTGGCGGTCATCGAACAGGCGGCCAGCGACAGCGCCGCTGCGGCAGCAAGCAAGGTGCGAACGGTCATCGGGGAAGTCCTTTTCTGCGATGCGCGCTCATCGCAAAGCGGGACCGCCGCCGCAAGACCGCAGCTTGCACGCAGCGTGCGGAAGCGGCAGGGCCCGGTGCGATGGCGGCGGACTGGACATCGGCGATCGATCGGGCGCGCAGCGAGGCGCCGTTCCTTGCCCGCGCGCTGGATCGTCTGCCGGGACTCGCCGAACTGCTCGAGAGGGGGGAAGGCGAGGCGGCCATGGCGTGGGCAAAGGCGGCGGGCGAACGCGCCGACGACGCGGGAATCGCGCTGCGCCGCGAACGGCTGGCGCTTGCCACCGCGCTGGCCGTGGGGGACCTTGCCGGCGCGTTTCCCCTGGCGCGGGTGATGGAGGAACTCTCGGATTTCGCCGACCGGGCGCTTGGCGCTGCGCTCGCCGCGGTGATGCGCGCGCGGGTTCCCGATGCCGAGCCCGCCGGCATGATCGCGCTGGCGCTCGGCAAGCACGGTGCGCGCGAACTCAACTACAGTTCCGACATCGATCCGATCCTGCTCTACGACCCCCGGCTCCTTCCCCGGCGCGAGCGCGACGAGCCGGGCGAGGTCGCCCAGCGATACGTCCGCGAGGCGGTCCGGCTGTTGAGCGAAGTGACGAGCGAGGGCTACGTGTTCCGGGTCGACCTGCGCCTGCGCCCGGCGAGCGAGGTGAGCCCGCCGGCTATACCGGTCGATGCGGCGCTCACCCATTACGAAAGCTCGGCGCTGGCATGGGAGCGCGCCGCCTTCATCAAGGCGCGCAGCGCTGCAGGCGACGTCGCCGCCGGCGAGGCGTTCCTCGCGGCAATCCGGTCGTTCGTCTGGCGGCGCAGCCTCGATTTCGGGGCGATCGGCGACATCCGCCGGCTGTCGGCGCGCATCCGGGCGAGCCACGCCGGGCCGACGAAGCCCGGCCCCGGGTTCAACGTGAAGCTTGGTCGCGGCGGGATCCGCGAGATCGAGTTCTTCGCCCAGACCCACCAGCTGATCCACGGCGGGAGAGACCCGTCGCTCCGCCAGCGCGGAACCCGGGCCGCGCTCGACGCGCTCGCCGCAGCCGGGATCGTCTCTGCCGACGATGCAGCGGCCCTGGGCGATGCATACGACAGGCTTCGCACGGTCGAACACCGGCTCCAGATGATCGGGGACCAGCAGACGCACCGGCTTCCGGACGGGGATCGGCTAGACGCGGTCGCGCGGCTTGACGGGCTGGCGGACGGGGCCGCGCTGGTGGCCGAACTCGAAGGGATTACCGCCCGCGTTGCGGCATCCTATGACCAGCTTGTCGCCGAAGACGCGGACGGTGCTCCGCCGGTCGTTGCCACCGGCGAGGCACTGGAAGGCCGCCTCGCCGAGCTGGGTTTTGCCGATCCTGCGCGCCTGTCGGAACGGATCGCCGGGTGGAGCGACGGGCGCATTCGCGCCTTGCGCTCCGAGCCGGCGCGCGCGGCGCTCGAGGCGCTGTTGCCCCTTCTCCTCGAGCGCTTCGCTGCGGCGCCCGAGCCCGACCAGGCCGTGAACCGCATGGAACGCGTCCTGACGGCGGTGCCGAGCGCGCTCAACCTCTTCAATCTCCTGCTTCAGCGGCCCGCGCTGCTCGACCAGCTGGCGCGGATCCTCATTCTCGCCCCGGCGCTGGCCGACGAGCTTGGCCGCCGGCCCGAGCTGCTCGACGCGCTCATCGGCCGGCAGGCACTCGAGTTGCCCGGCCCGGTCGCGGATATCGCGGGGCTCATGGTGGCTGCCGACGACGGCGACGACTACGAGCGCCGGCTCGACCGGATCCGCCGGGTGACCGGCGAACTGCGCTTCGCGCTCGGCCTGCAGACCGTCGCCGCGGTCCACGATCCGCTCGCGATCGGCGAGGCGCTGTCGCGCACCGCGGAAGCCGCGCTGGCGGTCGCGCAGGATGCCGCCGTTGCCGAGTTCGAGCGATCGCATGGGCAGGTGCCGGGAAGCGAACTGGTCGTTCTGGGGCTGGGGCGCTTCGGTGGGGGGACGCTGACTCACGCATCGGACCTCGACGTCGTGTTCCTGTTCAGCGGCGACTTCAGCGGGGAATCGGACGGCCCGCGCCCCCTCGGGGTCACCCACTACTTCAACCGGCTTGCCCAGCGGGTAACCGCGGCGCTTAGCGTGCCGACCGCCGAGGGCGCGCTTTACGAGGTCGACACCCGTCTCCGCCCGCAGGGCGCCCAGGGGCCGCTCGCGGTCAGTTTCGACAGTTTCGCGCGCTACCAGCGCGAGGAAGCCTGGACCTGGGAGCACATGGCGTTGGCGCGCGCGCGCGTTCTGACGGGGTCCCCCCCCGCACGCGCGGCGCTTCGCGCGATAATAGACGAGGTGCTCCGTCGCCCGCGCGACCCGGTGGTGCTGCGCGAAGACGTCCTGAGGATGCGGGCTGAAATGGCCGCGCACAAGCCGCCGCAGGGGCCGCTCGACGCAAAGCTCCTGCGTGGCGGGCTCGTCGATCTCGAGTTTCTCGTGCACTACCTGCAACTGCGCGAGCGGACCGGTTTCGATCCCGACCTCGGGCAGGCGGTTACGGCCCTGGCCAGTGGGGGGCTGGTCCGGCCGGACGTGCGCGAGGCGCTGGCCCTGATGACCCGTCTGCTGATTGCAGGGCGGCTGCTGGCGCCCGATCTTGCCCAGCCTCCTCCCGCCGCCGCCGCAGCGCTTGCCGAGGTCTGCGGATTTGCCGACCTCCCGGCGCTCTTGCGCGCATTCGCCGCGGCGCGGCAGGAGGTCGCGGCAGCCTGGACCGATTCGTTCGGCGAACCTCTCGCCGAACTCGAACCCGGAGAAAGCGAATGACCACACCCGCTCTCGGCGATCCGATGCCGGACATCGCCATGGAGACCCCCGACGGGGGGACGATCCGCCCCTCCGACTTCAGGGGCCGACCCGCCGTGATCTGGTTCTATCCGAAGGACAACACGCCGGGTTGCACCGTCGAGGCCAAGGACTTTTCTACGCTGGCCGGTGAATTCGCGCACGCCGGCGTGGCCCTGCTCGGGGTGAGCAAGGACAGCCCGCAGAAGCATCGCAACTTCATCGAGAAGCAGGATCTCGCGGTGCCGCTCGCGACCGATCCAGCCGAAGGGGGCTTGTCGGATGCGCTGGGGATCTGGACCGAGAAGAAGCTGTACGGAAAGACCTTTCTGGGGATGGTCCGCACGACCTATCTGCTCGACCCCGAAGGCCGCATCGCGCGCGTGTGGAACAAGGTGAAGGTCAAAGGCCACGCCGAAGAGGTGCTGGAGGCGGCGAAGGCGCTGTGAGTCCAGATGGCCCCGCCGTCGGCGCCGCGATCGCGGGCGCGCTGCTTACCTCCGCGCCGGCAGACAAGGTCATGGCGACGCGCAAGGTCGCGCGCGACTGGCGGCTCGGCCGGCTGACCTTTGCATTCGATGAGGCGATGCCCCCTCGGCCAGCGCGCCCGGATTCGCCGCGGTTGCTCCCCCCAGGCCAGATGCCCAAGCGCGGCAAGGCCGGGTCGCTGCGCGGCCGCATCGCCCTGTGGCATGCGCTGGCGCACATAGAGTTCGTCGCGATCGATCTGGCGCTCGACATGGCCGGGCGTTTCGGCCGCGAGATGGGGCCGGGGTTCGTGAGCGACTTTCTCTCCGTCGCCGCGGACGAGGCGATGCACTTCGCCCTCCTCGACCGGCATCTCGGCGCGATGGGCTGCCGCTACGGCGACCTGCCCGCGCATGACGGGCTGTGGCAGGCAGCTGCCGAAACGGCTCATGACGTCGCCGCGCGGCTCGCGGTCGTCCCGATGGTTCTCGAGGCGCGCGGTCTCGACGTTACTCCCGCGACGCTGGTGCGCGTGCGTGATCAGGGAGATGAAGCCGGCGCGCGCATACTGGAACGAATCCTTGACGACGAGATTCGGCACGTCGCGATCGGCGTCAAACATTTCCGGGACTGCGCCGAAATGCGCGGTTCCGAACCCGAATCCCTGTGGATTTCCCTTGTGCGCGAGCATTTTCGCGGGGGCCTTAAGCCGCCGTTCAACGACTCGGCGCGTCTTGCAGCCGGTTTGTCGCTCAGCGCGTCCCACGCACTTGCGTCATAAATCTTTCGCCGGCTAACCCATAATCCACGAGACGGCGGGGGGTTCCGATCAGTCTCAGGAAATAGTCGCGAAGGCCGGTTTTGCGGTCGTTTCGCACATGGGTTCGCTGCGGTGCCGGGGGGCATCGCAAGATAAGTAAGGACGGGAAACTTGGTCGCACAACTCATCCAGCGTCGTATCCTCGCAGCTCTCGCGGTTGCCGGTGCGTTTTTCTCGATGGGCACCGCGCCCGCTCTCGCCAACGCCAGCGCTGCTGCTGCCGACATCGCCGCTCCGGTGCGCGATGCCCGCGCCTCGGGCGTGACGTCGGGCGATGAGCAGTTCAAGCAGCTGTTCGCCAGCTGGCAGTCGCTCGACACCGGCCGCTCGCCGAACCCCGTTGCCCCGACCACTGGCGTGTCGATCCCGTCGCGCGCGCCGCTTGCGGCCGCCACGACCACCAGCAGCTACGGCATGCGCAACCATCCCGTTCTGGGTGGAATGCGCGCCCACAAGGGCATCGACCTTGCCGCGCCGACCGGAACGCCGGTCTATGCGACCGCCGACGGCGTGGTCGAGCGCGCCGAGCGCTTCTCCAGCTACGGCCTTTACGTTTCGATCGAGCACGGCGGCAACCTCGAGACCCGCTACGCCCACATGTCGCGCCTTGCGGTCGCCGCGGGCGAGCGTGTCCGCAAGGGTGACGTGATCGGTTACGTCGGTTCGACCGGCCGTTCGACCGGTCCGCACCTCCACTACGAAGTGCGTGTCGCCGGCGAAGCGGTCAATCCGATCCCCTACATGGCCGAAGCCGGCCCGGCTGCCGCTGGCTTCGATATCGCGGCGCGGTAAGCGCACCATTCATCCCGCCGGAGAGGGCGGGTGCCGGACACTTGGGAGGGTGCCGGACAAGGGCGGCGGGCCGGTGGGCTCGCCGCCCTTTTCTCTTGCCCGGGCGCGTCGAGGCGATAGGTTTCGTTCCGAAACGAAGGACGACGCACAAGCGGCGCCGAGGAGAGAGACCTGCCGATGCACCCGATCGAACACGCGCGTACGCGCCCCGACCATCCGGCGGTGATCATGGCCGGCAGCGGCGAGACGATGACCTTCGGCGAGATGGACCGCAGGGCGAACAGTTTTGCCCACCTGCTCCGCGATCGCGGGCTGGGTGCGGGCGATGCCTTTGCGGTCCTGCTCGAGAACCGGCCGGAATTCTATACCGTCATCTGGGGCTCGCAGCGCGCAGGCACTATCCTGATCCCTGTCTCGACCCGCCTGACGGCCCCCGAGATCGCCTACATCCTGGCCGACGGCGAGGCGAAGCTCTTGGTCACCTCGGCGAGTTACGCGGGCGTCCTGGGCGATGTACGCCAGCGGTGTCCCGGCCTCGACGTGCTCGTGATGGACGAAGGTGGGTCCGAAGACTTTGCCGATGCACTCGCGGCGCAGCCGGCGGAACCCATCGCTGACGAAAGCGCCGGTCTCACGATGCTCTACAGCTCGGGTACGACCGGCCGACCCAAAGGCGTGCGCCCGCGCCCCCCGGAAGACCCGTCGCCGACCGCCCCGGTCGCGCTGATGGGCCTTGCGATCATGGGCGCCGGAATGCCCGCGGACGGCTCGATGGTCTACCTCTCGCCCGCGCCGCTTTACCACGCCGCGCCGATCGGCTGGTCCTCGGCAGTCCACCGGCTGGGCGGTACGGTGGTCCTGATGGAACGGTTCGAACCCGAAGCCGCACTTGCGGCGATCGAGAAATACGGCGTCACCGATAGCCAGTGGGTGCCGACCCATTTCGTGCGCATGCTCAACCTCGATAAGGAGGTGCGCTGCCGCTACGATCTGTCGACCCATGCGCGCGCCATCCACGCCGCCGCGCCGTGCCCGGTGCCGATCAAGCGCGCGATGATCGACTGGTGGGGGCCGATCGTGATCGAGTACTACGCCGGGTCGGAAGGCATCGGCATGACCCTGGTCAAGTCGGAAGAGTGGCTCGAGCGGCCCGGCACGGTCGGCAAGGCGATCTTCGGCACCCTGCACGTCTGCGGACCCGATGGCGAGGAACTGCCGCCGGGCGAGGACGGTCTGATCTATTTCGAGAACGCGATCCTGCCGACCTATCACAACGACCCGGCGAAGACCGCCGAGGCCATGCACCCGCGCGGCTGGATGACGATCGGCGACATCGGCCACGTCGACGAGGAGGGCTATCTCTTCCTCACCGACCGCAAGAGCCACATGATCATTTCGGGCGGGGTCAACATCTATCCGCAGGAAATCGAGAACCTGCTCGTCAGTCACCACAAGGTGTTGGACGCGGCGGTGATCGGCGTGCCGGACGCGGACCTGGGCGAGCAGGTGGTCGCCGTGGTCCAGCCTGTCGAGATGGCCGCGGTCGCCGGCGATGACGGCGCAGCGCTGGAAGAGGAACTGCGCGGCTATCTCGCCCCGCAGCTCGCGCGGATCAAGATTCCGCGTCGCTTCGACTTCCGCCCCGAACTGCCGCGCGAGGCGAACGGCAAGCTCTACAAGCGCGAATTGCGCGACGAATACGCGGCCCGGGCCGAAGCCGAGGCGTCCGCAGAAACGCGGGTCAGCTGATCCTCCCCCTCCGTTTGGCGACGCGGCGAAGGCCGTGTTAGCCTTGCCAGGCAGGGAGGACAGCATGACCAGGACCCCTTCGACCGCGATCCGGATCGACCCGTCGCACGATGAATTCGACCGCGCGCGGCGCGGCTGGAACGCGATGATCGATCGCCGCCCGGCGATGATCGCCCGCTGCGCCAGCGTAGAGGACGTCGTGGAGGCAGTTGATCTCGCGGCACGGACAGGGTGCAAGGCGGTTGCGCGATGCGGCGGACACTCGGTATCCGGCGCGTCGCTGATCGAGGGTGGTGTGGTCGTCGACCTCGCCGGTCTCAAGGGTGTCGCGGTCGATCCCGATGCCCGCATTGCGCGCGTCGGCGGCGGCGCGCTGCTGGGCGAACTCGACGCGGCGACGCAGGCACATGGCCTTGCGGTGACTGCCGGGGTCGAACCCGAAACCGGCGTGGGCGGCCTGACCCTGGGCGGCGGAATCGGCTTTCTCGCGCGCAAGCTCGGATTGACCATCGACAACCTCGTCGGCGCGCAGGTCGTGCTGGCCGACGGCCGCGTGGTAGAGGCGAACGAGGGCGCGCATCCCGACCTGTTCTGGGCGCTGCGCGGGGGCGGGGGCCAGTTCGGGATCGTCACGCGATTCGATTATCGGCTGCATCCGGTGGGCCCGCAAATCGTCACCGCCTGGGCATTCTATCCGCTCGAGTGCGCGCGGGAGGTCATGCGGTTCGTGCGCGATTACATGGCTGGCGCCCCGGACGACGTCAGCCTTGTCCCCGCGTTCATGAAGATCCCGGCGACCGACGCCTTTCCAGCCGGGTGGCACGGAAAGCCATGTGCCGCCGTGGTCGCGCTGCACCTCGGCGACGAAGTGACGGCGAATGCAGACCTGCAGCCGCTGCTCGACCTCGACGGCCTGATAACCGGCTTCATCGCCCCGCAGCCTTACGTCGAGTTCCAGAAGGCGTTCGCGGGCGCATCGCCGCATGGCGGGCGGTTCTACTGGAAGTCGATCTTCGTGGACGACCTGTCGGACGAGCTCGTCGACGCGATGGTCGATGGGGTCCGGACCATTCCCGGCGAATATTCGATGATATTCATGGAAACGCTGGGCGGCGCGGTGAGCCGGGTGGGCGTGACCGAGACGGCCTTTTCCAATCGATCGGCGCGCTACAACGTCGGCATCAGCGCGGGCTGGGTCGATCCCGCGCTCGACGAGCAGGCGATAGCGACGTCGCGCGCCAGCTTCGAACGGTTGCAACCGTTCTCCGACGGGTCGGTGTACCTCAACTACCTCGATCGCGACGAAGCCGACCGGGTGCGAAAGGCGTTCGGCCCGCACTACGACCGCCTGCGCGAGATCAAGGCGCGTTACGATCCGGGAGGGCTGTTTCCGGGCGTGCTCGGCACCGGCTGACCGGGCATTCTCACCGGCCGAGCAGGCGCTCCGCCATCGCCCGCACCTCCGCCCCCATGTCCTCGCGTTCGAGCGCGAGCGCCAGCGTCGCCTCGACAAAGCCCACCTTGCTGCCGCAGTCGAAGCGACGGCCCGCGAAAGTCACCGCGTGAAACGGCTGGACGCCGATCATCTTCGCCATCGCGTCGGTGAGCTGGATCTCTCCCCCCGCTCCCTTGCCCTGATTTTCCAGCGTGCGCATGACTTCGGGCTGGAGGATGTAGCGGCCCGAGACGATCTTGTTGGAGGGCGCCTCCGCGACCGGCGGCTTTTCGACCAGGCCGCACACCTCCGTGAGAGTGGCCGAGACCTGCGCGCCGGGATCGATCACACCGTAGCTGCCGACTTCCTCGCGCGGCACCTCGAGCACCGAAATCAGGTTGCCGCCGACGTCCTCGTAGGCTTCGACCATCTGTCTCATGCAGCCGGTCCCGCCACCGCTGGCCGCGATCATCAATTCGTCGGGCAGCAGGATCGCGAAGGGCTCGTCGCCGACGATCGCGCGGGCGCACCAGACCGCGTGGCCGAGGCCGAGCGGAACCTGCTGGCGCACGGTGATGATGTCGCCCGGGGTGAACCGGGTGGGCTCGAGGATGTCGAGCGACTTGCCACGCTCCTCCATTGTCGTCTCGAGCTCGTAGGCGATGTCGAAATGCTCGACGATCGCGGTCTTGCCGCGACCGGTCACGAAGATCATCTGCTCGATCCCGGCCTCGCGCGCCTCGTCCACCGCGTACTGGATAAGCGGGCGATCGACGATCGGCAGCAGTTCCTTGGGGATAGCCTTGGTGGCGGGGAGGAAGCGGGTGCCGAGGCCGGCGACCGGGAACACGGCTTTCCGTATGGGTTTGCGACTGCTCATACAGGGCGGATAGCATCGCCCCCGCCCCGCGCAACCTTGCGGGCCGCGCGATTCGCGCTAGAGCCGGCCCCCATGGACAAGATCATCATCGAGGGGGGCAAGCGCCTCAGCGGAACCATCCCGATCTCCGGCGCGAAGAACGCCGCGCTCACCCTCATCCCGTGCGCGTTGCTTACCGACGAACCGTTGACGTTGCGCAACCTGCCCCGGCTCGCCGACATAGACGGCTTCCAGCACCTGATGAACCAGTTCGGGGTGACCACCGCCATCCAGGGTTCGCGGCCCGAGGACTTCGGCCGGGTGATGACGCTGGAAGCGACGCGGATCACCGGCACGGTCGCGCCCTACGACCTCGTGCGCAAGATGCGGGCCTCGATCCTCGTACTCGGCCCGATGCTTGCGCGGATGGGCGAGGCGACCGTCTCGCTGCCGGGCGGGTGCGCGATCGGCAACCGGCCGATCGACCTGCACCTGAAGGCGCTCGAGGCGTTCGGGGCCGAGATCGAGCTCGCTCAGGGCTACGTCCGCGCGCACGCGCCCGACGGCGGGCTGCCGGGGGGCGAATTCGATTTCCCGGTGGTCAGCGTGGGCGCGACCGAGAACGCGCTGATGGCCGCCGTTCTCGCCAGCGGCACCTGCCGCCTGTTCAACGCCGCGCGCGAGCCCGAGATCGTCGACCTGTGCAACCTTCTCGTCGCGATGGGTGCCGAAATCGAGGGGATCGGCGGGTCGGATCTGACGATCCACGGCGTCAAGCGGCTTCACGGCGCGACCTACCGGGTCATGCCCGACCGGATCGAGGCCGGCTCGTACGCGTGCGCCGCCGCGATCACCGGTGGCGAGGTCCTGCTCGAGGGCGCCAAGGCCGAGGACATGTCGGCGACCCTTCACGCCTTGCGGAACATCGGGGTCACGGTCGAGGCCGAGAAGAAGGGCGTGCGGGTGGCGGCTGACGGCAAGCTCAGGGCCGTTAACCTGTCGACCGCGCCCTACCCTGGGCTCGCGACCGACATGCAGGCGCAACTGATGGCGCTGCTGACGGTGGCCCAGGGCACCAGCGTGCTGACCGAGACGATCTTCGAGAACCGCTACATGCACGTGCCAGAACTGGCGCGGATGGGCGCGCACATCGAAACCTCCGGCCGCACTGCAATCGTCCACGGGGTCGGCGGCCTGACCGGGGCGGAAGTCATGGCGACGGACCTGCGCGCCTCGATGAGCCTCGTCATCGCGGGTCTGCGGGCCGATGGGCAGACGCAGGTTCGCCGGCTCTATCACCTCGACCGCGGCTACGAGCGGCTGGAGGAAAAACTCGCGCTGGTCGGCGCGCAGGTCGAGCGGGTGGGCGACGATTAAGGGGGCAGATCCCTAACGCGCTGCGGCTTCGCCGAGCCGCGAATCGGGGGTCCCAGCGGCTGCGCGGACGTTTAGCGATTCGCGCGATTCTTTGAATCCCGGCGGGACACCTTTTCGCCTTTGCTGCGTTGTCGTGAGCAAAGGAAAGAGAGGTCAGCATGCTCAAGCTCATCGCGCTCGGCGCACTGGGTTATGTCGGATACCGCTATTATCAGAAGAACTTCGCCCACCACGGTCGTGCCGCGTTCGCCAGCGGTCAGGGGGCGGACGGCGTGCGCCACCAGGTCCGCGATTCGGGACCCGAAGCCATGCGTGACAAACCGTCCCGTTCGTGGGACAAGACCGACGAGGCTTCCGACGAAAGCTTCCCCGCCAGCGATCCCCCGGCGACCTACTAAAGGAGCAACGGGACTGGATCGCCCTTGACGGGGCGAGAGGCGGGCGGGCCCCCACCGGGGCTCCGCCCGCTTTTTTTCAGGCGTCGAACTGCCCCGCCCCGGTGGTCGTTTCCCCGGCCGTCTGGTGCGTCACCAGCCATATCCGGATCGCGCCTGCCAGTCCGCACGGGGTGGGCGAGGCGATCCGCTCCTCGTCGATGCGCGCGACGAGCGCGTTCACCGCGGTGCCCTCGCGCCTGGCGGCCTCGCGCAGCATCGTCCAGAACAGCGGCTCGAGGCTGATGCTGGTCTTGTGACCGGCGATTTCCACCGATCGCTTGACCGGCGGATGGTACGGAGCGGATCGGTCGCGGTTATCCATCTCAGAAGCGGGTGCCCAGTCCGACGAGCGCCTGGTGGCGATAGATCCCGTCGTGGAAGTTGGCATAGCGGTATTCGCTGCGAAGGAAGAGCTTACCCCTAAGGTCGAACTCGAGGCCGCCTCCGGTCCAGAAGCCGATCAGGCGCCCGGGCCGGCTGAACTTCTCGGGCTCCGGCCCGCCCGGCACCGTCGGGATCGCGTCGAGATCACCACTGTATTCGACGCCCATGTGCGTGCTGGCGGCACCCGCCAGTCCGTAACCCATGACGCGTTCGCCGAACGGACGGCCCACGCGCAGTCCCAGGTAAAGGTCGGTTCCGTACGTCACCTCGATCCGGTCGCCGGGAACGAACAAGTCCGTTTCCACCTTGTGGGCGTTCGACCGGCTGAGGTCGACGTCGAACCCGACACGCCATGGTCCCCTTTGGTAATCCTTCCCGCCGCGCAGGCCGAACATGACCTCGGGTCCGTCCTCGTCGGGCAGCTCGGTCGCGTCGTAGCCAAGCATGAGTTCCCCGCGCGGCCCGGTGAAAGGTGCGGGTGCCGCACTTGCCCCCGTGGGAGCACTGGACAGCGCGAGCGACAGGAGAACAAGGCAATGGCGCATGGACCTGCCGCCAGCGGCTAGCTCCCGGAACCTGCGACCGTCAACATGTCACGCTCTCCCGCAGAGGCGAGGGTGAACCGGGAGCAGGTCGGCGCTTGGAGCGCGCGATGGGGTGCTTGCGTCAGTCGAGTTTCATCTTGAGTTCGCGCAGGACGTAGGTCCCCTTGATCTTGCGGATGTTGTTGTAGAGCTCGCGCACCGTCTTGTTGCTGCTGTCGATGTTCTGCTTGCCCCAGGCATTGAGAAACGCGTCGTAACGCGCCTTGTCGGCGTTGAGCGAGGCCATGCTGGGATAGTTCACGCGCAGCACCAGGTTCACTTCGTTATCCCCGTAGGGCACGGTGTAGATCCCGTAATCGCTGATCTGGCCGAGCTTTTTCGATACCTCGTTCGCCCTGACCCACGTCTGCTTCAGGCCTTCCAGGTAGCGGTCGAGTTGCCCCTCGTCGACCTTGACATAGGTCAGCTCGATGACCGTTTCCTGCGGCGTGTAGTCCTTCCAGACTTCAAGCTGGGCCTGGGCGGGCGTTGACAGGCCGAGCGTCCCGGCCGCGATGGCAAGCGTGGCGAATTTGCGCAGTGCGTTCATGGTTATCCCCTGTCGTAATCGGCGTGAACGCGACCCGTCGGGGAGAGGCAGGCGACCCTGCTGATTTTCAACCGCTCCGCCCGTCACTCTGGCGAGCGGATAGGGTGGAGTCAAACCCGGCCCCGGCCGGTCGCCGGCGCCGGGCCGCCCCGGGTCAGTACATGTGCTGTCCGCCGTTGATGCTCATCGTCGAGCCGGTGATGAAGCCGCCGTCGTCGCTGGTAAGGAAAGCGACCGCGCGGGCGATTTCCTCTGCATGGCCAAGGCGCCCAACCGGGATCTTGGCGATGATTTTTTCCAGCACCGGCTCGGGCACTGCGGCGACCATGTCGGTATCGATGTAACCCGGGGCGATCGCATTGACCGTCACGCCCTTCTTCGCGCCTTCCTGTGCCAGCGCCTTGGTGAAGCCGTGGATGCCGCTCTTGGCGGCGGCGTAATTGACCTGGCCGTACTGGCCCGCCTGGCCGTTGATCGATCCGATGTTGACGATCCGGCCCCATCCGCGGCTGGCCATCCCCGGGAAGCACGCCTTGGCCATGTTGAAGCAGCCGCCAAGGTTGATCCGCATGACATCGTTCCAGTCGTCGAAACTCATCCGGGCAAGGGTGCCGTCACGGGTGATCCCGGCATTGTTGACCACAATGTCGACCGGCCCCACTTCCTCGGTCACGCGGGCGCACCCGTCGAGGCACGCCTGGTGGTCGCCCACGTCCCACTTGTAGACCGGGATCCCGTGGGCCTCCGAAAAGCTTTTAGCCTTGGCGTCGTTGCCCGCGTAGTTGGCGACGACCGTGCGCCCCTGTTCCTTGAGCGCAAGGCTGATCGCCTTGCCGATGCCGCGGGTCCCCCCGGTCACGATTGCCACGCGTGTCATCAAATCACCTCCGCCGTCAGGTTTGCCTCACCGGCGACCTGCCTAGGGGAAGGGCGTGCGAAGGCAAAGAAAAACCCCGCACGGGCGGGGCTTTGAATACCAATTCCGTAACGGCAGGACCGGGTAGGTCAGAACCGGAGCTGGGTGCCCACATAGACCGCCTGATCGTCACGGACCGCATCGGTGAGCGGTGCGAGGCGATCGCGTTCCTGGCTCAGCCGCACGCCCGCAGTGACGTTGAAGTTCCTCGTCAGGCGATAGCCAGCGCCGAGGTCGACCGCCTGCTCGCCCGCCCCTTCAAGCGTGCGCGGGCTGCGGCCGGTGGTGCTGTCGGCCTCGAGCGCGAGGCGCGGCTGGAGCCGGCCCGGCGTTTCCTTGATCCCCTCGCTCGGGCGGAAGCTGGCGAGGTCGGGCATCTCGATCCTCTTCAGCCCAAGCGTCGGTTCGACCGGCTTGGCGAAACTCTCGTACCCGCGCGACACCCCAAGGTTGTAGCGCGCCTTGGCAAGCGTGGCGATCGAGGGGCCGGTCCCGGCATCGCCCTTCGCCGCGGCGATGGCGCTGCGCACGGAGATGGCTCGCGCTTCGTCCGGATCGACGCGGATCGCAAGGGTTACCGTGCGGTTTCGCTCGAGCCCGCCGCTGGCGGGAGTGAAGCGCATCGCCTGGCCGCGCGCAGCGATCTTCGCGGCCACGCGGCGGGCGATCGCCGGGTCGACATTCGCGGGGGTGAACGGCGCAATACCGGAAGATACGGCGCGTTCGGACGCCGCGTCGGGCACGGCGAACACAGCCGTTGGGACCGCGACCAGAAGCGCGCCCGCACCAAGCAGAAGCAGGCCCCGCACAGCGGTGCCTTCCTTCATCCTGCCGATAGTGCTCGTCTGCCTCATGGCAAAGCCCTCGAATGTTCCCCTTCCGCGTTTGAGAACCGCCCGTATTTTGACAGTGCGGCCTGAACGCTTGATGAGCCAATCGGTTTCACCTGTAACCGACTCACCCCCGTTTCCCATCTGCAGTCAAATGCTAGAATCATTTCAAGGGTTTTGCCACTTTTTCCACAAGGTTGCCCGCTTTCGGAACGCGCTGTTGCCCCGCGCCCACAATCGTGCCCCGGCGTGCGGCGATTAAGCGGTGGTTCACGGCCGGGCGGGGCAAGTGGCGCGACGATGCCTTGCCCGCGCCGCGCGGGCGCACTAGAGGCTGTGCCGACCTTCCAATCCGAGGACTTTCCTTGAGCATGACCGCCCTTTCGTGTTCCCGCCACCTGACCCGCGCCGCGCTCTCCGTCGCAGCGCTCGCCGCGCTTGCTGCCTGCGGGGGCAAGGAGCGGCCCCGGGCGGACCTCGCCGCGAGCCAGGTGACCACGATCGGCGTCAACGCCTATCTCTGGCGCGCCGCGCTCGAGACGGTCAGTTTCGCGCCCCTGCTCCAGTCCGACAGCAACGGCGGTGTTATCGTGACCGACTGGTACGCCAATCCGCGCAACCCGAACGAGCGGGTCAAGGTCACCGTCTCGATCCTCGACCGGGACCTGCGCGCCGACGCGGTGCGCGTGGCCGCCAGCCGTCAGGTCGCCCAGGGCGGGAATTGGGTCGACGCGCCGGTGCAGGCGGCGACCGTGCAGAAGCTCGAGGACATCATCCTGACCAAGGCCCGCGCGCTTCGCCGCCAGGCCATCGCCGGTTGATCGAAACAAGGGTATTTCCATGACAGACCAGCGTTTCGATCCGCAGGCGGCGGACGGGCGCTGGCAGCGCGCCTGGGAAGACGCGCAGGCCTTTCGCGCCGACAGCGCCAGCACCAAGCCGAAGAGCTACGTACTCGAGATGTTTCCGTATCCCTCGGGGCGGATCCACATCGGGCACGTGCGCAATTACACGATGGGCGACGTCCTTGCGCGGTATCGCAAGCTGACCGGGCACGAAGTGCTTCACCCGATGGGGTGGGACGCTTTCGGCATGCCGGCCGAGAACGCGGCGATGGAAAAGGGCGTTCATCCGGGCGGCTGGACCCGGGCCAACATCGACCACATGAAGGCGCAGCTGAAGCGACTCGGCTTCGCCCTCGACTGGAGCCGCGAGTTCGCCACCTGCGATCCCGAATACTACGGGCACGAACAGGCGCTCTTCCTCAAGCTCTACGAGGCAGGCCTCGTCTATCGCAAGGAAAGCGAGGTCAACTGGGACCCGGTCGACATGACCGTGCTGGCGAACGAGCAGGTCATCGATGGCAAGGGCTGGCGCTCGGGTGCCGAGGTCGAGAAACGCAAGCTTTCGCAGTGGTTTCTCAGGATTACCGACTTTGCCGAGGAACTGCTCGAGGGTCTCGGAGACCTCGACAAGTGGCCCGACAAGGTCCGGCTGATGCAGGAGAACTGGATCGGCCGGAGCCGCGGCCTGCGCTGTACGTTCAAGCTCGTCGGCGAGGACCACGGGATCGAGGTGTTCACGACCCGCCCGGACACGATGTTCGGGGCGAGCTTCGTGGCGATCGCCCCCGATCATCCGCTCGCGAAGCGGCTGGCCGCCAATGCCCCTCCGCTCGCCGACTTCATCGCCGAATGCAAGAAGGGCGGAACCACTGCGGCCGAGATCGAAACGCAGGAAAAGAAGGGATTCTTCACCGGGCTCGCGGTCGCCCAGCCGCTCGAGCCGTCGTGGCACCTGCCGGTCTACGTCGCGAACTTCGTGCTGATGGACTACGGCACCGGCGCGATCTTCGGCTGCCCGGCGCACGACCAGCGCGACCTCGACTTCGCCCGCAAATACGAGCTTCCGGTCCACCGCGTCGTATCGGACGGCGACGAGACCGACGTCGTGTTCAAGGGCGATATCGCCTATACCGGCCCCGGCAAGATCGTGAATTCGCGCTGGATGGACGGCCTCGACATCGAGGAGGCCAAGGCCGAAGTCATCGCCAAGGCACAGCACGAAGGCTGGGGGCGGGGCGAGACGCAGTACCGGCTGCGCGACTGGGGCGTCAGCCGCCAGCGGTACTGGGGCACCCCGATCCCGTTCATCCATTGCCGTGCGGAAGGGGGCGACTGCGGAATCGTCCCCGTCCCCGAGCGCGACCTGCCCGTGACCCTGCCCGAAGACGTCGACTTCCAGACCCCGGGCAATCCGCTCGAGCGGCATCCCACCTGGAAGCACGTCGAGTGCCCGCGGTGTGGCGGCGCGGCGGTGCGCGAGACGGACACGCTCGATACCTTCGTCGACAGTTCGTGGTATTTCCTGCGCTTCGCCAGCCAGCCCGCGAACGCGCCGTTCGACCGCGAGGAAGTGGCGAAGTGGCTGCCGGTGCAGCAGTACATCGGCGGAATCGAGCACGCGATCCTCCACCTGCTCTACGCCCGCTTCTGGACCCGCGCGCTTCAGCACATCGGGATGCTCGACTTTGCCGAGCCGTTTGCCTCGCTGTTCACGCAAGGGATGGTGACCCACGAGACCTACTCGCGTTCCGCGAACGGACGCGAGGTCTGGTACGGGCCGGACGAGGTGGAACGCACCGCGTCGGGCGCGACCCTCCTCGCCGACGGGGCGCCGGTGACGATCGGCAAGGTCGTCAAGATGTCGAAGTCCAAGAAGAACGTGGTCGATCCCGACACGATCATCGACCAGTACGGGGCCGACGCGGTGCGCTGGTTCATGCTGTCCGACAGCCCCCCCGAGCGCGACCTGCCGTGGTCCGAGGCCGGCATCGAGGGCTGCTGGCGCTTCGTCCAGCGGCTGTGGCGCCTGCTCGGAGAGCACGACGCGGCAGCGACAGGCGAGGACCGGCTTCTCTCCCGCAAGCTCCACCAGACCATCGACGCGGTCGCACGCGAGATCGAGGCGCTGGCGTTCAACAAGGCGGTGGCCCGCATCTACGAACTCACCAGCGCGATCGAGAAGGCGCCTCCATCGGCTGCGCGCAGCGATGCGATCCGCACGCTCGTCCAGCTCGTCGCGCCCATGATGCCGCACCTCGCCGAAGAGGCCTGGGACCGGATCGGCCAGCCAGGCCTGGTCGCCGAATCGGACTGGCCCGCGACCGACCCGGCATTGCTTGTCGAGGACGAGGTGACGATCGCCGTCCAGGTGAAGGGCAAGCTGCGCGATACGCTGACGGTCGCGAAGGGGCTGCCCGGCACCGAGCTCGAGGCGCTTGCGCTCGCCAGCGACAAGGTCCAGCGTTCGCTGGGTGGAGCCCAGGTGCGCAAGGTGATCGTGGTGCCCGACCGGCTGGTGAACATCGTCGCATGATGCGGATCGCGCTTCTCGCCGGGCTCTCGCTCGCGGTGGCGGGGTGCGGCCTCCAGCCGATGTATGCCGGCGGATCGAGCGGGGCGATCGCGCGCGGCCTTGCCGCGGTCGAGGTTCCCGCGATCGAGGGGCAGGCCGGGTGGCTCGTGCGCAATGCGCTGGTCGACCGGCTCGGAGCAGGCGGCGAGGCAGCTGCCCTCTATCGACTCGATGTCCGCCTCGACGATAGGCTCGAGGGCCTAGGCGTGCTGAGCGATGATACCGTCGGCCGTGAACGGCGGACGCTGCGCGCCCGTTACCAGCTCGTGGAATTGTCGAGCGGAGAAATCCTCGTCGATGCGACGGCGGGATCGGATGCCGGCATCGACGTCGTGTCGAGCGAATACGCGACGATTGCGGCCGAGCAGTCGGCGCTCGAGAACCTGGCGCGCGAGGTTGCCTCGCAGATCGCCACCCGGGTCGCGTTGACGCTGCGCGCGCGGCAGTAGGGCGCGCCCGCATGGCCGGTCGGACATGAAGGCGACCCAGAAGGATTTCGCCGCCGTCGCTCCCCGCGCGGTGCGGACCTGCACCACGTTCTTCTTCTGCGGACCCGACGAGGCGGGCGCGGCGGCTGCGGCGCAGCGGATCGCGGCGATGCTCGAGGAACCGGGGGAGCGGGTGGAGCTCAGCGGTGCCGACCTGCGCCGTGATCCCGTGCTGCTGGCCGATGAGGCGCGCTCCGGCTCGCTCTTCGCGGGCGCACGCCACCTGTTCGTGCGGGCGACCGGCGACGAGGCACACGATGCGCTGGCCAATCACGTGGCATCGATCGACGCGGGAGAGGGCAGGGCCTGCCCGGTGCTCGTCGTCGCGACCTCCGCGACCGACAAGTCGCGAACGGCCAAGCTGCTGGAAAAGCGCGACGATGCGCTGGTGAGCATGTTCTACCCACCCGACCTTGCCCAGCTGCGCGAAACGATCCGTACGGCGGGCGAGGAGCGGGGACTGCGCATGTCGGGACAGATCGCCGAACGCATCGCGCGGGCGACCGGCATGGATCTGCGACTCGCACGGAGCGAGGTGGAAAAGCTCGCTCTCTATCTCGACGCAAGTCCCGAGGCGCCGGTCACCCCCGATGTCGAAGCGCTCGACGCGATCGCCGCGCGAACCGAGGACGACGGGTTCATGCCGCTGGTGAACGCGGTGCTCTCGGGAAGGACCGAGATGTTATCGGCAGAGCTGGCGCGGATGCGCGAACTCTCGCTCAATCCAGTCGGCCTGCTTCTCGCGTTCGAGCGGAGGGCTGCGCAGCTCGCCCAGCTCAACGCCAGGCTCGGGCGGGGCGAATCGATCGAATCGTTCGTTGAGGCCGAGGTCCGCGCGCGCCGGGTCTTCTTCAAGGACAAGCCCGACATCGCCGCGCAGCTTCACCGCTGGCGAGGCCGCAAGCTTGCCCGGCTGGTCGCCCGACTGGTCGAGGTCCACCGCTCGCTGCTCGCGAACAGCCAGGCGAGCGATACTCTGCTGGCGCAGGCGCTTGCGGGCATTGCAGCCGCCGCGCGGCAGTGACCGACGGGCCGAACCCTGCCCCGGCACGCAGCGGGACGGTCCTTGGCCTTGCCAACCGCAAAACCTCGGTGCAAGACAAGGGCTTGCGCGTGCCGACAGGGTCGGTGGGCTCTCTTTCTCGTTCGACTGGTGATCGCCGACCGCCCATGAATGCTCCGTTTGACAGACGCCTGGGAGCAACCGGGACCGCCGACCCCCTGGCGCCCTCGCTCGAACGGCGGCGGGTGCGGCTCTACATGTCGATGGTCCTGCTCGACGTCGCGATCCTGTTCGCGGGGTTCGGCCTGATGGAACTCGCGTATCTCGGATGGTCGCGCGAAATCCATCTCTTCGAGGCGCAACTCCTGCTGCCGCTGTACCTGACGTTGGCGCTCTACCAGCGCGCCTACTCGATCCGTTCGCTGCAGGACTGGCAATACGCCGCGCTGCGCACCGCGGCAGCGCTGGGCCTCGCGGCCGGGTTGCTGCTCTTCGTGGTCTTCTACGCCAAGATCACGGCGAATTTCTCGCGCGTGGTATTCACCGGCGGGATGGCCATCACGCTCATGATGCTGGCGGCGAGCCGGCGGTGGCTGATATGGTGGATTCGGCGCGCGTGGGGGGTCAGCGTGGTCAACGAGCTGGTCATCGAGGCCGGCGGACCGCCGGTTCCCCTCGCCGATGCGATCCGGATCGATACCATCGCCCGCGGCTTGCTGCCCGATCCCTCCGACCCCGACGCGCTCGACCGGATCGGACATTGCCTGCTCAACATGGACCGGGTGATCGTCAGCTGCCCGTTCGCCCAGCGCAACCAGTGGGCAAGGATCCTGCGGGCAGCCGGCGTACGCGGAGAAATTGTCACCGACCGGCTCGACGAACTGGCGCCGATCGGTCTCACGGTTTCCAGCGGCTGGCGGGCGCTGGTCGTCTCGACCGGACCGCTCGGGATGCGCCAGCGCGTCATGAAGCGGGTGTTCGACGTGTTCGTGGCGCTGGGCGCACTGATCGTGACCGCGCCGATATTCGCGCTGACCGCGCTCGCGATCAAGCTCGAGGACGGCGGACCGGTGTTCTTCGTCCAGCGCCGGCTGGGCCGCGGGAACCGGTTCTTCTCGATGTTCAAGTTCCGCTCGATGCGGGTCGATGCCGGCGACCTTGCGGGAGCGCGTTCCGCGTCGCGCGATGACGACCGGACCACCCGGGTGGGTCGCTTCATCCGGCGAACCAGCATCGACGAACTGCCGCAACTGTTCAACGTGCTCGCTGGCGACATGAGCGTGGTTGGACCCCGGCCGCATGCAATCGCCTCACAGGCCGGAGACAAGCTTTTCTGGGAGGTCGATGGGGCCTACTGGGATCGCCATTCGCTCAAGCCCGGCGTGACGGGCCTCGCGCAGATCCGCGGCCACCGCGGCGCGACCGACGAAGAGAAACACCTGACTGACCGCCTGCGCGCGGACCTCGAGTACATTGCCGGGTGGTCGTTGTGGGGCGATGCGATGATCGTATTCAAGACCATCGGCGTGATCATCCACCCAAGGGCCTTCTAGGCCGCGGGGAATCAGCCCTGCGGGACGCTGAACGAGCCGCTGACCCGCCCGTTTCCGCTCCCGCTGACGGTGCCGGTTACCGAGGACGATCCGTTCGCGCGGCCGTCGACACTCGACACCCCGCTCTTGAGATCGATCACCAGCCGGCCGCCGTTGAGGGTATCGCCACCGCGGTTGAGCCGCACGTTGCCGGCCATGGTGATCAAACGGCGATTGAAATCGTAGACCGCGACCTCGCCGGCGGCACGCTCGTTGCCGCGGGTCACGGTGACACCACCGGTGGCGGTGATGCGCTGGATTCTGAGGCCGCCCGTGTCGCTGTAGTTGACCTGTGTGCGCGCCGCCTGCAGCCGCAGTCCCGCCTGGGTTATGTCGACGTTGCCCGAAAGCACGACCCGGTTGGCCCGGTCCTGCAGTTCGATGCGATCGGCGGCGTAGTTCACCGGAGCATTCGAGTTGTGGCCCGCGATCGCCTGGGCGCCGGCCTGAATGCCTGCCATGGCGACCAGCGTGGCGGCGAAACCGCCCAGGCCCCAGCGGGCGGCACTGGCGGCATGGCGTGAACGGAAGTGATCGAACATCAGGGCATCCTCAGCTTGCCGGGGATCATGCGCAGCCGGGCATTGCCGGCGAGCGATACGGTGCGCGCTTCGAGATCGGCTTCCAGCCGATTGGCCGAAAAGGTGCCGGCGGGAACCGCGCCGCTGACACCGCCCGATCCCACCATCCGCTTGTCCGGGATGTCGACGGTGACGCCTTTGGCCATCATCCGGTAGCCGTCGGAAGCGGTCACCAGAACCGGGCCGGGTACGCTCACCACCTCGTCGCGGATATCGTACTGTCCCGCATCCGCGCGGACGCTTGCCGGACCGCCGTCGAGCAGGATCCGCGCCACCAGATCCTGCATCCGCACGATGCCTTCCCTGCCCGAGCGCTGCACCGCCTCGCCCGCGGTAAGCGAGAAGGGTCGGCCTTGCGCATCGGCGCCTCTATACATCGCGTTGTCCACGCTGAGGCGTTCGTTGATCACCTGGACCTTGTTGCGATCGAGCAGGAAACTGACTTCGCCGCGGGGCGAAAGCGGGGTCACGATCATCAGCGCGGCGATCACCCCGATACCCATCGGCAGCGCCTTGGCAAGAAAGGCGACCACCTTGTCGTGGCTGCCGCCGGGCGCGGCGAAGTGCTGCCGCGCGCTACGCAGTTCCTTGGCTTGCTGTGTCTCTATGCGGGCGGACAGGGTCATGGCGAAGGTCTAACGCGCGAACGCCCTAATCGTGGCTGAATATGTCGCGGTCGGCCCACCCGGCCAGGTCGAGCCGCGCGCGGGTCGGCAGGAAGTCGAAGCACGCTTGCGCGAGGCTCGTGCGCTGTTCGCGATCGAGCCGTTCGACGAGAACCTCGCGCAGGCGGTGAAGGAACCGGACGTCGGACGCGGCATACTCGCGCTGCGCCTCGTTGAGGTCGGGCCCGCCCCAGTCGCTGAGCTGCTGCGCCTTCGAGATGTCGGCCGCGAGCAGCTCGGACACAAGGTTCTTGAGCCCGTGTCGATCGGTATAGGTCCGGGTCAGCTTGCTTGCGATCTTGGTGCAGAAGACGGGTGCCGCCTCGACCCCGAGATAGAACAGGATCGCAGCGAGATCGAAACGGGCATAGTGGAACAGCTTGAGCCGGGCCGGATCACCCAGCAGCGCCTTCAGGTTGGGCGCGTCGTAACTGCTTCCCGGCGAGAAGCGGACGAGATGCTCGTTACCCTGTCCGTCGCTGAGCTGGACCACGCACAGGCGGTCGCGGTGAGTGATGAGTCCCATCGTCTCGGTGTCGACCGCGATGGGGCCGTCGGCGAACTCGAGCCCGTCGGGCAGGTCTTCTTCGTGGAAATGGACTGTCATGCGGGGCGAGCCTTAGGCCGATTGGGGATAGAGGGAAAGGGTCGCTGGCGAGGCGTCGCCAGCGGGCGTAGCGGAAGGGGGATGGGCAGCGAGGCAATCCCCGAAAGCTGGCGGCCGGCGCTCGAGGGAGTGCTCGCCGGTTCCGAGGCGCGGCGACTGGGCGGCTGGCTGCGAGCCCAGGAGGAGGCGGGCAAGGCAATCTATCCGCCCCGTGGAAGCCGGTTGCGCGCGTTCGCGCTGACACCTCTCGACGCGACACGCGTCGTGATCCTCGGCCAGGACCCCTACCACGGGCCGGGGCAGGCCATGGGACTGTCGTTCTCGGTTCCGCGGGGCGAGCGGCCGCCGCCGAGCCTCGCCAATATCTACAAGGAACTGGAGAGCGACCTCGGCATCGCGCGCCCGGATCACGGCGATCTGACCAAGTGGGCGGCGCAGGGCGTTCTCCTGCTCAATTCGTGCCTGACGGTCGAGGCGGGCAATGCGGGCAGCCACGCCGGGCGCGGATGGGAAGCAGTCACCGACGCCGCGGTCGCTGCGGTCGCCGCGCGCGACGAGCCCACGGTATTCTTGCTGTGGGGCAGCCACGCCCAGGCAAAGGCCGCGCGGATCGATTCGCTGCGGGAAGGCGGCCGGCACCTCGTCATCCGCAGCCCGCATCCCAGTCCGCTGTCGGCCCATCGCGGGTTCTTCGGTTCCAGGCCGTTCAGTCGTGCCAACGCCTTCCTGCGCTCGCACGGGAGAGGTGAAGTCGACTGGAGCCTCGACCGCTGACAGGGCGGTCCTCCCTGCCGCGCGCTTAACCATTTCACCGAACGGAAGCGACAGGGTCGCCGCGCTAACCGGGGCCGATGACACGCCTTGGCCTCCTGCCCGCGATCCTCCTGTCGGCCGCCTGTTCCGCCGACGCCGGCTACGTGGTGCGCTACGATCTCGACCAGCTCGCTTACGAAACGTCCGAACGCGATGCCTCGCCCGGCTTCGAGAGCCTGCCGGAAAGCGTGCCGGCCGGCGTCGAGCCGCCCGCCGCCTGATCAGCGCGGAAGTTCGCTCACCCCCATCAGCGCCTCGTCGACCGCGCGGGCGGCCTGGCGCCCTTCGCGGATCGCCCAGACGACCAGGCTCTGTCCGCGACGCATGTCGCCGCAGGCGAACACGTTCGGCACGCTGGTGGCATAACCCGCCGTATCGGCGGCGACATTGCCGCGCGCGTCGAAATCGACCCCGGCCTGCTCGAGCAGGCCGGCCTTGCGCGGGCCGGTGAAGCCCATCGCGAGCAGGATTAGGTCTGCGGGAATGGTGAATTCGCTGCCGGCGATTTCCTCCATCTTGCCCTCGTTCCACTCGACACGGACACATTCGAGGCCGGTCACCTCGCCACCCTCTCCCGCGACGCGTTTGGTCAGCACCGCCCAGTCGCGCTCCACCCCTTCCTCGTGGCTGCTGGAGGTCCGCAGCTTGAGCGGCCAGTGCGGCCAGGTCAGTGCCTTGTCTTCCCGCTCGGGCGGCCGGGGCATGATCTCGAGCTGGACGACGCTTTTTGCCCCCTGCCGGTTGCTGGTCCCGACGCAGTCGCTGCCGGTGTCGCCGCCGCCGATGACGACGACCTTCTTGCCGGTCGCGACGAGGCTGCCCCGCGGGGCAGCGCGGACTTCGTCGTCGCCTGCGTTGCGCTTGTTCTGCTGGGTAAGGAATTCCATCGCGAGGCGCACCCCGGGAAGCTCCGCGCCGGGGATCAGCAGCTGGCGCGGTTCTTCCGCGCCGCCTGCCAGGACGACCGCGTCGAAGTTGTCGCGCAGAGAGGCGAACGAAACGTCGACCCCGACCTCGGTCGAGGTCTTGAACGTGACTCCTTCCGCTTCCATCTGGACCGCGCGCCGGTTGATGAGGTGCTTTTCCATCTTGAAGTCGGGGATGCCGTAGCGGAGCAGCCCGCCGAGGCGATCGGACTTCTCGAACACCGTGACCGAGTGGCCGACCCGGGCCAGTTGCTGGGCGCAGGCAAGGCCTGCCGGGCCGCTGCCGACAATCGCAACCCGCTTGCCGGTCCGTTCCGCCGGCGGTTCGGGCACGATCCAGCCCTCCTTCCACCCACGGTCGACGATCGCGCATTCGATCGACTTGATGGTCACCGGCTGGTCTATGATGTTGAGCGTGCACGCCGCCTCGCACGGGGCGGGGCAGATGCGGCCGGTGAACTCGGGAAAGTTGTTGGTCGAGTGCAGGTTCTCGAGCGCGTTCTTCCAGTCTCCCTCGTAGACGAGGTGGTTCCAGTCCGGGATGAGGTTGTTCACCGGGCAGCCGCTGTGACAGTACGGAATGCCGCAATCCATGCACCGGGCCGCCTGCAACCGCAGGTCCGGTTCGGGGTGCGGTACGACGAATTCCTTGTAGTGCCGCACGCGTTCCTTCGGCTCGGCATAAACGCGATCCTTGCGCTCGTACTCGAGGAAGCCGGTTTCCTTGCCCATGGTTATTCCGCCGCTTCCATTTCTGCTTCCTGACGCTCCACCTCGAGCTGCCTAAGCGCCCGCGCGTAGTCGGTCGGCATGACCTTGACGAAGCTGCGGACCGCATTGTCCCAGTCGTCGAGGATCGCTGCCGCCTTCGCGCTGCCGGTGTGGAGCTTGTGGCGTTCGATAAGCACGCGCAGCCGCTCGGCGTCGTGACGCAGCATGTCGCCAAGCCCCATGTCCTCGACCGAACGCGGGCGCTGGAGCGGCCGGCCGGTTCCTTCATCCTCGTCACGCTTCGGCGAGACCGGCGACAACTCGACCTGCGCAGTGTTGCACAGCCGTTCGAACCGTCCTTCCTCGTCGTAGACGTAGGCGACGCCGCCGCTCATGCCGGCAGCGAAGTTGCGGCCCGTTCGCCCGAGCACGACGACCGCGCCTCCGGTCATGTACTCGCAGCCGTGATCGCCGCAGCCCTCGACCACCGCCACCGCGCCCGAGTTGCGCACCGCGAAGCGCTCCCCGGCGACGCCGCCAAGGTACGCCTCGCCCGCTATCGCGCCGTAGAGCACGGTGTTGCCGACGATGATGTTGCTGCCCGGATCGCGGCCCACTCCGTCGGGCTGTCGCACCACGATGCGCCCCCCCGACAGGCCCTTGCCGACGTAATCGTTGGCATCCCCGGTCAGCCGCAGCGTGATCCCGTGCGCGAGCCACGCGCCGAAGCTCTGCCCGGCGACGCCGGTAAACTCGATGCGGATCGTTTCGGGTGCAAGGCCCTGGTGGCCATGCGCCCGCGCAACCTCGCCCGACAGCATCGCGCCGACCGTGCGGTTGACGTTGCGGATAGTGCGGGTCAGCTGGACCGGATCGCCCCTGTCGATCGCGCCGCGGCAGGCCTCGATCAGCTCGACGTCCATCGCGCCGTCGAGCGCGTGGTCCTGTTCCTGCGAATGATGGAGCGTGTGCCCCTCGACCGGGCGGACCTGGTGCAGCAGCCGCGACAGGTCGATACCGTGCGCCTTCCAGTGCCGTTCGCAGCGCGCCATGTCGATCCGGTCGACCCGGCCGACCATCTCCTCGACGGTGCGGAAGCCCATTTCGGCCATGATCGCGCGCAGTTCTTCGGCCACGAAGAAGAAGTAGTTGATCACGTGTTCGGGCGTGCCGGTGAACCGCTTGCGCAACACCGGGTCCTGCGTGGCAACGCCGACCGGGCAGGTATTCAGATGGCACTTCCTCATCATGATGCACCCGGCCGCGATCAGCGGCGCAGTGGCGAAGCCGAACTCGTCCGCGCCGAGCAGTGCGCCAATCGCGACGTCGCGCCCGGTCCTGAGGCCGCCGTCGACCTGCACCGCGATGCGGCTGCGAAGATCGTTCAGGAGCAGCGTCTGCTGGGTTTCGGCGAGGCCGATCTCCCACGGGCTGCCCGCGTGGGTGAGGCTGGTCAGTGGCGAAGCGCCGGTGCCGCCCTCGTAGCCCGAGATGGTGACGTGGTCCGCCTTGCACTTCGAAACGCCGGCGGCGACCGTGCCTACGCCGACCTCGCTGACCAGCTTGACCGAGATGCGCGCCTGCCGGTTCACGTTCTTGAGGTCGTGGATCAGCTGCGCGAGATCCTCGATCGAGTAGATGTCGTGGTGCGGCGGCGGGCTGATGAGGCCCACCCCGGGGGTCGAGTGGCGGACCCTGCCGATCACCTTGTCGACCTTGTGGCCGGGCAGCTGGCCGCCTTCGCCTGGCTTGGCGCCCTGGGCCATCTTGATCTGGATGTCGTCCGAATTGACCAGGTACTCGGTGGTGACCCCGAAGCGTCCGGATGCGACCTGCTTGATGCGGCTGCGCATCGAATCGCCGCCCGGGAGCGGCTTGAACCGGTCGGGCTCCTCGCCCCCTTCGCCGGTGTTGGAGCGCCCGCCGATGCGGTTCATCGCGATGGCTAGCGTAGTATGCGCCTCGCGGCTGATCGAGCCGAAGCTCATCGCCCCGGTACTGAAACGCTTGACGATCTCCACCGCCGGCTCGACCTCGTCGATGGCAAGAGGGGTTTCGGCGGGCTTGAGTTCCATCAGCCCGCGGATCGTCAGCATCCGTTCGGACTGCTCGTTGATCGCCCTGGCGTAGTCCGCGTAGCGATCCCGGCTGTTGCCGCGCACCGCGTGCTGCAGGTCGGCGACGGTGCCGGGGGTCCAGGCATGGTCCTCGCCACGCAGCCGGAACTGGTAGATGCCGCCGGGGTCGAGCATGTGCTCGTAGACCGGGTTGTGGCCATAGGCGATCGCGTGGCGCCGGACTGCTTCCTCGGCCACTTCGGCAAGGCCAACGCCCTCGATCGTGGTCGCGGTGCCGGTAAAGTACCTGTCGACGAACGCGCTCGACAGGCCGACCGCATCGAAGATCTGCGCGCCGCAGTACGACTGGTAGGTGCTGATGCCCATCTTGGACATGACCTTCAGCACGCCCTTGCCGATGGCCTTGACGTAGTTGCCGCGGACGGTCGTCTCGTCGAGGTGCGGCAGCTTGGTGCGGCGGATTTCCTCGAGCGTCTCGAACGCGACATAGGGATTGATGGCCTCGGCGCCGTAGCCCGCAAGAACGCAGAAATGGTGCACCTCGCGCGCCTCGCCGGTCTCGACGACCAGTCCGGTCTGCATCCGAAGGCCCTGCCTAACGAGGTGGTGATGGACCGCCGCCGTCGCGAGCGCCGCCGGGATCGGGATCCGGTCGGGGCCGTGCGCGCGGTCGGACAGCACCAGGATGTTGTGGTCCTGCAGCACCGCTTCGGTCGCCGCCCAGCACATCTCCTTGATGGCGAGCTCGACGCCCTCGACCCCGGCGCCGGCGTCCCAGCAGATGTCGATCGTCGCGCAGCGGAACGCTCCGTCGAGCGCGGCTTCGACCGAGCGGATCTTGGCGAGGTCCTCGTTGGTGAGGATCGGCTGGCTGACCTCGAGGCGCTTGTGCGTGCCCGCATCGCGGCCGAGCAGGTTGGGCCGCGGGCCGATCATGCTGAGCAGGCTCATCACCAGTTCCTCGCGGATCGGGTCGATCGGCGGATTGGTGACCTGCGCGAAGTTCTGCTTGAAATAGTCGAACAGCAGCCGCGGCCGGTTCGACAATACCGCGATCGGGGTGTCGGTCCCCATCGAACCGATCGGATCGTCGCCCGCCTGCGCCATCGGCTCGAGGAACCGGGCGATGTCTTCCTGCGTGTAGCCGAACGCCTGCTGGCGCTGAAGCAGGTCGCTTGCCGGTTCGGGAACCGCCGACAGCTCCGGCTCGATGTGATCGAGGTCCTCCAGCTTGTACTGCGCGTCGTCGAGCCACTTCGCATAGGGCTCGGCGCGGGCAAGATCGGCTTTGAGCTCCTCGTCCTCGATGATGCGTCCCTGTTCGAGATCGACGAGCAGCATGCGCCCCGGCTGAAGCCGCCACTTCCGGACGATGTCGCCTTCGTCGAACGGCAGCACCCCGCTTTCGGAGGCGAGGCAGATGAGATCGTCCCTGGTCACGCAATAGCGCGCCGGACGCAATCCGTTGCGGTCGAGCGTCGCACCGATCTGGCGGCCGTCGGTGAAACAGACCGCGGCGGGACCGTCCCACGGCTCCATCAGCGCGGCGTGATATTCATAGAACGCGCGGCGCTCGGGATCCATCAGCGGGTTCTTGGCCCACGCTTCGGGGATCAGCATCATCATCGCATGCGCAAGGCTGTAGCCGCCGAGCAGCAGCAGCTCGAGCGCGTTGTCGAGGCAGGCGGTGTCCGACTGGCCGTGCGGAATGATCGGCCACAGCTTGTCGAGATCGGCGCCGAGCAGCGGCGATTCCATCGTCCGGCGGCGCGCGTTCATCCAGTTCACGTTGCCGCGGACCGTGTTGATCTCGCCATTGTGGGCCATGAAGCGGTACGGGTGGGCGAGCCGCCAGCTGGGGAAGGTGTTGGTGGAAAAGCGCTGGTGGACGAGGCCCAGCGCCGACACGCAGTCGGGATCGCGCAGGTCGTCGTAGAAACTGCCGACCTGGTTGGCGAGCAGCAGCCCCTTGTAGACGATCGTCCGGCTCGAGAAGCTGGGGATGTACATCTGCGTCAGCCCCGCGATGCCGTGCTTTTCCTCCTGCTTGCGCAAGGGGTTCTGCGTCTGCTTGCGGATGACGATCAGCTTGCGCTCGAAGGCGTCCTGGTCAGCGCAGTTGTTGCCCCGGGCGATCACGCACTGGCGCATCACGGGCATCGAGGCGACCACCGCCTTGCCGAGGCCGTCGAGGGTAACCGGGACATCGCGCCAGCCCACGAGGCGCTGGCCTTCCTTGGCCACGAACCTTTCGAACTGTCCGGTCACGAAATCGCGCGCGGCTGCGTCCTGCGGCATCATGCACATCGCGACCGCATATTCTCCGGGACCGGGCAGGTCATGGCCTTCGGCGGCGGCCCACTTGCGAAAGATCGGATCGGGGATCTGGATCAGGATACCCGCGCCGTCGCCCAGCAGCGGATCCGCGCCGACCGCGCCACGATGATCGAGATTCGCGAGGATCTCGAGCGCACGGGTGACGATCGAATGGCTTTTCTCGCCCTTGATGTGCGCCAGCAGCCCGACGCCGCAGGCATCGTGCTCGTTGGCCTGGTCGTACAATCCCTGGGCAATCGGAAAACCCATTGCGTTTCGATCCATCCCGTCTCTGTCAAGCGACGAGGGGCAGCCAGCCGGGCAATGAAGCGCGACTTACCAAGACTCCCCGCGCAGCAAAAATGTCGCGAGAGTCGGCCATGGCGAAACGAACGGTTTTCCGCAACCGCGAAGGGATTTGAGCCGGATAAAGCGGGGCTTTCCCAGCCGCCGCCAATCGTCCCGCCTGTTCAGGCGGCGCCGCTCATCCGCTGAAGCTTCTCGAGCGCGTCACGCAAGGCGCGCTCGGCATCGGGGTGGCGCGCGTCGCGGGCCGGAAAGGCGGCGATCGGTTCGATCACGTCTTCGCAGACGTCGCCGGCTTCCGCCTCGTCGGCAAGGCGGACCGGTTCGCGCTGGACGCCCAACGGGCTCTTCATTGCAAGAAGCGATGGATAGTTCTCCTCCGAACCCCCGTCATCGGCTTCCTCGTCTTCCTCTTCGACCATCCCGGCCGCGACCGACCCGATGCCCGCGGCGGTGGCATCAGGATGGCCTGAAGGACGCGCGCTCCGGGCGAGCGAAAACGAAAGATCGAGCGCGGGCACTCCGTCGTCATCATCCTCGTCGAATTCGCTGTCGTAATCGAAGTCTATCTCGCGCAGCGCATCGGGCATGCGCGGTGAAGGGGCAAGCTCGGTCAGGCTCGGAACTGGCGGGGCCATCTCCGGCTCGGGGGCGAGCGCTTCGGCGGCGTGCATTGACGGGTCCCCGATGGGCGCGGCACGAACCGGATCGGGCAGGCCGATGTCCTCCGCAGCGCCCTCCCAAGCCTCGTTCCCCTCGGCGCTCTCACGCGCGGCCGCATCGGCCCGCAGCGCTGATCCTTCGCGATGACGGCTGAGCGCGCGCGCGAAGCGATCCACCAGTTCGACGATGGCCACGTCGGCGCTCGCGTCGCAACCGGAGTCTGCGCGGCGATCTTCGGATAGGGGGGCAACGGGCTGGTGCGCCGCTTCCATCTCGTGAGCAGGCTCGGCAGGTTCGGCGGGCGGCGCAGCGGCCGTGCCGTCGTCCCAGGTTCCGGCTTCCTGAGGGCTGTCAGCCTCATGCAGAGGGTCGCATCCCCATGCGCCGTGACTGTCTGCGTCGGCGGCTTCCTCGAATCGCCCGAGATCGAGCAGGTTTGCATCCTCTGAAGCCGGATCACGAGCCGCATCGAGGTTCTCGATGGTTCCCCCGCCGATTTCCTCGCCGATTTCTTCGATGGGGGCCGTTTCGGGTTCGGAGCGTGCACACCGGAAATCTTCGGCCTCGTTGTTCTCGAAGGTCGACGCCGGGTCCGCATCGAGTCCCCCTTCGAAGAGCTCGTCATGCGCCGAGATGGGACGCTTGGCGGTGGCCGCGGCATCATCGTCGCGCGGGGTGGGCTCGCCAGCCCCGCGTGCCGCCGGCCGCAGAGCGCGGCCCCGGGCGATCGCGCGCGCGATTCCCAGGCCGGCCAATGCTCCGAGAATCCCGGCGGCCAGCGCGATCCCGAGCCGCGTCGAAACATCCAGCGGCGGCTGGGCGGCTACGAAAGCCGCGGACAGGCCCGTCGTCTCTGCGATCCGGCCGATCAGGGGCGAGGGGAGCACCACGATGCCCAGACCGAGCAGGCCCGCGAACCATAGCGCGACGATCGCCGGGAACGCCGGATGCGCACTCACGGGCATGCTCGCCCCCGTACGTCTGCGCCTGTTGGTCACTGAACCCCTCCGTCGCTGCGGAAGCCTTGCGTCGGACCGCGCTGGTTACGCGGCGGCCGACAGCTTCCCGTCGGACTTGCGGGTTAGCAGCAGTTGGTAAACGTCCTGATAACGACGAATGTTGCGCGCCCAGTCGTGGCGTTCGCGAACGTGGTCGCGCGCGCGCTGCCGCAGGGAGGGCCACGCGTGACGGCTGTCGAGCAGGTCGGCGAGCGTGGCGGCGATGGCCTCGGCGTCGTCCGGCTCGAACAGGACGCCGGTTTCGCCGCGGGCGATGAGTTCGCGATGCCCGCCGACGTCGCTTGCGGCGACGAGGCGCCCCTGCGCCATCGCCTCGAGCGGCTTGAGCGGAGTGACGAGTTCGGTCAGTCGGCTCGCCTTGCGCGGATAGGCAAGCACGTCGATGAGCGAGTAATACCGCTCGACCTCGCGGTGCGGGACGCGCCCCGCGAAGCAGATCGCGCCTGAACAGGGCGAGCCGGCGGCCCGGGCGCGCAGGGCCCCTTCCATCGGTCCGCCGCCAACCAGAAGCAGTCGCGCACCGGGGTGCCTCGCGCGCAGCGACGGCATGGCGTCGATCAGCAGGTCCAGGCCTTCGTAATCGTAGAAGCTGCCGATGAACCCGATCACTGGGTCGCCCGCGGACAGGCCCAGCTGGGTCCCCAGCTCGTCGTCGCGCAGACCCGGCTCGCCGAACAGGGCAAGGTCGACGCCGTTCGGCGACAGGCCGATCTTGCCCTCGGGGTGCCCGCGGGCAACGAGGTCGTCGCGCAGGCCGTGGCAGATTGTGAACACCGCATCGGCTCCTTCGACGACCCTGTCTTCCAGCGCGCGTGTGAGCCGGTATTTCACCGAGCCCGCGCGGCCCGTGCCGTTGCCGACCGCGGCGTCTTCCCAGAAGGCGCGGATTTCGTAGACGACGGGAATGCCGAGAGCCCTGCCCGCTTGGATTGCCGCTTCGCCGCACAGTGCGGGCGAATGGGCATGGAGAACGTCGGGCCGCCAGGTTCCCGCCAGCGCCCCGATCGCCTCGGCCAGGCGGCTGATCTCGCGCCATTCGCGCAGGCCCGCCGGCCCGGACGCGGAGCCCGGCGATCGGTGGAACAAGAGGCCGTCCGCGACTTCGGCGACAGGCCCCGGCGCCCCATGGCGCAGGCCCGTGATGCCGCGCACCTCGAGCCCCGCGGCGGCTTGCGCATTCATCAGCGCCCGCGTGCGGAAGGTATAGCCACTGTGGAGCGGCAACGAGTGGTCGAGGACATGAAGCACCCGGGTCATGTCAGCACTGTCGCACGACAGGCTTAACGGGCCGTCAACCGCGCTGCTGTAGGCGCGGGGGCGCTCGGATGATCGATCTGTTCGCCCTCGCGCTGTCGCACGGCCTCCTGCTGCTCATGGTGTTGCGGCTGATGAGCCGTGAGGATCTCGATCGCGATCCCCCGCCGCCCACCCAGGGGAAAGCCGGGACGGAATGACCGATCTTGCGCTTCTCGGCTTCATCGCCATCGTCCTGCTGCTCGGCCTTCGCCGGCCCTTCGTCTGGGTGCTCGCCTACATCTACATCGACACGCTGGCGCCGCAGGACATCGGCTGGCGGTTCGTTTCGGCTATCCCGGTATCGCTGATCGCGTTCTGCGCCGCCTTCGCCGGGTGGCTTCTCGTCGATCCCAAGCGCGGTGCCCGGATGGGTCTGCGGCAGGTGCTGCTCTCCGCCCTCCTGGCGTGGTGCTTCGTCACCACGATGAACGCCGATTTTCCGGTCGAGGCGGCCCAGAAATGGGAGTGGGTCTGGAAAGCCCTCGTCTTCGCGATCTTCCTGCCCCTCACGCTCACCACGCGGCTGCGGATCGAAACCGCCATCCTGACGATGGTGCTTACGGCCGGTGCGATCATCATCAGCGGGGGAATCAAGACGGCGACCGGGGGCGGGGGGTACGGCGTGCTTCGCCTGTTCGTCGACAACAACACCGGTATGTACGAAAGCTCGACGATTTCGACCGTAGCGATCGCGATCATTCCGCTGGTCCTGTGGGCGATGAAGCATGGTACCGTGTTTCCGCCCGACTGGCGGGTGAAGGGGTTCGGCTATGCGCTGATCTTCGCCTGCCTGCTGATCCCGATCGGCACCGAGGCGCGAACCGGCCTGCTGTGCATCGCGGTCCTCGCGGTGCTCCTCCTGCGCGACGTCCGGCGGCGTTTCGTCTATCTTGGTCTCGCCGCCGCGCTGGGCGTGGTGGCGCTGCCCTTCGTGCCGAGCAGCTGGCATGCACGCATGTCCACGCTCGAGAACACCGATGCCGATACCTCCGCCTCGACCCGGGTGGCGGTGTGGGAGTGGACGATAGACTATGCCAGCGCCAACCCGATGGGCGGGGGGTTCGACGCCTATCGCGGCAACGAGTTCACCTACGAGGTGCCGGTCCGCACGGACCTCGGCGGCGGGAACACCGCGGTACGCTACGAGGACCACACCGACCGCGCGCGCGCCTATCACTCGGCGATATTCGAGATGCTGGGCGAACAGGGTTGGCCGGGTCTCGCCCTGTGGTTGTGGATCCACCTGCTGGGCTTGTGGCAGATGGAACGGATCCGACGCCGCTGGCGGGGACGGCCGGAGGCGGACCGGCAGTGGCAGGCGCCGCTCGCGGTCGCGCTCCAGTTCGCACAGGTCATCTATCTCGTCGGATCGCTGTTTCAGGGGATCGCCTACCAGCCGTTCGTGCTTACCCTGATCGGTGTGCAGTGCGGCTTGTGGACGTGGTGCCGGCTCGCCGATTCGCCGCGGCGCAAACCCGTTCGCGCGCCCGCGCCCTCGCCCGCGGCGGCAAATGCCGTAACGGCAGGGGCAACGCCGTTGCGCTAGCCGCCGACATGCGCCATGAGACTCGCCGGTTTACGTAAACGGCAAGTTACAAGGAGAGGCGCATGACCCCGCAGGAACTGCAGGCGAAGGTCGGCGAGACCATCGGCAAGAGCGAATGGGTGGAGGTCAGCCAGGAGCGGATCAACCAGTTCGCCGATGCGACCGGCGACCACCAGTTCATCCACATCGACGAGGAAAAGGCCAGGATGACGCCGTTCGGCGGCACCATCGCCCACGGTTTCCTCACGCTGTCGCTGATCCCGATGCTCCGCGCCAGGTCCGACTGCCCGCGTCCAGACGGCGTGAAAATGGGTGTCAACTACGGCGGCAACAAGGTCCGCTTCCTTGCCCCGGTTCGCTCCGGCAAGCGCGTGCGCGGCCATTTCAAGCTGCTCGAACTCACCGAGAAGCGCCCCGGCCAGTGGCAGGAAACCATGGAAACCACCATCGAGATCGAGGGCGAGGACAAGCCCGCCCTGATCGCCGAGTGGATCAGCCAGTTCTTCGTCTGATCCGCCTCCTCTCCGGGACCGGATCACCCAACCAGAAGTCAGGAATAGCCCATGTCTCGTGACGCCGTCATCGTCTCCACCGCCCGCACTCCGCTGACGAAAGCGGCGCGCGGAGCATTCAACAACACCACCGGGGCGACCCTGGGATCGTGGTCGATCAAGGCCGCGGTCGAGCGCGCCGGGCTCGAAGGCGCCGAAGTCGACGACGTGCTGATGGGCTGCGCGGTCCAGCAGGGCTCGACCGGCGGCAACGTCGCGCGCCTTGCCGCGCTGCGCGCCGGGCTGCCCGTAAGCGTGCCCGGCATGACGATCGACCGCCAGTGCTCGTCGGGCCTGATGAGCATCGCCACGGCTGCCAAGCAGATCGTCATCGACCGGATGGACATCTGCGTCGCCGGCGGGCTCGAATCGATCTCGAAGGTCGTCGGCAGCGGCAAGATGTTCGTCGAGCCCGACCGTGAACTGCTCGAGATGCACCCGCATATCTACATGCCGATGATCGGCACGGCCGAGGTCGTCGCGAAGCGCTACGGCATTTCGCGCGAGGCGCAGGACGAGTATTCGCTCCGCTCGCAACAGCGTACCGCGGCGGGCCAGGCGGAAGGCAAGTTCGACGACGAGATCGTCCCCTGCACCGCGACGATGGCGGTGGTCGACAAGGAGACCAAGGAAGTCTCCTACAAGGAAGTCACCGCGACCAGGGACGACTGCAACCGTCCCGACACGACCCTCGAGGGTCTCGCGAGCCTCAAGCCCGTGATGGGCGAGGGCGGGGTGATCACCGCGGGCAACGCCAGCCAGCTGTCCGACGGGTCTTCGGCCTGCGTGGTGATGGAAGCCGGGGTCGCGGCCAAGCGCGGCCTGGAGCCAATGGGCCGCTATGTCGGCATGGCGGTCGCCGGCACCGAGCCCGACGAGATGGGCATCGGCCCGGTCTTCGCCATCCCCAAGCTGCTCGACCGGTTCGGCCTCAAGATGGACGACATCGGCCTGTGGGAACTGAACGAGGCGTTCGCGGTCCAGGTGATCTACTGCCGCGACAAGCTGGGCATTCCGGACGACCGGCTCAACGTCAACGGCGGCTCTATTTCGATCGGCCACCCCTTCGGCATGACCGGCGCGCGCTGCGTGGGGCATGCACTGATCGAGGGCCGGCGCCGGGGCGTGAAGTATGCCGTGGTGACGATGTGCATCGGCGGCGGCCAGGGCGCGGCCGGACTGTTCGAAATCCTCTAGGAACCCGGCTCGCGGACTATCCGCCTATCGCGTCCTTCCAGGCGCGGTAGGGGGGATAGCCCGGCTGGTCGATCTCGATCCGCGCGATCGCGAGTTCGATCAGCCGTTCGATCGGCGCGTCGTCGGCAGGCCCCTCGCGGACATGGTCGGCGAGTGCGCGCATTTCATCGTGAGGGGCGAGCGGGCCGCGCGCGATCTCCCGTTCGGCGATCCCCAGCGCGTTGGCGGCGACCCTCTGCGCGAAGCCGGGGGCGACGCCGCGCTCGAGCGCGGCGCGAACCTCCGCGAGGATCAACGGGGCGGGCGGATCGGCGGCCATGGTGCGGGTCGCCCCGATCCCGGTGCGCCACGCCGGGTGACCGGGCGCGAGCATGCGCATGAGATCGAATTCGGTTTCGGAAGCGCGCCGTGCGATGACCGCGCCTTCGACCGACCGCGCGCCATCCATGAACGCGCGCGCCGCACCCGCGCACATCGTGCCCCAGTTCATCGTCTGATACACTTCCCAGGCATGGAGTTCGCCCCGGTCGACGGCCGCGCCGCCCGCGCGTTCGTACCCCGCGATCAGGTCCTCGCGCGTGCCGAACCCGCCCACCGGGAGGTCGGGCCGCTGGAACCGCCAGCTCGGCACGCAAAGCCAGGCGAGGTCGCTCGCCGGGACGCCGACGTGCGCCAGCTCCCAGTCGAGTACGGCGCGGATGCCGTCGGGTCCGACGACGAGGTTGCCGGTGCGAAAGTCGCCGTGCAGCAGCCGCAGCTCGCCGTGCCGGGGCAGGTTTTCCTTGAGCCAGCGGAGCGCGAATTCGAAGGCCGGTCGCGGCTGGCTGGTGTCCCGGTAGCGCTGTTCGAGCCCGGCAAGAGCGCGATCCGCGCTGCGAACCTCAAGTTCGGCCATGGCCGGGACCGCCACCGCATGCAGGCGGGCGAGGATGTCTCCGCACTGGCGTGCCATGGTCGCACGCGCCCCGGCAAGGGCGGGCGACCGGACAACGCGCGGGCCCAGCGTCTCGCCCTCGAGGCGCGCCATCCCGTAGGCATCGCCGACCGGCGAACCGTCGGGCACGACGAACGCGATAGCGGGCACCGGAACCCCCGCTTCGCCCGCGAGCCGGATCAGTCTTGCTTCGGCCGCTACACTGCCCAGCGCCTGCGACGATCGGGCCGCGCCGGGCGGATTGCGCCGCAGGACGAGCGGGCGGGGCGCTTCGCCGGGTATCGCCAGGTCGAAGCCCCACAGCTGCTTGCTGGCGCCCCCGCCGAGTCTCGCCAGCTTGGCGACGCACGCTCCCGCAAGTCCGGCGTCGCGCGCTGCCTGCTCGAGTCCGTAGCGGAGTGCCTCGACGTCGACCTCCATCGAGCCGGCGCCGCCGAGCGAAGTCCTCGATGTGTCCGCGCCTGCCGCCATCCGGCGGAAGACTGCCCGACGACTTCCGGTTGCGCAATCGGCACGCGCGCGGCACCACGCCCACCGGGAGGGACCAGCGCATGGATTTCACGATACCCGCCGACCTGGAGGCCTACTACGCCGAGCTCGAGGCATTCATCGAGGCGGAGATCGAGCCGCTCGTCGCGAAGGACGACAACGTCCGCTTCTTCGACCACCGTCGCGAGAACGCGCGGACCGACTGGGACGCGGGCGGCCTGCCCCGGCGCGAGTGGGAGGACCTGCTGCGACACGCGCGCAAGGCGGCCGACGAAGCCGGGCACTGGCGCTTCTCCGCACCGAAGGAATACGGCGGCAAGGACGGGTCGAACCTGTGGATGGCGGTCATCCGCGACCGCTTCGCGCAGCGCGGTCTGGGACTCCACAACGACCTTCAGAACGAACACTCGATCGTCGGCAATTTCCCCTTCGTGGCGATGTTCGACACCTTCGGCACCGAGGCGCAAAAGGAGGAGTTCATCCTCGGCGGCTTCGAAGGCACGCGCCGCGTCGCCTTCGGTTTGACCGAGCCGCATCACGGCTCCGATGCGACCTGGATGGAAACCCGCGCGGTGCGCGAGGAGCGCGACGGCGTTCCCGGCTGGCGGATCGACGGGGAGAAGATGTGGATCACCGGGATGCACGTCGCCACCCACTGCGCCACGTTCGCGCGCACCGGCGGTAAAGATGGCGATGCGCGCGGGATTACCTGTTTCCTCGTGCCCAATCCTTCCGCCGGCCTGAAGATCGAGGAGTGGATGTGGACGTTCAACATGCCTACCGATCACCCGCGCCTGAGCCTGAACGGCGTGTGGGTGCCTGAAGATACGATCCTTGGAGAGGAAGGCCGCGGCCTCGCGCTGGCGCAGAGCTTTGTCCACCAAAACCGCATCCGCCAGGCGGCATCGAGCCTCGGCGCGGCGCAGTTCTGCATCGAGGAAAGCGTGAAGTACGCCCGCGAGCGCAAGCCGTTCGGCGAGGAACTCGCGAGGAATCAGGCGATCCAGTTCCCGCTCGTCGAACTCGCCACCCAGTGCGAGATGCTGCGCCTGCTGATCTACAAGACCGCGTGGGAGATGGACAACATGCCCCACGAGGAGATCGAGCGGACGATCTCGGACAGGATCAGCATGTGCAATTACTGGGCGAACCGGCTGGTGTGCGAGGCGGCCGACCGCGCGATGCAGGTCCACGGCGGGATCGGCTATTCCCGGCACAAGCCGTTCGAGCACATCTATCGCCACCATCGCCGGTACCGCATCACCGAAGGGGCCGAGGAGATCCAGATGCGCAAGGTGGCGGCATATCTGTTCGGCTATCTCGGACCCCGGAAGGGCAAGTACGGCTGAGGACCTGAACACGCAGGAGAGGGGTGATGGGGATCGTTGAAATTCTCGGCGTCGCGGGCAGCGTCAGCCTTCTGGCGGGGTGGCGGCTCTACCTTGCGATCTTCGCCACGGGATTGGCGATGCGGCTCGGCGCGCTGCCGGTGCCCGAGCATCTTGCCGCGCTCGACGTGTTGGCGAACCCCTGGGTCATGGGCGCGGCGGCGATCGCCGCGCTGGCCGAATTCCTTGCCGACAAGATCGCTTGGCTCGACAGCGCGTGGGACACGGTCCACACCGTTGTGCGACCCGTCGGCGGTGCTTTGCTCGCGCTGGCGATCGTGGACCCGGGCGACCCTGCGTTCCAGGCGATGGCCTTCCTGCTCGGCGGGGGAGCGGCGTTTGCAGCGCACGCCGGCAAGGCCGGCTCGCGCGCGGTCGTCAATGCGAGTCCCGAACCGTTCAGCAACATTGCCGTCTCGTCGGTCGAGGACGTCGCCGCCGCGGGCCTGCTGTGGGCGGCGTACGAATATCCCTACATTGCAGTCGGGATTGCGGCCGTGCTGTTCGCGCTTACCGCGTGGTTGCTGGTGGTCGCCCGGCGAATGCTGCGCAGGCTGTTCGCGTCGGCCCGCCCCGCGCCGCCCGGCTAGGCGGCCGCCTTGAGCCGCCCCTTGCCGTGGCGGCCGATGAACGCCTCGACTGCGGGAGCTATGAGTTCGCGCCAGCGGCTGCCGTTGAAGATCCCGTAGTGCCCGGCGCCTTCCGCGAGGAGATATTGCTTCCGGCTCGCGGCCAGCCCGGTCGCGAGGTCGAGCGCGGCCTTCGTCTGGCCGATGCCCGAGATGTCGTCGCGCTCGCCCTCGACTGCCAGGATCGCGGTGTCGCGGATCGCGCCGAGATCGACCGGCCGGCCGCGGTGGACGAACGTGCCACCTGGCAGCGAGTGTTTCTGGAACACCTCCTCGACGGTCTGGAGGTAGAACTCGGCGGTCATGTCGCAGACCGAGCGGTATTCGTCGTAGAACGCCTTGGTCGCATCGGCACTCGCCTCGTCGCCCACCGTCAGGTGTTTGAACATCTCGTAGTGGCTCATCATGTGGTTGCCGAGGTTCATGCTCATGAACCCGGCAAGCTGGAGGAAACCGGGATAGACCCGCCGGCCCGCGCCGGCGTATTGCAGCGGCACCGTGGCAATGACGTTGTGGCGGAACCACTCGATCGGCCGCTGCATCGCCATGTCGTTGACTGTCGTGGGCGAACGACGGGTATCGATCGGGCCGCCCATCATCGTCAGCGTGGCGGGGCGCGACGGGTGCCTGGCGGCATTCATCACCGCAGTGGCGGCAAGAGCGGGCACCGACGGCTGGCACACCGCGACGACGTGCGCATCCTCTCCGATGAACTCGAGAAAATCGACCAGATAGTCGATGTAGTCGTCGAGATCGAAGCGCCCCGCGGCTGCGGGAACCGTCTTGGCGTCGGCCCAGTCGGTGATGAACACCTCGCAGCGTTCCACCATGCGTTCGACCGTGCCGCGCAACAAAGTCGCGTAATGCCCGCTCATCGGGGCGACGATCAGCACCCGCGGCGCATCGCCGGGAAGACCGTCATGCCCGAACCGGCGCAGGTCGCCGAACGGACGCGCACGCACGATCGCCTCGGTCACCGCGTGCGGCTTGCCATCGACCGTGACCGTCTCGATTCCGAAAGCCGGCTTTCCCCGCGGCTGGGTCGCATGCGCAAACACTTCCAGCGCGCTCGCGGCATAGGGGCCAAGGCCCATGTAACCCATCGGCATGCGCGGGTTGGACATCAGTTCGGCGCCGATTGAAGCCCATGCGCTGACACCGCTGAGCCAGGCGCGCTGCAATTCGTATGCGTGATAAAGCAAAACCCGTTCGTCCCCTGCTGGATAATCGCCTCTGCCGGGCGTTTGCGGTGAGCAACCTGCCCGTGTTCGTTTCGTTGTGCAACGCACAACCCGCGGTTTCGGTCCGTCCGGCTGTCGAGCTCTGTGGATTTCCCCTCCGCGCTTGCCTATGTCCGCCGCATGGACGCGAGCCCTTCCGCCGATACCGCGGTCACCGACGAACCGGGCGAGCGCGCGCCGAAGGCGCGCAGCATCCGGCCGCTGTTGATGATCTGGCGTCAGGCGCTGCACTATCCCGCGCAGGTCGCGTTCGCGCTTGTCGCGCTGGCAGTCACCGCGGCGGCCACCCTGGCCATTCCGGCCTATTTCAAGGTGCTGATCGACCGCGGGTTCTCGCAAGGCGGCGACGTCGAGGGTATCGAGCACGCGGTGCGCCTGCTGTTCGGCGTCGTCGTGGTCCTCGGGCTCGGCACGGCGATGCGGTTCTACTTCGTCAGCTGGCTGGGCGAACGGGTGGTCGCCGATATCCGCGAGCGGGTGCAGGCCAACCTCCTGCGCCTCGCGCCCGGCTTCTACGAAGAGAACAGCCCCAAGGAAATCTCCAGCCGGATGACCAGCGACACGACGCTGATCGAACAGGTCGTCGGCACGACGGTGTCGGTGGCACTGCGCAACGTGCTGATGGCCGTGGGCGGGACGATCTACCTGTTCACGCTGGTGCCGACGCTGACGATGTGGATGGTGCTGATCATTCCCGCGGTCGTGATCCCGATCACCGTCTTCGGCCGCCGCCTTCGCAAGGTGTCGCGTACGAGCCAGGACCGCGTGGCGGACATCGGTGCAATGGTGACCGAGGTCCTCGGCGCGATGAAGATCGTGCAGGCGTTCAACCAGGAAAACCGCGAGCGCGCGCGGTTCGACGCCGCGGTCGAGGCGACCTTCGCCACCGCGAGAAGGCGCATCCTGATCCGCGCGGCGATGACGGCGCTCGTCATCATGATCGTGTTCGGGGCGATCGTCCTCTTGCTGTGGCGCGGCGCGGTGGGCGTTGCGAGCGGCGAGATCTCGGGCGGCACGATCGCCGCCGTGGTCCTGACGGCGGGCCTCGTGGCCGGTGCGTTCGGCGCGCTGACCGAGGTCTACGGCGACCTCCTGCGGGGAGCGGGCGCGGCGAGCCGTCTGGCAGAGCTGCTGCACGAGGAACCGGCGATCGCGCCCCCGGCTCGGCCCGAGGCGTTGCCCGTGCCCCCGCGCGGGAGTCTCAGCTTCCGCAACGTGTCTTTCCGTTATCCCACGCGGCTCGAAAGCCCTGCACTGCGGGACTTCACGCTGGAGGTCCAGCCGGGCGAGACAGTCGCGATCGTCGGGCCGTCGGGGGCCGGCAAGTCCACCATCTTCCAGCTGGCCGAGCGGTTCTACGATCCCCAGGCGGGCACCATCCGGCTCGACGGGGTGCCGCTGACCAGCGCCGATCCGGCCGAGATCCGCAGGCGTATCGCCTTCGTCCCCCAGGAAGGGATCCTGTTCAGCGCGGATGCGCGCGACAACCTGCGCTACGGCAACTGGAGCGCGACCGACGAGCAGATCTGGGAGGCGGCGCGCGCTGCGAACGCCGATCGCTTCCTCCGCGAGCTTCCCGACGGCCTGGACACCTTTCTCGGCGAAAACGGCACGCAGCTTTCGGGCGGCCAGCGGCAACGTGTCGCGATCGCCCGCGCGCTTCTTCGCGATGCGCCGATCCTTCTCCTCGACGAGGCGACGAGCGCGCTCGACGCGGAAAGCGAACGGCTCGTCCAGGACGCGCTCGACCGGCTGATGAAGGATCGCACCACCCTGGTGATCGCCCATCGCCTTGCCACGGTGCGCGCCGCCGATCGCATCGTGGTCATGGACGAAGGCCGGATCGTGGAACAGGGCAGTCACGGCATGCTTGCCGCGGGCGGGGGTCTCTATGCCCGGCTCGCAGAACTCCAGTTCGGCGCGCACGAGGCTGCGTGAAGGCGAGCAGCCGGCCTTGGGCCGTTCATCGCGGCCTAAGCTGCTGTAATCCATCAACGCGATACCAGTTTCGACCAACGACATGGACGAGGCGGCCGCGATACGCTTGGCAGTTGCGCGGCGCGCGCGCGTTCGCGTCAGCCAGATAAAGCCGAGGGACCATAATGATCGACAGAATTTTCGCCGTTGGGGCCAGCGCGCTCGCGCTTGCATTCGCTGCCCCCGCGGTTGCGCAGGACGCTTCTGCACCGGCTGCCGAGACCGCAACTCCCACCATGAGCTTCGGTGAGTGGGGCTTCGATCCGTCCGGCATCGACCACTCGATCGACCCGGGCGACGATTTCTTCGCCTACGCCAACAGCAAGTGGCTGAAGGCGAACCCGCTTCCGCCCGAGTTCAGCCGTTATGGCGCGTTCACCCTGCTGGCCGAGAAATCGACCGCCGACGTCAAGGCGCTCGTCGATGAGCTGACGGCGAAGGATCGCGCCGCGCTGACCGCCGATGAGAAGCGGATCGTCGATGCGTACGAGGGATTCCTCGACACCGCCGCGATCGATGCGGCTGGCCTCGACCCGGCAAAACCCTACCTTGAGAAGATCCGCGGTGCGGAGACTCTCGCCGACCTCGCCACGCTGTGGGGAGCGGTCGGCTATCCCTCGCCGGTCGGGGGATACGTCTCGGTCGATGCCAAGGAACCCACCCGTTACTCGGTGTACATCGGCTCGGGCGGCCTCGGCCTTCCAGATCGCGATTATTACCTCGACGAAGGCGACAAGGGGAAGGCGATCCAGGGCAAGTATCGCGAATACCTCGCTTTCATGCTCGGCCAGGCCGGATACGACGATGCCGCGGGCATGGCTCAGAAGGTCTACGACTTCGAGGACCAGATCGCGCGCAAGGTATCCTGGGACCGCGCGACGCGCCGCAATCGCGACCTGACCTACAACGCATTGAGCCCCGCCGAACTCGGAAAGATCGATCCGGCGTTCCCGATGGCGGCGCTGCTCGCTTCGGCGAAACTGGCCGACACCGACCGCTACATCATCGGTGATCTTCCGCCCACCGCCGCACGGGCGGCCCAGCTCGGCCTCGATGCTGGCACCCTTGCGAAGATCGGCGGCGGGACCCCGGCGATGATGGCGCTGCTCCAGGCCACCCCGGTCGAAGTCCTGCAGGCCTGGACGGTCAAGGGCTTTCTCGGCGCCAACGCAGCCGCGCTGCCGAGCGCGATCGACGAGGCGCAGTTCGACTTCTACGGGCGCACGCTCAACGGCACGCCGCAGCAGCGGCCGCGCTGGAAGCGTGCCATCGGCGAGAGCGAGAGCCTGCTCGGCGAACTCGTCGGCGCGGCCTATGCGCAGCGCTACTTCCCGCCGGAAAACAAGAAGGCGATGGTCGAGCTGGTCGAAAACCTGCGCAAGGCCATGGGGATCAGCATCCGCGAGAACACGTGGATGAGCCCGGAGACGAAGAAGGAGGCCTTGGCAAAGCTAGCCGCGTTCGATCCCAAGATCGGCTACCGCGACAACCTCGAGACCTACGAAGGCCTCGAGATCATGCCGGGCCAGCCGCTGGCCAACCGCATGGCCGCCGCGCGCTGGGAGCACGCCGACATGGTCTCGAAGCTGGGCGGACCGATCGACCGCACCGAGTGGGGCATGCTGCCCCAGACGGTGAATGCCTACTACAACTCGACCAAGAACGAGATCGTCTTTCCGGCCGGCATCCTGCAGCAGCCGTTCTTCGGGCTCACTGCCGACCCTGCGGTCAATTACGGCGGGATCGGTGCGGTGATCGGCCACGAAATGGGTCACGGCTTCGACGACCAGGGTTCAAAGAGCGACGGCACCGGGATGCTGCGCAACTGGTGGACCGACAAGGACCGCGCCGCGTTCGACAAGCGTGGCGACATGCTGGTCGAGCAGTACGGCAAATTCTGCCCGTTCGACGATGGCAAGACCTGCGTGAACGGCAGGCTGAGCCTCGGCGAGAACATCGGTGATGTCGGCGGCCTTAGCCTCGCCTATCGCGCCTACCGCCTGTCGCTTAACGGGAAGGAGGCGCCAGTGATCGACGGCCTGACCGGCGACCAGCGGTTCTTCCTCGCCTGGGCGCAGGTGTGGCGCGCCCAGACCCGGGATGCTGCGATGCGCCAGCGGCTGGTGACCGGACCCCACAGCCCCGAGCAGTACCGGACCAACGGCGTCGTCCGCCAGATGGATGCCTGGTACAAGGCGTTCGACGTCACCCCCGACGATGCGCTGTACCTGCCGCCCGAACAGCGTGTGAGCATCTGGTAAGGCGGGCACGAATGCGGTGAGGGCGGGGCAGTCGCTTGACTTGCCCCGCCCTTGCTTCATGAGGCGCGCCGCATGGGACTGATACTCACCGCGATCCTGCTCGGCATGCTCGAAGGGCTGACCGAGTTCCTGCCGGTCTCCTCCACCGGACATCTCATCCTTGCCCAGGCGCTGTTCGGGTACGACCCGGCGCAATGGTCGCAATTCAACATCGTCATCCAGCTCGGCGCCATCTGCGCCGTACTGGTCAATTATCGCCAGCTTTTCTGGGACATGGGCACCGGCGTCCTGCGGCGCGAACCGGTCGCCATCCGCTTCGTGCGCAACATCCTGCTGGGTTTCCTGCCCGCCGCGGTCATCGGCCTGTTCGCAAAGGACGCGATCGACGTCATGCTGGGCAGTCCGCTGGTGGTGGCGACCGCGCTCCTCGTCGGCGGCGTCGCCATGCTCGTGCTCGAGCGAACGATCAAGCCACGCGCCGATACCGGGGTGGCAGAGCTGTCGGCCCGCACCGCTATGGCCATCGGTCTGGCCCAGTGCCTCGCGATGATTCCGGGCACCAGCCGGTCGGGAGCGACGATCCTCGGCGCGCTGGCACTCGGCGTCGGACGCAAGACCGCGGCCGAGTTTTCCTTCTTTCTCGCGGTGCCCACGATGCTTGGCGCCGCCACCGTCAAGGTGTTCGACGACCCGGCACTTATCGCGGGCGAGGCGGCGATCGGCTGGACTGACATCGCGGCGGGATTCGTGTCGGCCTTCATTGTCGCGCTGATCGTGATCCGCCTATTCGTCGCCTACGTATCACGTCACGGGTTCGCGCCGTTCGCCTGGTACCGGATAGTCGTCGGCGGCGCGGCGCTGGCATGGCTCTTGCTGCGCTAGCGGCAGTCGTCGTTTCGTCGCAATTGAAGGAACCTTCCGCAGTTTCGGAGCTTGTTCGCTCGATACGGAAGTTTTCAAGCGAGCTAAGTGGTGGGTTACATTGTATTAATGGCCGTCGGCGGCGTTTTTGCGTGGCTGGCCTCGATACTCACGCGGGGCGACGACATGCGCTCGATCGCGTTCAATCTCATCGCGGGGATCGCCGGGGCGATCGTGTTCGGCGCGCTGGTAAGTGGCGAATCGCTTGTCTTGGGCGTGTCGGCCACCGCGCTGTTCGCGGGTATTGCAGGCGCGGCCGCCTTGCTGGCTGTTCTCGCGGTTACCCGCACGCGAATGGCTCGCTGATCCTGCCACAATTTCGACTTTTTTACCGGGGCCACCCTTGATATGCAGGGGGCCCATCCAAAAAGGGGAAGACTGTAATGAAGAAGCTCATTGCCATTTCGTCGGCGCTCGCCCTCGGCCTCACCGTCGCGGCTTGCGACGGCCCGAAGGAAAACGCCATGGAAGACGCCGGCGAACAGAACGCCGAAGCCGTAAACGAGCAGGCCGAGGCCATGGAAGACGCCGGCACGATGACCGACGAACAGGCCGATGCCGTTACCGACGCGGCCGAAGACAAGGCCGATGCGATGGAAGAGGCCGGCGAAGCTGCTGACGAGACCGCTGCGCAGTAAGCCGACAACTATCGAATACAAGACGGCCCCGGAGCGATCCGGGGCCGTTTTTCGTTTGGGTTCAGACGGGTTTTGCCCCGCTGCCGCGACCCCCGCGCAGAAGATATTCCTGCGTTCCTTCGTGGACGACATTGTCGAGATCGATCACCGCGCTGTTGGCATAGGTGAAGCCCGGGGGCAGCGAACGGTACAGCCGGTCGAAGTCACGCTCGACGGTCTGCCGGTACAGGTCCTCGAAGCTCTCGATCACGAAATAGGTCGGCTGCAGATCGCTGATGACATAGTCGGTGCGCATGACCCGGTCGACGTTGAGCATGATACGGTTGGGGCTTTTCGCCTCGGTCGCATAGACCACTTCGGTCGGGCCCGAGAGGATGCCCGCCCCGTACGCCTTGATGCCGCCGGCCTCCTCGATCAGCCCGAATTCGACCGTGTACCAGTAGAGCGCGCCCAGCGCCTTCAGCCTGTTGTAGCGCATGGCCTTCCACCCCGCTCGGCCATACTCCTGCATGTAGTCGGCATAGACCGGGTCGGTCAGCATCGGCACGTGACCGAAGACGTCGTGGAACACGTCGGGTTCCTGGATGTAGTCGAAGGTCTCGCGCGTGCGGATGAAGTTGCCCGCCGGGAAGCGCCGGTTGGCAAGGTGCCAGAAGAAGACGTGATCCGGGATCAGCATCGGCACCGGGACGACGGACCATCCGGTCAAGGCCGACAGGTCCTCGCTCAGCTTGCCGAATTCAGGCACGCCCCCGCGGTTGAGGTTCAGTTTCTGCAGGCCGGCCATGAATGCGCTCGCGGCGCGCCCGGGCAATACGTCCATCTGGCGCGCAAACAGGTCGTTCCAGATCGCGTCGTCTTCGGTCGAATACTGCGCCTGCGCCGGCTCGAGCCAATCCTCGCCCACGTGCGCCGGGCGCTTGAGCGGGGCGGTGAAGACGTCCGCCGGAAGATCCGGCAGCGAGGCGAAGTCCTCTTCGGGTTTTGCGAGCGTTGCCATGGTTGCAACCGTAACTACTAGCACCGCTTGCCGGTGCCCGCAAACGGGTGTCAGGCGGCGCGTTCGAATATGGCCGCGATCCCCTGGCCGCCCCCGATGCACATTGTCTCAAGCCCGAACCGGGCCTCGCGGCGGACCATTTCATGGGCCATGTCCGCAAGGATGCGACCCCCCGTCGCGCCGATCGGGTGGCCGAGGCTGATCCCCGAACCGTTGACGTTCAGGATCTCCATCCTGCCGTCGTCAGCCGACCAGCCCCAGCCCTTCAGGACGGCGAGGACTTGCGGGGCGAAGGCCTCGTTGAGCTCGACGAGGTCGATATCGTCCCACCCCATCCCGGTGCGTGCGAACAGCCGCTCTACCGCCGGGACCGGGCCGATGCCCATCCGGCTGGGGTCGCAGCCCGCCGCGGCGTAGCCGGTGAACCACAGCATCGGTTCGAGCCCCAGTTCCCCGAGCATGTCCTCGGCGACGACAAGACACGCGGCGGCCGCGTCGTTCTGCTGGCTGGCGTTCCCGGCCGTCACCACGCCGCCCTCCAGCGCGCGGAGCCTGCCCAGGGATTCCATGCTGGCATCGGCGCGGAAGCCCTCGTCCCTCGCGAACAGGACCGGGTCGCCCTTCCGCTGCGGCACCTCGACGGGCACCAGCTGCGCTTCGAACCGGCCGGCATCCCATGCGGCGGCTGCGTTGCGGTGGCTGCGGACCGCGAAGGCATCCGCCTCTTCGCGCGATATGCCGTAGTCCCTGGCAAGGTTTTCGGCGGTCTCGATCATGCCGGAGATTACCCCGAATCGCTCGACCGGCTGGCTCATAAGGCGTCCGCGGGTAAGCCGGTCCCACAGCTCTACGTTGCCCGCCTTCACGCCCCCGCGCAGGGCAGTGGTGTAGTGCTCGACGTTCGACATGCTCTCGCAGCCGCCGGCAACGACGACGTCGGCATGGCCGCTTTCGATCATCATCGCTGCGTTGACGACTGCCTGCAGGCCCGATCCGCAGCGGCGGTCGAGCTGGTAGCCCGGCACCTCGATCGGAAGGCCCGCGGCGAGCCACGCCCAGTGACCGATCGCCGGCGCCTCGGCGTTGCCGTAGCCCTGGCTGAACACGACGTCGTCGACGCGGGCCGGATCGATCCCGCTGCGCTCGACGAGTGCCTTGAGGATGACGGCACCAAGCTGGCCCGCCTCGAGCGGGGCGAGCGTGCCGAGAAACCTGCCCACCGGCGTACGCAGCGGGCTGACGATCGCGGCCCTGCGCCCGGTCCTTCCGATGCTCATGCGCGCTTCCTCAATCCTGTCCTGTCACTGGTGTCGACCACGCCGCGGTCGATCAGATCCCCGATCACGCCGGATGACAGCCCCAGCCGCTCGGCCAGGACTTCCTCGCTGTGCTGGCCGAGATAGGCGGCGGGTCGCGGGTTGCCGGCGTGCTCGCCGCCAATATGGGCGAGCGACCGCGGGGCGGGGTATTCGAACCCGCTCGGGTTGGCGGGCGAAGGGCCGAAAAGCGGATTGTCCGTCACCAGTTCGCGGTCGGTCACCGCCTCGTGCATCGTGCGATAGCGTTCGAACGTCGCGCCTGCCGCCGCCAGCGCTTCGGCAAGGTCGGCGTAATTGCGGCGCCCCGCCGCGTCCTGGACGATGGCGAACAGCGCATCGCGGTGGACAAAGCGATTGTGGTCGGAATGCGCGAACTCCACCCCGGTCTCGCCCTCGAGCGCGGCGACCGGGGCGGCGATGTCGAGCGCCTCGACCATCGCCCGCCACTGTTTGGCGGTCAGCACTGCCACCATGAACCGCTTGCCGTCGCGGCTGGTGAAGTCGCGGCCCAGCGCCCCCCAGATCGCGTTGCCGAGGCGCGGTCGGTCGGCACCACGATAGAGCATTTCCGCGAGCGCGCCCGAATTGGCGACGGTGCCGATCATCACGTCGCCCAGCGGCAGGCGTACCTCGCTTCCAGCGCCCGTAAGGGTCCGGTGGTGCAGCGCCGCCAGTAGCGCGAATGCGCCGTACGCGCCGGTGATGAAATCCCACGCTGGCAGGACCTGGTTGACCGGCGGAGCCGTGGCCGCGTCCCAGTCCTCCGGCCCTGTCATCAGGGGATAGCCGCTCGCGGCATTGACGGTGAAGTCCATCGCCTGCCGACCGTCGTGCCAGCCCATCACGCGGACCGAGATCAGGTCGGATCGCCCCTCGCTTACCGCCGCGTGGTTCAGGAAGCTCTGCTCGGGCAGGTTGGTGACGAGCTGGCCGGTCCTTCGCGCCAGCTCGACGCACAACTCGCGCCCCTCTGGCGAACGCAGATCGAGCGCGACCGACTTCTTCGCGCGGTTGAGGTTTTCCCACGCAAGACTGCGGCCCTCGTGCGTCTGCATGTAGCGATCGTAGTCGAGCCCGCCGCCGATCTGGTCGACCCGGATGACCTCGGCCCCCATCTGCGCACAGTAAAGCCCGATCGTCGGCGAGGCGACGAAGCTCGATACCTCGATGATCGATAGGTCGGAAAGAAGACGGTACATCTAGGCGTGCGCGGCGAAATCGCGCAGCATGTGCTTGGCGATCTGCAGCTGGAGGATCTGCGTGGTGCCCTCGTAGATGCGGTAGATGCGCGCATCGCGGAAGAACCGCTCGGCGTCGTATTCGGCGAGGTAGCCCGCTCCGCCGTAGATCTGGACCACCCGGTCGACCACGCGGCCGCACATCTCGGAAGCGAAGACCTTGAACGCGGCCGCCTTGCGCAGGATGTTCTCGCCCGCGTCGGCCCGCGCGGTCACGTCGGCCATCATGCATTCGGCGGCGTAGATCTCGGTTTCGCTCTCGGCGAGCATCTGCTGGATCAGCTGGAAATTGGCGATCGGCTCGCCGAACGCCTTGCGCTCCGTGGCGTAGCGCAGCGCGCTGTCAAGCGCGCGGCGGGCATAGCCGGTCGAGGCCGCGCCGACCGATATCCGCCCGTTGTCGAGACTCTTCATCGCGAAGACGAAGCCCTTGCCCGTCTCTCCGCCCAGCAGCGCATCGCCAGGGACGTGCACGTCGTCCAGGATAACGTCGGCGATGTGGCTGCCGGCCTGGCCCATCTTGTGATCGGGACTGCCGACCGACACCCCGGGGGTGTCCATCGGCACGATGAAGGCGGATACGTGCGCGTTCTTGGGCAGATTGTCCTTCTCGGTGCGCGCCATGATCAGGCCGACCGACGCATGCGGCGCGTTGGTAATGTAACGCTTGGTGCCGTTCAGTATCCAGCCGTTGCCAGCCGGGTCGGGTTTCGCGGTGGTCGCCATCGCCGCGCTGTCGGACCCGCTGCCGGGTTCGGTGAGGCCGAAGCAGGCGATCTCGCCCGCGGCGATGCGCGGCCACCACTCGGCCTTCTGCGCCTCGGTGCCGCCGTTCTTGATCGCGGAGTTGAACATCCCAACGTTGATCGAGAAGATCGAGCGGAACGCCGGCGCGGCGTAGGCCATCGTCTTCACGACGCGCGCATATTGCGACGTGCTGAGGCCGGCGCCCCCATATTCCTCGGGCACGGTCAGGCCGAACAGGCCCATCTCGCGCATCTCGTTCACGATCGCGTCGGGAATGCGGTCTGCCTCGATCACCTCCCGCTCGGCGGGGATCAGGCGCTCGCGGACATAGCGCTCGAGCTGGTCGATGAACTGCTCGAACAGGTCCGGATCCATACCGCTCATTTAATCCTCTCCCGCAAACTCCGGTGTCTGTGTCGCCGATGGCGCCGCGCTCGGCAAGGCCTCTGGGGGAGGGCGGCGTTCGTCCAGCATCGCGGCCGCCTCGTCGAGCGCCTTCGCCTCGTCCACGGTGACGCCGCCGGGGCCGGGATCGGTGTCGGCAGGCGTGCAGGCGGACAGGACGACGGGGGCGAGAGCCAGCGGAACGGCGATCCGGATGCGCATCACGGATGCCATACTCGCATATCGAAAAAGAAAAAGCGGGCGAATCGCGCCAGCCGCGATCCGCCCGCCCCCTGGCGGCACAATGGCGAGTGCCCTTACTGGGCGTCGGTTGCCGTCTCGGCGGCAGCGGCTGCAGCCTGCGCGCGCGCGGCCACCTCGGCGGCGTTTGCTCCGGCCTCCTCGGCGGTGGCCTGCGCGGCATCCGTCGCCTCGGCGGCGGTATCCGCGGCAGCATTGGCCTTCGGATCGGCTACCGGTTCCTCGGTCACGCCGGCCATCGCCTCGTCGGCGGGCATCTCGACGGTATCGGCCTCGGCCGCGGTCGAGGCGTCGTCGGTGCTGCCGCACGCGCCAAGGACAAGGGTCAGCGGCAGGGCGACGAGGGCAAACTTCTTCATGGGTGGTCTCCTTGATCGGGTTCGCACTGCTCCTACTCGCGCCACATTCGCGCCGCAATCGCCTCTGTCCACAAGCGGTGCATTTCCATCGTACGGCAGCCTGTGCCAAGGCGGCGCGCAATGGCGACGGTCGCATCTGCTCCCCCTGCCGGACCTGCGCTGTCTGAAGCGCGCGCGAAGCTGCGCACGATCTTCGGGTTCGACGATTTCCGCGGAGTCCAGCCACAGGTCGTCGAGCGCGTGCTGGCCCGGCGATCGACGCTGGCTGTCATGCCGACCGGCGCGGGCAAGTCGCTCACTTACCAGCTGCCCGCGACGATGCTGCCGGGAACCTGTGTCGTCGTCAGCCCGCTGATCGCGCTGATGCACGACCAGCTGCGCGCCGCCCGCGCGAACGGCATCGCCGCCGCCACCCTGACGAGCGCCGATTCCGACTGGCGCGAGACGGTCGGCGCGTTCCGAGCCGGCGAGCTCGACCTGCTGTACGTCGCGCCCGAGCGCGCGTCGCAACCCGCCTTCCGCGAGCTGCTGGCAAGCGCCGAGCTGGCGCTGTTTGCGATCGACGAGGCGCATTGCGTCAGCGAGTGGGGCCACGATTTCCGGCCCGACTACCGCCAGTTGCGACCGTTGATGGATGCCTTCCCGACGGTCCCCCGGCTGGCGCTGACCGCGACCGCCGACGCGCACACGCGAACCGACATCCTGGCGCAGCTCGGCATCCCGGAGGACGGCGCGATCATCGCCGGGTTCGACCGCCCGAACATCCACTACGCGATCCGCCACCGCGACAATCCTGTTCGCCAGCTCGCCGACCTGCTGCTGAACGAACCGGGGCCCGGGATCGTCTATGCGCCGACCCGGGCGAAGGTCGAACAGATCGCCGGCAAACTGGCGGCTGCGAGCGAGCGCCCGGTCCTGCCTTATCACGCGGGCCTGGAACCGGGCGTGCGCGCCGCCAACCAGGCCGCGTTCGTCGAGAGCGAGGACATGGTAATCGTCGCAACGATCGCGTTCGGAATGGGCATCGACAAGCCCGACGTGCGTTTCGTCGCACATGCCGGAATCCCCAAGTCGATCGAGGCCTATTATCAGGAAACGGGCCGCGCCGGTCGCGACGGCGACCCTGCCCGCGCGATCATGCTGTGGGGCGCAGGCGATTTCGCCACCGCGCGCCAGCGCATCGCGGAGGTGGCCGAGGACCGGCGCGCGTCCGAACGCACCCGACTGGATGCGCTGGGGGGTCTGGTAGAAACCGCCGGGTGCCGACGCGCGGTCCTCCTGCGCCATTTCGGCGAGGAACCGCCCGATCGCTGCGGCAACTGCGACAACTGCATCGAGGCGCCCGGCGTGATCGACGCCACCCAGCTTGCGCAGAAGCTGCTCAGCGCGGCCTACCGAACCGGGCAGAGCTTCGGTTTCGGCTACCTGCAAAAGGTCCTCACGGGGATCGAGGACGAAAGGGTCGTCCAGCGTGGTCACGACGGGCTGAGCGTTTTCGGCATCGTCAGCAGCGACGAAGCACGGCTGCTTCCGCCGCTCGCCCGGGCACTGCAGGCACGCGGCAGCCTCGTTGCGACCGAGCACGGCGGTCTTCGGCTCGGCGGCGATGCCAAGGCGATCCTCAAGGGCGAACGCGCAGTGTCGATCGCAAGCCCTCCGGTGCGGGGTCGCTCACGGCGGCGGGGCGCGGACGGCGCAGCCAACCCGGTGGGCGACCCGCTGTTCGATGCGCTGCGCGAGGAACGCCGCTCGATCGCGCGCGAGGCGGGAGTGCCGCCCTACGTGGTGTTCCACGACGCCACCTTGCGCGAAATGGCTGCCGCAAGGCCGCGCACGCTGGCACAACTAGCGCAAATCGCCGGGGTCGGGACCAAGAAGCTCGAAGCCTATGGCGAGGCGTTTCTGGCGGTCCTGCGCCAACACTGACCGGCACCGCCAGCCACATCCGGTTGCCCCCGGGGAGCAAGAGTGGCGGCGACCGCCGGACAGCACCCGGCGATCGCCGCAGGGAGGCTACTTGGCCGAGTAGGGCAGCGAAGAGTGGTGAAGGACTATGCGCAGCTTGCCCTCGCCGTCGCGCACGTACCCCCAGGTCTTGTCGACCCGCGTCATGTTGCCCTTGTCGTCCCACATCGACACGTTGCCCATCGACATCGCGCTGCTGCCGGCGATCAGGATGCCGGCGTTCTCACTCTTGCAGCTGCGCCAGTGCTTCAGCGCGAAGCCGCCATCGTCAGGATAGGCGGTGTTGTCGCCCACGAAATAGGAGAGCGCTCCGTCACGGGTCGTGCGGAAGGTCCGGGGGGCCACCGTCAGGGTCGGTTTGAACAACACCGGACCCTTTTGATAAGCATACGCGCTATCGATCACCTGCCCCGCCAGTGTCTTGGCGGCAGAAAGACCGTTGGTATCGGCCTCGGTCGCGATCGCGACGAGCGCGTTGCACCAGGCCTTTTGCGCATCTTCGACCTCGCCAACCGTGATCGGCGCGTAGGTGGCGACCTGTGCGGCCGGGGCGCCGCCTTCGTGGTGTTTGGCCTGGACCGGCGCTGCGACAAGGGCGAGGCCCGTGGCCAGCGGGGCCAGCAGATAGGTGGTCTTCATCGGCATTCTCCTTTTCGTGCGGTTGCTGGGGTGGATTATGGCTGGCTCGGGTTGTGCGGCAGCTGCGGGGCGGCGTCCTCTCCGTGGCGGGTCTTCCACAGCGAAAAGAGCACGCCGCCCGCGATCAGCGCGGCGGTGACGCCAAGGCTGAGCACCGGAGGAAACTTGTCCCCACCCAGCACGAAGTCGGCGACGAAGATTTTAGACCCGATGAACACCAGCACGGCGGCGAGCGCGTACTTCAGGTAATAGAAACGGTGCACCATCGCTGCGAGCGCGAAGTAGAGCGCGCGCAGGCCGAGGATCGCCATGATGTTGCTGGTGTAGACCACGAAGGTGTCGGTCGTGATCGCGAAAATCGCCGGGACGCTGTCGACCGCGAACACGAGGTCGGCGAGGTTGATGACCACCAGGGCAAGGAACAGCGGGGTCGCTGCGGTGACCGTCCGTCCGGTCTTATCGTCGGCGATCTTCACGAAGAAATGCTGACCGTGCAGCTCGCGCGTCACCCGCATGCGGGCCGAAATCCAGCGGATCACGGGATTGCGCGCGATGTCGGGCTCTTGATCGCCGGCGAAAAACATCTTCACGCCCGTGAAGACGAGGAACGCGGCGAAGATGTAGAGCACCCAGTACGCTTCGGCGACGAGCGCTGCACCGCCGGCGATCATCAGCCCGCGCAGCACTATGACGGCGACGATGCCCCACAGTAGCGCGCGGTACTGGTACCTGGGCGGTATTGCGAAATAGGTGAAGATCAGGCTGATGACGAACACGTTGTCGATCGACAGCGCCTTCTCGATGAAGAAGCCGGTATAGTACTTCATGCCGAGATCGGCCCCGCGTTCCAGCCAGATCCACGCACCGAACGCGAGCGCGATTCCGATATAGAACGCACTCAGCCGCAGGCTTTCCGCGATCCCCATCTCGCGGTCCTCCTTGTGAAGGACACCGAGATCGAAGGCGGTGAGCGTGATGACGATGCCCAGAAAGGCCAGCCAGAACCAGACCGGCGTTCCGAGCCAGTCGTAGACGAGGAAATCCATCGGGATGCGCTCCGCGAGAAACCTTGAAATGCCGGGCGCGCCGACATGGCACGCCCGGCAAAGAGCCTAGCGGGCGGGTGCCGGTCGCCGCATCGCGCGCGCTAGGCGGTCCCTGACCGCGAGCTTGAGCTTCCTGAGGCGGAGGATTTCGAATGGATCGGGCAGCCTGCGCATTTGCGCTGCCGCGATCATCCGGTCGAGTTTCTGATGACGTTCCATAAGGCGGTAGAGCCGGTCGGACATGTGTCGTCTCCCTGTCGAACGAGTTGCAGTTCGATCGGAGTTGCCGACACCGGCGGGCGTTGGGGAAGGGGGTGAGCCCAGGCCCGGCATCGGCAACATCCGATGCGGTCCGACATCACGCGACGCCCGGGCCTGGTGGCCCCTGCGCCGCGCCAGAGGGGCCCGGTTCCGCGTCATCGAGATGGGGCGCCTCGATCCGGGTTCAAGTGCAGCTTGCAAAAAATCATGGTCGATATAAAAGTGATATCAAATTAGTATCGAGGGAGTGATTCGCATGTCGGTCGAACTCAGGGGAATGACGAAGAGCCGCGAGGTGCCGGCATCGGCATTCAACGGATACGTCATGCTGTTGGTGCTGCTGGCGGTAATCGCGGTGGGCACCTGGCTGGTCGTGGGCGGCGCGCCGCCGGCGGGCGCGGACAAGGCCGCCAAGCTGGCGTTCGCCGGGCGGATCGTGGGCGCGATCATCGCCGCTCTTTTCGTCAGTATCGGCTTCTACATGATCCAGCCCAACCAGGCGGCGGTGCTGACGCTGTTCGGGGCGTACAAGGGGACCGACCGGACCGAGGGACTGCGCTGGGTGTGGCCGTGGATCGCCAAGAAGAAGATCTCCGCCCGCGCGCACAACGTCCACTCGGACCGGGTCAAGATCAACGACCTGAAGGGCAACCCGATCGACATCGCCTGCAACGTCGTCTGGCGGGTCGCCGATACCGCCCAGGCCAGCTTCGACGTCGACGACTTCAAGGAGTTCGTGAATATCCAGATCGAGGCGGGCCTGCGTACTGTCGGAGCTCGCCATCCCTACGACGATCTCGAGGAGGAGGAGACGACTCTGCGGGGCAGCCCCGACGTCGTCAATTCCGAGCTCCAGGCAGAGCTCAACGAACGGCTCCACGTGGCCGGCATCGTGGTCGACGAGGCGGGCCTGACTCACCTTGCCTATGCGCCCGAGATCGCCGGCGCCATGCTCCGCCGCCAACAGGCGGAGGCGGTGATCGCGGCGCGGGCCAAGCTGGTCATGGGCGCCGTGACGATGGTCCAGATGGCGCTCGAGAAGCTTAGCGCCGACGAGATCGTCGAACTCGATGACGAGCGCAAGGCGACGATGGTGTCGAACCTGATGGTGGTGCTCTGCGGCGAGCGCGAAGCGCAGCCGGTGGTCAACGCCGGCACGCTCTACCAGTAGGGCGTACATGGCCGATCCGCCGCCAAGGAAGGCCTTCGCGCTCCGACTCGATCCGGCGGTCCACGCCGCGGTCGAGCGGCTGGCGGCGGCCGATCTTCGCAGCGTAAACGCCGAAATCGAAGTGCTCGTGCGCGAGGCGCTCAGGGCCCGCGGAATCGAGATCGGTACCACGCGGGCGCCGCGTCGCGGCCGCCCGCCCACGAAGGACTAGACTTATGCTGCACCGCATCTTCGGGCCGGGCGACTGGTTCGCGGCCAAGAAACACGGCCGGGGATCGGGATTTCCCGTCGCCTGGCAGGGCTGGGCCGTCGTCGCGGCCTATGTCGGTATCGTCGCGGGGCTGTCGCTGCTGCTCGATCCGCCAAGCCCGACCGGTTATGCGCTCTATGTCGCGGGGCTGGTGTCGTCGACCGTCGCATTCATGCTGATCGCGCGCGCGCGGACGCCGGGCCGCTGGCGCTGAGCGCCTTAGACCCCGGTTAACCATTCTTGCCTATCGAGGGCGGCATGGACAGTCTTGCCCGCACTCCGACCGCCCGGCCTCCGCTCAGGTTTGTCCTGCTCGTCGCAGTGCTGGCCGTGGCCGCGATCCCGGCCGCCGCGGTCGTCGCGCAAGGAGGGACAGCGGCCTTCACGGTGCTCGAGACGGGGCGCGGCTATCCCACCCTTCAGCAGGCGGTGGACGCGATCGGCAGCGGCCGGGGGACGATAGCCGTAGCGCCGGGGACCTATCGCCAGTGCGCGGTGCAGCAAGCCGGCGAAGTGACTTACGTTGCCTCTGAACCCGGCAGATCGGTGTTCGAGCGCGCCACCTGCGAGGGCAAGGCCGCGCTGGTCCTGCGCGGCCGGTCCGCGCGCGTGGCCGGGCTGACCTTCCGCGGCATGCGCGTCGCGGACGGCAACGGGGCGGGCATTCGCCTCGAACGGGGCGACCTGACGGTCGCCCAGAGCTGGTTCCTCGACAGCCAGCAAGGCATCCTCAGCGCGAGCGATCCCGCAGGCACTGTCGTCATCGACAAGAGCACGTTTTCCGGCCTCGGCACGTGCGAGAACGAGGCGGGCTGCGCGCATTCCATCTACATCGGCGATTACGGACATCTGCGGGTCACCCGCAGCCGCTTCGAGCGCGGCACCGGGGGGCACTATGTCAAGGCGCGGGCGAAGCGGGTGGAAATCGCCAGTTCCAGCTTCGACGATTCGCAGGGGCGGGGAACGAACTACATGATCGACCTGCCGGATGGATCCACCGGCCAGATCACGAACAACTGGTTCGTCCAGGGAGCCGACAAGGAAAACCACTCGGCGTTCATCGCGGTGGGCGCCGAGGATGGTTTGCATTCCGCCGACGGGCTTTCGATCGCGGGCAACGATGCCCGCCTCGCGCCGGGGGTGCGGCGTTCGACCGCCTTTGTCGCCGACTGGTCCCGCGATCGTCTCGCGGTCGGACCCAACGCGCTCGGCGTCGGCATCAGGCCCTACGAGAAGCGCTGAGACGGAACCCGAGGTCGCCAGTGCCCGTTGTGCGGGCAAGGAGAGCGGCATGGCAGGCGGATGGACGCGCGACGGCGCTGTTCAGGACCAGATCGACGACACCGTGAGCGACGCGGTCGCCGCCGCCCGCGCGCGCACGCCGAAAGGGGCCGGCGCGGACCATTGCGACGATTGCGGTGAGCCGATCCCCCGGCGCCGGCGCGAGGCCCTGCCGGGAGTGCGCACCTGCGTCGCCTGCCAGGCGGAAAGGGACGGGGCCGTGCGCCATTCGGCGATCAACCGGCGGGGCAGCAAGGACAGCCAGTTGCGTTGACGAACCGGCCGCATGCCGCCAACGCGGGCCGCATGAGTTCGGCTTTCATCCGCCTTCAGCACCTTGCGCCGCAACACGCCCTGTCGAAACTCGCCGGCCGGTTCGCCGACAGCACGACGCCATGGATACGCGACCTGCTGATCCGCCGCTTCATCGCCGCGTACGACGTCGACATGGGCGAGGCGGCCGAGCCGGCCGATGCCTATCCCACCTTCAACGCCTTCTTCACCCGCGCCCTCAAGCCCGGATCTCGTCCTCTCGCCGACGCTGAGCAGTTCGTGCTCAGCCCCGCCGACGGCGTGGTCAGCCAGGCCGGACCTGTCGCCGACGGCCGAATCGTCCAGGCGAAGGCGCGGGACTATTCGGTCGCGGAATTGCTGGCGTGCGACGCGGCGGATGCGCACCGGTTCGACGGCGGGCGGTTCGTCACCATCTACCTGTCGCCCCGGGACTATCACCGCGTTCACATGCCCGCCGCCGGGACGCTGCGGCAGACCCGCTACGTGCCGGGCGACCTGTTCTCCGTGAACGGGGTTACTGCGGAAGGGGTCGAACGGCTGTTCGCCCGCAACGAGCGGCTCGCCTGCCTGTTCGACGGGCCCCCCGGGCGGTTCGCCAGCGTGATGGTCGGGGCGATGATCGTCGCGGGTGTGGAGACTGTCTGGAGCGGCCGAGTGCAGCCGCACGGCAAGGTGATCGACGCCCGTGATTTCGCCGCCGGGCCGCAATTCGCGGCCGGGGATGAGATGGGCCGCTTTTACCTGGGGTCGACCGTGGTGCTGCTGTTCGAGCCCGGCACGGTCGAATGGCTCGACGGGATCGCGGCGGGGACCGCGGTGCGCATGGGGCAGGCGATCGGCCGCCGGCTCTAGGCGATCACCCGAACGCGGGTGCGTATCGGACGATCCCGCGCGCCCCTTCCCCCGACAGACTCAGCCTCTGCAGGTATTCGCCGCCCGGGTGGGGATAAATGAGCCGCGGATCCCGCTCGAACCCGAAGCGGGCGTAGTACGAAGGGTCTCCGACGACAACGACGCCCAGCGCGCCGCGTGCTCGCAGTTCGGCAATACCGGCGTCGATCAGGCGGGTGCCGATGCCCTGCCGCTGCCTGCCCGGCAGGACCGATACCGGACCAAGGCCGAACCAGCCGCCCTCCACCCCGTCGATGACGACGGGCGAGAATGCGACGTGGCCCACGATGTCGTCGGTAGCCTCGGCCACGAGCGAAATCGCAAGGTCGCCGCCCGCGCGCAGGGCTTCGACGATTTCCGGCTCGCTGTCGTCGCTGTAAGGCACGTCCGCGAAAGCCGCGGCGACCAGCGCGCGGATCGCCGCTTCGTCACCAGGCCGCTCGGCGCGGATCGCCGGTTTCACGTCAGCAGGTGCCCTGCGCGATCACGCTTGGTCGCGAGGTAGCGCGCGTTGTGGGGATTGTCGGGCAGCTGGTGGGGAACGCGTTCGACCACGCGGACACCGGCAGCTTCGAGCGCGACCACCTTTTCGAGGTTGTTGGTCATCAGCCGTGCGCTGCGGACGCCCAGCAGGCCGAGCATCCGGGCCGCCACCGGGAAATCGCGCGCCTCGTCGGGCAGGCCGAGGCGGCGGTTGGCGTCGATCGTGTCGAACCCCTCGTCCTGCAGGCGATAGGCGCGCAGTTTGTTGACAAGGCCGATCCCGCGCCCTTCCTGGCGCAGGTAGAGCACGATGCCCCAGCCGCCCGCGCGGGCCTCCCCGGAAGCCGCGTGGAGCGCGGCGTCGAGCTGCGGACCGCAATCGCACTTGAGGCTGCCGAGCACATCTCCGGTCAGGCACTCGGAATGAAGCCGCACCAGCGGCGGCAGGTCCGTGCGCGGCTCGCCGAACACCAGTGCAACGTGTTCGCGCAGGTCGTCGGGGGCGCGAAACGCCACGATCTCGCAGTCCTCGCCCGCGGCGACCGGCAGGCGCGCGCGCGCGGCTATGGCGAGCCGGGCGGGGTCGTCGAACGCCGCAAGGTCGGCGGCTGAGAACGGCTGCGCCTCGCCCGCATCGGCGGGATCGACCAGGAAGGCGGGCAGGATCCCGGCGATGCGCGCGAGTCCGAGTACCGCCGCCGCTCCCTCGGTCCAGTCGAGCGGCTCGGCGCGGAATGGCCCCTTGAGCGGGTTGGCCAGATCGAGCGCCGGGTCGGCCAGAATGCGCGCGGCGGCAAGGTCGAAAGGTTCGGCCGCGCGTACCAGCACCGGTGCTTCCGGGACCGCTGCTTCACGCTGGTTGGCAAGCTTGAGCGTCTCGGCCCGCGCAACGCCGAGCAACATGCACCGCGCCTTCGCGTTCGGTGCGAACGCCGTCTCGGCAGGTAACAGCACGCGGCGGTAGCCTGTCGTGTCGGTGAGCGCGATCGGCCATCCGTGACGCAAGGCATCGACCGCCTGCGCCGCACGGCGAGACGGAGTGGCGCTCAGAGGACGAACTCCGTTACCAGCGGAACGTGGTCGCTGGGACCCTCCCACCGGCGGGTTTCCTCGACGAACCGGTGAGCGGTCGCCTGCTTTGCCAGGTCCGGGCTGGCCCACATGTGGTCAAGCCGCCGGCCCTGGTCCTTCTGCCGCCAGTAGCTGCGGTACGACCACCACGAATAGTTGCGTTCGGGTGCGGGGATGAACTTGCGGCCAAGATCGACCCAGCCGTGCGCATCGCCGAGCCGCCCCAGCGCCTCGACCTCGATCGGCGTATGGCTGACGACCTTGAGCAGAGCCTTGTGGTCGTAGACGTCGCAATCGAGCGGGGCGACATTGAAATCGCCGACGAGGAGCGTGGGCCGGTCGAGCGCATCGGCCCAGCGCGCCATCCGGTCGAGGAAGTCGAGTTTCTGGCCGAACTTGGGGTTGACCTCCCGGTCGGGCACGTCGCCCCCTGCCGGGATGTAGACGTTCTCGACGACCAGGCCCGATCCCTCGAGCTCGACGCCGACGTGCCGGGCTTCCCCGTTGTCCTGCCAGTCGTGACGGCCGAACTCGCGGAACGGGAGGCGGCTGACCGTGGCGACCCCGTGGTAACCCTTCTGGCCGTGCACCGCCTGGTGAACGTAACCGAGATCGGCGAGAGCCTGCGCCGGGAACTGGCTCTCCTGGCACTTGATCTCCTGCAGGCACAGGACGTCGGGCGATTGCTCCTGCACCATGCGCAGGACCTGATCTATGCGCAGGCGAACCGAGTTGATGTTCCAGGTGGCGATCGAGATCATGGCACGCGGATAGCAGGCGAACCGCGCGTCGCAACCGCCAACGAAAAACCCCCGCGCCGGGGGCATTGGCGCGGGGGTTCCTCTTGAGCGTTCGTCACGCTTGCGGAAGGCCTCGTTCGAGGTCGGACAACAGGGGGGAAATCCGCCTCCAGCCGTTCCGCTGGATTGGGTCTACTCCCCGACGGCTTTCACCTCGATGAACGTACCGATTCGGCTCGTCGCACCGGGCCAACGCTGCTCGGCTCAAACGGTCGCTAGCGGCGACGGGACGAGGGGCGGGGGTCCTTGAAGGAGAAGGCGCTGTCCGCCACCGCGACGCCGTAGCGCTGGTTCGACAGGCGCACGGTGGTGCGCCCGTTCTGCGAATCAAGCGCGACCCAGTTGGTCAGCTGAAGACCGCCGGGAGCCGACGCGTTCCGGACGAAGATCATCGTGATCACGCCGTATTCGGGGTGCTTGGGGTCCTTCACCTCGACCGCGACGACATTGTCGCTGCCCGAAGGGACGAGCTTGCCGTAGCGCTTCACGTCGCGATTGGGATCGAGCAGTGCGCCCAGCGGCGAATTGCCGATCGGCCAGCGCTGGACCTGCTTGACCTCGTAATCGACTAGGTAAAGCGACTTCCCGTTCGAGACGACGAGCATGTTGGCGCCCTTTTCGTACTCGAACCGGATCTTGCCCGGACGCTTGAGCGTGAGCTCGCCCGAAAGGGTCTGACCCTTACGGTCGGTCTGGGTGAAGTCGGCCTTCATGGTCGAAATGCCGCGCAGAGCGGCGACGGCCTGGTCGAGCTGGCTCGACTGCGCGGCGGCCGGGACTGCGGGAAGCGTCAGCAGCGCTGCGGGCGCGCCAACGGCAAGCGCGCCGGCGATCGCGGCGCGCAGCGGAAATGCGGAAAGCTTGGTCAAGTTTCTCATGCTCCGGTAATTGGGTGCGGAGCGTTGAACCACCACTGAACCCGAGCGGTTCCGGCGGTTCAGGAAGATCACTTGATCTTGGCTTCCTTGAATTCGACGTGCTTTTTGGCAACCGGGTCGTACTTGCGGAAGGTGAACTTCTCGGTGTGGTTGCGCGGGTTCTTCTTCGTGACGTAGAAGAAGCCGGTGTCGGCGGTCGAGACCAGCCGGATCTTGACGGTTGCGGGCTTCGCCATGGCAAATTCCTGATTCGTTTGGGTGAGGCCTTGGCGGCCCGAAATACCAAGGGCGGCGCACGCGCACCGCCCGTCGGGCGCGGCCTTTGATGGAAACGGCGCGGAAAGTCAAGCCGCGGGAGCGTGCCGGATGGCGGGGCCTTACCAGTCCACCCTGCCGCGATTGGCCTTAACCTCGCCGCGCGATTTCTTCTCCCGGATACGCGCTTCCTTGCCCACGCGGTTCAGCCTGCTCTTTGCACGCCTTGCGGGAGCCTCGAAGGCTCCACGGATCAGTCCCTCGAGCCGCTCGCGCGCATCGGCGCGGTTCGCATCCTGCGTGCGGAACCGCCGTGCGGTGAGCACGATCATGCCGCCCGAAGTCATCCGGCTTCCCGCGGCCGTCTTGAGCCGCGCGAAGACCTGCGGCTGGAGCTTCAGCGCATAGACGTCGAGCCGCAGCTGGACCGCGGTGGCGACCTTGTTGACGTTCTGCCCCCCTGGCCCTGAAGCGGCGATGAAATTTTCCTCGACCATGCCGAGCGCGCGCGACACCGTTTCGTCGGCATCACTCATGCGCGAACCCGAGCTGGGCAAAATCGGCGGGCAGGGGTGCGTGGGCGAGGATCGCCGGCTTGCCGTCGCGGGGGACGACAAGATCGGCCGCGTGAAGCATCGTGCGGGGGCCGCTCCGCGGGCTGCCGTACACAGGGTCGCCCGCGAGCGCCGCGCCCAGTCCGCTCGCCGCATGCACCCGGATCTGGTGCGTGCGGCCGGTTTCGGGGCGGAATTCGACCAGCGTCAGGGACCCCACGGCACCAACCTTGCGCCAGTGCGTGACCGCAGGCTTGCCCTTTTTCGCGGGGATCATGCGCCAGCCCTTTTCCACCGAGCTGATCTTGCTCAATGCGAGCTCGATCGTCCCTTCATTGGCTGAAACCTCGCCCGCGACGATTCCGAGATAGCGCTTGGTGACCATGCGCTCCTCGAAGGCCCTGTTGAAGCGGACGAGCGCCTTCGGGTTGCGGGCGAGGAGCAGGCAGCCGCTGGTATCGGTGTCGAGACGATGCACCGCGACCGGATCGCGCTGGAAGCCCAATCGCAGTTCGGGGAGGTGATCCTCGAGCGAGCGCCCCCCGGCGCGCGGCCGCTCGATCGGCAGGCCCGCCGGCTTGTCGATCACGAGCGCCTCTGCGTCCTCGAACAGGATCGGGATCATGATTGCAGCTTTGCGGGCATCAGCCCGCGAACCGAGTTGCCCAGCAGGAAGCCGTCCTGGAGGTCATCGAGCATCAGTTCCGCCTCGCGGGCTCGCCCGGCCTCGATCAGCGAGCGCCGCAGGACGCCTGGCAGAAGACCGAGGCCAACAGGGGGTGTGAGCAGGACGCCCTCCCGCTCAATGAAGAGATTCGCGCTCATGCTTTCGGTGACGAGCCCATCGTCGCGCACGAACAGGGCCTCGTCCGCCCCCGCTGCGCGCGCGGCATCGTGGCCGGCCTCGTAGAACCAGCGATCGGTCGTCTTGTGGGCAAGCCGGATGTCGCCCGGATCGACCGGAAGCGGCAAGGCGATGCACCGTGTCTCGTCGGGCGCCGCGCCCAGGGCCCGGGCCTCGAGCGCGGTCGCGCCGCTCCGGGCCAAAAGCAGCCGGACCTTGGCAGGGACCTCGAGTTCGAAACACAGCGCCTGGATGGCGTTGCGGGCCGCGTGACGATCGAACGCGAAACCGAGTTGCGACGCGCTGTCCTTCATTCGTTCAAGGTGCAGTTCGAGCAGCGCGATCCCCTCGTCCGGGTCGAAGCGCATCGCTTCGATCAGATCGAAACCGGCAGCGGCCCGGCCGGCGAACCCCGCTTTCAGCACGCACTCGCGCCACTCGGGGATCGCTTCGCTGTCGGCGACGATGGCCGAACCGACGCCGAGCACGGCAGTGCCCTGCGCGTTCTCGATTTCGGTCAGGCGAAGCGTGCGGATCGCGACGTTGAACGCGGCGTCTCCATCGCCGGCGATCCGCCCGATCGCCCCGCAGTAGGGGCCGCGCGCGTCGCGCTCGACCGAGTCGATGAGTTCCATCGCCCGGATCTTGGGCGCGCCGGTGATCGAACCGCACGGGAACAGCGCCCGCACCAGGTCCATCGCGCCCCTGCCCTCGGCCAGCCGGGCGCGGACGGTCGACACCATCTGGTGTACGGTCGGGTAACTCTCGACCGCGAAGGGCGCCTCGACCCGCACCGTCCCGACCTCGGCCACGCGGCTGAGATCGTTGCGCATCAGGTCGACGATCATCAGGTTCTCGGCCTTGTCCTTGGGCGAGCGGGCGAGTTCTTCCGCGAATGCCGCATCCTCCGCCTCGCTGCCGCCGCGCGGACGGGTGCCCTTCATCGGTTTGGCCTTCGCCTCGCCGTCCTTCAGGCTGAAGAACAGTTCGGGCGACAGGCTCAGGAGCCAGTGCTGCCCGTCGAAGATCGCGCCTCCGTAGCCGCTGGCGGCGTCCCGGCGGAGCGCGGCGTAAAGGGCAAGCGGATCGCCCCGGAAGCTGCCGGCGAGGGGGAAGGTAAGGTTGGCCTGGTAGATGTCCCCCGCGCGGATCGCATCCTGCAACCGCGCGAATGCATCTGCGTAACCGCCAGGGGACAGCTGCGGGTCGAGCGGTCCGATACTCGCCGTGCCCTCGCCGCGCTCGGCCAGCCATGCGCCGACAGCCTCTGCTGGCACGACGCGCGGCGCGTCGAACAGACCCAGCCAGACGAGCGGCCCGCCGGCGCCGGTACGCGGGTGGGCAAGGGGGGCCAGCTTTTTCTCGAGTGCGAGCCCGGCCTCGTACGCGATGTATCCTGCCAGCGTGCCCCCGGACTGCCGCGCGGCGTCCGCGTCCGCGAGTACGCCTTCCACCTCTTCCGGCCGATGCGCGACGAATGTCTCGCGCGGGTCCTCGAACAGGTGCGCGTCCGCCGCGCCGGCGGCGCGTGCGTCGTCGAGCAATACAAAGGGAGTGCGCCCGGGCATCGCCCCTGCCTTAGCGTTTCGCGCATTCGTGTCGAGGGCGCTTGACCGCGTGCGGGGCTGTTGCGAGACGATGCGGAAGCACGGGGACAGGCGCATCGGGAGGAGCCAGCGAGTGGGTCAGATATTCATCGGCCTCGCCGACAACGGCGAGCAGCAGTTTCTGGAACTCGGCCGTGCCAATCGCCACGGTCTGATTGCCGGTGCCACCGGTACCGGCAAGACCGTTACCCTGCAGGGACTTGCCGAAAGCTTTTCCGCAAGCGGCGTGCCGGTGTTCCTTGCCGACGTGAAAGGGGACCTGTCCGGTATCTCGATGCCGGGCTCGCCCGCGCTCAAGCACGCCGCCAAGCTGGAGGAGCGGGCCAAGCAGCTCGGAATGGACGATTACGCCTATTCCGACAATCCAGCGGTGTTCTGGGACCTCTACGGCGAACAGGGCCATCCGATCCGCACGACAATCTCGGAAATGGGGCCGCTGCTGCTCGGCCGCCTGCTCGATCTCAACGAGACCCAGCAGGGCGTTCTCGACGTGGTCTTCCGGTTCGCCGACGACGAGGGGCTGCTGCTTCTCGATCTCAAGGATTTCCAGGCGATGCTCGCCCACGCGGCCGAGAACGCGAGCGATCTTTCCGCGAAATACGGCAACATCTCGAAGGCCAGCGTCGGCGTGATCCAGCGGCAGGTGTTGAGCCTGGACAGCCAGGGCGGCTCGCAGTTCTTCGGTGAGCCGGCGCTCGAGATCGCGGATTTCATCCGCGTCGACGAAAAGGGCCGCGGGATGATCAACGTGCTCGCGGCGGACAAGCTGATGCGCAGCCCGAAACTCTACGCGACCTTCCTGCTCTGGCTTCTCGCCGAGCTGTTCGAGGTTCTTCCCGAGGTGGGCGACCCCGAAAAGCCGAGGCTCGTGTTCTTCTTCGACGAGGCCCACCTGCTGTTCGACGACGTCCCCTCCGCGCTCGAGGACAAGATCGAGCAGGTCGTCCGCCTGATCCGGTCGAAGGGCGTGGGGGTCTACTTCGTGACGCAGAACCCGATCGACGTGCCCGAGGAAATCGCGGGTCAGCTGGGCAACAGGGTCCAGCACGCCCTCAGGGCATTCACCCCGCGCGACCAGAAGGCGATCAAGGCCGCGGCCGACACCTTCCGGATCAACCCCAAGCTCGATGTCGCGCAGGCGATCACCGAACTCAAGACCGGCGAGGCGCTGGTCTCGACCCTGCTCGAGGACGGCGCGCCGTCGGTGGTCCAGCGCACGCTGATCAAGCCGCCGCGCAGCCGCCTCGGGCCGATCGACGCAAAGGAGCGCGCGATCATCCAGTCGGTCAGTCCTTTCGAGGGCAAGTACGATGAGACGGTCGATCGCGAGAGCGCATCCGAGGTGCTGGCGCAGAAGGCCGCCGACGCCGCCGCGACCGCCGAGGAAGTCGAACAGACGAGCCGCCGCGAGGTGGGCAAGCGCGAGCGGCTGCACACCGGAATCTGGGGGGCAATGGTCTCCAAGGCGGGCAAGCGGGCGGCAGGAGCCGCGCTGGGTTCCGGGGCATCGATCGCGGCAGGGGCGATCCTCGGCAAGAAATCGCGCGCGAACCCGATGAAGACCGCCGCGAGTTCTGCGGCAGGGTCGATCGCCACCGATCTTGCCGGACCCTATGTCGGCCGGTTCGTGCGCAACCTCATCGGCGGGCTGATGCGCTGATGGCCGATTTCTTCGCTTCGCTCGGTCCCGACCACGTCGCAATGATCGAGGCGCAGCCGGTGTTCTTCGTCGCGACGACTGCGGGAGACGGACGGATCAACCTCAGCCCGAAGGGCGTGCACGATACGTTGAAGGTCCTGTCCCCGACCCGGGTCGCCTATCTCGACCTTGGCGGTTCGGGCAACGAAACGCATGCGCACCTCGCGGCGGATGGCCGCATCACGCTGATGGCGTGCAATTTCCGTCAGCCGGCGCTGATCCTGCGGATCTACGGACGCGGCCGGCCGGTGCTGCCGCAGGACCCCGACTGGGCGGACGTGGCCGGGCATTTCAACCTGCTCGCGGGAACGCGGCAGATCTTCGACATCGCGGTCGAGAGTGTCCAGACGAGCTGCGGCTGGGGCGTCCCGCTCATGGATTACGCGAGCGATCGGCAGACGCTCGTCAAGTATCATGCGCAAGCAGACCCGGCGGCGTGGGCCGCCAAGACGGCCGGACGCACGCAAAGCATCGACGGCCTGCCGACCCGCGCAACCGACAGGTACATCGCTGGCGAGACACGGCCCTGAAGCCTGCCCGGCCGCGGGCACCATTTCCGGCCGGCGTGCGTTGGACCGACGAGTGAAGCTGACTTTCGCCAGTTACAACATCCACAAAGGGGTGGGGACCGACGGCAGGCGCGATCCGGATCGCGTCCTGACGGTCCTGCGCGAAATCGATGCCGACGTAATCGCGTTGCAGGAATGCGATTTGCGCTTCGGCACGCGGGACAGCGTCATCGAGCGCGCCGCACTCGACGATACGCCATGGCGGCCGTTGCCGGTTGCGCGACGCGCCACGAGCCTTGGCTGGCACGGCAACGCGCTTCTGGTGCGCCGCAGCTTCACCCCGATCGAGGCCGAGGCGGTCGCGCTTCCCATGCTCGAGCCGCGCGGCGCGGTGCGTGGCGACTTCGCCGTCGCTGGCCTGCGGCTTCGCGCGGTCGGTATGCATCTCGACCTGTCGGGCCTCAGGCGGCGCGACCAGGTCCGCGCGATCCTCGAGCACGTCGACGGGTGCGAAAATGGGTGTCCCACCGTGCTTCTGGGCGATTTCAACCAGTGGGGCGTGGGTACGGGCGCGATGCGCGAGTTCGCGGACCGCTGGCATTCGCTCGCGCCGGGACGAAGCTTTCCCAGCCGCCAGCCGATCGCACACCTCGACCGCATTGTCGCCTCGCGCGACTGGACCATCGTCGATCAGGGCGTGCACCATAGCGCGCTCGCCTCGCAGGCATCCGACCACCTGCCTGTCTGGGCCACGCTCGAACTGCCCGAAGAATAGTCAACTGATTAATTTCTGGGCATCGGATGAATGCCTGTCCCCTCACCTTCGGAAAATAACGTTCGGTCTTCTCCTCGTCAGACGGGTCTGCTGACCTCGTTGGCACGGGTCTTGCTGCACTTGCGAAGTCGGGCCGGTCCCGACCGCAAACGAGGGGGCATCGATGAAGTTCATCATCGCCGTAATCAAACCGTTCAAGCTCGACGAGGTGCGAGAGGCGCTTTCGGGAATCGGCGTCGCCGGGATGACCGTTACCGAAGTGAAGGGCTTCGGCCGGCAGAAGGGCCAGACCGAAATCTACCGCGGCGCGGAATACTCGACCAACATGTTGCCCAAGGTGAAGCTCGAGATCGCTGCCAGCGACGCGGTTGCACCGCAAGTCGTCGAAACCATCCAGCAGGTCGCCCGCACCGAAGCCATCGGCGACGGCAAGATCTTTGTTCTCGACCTTGCCTCCGCGACCCGCATCCGCACCGGCGAATCCGGCGACACCGCGCTCTGATCCGCGCGCCTTGATCCGCAATGAGGGGTAATCAGATGATCCGCAAATACGTAACCGGCGCGGTTGCCCGAGGTGCCGTCCTTGGCGCCTCGATGTTCGCCGCCACCACCGCCGCCGCCCAGGATGCCGCCGCGACCGAGGCAGCCGCCGCGGTTGCCAACCCGGGCAACAACGCCTGGATGATGACCGCGACGCTGCTCGTGCTTCTGATGATCCTGCCGGGGCTCGCCCTGTTCTACGGCGGCCTGACCCGCAGCAAGAACATGCTTTCCACGATGACCCAGGTCGGCGGGGCCGCCTGCCTCGCGATGCTGATCTGGGTGATCTACGGATACGGCCTTGCCTTCGGCCCCGAAGGCAATGCCTTTATCAGCTGGGGCAAGTTCTTCCTCGCCGGGGTCGACAGCGACAGCACGGCCGCGACCTTCTCCGACGAGGTCATCAGCGAATACGTCTTCATCTCTTTCCAGATGACCTTCGCCGCGATCACGGCCGCGCTCGTCCTCGGCGCCACGGTGGAGCGGCTGAAGTTCTCGGCCGCGATGCTCTTCACGGCGATCTGGCTGACGATCGTCTACTTCCCTATCGCTCACATGGTCTGGGCGGGCGGCGGCCTGCTGTTCGAGATGGGCGCACTGGACTTCGCAGGCGGCACGGTCGTGCATATCAACGCCGGCGTGTCGGCGCTGGTCCTCGCGATGTTCCTCGGCAAGCGCAGCGGCTACCCGTCGGAGCCGATGCCGCCGCACAGCCTCACGCTGACGCTGGTGGGCGCCGGGCTGCTCTGGGTGGGCTGGTTCGGCTTCAACGCGGGTTCGGAGCTTGAGGCCGACGGCACCGCGGGCCTGGCGATGATCAACACCTTCGTTGCAACCGCCGCGGGCGCGCTGGCGTGGATGCTGATGGAGCGCTTCGCCGGCCACAAGGGTTCGGCTCTGGGCTTTGCTTCGGGCATCGTCGCGGGCCTCGTCGCGGTCACCCCGGCTGCGGGCAACAGCGGGCCGTTCGGCGCCATCGTGCTCGGCATCGTGGCCTCGGTCGTCGCCTATTTCGCGGTCTCCAAGCTCAAGTCGAAGCTCGGCTATGACGATTCGCTCGACGTATTCGGCATCCACGGGATCGCCGGAATCGTCGGCGCCATCGGCACCGGCATCGTCTACCAGCCGGCTTTCGGCGGTCCCGGTGACGGTTCGACCGCCATGGGCGCGCAGGTGACGACACAGATCATCGCCGTGGCAGTCGCGGTCGGCTGGGCCGCGGCCGGCACCGCGCTCGCCGCCTCCATCGTCAAGCTCGTCACCGGCCTGAGGGTCAGCGCCGAGGTCGAATACGACGGTCTCGACATCGGCGAGCACGGAGAGCGCGCCTACAACTGATTATCCAGCTTGGCGCGGGCCAGGGGGTTTCCTCTCCTTCTCCCTGGTCCCGCCATCCGATGTTCCTCCTGCGAACACCGCCTTCGACGGGCCGGAAGCCAAGCGCTTCCGGCCCCTTTTTTTGTTGCATCAGGAACACACCGGCAAGCCGCGAAGCCGGCGATTGCCGCACAGGCATTGCGAAAATTGCAAATTGAATGAACCTTGCGGAAAGTTAGGGAGAGAGATCATGGGGCAACCGTTTTCAACCTTCGCCAAGGTTCGTTTCGTTCTTCTTGCCGGTGCGGCATCGGTCGCCACCCTGTCCCCGGCCGCGGCACAGGATCTTGCCGGGCCCGCTGATGCCCCGGCGATCATCGTGACCGGCACGCGCCAGCTCGACCGCTCGGCCGCCGACACGGTCGCGCCCGTCGATGTCGTGTCGGGGGCGGAATTGCAGAACCAGGCGCCCAACGACATCGGCGACGCCATCCGCATTTCCGTGCCGTCGTACAACGTCAGCACCCAGCCGATCTCCGACGCAGCAACGCTCGTCAGGCCGGCTAACCTGCGAGGTCTTTCGCCGGACAACACGCTGGTCCTGGTCAACAGCAAGCGCATGCACCGCGCTTCGGTGATCGCTTTCCTCGGCGGCGGCATTTCCGACGGCTCGCAGGGACCCGACATTTCGGTCATCCCCTCGATCGCGATCAAGCAGCTGGAGGTTCTTCGCGACGGCGCGTCCTCGCAATACGGTTCAGACGCCATCGCGGGCGTGCTCAACTTCATCCTCAAGGACAGCGCCGACGGTATCGAACTGACCGCCAAGTACGGGCAAACCTATAAGGGCGACGGCGAGAACTACCAATTTGGGGCCAACGTCGGCCTCCCGCTGGGCGATGCCGGTTTCCTCAACCTCAGTGCAGAATACGGCGAATCGAACGCGACCGACCGTTCGGTGCAGCGCGATGACGCGGCGGCGCTGATCGCGGCCGGAAACACCGCGGTCGCGAATCCGGCGCAGATCTGGGGCCAGCCGAACGTCAACGACGACTTCAAGTTCTACGCGAACTCGGGGATCGACCTGACCGACGACATCACCCTCTACGCCTTCGGCAACTATGCCACCCGCAACGTCGATGGGGGCTTCTTCTTCCGCAATCCGACCAACCGCGGCGGGGTCTACGCCGGGCCGATGGTCGATCCGGTGACCGGCTTTGCGTCGACCGGGCCCAACGCGGTTCCTTCGGTTCTCGTGGGCGACCTGTCGATCAACACCGCGGGCGATTGCCCCGCGGGCATCCCGCTCACGCAAGGGGGCGGGCTCATTCCCAACCCGACCGTGCTTGCGGCGGTTAGGGCCAACCCGAACTGCTTCTCGTTCGTCGAGCTGTTCCCCGGCGGCTTTACTCCCCGCTTCGGCGGCGACGTGGAGGATTACTCGATCGCCACGGGTGTGCGCGGCAAGGTCCTCGGCGGAATCGACTTCGACCTCAGCTACCGGCACGGCCGCAACAAGGCGGATTTCATGATCCGCAACACGGTCAATGCCTCGCTCGGGCCCAACACGCCGACCGAGTTCAACCCGGGCGGCTACTCGCAGACCGAAAACGTCTTCAACCTCAACCTCGGATACGAGATCCCTCTGGGCGGCGGCAGCGTCTACGTGGCGGCGGGCGGCGAATACCGCGACGAGGAGTTCACGATCTTCCCGGGCGATCCGGCCTCGTTCGAGCTGGGCCCGTTGGCGCAGCCGACGGCCGCGTTCCCCTTCGGCCAGGGGTTCTCGACCAGTTCGAACGGCTTCCCCGGCTTCGCGACGAACTCGGCTGGTTCGAGCAAGGAAGACACCAAGGCGGCCTATCTCGACATCGAGGCTGACCTCACCGAAGCGCTGACGCTGCAGGGAGCGGTCCGCTACGAGGATACCAAGAGCTTCGGCAACACCACGACGTGGAAGGTCGGCGGGCTTTACAAGCTGAGCGAGGCGCTGCGAGTCCGGGGCACGTATTCGACCGGGTTCCACGCGCCGACAGCCGGCCAGGCGAACGTGATCAATGTCACCACGCAGTTCTCGAACGGGATGCTGCAGGACGAGGGCACGTTCCCGCTCTTCAGTGCGCCCGGCCTGATCGCCGCCGACTACATCGCCGCGCCGGTCGCCAGCGGGGGCCTGGGTGGTACCCGCCCGACCCTCGGGCCCGAAAGGTCCGACAGCTTCACCGCGGGCCTCGCGGGCGATTTCGGCCGGACCACGTTCACGATCGACTACTTCAATATCAAGCTGAAGGACCGGATCTCACGCTCGTCGGCGATCGATTTCCCCGCGGCGCTCTGTTATCTGGCGAGGCGCGAAGGGGTGGCGAACAATTGCACCCCGACATTTACCCCGCCGACCGCGCAGCTGCTCACCCAGCTCGCCAATGCCAACGTGATCGACCGGGCGGACTTCACCGGGTTCGAGGATCTCACGGCGTTCACGTTCTTCAACAACGATTTCGACACGCGCACGCAAGGTGTCGATTTCGTGGTGAACTCGCGGTTCGCGATGGTTCCGGCCGGAGATACTCGCGCCACGCTGGCGATCAACTACACCAAGACCGACGTGACCAATGTCGGCGCCACGCTCAACAGCACGCGCGTCCGCCAGCTGGAAGAGGGGCTGCCGCGCTGGAAAGGGTTCCTCAACCTGACACATGACCAGGGGCCGCTGCGCGGCCTGCTGCGGTTCAATTACTTCGGTAAGTACTTCGAAGCCCACCTCGAGGACGATACCCTGCCGATCTTCGCCAAGGCCAAGATGACGGTCGACGCTGAAATCGGGTACGAGGTCGTCGACGGGGTCGAGCTGGCGGTCGGGGCGCAGAACCTGTTCGACACCTACCCGACGCTCAACCCGTGGCGCGGCATCGTGGGCGCCCAGTACGGCGAGCGCTCACCGTTCGGATTCAACGGCGGCACCTGGTACGTCCGGGCGAACGCACGGTTCTGACCGGGCCGGAGGCGCGCGCCGGGGGGGGGGGCACCCCGGCGCGCCCTTCAACTAAGGAGATACCACGCGCTCGCCCCGGCCGAAGCGATCCACGCGCCGACTATGGCGATTGCCGCCCCGCGCGAGACCGGCCTCTCCGCCACCTGCGCGGCCGCCGCGCGAAATTCCTTCATGAGCGGGGCGGGGACGAGCTTGAGGGCCAGCCATATGCCCGCCGGCACGATCACGAGGTCGTCGAGCAGTCCCAGCACGGGAATGAAATCGGGAATGAGGTCGACCGGGCTAAAGGCGTAGGCGGCGATTGCCCCCGCGAGCAGCTTTGCGGCAAGCGGCGTTCGCGGATCGCGCGCGGCAAGCCACAGCGCGATCGCCTCCCGCTTGAGCGCCTTCGCCCGCTCGCGGAAACTAGGCAGCGAGCCGCGCCTCGACAAACCCGGCGCACCGTTCACCGATCATGATGCTTGGCGCGTTGGTGTTTCCGCTGACCAGGCGCGGCATGATCGAGGCGTCGGCGACCCAAAGCCGGTCGATGCCGCGGACGGCCAGGGTAGGATCGACCACGCTGCCCTCGTCGCCCCCCATCCGGCAGGTGCCCACCGGATGATAGATCGTGTCGGCCACTTCGCGGATGCGCGCTTCGAGTGCGTCGTCGTCGTCGTAGTCGATCGGGTTCCGGTCGCGCGCGCCCAGCGCCCGGAAACTCGGCGCATCGGCGATGCGGACCATCAGCCGCGAGCCCTTTTTCAACAGCGCCATGTCGCGTTCATCGGACAGGAAGTTGGGGTTGATCGCTGGCGCTGCCGTGGGATCGGCGCTGTGCAGCCTGACCCAGCCGCGGCTGTGCGGTCGCAGCACGCAGGCGTGGAGCGAAAAGCCGTGCTCCTTCAGCCGGTCGCGGCCGTGATTCTGGATGATCGCGCGGATGAAGTGATACTGCACGTCGGGAGCGGGCGCGTCGGGTTCGATTGTCACGAACCCCCCGCTCTCCGCGAAGTTCGTGGTCAGCATGCCGGTGCGGCGACGTCGGTGTTCGACGAAGGCCCTGGCAAGCGTCCACAGCCCCTTGAGGGAACCTCCGAACAGGCTGGTGTCATCGAGTTCGTAGCTGGTGAGGAAGTCGCAATGGTCCTGCAGGTCGGCGCCCACGGCGGACCGGTCGAGCCGTACCTCGATTCCGTGGCGGGCAAGCTCATCGCCCGGGCCGATCCCCGACAGCATCAGGATCTGCGGACTGCCGAACGCGCCGGCGCTCAGCACCACGCCGCCCGAGGCGCGGATGGTCTCGCTTCCTGCGCCCCTGCGCACGGTCACGCCGGTCGCCCGGCCATCCTCGACCTCGATCCGTTCGATCACGACGCCGGTGCGAACGTCGAGATTCGGAGCACCCTCGAGTGGCTCGACGAAGGCGCGCGCCGCCGACCAGCGCTCGCCGTCCTTCTGGGTAACCTGATAGAGGCCGAACCCTTCCTGGCGAGGCCCGTTGAAATCGTCGTTGCGCGGAAGCTGCAGTTCGGCGGCCGCATCGACGAAGGCGCGCGCAACGTGACTGGGACTGACCTGGTCGCTGACCGGCAGCGGACCTTGCGCGCCATGCCACGCGTCGGCGCCGCGCGCATTGTTCTCTTGCCGCTTGAACACCGGCAGCACGTCGTCCCATGCCCAGCCGGTGCAGCCGAGCGCGGCCCAATTGTCGTAATCCCACGGGTGGCCGCGGATATAGACCATGCCGTTGATCGCGCTCGACCCGCCGAGGCCGCGCCCGCGCGGCTGGTATCCCACCCGTCCGCCGAGGCTCTCCATCGGTTCGGTATCGTACTTGAACATGCTGCGGTCGGGCATCATCGCGAGAAGGCCTGGGGTCCGCGTGAATACGTGCCGGTTCGCGCCGCCGGCCTCCAGCAGGCAGACGCGCCGGCCGCTCTCGACCAGGCGCCCGGCCACCGCGCTTCCCGCGCTGCCGCCGCCGATCACGATGATGTCGAAAGTATCGCTCAAACCCGCCTCTCCTCCACGGGGAACGGGTTAGGCAGCCTCGCGCGGCACGGCAACCGGGTTTTCGTCCGCAACCGGTTTTGCCGCCCCCTGCCGCGCCTCCTCCCAGCGGGCGCGGATCATCTCGCTCGTTTCGCGGCTGCCGTCGTGAGACCAGCCGGGCGCGCGCACGAGGTAAGACAGCTTGTGCCGCCACGGCGCGCGGACCACGTCCTGCGCGATTCCGATCCACTCGTGAAACACGGCCCACAAGAGGTTGAAGCTGCCGAGCTGCCTGACGATGCCGTACCGTATCCGCTCCTCGCCGGGACGCTCTTCCTCGAAGGTGCCGAACAATCGGTCCCACACGATGAACACGCCTGCATAGTTCCGGTCGAGATACCGGGGATTGGTCGCGTGATGGACCCGATGGTGGCTCGGCGTATTCATCACCGCCTCGAACCAGCGCGGCATCTTGCCGATCGCCTCGGTGTGGATCCAGAACTGGTAGATCAGGTTGAACCCGCCGCAGATCGCGATCATCACCGGATGAAAGCCGAGCAGGACGAGCGGCAATTTGAACGCGAAGCCCAGCGTGAGGAACCCCGTCCAGGTCTGCCGCAGCGCGGTCGACAGGTTATAGTGCTGGCTCGAGTGATGGTTCACGTGGCTCGCCCAGAACCACCGCACGCGGTGGCCGAAGCGGTGGATCCAGTAATAGGCCAGATCGTCGAGCACGAAGCAAAGCGCCCATGCCCACCACGTCCACGGCACGTCGAACAGCCGGAACTGCCAGGCCCACAGGAACAGCGCGAGAAACGCCCCGCCTGTGAGGAGTCCTGCGACCGTACTTCCGAGGCCGAAGGCGAGGCTGGTGAGCGTGTCCTTCGGTTCGTATGCCTCGCGCCGCAGCCTGCGGGCCCAGACCATCTCGATCAGGACCAGCAGGACGAAGCCGGGGACGGCATAGTCGACGGGCGAAAAGTCAGGCATCGCGCGGGCCCTTATAAGCGCCGAAGGCTGGCCGCCCAAGCCTGTGCTTCGGGGCCGAGGTCGAGCGTGATTTCCCCGAACCGCCTGTCGCTGGTGCCGACCACGAGGAAATTCCGGTCGAGCCGCACGTGGGCGTGGCCGTCGAGGAGGCGCGATGCGAAGTGGCTGCCGTGCCGCCGCAGCAGCAGCACCCGCCCGTCGGCATCGCGCGCGAGCGCGGCGAGACCGGCGCGGTCGATTGCGATCTCCACCGGATCAAAGCCGTAGAGGGCTTCCCCGGCCAGCGCGCGCAGGTGCGCTTCGTCACGGATGCGGGCATCGCCACCCAGGCCGAGCCGGAGTGCGATCCACGCAAGGGTGAGGATGGCGATAAGCGAGGCACCCATCTGGATCAGCTTGCCGGTCACTTCAGGGCAGTTGCCACAGCCGAACGGCCCGCGCTAGGCACAGCATCAAGAGGAGAGATAACGCGATGATGATCCGACTTGCCGTGCCGGCTGGCGCGGCCCTGTTCCTTGCAACGCCCGTTGCTGCCCAAACCCACGAACCCGCAGCGCTGGTCGACAGGCACGAGGCCGATACCGCCCGCATCGCGCGCCAGATCTGGGAATGGGCGGAGGTCGGCTACCAGGAGGACAAGTCGAGCGCCCTCCTCGCCTCGGAGCTTTCGCATGCCGGATTCAAGGTCACCCGGGGCGTCGCGGGGATACCGACCGCCTTTACCGCCGAGTGGGGCGAGGGCGGACCGCTGATCGCGATCCTCGGCGAATACGACGCGCTTCCCGGCATCAGCCAGGATGCGCTTCCCACCCGCGAGCCGATCGACGGAAAGCCGGCCGCACATGCCTGCGGACACAACCTGTTCGGTGCTGCCTCGATGACTGCGGCCATCGCCATCAAGGAATGGCTCGAGAAATCCGGCACGCCGGGGCGTATCCGGTTCTACGGCACGCCCGCCGAGGAAGGCGGATCGGGCAAGGTCTATATGGTCCGCGAAGGGTTGTTCGACGACGTCGATTTCACAATCCACTGGCATCCCGGAGACGAGAACAGCGCCGCCGCGAAAACCAGCCTTGCGAACCGGTCGGCCAAGTTCCGCTTTCGCGGAACCTCGGCCCATGCGGCGGGCGCTCCCGATCAGGGGCGCAGCGCCCTCGACGGGGTCGAGGCCATGAACATGATGGTCAACCTGATGCGCGAGCACACGACGATGGATTCGCGCATCCACTACGTCATAACCGAGGGCGGCAAGGCGCCCAACGTCGTCCCCGATTTCGCCGAAGTGTTCTATTACGTGCGCCACCCACGGACCGGAGAGGTCGAGGCGATGTGGGAAAGGCTGGAGGCCGCGGCGAAAGGAGCCGCGATGGGCACCGGCACCCGGGCCGAATGGGAAGTCATTCACGGCAACAACCCGTTGCTTGTCAACGAGACCCTTCAACGGATGATGGACGCCAAGCTGCGGTCGCTGGGCGGGATCGCCTACACCGCCGAGGAACGCGCCTTCGCCGAGCGGCTGGCGCCAACGCTTGCGCAGGCCAAACCGCTCGAATCTGCCGGAATGGTCGCGCCCTTTGGCAGGACGCTGGGCTACGGATCGACGGACGTCGGCGACGTCTCGTGGGCCACGCCGACAGTGGGCCTCAGCACTGCCACATGGGTGCCGGGCACGCCTTCGCACTCGTGGCAATCCGCGGCGGCAAGCGGGATGTCGATCGGCTTCAAGGGCGCCCAGCTGGCGGCCAAGGCGATGGCGCTCGCCGCGGTCGAACTGTACACCGACCCCGCCTTGCGTGCCGCGGCCAAGCAGGAATTCGACGCTGCGCGAGGGAAGGACTACAAGTATCGCTCGCTGCTCGGCGACCGAGAGCCGCCGCTCGATTACCGCAACTAGCGCGACTGCGCGTGGAGCGCGTCCATCGCCGGACGCACCGGGTCGACATCGTACCCCGCGCTCACGGCCGCTTGGACGATGGAGTCGGGGTCGTCGCCCATGCTGGCGCGGGCGAGTGCCCAGAGCAGGGTCGAGCGCGTGCCCGACCGGCAGTAGCCGAGCACCGGGCCGGCAGCCTTCTCGAGCGCCTCCGACATCGCGGCAACCTGCGGGTGGCTGAACCCGGCATGGGTGATCGGAATGGCGAGATAACCGATGCCGGCCGCGCGCGCTGCCGCTTCGATCTCGGGACCCGGCACCTGCTCGGTGCTTTCACCCTCGGGCCGGTTGTTGACGATCAGCGCGATGCCCATGTCCCTTGCCGCGGCGACGTCCTCCACCCCGATCTGCGGGCTGGCGTACATCGTGTCGGACAGCTTGCGAAATTCCGTCATGCCTGGGCCTTGCGGGCGCGGCGGCGGCGCTGGACGATATTGAGTATCTCGACGCCGACCGAGAAGCCCATCGCCGCGTAGATGTAACCCTTGGGCACGTGAAACCCAAACCCGTCGGCGATCAGGACGAGACCGATCATCACCAGGAACGCGAGCGCGAGCATCACAAGCGTTGGGTTCTTCTCGATGAACCGTGCCAGCGGGTCTGCGGCGACCATCATCACGCCGACGGTGATGACCACGGCGGTGACCATGATCGGGATCTCGTCGGTCATGCCCACGGCGGTCAGGATCGAATCGACCGAGAACACGAGGTCGATCGCGATAATCTGCGCGATCACCGCGCCGAACGTGGCCTTCGCAGCGGCTCCGATACCAGGTGTCTTGTCGAGCAGCTCGCCCGACTCGTCCTCGGGCTCCATCGAGTGATGAATTTCCTTGGTCGCCTTCCACAGCAGGAAAAGACCGCCGGCAAGAAGGATCAGGTCGCGTCCGGAGAAGGAAGTCTCGAAGCTCGGCTCGCCATAGGCGTTGGGCGCACCCGTGAGGCCGAGGTCGAACAACGGCTGGGTCAGCGTTACCAGCCAGCCGATCAGCATGAGCAGCCCGATGCGCATGACCAGCGCGAGCGTCAGCCCGATCCGGCGCGCGCGCGACTGCTGCTCGACCGGAAGCTTGTTCGACAGAATGGCGATGAAAATGAGGTTGTCGACACCCAGAACCACCTCGAGCGCGATCAGCGTAAGCAACGCGAGCCAGGCCGCAGGGTCCGAGAGCAGGGCGACGATATCCATGGGCGCGCCATGCCGAAACGCGGTCCTTCTGACAAGCGGCCTGGCGGGAGATTCGGCGCGGTCGAACGGGCCGCGGTTAAATCGTTCGCAACACGGCAGGACTTACGCTATGAATTGCCACTGACTCACGGGGGAGGGGGCCGATTCTGGCCTTCCCGACCTGTCCCGGCGCGCTCCGTCCGCGCGTGCGGGAAGGTATGACGGACGGCGAGAATACGAAGGTACGTTTCAGGTTATGGGTTACGATAGAGGGAAACGTCGGGGCCGGGACAAGCGCGACGGATTCGGTGAAGACGGCTTCGATCCCTTCGGCGGCGGCGGCGATTTCGGCGGTGATCGCGGCGGCTTCGGCGGTGGTGATCGCGGCGGCTTTGGCGGCGGCGACCGCGGCGGCTTCGGCGGCGGTGGCGGTGGTGGCTTCCGCGGCGGCGGCGGCGGCGGCTTCGGCGGCCCGCGCGGCGGCGGCGGTGGTGGCGGGGGCGGTTTCAACCGCATGCCCCCCCAGGTCGTGGGTGCCGGCAAGGGCACGGTCAAGTTCTTCAACGGCCAGAAGGGCTTTGGCTTCATTGCCCAGGATGGCGGCGGCGAGGACGTGTTCGTGCACATCAGCGCAGTCGAGCGCGCGGGGCTGGAAGGCCTCGGCGAGGGCCAGGAGCTCGAGTTCAACCTGGTCGACCGCGGCGGGAAGATCTCCGCACAGGACCTGCAGATCGTGGGCGATGTCGTTCCGGTCCAGAGCCGCGGCCCGCGTGAGGATCGCGGTGCGGCCGGCGGTTTCGGCGGGGCCGATCGCGGCCCGCCGCGGCGCGAGCTCACCGGCGAAAAGGCCACCGGCACGGTCAAGTTCTTCAATTCGATGAAGGGCTTCGGCTTCCTCGTCCGTGACGATGGGCAGCCCGACGCGTTCGTGCACATCAGCGCCGTGGAACGCTCGGGTCTGTCGGGACTCAACGAGGGCGAGAAGTACGAGTTCGACCTCGAGGTCGATCGACGAGGGAAGTACTCGGCGGTCAACCTGGTGCCCGTCCAGGGCTGACACGTCGGCCAGGACCGGCGGTTTGACCGGGCCTGTGCCTCACCTTAACGGTGCGAATGGCGGTTCCCTTCCGGGGCCGCCATTTGTCGTTGCGATTGCGCTACCCACGCCAGATTCTCGAGGACCAAGTCTATGTCGATCACCCCGCTCATGCCTGTCTACCCCCGGTGCGGCGTGCGCCCCGTCCGTGGCGAGCACTGCCACCTGATCGATGAAGACGGCACGCGCTATCTCGATTTCGCAAGTGGCATTGCCGTCAACCTGCTCGGCCACAGCCACGAGGGGCTGATCGGCGCGATCCAGAAGCAGGCCGCGACGCTGATGCACGTGTCCAACCTGTACGGCAGCCCGCAGGGCGAACGGCTGGCGCAGCGATTGGTAGACCTGACCTTCGCCGATACGGTATTCTTCACCAACTCCGGCGCCGAAGCGGTCGAATGCGCCATCAAGACCGCGCGTGCCTATCACAGCCACGTCGGCAACGACGACCGGTACGAGCTCATCACATTCAAGAACGCCTTCCACGGCCGCACGATGGCGACCATCAGTGCGTCGAATCAGGACAAGATGCACAAGGGGTTTTTGCCCCTGCTTGCCGGCTTCAAGTACGCCGAATTCGACGACCTCGAGAGTGCGAAGGCGCAGATGGGCCCGCATACCGCCGGGTTCCTCGTCGAGCCAATACAGGGAGAAGGCGGCATCCGTCCTGCATCGCAGGAGTTCATGCAGGGATTGCGGCAGCTGGCCGATGAGCATGATCTCATGCTCGTCCTCGACGAAGTCCAGTGCGGGGTGGCGCGGACCGGCAGGATGTATGCGTACGAGCATTACGGCATCGAACCCGACATCATGGCGACCGCAAAGGGCATCGGCGGCGGTTTCCCGCTCGGCGCGTGTCTGGCGACCGAGAAAGCGGCACGCGGCATGGTAGTCGGGACGCATGGATCGACCTACGGCGGCAACCCGCTGGCGATGGCCGCCGGGGAGGCCGTGCTCGATGCGGTGGGCAACGAGGACTTCCTCGCGAGCGTGGCCGAAAAGGGAGAGCGCCTGCGTGGGCGGCTCGAGCAGTTCATCGGCAACTACCCGGAGCTGTTCGAGTGCGTGCGCGGCAAGGGACTGATGCTCGGCATCAAGATGAAGGTCGAGAGCCGTCCGTTTTTCGTCCACCTGCGCGACAGCCATCAGCTCCTGACTGTGGCAGCGGGCGACAACACGCTGCGCATCCTGCCGCCCCTTGTCGCCGGCGAGGCCGAGTTCGACGAGTTCTTCGAAAAACTCTCTGCCGGGGCGGCGGATTACGATCCTTCGGCTGCGGGATGAGCGGCCCGCGACACTTCATCGACCTTTCGGACGCCGGGGCCGACGCACTGCGCTCGATGCTGGCAGATGCGCGGACTCGCAAGGCTGCGCGCCGCGGCTGGGCGAAGGGCAGGGCTGACGCCGATGCGCCGCTGGCCGGGTACGTGCTGGCGATGATCTTCGAAAAGAATTCGACCCGGACCCGCGTGAGTTTCGACATGGCGATGCGCCAACTCGGCGGCAGCGCGCTGTTGCTGGATTCGGGATCGACGCAACTCGGGCGGGGGGAATCGCTTGCCGATACCGCGCGGGTCCTCAGCCGGATGGTCGATGCGATCATGATCCGGACGGACGATCACGCGAAGATCGAAGAGTTGGCCAGGCACGCGAGCGTGCCGGTGATCAACGGCCTCACCGACAGGTCCCATCCCTGTCAGATCATGGCCGACCTGCTGACGATCGAGGAGCAGGGCAAATCGCTCGAAGGGCTCGAGCTCGCGTGGCTGGGCGATGGCAACAACGTGCTCCATTCGATCCTCGAGGCCGCAGCGCTGTTCGGCTTCAACGTGCGCATCGGGGTGCCGCCAGGGTACGAACCAGACGACGAATTCATCGAGATGGCGCGCGCGGCGGGCTCGCGCGTGACGATCACCCGCGATCCGGCCGAGGCCGTTGCCGATGCCGATATCGTCGTGACCGACACCTGGGTCTCGATGGGCCAGGAGCACGTGCACAACAAGATCGCAGCGATGGCGCCGTTCCAGGTCGATAGTCGGCTGATGGCGGCGGCGAAAGGCGACGCGCGGTTCCTTCATTGCCTGCCGGCCCACGTCGGCGACGAGGTGAGCGAAGACGTTTTCGAAGGCGATCAGTCGGTCGTTTTCGACGAGGCGGAGAACCGGGTCCACGCGCAGAAGTCGGTTCTGTTGTGGAGCGTGGGAAAGCTCTGACCTAGCGCAGCGCGCGCTCGCCCCCATATCGGGCGCGATGACTGATACACCAGAGACATACGCGGGCCGCGTGCTCGGCTTTTCGATCCCCGCGCGCCACGCGCGGGGCCGCGCAGTGCGCATCGACGGCGTGCTCGACGAGATCCTGTCGGCTCACTCCTATCCCGCCGCGATCACCCACCTGCTGGCCGAAGCGCTGGTCCTGACCGCGCTGATCGGCGGGCTGCTCAAGGACAGCGACAACGAGAGCGGCGGTGGACAGCTGACCCTGCAGGCGCAGACCGAGGGAGGCGTCGTCCGACTCCTCGTCTGCGACTGGCGGGGCGGTGAATTGCGCGGTTATGTCGACTTCGACCGCGAACGGCTCGCCGCGCTGGGGGCCAATCCGTCGCTGTTCGCGCTGTTCGGCAAGGGGTATCTGGCGATGACCTTCGACCTGCCCGCCGGCGGTGGGCGTTATCAGGGTATCGTGCCGCTGGAGGGTGAATCGCTCTCGCAGGCGTGCGAGAGCTATTTCACCCAGTCGGAACAGGTTCCCACGCTCATCCGCGTCGCCGTGCGCTCTGGCGGAAGCGGCGCGGTTGCGGCCGGCATGCTCGTTCAGCATCTGGCCGACGGGGAGGAAGGCCGCGAACGGCTTCATGTGCGGATGGACCATCCAGAATGGGAGCACGTCGCAATCCTTGCCGAAACCATACGCCACGAAGAACTGCTCGACGAGGCGCTTTCGCTGGAGGCGATCGTGTGGCGCCTGTTTCACGAAGAAGACGAAATACGGGTCCAGCCCGGTTCGCCGGTATCGCGAGGTTGCCGCTGTTCGGCGGAACATTATGCCCAAGTCCTGTCGCGTTTTCCCGAAGAGGAGCGCGCCGAGATGCGCAACGACGAGGGCGTGATCGTAGTCGACTGCGCCTTCTGTTCGCGCGAATTCCCGATCCGGGACTGATGACTCCCTGGGGTTTGGGGACATTTCCGGGGGCGTTGGTCCGTGCTAGACTATGTGCAGGCGACAACTCGCGGGCGCATTGAGGAGTTCAGGTTCGATGCGATTGCCAATGGCAACCGTCCTGCGATCCGTGACGATCGTTTCCGGTGTCTATGCGGCCGGACTGCTGGCTCCTGCCGCCGCCCAGGGACCTGCCCTTGCGATGCTGGGCGGGCTGGACAGCGGGAAGTGGGAGCTGCGCTTTCGCGACGGCAGCGAAAGCAGGAGCATCTGCGTGCGATCAGGGTACGAATTGATCCAGATCCAGCACGGACCTGCGTCCTGCAGCCGTTTCGTCGTCGACGACAGCGCGCGAGAGATTACCGTCCAGTACACCTGCCGCGGAAACGGATACGGTCGGACAACGATCCGCAAGGAAAATGCCGGCCTGGTTCAGATCGACAGTCAGGGGATAGCCGCCGGATTGCCGTTCGACTTCTCGGCGGAAGCACGGCGGATCGCGGACTGCGAGTAGACGGGATTGCCCGGGCGTTCGCCAGCGACTAGCGCGGGACAATGCCAGCTGACCGGACCCTCGCCGTCATCCTGCTATCCGGCGGGCTGGATTCGATGGTAGCTGCCGCTATCGCCCGCGAGCGCGGGTTCGCTCTCAACGCATTGTCGATCGACTATGGCCAGCGCCACGCGCGGGAGCTCGAATGTGCGCGGGACATCGCCAAACGCCTCGACATCGATAGGCACGTCGTGCTGCCGCTCGATCTGCGCCAGTTCGGCGGTTCGGCTCTGACCGACGATATCGACGTGCCGAAGACCGGGACGGAAGGCGGCATCCCGGTAACCTACGTCCCCGCCCGCAATCTCGTGTTCCTCGCGCTGACCACTGCGTTCGCCGAAAGCGCCGGCGCGCGCGATATCTTCATCGGTGTGAACGCGCTCGATTATTCGGGTTACCCGGACTGCCGGCCGGAATTCATCGCCAGCTTTTCCGAAACCGCCCGCCTTGGCACCAAGGCTGGCGACGAGGGAAGCCCGTTCGTGATTCATGCCCCGTTGCAGTTCATGACCAAGGCAGACATCGCCCGGGAGGCCAACCGACTGGGCCTCGATCCGGTCTGGAGCTGGTCGTGCTACGATCCTGCGCCCGACGGGAAGGCATGCGGCTCGTGCGACAGTTGCCGGCTGAGATTAAAGGGCTTCGCGGAGGCTGGTTTGACAGATACGGTGCCGTATTCCGGCGGCTGACCGGCGATCGGGGAGACACTTCTTGAAGGACAACGACAGGGTCGTCGCAGACACGACCGACGGAGCGCGGGTGCCTGCGTACAGCTGGTATGCCCTGAGCGTGCTCGTAGTGATCTATGTGCTCAATTTCGTCGATCGCAACATCCTCTCGATCCTCGCGGAGGACATCAAGGCCGATCTGGGGCTGCGCGATGACCAGATCGGTTTTCTTTACGGAACCGCCTTCGGCGTTTTCTACGCACTTTTCGGCATTCCGCTCGGCAAGCTGGCAGACAGCTGGCACCGTGTTCGGCTGATGACAGCTGGCCTGGCCATCTGGTCGGCCTTCACCGCCCTGTCGGGATTTGCGAGGAACTTCGGCACGCTGAGCGTAGCCCGCATCGGCGTCGGGATCGGCGAGGCGACTGCGAGTCCGAGCGCGTATTCGCTTATTTCCGATTGGTTTCCCAAGAAAATGCGGGCCACGGCGCTCGCGATCTATTCTTCGGGGCTGTATATCGGCGGGGGTATTTCGCTGCTGATCGGCGGTGAAATCGTCGAGCGCTGGAATGCCGCTTATCCGGCGGGTGCGCCGCTGGGCCTGGCGGGCTGGCAAGCGGCGTTCATCATCGTCGGCCTGCCCGGTCTTCTGCTTGCCTGCCTCGTGTTCACGTTGCGCGAACCGATGCGCGGCGAAAGCGAAGGGATTCCCACCCCGCCGCCGCCCAACCCGTTTCGCGGCTTCTTCCATGAACTGGTTGCCGTCATACCGCCGTTCACGCTGATCGGCGCGGCGCGCGCAGGTGGGCGCGGGATCGCGTTGAACCTTGTCGGGGCGCTGGTCATCGGGGGTATCGCCTACGTCATGGCGGTCGCCACCGACAATTACCAGCAGTGGGGCGCTATCGGGATCGGCTATTACGCGATCTTCTCGTGGGCCTCGACGCTCAAGCGTCGGGACGAGCCGACCTTCCAGCTGATCTGGGCCACACCCGCCTTTCTCACCACCATCCTCGGCTACGGGATGGTCGCATTCATGTCCTACGCGGCATCGTTCTGGGCCGCTCCCTACGCCATACGGATTCTGGAAGAAGCCCCATCGACTGCAGGCTGGTGGATTGGCGGTCCGGGCGCCGTCGGGGGTTTTCTCGGCGTGATCCTCGGGGGACGCGCTGCCGACTGGCTTCGCGAGCGCAACCCGGCCGGTCGCCTGATCGTCGTCGCGTTCGGGTTGACAGCGGCCGCGCCCTTCCTGTTCGTCATGTTTACCACCCAGAACCCCACCGTGTTCTACGTTTGCGCCTTCCTTCAATCGCTGTGTGCCAGCTCGGCGCTCGGAGGGGCTGCGGCGACCACGCAGGACCTCGTCCTGCCACGCATGCGTGGTACCGCGACGGCGACCTTCTTTCTGTCGACTACGCTCGTGGGGCTCGCCCTTGGTCCGTACATGGCGGGACAGGTTTCCACGGTGACGGGTAGCCTTTCCACCGGCGGCCTTAGCCTGCTGGTTGCCGTGCCGATCGGCCTCGTCCTGCTTATAATGGCCTACCGCAGCGTCCCGGAAGCGGAGCGTACGCTTCTGGATCGGGCCAGAGCGGCCGGAGAGGTGTTCTAGACGGGCGCTAGCCTCTCTTGAGGACTCCGCATGCGATCCGGCCGCCGGCGTTGCCGGTCGGGTCCGTGCGGTAGTCGTCGGCGTTCGCATGGACCACTACGGCAGTGCCGTCGGTGTCGAACAGCCAACCGAGAATCTCGGCCCGGGTGCCGGGCAGTTCGGCTGACAGCGAACCGCTGCCGCCCGCCTTGACGTCAAGGTTCGGAAGATCGCCCAAGTGGCGCCCGTCGGCATTCAGCGAGCCGTGCTCTTTCCCGAGCGGGTTGAGGTGTCCGCCCGCCGACGAAAAATCGGGTCGCTGACAGCTCCCGGTCGTATGAAGGTGAAAGCCATGAAGTCCAGGTGCCAGACCGGTCGCTCCGGCGACCAAGGTAACCTCGTCCCCGCGCGCTAGCACCTGGACAGTTCCCGCCGGTACGCCGCTTGCCAGCAGAAGCGTCGCGCTGCCAAGCCGTTCGGAAGGCAGTTCGGACATTGTGCTACAGGCCGCAAGGGCGATCAACGCGGCGGGAGCGAGGTTTCGGGCAGCGAGCAGCATGGTCAGGGTCCTCTGGTTATTTACGGGACCAACGAAAAAGGGGCCGGATTTCTCCGGCCCCCATTCCTTTTTTCGACTTTCGCCGAACCTTACATGCCCGAACCCGGACCGTAGGTGATTTCCACCCGGCGGTTCTGAAGCTCGCGCACCCCGTCCGCGGTCGGAACGCGGGGCTGCGATTCGCCGAATGCTTCGGTGGAGATCCGGGTGTCCGGAACGCCGCGCGCAGCCATGTAGGACCGCACCGCGTCCGCACGACGCTGCGACAGGCCGACGTTGTAAGACGACGAACCCGAACGGTCGGCGTGACCCGCAAGCATGACCGAGGCCGCGCCGCAGTTCGCGTAAGCCGACACAGCGTTGTTGAGAATGGTCGCAGCTCCCGGAGTGATGTCCGACTTGTCCCATTCGAAGAACACGATGTACGGGCCCTTGTTGCACACGGGTGCGGCGACCGGCGGCGGGGGCGGCGGGGGCGGCGGCGGCGGAGCCGGGCGAGCCGGGCAGGTCGCGTCCATCGGCAGCTGCGTTCCATCCCAGCAGGTCTGCATCGGGGCCGGTGCACCGCCGAAGTTGAACCCGATGGTGCCCAGCAGCGAGTGGGACTTCCACTTGCCTTCGACGTCCCGACCACGGCTATCGACGAGGTCGAGGTTCGAGGTGTTGAAGAAGCGGTACTTGAGGCCAACGTCGATCGTGTCCGTCAGCGGTGCGCGAACGCCGGCAAGAACCTGCCAGGCGAAGCCGCTGTCCGAATCGTCCAGGAAGCCCGCGCCGTTCCGGTCGATGGTCGCGCCGTCGAACTTGGTACGAGCGACACCTGCGCCGCCGCCGACGAAGCCCTGAAGCCCATCATCGGGACCGAAGTCGACCAGGCCGTTGAGCATGAAGCTCAGCACGCTGGCATCGCCGCCGGCGTTGTAGGACCCGGCGTTGGCGGTTGCGTTGCCGCTCGTCGGCAGGACAACGGCCGAGCTGCTCAGCGAGCCGAGGTCCGCGCCCCGATAACCGGCTTCGGCCTCGAGGCGGAACGAACCGAAGTCGTAACCGACGATTCCGCCGAAATCGTAGCCGGTGTGGAAGTCGGCCGTAACGACGTTGGAAGCGCCGTTCACGTCGAAGTCGATGTCCTCGACGAGCATCGGGCCGCCGTCGAGTTCGACGTACCAGGCGCCATCGCGCGCGAGTGCAGGCGAAGCGATGGCAGTCGATGCCAGCGCCATGCCAATGACGAGTTTCCGCATTATGTAATTCCCCTTTTTAGCGAATTTGAGCCATCGAGCGGTTCAATTTCTAACTTTTCCCCACTTGGGTGGCAAGCAGGCTTTCGCACCAGACTGTTGCACATAAGCATCGGTATCGATGTTTGATTGCGACAATCCGGCGGTCATGCCCTCCTTGTGCCCGCTAAACGCCGCTTTTCCATGCCGGTTCCCGTCAATCGCCGGCGAAAATCCCGGACCGCGATAGCGCCGCGATCAACTCGCTGATCGCGGCTCTTGCTTCCACGTCGACGGTTTGGCCCCCCACGGGCTCCGCCACCCCGGCCTCCCGCCGCCAAACTCCTGCGAACAGGAGATATTGTCCGGCCGATTTGTCGAACACCCGCAGGCCCTCCCGCGGCTCGACGAAGGCCCATGCGCCGGCTTGTCGGAAGGCAAGTTGCCCCTCCCGGCCGGCAAAGGCATCGCCTCCATTGGCAGCTACCAGCCAGCATCCGTCTTCGGCCGGGTCGGCGGGCGGGGCGAGCACTTCCCCGTCGATTGCCGGGTGGGCCAGGGCGTCGAAGCGGGACAGCGCGGCATTCACGAAGAATTCCTTCTGCGCCTGGCCCGCGAAGAGCAGGGGCAAACCCCAGCGCGGGGTGGTCGAAGGGAAATCGGCAGGGTCGGTCATTTGAGGTCTCCACGTCAGGGCAAGCGGGTCAGGAACAGGGGATCGGACAGGGAAAAGCTGCCGACCTGGCGAACCCACAACGCCACGCCGGGATGGGCGCTCGCCAGTGGTGCGAGAACGTCGCCCGGGATTGTCGCAGCGGGTTGGGCGACGACCCATTCCGCCAGAGGCGCGTCAACAGGACCGAGGCCGACGCGATACTGCTCCGCCTGTTCGACCAGCGGCGCATCGACACCGTCCAGCCAATGCCACGATCCGCGGGCGCGCCGTGTCCAGCCGAGCACGAGACCGGTGTCGATGCTGCCCGAGACACGAGGATGCACAGGTGACGGCGGCCGCCTCGACAGGCCGGCGTTCGCGAGGGGCGCAAGCACCGGCTCGGGGTCGCCGAGGCCGATGGCGGCGATCGTGGTTGACGGATCCGCGAGGACCGCGGGATCGAGAGCGACAATCGCGTCGTCGAGAAGCACGGCGGTCGTCCCGGTCGGATGCCCCCTAAGCGCGGCGGGTTCGGTTCCCCCCCGTCCGCGCAGGAGTCCGGACAGCACCCATGAACCCGATACCGTCTTTCGGGCATCGAGGAACTGCAGCACTTCTTCACCGACCAGGAGGCGGTTCGCGCCCTGTGCGATCGCCGCGATCGTGGCGGGATCGAATCGTCCGTCGGGGTCGACCAGAGCTAACTCGATTGTGCCGGCAGCCTCGAGATGGAGGCCGGGAGAGGACCCGATCGGTCGCACCACCTTGCCAAGGGTCGCGCGGACGCGGCCGGTGGACCCGATGGGCAGGAGTTTGCCGGCTCTATCGACGAACAGCGCTGCTCCCGCCCAACCCCGCTCAGCGGAGGTCGCGGCCGCGAACAGCGTGCGTTCTTCGGCAGCGGTGCCAGCGGCGGGAACCTCGAACGCATGCAGCGACGTAGGGCCCGACAACATATCAGGTGGTCTCGGCATGTCTCCCGGATCGCCGGATGCCGGACCGGCTGCGAGCGGGCTGCGCCGGACAAGGTCGAGTTCGATCCCGCGCGATCGCCACTCCCACCCATCGACCCGCCACACGCCGGTGCGCCCGGGAACCCTCACCTCGGTCCCGGGAGCCAGCGCCGGGTCGAGTTCGGCCACGCGCCACTGGACGCGATCCCGGTCCCAGCCGGCCCTTCGCACGACTGCCTCGGTCAGCGAACGCGCGTCGTCGGCCGCGAGCGAGCCGGGAAATTCGATGGTCCGGCCAGGTCCTGTGCCGGCGCGACCGGCGGGCCGCTGGACGCCGGGCTGGTAATCGCGCGCGACGTCGTAATAGCGGACCGCGTCGGGGCGATTGCCGTTGAGGGTAACGCGGTTCAGGCGTTCCCCGTCAGCGGGACCGAAGTCGCCCTCGTCCCAGCCGCGCACGGCTGGTGGTAGCAGGCGAGGCTGGCTGCCCCCCTCTCCTTCGGCCTTGATGCTGAGGCGTTCTCCGCCCGCATCGCAAGCAAGGGGAAAAAGGGTGTCGACGGTGGCGAGCGTCGCGGCCATGGGGCCGCCGTCGACCGCGAATCCCGCGAGCGGAGAAAGGACGCTCGTTGCCGCACCATCGGTGTCCAGGGGATCGACAATATCGCCGAGCGTTATCGCGCCCTCGTCGGCAATGATCTCGAAACTGAGAGCCGGGATCCGGTTTCCGAAATTCTCGAGGGCGAGGTCCTCGAACACCACGTAAGCGCACCCCCGGAAAGCGGGACAGGACGCTGCCCCCTTGTCGGCAACGATCAGGGGATCCGGCGCCTGGTCGCCCTCGCCGGTAAGAACGCGCAGGTTACCGGCGGCCTTCAGATCCCCTTGAGTGCCGCGCAACAGGTTGCCATCGGCCCAGATCCGGCCGACCCCGCGGATTGGCCGGCTCGAAATGACGACCGCGAACGAGGTGGTATACGAATAGCTCGTGACCGATGGCTGGCCCTTCTTGCCACCGGACTTCGTCTTGTGCTCGACGAGGTCGGTTGCCCAGACGATCGTGCCACCGGCCCGCATGCGGCCGTGGTGGCGCGGGATCGGTTGCCCATAGCTCGACGTGGTGATTGCCAGTTCCTTGAGGCGGGCGCCCTCGCGCTTGCCGCCGCCGATCAGGGCTCCGTCCAGGGTCCGGCCTGCCAATGCGCCGATTGCGCCGCCGACCGGCCCGCCGAGCAACGTGCCGACGGTCGTGAGAACCAGGGTTGCCATCGAATTATTCCTCTTCGGCGATGCGCCAGCGGCGCTCGACGGGCCAGGGCAACGGCCCCGGCTGAATGACGACGCGGCGCAAGCCCGCGTGCGCGTGAACGAAGCGGTCGCGGTCCAGCGCGAGAAGCAAATGATGTTGCCCGGCCCCCGGGCGCACGAGGATGACGTCGCCGGGCTTCGCGCCGCCCGCCGCGTCGACGAGGCCGACGAGGCTGGCCAAATCGGTCCAGCGGTGGATCGCGGTGTTGCGCAGGCCATAGCCGCACAGCTTTGGCGGCGAGTGTCCGCAGGCCGCGAACGCCGCGGCGACAACCCCTACGCAGTCGAGCCCGCTGGCAGGATCGCGCCCGTGAAGGCGGAAGGGCGTTCCGGCAAGCGCCTCGGCCGCGGCGGCGAGGCGGGCGCCGCTAACGGCCCGGGTCACGCCGGACCGGCGTAGCGCGAAAGCAGGTCGTTTCCCGGCAGGAACGGCTCGCCGCGAAAGTTCACGGCGTTGCCGAAACGGCCCGAACACGTTGCCAGGGTGTGGTCGCACCCTTCGCGCAGGATCGCCGGCATGCCAGGGGCGAGCAGAGGGGACAGCGCGGCATCGAGGATGACCTGGGCTCCCTCCACCGCCGCTATCTCCATTGCCAATCCGGCGTGCGGACCTTCGAGCCAGCGGACCGTTCCATGCAGAAGGTCGGCGCTCGCGCCGCAGTCGAACGTGACTGCGTTCCGGTCGGGATCCGCGCTGGTCAGCACCGCGCGATGCAGGAAGCGGGATGCCGAAAGCCCGCATCCGGGACCGCAGAACGCCGCGCGGCATGTCGGGCTCGTGCGCGGAACCGGGTCCGCCTCGAGCGCGGTCTTGGCGGAGTCGAGCTGGGCGGTGAACCCGGTATCCTCCTGAACCACCTGGCCGATCGCGCCGTTGAACAGAACCGCGTGATCGAACGTTTCCCAGTCCACCGCGCCGACCTCGATTCGCGCCCCGTCGAAGCGTCCCCCGGCAAGATCGTCGGCCCGGATCGAATCGTGCGCAAGCGCGCCGCGCATCTCTGCGCTGTCGCCGTCGAGCCCCGCCGTACGGCGTATTGCGCTGGGCAGCAGTCCCGGCGCGGCACGATGCAGCATGCCCCCGAACCGCAGATCGCGGTCATGACTGGTGAAGCCGAGCGTGACCCCGTCCTTGCGGTGGATTCGCCAGAACGTCGCTACGCCTTCGAGCTCGGCCGTGAAGAAGACGTGGCTCACTGTACGCTCTCGCGGATCTCGACCAGCGGAACCGACGGAGCCTCGCCCGCGGCAAAGGCCGCACCGGTCACGTCAAGACGGTCTTCCGCGAAGCGGACGGGAACGTCGAACAGGAACCCCGCTCGCACCTCGACCCCGACACCGGGCGGCGAAGCGAGCACCACCTTGCCGCCGGGCTCAAGCGTGAAAGCGGAGGTTTCCGTCCCGTCCAGGCTCACCCGGACCGACCCCTCGCGCGGGCGGGTGATCGGCCGAATCTGCGGCTCGGCGCCGCCACCGTAGCTCTTTGACAGCTGAAATGTCGAAACAAGTCCGTTGCCCGTGCCGATGAACTGGTCGTCGGCGCGCGGCACGCCGGTCATCCCGTTGGAGCTGAAATCGTAAGGATCGGTCAGCCGGAAGCCCCGTGCGGCCCCGCGCCGCGCGCGGAAAAAGGCGATCAAGGTCCCGAGTTCCGCTTCCGAACGGATGCCGGGTCCGACGTCGAACCGCAGCCGGGCGTCGGACCACAGCGAGTTTCGTCGCTCATGTCCCGAAGCGGTAACCGCGACGCTGGTCGAGAACTCCGGGCTGACTCCCGCGTCCCGTCCCAGGGCGAGCGGATACAGCACATCGTCGAAGGATTGCATGGCGGTCTCCTCTGGCGCAGGGCCAAGCCTCACGTAGCCGTCTCGTGCGATCTGCGGTGCGGCCCACACGAACGTGCGGCCGACACCGCGCCCGGCCGCTTCGTCGATACCGGCGTCGATCCGGGGCCAGAAAACCTCCGCGTCGGCCGGATCGAGAACGAAGCCGGCAAGATAATCCTGCTCGGCCCGCGGATATCCGAAGCGATCGTCGATGATCGCGTATCCGGCGCGGCGCAGGTGGTCGGCACCCGCCGTCAGCCAATCGTAGTCTTCGACCTGCAGGCGATCGAACGCCGGGTTCGCCCACGCCAGAGGCATGTTGAGCGTCGGGAGATCGGGAGCCGCCGTGTCGATCAGCGTAGGTGTGAAAACCAGGAGCATGACCGCGGCATTGCCGCCGGCCGCGTCGCGCACCGCGTCGCGCAGGGCGATTGTTGCCCCGCCCAGAGCCGCCCCGGCTTCAGCGACGAGAGCCTGCTGCTCCGCGCTCAGCGCGGCCCGCATCGTCGGAATCGGCGGTGCGCCTCCCGACAAGCGGGCACGCATCGCGTCATCATAGATGCACGGTGCCCCGTCGGGCATTAGCCACCACCACGGTTCCCCGATCTGGAAGGCGACTGGAAGACCGGCCTCGCGCACCAGTGCAACGAACCTGATCGCAACCGCCCGCAACCAGCCCTGTGCCGCATCGTTGGCGGGAGATAGTAGGGCCGATGGCGGGTCCCACCCGGTTCGCCCCGGCGCACCGTCGTGCGAACGCTGCTGCCACGGATCCGGACAGTGCCCGGCAAGCAGTTCGAAGCTGAGCGAGGTTATCGGTTCGAACCCGCGTGCCGCGCATTCTGCGTAGAAGGCGCGATGCCAGGCTTCGGCCGGCGTGCAGAGCGAGCCGTCGGCGAGTGCGAGGCCGTCCGCACCGATGCGGAAGAAGTGGCTCATCCCCACGTAATGGACCAGCGGCCCCCGATAACCGAGACACTCGGCCATGCGCAGCAGCCGCGCCGGGGTCTGATCGAAGGCGTCGTCGTAAGCAGTCGCTATGCCGGTCCCGTGGGGGGGAAGCAGCACGTCGCCGATCTCGAGCATCGCGCGGTCGCCATCACAGTTGATGCTCGACAACTCGACCCATCGCGCGGGCGGGCAGGGGGTCCCCGCTGTCGGGCACGTATCCCGGCGGCACGAGGCTGATGAACATGCGATCGACGTCCGCGGGGTGAATCGCCTCGCCGGGAAGTTCGAAGCCGCTTTCAAGCGCGGAAAACGGCAGGGTGACGGCCGCGTTATCGGGCGCGCCCTCGGCGTAGTTCCACAGCCGGACGAACCAGGTCCGCGTCGCCCCCGTCATGTCGCGTCCCTCGATGGTGAGTGTAGGGCCGTTGACCGCGTCGAGCGCAATCACTCCCGAAGAGCGCCAGCGAAACGACAGCGTCGTTCGCGAATAGTCGCGGTTCGTTGCATAGGCGGCGAGCGGATGGTCGTGCGTGTCCTCGCTCGCCCAGATCAGGCCTGCGAGTTCGCCCGCGTGATGGAACTCGCACTCCACCCGCAGCGAATCCGGGCCGGTCGTGACCACCGAGGCCATCATCGGGCGCGGGAAATTGACCGTCCAGAAGCGCGGATCGAACCGCTGGATCCAGTCGCTGTCCTGCCCCCGGCGCTCCTTCGCCAGCCAGAATGCCATGACGTCAGAACTCCATCAGCGTCCGCCGGATGGCGCTGGCCACCTGGCGGCTCGATCGTTCGAGCGACTGGGGGGCGGCACTGCCTCGCGGCGCGTTGAGCGAAATCGCGACCCGTACGTCGCGCGGCCGGAATGCGGCGCCCGGCTCGACCCGGCCGGCGCTCGTGGGGACGAACATCTCGGGTCCGCGCTCCCCGACCAGATACGGCCGCCCGGGGCTCACCGGACCACCGGTCGCGCGGCCCGGAATGCCAAGAAGACTGCCGAGTATACCACCAATACCGCCACCGAGGCCCCCGCTGGGCGCGGTGCCGCCTCCGAACAGCTTGTCGAAGCCAAGATGAAGCGCCTGCGCGGCGATCTGGTCGAGCGTGGAAAGGGCAATCCGCTTGAGGTCGTCGAACCCCAGGCTGCCGCGCCGGAGCGCCGACAGCAACCCGCGTTCGAGCACCTGGCCTGCACGTTCGAAGCCATCGACCAGCGTGCCGTCGAAACTTGCGCGCATCGCCGCGATGTCGCTGGCGAAGCCCTGCGTGCTCGCGCGCACTTCGACCAGCAGTTCGTCAACCGTGTCCATCGGGGTCGCTTTCCATCAGGCGTTGAAGGTCGCAGCGCCCCAACGGCGCTGCGGCAGGGGCGGCGGGATCGGCGAGGCACGCGGCCAGTTCCGCAGGCGTCGCGGCCCAGAATTCGTCGGGCCGCCAGCCGAGCGCGCGGGCGGCGAGCGCGCACAAGTACATCGCCGCGCCGCCGAAACGGTCGTTCACCCCGTCCGCCCCTGCAGAATCGCCGCGAGCAGGGCGCGTAATGGCCTGGCGCAAGCTGCCAGCCCGTGTGCGATCACCGCTTCACCGACCTGATCGCGCTCGATGCCGTCGCGATCGGCAAGGCAGTGCCAGAACAGGGCTGCCATCTCGGCAAGTTTGAGTTCGCCCGAGCCGGCGCGCTCGACAAGCGTGAACAGGGGACCCAGTTCGTCTTCCGCGGCCACGAGCGCCGCGAACGACGGGCGCAAGGTGCATGCGCGTCCGGCGATCACCAGGCTTGCCTCGCCGCGCAGGCAGTTCGCCGGGGGGGTCACGTGGAGACCACCGGGCCGGAACTTTCGAGCTGCATCGTGTAGTTTCGCTCGCCGTTGAAGTCCCCGGCATAGTCGAGCCGCTGGACCAGGAACTTGCCGCGCATCTTCTCGCCGCTCTCGAACGAGAGCTCGAATTCCTCGATCGTGCCGTCGAGCGCGTAGGAACGGATCTTGGTCTCGGCTATGCTGCCGAGAAAGATGCCGGCTGCGCTGACCGAGACCGACCGGCTCCCGCCGCCCGAAAGCAGGTCGCGCCACCCGCCCGAATCCTTGCTGGTGATCACGACCGGATCGCCGTTGATCGACAGCTGCGTCGTGCGCAGCCCGGCGACCGTATAATAGGTTGCAGGGACGTTGCCGTCCCCGATCTTGAGGAGGAATGCGGCACCTTTCTGGGCGGTCATGAAGGTCACTCCGGTTGGGCTGCGAGGCAGCGAAAGCGGTATTCGAGCAGGGTGGCGCGGGCGTTGGCGGGGCGTCTTTCGGTGCGGGCGCGCAGAAACCGGATCGAGACGACCTCGAACCCGGCCTGCTGGCGCGAAAGGGCCTCGACCCGGCGGTCGATCGCGCTCACCAGCGGGGCGTCGGCGCGCGGGTCGTCGGCGCGGCTGTGGAGTTCGAGCGCGATGCGGATCTCGCGTCCCTGGCGGTCCTTGACCGACCAGTCGGCGCTCGCGCTGGCGACCGTGGCCAGCCAGGGAGGCGTTGCACGCGCGGGGACTTCTTCTTCTATGGCGGTCAGATCGGCGAGCGCCTCGTCGGCGCGCAGCCAATCGAGCAGCGCGGCGCGCAGGAGCGGTTCCATCTAGCGATCTCCGAACAGCGGCCAGAGAAGCCTGGCCATGCGCCAGCGGGCGGGGTTTCCGCGCGCGGCGCGCACACGCATCTCGGCCTGCGCCTTTCCGGCAAGCTGCGCCTTTCTGGCGAGACGCGCGACGAACGAGGCGGCGGACGGACTGGTCCGGGCGCGGATCACAGCCGCATCCTGCGCCACGGGCGCCAGAGCGCGGCGATGGCGGCGGGCGGTCCCGTATCGACGGCGGTATCGCGCACGCGCCAGTGATGCGCGGCGAGCCGGACGATACCGTGGCGCAAGCTTTCGGGAAGCAGTTCCCATGTCGGGGCGAGGCCGGCGGTGAATCGGGCCGCCACTCGCCCGGCGCTGCCCTGGCGGGTCACGCGGACGCGTCCGGTGCCGTCGGCCTCGAGTTCGATTTCATAGGCATCGGGGGCCAGCGTGAAACGGCCGCCCTCGGCGGGAATGCCTTCGAGTCCCGAAATCGCGACGACCGGGCGCGCGGCCAGTGAGCGCCAGTCGGCTGAAGCGGGGAGTATCTCTTCGCACAGGCACGCGATCGGCACGGACCCGGTAAAGGCCTCGCACGTCTCGAGCGCGGTACGCAGGAGCGCGGTCAGCGCCGCATCGTCGGTCGACGAACGAACGGCCAGCCACTGTTTCAGCTCGTCTAGCGCCGCGCCGGGCAATTCAGCGGGCACGACTATGGTCCGCTGCATGGGCGGTCTCCGTCAGGTCTGACACAAAAGGGGTCCCGCGCCGGGCAAGGGGGAGCCCGGCGCGGGATAGGGATCGGCCAGGCTCCCCGATCCGGGGGACGAGCCGGGGCCGAGACGCGAGGCGTCAGGCCTCGATGCGCAGGAGCTTGATCGCGGCGCTGTCGAGCACCTGGCCGCCGATGCGACGGCAGGCGTAGAAGTGCACGAACGGCTTGTGCGTGAACGGATCGCGCAGGATGCTGGTCGCCGATCGCTCGGTGATGAGGTAGCCCGCGCGGAAGTTGCCGAAGGCGATGGGAAATGCCCCGGTGGCGATGTCGGGCATGTCCTCGGCCTCGACAACCGGATAGCCGAGCAGACGGTCGGGCTGGCCCTCGACCAGTCCCGGCTGCCACAGGAACGCGCCGTCGGCCGTCTTGAGCTTGCGCACTTCGCTGAGCGTCGCCGAGTTCATAACCCAGCTCGCGCCCTGGCGGTGCCCGGCCTTCATCGTGTGAACGAGGTCGATCAGCTTGGATTCGGGGGCGGCGCCGAACCCGGCGGCATCCCCGGTACCGACGTATTGCAGCGTTCCGAACGGCCGGGCGCCGTCGCCGATTACCGATACCGGGGCGGTGAGGAAGCCCTGCGGCATGTCGATGCCGCTGCCGCCGACGAACGCCGCGCCCTCGGCGCGGGCGAATTCCATCGCGATCTCGCTCGCGAGCCAGCTCTCGAGATCGAACGCGGCATCGTCGAGCATCGCCTGGCTCGCCGCCGGGTTGGCGTAGAGCTCGCCCGAGGGCGGGGCGATCTCCGCAAACGTCGGAGTGTCTGTTTCGGGCCGGCCGGTGGTCTCGCTGACCCAGCCCGAAGCGGTGCCGCCGGTGGAAACGAGCTTGCGGTACCCCGACGATCCGGTCTGGACGACCTGCGCAATGGAGCGGATCGGGCTGATCTCGACCAGCTCGCGGACGATCATCGCGTCAATCTCGCGCGGGACGGCATACCCGCCGTCCGACGGGATCGCGGTGGTCAACGACTTCAGCTCGGTGGTGCGGCCCGTGCGGAGGTACCCGTCGACGAAGCCCTTCACCTCCGGGTTGGCGGTTTCGGAGCCGATCGCGGGGCGCTGGGCCGCGCGGCCGACCCGGTCGAGGCGGCTTTTTACCTCCTCGACATCCGTGCGCAGGGCCTTGATCTCGGTCTCGGCCGCGTCCTGCCGGGCGACGATGTCGAAGCTCTGCTCGAGCTGGTCCGCCGCGGCGGAAGGGGTAACGAGGGTATCCATGGGCATTCTACCTTTCTTCGGGGTCAATGAAATGCACCCGTGCCCCGTGCTGGAGCGGGTGGGTGACGAGGCTGACCTCGACGAGGTCGACGTCCTTCAGAAGGCGGCCCGACGGGGAATGCCGGGCGGCGCGGGCGCGGTAGCCGAAACTCAATCCACTAGCCGCATTGGCACGCAAACTTACGCCAGCTAGGCCATCGGGGTTATCAATCGTCCCGATGACACGCAGCCCCCGCAGGTCCTCGGCTGCCACCTCGATCCAGCCAATCCGCTGATCGGGGCGGTGCTGCCAGAACAGGGGAAGTGGTTCGCGGCGCTCGGCCAGTGTCCGCGCGAAGGCTCCCTGGCGGATCGTGTCGCGCGCAGCGTCGGGGCGATCGAAAAGCGCGGCATATCCCGCAAAGCGCAGGGCCTTCACCGGAGCAGTCCCAGTGCACCGATGCGCACCGCAATGCCGATCAGGAGCAGGGCGAGCAGACCGCGGACCAGCCATTCGACCGCGGCCTTCCACGCACTCGCCTTCGCGGCGCGCCACGCGGCGAGCAGGTCGCGAAGCTCGTCGATGTCGTCCTGCGCGCTTGCATCGCCAAGGCCGAGCCGGCCGAGCACGCGCAATGCGCCAACCTCGCTCGCTTCCTCGACGATCGCGCGCAGGGTGACAAGGTCACTGCCCTCGGCCGCGGCCTGCGCGATCAGGCGCGCAAGCATCTCTTCACGGGTCATCCGCCGTCTCCGATGTTGAGCAGCCGCCGCTTCTCCTCCGGCTGCAGGAAATCAGCCGCCGACACCTGGGCCCAGAGCTTCTCGCGGTCCTCCGCGAGCGCGGGCACCCGGTCGAGGTCGACCGCGAGTCTCGCGCCGCCGAACCACGAGCCGAGCGCTTCGGAGATTCCTCCGAGGATCTTGTCGGCCAGCGGCAGGAGGGTAAGCCGCCAGAGCGCGCGGTTCGCCTCGCGGTAGTTGGCGTAGGTCGCGTCACCCGGGAGGCCGAGCAGCATCGGCGGCACCCCGAACGCGAGCGCGATGTCGCGCGCCGCGGCGGCCTTGAGCGCGGCGAAGTCCATGTCCGCCGGGGTCATCGCCATCGACTGCCACTTGAGCCCGCCTTCGAGCAGCATCGGACGCCCAGCATTGCCCGCTCCGGCGTATGCCCCGGCAAGTTCCGCCTTCAACCGGTCGAACTGGTCGGGTGACAGCGCGCCGCCGTCGCCGGGATCGAACACCAGCGCACCGGAGGGCCGCGCTGCGTTCTCGAGCAGCGCCCGGTTCCACCGGGAGGCCGCGTTATGGATTGCCACCGCCTGCTCCGCGGCGGCAAGGCACCCGGCGCCGTAGTGATCATCCGCCGGGTGGAAGCCCTTGAGGTGGACGAGGTTCGGCCACCCCTCCTCGTCCTCGAGCGGGATCGTCAGCGACCGGTCAGCGAGCCGGTAAGCGAATGCGGTCGGCCATCCGTCCGGGCCGGCGATGACGCTCATCCGTTCAGGCCTCAGCGCGAACAGTTCGACCGGCCTGCCGGCGGCATCCTTCATCACCTGCACGAAAGCATTTCCGTGGAGCACGAGCTGGCTGGCGAGGGTTTCGAGCAGCGACTGCCCCGCGCTCGTCGCCGTCACGAGCGCCGCCAGCCTGGCGTCGCCTGGCTGCAGCGGGGCCGACGCCACCCCTTCGGCGACCAGCCGCACGCTGCGCTGGGCGACCGGATTGTCGAGATAGGCCTGGCGCACCGATCGCGCGTATTCGTACGGCGGCGGGCCGGGTTCGAACGCGTTCGCCCACGGCGAGACGAAGCCGCGGCTGATCGGCACACGACCGGGCTCGCCCCCGCCCTTGAAGGCGGAAGCAAGCGTTTCAAGCAGGGACATCGATGTTCCTTTCCTGTCCTCTCCGATGGGGAGGCGCCCTGACCGGGCGGAATTGCGGCACCGGGCGCCGACTAGAGCGCGCGTACCTTTGGCCCCTTTATCCGGCCCAGCATCAGGTCGGTCAGCGCCCAGACCAGCGCGTCGGCGCGATCGGGCGAGCGGCCCGGGCCTTCGTAGCGGCCACCTGCCAACAGCCCGCACATCTGGTCCTCCAGCTGCGCGAACATGGCGGCGTGCTTCACCCGGCCGCTCTCGTACAGCGCGGCGACCGGCTCGGCCCGTGCGACCTTACCTCTCGAAGCGTGGACGAGCGTGACGGGCAGCACTTCGTCGGCTGCCCGCAGGACGGCGCGGACCATCGCGCCGCCCTGGTTGGCTTCGGCGACAACCCGGTCGACTTGCCAGGCGCGCGCCGTGCTGGCCGCGACGCGCGCCCAGCGTTCCGGACTTGCCTTTTCCACGCTCGCGTCGGCGAGCACGATAGCGTTGCCGTCCTCGAGCAGGGCGGCGACGACGATCCCGCAGGCGTCGCCCCGTTCCCCGGCAGGCGGATCGATCCCGACCACGGTGCGCGTGCGCACCGGCTCCTGCGTGCCATCCGCACGGCAGCGTTCGAGCAGCGCGCGGCTCCACAATGCGCCTTCGACCTCCTCGATCAACTCGCCATGGATTTCCTGACGCCCCAGCGCGCTGCCGCGATAGAGCCGGCTCATGTCGGCCACGTACCGCGAGGGCAGGTTGTAGGCGTTGTCGAGGCTGGTGCCGCCGGAAACGGCAACCGACCCGTCCTCCCGTCCTTCAAACAGCGCGCGCATCAGGGGCACGCTGCGGGGCGTCGTGGTGACGCACACGCGCGGCCGTTCGCCCAGGCGCAGGCCGAGCAGCAGGTTGTCCCAGGCGCGCTGGGCGCGGTTCGAGACCGTCTCCCACTTGCCCAGCTCGTCGGCCCAGCAGATTTCATGCTGCGGTCCGCGCAGCGATTCTGGCTCGGCGGCCGAATATAGAAAGGCTTGCGCCCCGTTTCCCCAGCTCAGCCGTTTGAGCGAGGGCTCGAACACCGGCAGGTTTTCCGGCGGGCAGACAGCGAGCAGGCCGCTTTCCCCCTCGACCATCACGCTGCGCACTTCGCCCAGCGACGCGCCGACGAGGGCGATCCGGCAATCCGGATGACGGCGGGCGTACTCGCGCACCCATTCGGCGCCCGCGCGGGTCTTGCCGAGCCCGCGACCGGCGCTGATCAGCCAGGTTCGCCAGTCTCCTGCCGGTGGCAGCTGCTCGGGCCGCGCCCACAGCTTCCAGAAGTAACGCAGTTCGCGCTGCTCGATCTCGCTCAGCTTGCGCAGCTCTGCAGGGCGATTCTCCTGCGGGCAATCGAGCAATGCCCGCAGCAGGTCAGTCCGCGCCGTCATCGCCGCCAGGTGTCCCGCCCGCCGAAGAGGCTGCGCCATCGTCGATCAGTGCCCGCGCGGCCTCCTGGCGTTCCTTCATCTTCTCGAGCTTCCCGGTAATGGATGCGATGATCGCATCCTCGTCCTCGCTCGCCCGCAGCGCCTTTTGCCGGCCCACCGCCTCCCGGTGCGCAATCAACAGGCGAAACGCGATCGCGTTGTCGAACTTGCGCCGGGCCTGGGCCTTGCCCCCCTCGAGCTGGCCGATGCGCAGCCGGTGGAGCAGGTCCATCTCGAGATTGTCGTAGCCCTCCGCCAGCGCTTCCTGCCAGCGGCGGTAGAATTCGGGCTCCGCGCGCCGCAGGCGATAGACCGTGCTCACGTCGATACCTGCCTTGGCGGCCGCCAGCGTTACATTCGAAGTCTGCGCGAGCGCGGCGAGGAAATCGGCCTGCCGCTTCGCCATGGACGACTTCCTTGCGCGCGCCCCCGCCGTTTTCCTGACCCGAGCTGCCATGCCGTGCGATCCCGTGCTGGCGACGGCGCATGCGAAAACGGGCGGTGCCAAAAGGCCCGCCCGTCGACGCCGCCGGTGCGGCGAATCACACCATCGCGATGTTCCGTTTCTCTAACCAATGATCGTCACTATGTCAACCAGAAAGTGCCAATCTGGTTATTTCAACCGGGTCCCGTCATAGTGGCTGCAGCACTCGCTCGACAGGATGACCGTTTCACCCAGTTCGCTGCGCATGCGCGTATTGTTGTAAACGAGCCAGTCGGCGCCCTGTTCGGCCGCCTTGAGGATCACGCCGGGTCCCTGGGGGTTGGGCATCCAGCGACCCTTGACCAGTCTTTCTCCCGAGCCTTCCTGCACGCGCCAGCTGTAACTGCCGTCGCCAGATATCCGCAGGGGGGGCAGGCGAAGCCCGCCGCTGACCGTCCGGTAGACGTAGCGCCCGTCGGTCACAGCGCCCATCGCCATCGGCACGCTGATCCGCCAGTCGCCCATGAAATGCTCGGTCCAGAAGGGCGCCCGTTCAGGCGCGACGACGAAGTTGGGATCATAACTGCCGCTGACCCCCTCGATGTTGTAACCATAGACGGGGTCGATGCTGCGGATCGTCCCGCGCTCCCAGGTCTTGCCGGCGTTGCCGCTGTACAGGACCTCCTGGCCGACACGATATGTGCCGAGCGGCGGCCAGCCGCGGGCTGTTCCTGCGCCCGCGAGTTTGACGGGCGACGGCGATCGCGCGTCAGGCTTTCGATCCGCTACCGCCGGCTTTGCCGCAGGCGGGGCCGCGACCGCCGGGCGGGCGCCGTCGTTCGCCAGCAGGGCCTGGATCTTTGCATAGCGGTTCATCTTCGCCAGGTCGGCGGCGGTGCCGAACGTCGGGTGGCGCAATCGGGTGTCGGCACCGGCCTCGACCAGCATCTCGGCAACCTCGAGGCACCCATAGGACGCGGTCATCATCAACGGCGTGTAGCCGCCCGAGTTGGTGGTATCGACGTCCGTTCCGCTTGCGATCAGCCGGCGCGCCTCTTCGGTCCGGCAATCCTGAGCCGCACTCACCAGCTCCATTTCGGCGGCGGTCTGCTGGGCCATCGCCGGGATCGGAACGGCCATTGCCCCCATCGCTAACGACAACACGGTCAAACGCATCCACATGCTCCTGAATTCAATTGAAACTGGCAAAAAATGACCAGCTAACAACGACATGTCAAATCGGAGCAGCGTCCCGAAAACTGTTTTCCGCTCGGGCGGCGAGGGATCATCACGGGACTCTTGCCGGGACACGGCCGCTCGCCTAGGCGGGGGGCAATGCTGCGCCGCCTCTACGACTGGACCATGGAAAAGGCGGCGCATCGACACGCCGTCGGCTGGCTGGCGTTCATCTCGTTCATCGAGGCGAGCTTCTTCCCGATACCACCCCACCCACTGCTCGGGCTGATGTGTCTTGCCGAGCCGAAGAAGGCGATCCGTTTCGCAGCGGTCGCGACGCTGGCCTCGGTCGCGGGCGGGCTGTTCGGATACGCGATCGGTTACCTGCTTTACGATGCGGTCGGCCAGCCGCTTCTTGCGGCGCTCGGGCTCACCGAATCCTTCCCGATTGCGGCCTGTCACCTGCGCGAACGCGACTGGGAGGTGATCTTCCTCGCGGGCGCCACTCCGGTTCCGTTCAAGCTGCTGACGATCACCGCCGGGTTCATCGAAATGGCACTGGTGCCGTTCATCCTCGCCAGCATCGCCGGCCGCGCGCTGATCTTCATGACGGTCGGCGTCTTGTTCCGCGTCTTCGGCGCCCCGATCAAGCGGATCATCGACAAGTATCTCGGCATCCTGACCACCGTGTTCGCGGTCCTGGTCGTCGCCGGGTTCGTCGCACTGGCCTACATGTCGGATGGCGAATCCGGACCTGTTGACAGGTGCTCGACCGAACGCACCGCCTGACCGGTGGGTCGGTATGCCCCCGGGACGATCGGAGGAGGCGGACGCAGCAATCCCTGCGAAGGGTAAGAGGTGGCTATCCGCTCTCCCCGAGCCTCAGAGGCTGGTCGCGGTCACGAACGCGCCGACCGCAATCACCACCACCGCGAATCCCCGCTCGAGCAGGTTCTTGCGCGCCGCGAGACGGCTTCCGGCCATGCGGCCCAGCACGGAGCCGGCGATGCCGCCCCCGACGAGCCAGGCAACGAGAGCCCAGTCCACATAGCCGGACAGCGCGTAGGACCCCGCGGTCGTCGCGCCCACTGCGGTGACAACCACGAGCGAAGTCCCGACTGCTATGCCGATCGGCATAGCAGTGGCCGCGGTGAGTCCCGGCACGATGAGGAAGCCGCCCCCGATGCCGAAGAAGCCCGCGAGCAGGCCGACGGCGAGGCCATATCCTGTCAACCGCGGCAGCAGGTGGCGGGCGCTCGAGGAATCAAGGTGCACGTCGGGGTTCGACCCGGCCTTGCGCCCGCGCAGCATCAGCGCGCCGACCAGGACCATCAGGGCGCCGAAAGCGGCAAGCAGGTGCTGGCCATTCATCGCCTTGCCCGCTTCGGCGCCGAGCGCCGCGCCGAGAATGCCGGAGCCGGCGAAGACGATCGCGCAGTTCCATTTGACGTTCCCGGCCCGTGCGTGACCTGCCAGTCCCGCCCCCGCATTGAGGGCTACCGCGACGGCCGCGGTTCCGATCGCAGCGTGAGGGCTGTCGACGCCCACGAGGTAGACGAGCAGCGGGACGGCGAGGATTGACCCGCCTCCGCCGACGAGGCCGAGGACGAAGCCGATGACGGCGCCAGACACGAGCGCCGCGGCGATGGTGAGAACGTCCATCAAATCACCCCGGTATACGTCCGCAATGGGAATACATTAGAGATAGCTAATGTTTCTGCGCCCGCCGGAAGTCAAGAACTGGCCGCCGCACGAAGACGGGCGCGGTCGGGAATTGCCACGATACCGTATCCTCGTTCAATTACGCCTTCGCCCTCCAGTGCGCACAACGCCTGGTTCGCGGTGGCGCGAGTGATGCCGAGGAGATCGGCGAGTTCCTGTTGCGTGACCGCCAGTCGGCGCGAGCCGGGGTCCTTGCCGGCGAAGTTGAGGAGCAATCGGGCCATCCGGGTCCGCGCCGACCCGCGTCCCACCCCGGCGAGCAGGACGATCGAGTCCTGCAACTGCAGGGCGAGAGCGGCGAGAAGACTGCGCATGGCCTCCGGGTGTCGGTCCAGCATCGCGCCGAACGTGGCCGCGCGGATGGCCCGCAGCGTTGCCGGACCGCGGGCGATCGCATCGACGATACGGGGCTGGTTCGACAGCATCGCCAGTTCGCCGTAGGAATCGCCGGGCCCCAACATGGCAATCGCGCGGAATTCGCCCCCCGGCTCGAACAGGCCGACCGATACCCGCCCCGCCTCGATCAACCAGAAACCGTCGGGTACATCGCCTCGGCTCTGTATCAACTGCCCGTCGGCGAACTCCTTTGGCGAAGCGGTCGCGCGGAGGGTTTGTTGCAGGTCCTCGGGCAAAGATGAAAACAGCATCGGCGTGCCGAGCGATCGACCGGTAGACGAATTAATCTTGAATTGTCTGGTTTTCGACATTTCAAATCGCGGATTAGCGTTACTTGCGTTTGAGGGGAAGGGAGATAGGCGTGGCCGGACAGGGCAAAGCGACCCCGGCAAGGGCGGCCGCTGTTACCGGTCTCCGGGGGTCAGGTCTTTCACCGGCAATTCGAGTCCGGTCGATCTGGAATGGGGGAGAGGCGGCCACATAGCAGCCGCCCGCTTCGGGCGAGGCGGTGGGAGTTCGATCGCGCTCCCACCGCCTTTGCAGCCCTGATCGACCTCAGACGATTCCGACCGCCTTGCCCGCGCGCTCGAACATGCCGAGGATTGTTTCGACCTCTTCGGCCGAGTGCTCGGCGCACAGCGAACAGCGCAGCAGCGTCATGTTCGCCGGCGTCGCCGGCGGGCGCGCGAGATTGACGTAAAGGCCTTCCCTGAGAAGCGCTTCCCACATCGCCGCGCCGCGTTCGAGATCGGGCATGATCACTGCGACGATCGCGCTCTGCGGTTCCTTGGTGCCGAGCTGGAAGCCGAGTCCGGTCAGGCCCTGGTGCAGCCGCCGCGAATTCTCCCACAGGTGCGCGCGCTTGTCCGACCCGTGCATGAGCTTTCGGATCGACGTCGCCGCGGTCGCCACCACGCTCGGGGGCAGGCTGGCGGTGAACACGTAGGGGCGGCAGACCAGCCGCATGATCTCGAACTTCGGGTGGTTCGACACGCAGAACCCGCCGACGGTGCCCACGCTCTTCGAGAAAGTGCCGATGATGAAGTCGCAGTCGTCGATCACCCCCGCTGCTTCGCAGACCCCGCGGCCGTGTTCGCCGATGAAGCCCATCGAGTGCGCCTCGTCGACCAGCACCATCGCGCCGTGTTTCTTGGCAACCGCGACCATTTCCTTCAGCGGCGCGACATCCCCGAGCATCGAGTAGACGCCCTCAAGCACGACCAGCTTGCCGGCACCCTCGGGAATGCGGCCCAGCCGCCTGTCCATTGCCTCGATGTCGTTGTGCTTGAAGGGCACCACTTCGGCATTGCCCAGAGCGCAGCCGTCCCAGATCGATGCGTGGCTGTCGATGTCGAGCACGATGTAATCGCCCTTGCCGGCGATCGTCGAGATAATCCCAAGGTTGGCCTGGTACCCGGTCGAGAAGACCATGGCGTGGTCCATGGCGTAGAAATCCTTCAGCGCGTCCTCGCACGCCTTGTGACCCTGGTAGGTGCCGTTGAGCACGCGGCTACCGGTGGTGCCCGACCCGTATTCGTCGAGCGCACGCTTGCCCGCCGCGATCACGTCCGGGTCGAACGTCATGCCCATGTAGTTGTAGGTGCCCAGCAGGATCGTGTCGCGCCCGTTGCAGATCGCGCGCGTGGGCGAGAGCACCTTCTCCATGACGAGGTTGAAGGGGTCTTCCTGACCGCTCGCGAGCAACCGCTCGCGCATGGCGATGAGGTCGTCGAACTTGGAGAACAGGTCCCTGCTGTCGCCTTCCAGCACGGGCGGCTGATCGGGTTGCGAGATGCCTTCGCTCACGTGTTCACCATCGCCGTGACCGCGTCGATCAGGTCGCCCCACGTCTCGATCTCGGCCTGCTGGTTCATCGAGATGATGATGTCGAATTCGTCCTCGATCGCGGCGACGAAGTCCATCACGGTCAGACTGTCGAACTCGAGGTCCCCGGCAAACGAGGTGTCCTCGTCGATGGTGACGTCCTTCTTGTTGAACGGTTCGGCCAGGGTGCGGATGCGGGCGTCGACTTCTGCGCGGTCCATGATCGTCTTCTTGTCCTGTTCTCGTGCGACCGGCTCCGGTGGACGGGCGCCTGCCACTGCAATACGGCGGAAAAGCGGCTAGACCGCCCGCTTGTCAAGGCCGGGGCCGCTTGGCAACCTCGGACTTGCTGCACGGGAGGAGGGAGCGGATGGACAAGACCGAACCAGGTGCCTTCGCCACCAATGCGGTGCAGATGCTGCGCACCGCGCAGGCGAGCACGCTCCAGTTGTCGCAGATGGCCGACCAGAAGGCGTCGATCCTGATGGGGGCGACGTTCGTCGTGTTCTCGCTTTCGGTCGGCCGCGCGCTGACCCTGAACCAGGCGCTTTCGTGGTCGCTCACCGTGCTGGCGGTGTTCTCGTTCCTCAGCGCGCTGTGCGGCGTTTCGGCGGTGCTTCCCGCGGTGAAGACCGCGCCCCGACCCCATCCGGGATTCAAGCCCAACAAGCTGTTCTTCGGTCATTTCGCCCAGATGGACGAAGACGAATGGACCGCCGCCATCCTGGTTGACCTCAAAGACGAGGAGGCGATGTTTCGCATGATGCTGCACGACCTCTACCAGAACGGGCAGGTGCTCCATCGCAAGAAATACCGGTTTCTCGGTTATGCCTATCGCCTGTTCATCGTGGGCTTGGTGGCGACGATGATCACCTTCGTGGTCGAACTGGCGATCCTGTACTAGCGCCGGACCCGCCTGGACCTTATTCGCCGGCCTGGTCGGGCCGGGGGATCGGTCCGCGGAACGTGCAGCACAGGCCCTCGGGCCGATAATCGAGGACGATCTCGCCGCCGAGGTCGGAGGCCAGGCCTCTCTCGATCATGCGCGTACCGAAACCCTTGCGCGTGGGCGTGGCCACCGCCGGTCCGCCCGACTCGCACCAGCTGAACCGGAAATTCTCGCGATCGGCGTCGTAGCCCCACTCGATCGAAACACGGCCCTCGTTGGTCGAGAACGCCCCGTATTTCAGGGCGTTCGTCGCGAGCTCGTGGATGGCGAGCGAAATGGTCACCGCATGGCGCGGCGAAACGGTGACTGCCGGTCCCGAAAGAGTGGTCTTTTCGCTGTCGATCCCCGTTCCCGCCAGCGCGCCCTCGATGATGTCCCCCAAGACCGCGCCGCGCGTGGTCTGCTGAAAGAGGATGTCCTGCGCCTTGGAGATCGAGACGAGACGCCCCGCAAGGACCGCTCGCGCGTCCTCGAGCGACTTTGCGGAGCGGAATGTCTGCTGGGCGACCGCATGCACCACAGCTAGGATGTTTTTCACCCGGTGGTTGAGTTCGTGAAGAAGGAGCTTCTCGTGGTCGCGGGTCCGCAGTCGCTCGAACACGCGGCCGGCCTGTTCGCCGAGCGCCTGCACGGTCAGCAGGATGCTCTCATCGGGCGGTACGGGATCTTGCGAAAAGAACTCGAGGATCGCGATGATCCGCCCCTCGCCCTTGAGGGGAAACGCGAACGCTCCGCGAAAGCCCGCGTCCTTGCGAAAGAAGTTTCGGTCCGCCGAAGTGTCCGATACCCATTGGGCCTTGCGGGTTTGGAGAACGGTGCCGGGGAGCCCGAAGCCCGGCCTGAACGTAAGTTCCTCGGTCCGCCTGCGTATCTCTGCCGCGATTCCGGGCTGTGTCTCGAACCAGACGTCCGACGAGCGGATGTCCTGCTGATTGTCATGGGACACGACGAATGCATGGCCGACCGGCCAGCCTGTGATCTGGCATATCGCACCCAGCGCCCGGCGAAGCGCGTCTTCGAACGAATCCGAATCAGCCGCCATGCTCGCTACCTCGAACATCAGCCGATTCCTGACCGCTTCGCGTTCGACGCTACGTGCCGCCTCGTGGCGGTCCGATATGTCCCTGATGAACCCCACGAAGATCTCGCCATCCGGGCCTGGCGCGGTCGTGATCGAGAGCTCGACCGGCAGTTCGTGCCCGTCACGATGCAAAGCCGTGATCTCGATGCGCCGGTCGAGTACGCGGGGCTCTCCGCCCTCGGCAAGGCGCTGCATGCCCCGGCGATGCGCGGCCCGGTGCTGGGGAGGAACGATAAGCTCGGCCAGGCTGAAGCCCCGAACTTCGTCACTCGACCAGCCGAAGGTGTCCTCGGCGACGCCGTTCCACCCGGCGATCCGCCCGTCGGCTGTCATGACCACGACCGCGTCGAGCGCGGTGGCGAGCACCCCTTCGAGCGCGGGATCGAGCCGGGGTGAGATCATGCCGGACATGACGGCCGTATGCCGCATGCGCCAGCAGAGGTCGACCCGGCGACAATCGGGGGGAGCAACCCGGTTATTCGACCAGACCCTTCACCGCCGCCATGAACGGACCGATGCTGACCGGCTTCGACAGGTAACCGGTCGCGCCCGCATCGCGGATGCGGTCCTCGTCACCCTTGCCGGCATAAGCGGTGACAGCGAGCACGGGTGTGTCGGCGAGCGCGGAATCGCGTCGCATCGCCGTAATCAGGTCGACGCCCGAGACGCCGGGCAGCTGGATGTCCATGATGACGAGGTCCGGCGCGAATGCGCGCGCCGCATTGAGCACCAGTTCGCCGTCGGCCACCGGCTCGACCTCGAACCCGCTTGCACGCAGAACATCGCAGAACAGTTTGCGGTTGAGATCGTTGTCCTCGACAACGAGGATTCTCTTTGCCACTGCGGGCCAGCCTCCGGTTGCGTCCTGCAGGCGCGACTAGGGCCTATCGAGGACGCTGACAATTACTGCCGATACCGATCACCGATCCGGCTACGCCGACACCCTGGCGCTCTCGGCCCTGGGCTGGGTGCTTGCCGACGAGGCCCGTGCTGAGCGGTTGCTTGCACTGACCGGGCTGACCCCGCAGGTTCTGCGGGACAGCCTGACCGAGCGCTCCACGCTGGCTGCGGTGCTCGATTACCTCGCGGGCCACGAGCCTGACCTCGTGCTCGCCGCCGATGCGCTCAACATCACACCGGAACGGCTGGTGGCGGCGCGCCGGGAACTCGCCGGATGAGCCGGCCGCTCATCGTCTCGGATTGCGACGAGGTGCTTCTGTTCATGGTCGCGCATTTCAAGGCGTGGCTCGAGGAAAGCCAGGGCGTGACCTTCAACATGGTCGGGAACGATTTCGGCGCCGCGATGCGCTGGATGCACAGCGGCGAGGTGGTCGAACCGGCCGAGATCTGGGGCTTCCTGCGCCGCTTCTTCGACAGCGAAATGCACCGGCAGGACCCGATCCCCGGCGCCGTCGAGGGGTTGGCGGCGCTTGGCGAGCACGCGGACGTGGTCGTCCTCACCAACCTTACCGACCGGCACCGCGATATGCGCGCCGAGCAACTCGCGGGACACGGCATCAATGCGCGCGTGTTCACCAACCAGGGGCCCAAGGGACCGGCGCTCAAGGCGATAGTCGATGAATACGCGCCGAGCAGGACGATCTTCATCGACGATCTTGCCCAGCACCACAAGTCGGCTGCCGAGACAGTGCCCGACGTGCACCGGCTCCACTTGTGCGGCGAGCCGATGCTTGCGGCCCGCATTGCCTGCGCTCACCAGGCCGGCGATGCGCACGCCCGGATAGATACGTGGGAGCATGCGCTCCCTTGGCTGATGGACCGAATTGAAGGAGTTGAAGGATGAGCATCGAGGCACGCCTCGCAGAACTTGGCATCGAACTGCCCGAGGCCGCGGCGCCGGTCGCGGCCTACGTGCCGGTGGTCATATCGGGGGGGCTTGCCCATGTTTCGGGCCAGCTGCCGTTCGTCGACGGCAACCTCGTCAAGGGCCGGCTCGGGGAAAGCGTGCCGCTCGAGGACGGAGTCAGGGCGGCGCGGGCGTGCGGGCTGATGATCCTGGCCCAGTTGAAGGCCGCACTCGGGTCGCTCGACCGGGTGGAGCGGATCGTGAAGCTCGGTGCCTTCGTCAACTCGACCGGTGAATTCGACGCCCAGCCGAAGATCGCGAACGGCGCCAGCGAACTGATGGTCGAGGTGTTCGGAGATGCTGGCAAACATGCCCGAAGCGCGGTCGGCGTGCCCGTGCTGCCGCTGGGGGCCGCAGTAGAGGTCGACGCCATCGTCGCGGTGAGGGACTGATTCACGGGTTTCTCGACACCCTGATCGCCTCCGCACCCGATCCCGGACGGGGCGCCTGGCTGCGGGCGCACGAATATGCGCACCGCGGCATCCACGGTCATGGTGCAGTCGAAAACTCACCATCGGCGTTCGCAAAGGCGATCCGCAAGGGCATGGGCATCGAGTGCGACGTTCAGGTGAGCCGGGACTGCCGGGCGATGGTGTTCCACGACTGGACTCTCGACCGGCTTACCCGCGAAAGCGGCGCGGTCGCGGCGCGCGATGCTGCCGAGCTTGCACGGATAGAGCTGGCGGTTGGCGGAGACCGGATGCCGACCCTCGAAGCCGTGCTTGATCAGGTCGACGGGCGGGTACCGCTGTTGATCGAGGTGAAGTCGCGACGCGAGCGCGATCCTGCGCCCTTGTGCCAAGCGGTGCGGACAGCGCTGAACGGCTACCATGGCATGATTGCGGTTATGAGTTTCGATCCGCGAGTGCCGAAATGGTTCGCTCACTACGCGCCATCGGTCATTCGCGGGCTGGTGATGACCGAGGAGGACAGCCGCGGCTGGAAGGGCCGCTTAAATCGCCGCCTGTCTGTCTGGCACGCGAAGCCCGATTTTCTGGCCTACGATGTGCGCGACCTGCCGAGCCGGTTCGCCGCCGCGCAGCGTCGGCGGGGTCTGCCCGTGCTGACGTGGACCGTGCGCACGCCGGAACTGCGCGCCCGGGCCGCAGCCCATGCCGACGCCCCGATCGCGGAGGGAGCCGGTTTCGCATGAGCGAGCGCGAACTCGTCGCGCGGGTGGCTGGCGGGGTCAGGGAGTTCGCGCCCCGTGAGTGGGATGCGCTCGACGCGACCGGCAATCCGTTCATGCGTCATGCGTTTCTGGCCGCGCTGGAGGAATCGGCGAGCGTGGGCGGCGGCACCGGGTGGCAGGCCGCGCCGTTGGTGATCGAGGACGATGGCCGGCTCGTCGCTGCGCTGCCCGCCTATCTCAAGGGGCACAGCCAGGGCGAATACGTTTTCGACCACGCCTGGGCCGACGCGTGGCACCGGGCGGGCGGGCGCTACTACCCCAAGCTGCAGGTCGCGGCGCCCTTCACGCCGGCGAGCGGTCCGCGGGTCCTCACCCGCTCGCCCGGAATGGTGCCGCACCTGCTGCGGTTCGCGGAGCGGTTCGCGGAAGCCAGCAACCTGTCATCGATCCACGCGACCTTCGTCGAGGATGCGCAGGTGGCATTGTTCGAGGCCGCGGGCTGGCTGATCCGGCACGATATCCAGTTTCACTGGCAAAACCGGGGGTACCGCACCTTCGACGATTTCCTGGGCGAACTGGCCAGCCGCAAGCGCCGTGCGATCCGCAAGGAGCGCGCGGCAGCGCAGGAGGGGGTCACCATCCGCCGCCTGTCGGGCGCCGAAATCCGGACCGAGCACTGGGACGCCTTCTGGATTTTCTATCAGGACACGGGCAGCCGGAAATGGGGAAGTCCCTACCTCACCCGCCGGGCGTTCGACTTCGTGGGCGAGGCGATGGCGGACGACATCGTGCTGGTCCTGGCCTTCGACCGCGACAGGCCGATCGCGGGGGCGCTCAATTTCGCTGGACCGGATGCGCTCTACGGCCGTTACTGGGGCTGCGTGGAAGACCGCCGCTTCCTGCATTTCGAGCTGTGTTATTATCAGGCTATCGATGTGGCGATCGAGCGCGGCCTGTCCCGGGTCGAGGCGGGTGCACAGGGTCAACACAAGATCGCCCGCGGCTATGGCCCGGTGCAGACGACCTCGGCGCACTGGATCGCCGATCCGGGCTTTCGATCCGCGATCGCGGATTTCCTCGAGCGCGAACGCGAAGGAGTAGCTGTCGATGCCGAATGGCTATCCGCTCGCACCCCTTACAGGAGCGGTTGAGAACGCTACCCCGGCACGCGCGGTCAGGCCGCCCGGCGGTCGCCCGCCAGCAGCCATTCGCGCGCACGGCGCTGGGCCTCGGCAATCTCGCGTGCCGTCATCTCGTCGGAAATGTCCGCGCGGCTCCAGGCCGCCTCTTCGTGTCCGCGCGAGGCGGCCAGGTTGAACCACTTGTGAGCCTCGATCAGGTCGCAGGCAACGCCGTGGCTCCCGGTCGAGTAGGCGACCCCGAGGTCGAAGTATGCCGAAGTATCGCCCTGCGCGGCCGCCGCAAGGCATTGCGCCACGAGCATGCCTGTATCGTCCGGCCGTGTCCGCGCGGTTCCGATGTCGATCTTGCGAAATTCCATTTGCCTGTCCCCCATCCGGCAAGCCCCCGTGCTGCCGTAGCGGGAGTTCAACCGTGTTATGGTCAACAACTGGTTAATTTCGAATGCAGAAACTTCCGGTCTGATGGCCGTCTGTTCGGTCGCGCTTAAGTTTTCCCCGTCTAGGGGCCCGCTTTGGGCAAGCCGACTTGTGCAGGTCCCGGCCCGTGCCTATAGGCGCGCCAAAGGCCGCCCGAACGATGCTGCCAGCGGAGACTCCCCGGGGCAGCGGGGGACGGCGGGACAGGATGATTGAGGGCGACGATGGCCAGTTTGGCGAGCGAAGACATCGATGTACTCGAAAAGGCCCGTCGGGCCTTGGCGCCTGACTATAGCCCGTCCGAAGACGAAGAATACATGAGCGCAGCCCAGCAGGATTATTTCCGCCTGCTGCTGCTCGAATGGAAGCGGTCGATCCTGACGGCTTCGAATGCCACCCTTCAATCGCTCCAGGACGGGCCGATTCGCGAAGCTGACCTCAACGACCGGGCTTCGAGCGAGACCGACTGGGGGATCGAGCTGCGCACCCGCGACCGCCAGCGCAAGCTGATCGCCAAGATTGATTCGGCGATCCGCCGGATCGATGCGGGCGAATACGGCTTCTGCGAAGTGACCGGCGATCCGATCGGCCTCAAGCGTCTGATCGCCCGTCCGGTCGCCACGATGACCGTCGAGGCGCAGGAAGCGCATGAGCGGCGCGAAAAGATCTCTCGCGACGACTGATTCTCCTGCCTTTGCGAAAGCCCTGCTTAAGCAAAAGTTAGACTGTTCAGCCTAGTAATCACCGACGGAGCGCCGTTCGCGGGGTGACCGAGGTTGCAACTGGTTATCGGGAGTTCGAACCCGCAATGTCTGGTGTCGATACGCGGCATGTCAATCGGGACAGCCTGTTTCTGATGGCCGAGCTTCAGCTCGAAGGCGAGAGCGTCGCGCACCGGGTGCGCGTGCGTAACCTGTCAGCCTGCGGGATGATGGCCGAAGGAGACCTGCGTGTCCTTGCCGGCGCCCGCGTGACGGTGAACCTCAGGAATCTGCGCCCGGTCGAGGGCAGCGTGGCCTGGGTTCACGAGCGGCGATTCGGAATTGCCTTTGCCGAGGAGATCGACCCCAAGGCGCCCCGCAGTCCCGTCAAGACCCAGGACACGGCAGCACCCCGGTTCATCCGTCCATCCTCGCTCGTTCCCGCCGGGTTCGAGACGGACCCCAAGAGGCTTCGCAATATTTGACCTTCGGCGCTGACGGGTCCGCGCGGACCTGCTAACCGGTCGGGCGATGCCGGTTCGCCCGTACGCTCCCCTCGCAGCTCTTCTGGTCCTGGCGCTCGCGGCCTGCGATTCGGCCGGCGATACGGGGATCGTCCGTATCGCGTTGATTGGCCAGCCCGAGGAAGTCTTCGAAAAGGGCCTGCGGCTTGCCCCCTCGGCGCAGCAAGTCCGGGCCGCCACGACCGAGGGTCTCGTTGCCCTTGATGGTAGCGGGGCGGTCGTGCCCGCCATCGCCGAACGCTGGATCGTAACCGACGACGGCATGTCGTACATTTTCCGGTTGCGGAACGCACAGTGGCCCGATGGCCGGCCGATGACTGCCGAACAGGTCCGCGATGCGCTGCGCAGGACAATCCGCGAACTTCAAGGGACCTCGCTCGGCCTCGACCTAGCACCAGTCTCGGAAGTGCGGGCGATGACCGGCCGAGTCATCGAAATTCGCCTCTCGAGTCCGATGCCCGACTTCCTCCAGTTGCTCGCCCAGCCCGAGCTTGGCGTGTTCCACCGCGGGATGGGCACCGGACCGATGACACTCGAGCGCACCGGAGCGACAGGGCGGTTGACGTTGCTGCCGCCCGAGGCGCGCGGGCTTCCCGCCCGGGACGATTGGCAGGAAGGCACCCGGATTCTCGCGTTCCGTGCGCTTCCCGCCCGCGGCGCGGTCGAACTTTTCCGCTCAGGCGAAGTGGACCTCGTGTTCGGGGGGACGATCATCGACCTGCCGCTTGCGCCGACCGGCCCCTTGTCCCGCGGCACGATCCGCCTCGATGCCGCGCAGGGCCTGCTCGGGCTCAAGGTCTTGCGCGATCAAGGGCTGCTTGCCGAACCCGCGCGCCGCGAAGCGCTGGCCATGGCGATCGAGCGGGAGACGCTGCTTGCGCCGTTCAACATCGCGGGCTGGATAGCGAGCACGCGCATCGTCCCGGCGCCGGTTGTGGGCGAAGGGGCAGGCGAACGCTGGAGCGGCAGCACGATCGATGCGCGCCGCGCAGATGCAAGGCGCCGCATTGCGGGATTCGACGGTCCCAGAACGGTCACGATCACCTTGCCCCAGGGGCCGGGTGCCGATCTGCTGTTTCGCGAGATCGCATCCGACTGGCAGGAAATCGGGGTGACAGCGGTGCGGGCGCGAAAGGGGGAAAGGGCCGATCTCGAACTCGTCGATACGCTTGCCCGCTTCGGTGGCCGGCGTTGGTATCTGGACCAGTTCGCCTGCACGGTGAGGCGGGCGTTATGCGATCCCAAGGCCGACGAGCTGGTGCGGGAAGCTGTAGGAGAAGCGGACCCCGCGTCGCGCGCGACCTTGCTGGCCGAGGCGGAGACGCGGTTGACGGCCCGCCAGGGGTATATTCCGCTCGGCGCGCCGGTTCGCTGGTCGCTGGTGCGCGGTGACATTGCCGGATTCGTGGAGAACGCGTGGGCGGTCCATCCGTTGTATCCGCTCGCGCTTCCCCCCACATAGCACAGGTGAGAGAGGAGCCGAGATCGATGGAGCCGACCCGTCCCGCCCGGTCCGACCGCGCCGATCCGGTGCGACCTGGCGCGATGCGGGCCGAACTGCCGCTCGGCACCGATCCGCTTTCGGTTCGTCGCAGGATCGAGGCGATGGAGCAACTGCTCGAGAACAGCTTCACCATTCCCGGTATCAATTACCGGATCGGGCTCGATTCGATTGCGGGATTGATCCCGGTCGTCGGCGATTTCGTCACCGCGGCGATGGGGATGTACATCGTCTGGGAAGCCAGGAACCTCGGCCTGCCCAGGTGGAAGCTCTGGCGCATGACGGGGAATATCGCGTTCGACACGGCGCTGGGGGCCGTGCCGCTCGTGGGCGATGCGTTCGACCTCGTCTTCCGCTCGAACACCCGCAATCTCAAGATCGTCAAGCGACACCTCGACAAGCACCATCCGGCCAGCCGAACGATCGAGGGGTAGTTTCACTCGCTACCGCTTTGGCGTAGGCGTCGCGCCATGGCCGACGTCACCTATTCATCCTATCTCGATCTCGACAGGATTCTCTCCGCGCAGCACCCGGCCTCGGGCGCGCACGACGAGATGCTGTTCATCATCGTCCACCAGGCGAGCGAGCTGTGGCTCAAGCTCTGCCTGCACGAACTGTTCGCCGCGCGCGACGAGATCAGGGTCGACGATCTCAGGCCCGCCTTCAAGATGCTTGCCCGAGTGGCGCGCGCGCAGGGGCAGCTGATCCATTCGTGGGAAGTGCTGAGCACGATGACCCCGGCGGATTATTCGCAAGTCCGCCCGCACCTCGCCAGTTCGAGCGGATTCCAGAGTGCGCAGTACCGGCTGATGGAATTCCTCCTCGGCGGACGAAACCCGGACATGGTGACGATGCACGAGGCGACACCCGAGGTGGCCGCCGAATTGCGCGCCGAGCTTTCCCGGCCGAGCCTCTACGACGAGGCGGTGCGGCTGTTGGCACGGCGTGGCTTCGCCATTCCGCGCGAAGTCCTCGAACGCGACCCCTGTGGCGGCTGGATCCCGTCGGCCGGGGTCGAGGCCGCATGGGCCGAGATCTACCGCGATCCCGAGGGGCACTGGGACCTATACGAGCTGGCAGAAAAGCTCGTCGACCTCGAGTACCACTTCCAGCGCTGGCGCTTCGGCCACCTGAAGACGGTGGAGCGCATCATCGGTTTCAAGCGCGGGACCGGCGGGACGGCGGGAGTGGCTTACCTCGAAGGCGTGCTCAAGCAGGTGTTCTTCCCCGAATTGCTGAGCGTCCGTACGGCGATCTAGGCTTCCAGTTCGATGTCCCAGTAGAGCCAGTCGCGCCACGTTTCGTGGAGGTAGTTGGGCGGAAACGCCTTGCCGTGCTGGTGCAGCTGCCAGCTCGTCGGGCGGATCGGGCGCACGATGTTCATGTGCGCCTGCTGCGGCGTTCGCCCGCCCTTTTTCATGTTGCACGGCGCGCAGGCGGTCGCGATGTTTTCCCATGTCGTGCGTCCGCCGAGGCGGCGCGGGATCACGTGGTCGAAGGTCAGGTCCTTCTCGCTGCCGCAGTACTGGCAGGCGAACCGGTCGCGCAGGAACAGGTTGAACCGCGTGAAGGCCGGAAACTCGCTCGGGCGAACGTATTGCCTCAGCGCGATCACGCTCGGAATCTGCATGTCGAGGCTGGGCGAATGGACGCAGCGTTCGTAGCTCGCGACGATGTCGACACGTTCGAGGAACACCGCCTTTATCGCGGTCTGCCAGGGCCACAGGCTGAGCGGATAGTACGACAGCGGGGTGTAATCGGCGTTCAGCACAAGGGCCGGGCAACTTTCGAGCGCCCGCGCCGGGTCGTCCTCGGCCCGCCGGAAATGCGCTGCGCGCTCGATCAGTTCGGCCCTGAACACCTGTCCGCCTGCCTCCCGATACCGACAAGGACCATTTGCCGATTCCTTAGTCAAGTTGATGACACCGGCTGAATCCACAGCCGTTTGCGGCTAGGGCGGGTCCATGGAAGTCACGCGCTTCGCCCCGAGTCCCAACGGGTCGCTTCATCTCGGTCACGCGTTCTCGGCGATAATTGCGCACGATCTCGCCCGCGAACGTGGCGGGCGGTTCCTGTTGCGGATCGAGGACATAGACGGCGCGCGGTCCCGGCCGGAGCTAGCGGACGAGTTCCGCGCCGACCTCGTATGGCTTGGCCTGGACTGGACCGAGGTCGCCCGGCAGTCCGCGCGGCTCGCGTCGTACGAGGATGCCGCCGAGCGGTTGCGTGCGGCGGGATTGCTCTATGCATGCACTTGCACGCGCGCCGAAATCGCCGCCGCGGCAAAGGCCAGCGGACCGGAGGGTCCGGTCTACCCGGGCACCTGCCGGGGCAAGGATGCCCGACCAGGCGATGCGGCGTGGCGGCTTGACGTCGGCAAGGCGCTCGAGTTGACCGGTCCGATCGAGTGGGCTGACGACCTGGCGGGCGTGCAGCGGGCGCGGCCCGACCTTGCGGGCGACCCGGTCCTCGTGCGCAAGGACGCGCCCGCCAGCTATCACCTTGCCGTAACGCTTGACGACGCGGCGGACGGCGTGACGCTGGTCACGCGAGGGCAGGACCTGTTGGCCGCCACCCATGTCCACCGGCTGCTGCAGGAGTTGCTCGGCCTGCCGGTGCCGCGCTGGCATCATCACGCGCTGCTGGTCGAACCCGACGGGCGGAAACTCGCCAAGCGGCGCGGCTCTCCCGCACTGCGCGATCTGCGACTGGCCGGAAGGGACGGCGCTGCCCTTGCCGAAAGGCTGCGCGCGAAACGCTTCCCTGCTGGCATTTCGCTCGCGACATCCTAGATTGGTGCCATGACCACCCTCCTCGTCATCGTCCTCGTCGTCCTCATGGCGCTCGTCGTCTATTCGCTCGTGCGGGGCATCGTCGCCTTTCTCCAGTCGCACCGCGCGGACATCGACGCAGGCTCGGAACGCCAGCACGAGATGCAGCTCCTGCAGAACCGGATGATGTTCAACCGCATCAAGTACCAGGCGCTGGCGATCGTGGTGGTCGCCGTGATCCTGATGGCGACGCGCTGAGCGCGATACCGGGTTCGGACACGGCCGCTTGGTCAAGCTCAACAGGATCTATACCCGGACGGGCGACGACGGCACCACCGGCCTCGTCGACGGTTCGCGCTGTCCCAAGCACTCTGCCCGGATCGAGGCGATCGGCGCGGTCGACGAGGCAAACTCTGCTATCGGGTTCGCGGCTGTCGTTCTCGAAGGCGACGAATGGACCGCCCTCGCCCGGATCCAGAACGACATGTTCGACCTCGGTGCCGACCTCGCGACCCCGCTGGGCGGCATCGGCGGGGAGGACTTCGCGCCGTCGGAAATGGTCCTGCGGATGATCCCGGCGCAGGTCGAATGGCTCGAAGGGCAGATCGATGCTGCGGGGGAGCGGTTGATGCCGCTCAAGAGCTTTGTCCTGCCCGGCGGAACCGAAGGAGCTGCACGCGTTCATCTCGCCCGCGCTGCGGTCCGGCGGGCGGAGCGGGCCATGACCGCGCTCGCCAGTCACGATCCGGTCAATCTCGCCGCGCTGGCTTACGTGAACCGGCTGTCCGATTACCTCTTCCAGCTCGCCCGCCTGCTCAATGACGAAGGGCGCTCGGACGTAACCTGGACGCCCGGCGCCAGCCGCTAGCCAATCCTTCCTCCGCTCGCTAACGCGCTTCGCTGCAATTGCGAAGGAAGCTGGCGATGGACACGATCGGGGTCATTGGCGCGGGACAGATGGGCGGGGGAATAGCGCAGACTCTCGCGCAAGCGGGGTATCGGGTCCTGCTTTCCGACATCGACATCGCGGCGGCCGAGAAGGGCAAGGCCGGGATCGGCAAGGGAATCGCCCGGCTGGTCGACAAGGGCAAGCTCGAGGCGACAGCCGCTGACAGCGCGATGGCCCGGATCGAGCCGGTCGCATCGCTTGCGCCGATGGCCGACGCGGTCTTCATCATCGAGGCAGCCACCGAGAGCGAGGCGATCAAGAAAGCGATCTTCGAAAGTGCTGGCGCGGTGCTGGATGCCGGTGCCATCCTTGCCTCGAACACCAGTTCGATCCCGATCACCCGGATGGCGGCATGGACGCCGGATCCGGCGCGATTCATCGGGCTGCACTTCTTCAACCCGGTGCCGGTCATGGGCCTTGTTGAGGTGATTGCGGGTCTGGCCACGTCCGACGAGACTCTCGCGCGCACGAAAGCGCTCGGTGAAAGCCTGGGCAAGCACGTCGTGGAGGTGCGCGATGCGCCGGGTTTTGTCGTCAACCGGGTTCTCATGCCGATGCTCAACGAGGCGGTATTCGCGCTGGGCGAAGGCACGGCGACGGTTGCCGACATCGACGCCGCATGTCGGCTCGGGCTCAATCATCCCATGGGGCCGCTGCAGCTGGCCGATTTCATCGGACTCGACACGTGTCTCGAGATCGTGCGGGTCCTGTTCAATTCGACCGGCGATCCCAAGTTTCGCCCTGCGCCCTTGTTGGTCCAGTATGTCGAGGCGGGGTGGCTCGGCCGCAAGACAGGCCGGGGGTTCTACGATTATTCCGGCGAGGCGACGGTGCCCACGCGCTGACCGTCGGGAACAGGGCCGAGGCGCAAACGGTTGATAGCGCAAAGGAGACAGGCCCGATGAACACCACCGACCATGACGACGCCGGGACCCGCGACGCGCTCGCTCCCGAGACCCATAACGACGAACAGGACGACGAGCGCAGTCAGGCGCAGACCGTCGCCGAACAGGCGCAGGACCTTCGCAAGGGCGATCCCACCTCGAGCGTGAAGCACGATACGACCGAGAGCCCCGACCTGGTCGACCACATGCGCGACATGGAAAGTTCCGGCCGGATCGACATGGGCGCCTATCGCGGCGAACCCAATCTCGACGACAACGAGGACAAGTACGGCAAGGACAACAAGGTCGACCCCGATCTTCCATCGGACGGCGCCTGAAGGCGGCTTACGCGCCGGGGAACGCTGACTTGTCGGCGTCTCCGGTGCCGAGGTCTCCGTCATTCAGGATCCACAGCCCGGCAATCAGAAGGGCCGACCCCAGCATCACGGCATAGGCGAGCAGCCGGAAATTGGGTGCTGCGGGGGTCTCGAGCGTATGCGGATTAAGGCGTGCCAGCGTCGCGCACGTGCGCCGCTGCGCCGACCACGCGAGCGCGGCTCCGGCACCGATGAACAGCGTGGCAATCGCGCGGGCGAGCCACGGCGGGTCGAATTCGCCGAATACCGCGCGAAAGGCTAGGCCGATGCCAATTGCCGCGAATGCGGTCCGCATCCAGCCCGCGAAGGTCCGCTCCATCGCCATGATGTTGCGGTCTTCGGCGAGCTCGGTGCGCTCTTCGGCGAGTTCGTTACTGTCCCGGTTGTCGTCCGCCATCGGGCGCAACGATAACGACCTGAGCGCCGGGAACAACCTCTCGGGAGACCTCTTGCGCGACCGCGAAGTCATCGACGGGCGTTGGATCATAGCCCGTCGCGGGGTCGATAAGTTCCTCGTCCTGTGCGAATTGCAGCGTCACGTCGTCCGTTTGCTGGCCGGCGGGACTGTACTGGGTAAACGCCTCGGCCTGGTCGTGCTGGCCGGAAAATTGTGCGCGTGCCGCGTCGATTGCCCCGCCGTCTTCCTCGGTGCCGACAAGATTCGCGACGCCAAACAGGACCAGGCCCACGAAAAGCAGGGCCGACCAGCGGCTGCGAAACATGTACCCGCGCATGGCGCGAGCGTAACCCGTCAACGGTTAAGGAGCGCTTTCGCCGGCTTCGCGCTTGAGAGCGTAGAGCAGATCGAGCGCCTCTCGCGGGGTCAGCGCGTCCACGTCGAGGTCGCGCAGGGTCTCACGAAGCGAATCGCAGGCCTCTTCCTCCGCGTGCGCAGCTGCGGCGAATAGCGGCAGGTCGCCAAGGCCCACCGCCAGCCCCCCTGTTTCCGCGCGTCCCTTCTCCAGCCGGTCCAGTACCGTCTTTGCCCGCGTGACGACATGCGGCGGCACGCCCGCGAGCCGCGCGACGGCAAGACCGTAGGACCGGTCTGCCGGACCTTCGGCCAGTTCGTGAAGAAGAACGAGATCGCCCTTCCACTCCCGTGCGCGGACGTGATGCAGCGTAAGGGCGTCGCAGCTTTCCGCGAGCCGGGCGAGCTCGTGATAATGCGTGGCGAACAGGCAGCGGCTTCGGTTCGTGGTGTGCACGGCTTCGGCCACGGCCCAGGCCAGCGCCAGCCCGTCGTAGGTCGAGGTGCCACGCCCCACTTCATCGAGGATGACAAAGCTGCGCTCGGTCGCCTGTGACAGGATGGCCGCGGTTTCGACCATCTCGACCATGAACGTCGAACGCCCGCGCGCAAGCTGGTCGCTGGCGCCCACGCGGCTGAAGACCCGGTCGGCGAGGCCGCACGTTGCCGAAGCCGCAGGCACGAATGCGCCGGCCTGTGCGAGCAGCAGGATCAGCGCGTTCTGGCGCAGAAACGTCGATTTGCCGCCCATGTTCGGGCCACCGATCAACCACAGCCGGTCGTCGGGACCGAGCGTGCAATCGTTGGCGACGAAACGCTCCCCGCCCGCTGCAAGCGCAGCTTCGACCACCGGGTGCCGACCGGCCGCGATCCGCAGCACCGGCTCGTCGACAATCTCCGGTCGAACCCAGTCACCCTCGGCCGCGCGCTCCGCGTGACTGGCCGAAACGTCGATCCGGGCAAGCGCGGCAGCCGTCCGTGCGATGCCTTCTCGCGCGGTTACGGCGCGTTCGACGAGGTCCTCAAAATGCGTCTCTTCGGCGGCGAGCGCATGACCGCCTGCCTCGGCGATGCGGCCCGCTTCCTCGTGCAGGCGGACCGAATTGAAACGCACCGCGCCGGCCATTGTTTGGCGATGGGCAAAGCCGCTGTCCGGCGCCATCAAGGCGTCGGCGTGTTTCGCGGGCACCTCGATGAAATAGCCCAGCACGCCGTTATGCTTGATCTTGAGCGCGGCAATGCCGGTCTCGGCCCGATATTTTGCCTCGAGCGCGGCGATGGCGCGGCGCGCGTTTCCGGCGGTCGCGCGCAGTTCGTCGAGCGCCGCGTCGTAGGCATCGGCGATGTAGCCCCCCTGGCCACGCTCGGTCGGCGGAGACGGAACGAGGGCCCGCGACAAATGATCGGTCAGCGCGCCGTGCCCGCCGAGATCGGGGAGAATGCGGTCGAGCAGCGAGGGACGGTCGGCCTGGGAAGCGAGGTGATCGCGCAACCGCCGGGCTCCTGCCAGTCCGTCGCGCAGCTGGCCGAGATCGCGGGGGCTGCCTCGCCCGGCGACGACGCGGCCTATCGCGCGGCCGAGGTCAGGCAATGCACGCAACGCCGTGCGTATATCGGCCCGCAGGAGGGGGTCTGCGTGGAGCCAATCGACCAGCGCGAGGCGCGCCTCGATGTCCGCACGATCGGTCAGCGGAGCCGAAAGGTCCTCGGCAAGCTGGCGCGCGCCGGCTCCCGTCGCGCATCTGTCGACGGCGTCGAGCAGACTGCCCGCGCGTCCTCCGCGGCTGGCTTCGACGATCTCGAGGCTTGCGCGGGTGGAGGCGTCCATGGCGAGAGTGCGGGCGGTGTCCACCGCCTTGGGCGGAAGCAGGAACGGCAAGGTGCCGCGCCCCACGTGGTCGAGGTAGGCGAGAAGGCCGCCCGCCGCGCCGAGCATGGCGCGGGTGAACTGGCCGAAGCCGTCGAGGGTTGCGACACCGTGGATCCGGCACAAGCGTTCGGCACCTGTCTCGCTGCCGAAGTCGTTACGGGGCCGCGCTGCCGCTTCCTCGGGGGCATTCTCCCATCCTTCAGGGACGACGACCTCGCTCGGGGAAAGCCTCGCAAGGGCCGCCGCCAGATCCGCGGGCGCGCAATCCTCGAGCGTCATCCGTCCGGTCGAAACATCCGTCGCGGCAATCCCGCAGGTGCCGCGCACCTCGCACACTGCGGCCAGCACATTCGCCCGGCGCGGTTCGAGCAAGGCTTCTTCTGTCAGGGTGCCCGCGGTGACGAACCGTACGATCGCGCGCGCGACCAGCGCCTTCGAGGAGGGCGTGCCTTCGCGTTTCGCACGGGCCTTGGCCTGGTCGGGGCTCTCCGTCTGCTCGGCGATGGCCACGCGGTGCCCGGCCTTGATCAACCGGGCGAGATACCCTTCGGCAGAATGCACGGGGACCCCGCACATCGGGATCGGCGCGCCGTCGTGCTCGCCCCGGCTGGTCAGCGCGATGTCGAGTACTCGCGCCGCGATCCTCGCGTCCTCGAAGAACAGCTCGAAGAAATCGCCCATCCGGTAGAACAGCAGGCAGCCCTCGGCCTGGCGCTTGAGCGCGAGGTACTGGGCCATCATCGGAGTCGCACTTCCCGCCACGGCGAGGGGGGTAGCCGCTGGCAGGTCGATTCGGAACGGCACAGCGAGCGCCTTTCCCCTGTTGCGCTCGTCCAACTTCCGTTAGGGCGACGGGGGTCATTGCAAGAGAGGGGGCCCCATTGGCCGACGAGAAGCCCACCGCATTCACCGAGCGCGAGGCGCTGTTCTATCACGAGACGATTCGGCCGGGAAAGATCGAGATCGTCGCCTCCAAGCCCATGGCGACGCAGCGCGATCTCAGCCTTGCCTATTCGCCCGGGGTCGCCGCCCCGGTCCAGGCGATCGCCGACGATCCTGCCAACGCGGCGCGCTACACCGCGCGCTCGAACCTCGTCGCGGTGATCTCGAACGGCACCGCGATCCTTGGGATGGGCAACCTCGGCGCGCTCGCCTCGAAGCCGGTGATGGAAGGCAAGGCGGTGCTGTTCAAGCGGTTCGCCGACGTCGATTCGATCGACATCGAACTCGACACCGAGGACCCCGACAAGTTCATCGAGGCGGTCGCGTTGATGGAACCGAGCTTCGGGGGCATCAACCTCGAAGATATCGCCGCGCCCGAATGCTTCGTCATCGAGCAGGCCCTGCGCGAGCGGATGAACATTCCGGTCATGCACGATGACCAGCACGGGACGGCGATCATCGCCGCCGCGGGGCTTATCAACGCCTGCCACCTGACCGGCCGCGATCTCAAGGACGTGCGCATGGTGGTGAACGGCGCGGGCGCGTCCGCGCTCGCGTGCACGGCGCTGATCAAATCGGTCGGCGTGCCGCACGATCACGTCATCGTGTGCGACCGCAGCGGCCCGATCTATCCGGGCCGAGAAGGCGTGGACCAGTGGAAGAGCGCGCACGCGGTCGAAACCGACGCGCGCAGCCTCGAAGAGGCGTTGGTGGGCGCGGACATCTTCCTCGGCCTGTCGGCCAAGGGTGCGCTCAAGCCCGAATGGGTGGAGAAGATGGCGCCGAGTCCGATCATATTCGCGATGGCTAACCCCGATCCAGAGATCCGGCCCGAGGATGCCAAGGCGGTGCGGCCCGATGCGATCGTCGCAACCGGCCGCTCCGATTATCCCAACCAGGTCAACAACGTGCTCGGCTTCCCGTTCATCTTCCGCGGCGCGCTCGACGTCCAGGCGACCGCCATCAACGAGGAGATGAAGGTCGCCGCGGCGCAGGCCATCGCGAGCCTGGCGCGGGAGCGGGTGCCCGACGAGGTCGCCGCAGCCTACGGCGTGAACCACAAGTTCGGCACCGATTACATCATTCCCGCGCCCTTCGACCCGCGGCTGATGGAAGTCGTTTCCAGCGCAGTCGCCAAGGCGGCAATGGATTCGGGCGTCGCCCGCGCACCCATCGACGATTTCGACGCCTACCGGCTCAGCCTCAAGGCCCGGCTCAATCCTACCACGTCGGTCCTCACGCGCGTCTACGAGGATGCAAAGGCCAACCCGAAGCGGGTCGTCTTCGCCGAGGCGGAGGAGGATGTCGTCCTGCGCGCGGCGATCCAGTTCCGCGATTTCGGTTACGGTACGCCGATCCTAGTTGGTCGGACCAAGGCGATCGTCGACAAGCTGCACATGCTCGGCGCGAGCGATCCGGGCGGTTTCGAGATCCAGAACTCGGCCGACAGCAAGCTGGTCCCGCAGATGGTCGAGTTCCTCTATGACCGGCTCAAGCGGCGCGGGCGCACAATGCGCGATGTGCGGCGCATGGTGAATCAGGAACGCAATGTCTTTGCCGCCCTGCTCGTGGCGCTCGGTCATGGCGACGCGATGATCTCGGGCCTCACCCGCACGTTCGCCCAGACCGCGCGCGAGGTGAATCTCGTGCTCGACGCCAAAAAGGACGCGCTTCCGTTCGGCATCCACCTGCTGATCGGCAAGAACTACACCGTGTTCCTTGCCGACACGACGATCAACGAGCGGCCCACCTCCGCGCAACTGGCGCACATCGCGACCGAGACCGCAGCGGTCGCGAAGCGGCTCGGGCACGAACCGCGGGTCGCATTCCTGTCCTATTCGACCTTCGGCAACCCGCCGGGCCAGTGGCTCGGCAACATCCGCGAAGCGGTGGCCATCCTCGATGCCCAGCAGCCCGCCTTCGAGTACGAGGGCGAGATGGCCCCCGATGCCGCGCTCAACCCGAAGGTCATGGAGCTCTATCCGTTCAACCGGCTATCCGGTCCCGCCAACGTGCTGGTCATGCCCGGGCTGCAATCGGCGAACCTGTCGGCCAAGCTGCTGCGCGAACTCGCGGGGGCAAGCACGATAGGACCGATGATGGTCGGCATGGAAAAACCCGTCCAGATCGCGCCGATGACCGCCACGGCACCCGAAGTCCTGACCCTGGCCGTACTCGCCGCGGCCGGAATCGTCGGATAACCGGGGCGCTGACGCGGCGTTAACCCATCGCCTTCAGTCGATCCTAAGCCGCGCGCTTCAGGCGTCGTGGCATGGGGATCGCAAAAAGGCCGAAGCTGGCTACCAGATATACCGGCCCGCGCACGGGCGAACGCGATGTCGTCTCGCTCGACGCGCGGTGCCGGATCGGTGAACGCGAAATCGAATCCGTGGCGGTGCTGGATCTCGACGCGCGGGGGTGCCGTATTCGCGGGATCCTGATCGCCGTGACGAAGAACGAGCAAGTGACGCTCTGGCTCGGGACGGTCGGACCCATCGCTGGCCGGCTCCGCTGGCTCAAGCGCGGCAGCGCGGGAGTCGCGTTCGAAACGCCGCTGTCGGAGCGCGATCTTGACGAGGCGCGGGCGAGCGCGGTGCCGCCACCCGCCGCTCGCGGGAACCCGTTGCGCCGGCTGGAAATTCCCCCCGCCGGCTAGCGACGCCGGAATCGGAAGTACCACACCTCGTGCCCGAACACGGTGCGCGCCTTGTGTTCATAGCGTGTCTCCGGCCACCCGGAGGGCCGGTCCTGCCAACTGGCCTTCTCCTCGACAACCCATTCGAATTCGTCGGTGAAGCGCCTCATCACCATCAGCGCGTGTCGCAGGTAGACCGCGTGGTCGGTGCCGAAACGGAATTCGCCGCCGGGTTTCAGCTTGTCGGCGATCATCCTGACGGGGCCATCGTTCATCATCCGCCGCTTGGCATGGCGCGCCTTCGGCCACGGGTCGGGATGGAGCAGGTAGACCATCGCCAGCGAGCTGTCGGGGATCCGCCGCAGGACCTCCAGCGCGTCGCCGTGATGGATGCGCACGTTGGCCAGGTTTTCGTCGCGCACGTGGGTCAGTGCCTGGGCAACGCCGTTGAGGAACGGCTCGGCTCCGAGGAACCCGTGGTCGGGCAGGAGATCGGCGCGGTAGGCGAGGTGTTCGCCGCCCCCGAACCCGATCTCGAAATGGAGCGGGCGCTCGTCGCCGAAGAGAGTGCGCGATGTCACCGGTCCGACGGCGGGCGGGGCCAGCTGCGGCAGCAGGCCATCGACGAGGGCCTGCTGTCCGGCGCGCAGCGGCTTGCCCTGGCTGCGGCCGTAGAGCCGGTTGAGCGTCGTCGGGTCGCCTTCCTTGTGTGCGGTCATGCGGCCGCGCCTAGCCGCACTCGAGCCGGGCGGTCCAGACCTGTCCGCTCCACTCCGGCGGTCAGACGCTCATCCGCAATTCGTCGTAAGCCGCGTCGTACCGGACCGCGATCCCCGAATCGCGCAGCTGGTCGAGCGTGACGAACGAGGCCGCGGCCGACGACCGCCGCAGCGCCTCGTACTGCTCTGGCGGCATGCGCTCCGCGACGAGGTCGAGCAGATCACCCAGCTGCACCGCGAGCGCGCGAGTGTCGGTGAGCGCGACCGCGACCGCGCCCACGGGCAGTCCATCGATGCGCACGACCATGCTCTCGGGTGCGCCGGCAAGCAGGCTGGCGCGCTCCTCGTCCGTGAACACCGGCGGCGGCGGCAAGGCCACCTGCATCGCCGCAGTGGCATCGGCCAAGCTGTCTGGCTGTCTCGTCCACCCGGCGGAGACCTGCGGCATCGATTCACGGCTTTGCGACGGCACCGAGATCTGCGCAACGCGGGTGGCCCTTTCGGCGGCATCGTGATGCGCTAGTGCAGTCGGAGCTGCTGATTCAGGTGCGCCGGAAGGAGGGGCGGCGTATGCGGGCAGGTTCTCTAGCATCACCTCCACCGCACCGGGAATGAAGGGATGGAGCGGCGGCTGAAGCTCTCGAAAGGCCGCTATCTCCACGGGATCGGCCGCAGGATGACTTGGAGCCGGTTGAGACGCGATCCGGGCTGGGGATTCCTGCGCGACCGGAGCTGATGGGACGGTCGCAATCGTGGGAGCGACGGCTTCGACAGGGGACACCCACGACAGCGATGGCGGTGCCGGGACGGGGGCCACGGGCGCATGGGCCGGGAGAGCAGTCGCCACGACAAGTCCGCCGCCTGCCAGCAACCAGCGCCGCGAGGGCGGCGCGGGCAAGCGGGCCGGAATTTGCCAGGTACGCGCGCTTGCAGGCATGATCACCTCCCCGGCGGCGGTTATCTCGGATGATCGGGCCACGGGCAACCCCCTCGGCTGCTGCAGGCAATGCCCGGGCCGATCGTTCCCGGATCGGGACAGCAATCAGCGAAAGATTGCCGTTACTTGAGCCAGGCGTTCCAGACTCCGTAGGAACTCGTGATCGTGAGAACGATTCCAACCGCGATCAGCATCCACTTGGCGGGCAGGTGCTTGGCGAAGTACGCGCCGAACGGAGCGGCGATCAGTCCGCCGATCAGGAGCCCCAGCGTGGCCCCCGCGAGATCCGCGAGGCCGAGGTGATAGATGAACGTCGCTGACACGGCGACGGTCAGGAAGAACTCGACCGAGTTTACCGTTCCCACGACCTTGCGCGGATCTGCGCCCTGGATCAGCAGGTTGGACGTGACGACAGGCCCCCAGCCGCCTCCACCCGCCGCATCGAGGAATCCGCCCACCAGGCCGAGCGGCGCGACATACTTCGCCTCGCGCAGCTTGGGCGGGTAGAGCAGACCCCTTGCGAGCAGGTAGAGCCCGATCCCGGCCAGATAGAGCAGGACGAAGGGCTTCACCGTGCTCGCATCGACAGTCGACAGCAGGTAGGCTCCGGTGACGCCGCCCAGGACACCCGGCACGAGCAGCCGCATGAAAAGCTTGAAGTCGATGTTGCGGTGGAACAGGTGGCTCAGCCCGCTCGTCGCGGTAGTGAAGCACTCGACCACGTGAACCCGCTGCGATGCAAGGGCGGGCGGAACGCCAAGTACGCCGACGAGCAGAGTGTTCATGATGACGCCGAACGCCATGCCGAGAGCGCCGTCGACGAGCTGGGCAGCGAAGCCGACCGCGATGAATGGCAGAAGCGCCCAGAGATCGAAACTGCCTATCTCGAACATAGCCGCGCTCCGCGTGGTGCCCGGCATCGGATGCTACGCTGCCCTCCCGGCGGACAGAAAGAAATTCTACCGCTATCGTTCGGAAAGGAGCGAAGGGCCGGCCCCAGTCTGCGGACGCCAAACGAAAACCGCCCGGAGTGCGAACACTCCGGGCGGCCGTCCCCCGTCCAAAAGGAACAGTAATTTCGCGGCTGTCAGGCCGCCTCGGCCTCTTCGCCCGGATCGCGCAGCACGTAGCCGCGGCCCCAGACGGTCTCGATGTAGTTCTCGCCACCGCAGGCATGCGAAAGCTTCTTGCGCAGCTTGCAGATGAACACGTCGATGATCTTGAGTTCGGGTTCGTCCATCCCGCCGTACAGATGGTTGAGGAACATTTCCTTGGTCAGCGTGGTGCCCTTGCGCAGGCTGAGCAGCTCGAGCATCGCGTATTCCTTGCCGGTCAGGTGGACCCGCGCGCCGTCGACTTCCACGGTCTTGGCGTCGAGGTTCACCGCCAGCTTGCCGGTGCGGATGACCGACTGGCTGTGACCCTTGGAGCGACGCACGACCGCGTGGATGCGCGCCACCAGCTCCTCGCGGTGGAACGGCTTGGTGACGTAGTCGTCGGCGCCGAAGCCGAAGCTGCGAATCTTCGAATCCATCTCGCTGATGCCCGACAGGATCAGCACTGGCGTCTGCACCTTGGCGACGCGCAGTTTCTTGAGCACGTCGTACCCGTGCATGTCGGGCAGGTTCAGGTCGAGCAGGATGATGTCGTAGTCGTATAGCTTGCCGAGGTCCAAGCCCTCCTCGCCGAGATCGGTCGAGTAGACGTTGAAGCCCTCGGTAGTGAGCATGAGCTCGATCGCCTTGGCCGTCGTCGGCTCGTCTTCGATCAGCAGTACGCGCATGGCCAGGTTCCCCCCTGAGTGCCCAATTCCCCGCGGTAACGACCCGTCAACGGGAGTTGCCGTGGATTAACCACAAAACATCTGAAGGAAAAAGGTTAACGACGGGTAAAGCGCAGCGCCGGAAATTAACGAGTCTTTTGTGCAACAGTGGGTTGGGTGAATCTGTCCGGGTCCGAGCCGACTTCGCATGTCCCGGGCTCGGCACTTCCCCCCTGCCGTGCACTCGCGACTTTTCCTAGCGCACCCCGGCGAGCTTCGTGGCCCTGCGCCGCTGAACGCTCGAGCCTATGCCCATCGCCTCGCGGTACTTAGCGACGGTGCGGCGGGCGAGGTCGAAACCCTTGCCCTTCAACAGGTCGACCAGGGTGTCGTCGCTGAGAATCGCCTTGGGATCCTCCGCCTCGATCAGCTGGCGGATCGCGGACTTGACCGCTTCGGCGCTGGCGCCCTCGCCGTCGGCCGAGGCTACCCCGCTGGTGAAGAAGTATTTCAGTTCGAACGTTCCCCGCGGGCACGCGAGGTACTTGTTGCTGGTCACCCGACTGACCGTGCTCTCGTGCAGTTCTATTTCCTCCGCGACGGCGCGAAGGGTCAGTGGCTTGAGTTCGCTCACGCCCTTGCGGAAGAAGCCGTCTTGCCGCTTCACAATCTCCGCCGCGACCCGCAGGATCGTACGCGCTCGCTGGTCGAGCGCCTTCAATAGCCAGTTCGCCTCGACCAGCTGGTCGCGCAGCCAGGCGTTCGCCGCCTTGTCGCCCCCCGCCCCGTCGCGCAGCTGCGCGTAGTAGGTGCGGTTGACGATCAGCCGCGGCAGGGTCGCCTCGTTGAGCGTGATGTCCCACCCCTTGCCCACAGGCTTCAGCAGGATGTCCGGCACCACAGCGGTCTCGCCGCCGCCGCCGAATCGCAATCCGGGCTTTGGATCGTAACCGCGCAGTTCGGCAAGCATGTCGGCGAAGTCCTCGTCGTCGACCTCGCACAGGCGCTTGAGCCGGGTGACATCGCCGCGCGCGACCAGTTCGAGGTTGTCGATGAGCCGGGCCATGCAGGGATCGTAGCGGTCGGCTTCCTTCGCCTGGAGCGCGAGGCATTCGGAAAGATCGCGCGCGCCGACACCGGTGGGGTCGAGCGTCTGGACGATCCCGAGCGCACGCTCGACCTCGGCCACGGGTACCGCCAGCGCGGCAGCGACTTCGCCGGCCGGGAGCGTCAGATACCCCGCCTCGTCGAGCTGGTCGATCAGCGCGCGGGCGATGAACTCCTCGCGCCCGTCGCGCGCCGCCGCCCCGATCTGCGCATGGAGGTGCTCTGCCAGCGTCGGACCGCGTCGGTCTTCCCGCTCGTTAATCGATGGCCCCTCGTCGCCACCCGGCGATGCAGGAGCCGCGCTCCAGTCGGCGTCTCCGGTGTCCCGGTCGCGGTCGAGCGCGGCGGGGTCGAGGTCAAGCGCCGCCTCTCCGTCGCCCGCCGAGTCGGCACCGGCCTCCGATGGCATAGTCTCGAGCGGGGTATCGGCTGCCTCTTCGCGCCGCAGATCGCCTGTTTCGAGCAACGGGTTGGCCTCGAGCGCTTCGCCGATGAAGGCCTCGAGTTCCAGGTTCGACAGCGCGAGCAGGCGGATTGCCTGCTGCAGCTGCGGGGTCATGACCAGTGATTGCGACTGCCTGAGATCGAGACGGGGACCCAGTGCCATCGGTCAGATCACAGCGTGAAGTTCTCGCCGAGATAAAGCCGCCGCACGTTCTCGTCGGCGACGAGATCCTCGGGCGTGCCCGCGAACAGGACCTGGCCGCCGTAGATGATGCAGGCGCGGTCGACGATCTCGAGCGTCTCGCGCACGTTGTGGTCGGTGATCAGAACTCCGATGCCGCGGGTCTTGAGGTCCTTCACCAGGTCGCGGATGTCGCTGATCGACAGGGGATCGATGCCCGCGAACGGTTCGTCGAGCAGCATGATCGAAGGCTTCGCCGCCAGCGCGCGGGCGATCTCGCAGCGTCGCCGCTCGCCGCCCGACAGCGCCATCGCCGGGCTTTCGCGCAGCCGCGTCAGGCCGAATTCGTCGAGCAACCGGTCGAGTTCGGCCTCGCGCGTCTCCTTGTCGGGCTCGACCAGCTCGAGCACGCAAGCGATGTTCTGTTCCACCGTCATGCCGCGAAAGATGCTCGTTTCCTGCGGCAGATAGCCGAGGCCGAGAACCGCGCGGCGGTACATCGGCAGCTTGGTGACATCTTCGCCGTCCATCAGGATGCGGCCCGAATCCGGCCGGACCAGGCCCATGATCGAATAGAAGCAGGTGGTCTTGCCGGCTCCGTTCGGACCCAAGAGGCCCAGGACCTCGCCCTTGCCCACGGTGAGCGAGATATCGGTGAGGACCGATCGCTTGTCGTAACTCTTGGCGATCGAGATTACCTCGAGCCCTCCGTTGGGAAGCGGCGCGTTGGCGTCAGCGGCAGGGGCCGGCTTGTGCGTCGTGTCGGGGTCGAGCATGCTCATCGCGACCAGCGTGTAGCATCCCACGCCCGACTGAAAAGCCCCCCCCGCGCGCAGTTGGCAGGGTTCGTGCATGGTTCGGGACGAACTGGCGCGACGGGGGACGACAGCACGGGAGATTGCCGCCCCTTGCCGCGGCTCCGGCAATCTGGAATACTTCGCGGCGGAGAGAGGACCTGGGAGAAACGGCTCATGGCCAAGGCGGTCGATCGCACCCGTGACGCGCACCCGCGCAAGCTCGACTGGCGCAAGCGGATGAGCGACAACATCGCCTATGCCCTGCTGGTTTATACCGGCCTGCAGATTTTCGTCACCGTCCATGCGCTGAAGGCGGGCTCTGCCTCGCTCCTTCCCTATCTTGCCCTCGTCGTTCTGGTCGCCGCGATCATCCCGGCGTGCCGGATGTTCGAAGGGCGATGGATGAAGATTTCCGACGAAGCGGCGGCCGATCCCGCGCTCAGATCGGCGTACCGCCGCGATCAGGCCTACCTCTGGGCGCTTGCGATCGGGTTGCCCTTTGCATTGACGGCCCTGTTCAGGCTGATCGCGGCGACGGTCTGACCGGCTTGCAGTTCGACGCGTGCTTGCCGCGCGCCGCCTCGCCCCCTAGCGGCGATCCATGAATTACAGCGCGTTGCTCGATGCCGCCGAGGCGCTTGTCGCTGCTGCCCGCCGTCATGGCGCCGATGCGGCAGACGCGGTCGGGCGCGCCAGCGTGTCCCGGGGAGTCGCCGTTCGTTTGGGCGCGCTCGAGGACGTCGACGCGTCCGAGGGGCGCGAGGTCGGACTGCGCGCCTTCGTGGGCCGCCGGTCCGCCAGCGTGTCGAGCGCCGACCTGTCGGCTGCGGGAATCGAGGAACTGGCTGAGCGGGCCGTTGCAATGGCCCGGCTGGCGCCCGAAGATCCCTATGCGGGAATCGCACCCGCCGAAGCTCTCGCGTCGGGCTCATTCCCGGATCTAGCGATAGCGGACAGTGCGGAGCCGACCCCGGAAGATCTGCGTGCGAAGGCCCTGGAAGTCGAGGATGCCGCGCGCACGGTACACGGCGTGACCAACAGCGAAGGGGGGTCCGCAAGCGCGACCCGCGCCCACGCTGCGCTGGTGACCAGCGCCGGTTTCGCGGGCCACTACGGCGGCACGGCCTTCAGCCTGTCCGCAAGCGTGATCGCTGGCGAAGGCGAAGGGATGCAGCGCGATTACGCGATGCGCAGCGCGCGCCACGCGGCCGACCTCCCGAAAGCGGCCGACGTCGGCAGGCTGGCGGGGGAGCGCGCCGTTGCGCGGCTAACGCCGGCATCGGTGCGTAGCGGCGCCGTTCCGGTGGTCTTCGACCGGCGCGTGTCGGCTTCGCTCGTCGGTCACCTCATCGGCGCGATCGGTGCCCCCTCGATCGCACGCAAGGCGAGCTTTCTTGCCGGACGGGAGCACGAAGTGCTGTTCGCCCCGGGCATCCGCATCGTCGAAGACCCGCTCAAGGCCCGCGGGCTGCGCTCGCGTCCGTTCGATGGCGAAGGGATCGCCTGTATGCCGCGCACTCTCGTAGAGGAAGGCCGGGTCACCGGGTGGCTGACCAATGTCGCGTCCGCGGCCCAGCTCGGACTGCCGCTGACCGGCCACGCGTCCCGGGGGGGCAGCGGGGCGCCGGGCGTGGGAACCTCGAACGTCGACCTGCACGCAGGAGAGGAGACGCTGAGCGAGCTGATCGCTGACATCGCCGACGGCGTCCTCGTGGACTACCTGATCGGGCAGGGGGTCAATCCGGTGACCGGCGACTACAGCCGCGGCGCGGCAGGCCGGCGCATCGTCAACGGGCGGATCGAGGGACCGGTGGCAGGCTTCACGATCGCCGGTAATCTGCTGGCGATGTTCGCCGGCATGCGGGTAGCGAACGATGCGGAGTCATGGCGGGCGATCAACGCCCCGAGCCTGAGGGTCGACGGCATGACGGTGGCCGGCGGGTGAGGGCGGCGGTTGCGTCCTTGCTGGTCCTGTTCGCCTGCATCGCGGGCCCGGTCGCCGGAGCGCTTCCGGCATTCGGCACGGACCCCACTGGCAGCCCGGCCGCCACGCCGAGCCCAACGATCGAAGCGACCTCCGAGGCGGGTTCCGACGACCGCATCGCCCGGCGTCTTGCAGGCATATTTGGCGAACTGCCGGCTTTCTCCGAGGTCGATGTCGCGGTGCGTGAGGGCGTGGTGACGCTGTCGGGCACCGTCCCCGAAGACAGCGACATCAGCCGTGCGGAAGCGATCGCGGGGCGGATTTCGGGAGTGGCGACGATCGAGAACCGGCTCAAGCGCGACGTCTCGCTGGATACCGGGGCGGCCGTCGGCAGCCTGGCCGACAGGATCGCGGGTTTCACCCGGATGTTGCCCCTGATCGGCCTCGCCCTCGGAGTCTGGCTGGCGATCTCTCTTGCCGGCTACCTTCTCGCCGGAGTGGGCGCACTCTGGCACCGGATCGCACCGAACTCGTTCCTCGCCGAACTGATTGCCAGCGCGATCCGATTTGCGTTCGTCGTGGGAGGGCTGGTGGTCGCACTCGACATCATCGGGGCGACCGCGCTCCTGGGCGCGGTGCTGGGCGGGGCGGGCCTGGTCGGGATCGCGCTGGGGTTCGCGATGCGCGACACGATCGAAAACTACGTCGCGTCGCTGATGCTTTCGCTGCGCCAGCCTTTCCGGGCGAACGACCACGTGGTGATCGACGGGTCCGAGGGCAGGGTGATCCGCCTCACCAGCCGTGCCACCGTGCTGATGACGCTCGACGGCAACCACCTGCGCATTCCTAACGCCAACGTCTTCAAGGCGACCATCCTCAATTATACCCGCAATCCGAAGCGGAGGTTCGATTTCGTTCTCGGGATCGATGCCGACGACGATCCCGATGCCGCCCGCGGGCTGGGCCGGGAGACGCTTGCCGGATTGCCGTTCGTCCTGTCGGACCCCGCGCCGGAAGCGCGCACCGAGGAGGTGGGCGATTCGAACATCGTTATCCGGTTTCTCGGCTGGATCGACCAGACCGAGGCCGACTGGTACAAGGCCCGCAGCCGCGCGATCGCGGCAGTCAAGGCCGCGCTCGAGGAAGGGGGATTCGCCCTGCCCGAACCGATATACCGCCTGCGCTTCGACGCGCGGACGGACCCGTTGCCGTTCTCCGAGATCGCTTGGGGCGATACGCCGCACGGACAAAGGCCCGACACGCGGGCGCCCGCCCCGGCCTCTTCCACCGCCGCCGACGAGGACGTGACCCCTACGGAGGAAGTCGCAGACATGGTCGAGGACGAGCGGCGGACGGCCGGAAGCGAACAGGAACGCGACCTGCTCGATGCGAGCAAGCCGGTCGAATAGGGTTCAGACCTTCGCGGCCTTCGCCCGCTCGATAGATTCCTCGACGATCCGGCGCGCCTCGGTGGCATCGCCCCAGGCGCCAACGCGCACCCACTTCTCGGCCTCGAGGTCCTTGTAGTGGGTGAAGAAGTGCTCGATCTGCTGGAAGATGATCGAGGGCAGGTCCTGGCGTTCGGCTACGTCGGAGTAGTACGGGAATGTCGTGTCGATCGGCACGCAGATGAGCTTTTCGTCACCGCCATGTTCGTCCTCGAGGTTGAGAACCCCGATCGGACGCGCCCGCACGACGCAGCCTGCGATGAACGGGCTGCGCGCGATCACCAGCGCGTCGAGCGGGTCGCCGTCGGGCGACAGGGTATGCGGGACGAAGCCGTAGTTCGCCGGGTAGCGCATCGGGGTGTGGAGGATACGGTCGACGAACAGCGCACCGCTGTCCTTGTCGAACTCGTACTTCACCGGCTCGCCGCCGGTCGGGACCTCGATGATGACGTTCAGGCTTTCGGGCGGATTGTCGCCCACGGGAATCTTGTCGATCTGCATGATGCGCGGCCCTTACGCGCGCTCATATTGCATCGCAACACGTATGAGGCCGATCGATTCAGCGTGCCCTGCGCGGGGCGAGCAGGCGGTCGAGCGGTTGCTCCCCGGAAGACGCCGCTTCGAGCCACGGCCACCGCAGGCCGCCGTGATAGGCGATCGGGACAATCGCAAAGCTCGTTCCCCGCTTGACCAGCAGTTCGATCGGTTTCTTCGTGCCGGCAGCACCGGTGATGGCCGCCTTGAGCGTGTCGGGCGTATAGGCTTCGCCGTCTACCGCGACGATTCGCGCACCCTTCACGATGCCGGCATCGAACGCGGGACCGTCCCACAGGGCCGAGGTGACATCCCCTTCCTTGTCGAGCGCGAACCCAAGCGAATAGGTGAGGTCGAGCGATTTCGCGTGTTCCATCCGTCCCTTGTCGAACGGGTTGGGCACATCCCGCCAGACCAGACGATAGCCCGCCATCTCGATGCCCTTGAGCGGTGCCGGCTGGCCCGGCGTCAGCAGGCGCGTGGTCACGAAATCGGCCCAGTCATAGGGGTAAATCCCGTTCAGCGCCGCAACGACATCGTCGAAGGTATAAGTGATCTGGCCCCAATCTCCCTCGGACGACCCGCCGGGCGTGCCGAAGAACGACCGGGCGAAATCGTCGAGGCCCCTTGCGCCCTCGGTGCCCCTGCGGATGATCTGGTCCGCCTCGAGCCAGGTCAGCGCGCCCTCGGTATAGTAGTCCTCGCTGCGTTCGAGCGACGGATAGGGATGGGGCTTCCGCGCAGCCATGACGGGGTCGTTCGTCGTATCGCCCACATCCCGCCAGGCGCGCCCCGGCTGGCCTTCGGCATAATAGGCCGCCGAACGGGCGATCGTGCCGAGGATCGTGTCCTTGTTCTGCAGCCCCGACCGTGCGGCCAGCACCCAGCCCCAGAACTGGGTCTGGCCTTCGTAGAGCCACAGCAGCGATCCCTGCATCGGGGTGCGGTAATCGGGGGTCCACAGGTCGGCCGGCCGGCGGAACTTGCCGTTCCAGCTGTGCACGAGCTCGTGTGCGACCACGTTGTGGTCCCAGTCCATCGCGTCCCAGTTGGTGAAGGAAGTCGGCTCGTACTGGTTTTCGGACGAGCGATGATGCTCCAGACCGATGCCGCCCATCCGCTCGGTTAGCGCAAGGAGGAAATCGTAGTGATCGAAATGGCGGGCGCCGAACAATGCGTCTGCCTCGGTGACGAGATCCCTGAACTGTTGCAGGTTCTGCGGCGCGAGCGCGAGCTGGGCGGGCCTGTCGGCCACCACGTTGAGGCGAACGTTCTGGCCGATCTCCCAGCTCTTCGCGTGCGCGCCGGCAAAGATCGGCGAATCGACGAGCGTTTCGTAATCGGTCGTCGCCCAGGTCACGGCGTCACCGGTGATCTTCTTCCCGTCGAGTGCAGTATAAGCGGTCCAGCCGGCGGGAAACCTGACCGTGGGCTTCACCGCGATGCGCCGGGTGTAGTGCCCGGCGGGATAAAGGCTCATTTTCTCCCACTGGAGGTTGAGCATCTCCTGGGTCATCGTGATGCGCCCTTCGCTCGAGGCGAGAGGCGAGGTGTGGACGAAGCGCGCGACGAGGGTCTGCGTGCCGCGGGGCACCGGGACGTGAAAGGCATAGACGTCCAGCGGATCGCGCCGCCAGGCGACGGGCTTGCCGTCGGCCAGGAAGCGGATGTCGCTGATCAGTGCGATGGGTCCGCGCGGGGCGTGATTGCCCGGCAGCCACTCGGGATAGAGCAGCGTCACCGCCTCGGTCCCGGGGGCGAGGGGGATCGTCTGCGTGACGCGGTAGAGACCGCGGCGGGTATCGCTCGCGTCGATCGAAAGGTCGATCGTCCCGCCCGGCCAGGCGGTGTCCGCGGGCATCGGCGTTCGATCCTCTACCGCGGCCGCGACCGGCGCCGACCTGTCTTGCGGGGAACCCTGCGAAAGGACGGGAGCGGAAAAGGCGAGAAGGGCGAGCGGGGCGACCGCGAGGGCGAATTTCATGCCGCGCCCATGCGTGAACGGCCCATCCGTGGCAAGCCACGGCTCGACGAGCGGCTTTCATGGGACCGACGAACGCGCTAACGGCGCGGGCGATGAGCAACCCAGCCGGCAAGACCCCGCAAGCAATCCGCGGAACGCAGGACATATTCGGCGCCGAGGCCGAGGCCTTCGCGTACGTGGTCGAGACCTTCGAACGCGTTCGCAAGCTGTACCGCTTCCGCCGGGTGGAGATGCCCGTATTCGAACGGACAGAGGTGTTCGCGCGCTCGATCGGCGAGACGACGGACATCGTCTCGAAGGAGATGTATTCGTTCGAGGACCGCGGCGGTGAAAGCCTGACCCTTCGCCCCGAGTTCACGGCGGGCATCGCCCGCGCATTCATCACCGATGGCTGGCAGCAGCACGCGCCCTTGAAGGTCGCGACGCACGGGCCCCTCTTCCGCTATGAGCGCCCGCAGAAGGGCCGCTACCGCCAGTTCCACCAATTGGACGCCGAGATCATCGGCGCGGGCGAGCCACAGGCCGACGTCGAGCTGCTGGCGATGGCCGACCAGCTTTTGAAGGAGCTTGGCATTTCAGACGGCGTGACGCTGCGCCTCAACACGCTCGGCGACGGCGACAGCCGCGAGGCGTGGCGGGCCGCGCTGGTCGAGCACTTCCGCGCCGTGAAGGGCGAACTCAGCGAGGATTCGCAGGAGCGGCTCGAGAAGAACCCGTTGCGAATCCTCGACAGCAAGGATCCGCGCGACAGGGCGTTCGTGGCCGATGCGCCGAAGATCGACGACTACCTGTACGAAGAGGCGCAGGATTTCTTCGCCAGGGTGACGGCGGGCCTCGATGCCGCAGGGGTGGCATGGGAGCGCGACCCGGCACTGGTGCGGGGCCTCGACTACTACCGTCACACTGCGTTCGAGTTCGTTACCGACCGCCTCGGCGCGCAGGGCACCGTGCTTGGCGGGGGGCGCTACGACGGCCTGATGGAAAGCCTCGGCGGCGCGCCCACCCCCGCGGTCGGCTGGGCGGCTGGAATCGAGCGGTTGGCGATGCTGGTCGGGGAACGACCCGGCGAGCAGCTGGAAGCCATGATTTTGCTCGAGGACGATGCTGGCCTGCCTGCGGCGAATGCCTTGCTGGCGGATCTGCGGACGGCGGGATTCGTTTCCGACATGATCGCGTCCGGCTCACCAAAGAAGCGCTACGACAAGGCAGTGAAGCAAGGGCCGCGCGCCATTCTGAGAGTGGGGGCGGATGGCTATTACGGAATGTCGCAAGAGGAGGACGATTCCCGCCTGAACGCATTCCTGAGGTCGCGAGTTTGACCATCCCCGCCGAACGGCTCGACCAGATCGCGCATCGCTTCGCCGAGCTCGAGGCGCGTCTCGCCTCGGGCACGCTGGAGGGCGAGGCGTTCGTCGCCGCGAGCCGCGATTATGCCGAGCTTGAACCCATCGTGCGGCTGGCAGAACGGGTCCGTACGATGCGCGGCGAGCTGGCAGAGCTTGAAACGCTGGACGATGCCGATCCCGACATGAAGGCACTCGCCGAAGAAGAGATCATGCGGCTGCGCAACGAACTGCCGGTTGCCGAGCGCCAACTCGCCATCGCGATGCTGCCGCGAGACAGCGCCGATGCGCGCCCGGCGATGCTCGAAATCCGCGCCGGCACGGGCGGCGACGAGGCGGCGTTGTTCGCTGCCGACCTCTACCGGATGTACGAGCGCTTCGCGGCGGAGCAGGGCTGGCGGGTCGAGCCGGTGAGCATGAACGCGAGCGACATCGGGGGTTTCAAGGAAATCGTCGCCAACGTCGCCGGTTCGGGCGTGTTCGCCAAATTGAAGTTCGAAAGCGGTGTCCACCGTGTCCAGCGCGTGCCGGTGACCGAGAGCGGCGGGCGCATCCATACTTCCGCCGCCACCGTCGCCGTCTTGCCCGAGCCCGACGAGGTCGACGTCCAGATCGAGGACAGGGACCTCAAGATCGACGTCTATCGCGCCAGCGGGGCGGGCGGGCAGCACGTCAACACGACCGACAGCGCGGTGCGCATCACCCACCTGCCGACGAACACGATCGTGACCTGCCAGGACGCGCGCAGCCAGCACAAGAACAAGGAAAAGGCGATGCAGGTCCTGCGTGCACGCCTTTACGAGGCGCAGCGGGAGGCGACCCAGGGTGCCGAGGCCGAGGCGCGCAGGGCCATGGTAGGATCGGGCGACCGGTCGGAACGCATCCGCACCTACAACTTTCCGCAAGGCCGCGTGACCGATCACCGTATCGGCCTGACGCTGCACAAGCTCGATGAAGTGCTCGCAGGGCCCGGCCTTGCCGAACTTGTCGACGCCTTGACCGCCGAGGACGAGGCCAAGCGGCTCGCCGCCCTCGGTGAGTGAACCGACCCCCATGAGCGTCCGGCGCGCGATTGCGGATGCGACCGAGGCGCTGGCGGCGACCAGCGATACCCCGAGGCTCGATGCAGAGCTGCTGATGGCCGGGCTGCTCGGGGTCGGTCGCAGCGAGATGCTGTTGCGGCGGATGGCCGACGAGGTCCCGTCGGGATGGGGGCACCTCGTCGACCGGCGGATGCGCCGCGAGCCGGTCGCATATATTCTCGGCGAGGCGGAGTTTCGCGGCCTGACGCTTTGCGTGTCGCCGGCGGTTCTGATCCCCCGAGGCGACAGCGAGACGATCGTGGATGCTGCAATAGAGAGCTTCGCCGGTGGACCACCGCCCGCGAAGATACTCGATCTCGGCACCGGGTCGGGCGCATTGCTGCTCGCGCTGCTCGATCACTGGAGGGGGGTGCACGGTGTCGGAATCGACGCCAGCGCGCCGGCCTGCGCGATCGCGCTCAAGAACGCCGAACGGCTGGGCCTGGCGGCTCGGTGCCGGATCGTGCAGGCAGACTGGAACCTGGATTGCTGGCACGCGGGCCTCGGCCGGTTCGACCTCGTCGTGGCGAACCCGCCGTATGTCGAAGAGGATGCGCCGCTCGAATCCGATGTGAGCGATTACGAGCCTGCCACCGCGCTGTTCGCCGGGAAGGACGGGCTGGACGATTACCGCGCGCTCATTCCGCAGTTGCCCTTGCTCCTCGAACCGGGCGGGATCGCGGTGCTCGAGATCGGTCACGCACAGACCGAGGCGGTAACGGGAATCGCCGCTGCGTCGGGGTTCGTAAGCGTGCTTCGCCGGGACCTCGCTGGCCGTCCCCGGGCGGTTATCCTCCGGCGTAACTGACTTAGGGCTTGGCAAACGGGTGCACGATGTCTAACTCGGGTGCAGACCCACCGGTCATGGCATGCGCCTCACCGGCCGGGTCTAGCTCCGACATTTGCTAGGCCGTCCGGGTGCGAAGCCCGCTGGACAGGGCAAATGGGGCACCGCGCATCCATGTCGGGTCGCGGCGATAAGGGGTCACGCGGCAGCAGATCGAACCGGGACAGTTCGGGCAGCCACTCAGAAGGAAGCGTTTTTCCTTGAATAACAATCGCAACAATCGCCGCCGCGGGCGCGGCAATCGCCAGCAGGGCGGCGGCAACCAGAATCGCATCGACAGCCGGGCGCGGGGCAACGCGCCGCAGCTGCTCGACAAGTACAAGAAGCTTGCGCAGGACGCCGCGCACAATGGCGACCGGGTGCAGGCCGAGTACTATCTCCAGTTCGCTGACCACTATTTCCGCGTCATCGCGGACAACAAGGCGCGTCAGGACGAGGCCCGCGGTGGTGGAAACCGCCGTGACGGCTCGGACGACGACGATGGCGACGAGGAAGATTTCGATACGTCGCGGCAGAACGAAGGGCGCCATGGCGGGCGCAACGACCGGCGTGACGATCGTGGCGGCGATCGCAACGATCGCCAGCGTGGCCGCAATCGCCGCGACGACACGGACGAGGGCCGTTCGCGCAACGACAGCTCCGATGCGGACGACGACGCCGACGATTTCGATTCCGGCGCCAATCCCTTCACCCGGGGTGATCGCGATCGAGGCCGCCCGCAGAAGGAACCGGCCACCGATGCCCGTCGCCCCCGTGGTCGGCGTGTTGCGAACCGCGAGGACAATGTCGCCGGCGACGCAGGTGAGATCGACGCATCGGCGCTGCCGCCGTCGATCTCCGGCAGCGACGAGCCGTCGGGGGCGGAGGAAAAGCCCAAGCGCAAGCTTCCGCCGCGCCGCCGCCGTCCCGCTGCGGACGATGCGGGCGAGGACGGCGAGAGCCTGAAGGCCGTCGGCTGACCGCGTAGGGCCGGGCAGGGGCCGTGAAAGACTGGCCAACCCGTGTGTGGGCCGCGCTCGCGGCGCATCCCCGGCTCGCCGCGATCGGCTTCGGACTGCTGGCCGCGACGGGTTTCCCGCCACTCGGGCTGTGGCCGCTCGCGCTTGCTGGCGTGGGGGGATTTGTCGGCCTGCTCGCCCAAACCCGCGGATGGAAGCAGGCCGCCGGACTGGGGTGGCTGTTCGGCGCCGCGCATTTCACTTTCGCCAACAACTGGATCGCGGCCGCCTTCACTCACCAGTCGGAGATGCCCGCTTTCCTCGGCTGGATCGCGGTCCCGCTGCTCGCCATGTATCTCGCGGTCTATCCCGCGATCGCAGCGGCGCTCGCGCGAGCGGCGGGGGGCACCGCGCCCCTGCCGCTCGGAATCGCCTTTGGCGGCGCATGGGCGGTTGCCGAGTGGCTGCGGAGCTGGGTCTTCACCGGCTATGCCTGGGATCCGCTGGGGCTGGTATTCCTGGGTCCGTTCGACCGGCCGGGCCTCGCTGCGCTGCTTCCGTGGCTGGGGACCTATGCGCTGTCGGGCCTCGTGGCGCTCGTCGCGGGCGGCCTTGCAGTGTTGGGGGCTGCTCGCGCCTGGGCCCGCATCGCGGCCGTCTTCACTCTGCTGGCGGTGGGCATGTACCTGCCGGGCCCGGCCAGCCCCGAGGGCACCCTCGAATTCACGCTGATCCAGCCGGGTTTCCGGCAAGCCGAGATCGACGATCCGACCGAGTATGAGAACCAGTTCCAGACGCTGGCCCGCCTCACCGCGCCGCGGAGGGACGGGGGTGAGCGGCTGGTGCTCTGGCCAGAATCCGGCTTGCCCGATTACCTGCGGCCCGGGTACCCGAAGCGCTATTACCTCGCGACGACCGCGGGCGGGGACCCCGATTTTGCCCGCAGTCGCATCGCCGAAACGATAGGGGAAGGCAGCGTCCTGTTGACCGGCGCGGTGGACCTTGAAGTCAAGGGCGGCCAGGCGGTCGGTGCATACAACGCCGTGACCGCGCTCGACGCGAACGGCGAATTCGTGGGCAGCTATCACAAGGCGCACCTCGTCCCTTACGGCGAATACCTGGCGCTGCGCTGGCTGCTCGAGCCGCTCGGCGCGACCCGGCTGGTGGCCGGCAGCATCGATTTCATCCCGGGCCCGGGACCGCGCACGGTCGATCTCGGGAACTTGGGCCGGGTGGGGATGCAGATCTGCTACGAGATTGTCTTTTCCGGCCAGGTCGTCGACCGGAGCGACCGGCCCGACTTCATCTTCAATCCGTCGAACGACGGCTGGTTCGGATCCTTCGGGCCGCCGCAGCACTTCGCGCAGGCTCGGATGCGGGCGATCGAGGAAGGGCTGCCGGTCCTTCGCGCCACGGTGAACGGGATCAGCGGCGTGATCGATGCGCGCGGCGTGGTGCGTGCCCACCTGCCGACAAGCTTTACCGGCGGCCGGATCGACGGCCGCGTGCCGCCGCCGCTGGCTCCGACCTGGTTTGCGCAGGCCGGCAATCTCCTGCCGCTTGGCTGGGCCGCATTGCTGATTTCGCTTTCGTTGCTTGTCAGGCGGCGGAGGGGTCGCTAGTCCGCGTCCGCATCCAGACATAAAGCTTTCCTTATATGGGGTCCCGACACACCATGCGTTCCGACTTCCTCTTCACGTCTGAATCGGTTTCCGAGGGCCACCCCGACAAGGTTTCCGACCAGATTTCCGATGCCATCGTCGACCTCTTCCTGACGAAGGACCCGCAGGCCCGGGTCGCCTGCGAGACGCTGACGACTACGCAGAAGGTCATCCTCGCGGGCGAGATTCGCGGCGAAGGGATCATGGACAAGGATGGCAACTGGGCACCGGGCGTCGAGAACGAAATCGAGGACACGGTGCGCGCGGTCGTCCGCGATATCGGTTACGAGCAGTCCGGTTTCCACTGGAAGACGCTCCACTTCTCGAACAACCTCCACCCCCAGTCCGCGCATATCGCGCAGGGAGTCGACGCAGCCGACAGCAAGGACGAGGGCGCGGGTGACCAGGGAATCATGTTCGGTTTCGCCTGCGACGAGACGCCCGACCTGATGCCGGCGACGCTCGACTACAGTCACAAGATCCTTGAGCGCATGGCCCGGGATCGCAAGAACGGAACCGCGTCATTTCTCGAGCCGGACGCCAAGAGCCAGGTCACGCTGCGATTTGCCGGCGGCAAGCCCGTCGCGGCGACCGCGATCGTCGTCTCGACCCAGCACAAGCGGGGATACTGCCTCAAGGGCGAGCATGCGGATCCGAAGCTCTATGCCGAGCTCGACAATTACGTGCGCGGCGTGGTCGCCGACGTGCTCCCGCGCGAATTGCTGACGAACGAGACCGTCTATCACATCAACCCGACCGGCTCGTTCGAGATCGGCGGCCCGGATGGTGATGCCGGCCTGACGGGGCGCAAGATCATCGTCGACACCTATGGCGGGGCGGCTCCTCACGGCGGCGGCGCCTTCAGCGGCAAGGACCCGACGAAGGTCGACCGCTCGGCGGCCTACGTCACGCGCTATCTTGCCAAGAACGTGGTGGCGGCGGGCCTTGCCAGCCGCTGCACGATCCAGGTCGCGTACGCGATCGGCGTGTCGCAGCCGCTGTCGCTCTACGTCGATACCCACGGCACCGGCACCGTCGCGGACGAGAAGCTGGAGGAGGCGATCACCCAGGTCGCGGGCGAGAGGCTGGGCGGCCTGACCCCGCGCGGCATCCGCGAGGGACTCGGCCTCAACAAGCCAATCTATCGCAAGACCGCGGCCTATGGCCATTTTGGCCGGCAGGCATCGGGCGATAACTTCCCGTGGGAGAAGACCGACCTCGTCGACGCGCTCAAGGCAGCGCTCGGCTAGTCAGATCCTCCCTTCGCGCACGCGGGCCATGTCCGCGGCCACCGTGCGCGCGGCTAGGAAATAGTGCGCGGCCGCCCATAAGGACAGCAGCGCAGCGCCCGCCATCGCGTGGCCGAGAGCGAGATGCGAAGGGAGGCCTGCGGCGGCGAGCCGGTCGCTCAGCGTGCCGATGACGACAGGCCCCATGCCGCCGATCAGGCCGCCGAAGATGTTGGTGAACGCGTTCGCGGTTGCCCGCATCCGCGGGTGCATCATGTTCTGCAAAGTGCCGACCGTCACGCCCAGAAAGCTGAACTGCAGCACCGCAGCCAGCATCGTGAAGACGACGAACGGCGCAAGGTCGCCGCGCGTGAAGGCGATCAGGTAGAGCGGGGCGGCCACGAGGAGGCTCACCGCCGGCACGAGCGCGTACGACGCCGGAAAACGCGGCGCGAGCCGGTCGGCGATGATCCCGCCCGCGATCGTCGAGATCGCGGCCGGTATGCTCGAGATCAGCGCCGTGGTCAGCCCCGCCTCGCCGACCGGCAGTCCAAACCGGCGGGTCAGCAGCGCCGAAAGGAATGCGATCAGCCCCAACCCGATCATCGACCCAAGGGCCGACCCGATCACCAGGTGGCGCGCGCTCGGCAGTTCGATAAAGCGCCTGACGACGGCTCCGATCGGGGGGACCGAACCGTCCGTCGCGGCATCGTGACCGCCGCGCACGGGCTCCTTGAGGAAGAGCCAGATCACCCCCGCGATCAGGATCCCCGGAACGCCTGTGACTATGAACGCCCAGCGCCAGCCCCAGATCTGCGCGATGAAGCCGCCTCCGGCCAGTCCAACGAAGGCGCCGAGCGGCGCTGCCAGCAGCAGCACTGACATCGCCGTCGCGCGCCGATTGGGCGGGAAGTAGTCGGCGACGAGCGACTGGTTGGCCGGAAGCCCGACCGCCTCGCCTACGCCCACCGCGATCCGGGCGGCGAGGAGCTGGTACCATCCCTGGACGAAACCGCATGCAGTCGCCGCGATCGACCACATCAAGGTGCCCACCGCAGTGAACGTCAGCCGCCGGCGGCTTTCGGCATAGCGGGCGATGACCACGCCAAGAGCAATGTTGAGAGCGGAATAGGCAAAGCCGAGAAGCCCGATCTGCTGGTCCGACAGGCCGAATTCGGCCTTGAGCGGTTCGACCAGGGCGTTGACGACGATCCGGTCGACGAAGCCTATCAGCCCGACGAGCGTGATGAGGAACAGCGCGAACCGCGGGGACGAACGGCGCCAGCGTTTCATCGGGTCAGCCGAGCGAACCGGAGAGCCGCTCGACAGCCTCGATGTATTCCTCGCGGAAGGCCTGGACCACCGCGCGGGCCGGCCGGATTTCTTCCACCAGTCCGACGCCCTGTCCCACGAAATAGGTCACCAGTTCGCGCGCGCGCTCGTTGCCTGTTTCGGCGGCGCGCTCGACCCGTGCGAGCGCGGGCTCGGAGATCATGCCCATCAGCGGCATGGGCAAGGCTCCCGGGCCGTGCTCGTCATCCCAGGCTTCATGCCACGCAGTCTTCAGCTGGCGCGCCGGCTTCCCGGTGCGGCTGCGCGAGCGGACCGTGTCGCGACTGCGCGCCGCGACCATCTTCTGCCGGAAGGCCTCGCTCGCCTCGCTCTCCGGGGTCGCCAACCAGACGCTGCCGGTCCATGCGCCGTCCGCCCCTGCCGCCATCATCGCAGCCATCTGGCCGCCGGTCATGATACCCCCGGCCGCCAGTACCGGTGTGTCGTGGCCGCAATTTCGAAGTGCGCGCACCACCTCGGGGATCAGCACGAGGGTCGATACCTCGCCGCAGTGCCCTCCGGCCTCGCCTCCCTGCGCGACGATGATGTCCACGCCCGCCTGCGCCTGCCGCAATGCGTGTTCCTTCGCACCGACAAGGGCGGCGACCGCGACCCCGCGGCGCTTGCCCTCGGCGATCATCTCGGGCGGCGCGATGCCCAGCGCGTTGGCGATCAGGCGGATCGGGTGGCGAAATGCCACCTCCATCAGGGCCATCCCGTTTTCGGGCGTGATGCCCATCCGTTCGCGCAGAGGGGCGACGGTTCGGCCCGTCTCGACGCCATGCCGGGCAAGCAGGTCGGCGGCGAACTCGGCGTACTTCGGATCGATCGCGGCAGCCCGCGTGGCGTTGTCCTTTAGGCCTGCGACCCTGGGATCGATGGTCTCGGGGACGATCACGTCGACCCCGTAGGGCGCCCCGTCGACGTGAGCATCGATCCAAGCGAGCTCTTCTTCGAGCTGCTCGGGGCTGAACCGGGTCGCGCCCAGCACGCCGAAGCCGCCCGCCTTGCTCACCGCGGCGACGACGTCGCGGCAATGGCTGAATGCGAACAGCGGAAACTCCGCGCCGGTAAGCGCGCAGGCGCGATTATCCATTACCTCTCCCGCGGGGACATCGATGCCCGTGACACGCGCAACACTGTGCTACGATTGACCCCGGGCGGGCAAGCGGTTCCTCGCGCCGGTGGGATCAGCTTTCGTAATGCGCCGTCGTCTTCGCCGCGACTTCCTCGGCGGTGACGCCGGGAGCGAGTTCGACCAGCCGGAAGGGGCTTCCGTGATCCGGGCGCTGGAACACGCAGAGATCGGTCACGATCATGTCGATCACGTTCCGGCCGGTCAGCGGCAGGGTACATTCGGGAATGAACTTGGGACTGCCATCCTTGGCGGTGTGCTCCATCACCACGATGATCTTCTTGACCCCGGCGACCAGGTCCATCGCCCCGCCCATGCCCTTGATCATCTTGCCGGGGATCATCCAGTTAGCGATATCGCCGCCTTCGGACACCTCCATCGCGCCGAGCACGGTCAGATCGATGTGCCCGCCCCGGATCATGGCGAAGCTGGCCGCGCTGTCGAAATAGGCGCTGTGCGGCAGTTCGCTGATCGTCTGCTTGCCGGCGTTGATAAGGTCGGCATCGACCTCGTCGTCGTAGGGAAACGGGCCGATCCCCAGCATGCCGTTCTCGCTCTGCAGCGTGACGTGCATTCCGTCCGGAATGTGGTTCGCCACCAGCGTCGGGATGCCTATGCCGAGATTGACGTAGTAGCCGTCCTTCAGTTCGCGGGCGGCGCGGGCGGCCATGTCGTCGCGGGTCCAGGGCATCTGTGTTCAATCCTCAATTGGTTGCGAGTGGGGGCGGGGCCATGAACCATCCGGCCCCGATCAGTTTGTCGAGCGGCAGGGCGAGCGCCGGGTCGCGCAGATAGGCGAAAAGCTCGTCGAAGTCCGCCTTCTCGTCGCCCGCAATTGCCAGGACGCAATGGCTCTTCGCGAAGTCATCGCGGCGGGTCTGCTTTCGCTCCTCGGGGAAGCGCAACAGGACGAGCTCGTCGCGGCCGTCCGGATCGAGACCGCTCTGGCGCAAGGCTGCGCGCACCATGCCGGCCCGGTCTGCCGTGTGGCCGGACACCCAGCCGATAATCACGCCCATGTCACGCAGGGCGGCGAGGCGGCGCGCGAGATCGGGTTCCGCGGGCTTTCTTGCCCCCGGATCGAAGGCGGACTGGCCCGGGTCGAGATCGATGAGCACGCTCGCGGGCTGCACTGAACATTCCCGGGTGTTCGGGACCATGACGGTCGGATCCGCGAGCATGGCAGAATGGCGCTGTGTCCCGATGACCGGTTGCGCGGCGTGCATGGCGGCATAATCCGCGAAGGCCGTGTACCCCTTCGTGCGCCCGTCGGGGGAGATTGCGGAGCGAGGTCCGCCGCTCGTGGGCACGGGCAATTCGGTCAGAGCGGTGAGGCGATAGCCGGTTTCGGTGCCCTGGCTTGCGACCGGGCGCGACGAAGCGACCGGGGAGCCCTCATCTGCGGCCATTCCGGTCTGCGCGGCCGGGGATACCGGCACGCCGTCGGTCCTGGCCTTCATCACTCCCCCCGCGGCGAGAACTGGCAGCGCCGCCGCCGCGACGCAGCCCGAGAGCGCCGGCGCGGCAGCGAGCGCGAACAATGCCGCGCCGGCCCTCCGGGTTCGGCCCGAGCGGGCCATGGGCCTCACGCCGCCTCGCGCTCGCGCACGGTGCGGAACTCGATCTTCTTGTCGTAAGGCGCCCCGACGATCATCCGCTGGACGTAGACCCCGGGCAAGTGGATGCAGTCAGGGTCGAGGCTGCCGACCGGAACCACTTCCTCCACTTCGACCACGCAAACCTTGCCGCAGGTCGCAGCGGGCAGGTTGAAGTTGCGTGCGGTCTTGCGGAACACGAGATTGCCGGTCTCGTCGGCCTTCCATGCCTTCACGATCGCCAGATCGGCGAAGATTCCGCGCTCGAGGATGTACCCCTCGGGCCCGTTGGGGCCTCCGAAGACCTTCGTCTCCTTGCCCTCGGCGACCTTCGTGCCCACGCCCGTCTTGGTGTAGAAGCCCGGAATGCCGGCGCCGCCTGCGCGCATGCGCTCTGCCAGGGTTCCCTGGGGGCAGAATTCGACTTCGAGTTCGCCCGAAAGGAATTGCCGCTCGAATTCCTTGTTCTCTCCGACGTAGGACGAGATCATCTTCTTCACCTGCTTGGTGCGCAGAAGCTTTCCGATACCCTCGTTGTCGATACCCGCGTTGTTGCTGGCAAACGTGAGGCCAGTGACCCCGCTGTCGCGGATGGCGTCGAGCAGCCGCTCGGGAATGCCGCAGAGACCGAAGCCTCCGCTGGCGATCAGCATGTCGTTCCTGAGAATGCCGTCAAGCGCGGCGGCGGCGTCCGGGTAGAGTTTGTTCATCGCGGACGGCTTAGCCCGCGAAACTCCCTCTGTCACGAGGCTGGACGAACGCGATCCGGCTGATTGGGTTGAGGAAATTGCAACTTCCCATGTTTTTTTCGCACTTGCACAATGTGCCGCAGTGCAACATATCCCCTCTTGCCTTTCAGGCATCCTCTCCCAAGACTTCCAAGGCCCGGCGGGTTCGTCCCCCGGGTCTTTTTTTGTCTCCGGCGGATCCCTTCTCCCCGGCACCGAATCGCCGCCCGTTCATTGGCAAAGAGCAACCCGCTTCCTAGCTGAAGGGGGCACGATACCAATCGACGAGGAAGGGGACCCAGACATGGCCGATGCGGACGCCGGGCCGGCGGGAGACGAACGAACGATCCGGTTGCAGGTCGCAGCGGCGCGCCAGGAAGAAAGCGGTCAGGGCATCGCGCGCATGCCGCGCAGCGCCTTTCAGTCGCTGGGCATCACCGAAGGAGACGTGGTCGAGATCGCCGGCAAGCGCACGACCGCGGCGATTGCTGCGCCCGCGTATGACGAGGACCAGGCGCTCGAGGTGATCCGCCTCGACGGGCTCCAGCGCGGTAACGCCGAGGTCGGCAGCGGCGAACACGTCGTCATTCGCGTGGCCGAATCGCGCCCTGCGACCCGGGTCGTCTTCGCCCCCGCCCAACGCGAGATGCGCCTGCAGGGACCAACCCAGGCGCTGCAGCGCAATTTCTTTCGCAAGCCGCTGGTGGCGGGGGACATCGTCGCGACGACCGGGCAACAGCCGGTCAACAACATGCCGCCCGAAGTGCGCCGGATGTTCAACCAGCCCGCCTATGCCTTGACGCAGATCCGCCTGTCGGTCGTGTCGACCGCGCCGAAGGGCATCGTCCATATCGACGAGAATACCGAAGTCGAACTGCGCAGCGAATTCGAGGAACCGCGCGACGGCCGCGCCGTGGTCAACTACGACGACGTCGGCGGCATCGGCGACACGATCCAGCAGCTGCGCGAGATGGTCGAGCTGCCGCTGCGCTATCCCGAGCTGTTCACCCGCCTTGGCGTCGATCCGCCGAAGGGCGTGCTGCTGCACGGCCCGCCGGGGACCGGCAAGACCCGCCTTGCCCAGGCGGTCGCCAACGAGAGCGACGCGCATTTCATCACCATCAACGGGCCCGAGATCATGGGCTCGGGATACGGCGAGAGCGAGAAGCGCCTGCGCGAGGTTTTCGAGGAAGCCGCCAAGAGCGCGCCCGCGATCATCTTCATCGACGAGATCGATTCGATCGCGCCAAAACGAAGCCAGACTCCGGGCGAGGCTGAAAAACGCCTCGTCGCACAGCTATTGACCCTGATGGACGGGCTGGAAGCTCGTTCCAACATCGTCGTCATCGCGGCAACGAACCGGCCCGACGCGATCGACGAGGCGTTGCGCCGGCCCGGCCGGTTCGACCGCGAAATCGTGATCGGAGTGCCCGACGAAAAGGGGCGGCGCGAGATCCTGAGCATCCACACCCGCGGCATGCCGCTGGGGGACAAGGTCGACCTCGGCGAACTCGCCAGGACCACGCACGGTTTCGTCGGCGCCGACATCGCCGCCCTCGCGCGCGAGGCGGCGATCGAGGCGGTCCGGCGGATCATGCCAAAGCTCGACCTCGACGCGCGCGAGGTTCCCCCCGAAGTGCTCGAGGAGCTCTACGTCGGCCGAGAGGACTTCCTCGAGGCGCTGAAACGCGTCCAGCCCAGCGCGATGCGCGAGGTCATGGTCCAGGTGCCGGATGTCGGCTGGGCGGACATCGGCGGGATCACCGAGGCGATCGACAAGCTCAAGGAAGGGGTCGAACTTCCGCTCAAGAACCCGGACGCCTTTCGCCGCCTGGGCATCAGGCCCGCGAAGGGCTTTCTCCTCTATGGCCCTCCGGGGACCGGCAAGACCCTGCTCGCGAAGGCGGTGGCGAAGGAAGCCGAAGCGAACTTCATATCGATGAAGAGCTCGGATCTTCTGTCGAAATGGTACGGCGAAAGCGAGCAGCAGATCGCCCGCCTGTTTCAGCGAGCGAGGTCGGTCGCGCCGTGCGTGCTGTTCATCGACGAGATCGACAGTCTGGTACCCGCGCGCGGATCGGCGCAAGGAGAACCGCAGGTTACGGGCCGGGTCGTCAACACGATCCTCGCCGAGATGGACGGGCTCGAGGAACTCCAGTCGGTGGTCGTCATCGGGGCGACCAATCGTCCCACGCTTGTCGATCCCGCTTTGCTTCGGCCCGGGCGGTTCGACGAACTGGTTTACGTCGGGACCCCCGACAAGGCGGGACGCGAAATGATCCTCGGCATCCATACGCGCAACATGCCGCTTGGGCCCGACGTCGATCTCGGCAAGGTCGCAGCGGAAACCGAACGCTTCACCGGCGCCGATCTGGAGGACGTGGTGCGCCGCGCCGGCCTGAACGCCCTGCGCCGGGTCGGCAGCGAGGTTTCCGAGGTCTCGGCAAAGGATTTTTCCGAGGCGCTCGAAGACTCGCGCGCCACGGTCACGCCGAAGATGGAAGAGGAATACAAGAAGATGCGTGGCGAGCTGAAAAAGCGCGCGGCGGAAATCGGCACCAGCATCGGCTTCATCAGCGAAGGGATGCTCGAGCCCACGCGCGAGCACAAGCACGCCCCGGCCGTGGTCGACCGGAAGGAGAGCTAGGCGCGCGCGCCCTCGGCCGCCACGGCGGCGTGAAGCAGGGCCTGGGGCTGCTCGCGCCGGAGCCAGTCGAGCATGTGTTCGCGCACTGCGCAGCGCAAGTCGAACAGGCCGCCGATCGTTGCCGAGCTCATCGCGAGGCGCAACTCGACGGACCCTGCGCGGGCTTCGGTCATGACCAGCGCGGCTGTGCGTTCGTCCCATTCGGGTCGCGAAGCCACGAAGCGCAGGAACTCGGCGCGTATCGGCTCGACCTGCGCCTCGGGCGCAAGCTGAAGGTAGACGGGCCCGGTCAGCATCTCGTTCACGCGGGACCAGTTTTCGAAGCTGTTGTCGAGGAAGCGGCTGGTTGGCACGATCGCGGCGCGCTCGTCCCACATCCGCACGACGATGAAGCTCATCCGGATTTCCTCGACCCGGCCGGTGTGGCCGTCGATCGAAACGAGATCGCCAAGCCGAAGCGGCTCCGTCAACGCCATCTGCAACCCGGCGATCAGCGATTTCAGGGCCGGTTGCGCGGCCGCGCCGACCGCTAGGGCGGCGAGACCGGCCGAGGCGAGCAGCGTCGCACCGACCTGCTTCACGCCGGGGAGCTGGAACAGCATCAGTCCGACCGTCACGAACGCGATCGCGAAGGTTGCCGTGCGCGAAAGGATGGCCACCCGGGTCCGCCGGCTGCGCGCGGCGGCAAGGTCGGTCGAGGTTTCCGCCTTGTAATCGAGCGCCGCCGCGAACGCCTTGACCAGCGAAAAGGCGATCCAGCCGATCAGGGCAGGGACGACAAAGGGCCCGACAGCCAGCCAGCCGGCCGCGATCGTCGCGTCGACCTGGGCTGCCAGAGCGATCGCGATCGCGACCGCGGCCCACCGCGTCGGGCTGCGCAGCGTATCGAGGATCATTTCGTCGGTGCCCGTCTCGGTGCGGGCGGCGAGCCGGCGCAGGATCCCGAACACCGTGCGGTGAAGCACTGCCGCGAGCAGGATCGCGCCAATGCCGACGGCCGCAGCTTGTCCTGCGGCCGGCCAGTCGATCGAGTAGTCCGGAAGTTCGAATTCGCGAAACATGCGAGCGGCCCTAATGGGTCACGCGGGTCGCTGGCAACCCGGGCCGGGGGTCAGGCTACGGGGAGCTTGATCGTCACACGCACGCCGTCCCTGGTGAATGCGCGGTCGATCGAGCCGCGAAGCTGCTTGGCAGAACTGGTCATCAGCAGGCTGCCGAAGCCCTGCCGTTCGGGCTCGACGCCTTCGCCCGGGCAATTCTCGTGCCAGCGGATAACGATCTGGTCGCCTTCGCGCGTCCATTTCACCTCGAGGACCCCGCCGGACTGCCAGCACCCGTATTTCACGGCATTCGTGGTGAGCTCGTGGAGCACGAGGCCGAGCGGGGTGACTTGCTTGGCCGGCAATTCGACGAGGGGGCCGCCCAGGTCCACCTTGCGGGTCGATGTCAGGTAGGGCCGCACGGTGGTTTCGATCAGCGCCTGAAGCGATGCGACGGGTGTTTCGAGGGTTCCCTGCGTGACCTCGTGGGCGGTGAGCAACGCGTTGATCCGTTCGGCAATGCGGTTGACCACCGGCTTCGCCTCGGGCTCGTCCTTCGCGCTCATCCGAACGATCGCGAGGATCACCGCAAACAGGTTCTTGACCCGGTGGTTGAGTTCGCGTGCGAGGAGATCCGCCCGGTCACGGGCTTCCGCGAGCGCCGTTGCCTGCGCGGCTTCGGCCTCCGCCCGGGCGGTCCGGACGGACAGTCGAAGGCCGAGCCAGAGCGCGACGAAGATCAGCGCCAGCAGGCCGACCAGCAGAGGCATTACGCGCGCCTCGGCCCGTGCCGAGCTTTCGGACGCATCGAGCAGAAGCCCACGTTCGATGTCTTCCAGTTCCCGCACGGCGAGGCGCAGGCGTTCCATGGCCTCCTGGCCCTCGTCGGTGAGGACAAGCCGGCGCGCGCCGATCAGATCGCCGCTGTCGATGAGGCGCAGCGACTGGTCGATCTCTGCAAACTTCGCATCGCCGAGATTCTCGATCTCGTCGAGAAGGTCGCGCTGGCGGGGCGTAGCCGCATCGCCGAGCAGGGTGCGCAGGCGATCCATCGTCGGGCCATACTGCTCGCGACCCAGGTGGTATGAGGCAAGGTACCGGCGGTCGAGCGTGATCAGATAGCCCCGTTGGCCGGTCTCTGCGTTGACCGCCGACCGCCCGATGTTGCCGAGTTCGGTCAGTACGGCGCTCGTCCGCTGAACCTGCGCGCGCTGCGCGCGTTCCGCGTCGATCGTGTTGAAGATGAGGAACATCGCCAGCAGCAACGCGGCCGCGACCACGCCGAATGTCGCGAACGTGCTCCACTGTCGGCCCAACCGGGGCAGCGTGAAGGGCGCGGCGGGTTCGCCGGCCTGGGTTGACCTCTCCTCCATCGAATTGCCCGGTTAGGACCCGATCGGCGCGTCCACAAGGATTAGTGCGCCGCGCCCCAGCTGACCCCGTGGCCGATCTCGATCCCGAGTGGCACGTCGAGCGATATCGCGGGTAGCGCGGCGTCGGCCATCACGCGCTCGATCACCGGCGTTGCCCGGGCGACGTCGCCCTCGGGAAGTTCGAACACCAGTTCGTCGTGAACCTGCAGCAGCATCCGGACATGGCCGAGTCCCGCGGCCTCCAGTGCGGGCATCATCCGCGCCATCGCGCGCTTGATGATGTCCGCACTCGTTCCCTGGATCGGCGCGTTGATCGCAGCCCGCTCGCTTCCCTGGCGCTCGGCCTGATTGCCCGACCGGATGCGGGGGAACCAGGTCTTGCGGCCGAACAGTGTCTCCGAGTAACCGAGGTCGCGCACCCGTTCGAGCGTGCTGTGAATGTAGGCCTGAATGCCGGGGAAGCGCTGGAAATAGGTGTCGATGATGGCCTGCGCCTCGTCCGCGTCGATCCCGAGCCGCCCTCCCAGGCCCCAGCGGCTGATGCCGTAGAGAATGGCGAAGTTGACCGTCTTGGCGCGGGCGCGCGTATCCCGGTCGACCGTTCCGAACATCTCGTGCGCGGTCCGCGCATGGATATCCTCACCGTTGGCGAAGGCTTGTTTCAGCTGCGGCACGTCGGCCATGTGCGCGGCGAGGCGGAGCTCGATCTGCGAGTAATCGGCCGCGAGAAGGACGTTGCCCGGCTCGGCCACGAACGCCTCACGGATCTGCCGGCCGATCTCGGTGCGGATCGGAATGTTCTGCAGGTTGGGGTCGGTCGACGAGAGCCTGCCGGTCTGCGCGCCGACGAGGCTGTAGCTCGTGTGGACCCTGCCCGTTTCGGGGTTGATGGCCGCCTGCAACGCGTCGGTATATGTGCTTTTGAGCTTGGTGAGCTGGCGCCATTCGAGCACCTTGGTGGCGACCTCTGCCCCCTGTGCCGCGAGACCTTCCAGTATCGCCTGGTCGGTCGAATACTGCCCGCTCTTTCCCCTGCGGCCGCCCTTGTAGCCCATCCTGTCGAACAGCACGTCGCCGAGTTGCTTGGGGCTGCCGATGGTGAACTCGATCCCGCAGCAGTCCCATACCTCGCGCTCGATCCGTGCGGTCTCGCGGGCGAACTCCTCGCTAAGTTTCGCGAGTGCCGCGCGGTCGACCTTGATCCCGTGCCGCTCCATCCGGGCCACGACCGGGATCAGCGGCCGGTCGACGCGCTCGTATACCCGCGTGCCGGCTTCGTCAGCGAGCCGGGGCTTGAGCGCGCGGTAGAGGCGCCAGGTCACGTCCGCGTCCTCGGCTGCGTACTCGGTGGCCCGGTCGAGCGGAACCTCGCCGAACGGGATCGCCTTCTTGCCCGTCCCGCAGATGTCCTTGAACGTCAGCGTGGTGTGCCCGAGGTGCCGCTGCGACAGTTCGTCCATCCCGTGGCCGCCGCCGATTCCTCCCGCCCCGATCCCGTCCAGGCTGCGGCCGGCGTCGAGCGCGAAGCTGACGATCATCGTGTCGTCGATCGGCGCGACATCGATCCCCGCGCACCGCTTGAGGATGTTGAGATCATACTTGATATTGTGGCCAACCTTCAGGACCGCATCGCTCGTCAGCAGCGGGCGCAGCGCATCGTAGGCGGCCTGGCGGTCGACCTGCTCGGGCTTGCGCGCGAACATGTCGCTGCCTCCCCCGTCGGTGACGATATGGCCGAGGGGGATATAGCAGGCGTCGTTCGGACCCAGCGCGAGGCTGATCCCGGCAAGCTCGGCCCGCATCGCATCGAGGCTGCTGGTTTCCGTATCGATCGCGACAAGACGCGCGGTGAAGGCACGCTCGATCCAGTGCTGCAGTCGCTCGATGGTCGTCACGCACTCGTAGGCGGCGCGATCGATGGCCGGCAGGTCGGGGGGCGGCTGCCGGTTGCCGCCGGACGATGCTGCGGCGCCTGTGGTCTGCTGCTTCGCGGGGTTGAGCTGGGTCGGCCGGTCGGGGCTGCCGCGTCCGGCGTCGAGGCGCTTCAGCAGGCTGGTAAACCCGTGCTCGGCAAGGAACGCGGACAGCGGTTCGGCCGGCACGCCAGCTAGCTTCATGTCGTCGAGCGGGATGGGCAATTCGCAATCGCTCTTGAGTTCGACCAGCACCCGGCTGAGCTCCGCCATCTCGCGGCCCTCGACGAGGCGCTCCTGGAGTTTCGATTTCTTCATCTCGGGCGCCGCATCGAGCGCCGCGGCAAGGCTGCCGTATTCCTGGATGAGCTTCGAGGCGGTCTTCGGCCCCACGCCGAAGATGCCGGGAATGTTATCGACGCTGTCCCCCATCAGGGCGAGCACGTCGCCGACCAGTTCCGGCGGGACCCCGAACTTCTCGACCACTTCGTCCCGGCCAATGCGGGCGTTCTTCATCGTGTCGAGCATGTCGATGCAGCCGCCCCGTTCAACCCCCGGCTCGAGGTCGCCTTCGGCGCACTCGCCGATGAGCTGCATCAGGTCCTTGTCCGAGCTCACGATCGTCACGTCCCACCCCCGGCGGGTCGCCGCCTTGGCGTAGCTCGCGATGAGGTCGTCGGCCTCGAGGTCGTCCTCCTCGATGCACGGCAGGCTGAATGCGCGCGTCGCGTCGCGAATGAGCGGGAACTGCGGGACCAGGTCTTCCGGAGGCGGTGGACGATTGGCCTTGTACTGGTCGTAGAGCGCGTTGCGGAAGCTCGTCGAACCCTTGTCGAGAATGACCGCGAGATGGGTCGGTCCGTCGGCCTTGTCGAGGTCGTCGGCGAGCTTCCACAGCATCGTCGTGTATCCGTAGACCGCTCCGACCGGGGTCCCGGCGGGGTTGGTCAGCGGCGGCAGCCGGTGATAGGCGCGAAAGATGTAGGCCGATCCGTCGACCAGGTAGAGATGCTGCTTGTCTGCCATCGCGGTCCTGCTAGCAGCCGCCGGGCCCGGGGTCAGCCTCAATTCCCACGGGGCAAAAATGGCGGAAATCCGGCAATTCCGGGGCGAATTGCGGCGAAAATCGGGCCGAATCGCCACAATTCGCTTGCAGCGCCACAAAGCGGCCATTATTTGGGAGCGGCACGGCGGTTGCGCCGGGCTTTTACAAACGCTGTTCAAGGAACAACGACTATGCGTAAGATCATCCTCGCCGCCGCCGCTGGCGCCGCCGCCCTGACCCTCTCGGCTTGCTCGGAAAAGACCGAAGACGCCGCGGAAGTGACCGCCGATTCGGCGATGGCCGACACCGAAGCCAATGCCGACGCCATGGGCGAAGCTGTCGAAGGCGCTGCGGACACCACCGCCGCCGCCGCTGACGAAGCTGCCGCCGCTGCGGAAGCCGAAGTCGAAGGCGAGACGACCGCCGAAGCGCAGGCCGACTGATCCTTCGCTTCTAGCGAAAGACACGAGAGGGCGGTGCCGCGAGGCGCCGCCCTTTTCGTTTGCCCTGGCTGGGCGTCTGCGCCCACCGGCGTTAGGGTGCGCGGATGACCTCTGTCGTGTTCGTCCTGTTCCCCGGCGTGACGCAGCTTGACATGGCCGGGCCGGCGCAGGTGTTGTCGCGCATGCCCGGCGCGCGCCTCACAGTGGCTGCGGCGTCCGCCGAACCGGTCGCCACCGATTCGGGTTTCGCGCTCGTTCCCAATGCCACGTTCGACAGCGCCCCCGTTACCGACATACTCTGCGTGCCGGGCGGCCACGGCGTCGTCGACGCGCTCGGCGACGCGCGAACGATCAATTTCATCCGTTCCGCGGCTGCGCGCGCCCGCTGGGTGACCAGCGTATGCACGGGCGCGTTCCTCCTCGGCCGGGCAGGATTGCTGGAAGGCAGGCGGGCGACCACGCACTGGGCCTATACGCACCTGCTCCCGCTGGTCGGCGCGGCGCATGAACCCCGCCGGGTCGTCGAGGATGGCAACGTCGTGACCGCGGGTGGGGTGACCGCCGGAATCGATTTCGCCCTGACCCTCGTCGCTCGAGAAGCCGGCAAGGAGACGGCGAAGAGGATCCAGCTTGCGCTCGAATACGATCCCGATCCGCCGTTCGCCTGCGGGACGCCGGCGGCCGCCGGCAAGCGTCTGAGCGCCGCGCTAGGGTCGGCGGTGTACGATGCTGCGGCAGCGCGTATGTCTGCCGCGTTGCAGGAATCCGGGTCGATCCGTCAGTAGGTCGCGTTGGCGTAGGCGCGGGCCGGTGTCGCCTGGTAGCCGTCATACAGGGCCCGGGCGATGCTGGCGATCTTCGCATCGCGCGCCGGCTTCGATCCCTGGCCGGTGACGTAAACTGCAACCGCGATCGCGCGTCCGTCGGGCGTGTGGATGATGCCGATATCGCTCGCGGTGTTGTTGAGCGTGCCGGTCTTGTGGGCAACCTGCGCGCCCTCGGGCAGCATGCCTTTAAGCCGTTTTGCGCCGGTACGGGTGCGCTCCATTGCACCCAGGATCACCTTGCGGCTCGATTCCTTGAGGAATTTGCCCTGGTAAAGGCCTGCGAGCATGCGGACCATCGTCTGCGGAGTAGCGCTGTCGCGAATATCGATGCGCTTCGCGGGATCGATCTCGCCGTCATCGCGCACCAGCGTGGCGATGTCGCGCGTCAGATTGAATTCGGGCATCCCGTTGCGGCTCGCCCAGGCGTTGACCGCGCGCGGGCCACCGACGACAGCGAGAAGCGCGTCGGTCGCCGGATTGTTCGAGCGGGTGATCATCATCTCGATCAGATCGATCGCCTGGTAACGCTGGCCGGGCACGACCGGTGCCTTCTCCGTGGAAAACCGGGCCGATGCGACCGGCACCAGCAAGGGAAATTCGCTCGTCAGGCTCCACCGGCCCTGTTCGACGCCTTCCATGAAGGTGGCGGCAATCGCGATCTTGCTGGTCGACGCCATCGGAAATCGCTGGTCGCCGAGGACCGAGACCGCGCGTCCGCTCGCCAGGTCGACCGCGTAGACGCCGATCCGCCCGGCGGAGCCGTCGGCTATCCGCGCCACGGTGGCCTCGAGCGACCAGTCCGGCTGCGTGTCGAACTTGTGCGGCGCGCGCACGTCGGTGCCGAGCATCGAATCGAAGAGCTCGGTGAATTCGGCGTTGTCGGCCGCCTGCGCCGAGGTGGCGCTCGCCAGACCGAGTGCGATTGCGGCCCCCAGCCGCCCTATCCGTCCTAGTGCCATGACCCCATTTTCATCCCATCATGCTTATCAGGGACTTAACGGCATCGCGGAAATCCGATCAATGCCGCCACGATGAAGAGTGGCTCAGCAGCGACATGGAGCGCAAGCCCTATCTTGTTCCGGTTCTGCGGAGAGACAAAACGGCGCCGCACCTTTTCGGAATTATGGCATCTTGGCCTACCGGGCCGGCGTCACAGTTGCCGGACCGCGCCGCCCCTAGCTGCCTACTCATTCAGCTATATGCTTGATGCAGTTTAGTCTCCGGGCACGGTTCCGGGAAGGAGCGGCACGAACCGCACGTCGATGAGATGCCGTTCGGTCCATTCGTCAGGGCCCGTACGGGTGACGCACAGCAAACGCTGCACATCCTCGGCCCCGACGGGCATCACCAGTCGGCCCCCTATCGTGAGCTGGCGTTTCAGCGCGCCCGGCACGCTCTCAGAGCGGGCGGCGACAAGAATGGCATCGAAGGGAGCATGCCCGGACAGCCCGGCCATCGCGTCTCCCTCGATCACCTCGCAGTTGGCGTAGCCGAGCGCGGCGATCCGCCTCCGGGCCTCGCGCGCCAATATCCCGTGCCGCTCTACCGCAAGAACCCGGGCCGCCATGCGCGAGAGCACCGCGGCTGCGTAGCCCGAACCGGCTCCGACCTCGAGCACCCGGTCGCACGGACCGATCGCGGCTGCTTCGATCATTACGGCGACGATATAGGGCTGACTGACTGTTTGTCCTTCGCCAATGGGGAGCGGACCATCGCGGTAGGCGGATCCGCGCATGTCCTCGGGCACGAAGTTCTCGCGCGGGACGGTCCGCAACGCGGCAAGCAAGCGCTGGTCGGTCACGCCGCGACGCACGATCTGGTGCTCGACCATACGCGCTCGCGCGGTTTCGCTGCTCGCCATGGTCTGCTTCAGGCTGCCTCGATGACCTCGAGAATTTCGGGACCGGGCATTCCGGTCACCTGCTTGTCGAGTTCGGCGACCAGCACGCCCCTGGTTTCGGTGTGGTAATGGCGGCGCATCTCGCCCAGCGTATCCGGATCGGCGACGATCACGAGGTCCTCGATCCGGTGCTGCAGGACCGCGCGGTTGAGCCAACCTGCGACCGAGGCCGCGTGATCAAGCTTTTCGTGGGTGTTGTAGTCGTCGCTCCTGGGATCGTGGTGACCGAAGCCGCCGCTCTCAGGCTCGCCTTCGAGCGACGGCTCTTCCACGAGTTCCAGCCTTGCATCCTCTGGCGTGCCGGCGTTGCGCATCAGCAGGAAGCGCTCGCCATCGGCGATCGCCACGTGGGCCTTGGCGGGTAATTGCATCGTCTTTCTCCTCTCCTCCCCCAACGAACAGCCTGCCCCAGGGTGCCGGAAAGTCTGGCCCGGGGCGGGTTAGGCGAGCGCCTTTTGCGGCAGGGCGGTCTCCTGCGGCGGGCGCGTCAGGTCGGTGCCGGCAACCTCGTCGGTGTGGACATCGAACCGTGTCAGCCGGGCCTCGCCGAAGGCGGTCGTGATGGCCGTGTCGGTCGCGTCGCGGCCCCGAGCCATCACGATCCGCCCGATCCGCGGCGTGTTGTGCCGCGCATCGAACGTGTGCCAGCGCCCGCCGAGGTAAGCCTCGAACCATGCGGAGAAGTCCATCGGGGCGTCGATGGGATCGATCCCGATGTCGCCGAGGTACCCGGTGCAATAGCGGGCCGGAATGTTGACCGCGCGGCAGAACGTGATCGCGAGGTGGGCGAAATCCCGGCAGACACCGCAGCGCTCGTCGTAGACCGACCGTGCGGTCTTCTCCGTGCTGGCTTTCGTGTAATCGAACGCGATCCGCTCGTGCGCGGCAGATACCAGCGCTTGCACCCGGTCCCATCCGGCCTTGTAATCGCGGGCGATCTCCCATGCCTCGTCCGCCAGCTGGCTGACCTCGCAATAGCGCGAGCTCATCAGGAACGGCAGAGTCTCGTCCGGCAGCTCGTCGATCGGGTGCTGGACCGCATCGGGCATGACGGGATCGGGCTTTCCGCTGTCCTCGATAACGAAATCGGCGCTCAAGGCGATCCCTCCCGCGGGGACGACGAGCCGGGTCGCCACGTTGCCGAAATCGTCGATGAACTGGCGGCACGGAACTGGCGGATCGGTCCGGAGAACTTCGGGCGTGCGCAAGTCCGGCTGTCGCTCGGGGCGCACGTTGAGCAATGCGACCATCGGTACGGGGACATCGGTCTCGAAGGTGATGTCGTAGCCGGTTCGGATGAGCATCAGGCGGGTTCCTTGTGGGGGAATTCGGGATGGCGGGTTTCGACGTCGACCTGCTTGATCCGCACGTCGACGTTCATGTCGATCTGGCTGCCCTTGACTCCGCGCCAAGTGCCCGAGAGCGGAATGGCCTGGTCGGGGTCGCGCGCCACCGCCACGCGGATCAGCCCGCGGTTACCGACGATTCCGTTGGTCGGGTCGAATTCCACCCAGCCCGATCCCGGCAGGAAGACGCGCACCCAGGCGTGCGTCGAATGGCCGCCCACCCGGGCGTTCTCGTTGTCGGGCTGATACAGGTATCCCGACACGAACCTTGCCGCGAAGCCGAGCGATCGCACGGCCTCCATCATCAGCAAGGCGTAGTCTCGGCAGGTCCCCGATCCCAGCGAGAGCGTGGTCAGTGGCGGCTGGATGCCCTTCGTCTCGCGCGGCTGGTACTCGAAGTCGCTCCGGATCGCCTCGGTCATCTGCGTGAGAAGTGCCAGCGTATCGGCGGGGCGCCCGGTCTCGACGAAACTCATCGCCCAGTCGTCGATTACCCGGTCGCGATCCGGGTAGTCGCGCTCGATCGAGCGGAGCAGGTCGGGCATGTCCTCGGCTGAATAGGTGAACGGATAGCAGGCGGCATAGGGTTCGATCTGGATATCCGCCGGGTGGGTCGGCAGATGCTCGACCTCGGCCGAGCCGCGAATCTCGAGCGCGTCGGCGCGGCGATCGAAGGTGGCGATCGCGACCGCATTGCCGAACACGTCCTGCAGCCACCGCAGCGAAACGGGTTCGGGATCGATGTCGAGTGACGCCGACAGCACTCGCTGGTCATAACTCTCGCGTGGGCGCACGAGTATCCGGTGCTCCCCGAAGGCGACGTCGCGGCGGTAGCGGTACCGGGTCACATGGTTGATCGAGACGGTGGGCATCGTGACGATGGAGTGCGGGTTGGCCTGGCTGCGATATTCGTGCGAAGGACACGGGCCTGATGGCCGCGCCTGTCCTTCTCAACCATCGAGACCCGAATCCGGTCCGCACCATCCCGCCGATGGCGGCAGACAGCCCGTTCGTGCTGGTCGGCGACCACGCCGGCAGCGCGGTTCCCCAGGCGCTCGGCGACCTGGGGCTGGGTAAGGCCGACCGTTCGCGCCATATCGCCGTCGATATCGGCACGCGGGCGCTTGGCGATGCGCTCGCGGCCAGACAGGGTGTGCCGTTCGTTTCGCAGGTCTATTCGCGGCTGGTGATCGACTGTAACCGCGATCCGGCGCACCCGGACTCGATCGTCACGAGGAGCGATGGGACGCGTGTTTCCGTCAATGCCGATTTGCCGCCCCTGGAGCGGGAAGCGCGACGGATCGAGATATTCGACCCCTACCACGCGGCGATCGGTGCCCGGCTGGATCGTCTGCCGGGTGCCGCTCTGGTATCCCTGCACAGCTTCACCCCGGTGATGAACAGCAAGGTGCGCCCGTGGGACATCGGCATCCTGCACGATGGCCACCACGACGCTCTCGCGCTGCGACTGCTTGCAACGCTGCAGGGACGGGGCGATCTGGTCGTGGGCGACAACGAGCCCTACCGCATGGACGCAACAGACTACACCGTCCCGCACCATGCCTACCCCCGGGGCCTGCGGTATGCAGAAATCGAGGTCCGGCAGGACAGGCTGTCGGACGCGCGCGGCATTGATGCGATGGCCGATGTCCTCGCCGCCGCGCTTGGCGAGGCGTTCGGCGGGTAAACCCGGTCCCGCGGACAAACGAAACGGGCCGGGGGATCGCTCCCCCGGCCCACTCGTGTCCGGCTGGACGGCGTATGCGCTTAGAAGCCCATGCCGCCCATGCCGCCCATGTCGGGCATGCCGCCGCCGGCAGCCGGCTTGTCTTCCGGCTTCTCGCTGATCGCCGCTTCGGTGGTGATCAGGAGGCCGGCGACCGACGCCGCATTCTGGAGCGCGGTGCGGACGACCTTGGTCGGGTCGATCACGCCGGCCTGCACCAGGTTCTCGTAGGTGTCGGTCTGGGCGTTGAAGCCCATCGTCTCGTCGTTGCCGTCCATCAGCTTGCCCGAAACGACCGCGCCGTCGTGGCCGGCGTTCGAGGCGATCTGGCGGACCAGCGAGGTAAGCGACTTGCGGACGATGTCGATGCCGCGGGTCTGGTCCTCGTTGGCGCCGGTCAGGCCTTCGAGGGCCTTCTGCGAGTACAGCAGCGCGGTGCCGCCGCCCGGGACGATGCCTTCCTCTACCGCGGCGCGGGTTGCGTGGAGCGCGTCGTCGACGCGGTCCTTGCGCTCCTTCACCTCGACTTCGGAAGCGCCGCCGACCTTGATCACGGCCACGCCGCCGGCGAGCTTGGCAAGGCGCTCCTGGAGCTTCTCGCGGTCGTAGTCGCTGGTGGTCGCGTCGATCTGGGTACGGATTTCACCGACGCGCGCCTTGATGTCGTCAGCCGAGCCGGCGCCATCGACGATCGTGGTGTTGTCCTTGTCGATCGACACCCGCTTGGCTTCGCCGAGCATTCCGAGGGTGACGTTCTCGAGCTTGATGCCGAGGTCCTCCGAAATCATCTCGCCCTTGGTCAGGATCGCGATGTCCTGCAGCATCGCCTTGCGACGATCGCCGAAGCCGGGCGCCTTGACGGCCGCGACCTTGAGGCCGCCGCGCAGCTTGTTGACGACGAGAGTGGCAAGCGCCTCGCCCTCGATGTCCTCGGCGATGATCAGCAGCGGACGTCCCGACTGCACGACCGCCTCGAGGATCGGAAGCATCGACTGGAGCGACGACAGCTTCTTCTCGTGGATCAGGATATAGGGGTTATCCAGCTCGACGGTCATCTTGTCGGGGTTGGTGATGAAGTAGGGGCTGAGGTAGCCGCGGTCGAACTGCATGCCCTCGACGACGTCGAGCTCGAACTCGAGACCCTTCGCCTCTTCGACGGTGATCACGCCTTCCTTGCCGACCTTTTCCATCGCCTCGGCGATCTTCTCGCCGACTTCGCGGTCGCCGTTGGCCGAGATGATGCCGACCTGGGCGATTTCCTGCGAGCCGGACACTTCCTTCGAGCGGCCCTTGATGTTCTCGACGACCTTCTCGACCGCGAGGTCGATGCCGCGCTTGAGGTCCATCGGGTTCATGCCGGCCGCAACCGACTTCATGCCCTCGGTCACGATGGCCTGGGCGAGCACGGTGGCGGTGGTGGTGCCGTCACCCGCGTTGTCGTTGGTCTTCGAGGCCACTTCGCGCAGCATCTGCGCGCCCATGTTCTCGAACTTGTCCTTGAGCTCGATTTCCTTGGCGACGGTGACGCCGTCCTTGGTGATGCGGGGAGCGCCGAAGCTCTTGTCGATCACGACGTTGCGGCCCTTGGGACCGAGGGTGACCTTCACCGCGTTGGCGAGGGTGTCGACGCCGGCGAGAATGCGTTCGCGCGCGTCGCGGCCGAACTTTACGTCCTTGGCAGCCATGTTGGATTCTCCTGGAATTCGTCTGGTTTGTGGAAAGCGTCAGGACCCGGCGATCAGCCGATGATCCCCATGATGTCGCTTTCCTTCATGATGAGAAGGTCTTCGCCGTCGATCTTGACCTCGGTACCCGACCACTTGCCGAACAGCACGCGATCGCCCACCTTGACGTCGAGCGCGATGCGGTCGCCGTCATCGTCACGGGCGCCGTCGCCGATGGCGACGATCTCGCCCTCGCTCGGCTTTTCCTGGGCGCTGTCGGGGATGATGATGCCGCCGGCGGTCTTGCTGTCAGCCTCGATGCGGCGGACGAGAACGCGGTCGTGCAACGGACGGAATGCCATGATGCTAGCCTCTCTCGATTGAGTGAACTCTTGGCACTCTCGGGAGGAGAGTGCCAGCGCCGGCGCATTTAGTGCGCGCGCAGGCAAGGTCAACCGGTTGCAGGCAAGAATTTCGCCGGTCATCCGGCCGCGGGCAGCAGCCCGAAACGTTCGCGCATCAGCCACCGGCCGAGCAGTCCGGCCGAAACCGTCACCAGCGCAACGAGCAGCCCGATCCACACGCCCAACCCGCCGAGCGGGGTGTAGAAACCGAGCCAGAGCATGGTCGCGAGGCCGGGCACCCAGAAGCCCGTCAGCGCGATCCACATCGGAGCGCGGGTATCCTGCAACCCGCGCAAGGACCCCGCAGCGACCGCTTGGAACCCGTCGAACAGCTGGAAGGCCGCCGCGACCCGAAGGTAAAGCACCGCGTGCCCGACCGTCGCGGCATAATATGGCGCGCGCGGATCGATGTAGAGCGACAGCAGGGCAAGCGGGACCAGCAGCATCGCCGTGGCCGTGGTCAGCATGAAACCGGTGCCGACGACGATCGCCGACCAGCCCGCCCGGGCGATGCCGTCGCGGTCGCCTGCGCCATAGTGGAAGCCGACCCTGATGGTGGCGGCTTGCGATATGCCGAACGGCACCTGGAACGCGAACGCGGCCAGCTGCAATGCAAGGGTGTGCGCGGCAAGCTGATCGGCGCCGATCCGTCCCATCATGAATGCGGCGCTGTTGAACAGTCCGCCCTCGGCGATGATGGTCAGCGTCACCGGGGTGCCCAGCACGACGAGCCGCCGCAGGTAAGCCCAGTCGGGACTCCACCACCGGCCGAAGATGTGAAACGCCCTCAGGCGGCGGTCGGACTGGATCAGCGCGGCATAGGCGAGCACGCCGAGCCACGCCGTCACGCTGCTCGCGATCGCGGATCCGATCATGCCGAGCGCGGGAAATCCGAAATGGCCGAACACCAGCGCATAGTTCGCAAGCGCCGCAACGCCCACCTGCAGCGCGACCACCATCGTCGCGATGACCGGACGGTCTAGGGCCGAAACGAAACTCCTGAGGACATTGCCCACCAGCATGGGGATCGCGGCCCAGCCGAGTACCGCCAGAAATTCGCCCGCGCGCGCGGAGATCGTGGGGTCCTGGCCGGTCAACAACATGAACGATTCGCCGCCATACATCGCCAGCGCGAGCAGCAGTCCGCTACCCACGGCGAGCCACAGCGCCATGCGCGTTGCCCGCCGGACCTCGCGCAGCACGCCGGTGCCGCGGCCAAGCGCGGCGGCGATAAGCGCAGACACGATGCCAGTGAGTCCGCTCAGTGCCCACATCAGCGTGCCGAACAGCGCGAACGAGAGGCTTGCCGCGGCTAGAGGGATCGTGCCAAGCCGCGCGATGAACATCACGTCGATCGCCCACACCATCATCTGCAGCAGGTTCGCCGCAGCCAGCGGCCAGGCGAGCGCGAGCGTCGCGAGAATTTCGCGCTTCCACGCCGCCCGGGCGTCGGGAATGACTGCGTCCGGCATAAAGCCGGCCCGGATAGGCCGGCGCCCATGCCCGCGAAAGCGCCGCCTGAACGGGCCGCGCATTTTCGCTTCAGCTTGCGGCAAGCGTGTCACAGCCTAAAGCGCGGGCCATGATCCGCTTCCTTCTGGCCGCCTCCGGAGCGGCATTCGCCCTCGCCGCCACGCCCGCAACCGCCGGCGAGTTGTATGGCGGGGTATACAAGCACGCCGTCGACACCCCGTTCACGCTCGATTCGGGCGAGCGGGGAGCCGACCTGCAGCTGGGCTACAGGTTCGACCCGGTCCTGCCGGTCGCGCAGGTCGAACCGTACGTCTTCGGTTCGATCAATACCGCCGATGGAGGGACCGATCTCGTGGGTGTTGGCCTCAGCCGCAAGTTCGGCCTCGGCGGTTTCTACGTGCGGCCCGGGGTAGGGCTCGTCCTGCACAACGCACCCGAAAGGCGCGTAAGCACGGCGAGCGGGCTGCGGACCGACCTTGGCAGCCGCGTGCTGTTCGAACCCGAGATTGCCGTGGGCATCGCGATTGCTCCGCGGGCCAGCATCGAGGCGAGCTGGGTGCACATTTCCAACGCGCGCCTGTTCGACAGCCAGCAGAACCCCGGCATCGACATGATCGGGCTGCGCGCGAATCTGAAGCTTTGACGCCAAACCGTCTGCGCCTACAGCGGCGTTGATGGAGCACGAGGCCGCTACCCACTTCCTGCGCGACGGCGTGGTCATGCTCGGCTTCGCGCTGGGCTTTGTGCTGCTCTTCCGCCGGCTCGGCCTCGGCGCGACGCTGGGTTACCTCGTCGCCGGCGCGGTCATCGGCCCACAGGTCTTCGCGCTCACGGGCGAGGCCGAGGGCAAGATCGCCATCGCCGAACTCGGCATCGTCCTCCTCCTGTTCGTCGTGGGGCTTGAACTGGCCCCGCAGCGGCTGTGGCGGATGAAGAAGGAAATACTGGGACTGGGTTTCGCGCAGGTCATGCTGTGCGGACTGGCGCTCACCGGCGCGATCGGCCTGTTCACCGGCTTCAGCTGGCCCGCCGCGATTGCGCTCGGCCTGCCGCTCGCGCTGTCGTCGACCGCGCAGGTCCTGCCGATGCTGCAATCGGCGGGCCGCCTCAGGACACCGTTCGGGGAACGCGCGTTCTCGATCCTGCTGTTCCAGGACCTGTCGATCATCCCGATGATCACGGTCGTTGCCGCGCTTTCGCGCAACCCCGCGGACGAGGGTGGACCACCCGGCTGGCAGCTCGCCGCGATCACCGTGGCCGCTATCGTCGGACTGCTGCTCGCCGGCCGCTTCCTGATCCGGCCGCTGTTCCGGATGATCGGCCGCTTCGGCGAGCGCGAGATGTTCATCGTCGCCGCCCTGTTCACCGTGATGGCCAGCGCCGCGACGATGGAACTGCTCGGCCTGTCGACCGCGCTCGGCGCGTTCATTGCGGGCGTGATGCTGGCCGACACCCCTTATCGTCACGAGCTCGAGACCGACGTCGAGCCCTTCCGCTCGATCCTGCTCGGCCTGTTCTTCCTGGCCGTGGGCATGATGCTCGACCTTCAGGCAATTGCCGAAAGGCCGGTGTTCGTGCTCGTCGCGGCGGTTGGCCTGATAGCGATCAAGGCCGCGGTCATCGGCGGGATCGGAATGCTGATGGGCATGGGCTGGCGCGGCGCGCTCGCGCTTGGCACGCTCCTCAGCCAGGGGGGCGAATTCGGCTTCGTCATGTTCGCCCAGGCCCAGCAGGGGATGCTGATCGAACCGGAAGCCGCCAGCCTGTTCGGCGCGGTGGTCACGATCTCGATGGCCACAACGCCCCTCCTGATGATGATAACGGCGCCGCTGCGCCGCGCGCCCGACGCGAAGGAAGGGCGCGAGGGGCCGCGAAAGGACGGGGCTGCGGTGCTCGTCGTCGGCTATGGCCGGTTCGGCCAGACGGTGGCCCAGCTGATGATCGCCAGCGACATCGCGGTGACCCTGATCGATACCGACACCGACATGATCGACGTCGCGGAGGAATTCGGCAGCAAGGTCTATTTCGGCGACGGCACGCGGATCGACCTGCTGCGCCAGGCAGGAGCCGACGAGGCCGCGGCGATCTGCTTCTGCATGGACGGCAAGCAGGTGAACGCCGAGCTGCTGACGGCCGTGCGAGAGGCGTTCCCCGACGCGAAGATCTTCGTCCGCGCGTTCGACCGGCGAACGCTGATCGACCTGCGCGACGCACCGCACGACTACGCGATCCGCGAGGTCATGGAATCGGCAGTCGCGATGGGCCGGGCGGCGCTGGAGACGCTGGGCGACTCGCAGCAGGACATCGACGAGGCGGAAGACACCTACCGGAAGGCCGATCGCGAGCGGCTCGACGTGCAGCGCGAGGCCGGCGATTACCGGGCCGCCCGCGACATGATCATCCGCCAGGGCGTGCGGCCCGGTCAGGCCGGTTCGTGATGGTAACCGGCGGTCAGTTCGAAACGCGTGATGACTTCACGATCTTCCCGGCGGTGTCCGTTACCACCTCGTAGAGTGCGCCGTCGGAACCGCGAAGCCGGCGCACGGTCTGCCCCGCCGAGTTCAGGGTCGAGGATACGACCGAAAGCCCGCTGTTCGCGACGTCGAGCACCTTTCCGGTGCCCAGGATACCCCGGGTCAGGTCTCCCACCGTGGAAACCGTGTTGTTCACCACGCCGCCAGTGACATTGACTGCATTGTCGAGCGTGCCGGTCAGCTGCTCGATGATCTGAGGGTTGTTGTCGAGCGTCTGCAGCGTCCGTTCGATGATCGCCCGCACGTTGTCGAGCCGGACGATCAGCGCAGCCTGCGCCTTCACTCCCTTGATCGACAGGTCGACCTGGTCGATCGAGGCGTCGGCCCCGGCAGTCAGCTTCAGCAGGTTGGCTAGCTGGGCGTTGAGCGCGACGTGCGCTTGCAGGTTGTCGACCTTGAGCGTGATCTCGTCGACAGACAGGTTCGGAATGTCGAGGACGACGTCGGGCTGCTGGTCGGCGGGGACCTGGCTCAGATAGCTGACCGCGGGGCTGTTGGCGCTCGCCGGTGCGTTGCGGTTCTGCGCCAGGGCTGGAGTTGCCGCAACTACGGCGCAGGCGGCGGCAAGGCGGATGGCGGTTTTCATTCGGAGTCCCCTGTTTTGCCATGGATGGCGGCGATCGGTTCCGGCGCGGAAAGCCGGGCGATCGCGGTTAATTCAATGCGCAGGTCGCGATAGCGCGCCGCGCCCGCAGGTGCCGAACGCGCGATGCGGACCGGCGGCGCGTCGCCGGGCCGGGCGTGCACGGAAAGGGTAGCCTGGCCGGCCGACCGGAGGTCGACCGACCGGGCGCTTGCGGTGGCGCGGATTTCTATGTCGGGCGGCGACGGGGACGCTTCGGCCGTGCTCGCCGCACCTGCCTGCGCCAGAATTACGAGAAGCGGCCCCATGTGCGGCGAAACGGGCGCCCCTTGAGCGGGTTCCCGGACTGGCCGTGGGGCATGCGAAAAGGGCGGCCCGCTTGCGCAGGCCGCCCTTCGTGTGTCTCTCGAAGAGACGAGGTTCGGAAGCGCGAAGGCTTACTTGAGCTCGACGGTGCCGCCGGCTTCCTCGATCTTCTTCTTGATGTCTTCGGCTTCCGCCTTGTTGACGCCTTCCTTGATCGCCTTCGGCGCGCTCTCGACGAGGGCCTTGGCTTCGGTCAGGCCGAGGCCGGTGATGGCGCGGACTTCCTTGATCACCTGGATCTTCTTGCCGCCGTCACCGGTCAGGATGACGTCGAACTCGGTCTGCTCTTCGGCAGCGGCGCCACCGGCGTCACCACCGGCGGCCGGCGCGGCGACGGCCACGGCGGCAGCGGCGCTCACGCCCCACTCTTCTTCGAGCGCCTTGGCAAGCTCGGCGGCTTCCAGGACGGTCAGCTTCGACAGTTCTTCAACAAGCTTGGCGATATCAGCCATGATGTTTCACTCCAAATTCGGGCCGGGACACGTGTCCCGAGAAAAGTTGCTTCAGGGAAAAACCGCTTACGCAGCGTCCTTGGCGGCATAGGCGCCAAAGACACGGGCAAGCTTGCTGGCGGGCGCGTTGACGAGCTGGACGACCTTGGTCGCCGGCGCGTTGACGAGGCCGATCAGCTTGGCACGCAGCTCGTCGAGGCTGGGCATCGAGGCGAGCGCCTTGACCCCTGCTTCGTCGAGCACCTGGCTACCCATCGATCCGCCGACGATTTCGAGCTTGTCGTTCGTCTTGGCGAATTCCACCGCGGCCTTGGCCGCCGCCACCGGGTCGGTCGACCAGGCGAGCCCCGTCGGGCCGGTGAGGAAGTCCTCGAGGCCAGAATAGGGGGTGTCGTTGAGTGCCAGCTTGGCCAGACGGTTCTTCGCCACCTTGTAGGTCGCACCGGCGTCGCGCATCTTCGTGCGCAGGTCGGTGGACTGGGCCACCGACATGCCGAGGTTGCGGGTGACAACCACCACGCCCACCTCGTTGAAGACCTCGCTCAGCTCGGCGACCGCGTCGGCTTTCTGCGAACGATCCATGCCTTGCTCCTTCTAATGACCCCGCGCGGACGCGGAGCCGGCTCACGTTGCCACGGACGCCGGGGCGCCGTGGGCGGGTCCACCGATGGGGAAGGAGCGGTGCGAACACCATGACGGCGGGCACGCAAGGTGGCCGCCGGAAAATCTCGTTTCCCCGTCTAGGCTGGAAATTAAGAGGGAAACCCTCGCCAGCTGTCTCGGACGGACGACCGGACGGCACGCAGCCACCGGTCGGAGCGGGCCTCTAGAGGAAGCGGCCGCGAAGTCAACCGGCGAGTTTCCGACGCCCGTCGAGCGAACCCGAGCGACCGCGTTTGACTCGCCCGAATTGCCCCCCTATATGCGCCCCCGACCGCTCGCTTCGAGCACGGTCCGGCGATGCGCGGCGACGGACCCAGGATGGAAGCGGCGTTTCCATAATCGCGACGCACGACCTGCAGCAGCGGCCCCGGGAGGGGTGCGCCCATTGCTGCGGGCTTTTTGCGTCTCGCGGTTTCTCGCCCGCGCACGAGATTCGAAGGCACAGCCGCTTTTTGCGGCGACAATATAGAGGCGATATCCCTCCTATGGCGACCAAGGCAAAGGCACCGGCGATCAGCCGCGGCAAGCAGACCGGCACCGCGAAGAAGCGCATCCGCCGCATCTTCGGCGACATCCACGAAGTCGTGCAGATGCCCAACCTGATCGAGGTCCAGCGCGAGAGCTACGAGCAGTTCCTGCGTTCGGACAAGTCCACGGGATACGTCTCGGGCCTTGAAAAGACATTGCGTTCGGTGTTCCCGATCCGCGACTTCGCGGGCACCGCCGAGCTTGATTTCGTCCACTACGAACTCGAAGATCCCAAGTACGACACCACCGAGTGCCGCCAGCGCGGGATCACCTATGCCGCGCCGATGAAAGTCACCCTGCGCCTCATCGTGTTCGAGGTCGACCAGGAGACCGAGACCCGCTCCGTTCTCGATATCAAGGAGCAGGACGTCTACATGGGCGACATGCCGCTCATGACCGAGAACGGCACCTTCATCATCAACGGCACCGAGCGCGTGATCGTCTCGCAGATGCACCGTTCGCCGGGCGTGCTGTTCGACCACGATCGCGGCAAGACCCACTCCTCGGGCAAGCTGCTGTTCGCCGCGCGGGTCATCCCCTATCGCGGCTCGTGGCTGGATTTCGAATTCGACGCCAAGGACATCGTCAACGTCCGCATCGACCGCAAGCGCAAGCTGCCGGTCACCGCGCTGCTCTACGCGCTCGGTCTCGACAGCGAGGACATCCTCCACCACTTCTACGATACCGTCGCGTGGGAGCGGGTGAGCGGCAAGCAGGGTGACGGGTGGAAGATCCCGTTCACCGCGGAAGCGTGGCGCGGCCAGAAGCCGGCGTTCGCGCTCATCGACGCGAAGACCGGCGAAGAGGTGTTCCCCGCTGGCCAGAAGATCAGCCCTCGTGCCGCCAACAAGGCGGCCAAGGATGGGCTCGAGGCGCTGCTGATCCCGACCGAGGAGATTTTCGGACGGTTCGCCGCGAACGACCTGATCGACGAGAAGACCGGCCGCATCTGGATCGAGGCGGGCGACGAGGTATCGCCCGAGAACCTCGAGGCGCTCGACAAGGCGGGCGTCGACCGGCTGTCGCTGCTCGACATCGACGACGTCAACACCGGCCCGTGGATCCGCAACACGCTCAAGGTCGACAAGGCCGAGAACCGCGAGGAAGGCCTCGAGGCGATCTACAAGGTCATGCGCCCTGGCGAGCCGCCGACCAAGGAAACAGCCGAGGCGCTGTTCGAGGGCCTCTTCTTCGATTCCGAGCGTTACGACCTGTCGGCCGTCGGCCGCGTCAAGCTCAATATGCGCCTGAACCTCGACGCCGAGGACACCGTGACCACGCTGCGCAAGGAAGACATCCTCGCGGTGGTGAAGGAGCTCGTCGGGCTGAAGGACGGCAAGGGCGAAGTCGACGACATCGACAACCTCGGCAACCGGCGCGTGCGTTCGGTCGGCGAGTTGCTCGAGAATCAGTACCGCGTCGGTCTGCTGCGCATGGAGCGCGCGGTGAAGGAGCGGATGAGCTCGGTCGACGTATCGACCGTCATGCCGAACGACCTAATTAACGCGAAGCCCGCCGTGGCCGCGGTGCGCGAGTTCTTCGGCTCGTCGCAGCTCTCGCAATTCATGGATCAGACCAACCCGTTGTCGGAAGTGACGCACAAGCGCCGCGTCTCGGCGCTTGGCCCGGGCGGTCTCACTCGCGAGCGCGCCGGGTTCGAGGTGCGCGACGTGCACCCGACGCACTACGGCCGCATCTGCCCGATCGAGACGCCAGAAGGCCCGAACATCGGCCTCATCAACTCGCTTTCCACCTTCGCGCGCGTCAACAAGTACGGCTTCATCGAAACCCCGTACCGCCTCGTGAAGGACGGCAAGGTATCGGGCGAGGTCGTCTACCTCTCGGCGATGGAAGAGCAGAAGCACGCGGTCGCGCAGGCTTCGGCGGAAACCGACGCTGACGGCAAGTTCGTCGAGGACCTCGTCTCGGCCCGCCAGGGCGGCGAGTTCGTGATGCTGCCGAGCGACCAGATCACGCTGATGGACGTTTCGCCCAAGCAGCTCGTATCGGTCGCCGCCTCGCTGATCCCGTTCCTCGAGAACGACGACGCGAACCGCGCGCTCATGGGTTCGAACATGCAGCGCCAGGCCGTGCCGCTCGTCCGCGCCGAGGCGCCGTTCGTCGGCACCGGCATGGAAGAGACCGTGGCGCGCGACAGCGGCGCGGCGATCACCGCCAGCCGCGGCGGCGTGGTCGACCAGGTCGACGCCACCCGCATCGTCATCCGCGCCGTCGGCGACGTCGAGCCGGGACAGTCGGGCGTCGACATCTACCGGCTGCAGAAGTTCGAGCGTTCGAACCAGTCGACCTGCATCAATCAGCGTCCGCTGGTGAAGGTGGGCGAGACGGTCGAAGCCGGCGACATCATCGCCGACGGCCCGTCGACCGAGTTCGGCGAGCTCGCGCTTGGCCGCAACAGCCTCGTCGCGTTCATGCCGTGGAACGGCTACAACTACGAGGACTCGATCCTGATCTCCGAACGCATCGTCAAGGACGACGTGTTCACCTCGATCCACATCGAGGAATTCGAGGTCATGGCCCGCGACACCAAGCTGGGCCCCGAGGACATCACCCGCGACATCCCGAACGTCGGCGAGGAAGCCCTGCGCAACCTCGACGAGGCGGGCATCGTCTACATCGGCGCCGAAGTGCACCCGGGCGACATCCTCGTCGGCAAGATCACGCCGAAGGGCGAAAGCCCGATGACGCCGGAGGAAAAGCTTCTCCGTGCGATCTTCGGCGAAAAGGCGAGCGACGTGCGCGACACCTCGCTCCGCCTGCCGCCGGGCGTGACCGGGACGATCGTCGACGTGCGCGTGTTCAACCGCCACGGCATCGAGATCGACGACCGTACCCGGGCGATCCAGAACCAGGAGATCGAGGCGCTCCGCAAGGACAGCCAGGACGAACGGGCGATCCTCAACCGCGCGACCTACAATCGCCTGAGGGAAATGCTCGTCGGCCAGACCGCCAGCGCGACGCCGAAGGGTGTCAAGAAGGGCGAAACGATCACCGAGGAGCTGCTCGAGGGAGTCGAGAAGTTCGAATGGTTCAAGTTCGCCGTGGCCGACGACCAGCGCCAGGCGCAGATCGAGGCGATCAAGGGCCAGTACGACGAGGCCGTGAAGGGCATCGACGAGAAGTTCGAGGACCGTAAGGAAAAGCTCGAACGCGGCGACGAACTCGCTCCCGGCGTGCTCAAGATGGTCAAGGTCTTCGTCGCGGTGAAGCGCAAGCTGCAGCCGGGCGACAAGATGGCCGGCCGCCACGGCAACAAGGGCGTCATCAGTCGCATCCTGCCGGCGGAGGACATGCCGTTCATGGAAGACGGCACCCCGGTCGACATCGTGCTCAATCCGCTCGGCGTGCCGAGCCGCATGAACGTCGGGCAGATCTTCGAAACGCACCTCGGCCTCGCGGCCCGCGGCCTTGGCCAGCAGGTCACCGCGGCGCTCGAGGAATGGCGCGAGGCCAATCCCGATCCCAAGGCGGCGAAGGCGCCGAGCGCGGTGATCGAGAAGCTGAAGGACGTCTACGGCGAGCAGTACCACGCCGACATCGACAGTCGTTCGGCCGAGGACATCGTCGAGATGGCCGGCACGCTCAAGGACGGCGTACCGTTCGGCACCCCGGTGTTCGACGGCGCGCGCGAGGCGGACGTCTCCGCGATGCTCGAGAAGGCGGGCCTGCCCACTTCGGGCCAGGTCACTCTCTTCGACGGGCGCACCGGCGACGCGTTCGACCGCAAGGTGACCGTGGGCTACATCTACATGCTGAAGCTCCACCACCTCGTCGACGACAAGATCCACGCGCGTTCGATCGGGCCGTACAGCCTCGTCACCCAGCAGCCGCTGGGCGGCAAGGCGCAGTTCGGCGGCCAGCGCTTCGGCGAGATGGAGGTCTGGGCGCTCCAGGCCTACGGCGCGGCCTACACGTTGCAGGAAATGCTCACCGTGAAGTCGGACGACGTGGTCGGCCGGCAGAAGGTCTACGAGGCGATCGTCAAGGGCGACGACACGTTCGAGGCCGGCATCCCGGAGAGCTTCAATGTGCTCGTCAAGGAAATGCGCAGCCTCGGCCTCAACGTCGAACTCTCCTCGCTCGGCGAGGACGAGGACGACGACGGCCTGCAGATCGCGGCGGAATGAGGGGAGCGGCTCCGGCCCTCCCCAACCCGTCCCGAAGAATTCACCCGTAAGGGATTAAAGTCATGAACGAACTGACCAAATTCACCAACCAGCTCGCCAAGCCCGAGACGTTCGACCAGATCCAGATCGGCATCGCCTCGCCCGAGCGCATCCGCAGCTGGTCGTTCGGCGAGATCAAGAAGCCGGAAACGATCAACTACCGCACGTTCAAGCCCGAGCGCGACGGCCTGTTCTGCGCGCGCATCTTCGGTCCGGTGAAGGACTACGAGTGCCTGTGCGGCAAGTACAAGCGCATGAAGTACAAGGGCGTCGTCTGCGAAAAGTGCGGCGTCGAGGTAACCGTGACCAAGGTCCGCCGCGAGCGCATGGGCCACATCGAGCTCGCCGCTCCGGTCGCGCACATCTGGTTCCTGAAGTCGCTGCCGAGCCGCATCGGCCTGCTGCTCGACATGCAGTTGAAGCAGCTCGAGCGAGTGCTCTACTTCGAGAGCTACATCGTTACCGAGCCGGGTCTGACCCCGCTCGAGAAGTTCCAGCTCCTCACCGAGGACGAGCTGCTCGACGCGCAGGACGAGTACGGCGAGGACGCGTTCAGCGCCGGCATCGGCGCCGAAGCGGTCAAGATGATGCTCATGGACCTCGACCTCGAGGGCGAGCGCGACGCGCTGCTCGAAGAACTCGAGACCACCAAGTCGACCCTCAAGCCCAAGAAGATCATCAAGCGGCTGAAGGTCGTCGAGAGCTTCATCGATTCGGGCAACCGCCCGGAATGGATGATCCTCGAGGTCATTCCGGTCATCCCGCCCGAACTGCGCCCGCTGGTGCCGCTCGACGGTGGCCGGTTCGCGACGTCGGATCTGAACGACCTCTACCGCCGCGTAATCAACCGCAACAACCGGTTGAAGCGCCTGATCGAGCTGCGTGCGCCGGACATCATCGTCCGCAACGAGAAGCGCATGCTGCAGGAGGCGGTCGACGCGCTGTTCGACAACGGACGTCGCGGCCGCGTGATCACCGGCGCGAACAAGCGTCCGCTGAAGTCGCTGTCCGACATGCTCAAGGGCAAGCAGGGCCGCTTCCGTCAGAACCTGCTCGGCAAGCGCGTCGACTATTCGGGCCGCTCGGTCATCGTGACCGGCCCGGAACTCAAGCTGCACCAGTGCGGCCTGCCCAAGAAGATGGCGCTCGAGCTGTTCAAGCCGTTCATCTACGCCCGGCTCGACGCCAAGGGTCTGTCGATGACCTTGAAGCAGGCCAAGAAGTGGGTCGAGAAGGAGCGCAAGGAAGTCTGGGACATCCTGGATGAAGTCATCCGCGAGCACCCCGTCCTCCTCAACCGCGCGCCGACCCTCCACCGCCTCGGCATCCAGGCGTTCGAGCCGGTCCTCATCGAGGGCAAGGCGATCCAGCTTCACCCGCTGGTCTGCGCCGCGTTCAACGCCGACTTCGACGGCGACCAGATGGCCGTGCACGTCCCGCTGAGCCTCGAGGCGCAGCTGGAAGCGCGCGTGCTGATGATGAGCACCAACAACATCCTCTCGCCCGCCAACGGCAAGCCGATCATCGTTCCCTCGCAGGACATGGTGCTGGGCCTCTACTACCTGTCGATGGATCGCGAGGGCGAGCCGGGCGAGGGCATGATGCTGGCCGACATGGCCGAAGTGCACCAGGCGCTCCATGTCGGTGCCGTGACCCTGCACTCGAAGATCATCAGCCGGGTTCCGCAGACCGACGAGAACGGCAAGGAGTATATGCTCCGCGTCGAGACCACGCCGGGCCGGATGCTGATCGGCGAGTGCCTGCCCAAGCGGCACACCGTCCCGTTCGAGGTGATCAACCGGCTCCTCACCAAGAAGGAGATCGGCGACGTCATCGACCAGGTCTATCGCCACACCGGCCAGAAGGACACGGTGCTGTTCGCCGACGCGATCATGGCGCTGGGCTTCCGCCACGCGTTCAAGGCCGGCATCTCGTTCGGCAAGGACGACATGATCATCCCCGACAGCAAGGAAGGGATGATCGAGGAGGCCAAGGCGCTCGTCGCGGATTACGAGCAGCAGTACCAGGACGGCCTGATCACCCAGCAGGAAAAGTACAACAAGGTGATCGATGCCTGGAGCCGGACCGGCGACAAGGTGGCCGACGCGATGATGGACGAGATCCGTGCCCGTCCCAAGGACGAGAACGGCCGCGAGGCGCAGATCAACTCGATCTACATGATGAGCCACTCCGGTGCGCGCGGCAGCCCGGCGCAGATGAAGCAGCTCGCCGGCATGCGCGGCCTGATGGCCAAGCCTTCGGGCGAGATCATCGAGACGCCGATCATCTCGAACTTCAAGGAAGGCCTGACCGTTCTTGAATACTTCAACTCGACCCACGGCGCCCGCAAGGGCCTGGCGGATACCGCGCTCAAGACGGCGAACTCGGGCTACCTGACCCGCCGCCTTGTCGACGTGTCGCAGGACTGCGTGATCGTTCAGGACGATTGCGGCACCGAGCGGGCGCTCGAGATGCGCGCGATCGTGCAGGGCGGTTCGGTGATCGCCTCGCTCGGTGAGCGCATCCTCGGCCGCACAACGGCGGAAGACCTCGTCAACGCCAAGACCGGCGAAGTCATCGTTAAGGCGGGCACGCTGCTCGACGAGCCGATGGTTGCCGAGATCGAGGCCGCCGAGGTGCAGTCGGCGAAGATCCGTTCGCCGCTGATCTGCGAGGCCGAACAGGGCGTCTGCGGCACGTGCTACGGCCGCGACCTTGCGCGCGGCACGCCGGTCAACATCGGCGAGGCCGTGGGCGTGATCGCGGCGCAGTCGATCGGCGAGCCGGGCACCCAGCTGACGATGCGGACCTTCCACATCGGCGGCGCGGCGCAGCTCAACGAGACTTCGCACCTCGAGGCGATTTCCGACGGCAAGGTCGAATACCGCGACATGCCCACGATCGTCGACAAGCGCGGCCGCATCCTCAGCCTCGCGCGCAACGGCGAGATCGTGGTGATCGACGCAGAGGGCCGCGAGCGCGAGCTGCACCGCGTGCCCTACGGCACCGTGCTGATGCACAAGAGCGGCGACAAGGTGAAGATCGGCGAGCGACTCGCCGAGTGGGACCCGTTCACGCTGCCGATCATCACCGAGCAGTCGGGCACCGTGCGCTTCCAGGACCTCGTCGACGGCGTGACGATGGAAGAACGGGTGGACGACGCGACGGGCATCGCCCAGCGCGTGGTCACCGAACTCCGCGCGTCGAGCCGCAAGAAGAAGGACGACCTGCGTCCGCGCCTCACCCTGCTGGGCGAGGAAGGCGGCAAGAAGGGCGAAGAGACCGAGGCCGCGCGCTACATGCTGGCGCCGGGCACCTCGCTGTCGGTCGAGGACGGCCAGCACGTCGAGGCGGGCGACATCCTCGCCCGCGCCTCGCGTGAAGCCGCCAAGACCCGCGACATCACCGGCGGTCTGCCGCGCGTCGCCGAGCTGTTCGAGGCGCGCATGCCCAAGGACGTCTCGGTGATCGCCAAGATCAGCGGCCGGGTCGAGTTCGTCCGCGAGTACAAGGCGAAGCGCAAGATCGCGATCGTGCCCGAGGAGGGGGATCCGGTGGAATACCTGATCCCGAAAACCAAGGTCATCGACGTGCAGGAAGGCGACTTCGTCAAGAAGGGCGACACGCTGATCTCGGGCAGCCCGAACCCGCACGACATTCTGGAAGTGATGGGGATCGAGGCGCTTGCCGAGTATCTCGTGAACGAGATCCAGGAAGTCTACCGGCTCCAGGGCGTGAAGATCAACGACAAGCACATCGAGGTGATCGTTCGCCAGATGCTGCAGAAGGTCGAGATCACCGATGGCGGCGATACCGTGCTGCTGCCGGGCGAGCAGGTCGACCGCGAGGAGATGGACGAGATCAACGCCAAGCTGGCCAAGGGCAAGAAGCCCGCGACCGGCACCCCGGTGCTTCTCGGCATCACCAAGGCCTCGCTCCAGACGCGTTCGTTCATTTCGGCCGCCTCGTTCCAGGAAACCACCCGCGTGCTCACGCAGGCGGCGGTCGAGGGAAAGAAGGACTCGCTCATCGGGCTCAAGGAGAACGTCATCGTCGGCCGCCTCATCCCGGCGGGCACCGGCGCGGGCATGAACCGCATGCGCATCGCGGCGAGCAGCCGCGACGCCGCCCTCAGAGCCGCGTGGAAGAAGGCGCAGGAGCACCTCATCATGGCGAATTCTGCCGAGGAGGAGCACGAGGCCGAACTCGAACAGGGGCCGGAAGCGGCGATCGGCGACGATCCGCTGGCGGTCATGGAGGGCGAGACCCACGGCACCGATGCCGATGCGGGCGACTACCTCGAGCAGAGCGACGAAGGCCCGGTCGAGGACGCCGAGACCGAGTAAGCTACGCTCAGTGCGATACGAAAAGCCTCGCCGGAGCGATCCGGCGGGGCTTTTCTTTTCTTCGCGGGCGCGCAACATGACCGCATGCGCGACGCCGCGATATTGCTCTTGCTGGTTCTCTCCGGTTGCCGGGACGGTCCTCCTGGCGATCCCTCACCGGCACCTGCCGAAACATCCGTGCAGGCCGTTTCCGCCATTGCCACGCTCGAGGGCGAGTGGCGGGTTGCCGGGATCGACGGTGAACCGTTCGACGAGCCCTACGGCGCCGCGCTCAGGGGAAATGCCAGCGACGTGTGGTGGGAACCCCCCTGCGCGGGGCTGGTGCGCACGTACCGCATCGACGGTGCAGCCGTCGCCTTCGGACCCCGCCTGCCGGCCTCTCCACCCCCGGGGCCGGACGCGGCCCCGCCAGCGGTCTGTGCAATCGGGGTTCCCGCTGCGATGCAGGAGGTCTTTCGCGCGCTCGACGTGGCGACCGCCCTTCGCAGGACCCCTGAAAACGGCATTCTCGTCTCCGGCGGCGGCCGCAGCGTCCTGCTGTTTTCCCAGTAATCAGGCGTCCTCGATCGCGGGGATCCGTGCCGCACGCGGCTCGTGTCCCCAGTGACGCAGGAGACGCAGGACGTCACTCCCCGCCAGCCCGAGCGTGCCGGTGTTGCGCAGCGGATGAACGTTGATCCGGTCCGCCGCGGCCAGTCCCTCGTCGAGCACGACCGTCACGCTTCCGGGCGCCGCGTTGATCATCGCCAGCGGAGTGACCGAGCCCGGCTCGATGCCGAGCAGCCGGATCATGTCGTCCGGCTTGCCGAAACTCACGCGCTTGCAACCGATGGCCGCGGGTAGCGCCTTGAGATCGACGCGCGCTTCGGCGGGCACGGTGACGAGCCAGAATTTGCCACCGGCATCCTTGAGGAACAGGTTCTTGGTGTGCGCACCGGGAATGTCCCGGTCGATCGCACGGCTCTGCTCGACCGTGAACACGGCCTCGTGCTCATGGGAGGTGAAGGGGACGCCGAGCGCGGCGAGGTCGGCCATGAGGCCAGCCTCTCCGCGCATCGGCATTCTCACATCCGGTGAAGCGCGCAAAGCTTATTGCCGTCGGGATCGCGCAGGTATGCCAGGTAGAGATCGCCCATCCCCCCCGAACGCACGCCCGGCGGGTCCTCGATCGCAGTGCCGCCGTTGTCGACCCCCGCCTTGTGCCAGGCGTCGGCCTGCTCGGGCGTCATGGCGAACCCGATCGTGCAGCCGTTCCCGTGAGTCGCGGGCTGGCCGTCGATCGGCGTGGTCACGATGAAGATGCCGCCGTTGTGCATGTAGATCAGGCGACCCTTGTCGTCCTTGCGGCCTTCCTGTCCGCCCATCGCCTTGAAGGTGGCGTCGTAGAAGGTCTTTGACCGGTCGATATCGTTCGATCCGACCATCATGTGGCTGAACATTGGGCTCTCCCTTCTGGTTGCAGGTTGCCACGCATATCGCCGCGGCGCGGGCGGTCAATAGACGGGCGCATCACCCCTCGTGCACGGCTTTCGGCACCATGCAGGCCATCACGCCCTCGCGCCCGTCCTCGCTGCCGTAGCCGGACCACTTGACCCCGCCGAACGGTGCGTCGGCCGCTGAAACCCCGCCGGTGTCGATCGCAACCATCCCTGCCTCGACCTCGGCGGCGAGACGGCGGCGCCGCGCCGGGTCGCTTGTCCAGGCATAGGCCGCCAGGCCATACGGCAGGCGGTTGGCCTCTTCGATCATCGCGTCCTCGTTCGCCATGGGATTGAGGATCGCAACCGGCCCGAACGGCTCCTCGTTCATGATTTCGGCACCGGTGGGCACCTCGCTCAGCACGGTGGGCTGGTGGAAGAAGCCCTGGTTGCCGATCCGCTCGCCGCCAGCGAGCAGATGCGCGCCCTGCGCCTTCGCGTCGCCGACCAGGCTTTCCATCCGTTCCAGGCCCCGGGCAGATGCCATCGGACCCATCTGGGTGTCCTTCTCCATCCCGTTGCCCACCACGATCGCTTTCGCGCGCTCGACGAAGCCGTCACGGAACCTCTCGAACACGGGCTCCTCGACGAGGAAGCGGGTGGGACTGACGCACACCTGTCCCGCATTGCGGTACTTGTTTGCGGCCATCGTATCCAACGCCTTGTCGATGTCGCTGTCGGCGAACACGAGCACAGGGGCGTGGCCACCGAGTTCCATGGTCGCGATCTTCAGATCCTCGGCGGCAAGTTTCGCGAGGTGCTTGCCGACCGCAGTCGATCCGGTGAACGTCACCTTGCGGATGATCGGGCTCGCGAGGAGGTGCCGGCTGACCTCGTCGGGCACGCCGAACACGCACTGCGTGGCGTCGCCCGGCACTCCGGCATCGACGAACGCCTGCACGATGGCGAATCCGGCCGACGGCGTTTCCTCAGATGGCTTGACGATCGTCGAGCAACCCGCGGCCAGCGCGCCGCCGATCTTGCGCATGACGTTGAGGGCGGGAAAGTTCCACGCCGCGAACCCGGCGACGGGACCCACCGGGTGGTATTGCACCTCGACCCGCGCCCCTGCAGGCCTGACGAGAGTGCGCCCATAGATGCGCTTGCACTCGCCGGCGTAGAACTCGAGCAGCATCGCGCAGTAGATAGTCTCGCCGACCGCCTCCTTGATCGGCTTGCCCTGTTCGCGCGTGATCGCGGCTGCGATGTCGTTAGCCCGCTCGCGGATGAGACCGGCAGCCTTCATCAGGAGGGCAGAGCGCTGGTCGGCGCCGGTGTTGCGCCATGCCCTGAACCCGCGCGCGGCGGCCTCGAGCGCGCGGTCGAGATCGTCCGCGGTAGCCTGGGCCACCCGGCCGACGGTGTCGCCGGTCGCCGGGTCGAGCACGCCGACCGTCTCGCGCCCGTTTCCGGAAAGCGTTTCGCCGGCGATCAGCAGGGGGGTGTCGGTCATTGTCTCGCGGTCTCCAGTGGCTTGCATGCGCGGCCGAGTTGCGAACGGAGGAGGCCGAATGCAAGCGAAACGAGACGTCTGGCGCGGTTCATGTCGGGCGGGCTATGTAGAATTATGTCTTTCACCCTTATCGCGGCCGCGATCCTGGCCGCCGCTCCCGCAGCGGCTTCACCCGCAGGGCCTGCCAGGTCCCTCTCGATGCAACAACAGGCCGCGCTCAGGTGTTCGGCCGCCTTCGCGCTCGGTGCTGCAGAACAGGAGAGGGGCGCCAACAAGGCCTGGCCGCTCCTTGCCGGACGCGGCAAGGAGTTCTTCGTGCGTGCGTCCGCGGCGATCATGGATGAAGCGGGCTGGACGCGTGACCAGGTCGCCGCCGAACTAACGGTGCAGGCGCGCATTCTCGGACGCCCGGGAGAGCTCGAGGCGGCGATGCCGCCGTGCCTGCTTCTGCTAGACGCATCGGGCTTCTGACGCGGCGGGGTGAAGCGGCGTTCAGGCGCAGGCAAGCGCGGCAGCCGTAGCCTGACGGCGATTCGTCCGGCCTCGTCAGGCCGCTTGCCCAGGAGGTTCGCCATGCGCGTTCCCGTGATGACCATCGCCGCTGCTGTGTTTGTGGCGCCGCTTCCCGCGCTTGCGCAGGAAGCCCGGCCGGTCGATGAGACCGAACTCGCGACCGCCGAGATTGAAGCTACGCTGAAGAACCCCGCAATGCAGGCGGCGGTGGCGGAAGGCATCGCCGCGGCCAGCGAGGTCTTGCTCGACGTGCCGCTCGCACCGCTCGCCCGGGCTGTCGCCGAGGCGGCGGGCGAGGATCCCGACGCGGTCGACCCGCGCATGACGATGCGCACTGTATCCCCCGACGCGCAGGACGTGCCCGACAAGGTGCGCGAGGCGATGCCGCGGATGATGGGCGCGATGGGGTCGATGGCCGGCGGGATCGGGGCGATGATGCCCGCACTGCGCGAGATGGCCGAGCGGATGCGCGCGGCGATCGAAACCGCCGGTGCCGCGCCCCGCTATTGAAAGAATTCTGCCGCTTAATTGCCTACCGCCCGGTGGATTTGCGCCGCGCTGTCGTGCATGACGGCAGCCGATGTTGCGCCTGTACCAGTTCCCTCTCTGCCCTTTCAGCCGCAAGGTTCGCCTGCTGCTGAGCGAGAAGGGCGTCGGCTATGAACTCTGGCGCGAGAACCCGTGGGAGCCGTCGGAAGGGTTCTGGCGTCTGAACGCCGCCGGGCGCACGCCGGTGCTCGAGGACAAGGCGAAGGGCGTCATCCTCGCCGACAGCCGCGCGATCTGCGAATACTTCGAGGAAACCGTCGACAAGGCGGCGATGATAAACGGCACCGCGGCCAATCGTGCGGAAATCCGCCGTCTCGTCGCGCTGTTCGACGAGAATTTCTACGGCGATGTCGTCGCGCCCCTGCTTCACGAGCGGATGAAGAAACGCCTCGTCCTGCGCCAGCCACCCGATTCCCGGGTCCTGCGCGAGGCCATGAAACTCGCCCACGAACACCTTGAATACGTCGACTGGCTGGTCGAGACACGGCCCTGGCTCGCGGGGTCCACGATGAGCCTCGCCGATCTCGCCGCCGCGGCGCAGATTTCGGTCGCGGACTACCTCGGCGGCATCGACTGGACCGGCCATGACGAGGCGCGCGGATGGTATGCGGTCTTCAAGAGCCGCCCGAGCTTTCGCCCGCTGCTGACCGAGCGGATGGAGGTTATCCAGCCCCCCGCCCATTACGGGAAGGTCGACGCCTGACCCCGCGCTTGAGGTGCGCACGGCAATCCCCATATCCCGCACGAAGGAGATTGCCCGATGAGCATCGATCCCAGGGACCTGACCGACGACCAGTGGCGTCAGAAGCTCAGCCCCGAGCAATACCAGGTGCTGCGGCAGGCGGGGACCGAGCGGGCCTTCACCGGCAAGTACGACAAGAACTACGACCCCGGGCAGTACCGCTGCGCCGGTTGCGGCCAGCTGCTGTTCGAAAGCGACGCGAAATACAACAGCGGGTGCGGTTGGCCCGCCTTTACTGCACCCGCTGACGGGAGCGCGGTCGAGGAACACCGCGATGTCAGCCACGGGATGATCCGCACCGAGGTCGTATGCGCGAACTGTGCCGGGCACCTGGGACACGTGTTTCCCGACGGCCCGCGGGAGGCGGGCGGTCTGCGGTACTGCATCAATTCCGCCGCGCTCGATTTCGAGCCGAGCGACGCCGCACAGGAATAGCCGTTCACGCGGGGTTACATCTCGCCTATGCACCCCGGCGACGGATGGTAACGAGGGTGCGGCTCTAGAATGGCCAAGCGAGGAAGCCGGCGCGCGGCAGGTGAAGCGCAGCGGCGGCGGCAAGCTGGAAAGACGTCGCGTGCAGTAACCGGCTGGCGCCTGTGGCTGCGCCGCGGGCTGACCTGGGGCGGCGGAGCGGCCATCCTCGTCGCGATCTTCGTCGCGCTCGCGGTGCTGTTCGCGGCGCGCTCGCTGCCCAGTTACGCCTCGCTCAAGGCGAGCCAGCCTGGCCAGACGATCGTCGTGCGCGCGCGCGACGGGACCGAGCTCGTCGAACTGGGCCCGAGCTACGGCAAATGGCTCGACAGTTCGCAGATACCCCAGGTGATGAAGGACGCGATGGTCTCGGTCGAGGACCGGCGCTTCTACTCGCATCCGGGCGTCGACCCGATCGGCCTGATGCGCGCGGTCTATGTCTGGATAACCGGGGAGCGGCGCCTTCAGGCAACCTCCACCCTCACCCAGCAGCTCGCGCGCAACCTGTTCCTGAATTCGAACCGTTCGGTCGATCGCAAGGCGCGAGAGATCATTCTGGCGATGGCGCTCGAGAGCAAGTTCACCAAGGAGCAGATTCTCGAGCTTTATCTCAACAAGGTCTATTTCGGGGGCGGCGCTTACGGCGTCGATTCGGCCAGTCGCAAGTTCTTCAGTCACGACGCGACCCGGCTCTCGACTGCCGAGGCGGCGATCATCGCGGGTCTCGTGAAAGCGCCCAGCCGCTATTCGCCCACGGCCGACATCGATGCGGCGGTCGGTCGCGCGAACGTCGTCCTGCGGCTGATGCGCGAGCAGGGCCGGATCAGCGCGAGCGAGGCGTCGGTGGATCCGAGCGCGGTCAAGCTGAAAAAGGATGCGAGCCAGAATTCGGTGCGCTACTTCACCGACTGGGCGCTGCCCCAACTGGAAATCCTCCTGCCGGAAACGTTCGAGCCGATCGAGGTCTGGACTACTCTCGACGTCGGCATGCAGCAGGCCGCTGCGACCGCGATCAAATCGAACGTGCCGAACGGGGCGCAGGGTGCGCTGGTATCGCTTGACCGCGACGGGTCGATCCTGGCGATGGTCGGCGGGACCGACTACGTCACCACCAACTACAACCGCGCGACCGAGGCCGTGCGCCAGCCCGGCTCGGCGTGGAAGCTGTTCGTCTATCTCGCCGCGCTGGAAGCCGGGTATACCCCCGACGACCGGGTCAAGGACGTCCCGGTGACGATCGACGGCTGGAGTCCACGCAACGACGGACGCAGCTTCGCCGGCGAAATCGACGTGCGAACCGCCTTCGCCTACTCGAAGAACACGGTCGCCGCACAACTCGGCAACGAGGTCGGGTTTGGCACCGTCGCCTCGATGGCGCGGCGATTCGGGATCACCACGCCGATTTCGACCTATCCCTCGATGGTCCTCGGCACGAGCGAAGTTCGCGTGCTCGACCTCACGCGCGCGTTCGCCGCGGTGGGTGCGGGTGGAGTCAGCCTCGAGCCGTATGGGATCGTCAAGGTGACCACGACGGGCGGCGAGGTGCTCTATCAGCACGAGGATGCGCATTCGACGCGGCTGGTGCCCGACTACGTCGCGGCGGGGATGACCGACCTGTTGCAGACCGCCGTCAGCACGGGGACGGGTCGGGCCGCGCAGATCGGACGTCCGGTCGCCGGCAAGACCGGCACGACCAGTTCGAGCAAGGACGGCTGGTTCCTCGGCTTCTCGAGCGGCATCACCACCGGCGTGTGGATGGGCCGCGACGATGCCCGGCCAGTCGCGGGCCTGCATGGCGGAACCGCGCCTGCGCGCGCGTTCGCTGCCTACATGCGCTACGCCGTAAAGGATCGCCCCGTCGAACAGTTCGACACCGACCTGAAATTGCCCGATTGGCAACTCGAGCCCGACGAGGAGTACCTCTTCGGCGGCGATCCCGGCGAGTATTATTACATCGACGAGCAGGGCAATCTGGTCGAGCCCTCCCGTCCGGGACCGGGGCAATCCCCGCCTGCTGACCAGTTCCCGGTGGAGGGCGAACAGGTGCCCGGCGCCTCGCCACGCCGGCCGGGCCCGCCCGACGAGGCGACCCAGGCGGCAAGCGACGATTTTCTCGATCGTGCAACGGGGGCCAGAACGCCCGCCCCGGCACCGCCGCCACGCCCACGGCAGAATGCGCTTCCACCGCAGCCCGCGCCAGGGCAGCGCCCCCCAGGAAATTAGATCGCCTGTTCCATTCCCGGCCGACGCGATGAAATCATTAATTCAATTTTTAATCTTCGTCCGCAAATATCCGCACCAATAACAAGGTCGCTCTCCATACTTCATTGAAGAAAGAGCAGGGCGGTGCAGTCGACTATTTCTGATGACAGGCGGGAAAACAGCCGCCGTACGACGTTCATCCGGGGGTTTCTTGCCAGCAGCCGGGGGCCGCGCAGGTCCGTGGTGATCGTGGACCTGTCGCCGCAAGGATTCAGGGCCGAGGTCGGACCGCATCCGGTGGCAAGCGGCGGGGCCTTCAGCCTGAAGATGGGAAATCTGGAGGCATTGGGTGCGGCATTGCGATGGACACGGGACACGAGCGCGGGTTTCGCTTTCGACAGGCCGATCCATCCAGCGGTCCTCGACCACATTGTCCGGGTCCATCCACCCAGCGATCCGCAGGCCTGAGGGGTGGACCGGGGAGGGCAGTGATGCATGCTGAACACGAACCGGCAACGATGACCGCAGGCGCCGGTTCGCGCGATCGCCGGGGCGACGAGCGCATCGTGTCGGGCGCATCGGCCATCGCGCGCATCCCCGCGAGCCCGCACCGCGTGACCCTGGTCGACGTTTCGCGCACGGGCTGTCAGATTCGCGTCGATGGGCTCGCGGTTCCCCTGGGGGCTACGGTGAACCTCGACTTTGGACCCGGCCGCCAGATCACGGGACAGGTCATGTGGGCGCAGCCTCGAACCGCCGGCATCCGGTTCGATCGAACCCTTTCGGCTATAATGGCGGCCGCGCTGGGGGTGGAGCCCGCCGTCGGCGTCGAAATCGAGGAGGTTTGCGAAAAGCCTCCCGTGCAGGAACGGGCTTTGCGGCTGCCCCACTGGCTGCGTTCGCTGCTGGGGCGCGCAGCCTGACGGCTTTCGAGCGACCCCAACGAAAAGCCCCGCCGCGGAGTTACCGGACGGGGCCTTTCTTACTTAACTAGAGGGTCGGTCGTTCAGCGAAGGCGCACCGGCACATAGGTTAGCGGCCGTCCGCGGCGCTGGATCCGCAAGAGAACGCTCTCCCGGCCGGCCGACTTCGCCTGGCGCACAATTTCCTCGAGTTCGCCGACCGCGTTGACCGGCCGGTAATTGGCCGTGACCACAATGTCGCCGCGTTGCAGTCCTTTCTGTCCGGCATCCGAATTCGCATCCACGCCAAGGATTACGAGGCCCCCGGTGTCCGCCGGGACGCCGAGTTGCTGAGCGTAACGGGGCGTCAGTGGCGACACCTGCAGGCCGATGTCCCGCGCCAGCGCCTCGCCGCTCGATGCGCCGGGGGCCGGACGATCCTCGTCCTGCTGGGGATCGCCATTGAACATCTGCGACTGGGCGAGTTCCTCCTCGCTCGGCCGCTTGCCGACCGTAACGGTTACGGTGCGGCGCTGCCCTTCGCGGTAGAGTTCGATGGGAATGCGCTTGCCCGGCGCGATATTGGCGACGAGGAACGACAGGGTCTGGTCGTTCGTCACCTCCTTGCCGTCGACCCGCGTAATCACGTCGCCCGCCTTGATCCCGGCCCTGTCGGCTGCCTGACCGGGTTCGACGGACTGGACGAATTCGCCCTGGTTCGGCGGCAGGTCGAGCGAGTTGGCAAGGTCGCCCGCCACCGGCTGGATCTGCACGCCCAGATAGCCGCGCTCGATCTCCTGGCCCGTGCGCAGCTTTTCCACGATCGGCGCGGCGATCTCGGCCGGGATCGCAAACCCGATACCCACGCTCCCGCCCGAGGGCGAGAAGATCGCGTTGTTGATGCCGATGACGTTGCCCTGCATGTCGAACAGCGGGCCGCCCGAGTTGCCGCGGTTGATGCTCGCGTCGGTCTGGATGTAGCGGTCGTAGGCCCCGCCCGACCCGGTGTTGCGATAGACCGCCGAGACGATCCCGCTCGTCACCGTCCCGCCGAGAGCGAACGGATTGCCAATCGCGATCACCCAGTCCCCTACGCGGGCCTGGCTCGAATCGCCGAACCTGACGAACGGAAACGGTTCGCGCCGCTCGATCTTCAGGACCGCAAGATCCGATGAAGCGTCGTTGCCGACGAGCCTGGCCGGCAGGACCGTACCATCGGTCAGGGTGACCGAGATCTCCTCGACCTCGCCGCGGCCCTGCGGGGCAATCACGTGATTGTTGGTCACGACGTATCCGTCGGCCGAAATGATGAAGCCCGAGCCGAGCGATTGCGCTTCGCGGGTCTGCGGCTGTCCGCCGCCCCGGTTGCCGAACAGTCCTTCAAACGGGGTACCCGCGAACGGGTTTTGCGCCGACCCGACCTGGATGCGCTGGCGAGTCGAGATGTTGACCACCGCGGGTTGGAGCTGGGCAGTAAGGTCGGCGAAGCTCGCGGGCGCTCCGGCGCGGGGCACCATGCGGGCCATCTGGCTGTCGTCGTTCTGTGCGACCTGGGCACCCGCGGGATGCCCGGTGATCAGGGAAATCGCGGCACCGCCGAGGAGCAGCGCCGAGGTCAGTCCATAGGAGTATCGCACGCGCCTGGTTTCCTTCACTTGCATCTCTTTTCAAATCTCCCTCGGGCGCGCACTCTCGCCCGCGGGGCTTAACCCCCATTGAACATACCGACGAACGGTCAACGCGATCCGCGGAACTGCTTCAGATACTCGTTGTTCGGGTCGAGCACGAAGGTGCTGCCCGACTTGGAGTCCGCCGCGAACGTCGTGTCGTAGCTCTGCATCGCGCGGTAGAAGTCGTAAAACTGCGGGTCCTTGCCATAGGCCTCGGCATAGATCTTCGCGGCCTGCGCGTCGGCCTCTGCGCGGATGATCTGCGCGTTCTTCTGGCCCTGCGCGCGCAAGGTCGCGGCTTCCTGCTGGCGCGCGGTTTCCATCCGCCGGAACGCGGAGATGAGCGGGCTGCCGTCGGGAAGATCGGCCTGCTTGATCCGCACGTCGATCACCTGCGCGCCATACTTTCGCGCCTGCGCGTCGAGCAGCCGGGTGATGTTGCTCATCGTCGTTCCGCGCTCTGCGGTCAGCAGCGAAGCGAAGCTGCGCCGACCAAGCTCCTGACGGACCACCGACGAGAGGATCTGGGACAGCTGGCTGTCGACCGTAGACAGGGTGCCGGCCGTCTGGACCATCTTCACGGGGTCGATGATGCGGTAGCGAGCATACGCGTCGACGTTGAGGCGCAGCTGGTCGGTCGACAGCACCGTCTGCGGCTCCATGTCGACCTTGAGCACGCGCTTGTCGATCCGCTCCACGCGCTCGTAGAACGGAACCCTGAGGACGATCCCCGCGCCCGTCTCGCCGAAAGGCTTGTTGGGCTGGAAGCGGTTGGCCACGCGATCGGGGCGGCCCGCCTGGATGATCACCGCCTCTTGCGTCTCGGGCACGACGACCAGGCTCGACCACACCGCGACGAGTGCCAGGGCGACGGCGACGATCGAGGTCTTGTGGGTTTCCCAGAACGTTTCCATCACTGGCCCTCCGCCGCCGATTGGCCGGCCGCCTGCGCGCGCTTTCTCAGTTCGGGCAGCGGGAGGTAGGGCGTCACGCCCTGCGCCTCGATCACGGTCTTGTCGTTGTTGCGCAACACGCGCTCCATGGTTTCGTAATAGAGGCGCCGCTTGGTCACTTCGGGTGCGAGCCTGTATTCGGCATAGATCTTGTCGAAGCTGGCCGCGTCGCCCTGCGCGCGGGCCAGGACCTGCTGCGCATACGCCTCTGCACGGTTGATCTCGGCATCGGCGTCCTGCTGTGCCGCCGACACGTCCTTGAACGCCTCCTCGACCTCCTTGGGCGGATCGGTCTTGCGGATCTGCACGCCCTGGACGGTGATGCCCGATCCATAGGCGTCGAGAATGGCCTGCATCCGGCGCATGACCGAGCCTTCGATATCCGCGCGGCCCGCGCCCGACAGGACCTCGTCGAGCGACTTTTGCGCGACCGATGCCCGCATCGCGGCTTCGGCGGTATCGCGCAGAGTCTCTTCGGGATCGGCGAGCTGGAAGCGGAACTGCTTCAGGTCCTTGATCGACCAGCGCACGTTGTAGCTGAGATCGACGAGATTCTGGTCACCGGTCAGCATCAGCTTCTGCGCGGTGCCTTCGGGAATCTGCTCGTCGCGGAACTGGCTGACTTCCTCGATGTCGACTTGCTGGATCGGCCAGGGCAGCGTGGTGTTGAGACCCGGCGTCAGTGTGCGGGAATACTGGCCGAAGGTGGTGACGATGCCCTCTTCCTTGGGGCCGACCTGGTGGACCATCGACACGCCCAGCCAGACGAGCACGATCGCACCGACCGCGAACGGGAACCAGCTCTTGCCGCCGGGCCTTTCGGGCAGGCGAAAGCCCGGGCCGCCACCACCGCCCCCGAGCCTGCGGCGCGGGCCTTCTGGGCCGCGATGCTTGAAGATGTCCTCGATGCTGGCGGAACGGCGCGGCTCGTCCCCGGCGGGAAGCCACGGATTGCGCGGTCCCTTGCGCGCCGGCTTGTCGGCCGCCGGTTCCTCGGGACCGGCGGGCTCGCCGCCCGTCGTGCTTGCATCCGGTTCCTCACCTGGCGTCTTGCCGCCGCCGGGCTTGGGCCCCCACGGGCTTTTGCCAGCCATCGCGAGGCCGATAACGCGTCCCAACCCATCCTTCATGTCCATGGTCCCACTTATAGGAACGCCGCGACGGAAAAACAGGGGTTGTGCTCGCGATTTTGCTGCTAGTGCCGCGCTTCTATGGACGAGAATTCGCTGATGGATCGCCTGCCCGGGACAATCGCGGAGCGGGTGCGGTCGCTTAAACTGCGCGGCGGCACGGTCACCGCGATTCTCGACGGGACCGGTCTTGCGCCGGGCGGGCGGGGCGATCTCGAAAACGCGGTGCGGGATCTGCTCGGCGATGCCGAGGGCGTTTCCGATGTCCGGGTCGCCGTAATGAGCGACAGGCCCGCCGCGCCGGTCATAGTCGCCGTGGGATCGGGCAAGGGCGGGGTCGGCAAGTCGACGCTGACCGCCAACCTCGCGGTGTCGCTCGCGCGGGTCGGCCGCAAGGTCGGTCTCGTCGATGCCGACATCTACGGTCCGAGCCAGCCGACGCTGCTCGATACCGAGGGGGTACGACCCGAGGCGAGGGGCGAAAAGCTCATTCCGGTCGACAGCCGGTTCGGGGTGCCGATGCTTTCGATGGGTCACTTGGTGGAGCCGGGCAAGGCGCTCGCGTGGCGGGGCCCTATGGCCTCCGGCGCGCTCGGCCAGCTGATCGATGCGGAATGGGGCGATGTCGAGCTGCTCCTGCTCGACCTTCCGCCGGGCACCGGCGACGTGCAGATAACGATGCTGCAGAAGCACCGCCCGGCCGGTGCGGTGATCGTTTCTACCCCGCAGGACCTCGCACTCATCGACGCGCAGCGCGCCGCCGAACTGTTCGCCAAGGGTCCGGTCCCGGTGATCGGACTGGTCGAGAACATGGCCGGCTATACCTGCCCGCATTGCGGCGAGGTGAGCGATCCGTTCGGTCGCGGCGGCGTCGAGGCGGCGGCCGGGGCGGCGGGATTGCCGTTTCTGGGACGCATCCCGCTTACCCTTTCCTTGCGCGAGGCGAGCGACGCGGGCGAGCCGCCCGCGGCGGGCGATGGGGACATTGCCGATACGTTCGCCGAAATCGCGCGCAAGATCGGTACCTGGCTCGACAGGAAGGCCGGCTAGGCGATGCAGGTCAGCCGCCGCGGTCTTGTTGCAGGCGCCGCGATCGGCGGCGGCTTGCTGGTTGCCTGGGGCCTGTGGCCGCGCGAGTACCGGGCTCCGCTGACGCCCGGAAGAGGCGAATGGGCCTTTTCGTCGTGGCTCAAGATCGCTCGCGACGGGGTGGTCACGGTCGCGGTGCCGCAACTCGAGATGGGCCAGGGCGTAACCACATTGCTGCCGCAGGTCGTCGCCGCGGAACTGGGCGCGGACTGGCGCACCGTCGCGGTCGAGCCCGCACCTGTTTCGGGTGCCTACGCGAACCTTCCGCTCGCGGCGAAATGGGCCCCACTGTGGATGCCGTTCGCGCCCGGCCTGGCGGACGAGCCGGACGGGCTGGTCACTCGGCGCTGGGCCGAGGCGGCCGGATTCACAGCGACCGCGGAAGGCACCTCGCTTGCGGCCTACGAAGGACCGGCCAGAGAGGCGGCCGCGGCGGCGCGCGCGATGCTGTGCATGGCAGCGGCCGACCGCTGGGACGTCGCCTGGGAGGAGTGTCAGGTGCACGACGGCCTTGTCGTGCACGGAGAGAGGCACCTCGCATTTGCCGCCCTGGCCGAGGATGCCGCCGGCTACGATCCGCCCGATCCCGCTCCGGTCCTTCCGGGCCCTTGTCGCGAGGAACCCTCGGTTCAGGGTCTCGGGTCGGACCCCGTCTATCCCCGGCTCGACCTGCCGGCGAAGGTCGACGGCACGTTCCCCTTTGCGGGCGACATCCGGCTCCCGGGGATGCTTTATGCGGCGATCCGTCAGGGTCCGATAGGCGATACCGAGCTTGCGGGCTTCGACGAGGAAGCGGCTGCGCGGGTCCGGGGCCTGCGCGCCGTGGTGAAGTCGCGCGGATGGATCGCGGCGGTGGCGGATACCTGGTGGGCGGCGGAAAAGGCGTTGGCGGCGATGAGTCCCGTCTTTCGAACCACTGGCCGCGCCAGCAGCGAGCGGATCGCCGAGGCGCTCGACGGCGCCCTGACCGAAGGCGAGGCAAGCCGGGTGGCAACCCGCGGCGCGGGCGATTCCGGCAAGGGCGACCCTTCCGCCACCTATCGCTACGAGATCGCGCCCGCCACGCACGCCATGATCGAAACTGCGACGGCGACTGCCCGCCTTGCCGACGGCAGGCTCGAACTGTGGGTCGCCTCGCAGGCGCCGGCGCTCGCCAAGGCGGCGGCGGCAAAGGCCGTCGGCCTCTCCGCGGATGAAGCGGTGCTCTATCCGATGGCTGCCGGGGGCAGTTTCGACCGGCGGCTCGAACACGATCACGCGATCCAGGCCGCCGTCATCGCGCAGGCAGCCGGAGCGCCGGTCCAGCTGATCTGGTCGCGATGGCAGGAGCACGTCGGTGGGCGGCCCCGCGCCGCGGTGGCGGCGCTCGCAAGCGCGTGGACCGCGCGGGAAGACGGTACTCCCATCGCCATGCGCCTGCGGGTGGCGATGCCCGCGACCAACGCGGAATTCGGCGCCCGCCTCTTCGGCAACAAGACCGCGCTCGCGGCGCGGAGGGTGGCGGGAGCGGCGCCCGATCCCCTCGCGTTCGAGGGCGCAGCCTCCCCCTACGCGATCCCCGACGTGGCGATCGACCACGTGCCGGTCGACGTCGGGCTGCCGAGCGGGCGCCTGCGCGGCAATGCGCATGGCTATCTGGCCTTCATCGTCGAGAGTTTCGTCGACGAGCTGGCCGCGCGCGTCGGACGCGAACCATTGGGCTTTCGTATGGGAATGCTGGGCGGCGATCCGCGGCTCGCAGAGTGTCTTCAGCGCGCGGCGCGGCTGGGAGAGTGGGACGGAGGGGCCAGGCAGAGCGGCAACGGCATCGCGTGCTGGCGCATCGGCGATCCCGACGGGGGCGGGCCTGTCGCTCGAATTGCCTGTGTCGCGACCGCCCGCGCTGGCGAAGGCGGGGTTCGGGTCGAGAAGCTGAGCGTCGCGGTCGACCTCGGGCGGATCGTCAATCTCGATGTCGCCCGCCAGCAGGTTGAAGGCGGACTACTCTTTGGCGTCGGTATCGCGACGGGTTCGGCGCTACAGTACCAATCAGGCTTGCCGACCACGAGCCGGCTCGCCGGTCTCGGTCTGCCCGCACTCCCCGACTGTCCCGAGATCGCGGTCGATTTCATTTCGGGAGAGGGCGAACCCGCCGATCCCGGCGAGATCGGGGTGGCCGTCGCGCCGCCGGCGATCGCCAACGCGCTTCATTCGGCGACCGGCCTGCGCCTGCGCCGGCTTCCCCTGCTGTCCGAGGGCCTATGACCTGGCAACCGCAATCGCTACCCGCCGACCACCCGTCCGTCATGAGCGGCAGGATCGGCGTGCTAATCGTGAATCTCGGCACGCCCGACGCGCCGGACCCCACAAGCGTGAAGCGATACCTTGGCGAGTTCCTTTCCGACCGGCGCGTGGTGGAGATCCCCGCGCTCATTTGGCAGCCGATCCTGCGCGGAATCATCCTCAACACCCGGCCCAGAAAGAGCGCGGAGGCTTACCGCCAGGTCTGGACCGACGATGGTTCGCCGCTCGCCTCGATAACCCGGGCGCAGGCGCAGGGCCTGGCGGATCGTCTCGGCAACGGCGTCATCGTGCGCCACGCGATGCGCTATGGCCGCCCCGCGATCGGAGCCGAGTTGCAGGCGCTGATGGATGCCGGATGCGACCGCATCCTGCTTGCGCCGCTGTACCCGCAGTACAGCGGGGCCACGACCGCGACCGTTGTGGACAAGGCGGCGGACAAACTGCGGACAATGCGGTGGCAACCCTCGTTGCGCACGCTGCCGCCGTATCACGACGAGCCCGCGTACATCGATGCGCTCGCCGGCGATATCGGTGCCCAGCTCGACCGGCTGGACTTCGCGCCCGAGGTGCTGCTGCTGAGCTTCCATGGGATGCCGCTGCGCACCCTCGAACTCGGCGACCCCTATCACTGCCATTGCCGCAAGACGGCCCGCCTGCTCGAAGAGGCGCTCACCCGGCCCGACTTGCGGATCGTCACCACCTTCCAGAGCCGGTTCGGGCGCGCGAAATGGCTTGAACCCGCCACCGACGCAGTTCTGTTGGAAGAGGCGAAGGCGGGAACCAGACGTCTCGCTGTCGCCGCACCGGGATTTTCGGCCGACTGCCTCGAAACGCTCGAGGAGCTGGCGATCCGCGGCCACGAGCAGTTTGTCGAGGCCGGCGGCACCGAGTTCGCGGCCCTGTCGTGCCTCAACGCCGGCGAGATCGGGATGACGATGCTCGAAACGCTCGTGCGGCGCGAACTTGCCGGGTGGGTCTAGGCGGCTTACAACGGTGTAAGTTGTCAGGAGCTACCCGTGGCCAGTCTCGCAGAATCGACCCTTGCGGCGCACCAGCCGGCCGAGATGCCTCCCTCTCACTGGTCCGAGGGACGGCTGACCGATGCCGATCTCGCGCACATCCCCGGCGAAGCCGGACCGCCGGTGGTGGGCAACCTGTTTCGCATGCTAGCCGATCCGCACGGGTTCCACTGGCGCATGTTCCGCGAATACGGCCCGGTCTACAAGAACAAGACCCTCGGCTACTGGCACGTCATGCTGATCGGGGCCGAGGCGAACGAGCTCCTGCTGTTCGATCGCGACAAGATCTTCTCGAGCGAACAGGGCTGGGGTCCTACCCTGCACCAGCTGTTCCCCCGAGGGCTGATGCTGCTCGATTTCGATCATCACCGGGCCGACCGGCGCGCGCTGTCGATCGCCTTCAAGCCCGAGCCGATGCGGCACTATGCCGACGCGCTCGACCGCGGGATAGCGGACGAGGTGGCGCGCTGGCGGGGCGAGATGCTGTTCTACCCGGCGATCAAGAAGCTCACTCTCGACCTTGCCGCCGACAGCTTCCTCGGCCTGCCCTGGGGTCCGGAAGCCGACCGCATCAACCAGGCGTTCGTCGACATGGTCGCAGCGTCGGTGACGCCGGTGCGCAAGCCGCTGCCGTTCACCCAGATGCGCAAGGGCGTGAAGGGGCGGGAGTTCCTTGTCGATTATTTCACCAGGGAAACCCTGAAGCGTCGCGCGGGCGAAGGGCTTGGGCAGGACATGTTCAGCCAGTTCGCCACCGCCACCCGCGAGGACGGCGAGATGCTGCCTGTCGACGAGGTCGTCGACCACATGAACTTCCTGATGATGGCTGCCCACGACACCATCACGTCGTCCGCGACGAGCCTTGTCTGGCTCCTCGCCAAACACCCCGAATGGCAGGAAAGGGTCCGGCAGGAGGTTTTCGCCGTGACCGGCGGGCCCGACGCCCACGGAAATCCGCGGGGTGCGACCTACGACGACCTGCCGAAGTTCGACCTGCTCGAGATGGCGTTCAAGGAAGCGCTGCGCCTCATCACCCCGGTGCCCTCGATTCCGCGCCGTGCGCTGCGCGGCTTCGAGTTCAATGGAGTGAAAATTCCCGCGGGCGCCGCGTGCGGGTTCAACGCGCACCTTACGCACCACATGGAGGAATACTGGGACAGTCCGGACAAGTTCGACCCGATGCGGTTCACGCCGGAAAAGGTAAAGGCCAGGCACAAGTATGCCTGGATCCCCTTCGGTGGCGGGGCGCACATGTGCCTCGGCCTGCACTTCGCCTACATGCAGGTGAAGATCCTCATGGCGCAGCTGCTCCAGCGGTATCGGATCGAAGTCGCCGACGGCTACGAACCCGAGTGGCAGCCGTGGCCGATCCCCAAGCCCAGGGACGGCCTCCGGATTGAGCTGCGCCAGCTCTAGAAATCGACCGCAATACCGTCCCTGACCCAGTCGCCGTAGCGGGTGGGGCTGAGATTCTCGTCGACCTTCGGCGGCGCCGGTTCGGGCGCCGGTTCGCTCGTCCAGTGCGGGGGCTTGTCGAACTGTTCGGGACGTTGGGTGGCGCGCTTGGTCACGGGGGCAAGATGGGCGCGCTGGCGCCCGAGTGCAATCGTCGATAGGGGCGCAGCCTATGGCAAGGATCCAGGGTCTCCCCGCGCGCGCCGCCGCGCTGCGCATGCTCGACGCGGTGCTGCGCCGGGGCGAAACGCTGGAAATGGCCGAGCGCGCCTGCGCCAAGGGGCTGACGCCGAGCGACCGCGGCCTCGCCCGCGCGATCGCGAGCGAGTCCCTGCGCTGGCTCGTCGATCTCGACGCCCTGATAGACAGCGCGACGAAGCAGGCCCTGCCGGCCGACGCCAAGCCACGCACGGTTCTGCGGATGATGCTCGCGCAGGTGCTGCGCCTGGAGACCCCTCCGCACGCCGCGATCGCGACCGGCCTCGAGTTGCTCGATGGCGGACCGAGGCGGCTGGCGCACGGGGTGTTTTCCGCGCTGGTGAAGCGTGGCGCCGCCCTGCCGGCGGTGCCCACGCTGCCGCCCGCGGTCGCTGATCGCTGGGGCGAGCGCGCCGGCGCGGTTGCCGCGGCACTCGCCGAACCGCCCCCGCTCGATCTTGCGCTCGGCGACTGGTCCGCGACCGACGACTGGGCCACCAGACTGGGCGGCATTTCGCTTGCGGCGGGCCATGTCCGCCTGCCGCGCGGCACCGCAGTCGAACGCCTGCCCGGTTTCGATGAGGGTGCATGGTGGGTCCAGGATCTCGCCGCATCGCTGCCCGCGAGGCTGCTGGGGCGAGGGGATGGCCGCAGCGTCCTCGACCTGTGCGCCGCGCCCGGCGGGAAAACACTGCAACTCGCTGCGGCCGGCTGGCTGGTCACAAGCGTCGACAAGAGCGTCAAGCGGCTCGACCGCCTGGTCGAAAACCTCGATCGCACCCGGCTGTCGGCCGAAGTCGTCGCCGCCGACGCGTTGGCATGGGAGCCGGGCCGCACCTGGGATGCGATCCTGCTCGACGCGCCGTGCACCGCAACCGGTACATGCCGGCGTCATCCCGATGTACTGCACCGCATCGGCCCACGGCAGATCGAGGAGATGGCAGAACTGCAGTCAGCCCTTCTCGATCGGGCCCGGGGCTGGCTCGCGCCCGGCGGCACGCTGGTATACGCAACCTGCTCGCTCGAACTTGCCGAGGGGGAGGCGCACGCGGCACCCGTCGCGCTCGATCGATTGCCTATCGGGGCGGGCGAGCTTCCCTCGGGACTGGCCCCCACTCCCGAGGGGTGGCTGCGGACCGAGCCATGGATGCTCGGTGAGGCCGGCGGCATCGACGGCTTCTTTGCCGCGCGGTGGCGACGGGGTTAGGCCTTGACCTTTTCCTGGAAGCTCTTGCGCAATTTCAAGAGCTTGGGTGGAATGACCGCAAGGCAGTATGGGTTCCGCTGGCCTTCGCCTTCCCAGTACTCCTGGTGATAATCCTCCGCGGGGTACCATTCGGCCGGACCTTCGACCGTCGTGACTGCCTGCTGTCCCGGATGCTCGTCGTTCCACCGCGCGATGGCTGCTTCGGCCTCGGTGCGCTGGGCATCATCAAGCGGGAATATCGCGCTGCGATACTGCGTGCCGACGTCGTTGCCCTGACGGTTGAGCTGGGTTGGATCGTGAGTACCCAGGAACACATCGTAGATTTCCGGCAGGCTGATGATCGCGGGATTGAACGTCACCCGGATCGCCTCCGCGTGACCGGTCCCGCCCGAACAGACCTCCTTGTAAGTCGGGTTCTCCACGTGGCCGCCGATGTATCCGCTTTCGACCTCACTCACCCCGATCACGTCGCGGAACACCGCCTCGGTGCACCAGAAGCACCCGCCCGCCAAGATTGCCTGCTCGCCCATGTCCGAAAATCTCCTTCGCGCGCCGAGATAGGAAGCGCAGCTCCGCTTGTCACCGCCCGCAGCCGCACTAGAGTGGCGCGGACTTCAAGGGAGAGTTTTCCGATGCGCTTGCTCATTGCCGCCGCCGTATCCGCCATCGCGATCGCCGCTCCAGCCGCCGCACAGGATCATTCGGAGCACGGTGCCGCGACACATGCCAGCCACGCCGCGCTCAAGGCGGCGGTCGACAACCCCAACCGCGACGCCGACCGTGCTCGCGACCAGTACCGCCATCCGATGGAGACGCTCGCCTTCTTCCAGGTGGAACCCGGCATGAAGGTCGGCGAGTACGCTCCCGGCGGCGGCTGGTATTCACGTGTGCTCGGCAACTACCTCGGCGACAGCGGGCAACTCGTGGGCCTTTATTTCACCCCCGACGGTGACGCGTTCAGCGCCGAGGCGCAGGCCGGTATCCGCAAGGGCGCAACCGATTTCCCCGGCAAGGTGGCCGGCTGGACTGGCAAGCCCGCCGCGCGTTTTTCCGGCCTGACGCTCGAAGATGTCAGCGACGCCGACAAGGGCACGTTCGACCGCGTCCTCGTCATCCGCATGCTGCACAACATGATGCGCTGGAACATCGCCGACCAGGAACTGAAGGTGATGCGCGAACTGCTCAAGCCGGGCGGGATGCTGGGGGTCGTCCAGCATCGCGCCCCCGAAACGGCAGACGGCGACTATGCTGGCGGCACCAAGGGATACCTGCGGCAGAAGGACGTGATCGGCTTCGTCGAGGCGATGGGCTTCGAGCTTGTCGGCGCGAGCGAGATCAACGCCAATCCGCGCGATACCGCCGATCATCCCCAGGGCGTGTGGGAAATGCCCCCCACGCTGAGCACCAAGCGCGACGACCTGCGCGGGATGGGCGAAAGCGACCGGATGACCTTGCTGTTTCGCAAGCGTTGAGAGCGCCGCGGGGCACGCGGCGGTCATACGGGTGGACTTAATGCAGCCAGAGAAATAGGCCGCTTGCATGTCCGACAGCGAACGCTCCGTAACAGTCGCCGCGCTCCAGCTCGACCTGTCGTCGCAGGACGAGGCGGAGAACATCGGCGCCGTGTCGGCGCTGGTCGAGGAGGCTGCAGGCCGCGGCGCGCAGATCGTCCTGCCGCCCGAACTTTTCTCGGGCCCCTATTTCTGCAAGGTCGAGGACGAGGCGCTCTTTGCACTCGCGCGCCCCACAGCGGAGCATCCGTCGGTGACGGCGATGCAGAAGGTAGCCCGCGCACTCGGAGTTGCAATCCCGACCAGCTTCTTCGAGCGCGAGGGGCACCATTACTACAACACGCTCGCGATGATCGGCGCCGACGGCGAGATCATGGGCACCTACCGCAAGAGCCACATTCCCGATGGTCCCGGGTACGAGGAGAAATACTACTTTCGTCCCGGGAACGACGGTTTCAAGGTATGGGGCGTGTTCGGGACCCGCATCGGCGTGGGTATCTGCTGGGACCAGTGGTATCCCGAATGCGCGCGGGTGATGGCGCTGATGGGTGCCGAACTGCTGTTCTACCCCACCGCGATCGGGTCGGAACCCTATGACGCCGATCTCGACACCAGTCGCATGTGGCGCCGCGCGATGGTGGGCCATGCGGTGTCCAACTGCATGCCGGTGATCGCCGCCAATCGCATCGGGACCGAACGCGAATGCGGCGGGGACGGTCAGGGCTTCTACGGGCACAGCTTCATCACCGACGAATGGGGCGATTACCTGTGCGAATACGGTGCCGGCGAAACCGGCGCCCTGGTCGCGACAATCGATCTCGCGCAGGCGGCCCGGCACCGCGCGGGGATGGGCTTCTTCCGCGATCGCCGGCCCCAGCTTTACGGACGCATCTGCGAGGACGTCTGAGCGGGCATCGCTACCTGGTCGCGCTCGGCTCGAACGTGCGGCATCCCCGCTTCGGCGACCCCCGGCGGGTGGTATCCGCGGCGCTCGCCTCGCTGAAGGACGACAGCGCAGTCGAGGCGGTTTCCCGGGTCATCTCCAGTGCTCCGCTCGGACCCTCGCGCCGCTGCTACGCAAACGCCGCCGCTCTGCTCCGAAGCGGATTCGAGCCCGAAGGGATGCTCGACAGGCTGCAGGCGATCGAGCAGGACTTCGGCCGCCGCCGGCGCGGCGCGCGGTGGGGGCCGCGCGTGCTCGATCTCGACCTGATACTGTGGAGCGGCGGTTCATGGGCAAGCGATCGCCTCGTCATTCCCCACCCGCGGTTTCGCGAGCGCCGGTTCGTTCTCGCCCCCGCGGCGACCATTGCGCCGGGCTGGCGCGACCCGCTGACGGGCCTCACGCTCGCCCAGCTCCATGCGCGCTTGACCCGCGCCAACCCGCTGGCCTAGGGCCGCGCCTGCCGCATGGTTGCGTCGGGCCCTTAGCTCAGTCGGTAGAGCAACTGACTTTTAATCAGTAGGTCGCTGGTTCGAACCCAGCAGGGCTCACCACCGGTCGCCTGGTCGGCAGATGTCCTCCCCGATCCAGTTATAGTTGCCCGATTGGCCCGCCCCGCCATGCAGCGGGTTGCGAAGCGGGCCGATGTGCCCCATGCCTTCGCATACGGTGCAAGCCAGAGGGGACGGAGACATGAGCGACCTCATTCTTCCGGTCACGCGCAGGGCGCTGCTGGGCAGTTCGGCGGCGAGCGTCGCGCTCCTGTCGGCCGCGGAAGTCAGCGCCGGGACCGACGCGACCGGAGTCGCTGCGATGAAAATGCCCGTGTCGATGTCCGTCAACGGAACCGAGCGCATGCTGACGCTCGATCCGCGCACCACCCTGCTCGACGCGCTGCGCGAACATCTCCGGCTTACCGGCACGAAGAAGGGATGCGACCACGGCCAGTGCGGGGCGTGTACCGTGATCGTGAACGGCGAGCGGATCAATTCATGCCTTACGCTTGCGGTCCAGCACGCTGGCGACGAGGTGACGACGATCGAGGGGCTGGGAACCCCCGACAGCCTGCACCCGATGCAGGATGCCTTCGTCGAACACGATGGCTACCAGTGCGGTTACTGTACTCCAGGCCAGATCTGTTCGGCGGTCGCCATGCTCGACGAAATCGCCCGCGACGTGCCGAGCCACGTGACGCACGACCTTGGGGGCAAGATGCGGGTCACCGACGCCGAAATCCGTGAGCGGATGAGTGGCAACATCTGCCGCTGCGGGGCCTATTCGAACATCGCCGCGGCGATAGCCGAAGTCGGGGGAGGCTGATCATGCGCAGCTTCACCTACGAACGCGCCGTCACCCCGCAACAGGCGGCCCGCGCCGTCGCCGCGCGACCGGGGGCAAAGTTCATCGCCGGGGGCACCAACCTGCTCGACCTGATGAAGCTCGAGATCGAGACGCCGACCCATCTCGTCGACGTGCAGGACGCGGGCCTTGGCGAGATCGAGGATACCGATGAGGGCGGCCTGAGGATCGGTGCGTTCGTCAGCAATACCGCGCTTTCCGCCCATCCGCGCATCAGGCGTGATTACCAGGTTCTGACCCGCGCCATCCAGGCTGGCGCGAGCGGGCAGCTGCGCAACAAGGCGACTACGGCGGGCAACCTCTTGCAGCGCACCCGCTGCCCCTATTTCTACGACACCAACATGCCCTGCAACAAGCGCAGCCCCGGCAGCGGGTGCGCGGCGATCGGCGGCTATTCGCGCCAGCTTGGCGTCGTCGGCGTGTCGGACAAGTGCATTGCTACGTATCCGGGCGACATGGCGAACGCACTCGCGGTGCTGGATGCCGTTGTCGAGACCATCAGGCCCGATGGCAGCACCCGCTCGGTCCCGATCGGCGAGTTTCACCGGTTGTGGGGCGACACGCCGGAACGTGAAACCATGCTCGAGAGGGACGAACTGATCACGGGCGTCGTCCTTCCCGAACCGCCGGGGGGGCGCCACTTCTACCGCAAGGTGCGCGACCGGGCATCCTATGCGTTCGCGCTGGTGTCCGTTGCCGCGGTGATCCAGCCCGATGGAAGCGGGAGGGTTGCGTTCGGCGGCGTGGCGCCGAAACCGTGGCGCAGCAATCAGGGCGACGATGCACTGCCGCTCGGTGCCGGGGCTGTCGTCCAGCGGGCGTTCGCAGGTGCGACTCCGCGGGACGATAACCGGTTCAAGATCGCCCTCGCCGAGCGCGCGCTCGCGGGGATCCTGGCCGAGGCGAGGAGCTGAGACATGAAATTCGAGGCACCCGCCGGCAAGACGTTCGTCGACGATCCGAAGATCATCGGCAGGGCCACCCGCCGGATCGACGGACCGAGGAAGACCACCGGCACCGCGCCCTATGCCTACGAACGGCACGACGTCGTGCCGGGCCAAGTCTATGGATACATCGTCGGATCGGCGGTCGCCAAGGGACGGATCGCGTCGATGGACCTGGAGGCCGCCCGCAAGGCGCCCGGCGTCATCGCGATCGTCGCTGCGACCGAGCACGAGCCTGTGGGCACGAGCCCGTTCAACACCGCCCCGCTTTTCGGGGGACGCGACATTGCGCACTATCACCAGGCGATCGCCTGCGTCGTGGCGGAGACGTTCGAGCAGGCGCGCGCCGCAGCCGCGTTGATCCGGACCACGTATGACCGCGACAGGGGCGAATACGAACTTGCCAAGGTGAAGAACGGGGCGAAGATCGCCCGTGGCTGGAGTGTGCCGGAGGACGTCAAGCGCAACGGGGACTTCGCCGGGGCCTTCGGGGCCGCACCGGTCCAGCTCGACCAGACCTATACCACGCCCGACGAGGCGCACGCGATGATGGAGCCTTTTGCCACCGTCGCTGCGTGGGAGGGTGAAAAGCTGACGCTGTGGACCAGCAATCAGATGATCAACTGGTCAAGACAAGCGCTCGCAAGCATCCTGAAGATGCCGAGGGAGAATATCCGGCTCGATTCGCCGTTCATCGGGGGCGGGTTCGGCGGCAAGCTGTTCGTGCGCGCCGATGCCGTGCTCGCCGCGCTGGGTGCCAGGGCTGCGGGCCGCCCGGTCAAGATCGCGATGCAGCGACCGCTCATGTTCAACAATTCGACCCATCGGCCGGCGACGATCCAGCGCCTGAGGATCGGCGCGGACAAGGACGGCAAGATCCTTGCGATGGGTCACGAATGCTGGTCGGGCAACCTCCCCGGGGGCAGCGCGGAAAACGGGGCGGCGCAGACCCGTTCGCTCTATACGGGGCCGGACAACCTGACTGTCAGCTACATTTCGGACCTCGACCTGCCCGAAGGCAACGCGATGCGCGCGCCGGGCGAAGCGGTCGGCCACCTCGCGCTCGAGGTCGCGATGGATGAACTGGCCGAAAAGCTCGGGATGGACCCGATCGACTTTCGCGTTCTCAACGAACCGGACCGGGTGCCAGGCGATCCGTCGAAGAGGTTTTCGGGGCGCCACCTCGTCGAATGCCTGCGGCAGGGCGCGGACCGCTTCGGATGGTCGGCCCGCAAGGCAACGCCGGCAAGCGTGCGCGACGGGCGCTGGCTGGTAGGCCTGGGAGTCGCGGCGGGCTACCGCGGGGCGCCGATCACGAAGTCGGCAGCGCGGGTCAGTATCGATGCGGCGGGCAAGGTGCGGGTCGAGACCGACATGACCGACATCGGTACGGGCAGCTACACGATCATCGCGCAGACCGCGGCGGAATGCATGGGCGTGCCGCTCGAGCAGGTACGCGTCGATCTTGGGGATTCCCGGTCGCCCGTGTCGTCCGGTTCGGGCGGGCAATGGGGCGCCGCGAGCTCGACCGCGGGGGTCTATGCCGCCTGTGTCGAGCTGCGCGGAATGATTGCCGCGAAGTTCGGCATGGACCCCGATCGTGCCGCTTTCGAGAGCGGACGGGTCTCGGACGGCAAGGCCACGAAGACGCTGGCCGAGGTGGGTCCGCTCTCGGCCGAGGGCGAGATGGATTATGGCCCGTTCCAGGACGACTACGACATGGGCACCTACGCGGCGCACTTCGCGGAAGTCGGCGTCGACGCCTATACCGGCGAAGTGCGCATCCGGCGCATGCTCGCGGTCTGCGACGCAGGGCGAATCCTGAACCCCCTCTCTGCGCGCAGCCAGGTCATCGGCGCGATGGTCATGTCGGCCGGCTCGGCGCTGATGGAAGAACTGGTGGTCGACAGGCGGTTCGGCTTCTTCGCCAACCACGACCTTGCGGGGTACGAAGTGCCGGTCCACGCCGACATTCCGCACCAGGAAGTCGTGTTCCTCGACACGCTCGACGACGTGATAAGTCCATTGAAGGCCAAGGGTGTGGGCGAACTGGGAATTTGCGGTCCCGGAGCGGCGATCGCGAATGCCGTCTACAACGCAACCGGCGTCCGGGTGCGCGACTACCCGATTACGCTCGACAAACTCATCGGGAAGCTTCCCGCCGTCGCCTGAACGCTTCCGCCTGCGCCTGCCGCAGGCTCTCCGGAGTATCGATGTCGATCAGGCTTTGGACCGAACGGGGCCTGACCACGGCGGCATCCGGCCAGTCGAGCGTGGCGGCGCCGCGATCACCGTTGAGAGACAGGAGTTTCTCGTAATCGCTGCGGGGAAACCCGGCCGGCACGCCCGACCGGCCACCACTATACCCAGTGAAGACGGCACCCGGTCCCCGCGCCAGACGTCCGAGGTGTGCGGGTTCCACGAACGGCATGTCCGCAAGCGCGATGACGATCCGCCGGGCGCGGCGCCCCGCCTCCACGGCGACAGCGATGGACGATGCGATCCCCTGATCTGCTGCCGGGTTCGGGTGGACGGTCGCGCGGACCGCCTCGCTGCCGGCGGCGACCAGCGGGTCGTTGGTGACGACATGCAGGTCGGCAAAGCCGGCCTGCCGCGCGCTTTCCAACGCCCAGCGCCAGACCGGCCACCCGGCGAGGTCGGCAAGAAGCTTGCCTCCGCCGAAGCGCGAGCCCCGTCCCGCAGCCAGCAGGACGAAGGCGCAGGGCTGTTCAAGCCTCGGGACGGAGCCGCTCGTAGTCATGGGCGATCTCGGTCAGGGCGGACAGCGCCAGCGTCTGCGGCGTGCGGCTGCCCGCGACGGTGCCGATCGGGCTGCGGATGCGCGCCAACGCGGCATCGTTCGCGCCCCGCCGGCGCAGCTCGGCGATCCTGGCACGGCGCGCCTCCCTGCCTCCCTGGGCACCGATGTAGAAGGCGTCCGTCCGAAGGGCCTCCTCGATCAGCGCCAGGTCCCACTCGTGGTCGTGGAAAAGCAGCACTACCGCGGACCATGCGTCCGCTTCCGCGCGGCCGCTCGATCTTCCCAGCGCCAGGTCGTCCTTGCCGGTCGCCTCGATCTCGACCCCCGCGGCCCGCGCCAGCCGGACGAGTGCTGCCAGCTCCGGCCCCTCGCCGAATGCCGCGACCCGGAGCCGCGGGATATACGAGCGGAAGAGGGCGCCACTATCCGCAGGCAGCCGGAGCGATGCGGGACGCCGCGCGAGGAGTCTGTCCATGGCAGCCGCGCAGGCCGCGTGGTCCGGACGGGGATCAATCAGGATGTCGAGCCCGCCGCCGCAGGGGAGCCGGAAGTCGATGTGCGGCGATCCGGTTCCATACCGTTGGATGGTCGGCTTTCGCGCATCGCGGCAGTCGGCCGCGAGCTGGCGTTCAAGACAGCCGTCGGACAGGCTGCCGACAATTTCCCCGTCGGGCAGTATCGCGAGTTGCGCTCCCATCCGGCGGGAAAAGGTGCCGTCGATCCCGACGATCGTGCACAGGCCAGCCCCCGGCATTCGCGCTGCCGCGAGCGCGGCATGATCCTCGTCGAACTGCTCGGCAGGGCAGGCGCAGGGCGAAGGGTCGGGCACGCGTGGCTTGTGTTGTCCCTTGCGCCTCTACGCAAGCGAATCGTTCGCGGGGGGTTACCTGCCGGGCGGTCCGCCTCCTGCGGCAAGCGCCGCCTGCGCGTCCCGAACACGCTGTTTGCTGCACTCCGGCTTGGCGTTTTCAAGGCCAGCAAGTAACCTCGTGCGGTGGACAGCGGCAAACTTCCTCCCCCGATCAATTTCTGCCAGGCCTGCGCGGTGCGAAATCGCGCGATCTGCGCGGACCTCGACGAGGACGAGATCGCGATCCTCAACCAGATCGGACGCCGGCAGACGTTACGCGCGGGCCAGCCGCTCATGTGGGAAGGCGACGAGGCGGTGGTCGTCGCAAACGTCGTCGAAGGCGTCCTCAAGCTGTCGAACTACACGACCGACGGGCGGGAGCAGATTCTCGGTCTCGCCTATCCGTCGGATTTCCTCGGCCGCCCGTTCGGCCCGACGTCTCCCTACGGGGTCGAGGCACTCACCGAGACCCTGGTCTGCGTGTTCCACCGGGCCGATTTCGAGCGCTTCGCCCGCACGCACCCCCGGCTCGAGCACAAGCTTCTCGAGCGCACGCTGACCGAACTCGACCGTTCGCGCCGCTGGATGCTGCTGCTCGGCCGGATGAGCGCGGAACAGAGGCTCGCGGCCTTCCTGCTCGAGATGTCCGAACGCCTGTCGCCCGCGACCTGCGCCCGGGAGCCCGGGTTCGCAGATTCGCTCGAACTCCCGCTGTCGCGGCAGCAGATCGCCGATGTTCTCGGCCTGACGATCGAAACGGTGAGCCGTCAGTTCACCCGCATGAAGGCCGAGGGACTCATCGATCTTCCCTCGCGCCGCGGCATACTGATCGTGCACCGGGAAGGTCTGGAGGCACGCACCGTCTGACGGCCTGTCGGGCTTGCGGGCACCCGGGACCGCTCAGAACTGCTTCGTGTCGAGCCAGCGGGCCAGGGTCACGCCCAGTGCGATCAGCGGCGGAACCAGCACGACCGACAGGACGACTTTCGCCAGCACCTGCCCGATGAGCAGGCTGCTGATGTCGAACTCTCCGTAAAACGCCAGCGTGATGAAGATGACCGAATCGATCGCCTGGCTGAGCGCCGAAGCGATGGCGCCGCGAACCATGATGCCTAGTGTTCCGCCGTCTCCGCTGCCGCGCAGCTTGGAAAAGATCCACACGTTGAGCAGCAGGGAAACGAGGTAAGCCGCCGGACCGGCCATGTAGACGCGCCAGAGTTGCGCATGCACCCGCTCGAACGCGGCAAGGTCGTCGCCCCTGAACTGGACCATCTCCGAGGAGGCGGGGAGGGCGAGGACCAGCTGCATGAGGAGCGACGAGACCAGCAGCGGAAGGAAACCCCACCATACCAGTCGCCGCGCCATCGCGTCCCCGTAAAGCTGCGACACCGTGCTCGAGATCACGACGAGCAGCAGGAAGGCGAAGATGCCCGATTCGACCGCGAGGGCGGTCGGCACGAGAGCGACCTGCTTGTAGGCCATGACCCCCGCCAGCACGGTCATGCCGCCGTAGAGCAGCAGATAGACGAACAGCGCGCGGGGAACGTTCAGGCTCGATGTTATCGGGCTCGGAGAGACAGTGTCGTTCATGCGCGACACGATTGGCACTCGGCCCGAGAAAAGGAAAGCGTGCACAAACGAGCCTTGCGCGTTTGTTTGTGGAGACACAAAAGCACTCCGGATGAGGGAGTCGCGAATCCGGTTTCAAAAGTAACCGGCCGTCGCTATCGGGGAGCGCCATGCCGCCAGTCGTCGCCAGTATTCTGGGGATCGTCGCGATCCTCGCCATCGCCCTTGCGCTGTCCAACGGCAGGCGCCGGATCCGCCTGCGTATCGTGGGGGCGGCGTTCGCGCTCCAGGCCCTGCTGGCCTTCATCGTTCTTCGCACGCCGTGGGGAGTCGCGGGAATCCAGGCGATGTCCGACGGGGTGGCCGCGCTGCTGTCGTATGCCAACGAAGGCACAGCCTTCCTGTTCGGGCGCGACAACCCGCTCGCGAACACGTTTGCCCTCGGCGCGCTGCCGGTGATCGTGTTCTTCGCCGCGCTCGTCTCGATCCTCTACCACCTGGGGATCATGCAGCGGCTGGTCCGCTGGCTCGGCGGGGCGATCGGCTGGGTCACCGGTGTGAGCCGGGTCGAGGCGCTGGGGTCTGCCGCCAACATATTCGTCGGCCAGTCGGAAAGCCCGCTGGTCGTGCGGCCCTATCTCGCCGCGTTGAGCCCGAGCCGGCTGTTCACGCTGATGACCGTCGGCATGGCGGGTGTCGCGGGCACGATCCTGGCGGCCTATGCCGGGCTGCTCGGGGAGCGCTACCTTCCCTATCTCCTTGCCGCCGCGTTCATGTCGGCCCCCGGCGGGATCCTAATGGCGAAGATCATCATGCCGGACGAGGACGAGCCTTCGGGCGCTGCGGAGGGCGAGATCGTCCTGCCCACCTCGCGCATCAGTGCCGAAGGGCCGGCCGCGATCGTAGAGGGGGGCAAGCCGCACGAGGTCGAACTGGCGGAAACCTTCGAAGAGGGCACCCGCCCGGCGAACGTCATCGAGGCTGCCGCCCAAGGCGCGCAGACGGGCGTCAAGCTGGCCGTGGCGGTGGGCGCGATGGTGCTCGCCTTCGTCGCGCTGGTCGCGCTGGCCAACGGCATCCTCGGCTGGTTCGGGGCCCTGCTCGGGTTCGAAGGGTGGAGCTTCCAGGCTGCGCTGGGCGCGGTGTTCGCGCCGGTCATGTTCCTCATCGGCGTGCCGTGGGACCAGGCGCCGGTGGCGGGGGGGCTGTTCGGCACCAAGGTCGTCCTCAACGAATTCGTGGCCTTCATCGACCTCGGCCAGCTCGGCGCCGAGGTCCTGTCCGAGCGCAGCCGCGCGATCGTGACCTTCGCGCTGTGCGGTTTTGCCAACTTCTCGTCGATCGCCATCCAGATGGCCGTCACCGGCGGCCTGGCCCCGAACCAGCGACCGGTCATCGCCAGGCTCGGGCTGAAGGCGCTTGCCGCCGGCTCGTTGTCCAACCTCATGTCCGCCGCGCTCGCCGGTCTGTTTCTTCCCTACTGAGTCTTTGAACAATGTCCGAAATCGCTTCCGTCTCGATTGCCCGTCCGCTTGACGAGGTTGCCGACGAACTCGGCCGGTCCTTCCGCGAATACGGGTTCGCGGTGATCCGCGACCACGGCATTCCCGCCGACCTGATTGCGCGGGCAGAGGAGCTGTCGAAGGCGTTCTTCGCGCTGCCGGAAGAGGTCAAGAAGGGATACAAGATCGAAGGCGGCGGCGGCGCGCGGGGGTACACTCCCTTCGGCGTCGAACGCGCCAAGGACGCCGAGGTTCACGATCTCAAGGAGTTCTGGCACGTGGGCCGCGAACTGCCCGCAGGGCATCCGCTGGCCGAATACATGGCCGCCAATGTCTGGCCGGAGGAAATCGAGGGCTTCCGCGAGACCTTCACCGAACTGTACGCCGCGTTCGAAAAAGCCGGCGGGCGCGTGCTCGAGGCGATCGCCTTGCACCTCGGCCTGCCGCGCGAATGGTTCGCGCCCACGGTCGAGGATGGCAACTCGGTCATGCGCCTGCTGCACTATCCGCCGCTCGACGGGCCGCACGCCGAGGGCGCGATCCGCGCCGCCGCGCACGGCGACATCAACACGATCACCCTGCTGCTCGGCGCCGAGGAAGCCGGGCTCGAGCTTCTCACCGCGAGCGGCGAATGGAAGGCCGTCGATACGCCCGACGGCGCACTGGTGGTGAACATCGGCGACATGCTCGACCGGCTCACCAATGGCCGACTCAAGTCGACCCAGCACCGCGTGGTCAATCCGAAGGGTGCGGCGGCCTACCGGAGCCGGTACTCGATGCCGTTCTTCCTGCACTTCCGTCCCGACTTCGAAATCGTCACGCTGGAAAGCTGCATCGACCCGGCCCGGCCGGACGATCATCCGGAGCCGATTTCGAGCCACGCGTTCCTCCAGCAGCGGCTGCGCGAGATCAATCTGGCCTGATTCGAACGGTCTCGAGCCCTCCAGAGGGGCGGGACACAGTTTTCTGAGATTTTGTTGCATCGCGGCAACACAGGAAGCCCTTTCTATTTCAAAGGCTTAGGCCTCGCTTCCTGCGGGGGGGAAAATTCTGTGGGCGGATGCCACACAATCGTAACGCAAGGGCCTTTTGGCCGCGGCAGGAAGTTCCTATCGGGCGACCCAGTCGTCTTCCTCTCCTCATCGAATGCAAGGGATCGTATTCCATGAAGCTCAAGTATCTGCTGGCCGCGAGCGCCGTCAGCCTATCCGCCGCCGCCGTGCTGCCGGCTCCCGTCATGGCCCAGCAGATCACCTCGGGCATCCAGGGCACCGTGAGCGACGCAAGCGGCACTCCGCTGGGGGGCAGCACCGTCGTCGTCACCGACACCCGCACGGGTGCCAGCCGCACGATCGTGACCGGTTCCGACGGCGCGTTCCGCGTCGACAGCCTGGTGACCGGCGGTCCCTACACGGTCACCGCGACCTCGCCCGGCCGCGAGGGGCAGACCGTCGAGGACGTCTTCATCAACCTGCAAGGCAACACCAACCTCGCGTTCTCGCTCGAGGCGAGCGACGCGGGCCAGACGATCGTCGTCACCGGCTCGCGCGTGCAGCTTACCCAGCGCGCGATCGGCCCCGGCCAGTCGTTCGGCACCGACACGATCGAGGCGTTTCCGTCGATCAGCCGCGACGTTCGTGACATCATCCGCATCGACCCGCGCGTCAGCCTCGACCGCAGCAACGAGGTCGACCGCGTCTCCTGCCTCGGCGGCAACGACCGCTCGAACGCCTTCACCGTCGACGGCATCGCCCAGTCCGACCTGTTCGGCCTCAACGGCACCCCGTTCGCCAGCCGCAACTCGCTCCCGCTTCCGTACGATGCGGTCCGCGAGACCTCGGTCGAGTTCGCTCCGTTCGACGTCCAGTATGGCCAGTTCACCGGCTGCGCGATCAACGTGGTGACCAAGTCGGGCACCAACGCGCTGCATGGCTCGGCATTCTTCACCTATGCCAGCGACAGCCTGCAGGGCGACAGCGCGGGCGGCCTCAATTTCTCCGCCAGCCCCTACAAGGAATACCGCTGGGGCGCGACGCTCGGCGGCCCGATCATCAGGGACCGGCTGTTCTTCTTTGCCGGTTACGAAGAGACCGACCTGTCGGACAGCTTCGAGTTCGGTCCCGCGGGCAACGGCTATCCGAACGAGCTGACCTACGTCACCAACGCGGACTTCGACCGGTTCTCCCAGATCCTGTCGTCGACCTATGGCTTTGAAACCGGCGGCCTTCCCACCAACCTGGCGGAAAGCAGCCAGCGCTATTTCGGCCGGCTCGACGCGTACATCACCGATGGCCAGCGCCTCGAGGCGACCTATCAGCGTCTGGAAGAGATCAACGTCGAGGAAGACGATTTCTCGCAGACTGCGAACATCTACACCGGCATCAACAGCTTCGAGGCCGAGGGCACCGAGAGCGACTACTACTCGCTGCGCCTGTATTCGGACTGGTCCGACACGTTCTCGACAGAGCTGCGCGCCAGCCGCGCGATCGTGCAGGACGTCCAGGGGCCGGTCGGCGGCGGTGAAGCGCAGAGCGACAACCCGATGCCCCGTTTCGTGGTCGGGGTGACCAACAACGGGCAGAACGGCTCGCTCCTGGCGGGGCCTGGCTTCTCGCGCACGTCGAACGACCTCAAGACGACGGTCACCCAGTTCAAGGCGCTCGGCCGCATTTCGCAAGGCGCGCACACGATCACCCTCGGCGGCGAGATGAACGAGCTGAAGGTGTTCAACCTGTTCGCTCAGAACTCGACCGGTACGCTGACGTTCAACAACCTCAACGATTTCGCTGCCGGCATCCTGTCGGGCGGGTCGAACACCTTCCCCAGTGCCGACCAGATCGTCGCCGGCCAGTCCGCGGGTGCCTACGGAAACTTCACCGCCAGCGGCGACATCAACGACGCCGCGGCCCGCTGGAAGCGCACCACCTGGTCGGCCTACGTCCAGGACGAGTGGGCGGCGACCGACCAGCTCGACGTTGTCGGCGGCGTGCGGATCGACTGGCTTTCGGGCAATGCGCCGACGGCCAATCCGAACTTCTTCGCGCGGTATGGCCACACCAATGCGATCAGCTTCGGCAAGATCGACCCGGTGATCCTCCCGCGCTTCGGTCTGACCTACAACCTCTACAATCAGGGGTTCTTCTCGGACACGCAGGTCAAGGCCGGCGTGGGCCGGTTCACGGGCGGCGACCCGGCGGTCTATTTCTCGAACGCGTTCTCGAACAACGGTTTCGTCACCGGCTTCGGTCAGACCGGCGTGACCGCGAGCACGTCGGCCGGGCGCATCGCGTGCTTCCCGACCACCGGACCGCGCGCCAACGTCGTTTCGGGCGGACAGTTCACGGGCATTCCGCAGTGCGTGCTCACCAACGCCGCGACCCAGTCGGCGCGGGGCCTCGCCGACACCCAGTCGACCGATCCCAACTTCAAGATGCCGACCGTCTGGCGCGCCAACTTCGGCGTCGCGACCACGTTCGGTGCGCCGAGCGGGTTCTTCAGCGACTGGCGCCTGAGCGCGGACTTCATCTGGTCCAAGTTCCAGAACCCGGTGGACTTCGTCGACCTGTCGCAGGTCGTGAACCCGGCGCTCGGCGTCAACGGATTCACTGCCGACGGCCGCCCCATCTACCGTGCGATCGATCCGACCGCGGCCGGCTGTGCCGCGCAGCTGCAGAACCAGGGCGGCAGCCCGCCGACCTACACCAACGTCACCCCGGCCTGCTTCAACACCAGTCGCGACGACGAGATCCAGCTGACCAACGGCAAGAGCTACGAGAGCAAGATCGCCTCCGCGATCCTGTCGAAGAACTGGCGCCGCGGTATCTTCACCGATGGCGGCCGGATCAACTTCAACCTCGGCTACGCCTACACCGACTCGAAGAACAACCGGAACAACAACAGCTCCACGGCGACCTCGAGCTTCGACATCGTCGCGGCTTACGATCGCCAGGCGGTGGACGTGGCACGCAGCGAGTACGCCTCGCGGCACAACCTCACGATGGGCCTCAATGTCCGCGAGCAGTTCTTCGGCGACAACGACACCAGCTTCGGCTTCGTGTTCGTCGCCCGCTCGGGGCGTCCGTTCTCGGTGGTCTGGGACAACGCTCCGTCGGAGGTCCTCAACGACAGCGCGAGCGGCGACTTCAACTCGCTGTTCTACGTTCCGACCGGCACCAGCGACCCGAACGTCGTGATTGCCGACGCGGCCTTCGCCGGCGCGCTCGACAGCTTCATCTCGAACAACAAGTGCATCGCCAAGTATCGCGGCCAGGTGCTGCCGCGCAACTCGTGCGAGAACTCGTGGTTCTACGATCTCGATCTGCGCTTCAGCCAGGAAATCCCGGGACCGATGAGCGCGTTCGGGCTGAAGAAGGACAAGGTGAAGCTTTTCCTGGACTTCGACAACTTCCTGAACTTCATCGACAGCGACAGCAACGTCTTCCGGCGGTACAGCTACACCGAAGCGCTCGTGCGCGCCGACATCCAGTCGGGCACGGGGAAGTACGTCTACACCCCGATCAGCTCGCAGTACCGGAACGGTGCGGTCAGCTTCCGCGACCCGGTGGTGCAGAGCTCGTCCTCGCTGTGGAAGATCCAGCTGGGCGTCAGCTACGACTTCTGATCCGGGCACGATCCTGAAACACGGCGGCGGCGCTCCTTCGCGGGAGCGCCGCCGTTCGTTTTTGGCTGGCGGAACGCGTGAGAGTGCCGCATCGTTGACGCCAGCATGGCGGCCCCCGGCTCAGCGACCAACGACAACTTCGCCAGCGCGCGGCGCCGGCCCCGCCCGGCTACTCTCGTGGCGATCGTCCTGCTGCACGTCCTCGGCATCTACGCTCTTGCCAAGGCCTTCGCGCCGAACGCGACGGCTTCGGTCGAGGACGCAGTGCTTTCGACCTTCACCGTCACTGTCGAGACGAAGGAATACGAGCCTCCCCCCGAGCCGGAGCCCGACGCCGGTGCATCGGGTGAGGAAGGCACGAAGGCGGTCCCAAAAGCGACCATTGCGCCCGAACCCAGGATCAAGGTCAAGCCCGACCCGCCCGCCCCGAAGGCAAGCTCAACCGGTTCGGCCGACACCTCGGGAGCGCGGGAACAGGGCGCCGGGACAGGTGCCGGCGGGACGGGTTCGGGAACCGGCAGCGGTAGCGGCGGCAGCGGGCAGGGAGGCGGTATCGCCACCAACCCGGTTCATGTCTCGGGGGGCATCAACAACGCCCGCGACTATCCCACGCCGCCTGGCGGCCGCCAGGCCCGCATCGGCACCGAGGTTATCGTGAAGGTGATCGTCGGCCCCGACGGACGCGCGTCGAACTGCAGCGTGTACAAACCCAGTCCCGATCCCGAGGCGGACGCGATCACCTGCCGCCTCGTCGTCGAGCGGCTGCGCTTCAAACCGGCGACCGATGCGGCCGGAAACCCGGTGGCCGCTCCGTTCTACTGGCGACAGCGGTGGTTCTGAAATTTCGACCGCCCGAAACGAAGGGAATCGCCAGTCCGTTTTTTCGTGCTAGGTCGCGCCGGAGATGAGCATTTGTCCGATCACCCCGGTCGTCCTGTGCGGGGGCAGCGGTACGCGCCTGTGGCCCCGCAGCCGCAAGGACAAGCCCAAGCCATTCCTTCCGCTGGTCGGCCAGTCGACGCTGTTCCAGGCCACGCTCGAGCGCTGCCGTGGCGAGGGATTCGCCAGTCCCGTCATCGTCGCGGGAGCGGCGCACGTGGCCCTGATCGAGGAACAGGCGGACGAGGACATTACCCTGATCGTCGAGCCGGCGGCGCGCAACACGGCCCCGGCGATCGCGCTCGCCGCCGCGCTTCTGCCCGCCGACGCTATCATGCTGGTCTGCCCCAGCGACCACCATATCGCCGACGCTGACGCATTTGCCGCAGCGGCGCGGGTCGCGGCCGGGCTTGCGGAAGAGGGCTGGATGGTGGCGATGGGCATTTCCGCCGATCGGCCCGAGACCGGATACGGATATATCCGCCTGGGCGAACCCATTGGCGAAGGAGGCGCGGCGCACCGGATCGATCGCTTTGTCGAGAAGCCCGATCGGACCACTGCAGAACGCTTCCTGGCGGAAGGCGGTTACGCGTGGAACGGCGGCATATTCGCCTTTCGGGCCGGTGCATTCCTCGGCGAGCTCGCCGCGCACCGTCCTGCGATGGCCGAGGCTGTCCGGCAGGCTGTCGCAGGCGGCTTGCGCGACGGTCATGCGTTTCACCCGGAGGCGGCACCGTTCGAGGTGATCGCGGGCGAATCGGTGGACTACGCGGTGATGGAGAACACTAGCCGTGCCGCTGTCGTTCCGGCCGACATGGGATGGTCCGACATCGGCAACTGGCAATCCCTTCGCGACGTGCTCGACCGCGACGGCGACGGGAACCGCGCCCCCGGAAATGCAGATCTGGTCGACTGCCGCAACGTGCTGGTGGAGAGCGACGGCCCGCGGGTGTCGGTCGTCGGCCTCGATGACGTGATCGTGGTGGTCGACGGCGACGAGGTGCTCGTCACGAACGCCGCGGGCGCCCAGTCGGTGGGCAAGCTGCGCGGGGCCGCTGCCCAATAGGGTTCCAAGGCCCGGCTCTTTCCGGTGGGAACGCTTCCGGTTTCAGGAACGCCTTCGCGGGCACCGCAGCTGAATGCTTGACTGACAGTCGCCGTGTGGCACCCTGCGAAAGGGGGGCGACATGGGCAATCCGATCCGCGACCTTGCACTCGTGAGCGCGCTGCTTTGCACGGCCGCCTGCGACATGACGGTGACCGGTGCGGGCGGCAGCGCAAGCGCCGCGGCGCGCGGTGACGGCAGCGGCAGGGTGCCAGTGACCCCCTATCCCGAGCGGGTCCTGTGGGGCGATACCCACCTTCACACGGACAATTCGATCGACGCTTTCGGCTTCGGCGTGCGGCTGGGTCCCGAGCAGGCGCTGCGCTTCGCGCGTGGCGAAAAAGTAACTTCGACCATCGGCATCCCCGCGCAGCTCGACCGGCCGCTCGACTTCCTCGTCATCGCCGACCATTCCGACGGACTAGGCGCCACGCGCCGCCTTTACGATGCGCCGCGCATGCTGATCCGCGACCCGGTGCTGCGCCGCTGGCACGACATGATGCACGCGGGCCCGCACGAATCGCAGCGGGCGGTCGCCGAACTCATCACCGCCGCCGCCGACGGCACGCTTCCGCCCGGGCTGCGCGATCCCGAGGCCCAGGCCGAGGCCACCGAGGATATCTGGCAGGCGCATCTCGATACGATCGACCGGTTCAACGAGCCGGGCCGATTCACCGCGCTTGCGGGGTTCGAGTACACCCTGATGCCCGACGGCAACAATCTGCACCGCGTGGTGATGTTCCGCGACGGCAGCGACCGGACCAGCCAGGTCCGGCCCTTCCCGGGGCTGGGCGGACAGGTCGACGGCCTCTGGGATTACATGGACGCCTACGAAAGGAAAACGGGCGGCCGGGTCCTCGCGATCCCGCACAACTCCAATCTCTCGAACGGCCTGATGTTCGAACTGACGATGCCGGGCGGCGGGCCGATGACCGCGGCCTATGCGCGCCGCCGCGCGGCGCGCGAGCCGGTGGTCGAAGCGACGCAGATCAAGGGCGACAGCGAGGCGCACCGGTTCCTCAGCCCCAATGACGAATACGCCAGTTTCGGCGTGGCCGGATGGGAACTGGGCAACCTTCCGCTCACCCGCAGGTCGACGCCGGACATGTTCGGCGGAAACTACGTGCGCGAGGCCCTGAAGCGCGGTCTGACGATCGAGGCGCGAACCGGCGCGAACCCCTATCGCTTCGGGTTGATCGGATCGACCGACAGCCACACCGCGCTCGCTACGGGCGATGAAGACAATTTCTTCGGCAAGCACACGGGCAACGAGCCGCAGGCGCGCCGTTCCATCGAGCCCCAGAACCTCGGAACGCGGCAGGGCCGTTTCGGTTGGCACTACCTCGCCGGTGGTTACGCCGGGGTCTGGGCGAAGGCCAACACCCGCGCGGAAATCTTCGACGCGTTCGTCCGCCGGGAAGTCTACGCCACGACCGGCCCTCGGATGACCGTCCGGCTGTTCGGCGGGTTCGACTTCACCCCGGACGATTTCACGAAGCAGGGCTGGGTCGCGCTCGGCTACCGGCGCGGGGTCCCGATGGGCGGGGAACTCGCCGACAGGGGCAAGGCGCCGGTCTTCATGATCGAGGCACTAAAGGATCCCCGCGGCGCGAACCTAGACCGGGTCCAGGTGGTCAAGGGCTGGATCGACGCCGGCGGCCGCGCGCAGGAGAAAGTGTTCGACGTCGCATGGTCCGATCCCGACCGGCGCACGAGGACGGGCGGCAAGGTGCCCGCGGTCGGCGACACGGTGGATCGTGCCCGCGCCACCTACACCAACTCCATCGGTGCCCGGCAATTGCGGACGCTGTGGACGGACCCCGAATACCGTAGCGGACAGAACGCTTTCTACTACGTCCGCGTGCTGGAAATCCCCACCCCGCGGTGGATCCTGTTCGATGCGCTGCGGTACGGCGTCAAGCTGCCGCCCGAAGCGATGAAGGATGCAGTCGCGCAGGAACGTGCCTATTCGTCGCCCATATGGCTGACAGCACAGAACCCGGCACCCGAGGCCTAACCCTCGCCCGGCTCATCCGCGAGCCGCTCGTGCATTTCCTGCTCCTTGGCGCGGCCATCTTCGCGTTCCTCGGATGGCAGGGCGAGCCGGCGGATCCGGAAACCCGGACGATCGTCCTCACCCGCGAGGACCAGGCCCGGCTCGCGGCCAACTTCGCCGAGATAATGGGGCGGCCGCCAAGTGCGGCGGAACTCGATGGCGTCATCGGCGGCTGGGTGCGCGACGAGGTGCTCTATCGCGAGGCGCTGCGGCTCGGACTCGACGATGGCGATGCGGTCATCCGCAAGCGGCTGGCGCAGAAGATGGATGCGATCGCGGCCAGCGCGGCCGACGCCGAAAGCCCGGACGAGGCGACCCTGCGCAAGTGGCTGGCCGACCACCCCGAACGCTTTGCGGTCGACGCCGCGCTGACGTTTGACCAGATCTTCTTCACCTCGCGGAGCCGGGCAACGGTGGGCAAGACGTTACTCGACGGGGGAGCCGACTGGCGCTGGGTCGGAGACCCCGTCTCGCTGCCGCCGCGGTTCGAGCGCGCCGGGCGCGAAGCGATCGCACGCGAATTGGGCGAGGAATTCGCAAGAGCGCTCGACACGCTCGCGCCGTCGAAGTCGTGGCAGGGGCCGATCGAAGGGGCGCTCGGCTGGCATCTCGTTCGCCTGACTGAGCGCACGCCGGGCAAGCTTCCTCCTTTCGAGGCCGTCCGCGGCCGGGTCGAGGACGACTGGCGCACGGCGACCGCGGGCTCGCGCAGGGATGCCGCCTACAAGCTCCTGCGTGACGCCTACACGGTCACGATCGACAAGTGAGCAGACTGCTCGCCGTCGTGCTTGTGCTGCTGGCCGGACTGTCGGCGCCTGCTGCCGCAGACGAACTGCGTCCTGGATACATTGAATACCGTCAGCGCACCGCCGGGGAATGGAGCATGGCCTGGAAGCAGCCGCTCGTTTCGCGCCGCACGCCACGGCTGGCGATGCCGCTGGTCCCTGCCGGATGCCGCGTCACCGATGGGCCGCACGGCCGGACCGGCGCGCTGGCTCTCATCGGAAACGCCCGCCTGACTTGTGAAGGCACGCTGACAGGAAAGCGGATCGGCTATCGCGACGTTCCGGGAGGCGGGGATGTCCTCGTACGGGTCATGCCGCTGGCGGGAGAGCCGCAGAACTACCGCCTCGTCCCGTCGCGCCCGTTCGCGACCGTCGCGGCCGCCCCAGCATCCACGCAGGTCTGGCGCACCTATGGCACGCTGGGGGTGCATCACATTCTCGCCGGATGGGATCACCTGCTCTTCGTCATCGCGCTCGTCCTGCTAGTCCGGCGCGGCTGGGGGGTGGTCAAGGCAGTGACGGCCTTCACGCTCGCCCATTCGCTGACCCTCGCCGGCGTGACCCTGGGCCTCGTGGGCCTCCCGCAGCGACCGGTCGAGGCGCTGATCGCGCTGTCGATCGTGCTGGTTGCACGCGAACTGCTGCGCCCGCCCGAGCCGGCCACTCTCGCCCGGCGCTTCCCCTGGCTCGTCGCCTTCGTTTTCGGGCTCATCCACGGTTTCGGATTCGCCGGGGCCCTTGCCGAGATCGGCCTGCCCGAAGGCGAGGTGCCGGCCGCGCTTCTCGCCTTCAACCTGGGGGTGGAAGCGGGACAGCTCGCGGTCGTGGGCAGCGTGATCCTGGTGCTCGCCGCGGCGCGCAGGATCGCGCCGGGAAGTCTGGGCCCCGGTATCCGGCTGGCAGCATACGCAACCGGGGCCACCGCCTCATACTGGCTGGTCGCGCGGCTCGTCGCTTAAACGCCCCCGTTATCTTGCCATTCAACCCTTCGGCCCTACATTCGGTGGCGAGGAAAGGACGCTTCACCCGATGAACGACGACAACGATCCCCGCGAGCCCGGCCCGGGCGGCAACCCCTGGGTGAAGAGCCTGATGGTGTGGGGCGGCATCTTCCTTGCCCTGCTGCTCGTCGTTTCGATGTTCGGACAGGCCGGTCAGGCCCCCGGGTCGACGATCCGGTATTCCGAATTCCGCGAGCGCGTGGCCGCGGGCAGCGTGAAGGACGTTTCGATCGCGCCAAACGCGATCACCGGCACGATGAAGAACGGAGATACCTTCGCCACTACCCCTGTCGCGGGCGACACCAGCCTGCCCAAGCTGCTCGACGACAACGGCGTGTCCTATTCGGGCAAGGAAGCCGACCAGCCGAACGTCTTTCTCTACCTTCTGATCCAGTCGCTGCCGTTCATCCTAATCCTCGGCATCGCCTTCTTCGCGCTGCGGCAGGTCCAGAAAGGCGGGGGCGCTGGCGGCGCGATGGGCTTCGGCAAGTCGAAGGCCAAGATGCTGACCGAGAAACAGGGCCGCGTGACGTTCGCGGACGTGGCCGGGATCGACGAGGCGCGTGAGGAGCTCGAGGAGATCGTGGAGTTCCTGCGCGATCCGCAGCGCTTCTCCAAGCTCGGCGGCCAGATTCCCAAGGGCGCGCTGCTGGTCGGCTCGCCCGGCACCGGCAAGACGCTGCTCGCCCGTGCGATCGCGGGCGAGGCGGGCGTACCGTTCTTCACCATTTCGGGCTCCGACTTCGTCGAGATGTTCGTTGGCGTCGGTGCAAGCCGCGTGCGCGACATGTTCGAACAGGCCAAGAAGAACGCGCCCTGCATCGTCTTCATCGACGAGATTGACGCAGTCGGCCGCCATCGCGGCCACGGTCTCGGCAACTCCAACGACGAACGCGAACAGACGCTCAACCAGCTTCTCGTCGAGATGGACGGGTTCGAGGCTAATGAAGGGATCATCATCATCGCGGCGACCAACCGCCCCGACGTGCTCGACCCGGCGCTGCTGCGCCCGGGCCGCTTCGACCGCCAGGTCGTCGTCCCCGTGCCCGACATCGAGGGGCGCGAAAAGATCCTCGCCGTCCACATGAAGAAGGTGCCGCTCGCGCCCGACGTCAACGCCCGCACGATCGCCCGCGGCACCCCGGGCTTTTCAGGCGCGGACCTCGCCAACCTCGTCAACGAGGCAGCGCTGCTGGCAGCGCGCCGCAACAAGCGCCTCGTCGCAATGCAGGAGTTCGAGGACGCGAAGGACAAGGTCATGATGGGCAGCGAGCGCCGCTCGATGGTCATGACCGACGACGAAAAGAAGATGACCGCCTACCACGAGGCGGGCCACGCGCTCGTCTCGCTCAACGAACCGGCGTCCGACCCGATTCACAAGGCGACGATCATCCCGCGCGGCCGGGCGCTGGGCATGGTGATGCGCCTGCCCGAGCGCGACAACTACTCGTACCACCGCGACAAGATGCACGCCGATCTTGCGGTCAGCATGGGTGGCCGGGTGGCGGAGGAGATCATCTTTGGCCACGACAAGGTGTCGTCGGGCGCCTCGAGCGATATCCAGTACGCGACGAGGCTCGCACGCAACATGGTCACCAAGTGGGGCATGAGCGACAAGCTGGGGCCCCTGCAGTACGAGGAAAGCCAGGAAGGCTACCTCGGCATGGGGCAGACCGCGCGCACGATGGGCTCCGCCGAAACCAACAAGCTGATCGATTCCGAGATCCGGGAACTGGTCGACGGGGCGCACAAGCGCGCGACCGAGATCCTCAAGGCGCAGGAGGACAAGCTTCACCTGCTCGCGCAGGCCATGCTCGAATACGAGACGCTGACCGGCGACGAGATCAAGGCGCTGCTCGAGACGGGGAAGATCGACCGACCCGACGAGCCTGCCGCGCCCGCGGCAAAGCCGGTCCGCGGTTCGGCCATCCCGAAGGCGGGTCGCCGCTTCGGTGGCGAGGCCCCTGCCGCGTCCTGACCGCTAACGCCTGATCCCGAGCTGGCGGGCGGCCGCATCGAATTCCGCCTTGCGCGACGGGTTGGCCGCGATCGCCTCGGCCAACGCGGCCGCGGCGGCGGCATCCTGACCGAGCGTCTTGCGGCTGCGCAACAGCATCATCCACCCATCGACGTTCGACGGGTCGTTCGCCAGCCGCGCCTCGAGGCGGGCAACCATCCCTTCGGCCATCGCGCGCTGCTCGCCTGGCGGAATGCTTCCCGCCGCGGCCAGCTGCTCCTGCGTCGGCCCCGGTATCGCGTCGAATGCCGGATGCGCAGGTGCAGGCGCGGGGCGCTTTGCGGTCAGTTGCGCGATTCGCGAGGAAACCTCGATGCCGTTGATCTTGCCGACCTGTTCGATCGTGCGTGTGAGATCGGCTTCCCACGGCGCGCCAGGCGGGGTGTCGGCAAGCAAGGCAAGCCAATCGTCGATCGCGCCGCGATGATCGCCCGACAGGTCCTTGTCGACGGCGAGGAAGTAGCGCGCGCGCGGGTCCTTGGGGTCGAGCGCGATGGCCTTGGCGAACGCCTCCCGAGCGCTTTCCGGCATCGGATCGCGCTCGCTGGCCATCACCAGCGCTTCGCCCCTGCTCGACCACAACGCGGCGTTGTCCGGATCGGCGTCTGAAGCGTGGGCATAGGCCGATGCCGCATCGGCAAAGCGGCCTGCGTCGAACAAGGCGATGCCCAGCCTTTGCCACGCCCCCGCATCGCCGGGATTTTCCCGCGCGGTCTGCTCGAGCAGGTCGAGCGGATCGTCAGCCGATTGCGCGGAATCGGGTACGTCGGCGTTATCGCTAAGCCGGTACCCGATCGCTGCCGCGGCAAGCACCAGCGCCCCCGCCGCGATCACGCCGCCCTTGCCGATTGCCGCCATTCGCCGTCCCCCCTGCCTCGCCTTCGCCTAGCAAGCCGGCCGCTTTCCCGCAAACGCGACTGGATTAACGCGGCATCACGGGTATGATGCGTCGGGCCGGGGGGTGGCATGTCAGGAACCGACACGGGGATTGTGGATGTTGCGATCGTGGGGTCGGGCCCCGCGGGCTTGAGCGCTGCGGCCCATGCAGCCACCAAGGGCATGAGCCACGTCCTCCTCGAAAAGACCGACCACCTTTCCGATACCATCTTCAAGTACCAGAAGGGCAAGCACGTCATGGCGACGCCCGCTCACCTGGTGCTGCGGGCCGATCTCGATTTCGATGCCGGCAAGCGCGAGGCGATCCTCGAGACCTGGGATCGCCAGATCGCCGAGCGCAAGGTCGAGGTCATGCTCGACGCAGACGTAACCGCGATCGAGGGCGAGGCGGGGAACTTCACCCTGACGCTCAAGCGCGGGGCGACCGTCCGCGCAAAGGCGGTCGTGCTGGCGATCGGAACGCAGGGCAATCCCAACCTTCTCCGACTTCCCGGAGCGGACCTGCCGCACGTCCAGTACCAGCTGGATGATCCCACCGAATACATCGACGAACACATCACCGTGATCGGTTCGGGCGATGCAGGGATCGAGAACGCGCTCGGGCTCGCGGCCGATGCGGCGCAGGGCAACGTGGTGACAATCCTCAATCGCGGCACCGATTTCGCCCGCGCGAAAGGCGCCAACGTCAAGCTGCTGATGGAGGCCGAAAGCGAGGGGCGCATTTTCGTCCGGCGCGAGACCAGCCCGGCCGAAGTGAAGCCAGGCGAACTGGTGCTCGAGACCCGCGACGGGCAGGAGACCATCCGCTGCGACCGCATCATCGCGCGCACCGGTTCGAAACCGCCGCGCGCATTCGTCGAGGGCGCTGGTGTGGGCTTCACGAGCGAGGAGCGCGAATCGTTCCCCGCGCTTTCGCCCGCATTCGAATCGACGAAGCCCGGGATCTACGTGATCGGCGCGCTCGCCGGATATCCGCTCATCAAGCACTGCATGAACCAGGGCTACGACGTGATCGAGTTCCTCGCCGGAAACACCGATCTCAAGCCGGCGGACGAACCGATCCTCGAGGAAAAGTTCGCCCCGCTCCCCGGCAACCGCTCGGTCGACGAGTGGCTCGCGCTGTTCGGCCGCAACGTGGAGATCCTGCGCGAGCTCTCGGTGCTCCAGCTGCGCGAGCTGATGATCGATTCGCGGGCACATTTCTACCGCAAGGGCGAGGTGATCTTCGAGCGCAACGCGCCGGGGTCATCGATGTTCGCCATCGCCCAGGGCTCGGTGCTGGTCGAGGTCAATCCGGCCGATCCCTCGATCACGGTGCCCATCGGCGAGGGTTCGATCTTCGGCGAGGTGGGCCTGATTTCGGGACGCCGCCGCGGCGCGACGATCCGCGCGGCCGAGGATACGGTGGCGCTCGAGTTCTCGCGGACCGCCGCGCTCAAGCTGATCGCCACCACGCCGAGCGCGGCGCGGGCGGTCAACCGCATCTCGATCGAACGCCAGCTCCTGCAGATGTTCGGTTCGGGGCTGACGCCCGACGACCTTGCCGAGATTACCGCCGCCGCCGTGGTCGAGGACAAGCGCGCCGGCGAAGTCATCATCAAGGAAGGCGACGACGACAAGGACGTGTTCGTGATCCGGCGCGGTTCGATGATCGTGGAAAAGGACATCGGCGGCCATCCGGTGTTCCTGAGCTACCTGCCCGCCGGGTCCTACTTCGGCGAGATGGCGGTAATCGACGGCTCGAAGCGGACTGCCACCGTCAAGGCGGCGATCAAGAGCCAGGTCGTCCGCTTTCCCGGCGAGGCCTTCGTCAAGCTGCTCGACCGCAAGCCCAAGCTGCGCGAGAAGGCGCTCGCCGACATGGCCGGGCGCCGCGAGGTCAACGCCTTCATCGAAAGCCGCAAGGACAGTTTCGGCGACGCGGCCGACTACTATTCGCAGACCGCCAAGTTCCTCGTCGACCAGGGAATCGGCGAAGCGACCGACGTGCTGCTGATCGACGAGACGCTGTGCGTCGGGTGCGACAATTGCGAAAAGGCCTGCGCTGACAGCCACGATGGATTGTCGCGCCTCGACCGCGAAGCGGGCAAGACTTACGCTCACCTGCACGTTCCCACATCGTGCCGCCACTGCGAGCATCCGCACTGCATGGCCGATTGCCCGCCCAACGCGATCAAGCGCGGGCCCGATGGCGAGGTCTTCATCGACGAGACCTGCATCGGCTGCGGAAACTGCCAGCGGAACTGCCCCTATGGCGTGATCAGGATGGACGCAAAGCCGCCCAAGAAACCGGGCCTGCTGTCGTGGATGTTGCTCGGCCTGGGGCCGGGGCCGGGCGAGGCGAGCTATGCCTGGCGCAAGAAGAAGGCCGAGGCGTCGGGCAAGGAAACGCCCAAAGTCGCGATCAAGTGCGACATGTGCCTGGGGATCGAGGGCGGTCCGGCCTGCGTGCGCGCCTGCCCCACCGGCGCTGCGATTCGCGTCGGTCCTGAAAAGTTTCTCGCGGTCAGCCAGTCGGAGCGCGGCGGCTGATGGCGACGCTGGCGGGCGATACAGGGCGCGAGCAGCGACCCACCGACCACGAGGGTTTTCTCGTCCACAAGCGGTTCCGCTGGCTCAAGATCGCGCTCGCGCTCTCGATCGTGTCCGGCATCGGCTATGCCTTCGCCGACGTCTCTCCGCGACCCAACGGCGGCACCTGGTACGGATATACGCTCGGCACGCTCGGCGTCGTGCTGATCCTGTGGCTGTCGCTGCTCGGGATTCGCAAGCGGGCCATGACCGAAGGGCGGTGGTCGCTCAAGGCCTGGACCTCGGCCCACGTCTACCTGGGACTGTCGCTCGTGGTCATCGGGACCCTGCACACCGGGTTCCAGCTCGGCTGGAACGTCCATACGCTTGCCTGGGCGCTGATGATGCTGGTGATCGTGTCGGGGATCTACGGCGTGATCGTCTACGCGACCCTGCCCGAAAAGCTCTCCACCAACCGCGGCGACATGTCGAAGAAGGAGATGATCGAGGCGCTGGGTGCGATCGATCGCCAGCTTGAAAGCGCCGCCCAGCCGTTGCCGCGGGAGGAGAGCGACCTCGTGATCGCCGCGCTCGAGCAGGACGTGTTCCAGGCAGGCGTGATCGCCCGACTTTCGGGCCGCTATCCCGGGTGCAGGACCGAGCGCGCCCGCGCCGCCTTCGCTGCGAACCGTAGCCGCGACGAGCACGAGGAGCGGGTATTCGGCTTGCTTCAGCGCCGCGCCGCCCAGCTTGGACAGATCCGTCGGCAGATGCGGTTGCGGGCCCTGCTCGACATCTGGCTCTACGTTCACGTTCCCGCGACGGTCGCGTTGCTCGGCGCGCTCACCGCGCACGTGATCAGCGTGTTCTACTACTGGTAGCGGCGGCGTGAGTTTCCGTATCCGCCAGATCCAGACTACCGCCACCGGGCGCGAGATCGTTCGCGAGCGCGTGGTCGAGGGTGCTCGGCTGACCATCGGACGGGCAGCACAGAACGATGTCGCCATACCCGACCTCGCGGTCGAGCAACATCACGTGATCGTCAGCCAGGGCGAGGGGCGGTCGCTCGCGTTCGAGGCTGCGGGCACGCTCGGCTTCACGCTCGACGGGCGCACGCGCACCAGCGAGACGGTGCGGGGCGGGGGTGCCGAATTGATCCTCGGCGCGTTCCGGGTCGATTTCGCGGCCGGGCCCGAAGACGAGATCGAAGTCACGGTCCGGCGGCACGAGGAGCGCGAAAGCGGTGCGGGAGTGGGCACGCATGGCTTCCGCCTGACGAATACCTGGCTGCCCGCCAAACGGCCGGTGGCCTGGGCCCTGCTGGCCGCGATCTTCGTCGCCTTCCTCGCAGTGCCCATCTGGACCAATCTCGGACGGGAGCCGGTCAAGCCCGACTACCGAGTACGCGGACAGACGGTCATGGACGCGAGCTGGTCGACCGGGAAACTGAGCCTCGCGCACCACGGACTCGAGGACAATTGCGAGGCGTGCCACGTCCAGCCTTTCGTGGCCGTGCGCGACAGCGCTTGCCTGACCTGCCACGAAACGATCGGCGACCATTCCGCCAAGCCGCGCCTGTCACTGGCACGCGGTCCGCTGGACTGGGGCGACCAGGTGCAGCGCGACATCGCCGACGTGTTTCACAAGCCCGGCGCCGGCGCCTGCACCGATTGTCACACCGAACACGAGGGCGAAGGCCGCATGGAGCCGCCTGCGCAGAAGTTCTGCGCCGATTGCCACGGCGCAATGGACAAGCGGCTCAGGACCCCGCTCGGCAATGCATCCGACTTCGGCAAGGCGCACCCCCAGTTCCGTGTCGCGGTCCTCACCGGTCAGGGCGACAAGACGCCCAGGCGGGTTTCGCTCGATGCCGATCCACGGGAATTCAACGGCATCAAGTTCCCCCACGAGCTTCACCTCGCTTCCTCGGGCGGGGTCGCCCAGATGGCCCGGCGACTGGGTGCCGGGAAAGGCTACGGCGCTCCGCTCGATTGCGCCGACTGTCACCAGCCCACCGCGGACGGCGTGCGGTTCCAGCCCGTCGACATGGAGACCAACTGCGGATCGTGCCACAGCCTCGTCTACGACCGCGTAGGGGGTACCTTCCGCACGCTGCGGCATGGGGACATCCGCCAGATGCGCGCCGATCTTGCCGCCGCTGATCGCGTGCCACGCCGGCCGATCGCAAGCGGTCGCAAGCGGCCCGGCGCCTATTCGCCGGGCGGCCTCTATTACGGCAACTTCGCGCCGCCGCAGCGCGCCTCGGTTCCGCTCGCCTCGCGCATGCTGTCGACGCGGGGCGTGTGCACGGAGTGCCACTTCCCGAGCGGCGACGGGGTCATGCCCGTCGTCCAGCCAAAGCGCTACATCGAACACGGCTGGTTCGATCACGAGCCTCACAAGAGAGAAAAGTGCACGACATGCCATGCTGCGCCGACATCAGGGTCGGCAACCGACGTCCTGCTTCCGGGTATCGAGACCTGCCGCACCTGTCACCTCGGCGAAAGCGCGGCCAAGCCGAAGATCCCGTCGACCTGCGCGATGTGCCACAGCTACCATCCCAGGGGCACGGCGGCGCCCGCACGGGTCGGCAAGGACGCCGCGGCGCGGAAAACCCAGACGTGAAATTGCATGATCGCCGCGCGGCGCGAAACAGGGGATGCGCGGGAAGGGGGCCGCGATGCTGATAGCGCAGATGACCGATATCCACATCGGGTTCGATCCGGACGAGGAGCCGGAGGAACTGAACCTGCGCCGCTTCCGCGCGACGCTCGCGCGGCTGCTCGGCGGTCCGAACCGGCCCGACCTGCTGGTCCTGTCCGGTGACATCACCGACAAGGGCGATATCGAGAGCTTCGAGGACGCCGCGGCGCTGCTCGCCGGCTGTCCGTTCCCGGTATGGCCCATGGTGGGCAACCACGATACCCGCGAGGCGCTGCTCCATGCCTTCCCGCAGATTGGCAGCGACGGCGGCTTCATCCACTATGCGCTCGATGCTCAGGGATTGCGGATACTTCTTCTCGATACGCTTGAGCCGGGGCGCCACGGCGGCGCGTTCTGCGAACAGCGTGCGGACTGGCTATCGGCGCAGCTGCTCGCCCACCCCGACACCCCCACGCTGATCTTCATGCACCACCCGCCGGTGGTCAGCGGAATCGACTGGATGGATCCCGCGCCTGATGAGAACTGGATCGCGCGGTTCCGCGGCGCGATCGATGGCCATCGCCAGATTCAGGGCATACATTGCGGGCACCTGCACCGTCCCCTTCACACGACCATTTCCGGGATTCCGCTCAACGTGACGGGTTCGGTCGCGCCGCTGGTGGCGATGGACCTTCGCCGGGTGGATGCCGATCATCCGGACGGACGCGACCTCATCACCACCGAACCGCCAAGCTACGCGCTTCACCGCTGGGACGGAAAGAAAGTGGTCAGTCACTACGAGCAGGTGAGCGGGTGGCATGCGCTCGCGCACTTCACCGACAAGTTGCAGCCGATGATCCACGAGATGTTCGGCGAGCGGGAGTAGCCGCCGGAGCCTTCACTCGCCGCTGACGAGCGGCCCCCTGCCGGCGACCCACCGCGTCATGTCGGGCGTGTCGGACACCTTCCAGGGCACGCCCTTGCTGGTGAGGAACAGCTTTTCCATTTCCGTGCGATTGAACGGGCGCGAGCCCAGCCGGCCGAACACCGCGATCTGCCCGCCCGTCTCGTCCACCGCGCGGTCGCGGTCGAGGCCTTTCGACATGGAAATGGCCGGCCACGGCGTCTTCGCCCAGGCGATCAATTCGGGCACGGGGGCCGGACTGAACCCGTAGAAGTTGGGTTGGCTGTCGGGGCTCGTCAGTTGCAGCACCTTCATGCCGTTGCGCCCATCCGCGACATAGGCGAACAGCGAGGCGTTGGTCGATGCGACGACGACATCCTCGACGTCGTTCATCCGGCCACCGAAGGTTTCCCTGCGGTAGATCGCAGGTGCGCGGGGATTCTCGATGTCGACGATCACGAGGCCCTCGCCCTTCGCCGCGACGTAGGCATAGGTCCGCGCCAGGTAGACCCTGCGTGCGTCTGCCAGCGGGACCGTTCCGGACGGCACCGCGACCGGGTTGCGCAGGTCGGTCACGTCGAAAAGTTTCATTCCCTCGCGGTCGGTGACCCAGAGATAGCGGAACTGGATGGCGCTTGCCCGCGCGTCATCGAGAGGGACGACCGATGAGAGACGGGGCGCGAGGGGATTGCTGAGGTCCACCGTGACCAGGCCCTGGGTCGCGGCGATGTAGGCCACTTCTCCGGCCAGCACGATGTGCCGCGCGCCGTCGAGCACCCCTTCGGGGTTCCATGTCACCGTACGCTTCAGCTTGTTATTGCGAAATTCGCCGTCGGCCATCGTATCAACGTTGACGAGAATCAGGCCTTCTTCGGCGTCGGTCACCGCGGCATAGTGATAGATCGGAAGGAACGGCTGTTCCTGGTTGATTTCGCGCATCTCGGGCGTCGAACGAGTGGGGGCGATCGGCTGGTTGGTCGGCAAGGCCATGCACGTCGCGTTTCTGGTCGACACGTGGGTGTCGTGGCCCAACGCCGAGAACGGCGCGGTGACGATCCGTTCCGAGAATCCCTTGTTGGCGATCGACGCGACGTCGTAGACCCGGAAACCGCCCTTGCCCTCGGCCACGAACATGTATTCGCCGCGCACCTGCAGGCAGCCTACGCGGTCGCGCGTGCCCTCGACCACGTTGGCGAAGCGTTCGTATGCCTTGGTCTCGCCCGACAGGTCGCCGTCGAAAGTCTTGCCCCGGGTCCAGTCCTTGAGCTCGCGCCCGTGCTCTTCCACGAACTGCGCATAGTAATCGGGGTACGCGTACTTGTGCAGGTAGCTGCCGAGCACGGCCTGCGGCTCGTCCCACTCGGTCACACGCACGGCCTCGAACCCGCCCTCGAGGCCGGTCCAGGCGTTGAGGCCAACGAAGTTCACGTAGTTAGTGCCCAGCAGCAGGAGCTGGGCCATGATAGCGTTGTTGTCGTCCTTTTCCGACAGGTGGCAGTCCGAGCAGGTCTTGGTCTCGGTCGTGCGTACGGTGTGCGGAAAGTGCGGAGCGAACGCCTGGCTTGAGAAGCCGATCGAGCTGATGGGCGGCTGCTGTACGTATATCCGTTCGCGGTTGATGTTGGTCGAGCTCAGGATCAGGGCGCTCGAAGAGCGGACCGGGGCGGTCTGGTTGCCCTTGGTGGTCATGTGCTTGCCGAGCTGGAACATCTCGTCGCGCGCGACCTGCGGGTTGTAGGTCGCGAAATTGCGCGTGGTCTCGCCATCGAAGTGGTGGTCCGTGGACTTCCAGTTCGCCTCGATCGGCAAGTGGCAGCCGCCGCAGCTCGTCGTCCAAGAAAGATGGCAGGTGAAACATGCCATCTCGTTTTCCTTGTGCGCGCGCTTGTCGGGCGCGATGCCCGGCCCGAACGAAAACAGGCCGTCCTCTGCCCCGCTTTCGCTCATCAGCTTGGCACGCGCCGACTTCGCGTTGAACCGGGGGCTTGCGGGATCGACGGTGTCCTTCACCAGGCTCACCCGCCATTCGAGGTCGGGATCGATGATCGAACGCTGGATCAGCTGCTGGCGACCCGCGCTGTCGAACGTCCATTCGAACCGGCGCTGGCCATCCGGGTTGCGCAACAGGGCAAGGTTGTTGCCCTTGGGCGGTGCGGCGGGTCCGCTGGTGAGGAGATTGGGATAGGCGTCGGCGGTGCCGTGGCAGTCCTTGCAGCCGATCTCGATCGCGTTGGCGACCTCTCCGTAGATCAGGCCATTGCCGTGGCTGTCCTGCGCGAAGTGGCAATCGGCGCACTGCATTCCCTTTTCGGCATGGATGTCGACCAGGTGTACCGTCTTGCCCGGATTGATGCCGACGGGGACAAACTTGCCTTCGCCCTCCCGGCGCCACTTTTCGGGATCGTCGGGTGGAAGGATGTTGCCGTCCTTGTCGAGCAGGTTGCCCTTGCGGTCGCGCTTGAACACGCCGCGGAAATTCCACCCGTGACCGTGGTAATCGGCGAACTGAGTGTCCTTGAGGTTGGGGTTGAGGTCGTAGACGTTGCGCAGGAAGTCGATATCGGCCCACTTGCCCTTGGGCGCCGCGCCTTCGGGATTGCGCTCGTTGACCTTCCGCACTTCCTCGGCGGTCGGATATTTTTGCTGTTCCGGCCACATCGCCGGCGCATCGGATTCGTAGTCCCACATGGTGTAGCCGAGGAACGAGTTCAGGAAGATGTTCGGCTGGTGCATGTGGCAGTTCATGCACTGCGCGGTCGGGATCGATCGCGTGAATACATGCTGGAGCGGGTGACCCTTTTCGCGAACGGGCTCGCCCGTCTTCCCGTCGCCGTGGGCATCCCCGTAGCCGGCCTTGAGAGCGCCATGGCCCTTGCCGTGGGTGTCGTGCGCATCGCCTTGCTCGAGCTTGTCGGCGATCGTCGGATCGACGGTTATGGTTTGCCCGTCCCGGCCGAACTGGGCGTATGTCAGCGAATGGCGGGGTTCGCGGTCGTTGGCGTAGATGACGTGGCAACTCGCGCAGCCGGAGTGGCGATAGTCTCCCGGCTGGTCGTTGGTGCCCATGAACCACGTGAACGGATCGTTGAGCCGGGTCTTGTGGATGTTGAGAACGGGGATAGCGACGCGCAGGCCGGTGCCGGGGCCGCGGTTCGACTGCTTGAGGTCCGGCCGGCCCGGCTCGTCGAGCCGCTGGATCTGCCCGGTGGGGTTGGGAAGGCCGATCTCGGGGAAGATCGGATTGATCGTCCGACCGCCCCGCTCGAACACCCGGAACACGTCCGCGGGCGGGACGACGTGCCACGTGGGCAGCGGGTAGAGCGCCGCGAGCGCGCCGCGATCCTTCTGCTTGTCGGTGATGGTGCCGGGCGGATCGCCCGCGCTGACCACCTTGGCCGGCTTGCCGTCGCGGGTGAAGGCTTCGCCAAAGATGTAGTTCTTATAAGGGACGATGCCGTTGTTGTACGAGGCGCCGCCCCACAGCATCGCGCCGGTCGCCATCAGCGACCGCTCGGCGGCCTCGATCACCGGCATGTGGCACGCGCCGCACGCCTCGCGCGCGACCCTGTAGTCGCTCGGGTTGACGAACCGGACGAATTCCGGGGCCTCCCGGTTGAGGAGCGCATAAGTGCGCTTCGGATTGGCCGAAGAGGGGTAATGCCAGCTTTCGGGATACTTCGGCAGCACGTGCGCCGCGTCGCGTGCGGCAACGTACTCCGGGGTGTCGCGGGCAAGCTCGGGATTGCCGACGATCTCCGCGTCGCCGCCGTGGCAATCGGTGCAGCCCAGCCGAACCGCAGGCGAGAGGTGCATCGTCGGCGCGTCGCTGGCGACGTGGCAACTCGTGCAGCCGTCGCTCTTGGCGGCCATCTCGGCGATGGTCTGCGTCAGCGGGGCAGCGGGATAGACAGGGTAGACGCGCTTGACCGGCTTTTCCCCCTCGGCCGCGCGCGAGGTCGACCAGCCGATCCCGCAGACGAGAACCAGTAGCGCGAACAGGGCAAGGAAACGGTCGGCCCGCATCAGTAGCTCAATACCACGTTGGCAAGGACCGAGTAGTAGTTACGGTTGCCGTTCGAATTGTCGAACAGGTCGCGGAAACCCGCCCCCGGAACCAGGGCGGCAGCCGACAACCGGGCGACCGCGTTCTGGTTGGCCCATGGCCGCCAGATCGCCGAGGCCGAGAGATCCCACCCGATTTCCCGGGGTATCGACCCTTCGTTGCGCAGGGCCTGCAGGCTGCTCGTGTTCTCGAACCACAGATGGTTTGCGTTCGCCGAGACCCGCAGCGTCGGGGTAAGGTCGAAGTCGGCGCCGACGCCGACCATCATCGTGCCGGGGTTGTTGAAATTGGACTGGCCCTCTTCCTTTGACGAGCGCAGCGAGTTGAGAATCCCGTTCCGGCCGTTGACTGATACCGCGCGGCTGCCCCCGGCGAACGGGATCGTCTGGCGAATCCAGTAGCTGGTGTCCGCGCCGGCGAAGACCGGGTTCTCGAATACCGCGTCGAAACCGCCCTCGCGGTTGTCGTGCGGATCCTTGTCGCCGCTGGCCCACAGCCCGGACAGCCGGAAGCGCATCCAGTCGCGATCATAGCTGAGCTCGGCCGCGCCGAAGAACGCCCGGATGACTGCAGTCTTGTCGGTAAAGAAGTTGAACCGGTCCTGCCCGAAGGCGCCATAGGTGCTCGCGGTGAGATTGATCCGACCGATCCGGCCATCGGCGTTGTAGCCGACATAAACGACATCGTAGTTGCGCGGGCGGATGTTGCCGAGGAGGGCCGGACGCACCGGGAACCCGTTCTTGTCCGACGTGAACTCGTCCCCTTCGCGGTTCATGTTGTAGGCGACAGTCACCTGGCTGGTCAGAGCGGGGATGAGGAAGTCCTGACGATAGACGTTGGCGACGAAAAGCCAGTCGTCGCGCGGCCGCGTGGTCAGGTCATTGAGGCCCGAATTGGTGTCCTTCGATATGCGCCAGAAAGCGGCAAGGTTATACTGGAACCGGTTGTTGTCGCGGTTGCCGAACAGCCTGATGCCCAGGTTCTGGTCGTTGAACAGGAAACCGCGGAAGTCGGCCTGGAACGGCTGGATGCCGACGCGGATCGAATCGAAGTCGTACCGGTCCGACGTGTTGCGGATGTGGTAGTCGATGAAGGCTTCCTGCACGCCGACGAAGTGGTCGAACCGGTGGCTGGGCGCCGAGGGCTCGACCAGCAGCACCCGGCGCTCGGGCACGTCGACGTAGTTGAGGTTCACCGCCACCGCGAGGCGATACTCGATGTCGGGCGGCTTGAAGGCCGTCGAGCCCTTCGTCAGCGCCGCGCCGGCGATGAACGTCTGCGACAGCACGTAGCTCGCATCCTTCCCGAACACGTCGAGGCTGCCCGGCCGCTCGGTCGTCTGCAGGCCCACGGGGATCGGGAAGGTCCGGGGTTCGATCACGGTGTCGCTGATCAGGCTTGCGGTGAAGAACCAATCGTGCCCCTCGATCAGTGGCCACTTGTCGGGATCGAGCGGCCGGTCTCCCTTGAGGGTGTTCTGGTGGTAGGGATCGAACCAGCGTTCCTTGACCACGCCCAGCGTTTCGATCAGCCGCCAGCGATCGGGGATGGGGATCTGGTCGGTCGGGAAGGCTTCGGGCGGCGGTGCGCGCACCGCTCCCGGATTGTCCTGCGTCAGGCGATCTGGCAGCGGGGCGTCATAGCCCGGCCGCCGCCGGCCATCGATCGATTCGTTGTCGACGGGCGGCGGATCCTCGGCTCCGGAAAGAGGCGATGGCCGCGTGTCGTTCTGCGGCTCAGCCGGGGGCGAATCGGCTTCGACAGCGGGCGATTGGCCCTCTGTCTGCAAGGACAGGGCCAGTGCGGACAACAGTGTCAGCGCGGCAGCCATAGGAATTTTGCCCCTTCCCACTCGGAAAAGTGAGGAAAATCTGCCACAATTGCAATTGAGAACTTGCGGAATCTCGCTGGAGGCAGAGAATGTCTCCGCTTCGATGGAGGGACGCGCACCAGCCGCGGGGAGATACGTCGATGCCCAGGATTGGGAAATTCACTGTAGGTGCAGGGGCTTCGGCCGCCGTGCTCCTTGCCGTGGTCACCTTCGCGGGCGCGCCCAACCGGGCCGCAGACCATCTCGATCCGCCCACCCGCACCGATCCTTCGGTCGATTCGACTCCCGATCTGGCGGCCGATATCGCCGACGTATTCGCGTGGCATGGTCCGGGAACGGTGCGCCTGGCGATGACGTTCGGCGGCCCGAACAACCCGAACGCACCCGCGTTCTACGACCGCGACGTGCTCTACAAGCTCTTCATCTCGACCGCGCCGCCGGACGACACCCCTGAAATCACCATCCGCGTGCAGTTCGGCCAGGGCACCCGTCCGAACGAGCACGGCGTGCGGTTCCAGGGGGTTCCCGGCGTGACCGGCACGATCGAAGGGCCGGTCGAGACGGTGCTCGAAAAGGACGGGGTCCGCGCGCGTGCGGGGCTGCACGACGATCCATTCTTCTTCGATTCGCGAGGCCTGCGCGAATCGCGGACCACCGGCCAGATCCGTTTCAACAACACGCGCGATTTCTTCGCCGCGCAGAACGACACGGCCTTCATTCTCGAGGTTCCGCGCGACCGGTTCGCCGGCGGCAACGGGACGATCAAGGTCTGGGGCACGACTCAGCGGTTCGGAGGGCAGCTGTGATGCGCGCCGCCGCTTCGGCCATCGTGCTCGTCGCCGCACTGGCCCTCTCGGCCTGCGGGGGCGGGGGATCGCCCACGGCAACTGCGACACCGACTCCCGCGGCCACCGCGACAGGGGGCAGCGGTAGCCAGACCACCTTCAGTTACGATGTCGAGCCGTGTTTCACCCAGATCGTACCCAATACCGGTGGGCGCACCGTGCGCGAGATCATCGTGCCCGACGCGCTGACCTTCGACCTCTCGCGCCCGGCGGATTTTCCCAACGGCCGCGATCTGGACGACCAGACGGTCGACATCACCATCGCTTTCCTGTTTCTCGACCTGACCGAAAGCGGGCAGAGCCTCCGCACGTTCGCCAACCTGCCGCTCAATCCGCCCGCGAGCGACCGGGCGCCGATCAGTACATTCCCCTATCTCGCTCCTCCGCAGGGCAACCCGCCGATCGCGGCGACGACCGGGACCAGCTTCAATTTCCGCAACGATCCCGAATCGGCCTATGTCTCGGTCGACCGGATGGGAATGCCCGCGATCGCCCCGGCCATCATCGGGGGACCGATGCGAATCGCCTACAACGACGCCCCGCAGACGGCGGACCTGCAAGGAACCTTCCGCGCCGAGCTGTCGGCGCAGCTTACCAATCTGATGAACGCGATCGGCGACGACCTGACGAACATCGGCCTCGAGATCTGCGCGCGGCGGATTTGACGCTCTAGAGGCCCTGGCAGACGTTCTGGGCGTTGGTGTCGAGAAACGGCGCGAACGGACAATTGACGTAGCGCAGCCGTACCCCCGCCCCCACCGGGATAACGATCTGGTCGGCGCGGATGGGGCTGGGTGCGTTGCCGATGCCGCCCACCCGCAGGCCGCCGTTGTGCACGCCGAGGAAGCTGATCATGTCGTCCTGGTCGATGCCGTCGCCCGACACCCCGATGCCGCCGACGAGTTGTCCGTTGCGGTAGATCGGCACCCCGCCCGAGAATATCTGCATCCCGTTGGCCAGCCGGGGTTTGCCCGTCGGGGTAGGGGGCAGGAGCGTGCACTGCGGCGCGGTGTCGTTGAACGGCTTGCCTTCGGTGAACAGCGCATGCTGGAGCACGTTCGACTTGATGAGCGCGACCTGCAGGCCCGTGGCGAACGGATTGAAATCCTCGATCGGGCGACCAAACGGGCCTTCGGGTCGGCCGGCCTCGCCATCGGGGAAGTGCGGCCGCGCAAGGTTGCCGATGGACCGCGCGCCGAACGCCCACCTGCCGGTCAGCGCGGCGGCATCGTTGAAGAACGTGCGCGCGCGGGCAACGTAGTTGCCGACTTCGGCATCGGGATTGGCGATAAGGTCCTGCGCCGCGTTGGGACCGGAGAAGAACGTGACCGTGCGCGCCTTCTGGAGCGAAACGTCGGTGCCGAAGATTGGCGCGTCGGGCGCACGGACGATGCCCAGCACGCTGCCGTGGGTATCGACGAGGCTTATCGTCACCTGCGCCCGGCTGTCGAGCGGCCGGCGGATCTGCGCGCGCGAGCGGCTCATGATCTTGTAGGCTTCTTCGAGGATCGCGCGGGATTCGGCGGCGGTCAGCGGCTGCGCGACGCTCCCCGCGTCGGTGCCGCCGCGGATCGGATAGCGGTTCGTGCCGCTCCCGTTGGAAAGAACGAACGCGTCTGGAAACGCGAACTCCGCCGCGGTTGCGAAGCGGTAGCCGCTCGCCTCGGTGCCATAGGGCGTGCCGGGGACGATCGCGCCCGCGTTGTAGCCGGTGACCGCGACGAGTAATCCGATCGTGCCCTGGATTGCCGCGAAATTGGTCTTTAACGGGCTGAGGTCCGCGACCCGCATGTCGCTGTAGCGCAGCGCCACGCCGTCGACGGTGATCCGGTCTGCGGTGATCGTGTCGGGTGCGGCAAAGCCCTGAAGCCCGGCGAGAGCGATCGCTTCCTCGTCGTCGATCTGCAGGTCCGTCACGTTGGTGTCGAAGGCGTAGTCGCCATCGGCCATTACCCCGATTCCGCCGACGAGAACGCCGTTCTTGTAGAGCGGGAACCCGCCGGGGTCGGCCGCCAGGCCCAGCGGGGCGCGCTTGGGGCCGATGAACGCTGCCGGCCCCCCACTCGGCACGAAGCGGGTATTGAGGTCGGAACAGGGAAGCTGGCTGAACTGCACTCCCGACAGCGGACCGCTTTCGAGGCCGACCGTGCTGGGCGCGGGCGGAAAATTGGCTTGGACGATCTCGCTCGCAGTGCGGGTGGAAAACGCGTTGCCGCCCGACGAGAGGTAGGCACCCGTCAGCGCCTTGGAGATCGCCGCGATCACCGAGTCGACGTTCGTGCCCTGCAGGTCGACGTCCTTGTCGTTGAGCACACCGGTCGCGGTGAGTCGGCTGGTCAGCGAACGGTTGATCGTGCCGTTCATGACGAACACGCCGAGGACGTTGCCGACCCGGTCGGTCACCGCAATCGTCGCCGGCCGCCTGCGGGTGTCCGCTTCACCGGCCGCCTGGGCGATGATCCGCTGGACGTCGACAACGGTCAGCGCTTCCTGCGCAGGCGCCGAGTAAACGGCAGTCGGCGTGGTCGGGGCGGTCGGGGCGGGGGCCGCGGTCGATCCGCCCGAACTGCTTCCCCCGCCGCCGCCGCACGAACCGAGCAGCAGCGCGATCGTGAGGCAGCCAGTAAGCCGGGACGGTTTCATCGCAGCGCGCCGATGCTGCGGGCCGCCTGGCCGAGTGCGGCGCGAAATGCCGCGGGGTTGTAGCTCTCGGGACTCGCGACCGCGGTGTAGGCGCGGTTGATCGAAGCCCGGATTCCCGCTGCTGCGCCCACGGTGACCTTGCCCTCCCGAACCATCGCGTTCAGCAGGGTGTCGAGCGCCATGACCGCCTGCGCCGAGCCGGCGTAGTCGGTGAAGCGCGGCGTCGTCGTCCGGTCAGCGATCTCGGCCACCACGCGGAAGCCGTCGGCCGAATCATAGCCCCGGCGCGACAGTGCGTCGGACAACGCCCCGGCCGCCGCCTCCAGCCGCTGCGCGGCCGCCACGGTCTGGGGCCGTCCCTGGCCCATCGCGCGGTGGAAGGCGGCCGTCGCTTCGGCAAAAGCGGCCGCCTGACCGGGCGCGAGAGTGCGCGCGGCGGCCGCGAGCATGATCATGTTCTCGTCATTGAAGGGCGGCGTGGCGAAGGGAATCGGCCGGCCGGGATTGGTCTCGAAGGTCAGGCGCCGCTGCGGCCCGTCGGTGATCGGGCGATGGCAGCTGTGGCAGTCGAAAAAGTAGAATTCCGGAAACAGGCCCTGGCTGCTGCGTGCCGGGTCGCGGAACACCGCCATCTGGCGCCGCACCGCTTCCGCCTGGCCGACTGCCCAGAGTCGGATGCTCGACAGGTTGCCCTTTCGCGCGACGTAGTCGCCATCGACGTCGTGGTGCTGCTGGAGCGCCGAGAACAGGTCTAGCTCGAAGGATAGCCGGGGATGGCCGGCCGCCATGACGTTGTGGGTCACGAACTGGCCAGCCTGTGAACCGGCGTAATGACAGTCGAGGCACAGCCGCGCCCGGACCTGAGGATTTTCGAGCGGCACCAACCCGGCGGCGACATTGGCCGCGTGAGTGCCCGAAACGGTATAGTGGGTCGCCAGCCAGCGATCGGCAGCTCCGTGGCAGCTTTCGCATCCAACGCCGTCGGACAACTGGAACCGCGCCCCGCGCTCTCCCGGAGCGGCCGGGGTGGCATGGCACTGGATGCACTGGCTGGATGATGTAGCGGATTCGATGCCGAGCGACGCGGCGATCTGGCGGCCCCGCAGCGAGTTGAGCACCGCGTAGGCCCGGCTGTGCGCGCCCGACGGGCTGCTCGGTTCCTGCCAGGTGGCGATCTCGTCCTGCCGGACGACGGCACCGTTGCCTTCCGCCCGTCCGTGACAGGTCGATCCTGCGCAGCTGGCGACCCCGAGGTATCGGCCGCCCGCCGCGTAGGCCGAGCCGGCGGCCATCAGCGCGCCGACCAGCAAGAGCATCGCCGGGATTGCCGAGAGCGGGCCCCTTACCGCCTGGAAGCGCACAGCTAGTCCTCCCTGTCCCCTGCCGGACATTCTGCCTCATCCATTCCCACCTCGCAATGGACTTGCCAGAAGGCGGCGGCGCCGGCCGCCAGTAACGGCCGCGGCGTCGATCAATATCGGGAGCTCGTAGACCCCCTTACGAATGCGACCCGCCCCTGCGGCAGCTATTCGGCTGCGGCGAGGGCCGACGTCAGGACTTCGAGCTGGGCCGTGCAGCCCTTTTCGATGAGCCGGGCGGCGAGGTCCTCCGGATCTTCTGGGATCGAATCGAGCACGCGGAAAGTGATCTCGTTGGGTTTGCCGTCTCCGCCAGCGATGACGTAGGTCGAGCCGTCGGTAATCGGGGCCTGCGACAGGTCCCATACCGTGATCATGTCGCCGTCGTTGAAGCTGGCCTTGCTCGACGCAGTCCCGCTGTCCATCCCGATCGCGTAGAGTTGCTCGCCCGAAGTGACCGGGCGCCACAGTCGTACCTCGGACGTATCGGCGATGCACATCGGGCCGGCCTGCCGGACATCGACATACCACAGGTTTGGCCGGCTGACCGGTCCGGTATTGACGTCGCGCACGGCCCCCGTCCGCATCCGCTGCGCTGAGCGCTGGCGGGTCAGCAGCGCATAGGCGCTGCCGCGGTCGCTCGCCGCCGAATTCGCGAGCACGTAAGTACCCGACCCGCGCAGGACGCGGGTGCCCCCGGCTCCGAGCACCGTCAGCGTGTCGCCGGCCTGAAGTACGATCTTGTCGTTCGGGCCGATCTTCTTGCCGACGGGATAGGTCTTGGCCGACGGTCCGCTGACTGCCACGACCACGTCGGCCGCCGCCGGCGCGACCGGCAGCGCCGCCAGCACAAGTCCAGCGATCGCCCGCATGATCCACTTTTCAGAATGTGACATAAGCGCCCTCCTCGTTCAGGGTCCTGATCCTTCTTAGCAGATTTTCCACCGCTGCGTCAGTGTCGTAGCGCGCAGCGATGGCGCCAATCTTGGCAGCAGCCTCATCGGGATCCTCCCTTGCGAGCGCGATGGCTTCGCCCAGCGCGTCGCGATCTTCGCTTGACCATTCGGGCGCCACGTCGAAAACCTCTACGGGCTTGCTGCGACCTCGGAGCACGATCCGGCCCATCGGTCGCCACCAGTCGAGTTTGCTGCGCTCGACGATTTCGCGGCTGGCCAGCATCCGCGTCTGGAGCGCCTTGTTCGCCGCTTCCAGCCGCGCGGCGGTGTTCATGCTGTCCCCCAGAGCGGTGTACTGGATGCGGTTCTCGCCGCCGAAATTGCCGACGACCGCTTCGCCGAAGTGGATGCCGACCCGCGTGCGGCCGATCGGCGGCAGGTCGGGCTCTGCCGCTGCCACTTCGGCGCGAAACGCCTCTCCGGCTTCCCAGAGGGCAAAGGCCCCTCGGGAAGCGCGCTCGGCATCGTCGGTCCGTGCGATCGGCGCGCCCCAGAATGCCACCACCGCGTCGCCCACGAACTTGTCGAGCACCCCGCCGTGATCGAGAACCGCGTTGCTCAGCATCGACAGGTAGCGGTTGACGAGCCGGGCGACATGCTCCGGTTCGAGCGCGTGGCTCATCTTGGTGAACCCTTCGAGATCGCTGAACACGACGCACAGATCGCTCTTCACCCCGTGCAGGCGCAAGAGCTCGGGGTGCTCGATGATCTCGTCCGCCATTTCGCGCGGAAGGTACTTGCCCAGCGCGCCTTGCGCGAAATTGCGCTGTACCGCTCCCGCCGTTCGCGCCGCAGAGGTCACCGCGGTGAAGGCGAGAATCCATCCCACCAGCCAGCCGACCGCCGGCAGGCCGTAGGTGTCGACGCCGCGGTACGCGAGAGCGAAGGGGATACCCAGCATCACCGCGAATTGCGCGCCGAGCAACACGTAGATGCGCCAGCTGCCCCATTCGAGCAGGCCGGTCAGGACCGCCATCGTGACGAACAGCGCCGCGAACGCCCACAATGTAATCGGAAGCGGCCGGGGAAGCGCCTTGTCGTCGAGCATCTGCGCGATCATCGTCGCGTGGACCTGAAGCCCGGGGGGCTCGGGCAAGCCGGCCCATTCGCTGAGCGGGGTCGCGACCCGGTCGGTATCGACGATGTCGCCGCCAATGAGGACGTAGCGCCCCTCTATAGCGGGGCGCAGCGCCTCGTTCAGCGCAGGGTCGGTGAAGGTCTGAATCGGCAACGAGGCGAACTCGGGGATTTCGGTGGTGTTGGTCGTCAGGCGGTAGCGAATCGCACCGGTGTAGCGGGGCAGCGTGGTCGCCCCGTCGCCCGCCTGCTCGATCATCCGGCGGCCGAGAACGGGCGGCAGGTCGGAGCGGATCTCGGGCCATTCGCGCGTCACGCCGAAATTGTCGCTGATCCGCACGCTGGCCGGCCTTGCCATGCTGCCTTCGAGCCGGGCGAGGAACGCCTTGAGGTATTGCTCCTGGTCGTATCCGATGCTCGTTTCGTTCGTCGCGACATCGGCATAGCCGACCGCGACAGGTGTCTTCATCGAGCGCAGCACCTCGACCAGCTCATCGTCCTCGTCCTGGGGCTGGTCGAACAGGATATCGATCCCGATTGCCTTCGCACCCATCGTGTCGAGGTTGGCGAGCGCGCGGGCGAGCAATCCACGGTCGAGTGGCGAGCGCTTGCGCAGGTCGGCCAGCGTCTGGTCGTCGTAAACGACCAGCACCACGCGCTGATCCTGCTCGATGCGCGCGCCGTCCGCCACGAGATAGGTTCGCAGATCGTACATCGCGCGCTCGGCCGGCCCGATTGCGGGCACGTCGCTGCCAGGGGTCAGGCCCCAGCTGAACCGGGCGATGACAAGCGCGATCATTACCAGCATGCCGGTCAGCACGAGCCGCTTCGGCCCGGCCTCGCGGACGTTGCGCCATCCGCGCTGCAGGAAATTCATCGCGACCCCCTCGCTCAACCGCAAGCCCCCTTCCATCCCTCAGTTTGCGCCAGACAGCAGGTGCGCCCCGTTGCTGTCCATCGTCGCCCGCCGATCCTGCGCCCCCAAGCCGAGACCGGCAAGGTGCCATTTTTACATGGCGAAAGAAAGATTTGCGGGAAAGGTTGCGGGCGGCCGCCTTTTGGTATGTCCTACGTGCAAAGAACAAGAAGCCGGGTCGAGTCGCGCAAGCAGGGGGATCCATCATGGCCGTTTCCGACCACGTCGACTTCAACCAGTTCATGGAGGGCGTGAAGCGCCGCAATCCGCACCAGCCCGAATTCGTGCAGGCCGTCCAGGAGGTGGCCGAGGACATATTCGACTTCATCCAGGACAAGGAAGCCTACCACGAAGCGCAGATCCTGCGCCGCATTGCAGAACCCGATCGGGTGGTCTCGTTCCGCGTTTGCTGGGAGGACGACAACGGCAACGTGCGGGTCCAGCGTGGCTGGCGTGTCCAGAACAACAACGCGATCGGTCCATACAAGGGCGGCATCCGCTTTCACCCCAGCGTGACCGAAAGCGTGCTCAAGTTCCTCGCCTTCGAGCAGACCTTCAAGAACGCGCTCACCGGATTGCCGATGGGTGGGGGCAAGGGCGGGGCGAACTTCAACCCCAAGGGCAAGTCCACCCGCGAAATCATGCGTTTCTGCCAGAGCTTCATGACCGAGCTTTACCGCCACATCGGCGCCGACACCGATGTGCCGGCCGGCGACATCGGCGTCGGCGGACGCGAGATCGGCTACATGTTCGGCCAGTACAAGCGCATCACCAACCGGTTCGAAGGCGTGCTCACGGGAAAGGGCCTGGAGTGGGGCGGCTCCCTGATCCGCACCGAGGCGACGGGGTACGGCGCGGTCTATTTCCTCGCCGAGATGCTCGCGACTAAGGGCGACGATCTTGTCGGCAAGACCGCGGTGATCTCCGGCTCGGGCAACGTGGCGACCCACGCGGCCGAGAAGATCGTCCAGCTAGGGGGCAAGGTGCTCACGCTGTCGGATTCGGGCGGCTTCGTGCACGACCCCGATGGCTTCACCCAGGACAAGATCGACTGGGTCAAGACGCACAAGACCCACCGCCGCGGCCGCATCAGCGAATACTGCGAGGAGTTCAAGGGAGCGACCTTCCATGAGGGCAAGACCCCCTGGGGGGTCCCGTGCGATGTCGCGCTGCCCTGCGCGACCCAGAACGAACTGCTCGGCGAGGATGCCAAGACCCTGGTCGCCAACGGGTGCAAGGCGGTGAGCGAAGGTGCCAACATGCCCACCGACCTTGCCGGCGTGCACGTGTTCAAGGACGCCAAGATCCTCTTTGCGCCCGGAAAGGCCTCGAACGCGGGAGGGGTGGCGGTCTCCGGTCTCGAGATGAGCCAGAACTCCGAACGCCGCGCCTGGAAGGAAGAAGAACTGCAGCAGATGCTCAAGGACATCATGTCCGGCATCCACAACACCTGCCGCCAGTACGGCGACCGGGGCGGCGGCTACATCGACTACGTCAAGGGCGCCAACATCGGCGGCTTCAAGAAGGTGGCCGACGCCATGCTGGCGTTCGGAGTGGTTTGATCCGCCCCCGTCCCTGTTCCGCTGCTGCTGGCGAATGACCGAACGCGGAGTTCTTTCGGGCTGGTCCCGCGGGGCGAGCCGGCGCTAGCTAGCGGGTAAAGAAAAAGGGCCGCCCAGCGGCGGCCCTTTCGTGAAGTCCAGGAGGCGAAAGGTTCAGCCTTCGTAGTCGCCGCCGACCGATGTCTGGCGGGCAGGTGCGGAAGCGGTGATCCGCAGCGCCTCGGCCGACTGGCTGAGGCTGCCGATCTCGTCGGCCTCGTCCTCGTCGTCGGGCAGGATCTTCTGCAGGCCGACGACGACCGATTCGTGGAGGTCCTTGGGGCCGACAGTCTGTTCGGCAATCTCGCGCAGGGCGACGACGGGGTTCTTGTCGCGGTCGCGATCGATCGTCAGCTCCGCGCCGCCAGAGATTTCGCGCGCGCGCTGCGCGGCGAGCAGGACGAGATCGAAACGGTTGGGAATCTTGTCGACGCAATCTTCGACGGTAACGCGCGCCATGTGGCACTCCGGTAAATCTGGTGCTTCGGGAAAGCGCGCCACCTAGGCGCAGGTGGTCGCCAAGTCAAGGAAATGCGCCTAGGCTCGCACGGGATGGAGTTCACCGAGCCGCCGCCCTTTACCGTCGAGGCGCAAGGACAGAAGCTGACGTTCTACCCGGGCGGCCGCGACCGGCGCGAGGCATTGCTCGCGCTCATCGCCTCGGCGCGCAGTTCGATCCGGATGTGCTTCTACATCTTCGCCGAGGACGCAAGCGGTGTGGCGGTCCGCGACGCGCTGACCGACGCGGCTCGCCGGGGCGTGGCGGTCGACCTGCTGCTCGATGGATTCGGCGCGAAGGCCGGCGAGGAATTCTTTGCTCCGATGTGCGCGGCCGGGGGCACGTTTTCCTGTTTTTCGGCAAGGTGGAGCCAGCGCTACCTGATCCGCAACCACCAGAAAATCGTCGTCGTCGACGACCGGGTCGCGATGATCGGCGGCTTCAATGTAGAGGACAGCTATTTCGCTCCGCCTGTCGAGGGAGGGTGGGCGGATCTTGCCATCGCCGTCGAGGGTTCCGCGGTGGCGGATTTCTCGCGCTGGTACGACGAACTGGATGCTTGGACCCACGCAAAGCGGCAGAGCTGGCGCAAGGTGCGCCGCATGGTGCGCGAGTGGGACCCCGGAAACGGGCCCGTAAGGGTGCTTATCGGCGGGCCGACCAGGGGACTGTCGAGCTGGGCGCGGTGCGTGCGCGCCGATCTGATGGGCGCGCGCCGGCTCGACATGGTCATGGCTTATTTCTCGCCGTCGAACAAAAGCCTGCGCGCAATCGGCAATGTCGCATGCCGCGACGGCGCAAGGCTGGTCACGGCGGGCAAGAGCGACAACGGCGCCACGGTCGGCGCGACCCGGTCGCTCTACGACTATCTGCTCAAGCGGCGAGCGAGGATCTGGGAATTTTCGGCGACCAAGCTGCACACGAAACTGATCGTCATCGACGGCATCAGCTACATCGGCAGCGCCAATTTCGACATGCGCAGCCTTTACCTGAACCTCGAGGTCATGCTGCGGATCGAGGACGCCGGGCTAGCGGCGCGGCTGTCCGAATATGTCGACCAGACGATCACGGGCTCGATCGAGATCACGCCCACGCTGCACAAGAGGCGGGCAGGCCTTCTCAACCGCATCCGCTGGAACGCCTCGTGGTTCCTCGTCGCGGTGGTCGACTACACGGTCAGCCGGCGGCTCAACCTCGGACTCTAGTCGTATCCGCCATATCCACGCGCGTCCTCTGCGAGGTCGGAGAACCGGGTGATCTTGGGCTCGAACTTGAGGCGTACCTTGCCCGTCGCGCCGTGCCTTTGCTTGGCGATGATGAGTTCGGCCAGTCCGTGGACGCGTTCCATTTCGGCGGCCCAGGCGTTGTGAGCATCGTGGATCTTCGCGTCGTCGTCGGCCTGCGGCACCTTGGGCTCGCGCGCGGCGACGTAGTAGTCCTCGCGATAGACGAACCAGACCATGTCTGCGTCCTGCTCGATCGAACCTGATTCGCGCAGGTCCGACAGCATCGGCCGCTTGTCCTCGCGCTGTTCGACCGCACGGCTGAGCTGCGACAGCGCGATGACCGGCAGTTCCAGTTCCTTGGCCAGTGTCTTGAGGCCGCGGCTGATCTCCGAAATCTCGTTCACGCGGTTGTCGTTCGCGCGGCCCGTGCCCTGTAGAAGCTGCAGATAGTCGACCACGATCAGCCCGATGTCGTGCTTGCGCTTCAGGCGCCGCGCGCGGGTCCGGAGCGCCGCGATGGTGAGCGCCGGGGTATCGTCGATGAAGAGCGGAAGGTCGGCGAGCTTCTGGCTGGCGAACGAAAGCTGCTGGAACTCCTCTCGGCTGAGCTTGCCCATGCGCAGCGCCGAGGAGGAAATGCCGGCAGTCTCGGCGAGGATGCGGGTGGCCAGCTGATCGGCGCTCATTTCCAGGCTGAAGAACGCGACCCCCGCGCCGACCGAATCCTTGGGCTCGATCCCGTCCCGCAGGTCGCGCAGCATCCGGTCTGCGCAGTTGAACGCCACGTTGGTCGCAAGCGAGGTCTTGCCCATGCCCGGGCGGCCCGCGAGGATCACAAGGTCGGAATCGTGCAGGCCGCCGATCTTGTCGTTGATCGATACGAAGCCCGTGGTCGTGCCCGCGATGTGCCCTCCCGAACCGATCGCCTTTTCGATCTGCCTCAGCGCCTTGGTCGTCGCCATGCCGAAAGTCGCGGCTTCCGAATTGCTCGCCGCGCCCTCGGCGACCTCGAACAGCGCCGCTTCGGCGGCTTCGATCTGCTCCATCGGCGCGACTGAATCGCTGGTGTCGAGCGCATTCTCGACGAGAGTGCGGCCGACGCTGACCAGTTCGCGCAACAACGCCAGGTCGTAGATCTGTTCGGCGAGTTCGCGAGGAGCGAGCAAGCCCTGCCCGTCGGCGGTCAGCCGCGCGAGATAGTTGATCCCCCCGAGTTCCCTCAAGGCCTCGTCGGCCTCGAAGTAGGGCTTGAGCGTCACCGGCGTGACCACCGCGCCGCGATCGAGCAGCGTCAGGATGCGCTCGAAGACGCGCTGGTGCACCGGCTCGAAGAAGTGCTGCGGACGCAGCGGCGTCGACAGCTCCTCGAGCACGCGATTGTCGATCAGCGCCGCGCCGAGAAACGCGGCTTCGGCCTCGATGTTCGCGGGCAGCGAGCGGATCGGGGGCGAATCGGTGTCGTTGGACGCGGGGCGGAGGAGGAGGTCGGTATCGGCCATGGGTGGCACCATGGGCGAATGAGGGGTGCGCGAAAAGCACGTTGGCGAGAAACCTCGCGGACAGGCTTGTGGAAACCCTTGCCGCCGCCCCTTTGCATCTGCGAGAGGCTGGCGGCCATGGCCGACTACCGGATCGCGACGATTGCGCTCGACGAGGACACGATCCTCTGGCGCAATGCGGACATCGAGCAGGAGCGGCGGGTCGCGATTTACGACCTCATCGAGGAAAATACCTTCAAGCCGCTGCGCGGGGTCGAAGCGGGCCAGCATGGGCCCTACGATCTGCGACTGGCGGTGCGGGACGGGCGCCTTGCACTGGCGATCGCGGCGGCTGGCGGGGCCGAACCGTTCGAGACGCTCGTCCTGGGCCTCGCGCGGTTCCGCCGCCCGATTCGCGAGTACTTCGCGATCTGCGACAGCTATTACCAAGCGATCCGCAAGGCGACCCCGGCGGAGATAGAGACGATCGACATGGCGCGACGCGCGATCCACAACGATGCCGCCGACCTCCTCCTCGAACGGCTGGAAGGCAAGGTCGAAACCGATCACCCTACCGCGCGGCGCCTGTTCACGCTCATCTGCGTGCTGCATATCAAGAACTAGGTACGCGCTGGGGTTACGAGGGGTCGCGATTCGTGGGCAGGAAGCGGAGAACCATCGGCTGGCGCGCGCGCGCGCTCGGGGCGGTGCTGCTCGCGGTGCTGCTCGCGGCCGGCTGGGGTTGGTGGACGCTGCGTCACTGGACCCCCGATGCCAGCGCCTATCCTGACCAGGGCGCGGAAATCTCTGCGCGCGACGGGGCGGTGCGTTTCATGACCCTCAAGGCGCTTGGCGCGGGATTCGTCTATGTCGATGCGGGAAGCGGAAGCCGGCGCGACCCGGCGTTTGCGGCAAACCTCGCCGCTGCGCGCGATGCGGGGCTCAGGGTCGGCGCCGTGCACGGCTTCGATCCCTGCCTGATGGCCGACGGGCAATCGGCGAGCTTTGTCGTGGTCGTCCCGCGCGGCAGCGACATGCTGCCCCCGGCGATCGCGCTCGACAAGACTGCCGATGACTGCCCCGCTCCAGTCGGGGAGGCCGAGGTCGAGAGCGAGCTCATGACCTTCATCAACCAGATCGAGGCCCATTCGGGCAAGCCGGCCATTCTTCAGGTTTCGAAGGCGTTCGAGGATCGGCATGGCCTTGCCGGCCGGCTGGAACGGAACCTGTGGGTCGTTGGCACCTTCCGCCAACCGACCTACGCCGGGCGGCCCTGGCTGATGTGGACCGCTAACGAGAGCTTGTTCACCGAGGCGTCCGAAGATCCGCTGCGTTGGGTAGTGGTGCGGCCCTGAAATCGCGCTAGGAGACCGCGAATGACCGACGACGATCTCATCGCCGCCGCGCGGGCGGCGGCAACCCACTCTTATTCCCCGTATTCCCGATTCGCCGTGGGCGCTGCGCTCCTGTTCGAAAACGGCGAGGTCGTGACGGGCACCAATGTAGAGAACGCCAGCTACGGTCTTGCGCTGTGCGCCGAGACGGTCGCGGTGTCGAAGGCGATGGCCATGGGCGCGCGCGGCGGGCTCGTCAAAGTCGCGGTCACTGGTCCCGGCGCCGATGTGATCACCCCGTGCGGCCGTTGCCGGCAGGTGCTCAACGAACTCGCGCAGCTGGGGGGCACCGATCCGGAAGTGCTGTGCGTCGGCCCGCAGGAGGTGCGGCGCACGACCCTTTCGGCGTTGCTGCCCGACGCCTTCGGACCCGCCAGCCTCGGATGATCAGGCGGCGCGCGCTGCTGGCCGGGGCCGGGGCGCTGGCGGGGGCGGCTCCGCTGGCTGGTATCGCGGCAAAGCCGACACCACGGCAAAAGCCCCCGTTCCTCAATCCCGGTGACACCGTTGCGGTCATATCGCCGGCAAGCGCCGTGGAAGCCGAGGACCAGCTGGAACGAGCCGGCTGGTGGATAAGGGGCATGGGCCTCGTGCCGAAGTTCGGCGCCCACGCGGACGATCGCTTCGGCTATCTTGCCGGGACCGATGCAGCCCGCGCGAAGGACTTCAACGCGGCCTTCGCTGATCCCGAGGTCCGCGCGGTCTTCGCGGTGCGCGGGGGGTGGGGCGCGGCCCGCATCCTGCAGCTCATCGACTGGTCGGCGGTCCGCGCCAATCCCAAGCTCCTGATCGGCTTCAGCGACGTGACGGCGCTGCACCTCGCGTTCGCGGTGCGGGCCGGCTACGCGACGATCCACGGAGGCAACGCGTCGAGCAGCTGGCCCCGGGTGAGCTGGGACAGCCTGTGGCAGCTGGCGTTCGCCGGCGGCACCCCTGTTCTGGGCGGCCCGGCGGTCGAGGTCGACGCGGGTCGCGCAGGGCGCACCATCACCGGCGGAACGGCGCGCGGGCGGCTGCTCGGCGGCAACCTGACGATCGTGTCGACGCTCATGGGAACGCCGTGGCTACCTGATTTCTCGGACGCGATCCTGTTCCTCGAGGATATCGACGAGGCCGAGTACCGTATCGACCGGATGCTGCAGCAGCTGAAACTGGCCGGAATTCTCGACAGGGTCGCCGGCGTGGTGTTCGGCCAGTGCACGGACTGCGCCACAAGTAACGCGAATTACGACGGGTTCACGCTCGATCAGGTGATCGACCAATATCTCCGCCCGCTCGGAGTGCCCGCGTTCAGCGGCGCAAACATCGGCCATGTTTACGGTCAGCTGTGTCTGCCATCTGGCGCGCGTGTCGAGATCGACGCCGGTGCCCGGACGATCAGATTACTCGAAGCGATCGTGGGCTAGGCAGCCCCGTCCTCCAGCCATTCGAGCAGCGCGGCCAGACAGTCGCGCGCAAGCAGCTTGCTGCGCTCGGGGCTCCACCCCTGTTCGGCATCGGGCAGGTCGTCGTTGTCCTTGAACGGCATCTCCAGTGTCATCGAGCACGCCCCGAAGCGTTCGGCGAGCTGGTTGGTGCTCATCGAAAGGTTCGCGGTTCCGGGCTTGGCCACGGCATACCCCTTGGCGGTCTGGAAATCGGGCGTACGCCGCTCGAGGATGCGCTGGTAGCGGTAGAACTTCTCGCCCAGCTCGTCGGTCCACGCCGGGATGCCCTCGAACCCGGCAAGGAAAACGGCAGCGATCGCCTCGTCGCCGTGAACGTCGATGGCGAAATCGACCCCGGTCTCGTCCATCGCGTTCCGGATCGCGAGGACTTCGGGCGACTTGTCGGCGCTCGGTTCGTGCCATTCGCGGTTGAGATTGGTGCCGACCGCGTTGGTGCGCAGATGACCGCGCCGGCTGCCGTCAGGGTTGCAGTTGGGCACGACATGGAAGCGGCACTTCTGCCGCAGCGCACGGGCGACAGGGTCGGCGGGGTCGGTCAGGCACTCGAGCGCGCCCTCCATCCACCATTCGGCCATCGATTCGCCGGGGTGCTGGCGGGCGTAAAGCCAGACCTGCGTCTCGCCGTCCCCCATCTCAAGACAGTCGAGCGGTTGGCCATCGAGCGTCTCGCCGAGGTGGCGATACGTCACCCCCTCGCTCGCGGCAGCTTCGGCGACGAGGTCGTGGTGCCGCTCCATCGAGTAGGGGGCGAAATAGGCGAACCATGCAACGTCGCTTGCAGGCGTATAGCGAATGGTGAGGGCGCCGCCGTCGGCCGATCTGTCGTAGCTGGTTTCTGCGCGGCTCCAGAAATCGCGGTCTTCCGAAACGCAGGCGCGGTATCCGGGCCAACCTTCGGGATAGGCCGAGGTGCCGAGGTCGACAATCGTCAGTTCGACCTCGCGTCCGGCCGCTCCGGTGACGCGGAAATGGAACCACTGGCGAAACTCGCTCTTGTGGTCGGCCGGAATGGCGAGGCGCGCGCTGGCACCGTCTATCTGGAGGACTTCGATGTTGCCGCTGTCGAACTGGCTGTCGATGCGGATGGGGGCGGAACCGGTTTCGGGTGCAATCATCGCGCCCCGATAGTCGCTCCGGATTCGCCTGGGAAGCCGGAGAAAAGCGTGTCGGCCATTTCGTTGGCCAGTTCGCGCGTCTGCGCGTCCTTCGACTTCGTGCGCGGGCTGGCTACGGCCCGCCCCTCCCATGCGTGCGCGCCGTCGGGTCCCATGATCGTCACCGACAGCACGCTGTCGAGGACCTCGCCAGCGCCCTTGCCGCCGATGCGAAAGCCCAGCCCCAGGCCCAGGTTGACACCGCTACGGCGGCCGTACCATCCGCCGCCCGAACCGGCGCCCACACCGATGCTGACCCCGGAGCGGGACCGCGCGGCTTCGCTGCGGATGACTTCCTGGTCGAGCGACACCCGGGCAACGCGCTCGGCGTCGGGCACCACGGTGAAGCCCTGACGGGTCAGCGCGGCGGCGACCGCGTCGAGCCACACCCGGTTTTCGAGCGTCTCGGCCTCGAGACCGTCGCCGGCTCGAACCGCGATGGGACCGGGCGCCGCCGCGGCAAGCGATCGGACGGTGTGAAACCGCGTCGCTTCAACGTCGGTTGCGATTGCCGGCGCCGCCAGCGCGAGCGCGGCGAGAGCGGTGAGCGAAAACTTGACGATCTTCATGCAGGACCCCTGTTGAACAGATTGCATCTACTCCAGCGCTAATGGCCCGGCGATGAATGCGGCCGGCGCGCGTCGCACGGCCTTGACGCGAATCGCTGCTCCCACTAGGGGCGCGGCTTGCTTTTTCCGGCATCGGGGCCACCTCCGGTGCCGAAACTTTTTCAAGGCCAAGTCATGAAGATCCGCAACAGCCTCAAGTCGCTCAAGGACCGTCACCGGGATTGCCGCGTGATCCGCCGTCGGGGCCGGACCTACGTCATCAATAAGACCAACCGCCGTTTCAAGGCCCGCCAGGGCTGATGATCCGCGCGCCGCGGCTCGACCGCGGACGGTTGAACGAAGAGAGCCCCTGCGAATGCGGGGGCTTTTTGCGTGCCTGACGTCGAGGCGGTCGTATTCGATGTCGGCCGGGTGCTGGTGCAGTGGGATCTGCGCGCGCTGTTCGCCAAGCTGATCTCCGACAGCGAGGAACTGGACTGGTTCCTCGCGCATGTCGTTACCGAGGAATGGCACTTCCAACACGACGCGGGGCGGCCGCTGGACGAGATGGTCCCCGAACTGAAGTCGCTTCACCCTGCGCACGCCCATCTCGTCGATGCTTACAGGGCGCGGTTCCTGGAGACGATACCGGGTCCCGTGCCCGGTACCGCCGAACTGGTCGACCGGCTCGCCGCGCGCTCGGTGCCGCTTTACTCGATCACCAATTTCGGTGCCGAGTTCTGGCCGCAGTTCCGGCCGACGCTGGCAGTTCTCGATCACATGCGCGACATCGTCGTGTCCGGCGAGGAACGGATCGCCAAGCCCGATCCTGCGATCTTCCAGCTTTCGGAAAGGCGCTTCGGTCATGCGCCGGGCGCCATGCTCTTCGTCGATGACAACCGCGCCAACGTGGAGACTGCGCGGTCGCTGGGCTGGCAGGTGCACCATTTCATCGCGGCATCGGCGCTCGAGGCCGATCTTGAGCAGTACGGCCTGCTGTGAAGAAAAAGGGCCTCCGGCACCATGACCGGAGGCCCGCGAGGCACCGCCCTGGGATGACGGGGGGTCGGAGAGGGCAGGGCGGTCGGGAAAGCTTGCTACGCTGCGTTGCAGCGCGCGAGATCATCCGCATCGATCGGCTTACCGTTCGCGGCAAATGCGCTGATCGGACCGAGTTCCTTGGCGAGGCGCTTGCACACGATCACGGGGCGGCTGGTGCCCCTGTTCGCGGTGCAGTCGGTACCCGCGCAGGTCCAAACGAGGCCACTGGCGATCGTTCTCGTGTCTTCGGCCGGCGCGGCAAGCTGCGCGTGGTAGAAGGCGCCGCGGCTCGCGGCCTCGGCGGGCGAAGGGGCAATCGTGGCGCCGAAAGTCATCGCGGTGTAGGCGAGCGCAATCACGGCGGCCGAGGGCTTGAACGAGGGGGCGCGGTAAAAGGTCATGATCGTGATCCTTTGCTGTCGAGCATCCAGCGGGCAGTCAGTTGCGAATCGCTACCCGTTGCGAATCACTACCTAAATATTTAGATTGCAAGTTGCAACCTAAAACGTATGTTTTGCCGATCACACGGATTTACGCTACGGCATCAGACGGCGAACACGAGAGGACGACGATGGGTGACCTGCGCGAACCGCTTAACGAACTGACCGCCTGCGGGCTGCCCGAGGCGCTGGAGGTCATGGGCGAACGCTGGAGCTTCATGATTCTGCGCGCAAGCTTCAACGGGCTGCACCATTTCGAGGAATTCCTGAGCGAACTCGGGATCGCCCGCAACATCCTGTCGAACAGGCTGGCCAAGCTGGTCGAGCACGGCATCCTCGACCGTCAGCCGTGCGCCGACGATCGCCGGCGAATCGAATACCGGCTCACCGCGAAGGGATTCGATCTCCTGCCTGCGATGATCGCGCTGCGTCAGTGGGGGCAGAAATACGGCGGTGAACTGCTCGAGGATCCGGTGCTCGTCGACGAAGCCGACCGCTTGCCGATCGGCCCGACCTCCATTCTCTCGCACGACGGCCGCATCCTCGGCCCCAAGGACCTGCGCTTCGTCAAGCGCGACAACCTCGGCCTGCGCGAGGACGGCACGCGCGCGACGCCCGCCGAGGGGTTCGATCGCGCCACCGGCAAGGGCTTCGGCCGGCCCGCCGTTGCAGCCATCCGCTGAGCGCCGGGTCCGGCGCTCCGCCGCGCACCCCTGACGGGCGCTACATCGTCGTGCGCGAACGGCTCTGGCGAGCCTCCAATCCAGCGCTGGGCGAAGACGAGCGGCAGCGGCTGGTGAACGAACTCATGGCCGCCCGCCGCGCGGTCCGGGATGCGAGGGACGACCCCTCCGCGCTGCGACGGGCACGCTCCCGGGTAAACGAGGCGAAGGTGGCTCTTGGCGAGCGCGGTCCGCCGTGGTGGGACGACGGCGCCCCCGATTACAATCGACACCTGATCGGACACACGCCTTATGCCGACTGGTGGACGGCCGGGCCGGGGGCGGTGCCGCGAGGCGAGCAGTGACGGCGCCTAGCCCCGCTTGAGGTCGTAGGTGATGCGGATGCGGACCCATTCGCCGACCATGATCCGACCGCCGACCTGCGGGGGACGCACCTTGAATTGCCATGCAGCCGCGAGCACCGCGCGGCCAAGTCCGGCATTGCCCGGATATTCGTCCACCAGCACGCAGCTATCCACCTTGAAGTCGGGCACCGTGCGGCAGTTGATCAGGGCGTAGCCGGGACTCGTGGCGGTGGACAGATAACCCCTCAATTCGTCGGCGTAGGGCTCCCTGTACCACCGCGCAGCATAGACTGGCTCGCCATTTGGCCCCGATCCCACGAGCTGCGAATCGCCAGCCGGGGCGCGGTAGGCGGGACCCGCCGGACCGCTGTCGCCGCTGCGGATCACTGCCTTGATCCTGGGCTGCTCGGGCGCAGGAGCGGGCTCTATCCTTGGCGACAGCACGGCCGCCGGCGGCGACACTTGCTGGACGGGGAGGGGCGGCGCTGGACTGTCCGGCTCGGGCACGGGTTGCGTGCGCGGCAGCGCGGTTGGAATGGCGGATTCCTCCGGCGGGGCCGCAGGACTGTCCGGGCGGGGCGGGTCGGATGCGAACTCGATCGTCGTCAGCGCCTCGTTGGACTGGCGCGAACCGGTAATGCCGTGCCCCAGCGTTAGCAGGAGCATTAGCAACCCGGCTTCCAGTATCAGCGCAATGGCCATGCCGCCGGCGCGCCGCGACCAGTCGGGCCGGCCCCAAGTGCGCTGGGAAAACGACGCGGGCATCGGGTGCTGGCTGGAAGGTAATTGGGCAGGCACGGACTGAAAGCGTTCGTTCGATGGACCCGCATGCCGGGCCGGCGGCTCGCCTTACACCGTGCCTCCGCGGTTGGCCATCCGCGCCGCCGGCGAGCTGACCGACGGGGCAGCCTCGTGCGCCTCCGATTGCCGGAATCAGGCGCGCGGCGCCTGCCGGCGATAGCTCAGCGCCTCGGCAACGTGGATACGGCCGACCGCAGGCGATTGCGCCAGATCGGCGATCGTCCGGGCGACCCGGAGGATCCGCGTATAGCCGCGCGCCGACAGGCGCATCGCTTCGGCCGCCTGCATGAGCAGTTTGCGGCCTGCCTCGTCCGGAGTGGCGAAGCGTTCGAGCGGCTCGCCCTCGAGCTCGGCGTTGGTCCGCGCGCCAGTCTCCTGCAACCGCGCAGTCTGGCACGCGCGCGCGGCGGCAACGCGCGCACCGACCTCGGCGCTGCCTTCGGCGGGCGGGGGCAGCCCAAGGTCGGCGGCGTTGACCGGATCGACCTCGACGTGGAGGTCGATGCGGTCGAGCATCGGACCCGATACCTTGGCTTGGTAGTCGGCGGCACACCGCGGCGCACGGCTGCAGGCGAGCGCCGGATCGCCGAGATGCCCGCAGCGGCACGGGTTCATCGCCGCGACCAGCTGGACCCGCGCCGGAAAGCTGACGTGCGCGTTCGCACGGGCGACATCAACTTTGCCCGTTTCGAGCGGCTGGCGCAGCGAATCGAGCACCGCGCGCTGGAACTCGGGCAGTTCGTCGAGGAACAGCACGCCGAGGTGGGCGAGGCTGACCTCGCCCGGCCTCACCTTCAGGCCCCCACCGGTAAGCGCCGCCATGCTTGCCGAATGGTGCGGCGCGCGAAACGGGCGGGCGCGGCTGATCCGCCCGCTCTCGAGGAGGCCCGCCACGGAGGAAATCATGCTCGTTTCCAGAGCCTCGGCGGGTGTCAGCGGCGGCAGGATACCGGGCAGGCAACTCGCCATCAGCGACTTGCCTGCGCCGGGGGGGCCGATCATCAACAGGTTGTGTCCGCCGGCCGCCGCGATCTCGAGCGCGCGCTTGGCGGTTTCCTGCCCCTTGACCTGCTTGAGGTCAGGCCCGTGACCCGGATCCTCGACCTCACCCGGCGGCGGGTCGGGCAGCCGTTGCGTGCCCTTCAGATGGTTGAGCAGGCTGACGAGGTCGGGCGCGGCGATGACGGGCACACCGCTCGCCCAGCGCGCCTCGCTACCCTGTGCCGCGGGACAGATCAGCCCGGCCTCCCGCTCGCTCGCGTGGATCGCTGCGAGCAAGACCCCGGGGGAAGCCGCGATGCGCCCGTCGAGCGCGAGTTCGCCCACCGCGATCCAGTCGCCAAGATGCTCGGCATCGGTGACGCCCATCGCCGCGAGCAGCGCCAGCGCGATCGGCAGGTCGTAATGGCTGCCTTCCTTGGGCAGGTCGGCAGGGGACAGGTTAATCGTGATCCGCTTCGGGGGCAGAGAGAGTCCCATCGCGGCGAGCGCGGCCTGGACCCGCTCCCGGCTCTCGCCAACGGCCTTGTCCGGCAGGCCCACGAGACTGAACCTGGGCATTCCGGCAGCGACCTGGCACTGCACCTCGACTGCGCGCGCCTCCAGCCCGAGATAGGCCACCGTACGGACCAGTGCGACCACGAAACCCCCTCACGTAATCAGTAGGTTGTGGCCGCAATTCCGGAGGAAGTCGAGGCCGCCCGGCGGTTAGTCTCAACCGATTGTTAACCATGAAGCTTGGCCCTTTCTCAAGGGCAGGCGGGTTAGGCGCGCGTTCGTGCGCTACGCTTTCACTCTCGTCGCACTGGCTGCATTGTTCGCTGCACATCCGGCGGCCGCGGGAGATCGCGGCGCATCGGTCGCAGAGCGGACCATCGCGCATGCTGCACCTGCGCCTTCGCCCGGAGCCGCCGCTTACGGTCCCTTCCGCGTGCTCGACGACGGCCGCGCCGCGCTTGTCGACGCGACCGACGGCGCCAGCGTGAGTGCGTTCCAGGCGATGTTGCGCGACCATCCCGGCATCTCGGTGATCGAGATGGTCGAATGTCCCGGGACCGACGACGACAGCGCCAACCTGCGGCTTGGACGGCTGATCCGCGCGCGCGGAATCGCCACCCACGTGCCCCGGGGAGGATCGGTCCGTTCGGGAGGCGTGGAACTGTTCCTCGCCGGCAGCCGCCGGTCGATCGACGATGGCGCCGAATTCGCGGTTCACGCCTGGAGAGATACCGATGGCCGTGAACCGGGCGATTACGCCACCGATTCGCCCTACAACCGCGCCTATGTCGACTATTACCGCGAAATGGGTGTCGCCGACCCGCAAGGGTTCTACGACATGACCAACGCGGTGCCCAATTCGCAGGCCCGTTGGCTGACGGCGCAGGACATGCGCAGCTGGCTGGGCGAACCGCGCGCCGGCGACGTCAAGGCGCACGCGCCAGGCGGCGAAGAGAGTGGTTTGCCCGCGATCGCCTACCTTGACTCGGGGACCGGCTTCCCATAGTGGCCCGCCCCTGACGGCGGTCCGCCAGCTTTTGTTGGCATGGCTGCCCCTTTTTGCATACTTTAGACTTTCGAGGATCCGATGAAGCGGACGTTCCAGCCTAGCAATCTCGTGCGCGCCCGCCGCCACGGCTTCTTTGCCCGCAAGGCCACCCCGGGTGGACGCAAGGTCCTGCGCGCTCGCCGCGCCCGAGGCCGCAAGAAGCTTTGCGCCTGACGACCCCATGGGGCGCGCCAGGTCGCGCCCGTTAACCCCGCTCGCCGCGTTGGCCAGCGGCGGTCGGCCGATCGGCCTTCCGGGCTCCCGCTTCGGGAGCCCGTTTGCTTGCGCGCATGAATCCCGTGCTCAGACGTCGTCGGCGCTGATCAGCTCGCCGCGGTCGATCTCGCCGGTAAGCGCGGCGACGGTCGTGGTGACCGTGCCGTCGCCGGTGACGTTCGTCGCCGTGCGCATCATGTCCATGATCCGGTCGATTCCCGCGACGAAGGCAATGGTCTCGAGCGGTACTCCGACCGCGCCGAACACCAGTGCCATCATGATGAGGCCCGCCCCCGGGATCCCCGCCGCGCCGACCGATCCGAGCGTGGCGAGAACCGAGATCATCACGTAGTCGGCGAAGTCGAGCGGAACCCCGAAGATCTGCGCGCCGAAGAGCGTTGCCAGCCCCAGGTACATCGCGGTGCCATCCATGTTGATCGTTGCGCCGAGCGACACCACGAAGCTCGACGTCGGAGGGCTGACACCTAGATTGCGCTGGGTGCAGCGCAGGGTCACCGGAAGCGTGGCATTCGAGGACGCGGTCGAATAGGCGACCGCGATCGCGTCGATCATGCCGCGGAAGAAATCGTGGATCGGCACTTTCGCGACGAAGCGGATCAGCGAGCAGTACACGACCCCGATGATGATCAGGCAGCCCGCGTAGTTGAGCGCGACCAGCTTCGCGAGCGCGACAAGCGCGTCGCGGCCCAGCGTGCCGGTGACCCAGGCCATCAGCGCAAAGACGCCGAATGGGGTCAGTTCCATCACCACGATGGTGACCTTCTGCATCACCACCGCGCCCGAATTGAAGATCCGCGCGGCCGGTGCGCCGTCCTCCCGCGCCATGACGATGCCGATGCCGACAAGCAGGGCAAAGATGATCAGCGGCAGCACGTTGGCGTCCGCCATGACCTGGACCGGGCTCTGCGGGACCATCCCCAGAAGCATGTCCCGCCACGTCGCCTCGTTGGGTTGCGGAGGCTCGCCCAGCGCAATCCCGCTGGTATCGACGCCGACCCCCGGAAGGAAGACGGCGCCCAGCGCGAGCCCCAGCCAGACCGCGATCTGGCTCGTTACGACGAAAAGCAGGAGCGCCCGCCAGCCGACTGCGCCCAGTTTCCTCAGGTCGCCGATCGAGGCCACGCCGGACACGATCGAGAAGAAGATCAGCGGCACCACCAGCATCTTGATGAAGGCGATGAACAGGTCGCCGACGATCTTGATGCTTTCTGCGCCGGGCCCCCACATGAAGCCGGCCAGGACCCCGAGAAGAAGGGCGGCGATGACGCGCTGCCACAACGGAATGGCGAACCAGCGACCGATAATGGGATGTCCCTTCCTGTGAGGCGCCTTGGCGACGCGAGGATAGGGAAACCTACCGGACCGGCACCGCCGTGACTACCCGCCTGATTGCGTGCGCCAAACCGGTCAGGCCGGGTGCCGGAAATTATCCTCGTCGAGCACGAGCCCGGCGCGCCCGTCGGCCGCCGTGTGGTGCGGGGCGACGGGGAAGTCCTCGTCCGGGTCGCGCATCGGCTGGAGCATGCCTTCCCATTTCGTGATGACGCTGGTCGCCACGGAATTGCCGAGCACGTTGGTGGCGGTGCGGCCCATGTCGAGAAACTGGTCGATGGCCAGAACCAGCGCGATACCCTCTGCAGGCAGGTCGAACATGGCGAGCGTGGCGGCGATGACCACCAGGCTCGCGCGGGGAACCGCTGCGATGCCCTTCGAACTGATCATCAGGGTCGCCAGGATCGCGATCTGGGTGCCGAGCGACAGCTCGATGCCGTAGGCCTGGGCAATGAAGATCGTCGCGAAACTCGCGTACATCATCGAGCCGTCGAGATTGAAGCTGTAGCCGAGCGGAATCATCAGGCCCGACACCCGGCGCGGAATGCCGAACCGGTCGAGTTGCTCGAACAGCTTGGGCATCGCCGCCTCGCTCGAGGCGGTCGAGAACGCGATCAGCACCGGCTGGCGCACGTAACGCACCAGATGGAATGCCCGGCCCCGCAGGAACGCGAACGCGGCGGCCAGGAGCAGGGCCCAGAGCACTGCCAGCGCCAGGTAGAACTCGCCCAGCAGCTTGGCGTAAGTGACGAGGATGCCGAGACCGTTCTGCGCGACGACGTTGGCGAGCGCGCCGAAGACCGCGAACGGGGCGAAGCGCATTACGTAGCCCGTGATCTCGAGCATCAGCTCGCCGAGCGACTCGGCCGCCTTGACGAGCGGGCGCCCCTTTTCCCCCAGCGCGGTCAGGCCGACGCCCGCGAAAAGCGCGAAGACGAGGATCTGGAGGACGTTGTTATCGGCCATCGCGCCGATCACGTTCTTGGGAAAGACGTGCTCGATGAACTCGAAGAAGTCGAGCTTCCGAACTTCCCCGACGGCCTGCGTCGGCGCGGCGATGTCGATCCCCACGCCGGGCTGGAACAGGTTGACCATGACGAGGCCGAGCCCGATCGAAATGACGCTCGCGACGATGAACCAGAGGATCGCCCGCACGCCGATCCGGCCAACCGCAGTCGTGTCGCCCATGTGCGCAAGTCCCGCGACGATCGTCGCGAGGACCAGCGGCGCGACGAGCATCTTGATCAGGTTCAGGAAGATCGTGGACAGCATCTGGAACCCGCGCGCCCAGGTCTCGGGCGCCGCCACGCCCGAAAGCAGCCCGGCGTGAACCAGCCAGCCGGCCAGCACGCCCAGCACCAGCCCGACCATGATCGACGCGGTAAGATGGCGGCTGAGCGCGTGCAGCAGCCAGCCGAATGCCGACCGGGGCCGGTCGCGCATGATCAAGTCCCCGGTGCCCGCAGTGGCCATCGCAACCCCTTCACTTTCCAATGTAGAATGGTCCGGTTGCGTGACCCGCCCCGGCGCGCCCTTTCAGCACGCCAGCGCCGCGCGCGCAATCCGGGAGTAGATCCGCGCCAGCATCTCCAGATCGGCGACCGCGACCGCCTCGTCGCGCTTGTGCATCGTCGCGTTGCAAAGGCCGAACTCGATCACCGGGGCCAGGTCCTTGAGGAACCGCGCGTCGGACGTGCCGCCCGTCGTGGAGAGCTCCGGAACGATGCCGGTCTCGGCTTCCACCGCCTCGCTGATCATGGCCGAGAACTCGCCGGGAGGGGTCAGAAACGCCTCGCCACTGATGATCGCCTTTGCCCTTCCGCCGTGACGTTCGGCGACCTCCGCGACGCGCCGGGCGAGCGAGGCGCCGGTGTGCCGGGCATTGAACCGGATCGAAATGCGCGCCGTTGCCCTGGCTGGAATGACGTTGTGCGCCGGATTGCCCACCTCGATATCGGTCGGTTCAATATTGGAAGGCTGGAACCATTCGTCGCCGTCGTCGAGCGTCAGCGACTCGAGTTCGGCGAGGATGGCGACGAGCCTTGTGATCGGGTTGTCGGCCAAGTGCGGATAGGCGACATGGCCCTGTACCCCTTCGACTTCGAGCCAGATGTTGACCGACCCGCGCCGGCCGATCTTGACCGTGTCGCCGAGCCGGTGCGCAGAGGTGGGCTCGCCGACGAGGATGAGGTCAGGAAGGTCGCCGCGCGCGCGCATCCGATCGATCAGCGCGCGGGTGCCGTGGACGGCGGGGCCTTCCTCGTCGCCGGTGATCACGAAGCTCAGCGTACCGGCCTCGGTCGGCACGTCGCGTACGGCGGCCGCCATCGCGGCGATGGCACCCTTCATGTCGACTGCGCCCCGGCCATAGAGCAGCGCGCCGCCCGGCCCGGGGCGCGTTTCGGGCGCGAACGGCGCGCTGGTCCAGCCCTCTCCCGGCGGGACGACATCCAGGTGCCCGGCGAATGCGAAGTGCCGGCTGCCCTCGGGGCCGCGGCGGATCGCCAGCATGTTCTCGACGGGGCCGTCTGGCGCGTCTCCGGCGACGAACCGGTCGATCTCGAAACCCAATGGCGCGAGCATGGCCTCAAGCGCGTCGAACACCAGGCCCTGCGCTGGCGTTACGCTGGGACAGGCGATGAGTTTTTCGGCGAGTGCGGCAACGCTGGCGTCGGTCATGACCGCACCGCTATACGAGCAGCGATCGCCGATCCAGCAACGAGAATGCAGTCATGCCCAAGGTTGACCTGACCTCGATCCCGCAGACCAGCGCGACCGGGTACCCCCCGCCATTCGACGCGGCGGTGGCCGGCCGCCGCTATCGCCGCCTAGCACCCGTCGCGGGTTTGTCCCGCATGGGCGCGAGTCACGTCGTGCTGGAGCCTGGCGCATGGTCGTCGCAGCGGCACTGGCACGCCGAGGAGGACGAATTGCTCGTCATGCTCGAGGGCGAGGCGGTGCTGGTGGAGGACGACGGCGAGACCTTCGTCCGACCCGGCGACGTGTGCGCCTGGCCCGCCGGGGTGCGCAGCGGCCATCACCTGCAGAACCGGAGCGACAGGGCCTGCGCGTTCGTCGTCGTCAGCGCGGGGGACAGCGAGGCCGATCACGGCGAATATCCCGACATCGACATGCGTTTCGGGCCGGAAGGGTACACCCGCAAGGACGGCACGCCCTATCCCTCGCGCCGGCTGCCCTAGCGTTCCGGCATGGAGAGCGGGTCGGGCGCGAACGCCGCGTCGAGGTATCCGGCAATGCGCAGGCCGGCCTGCGCGATCCGGCGCTGCGCAACAGGCACTGCGGCGACGATCGCGTCCTGGGTCAGTGCCGCCGAGTCGGAAGGCGGCGCGTCTCCGAAGGCGTTGGGGTAGACGAATCCTCGGGCCAGTTCCCAGCTTTCGCGTCCCCAGTCGGCGGCATTCCCGCCCCCGAGCGCCGCGCGCTCGGCGTCCGAATAGCGGCGCACGAGCGGAGGGTTCGCGCCCGAAATGGCGCGTTCGGCAAGCGCGCCGTCCCACACCCAGTGGAGGTTGAGGCCGGGGACTATCCCGTACCGGGTGACGACGTCATTGCCGCCCCGGTCGTCGTTGTCGCCCGAATGAAGCGGCATGTGGATGTCGCCTGCGAAATGGACCATGAACGCCATCGCCTCGAGCCGCACGTTTGCCGGCAGACTCTCGTCGGCGAGGATGCGCTGGTTGCGCTCGATCTGCGCCGATACGCAGGCGCCCGACGAACAGTTCTTGCGCGCATCGTACGGCTCGCCGATCGGCTCGGTCTGGTAGTGCCAGGGAAAGGTATAGGCCCAGCGCCACGCGTCGCGGCGCAGGCAGTCGGGCCAGGTCGAGGCATCGGCAAGGTCGCGGATACGGCAATCTGGCGTGCCGAGTTCGCGCTCGTGCGCGATCAGTCGCAAGATCGCTGTGCGGGTCTGGGGCCGCACGTTCGCCCAAGCAATCCGCGCTGTCGTCTCGTGCCCGTAATACCCCCACGCCAGCGCGGGCGCAGGAAGAAGGAGCGCGAGCAGCGCGGCTGCCGCGGCAGCGATGCAGGCTATCCGGCCGATGGTACGCTGTCCCACTGTTCGATAACCCATTGCTCGTCCTCTGCGGCCCTGATCCAGGCCTGCATCCATTCGTGTTCCCAGACCGCCTCCATATAGGTCTGCGCGAAACCCGGCACTCCGATGCCGTACGTGACGAACCGGCTGACGACGGGCGCGTAGAAGATGTCGGCGGCGCCGAACGTACCGAACAGGAACGGGCCGCCGCGGCCGAACCGCGCGCGCGCCTCGGCCCAGAGCTGAAGAACCCGCACGATGTCGGCCTTGGCCTCGTCGGTGATCGAAATCCCCTCGTGGCGCATGCGGATGTTCATCGGGCATTCGCGGCGCAGGGCAAGGTAACTCGAATGCATCTCGGCGACCATTGCGCGGGCCATGCCGCGCGGAGTATCGTCCTTGGGCCAGAAGCGGTCCCGCCCGACCTTGTCGGCAAGGTATTCGAGGATCGCGAGGCTGTCCCAGATGACTGTGTCGCCGTCCCACAGGATCGGCACCTTGCCGCGGCTGGGCTGGATCTCGCCCATTGCGCGCTTGGCCTCCTCCCACTCCTCGCCCGAAATGTTGACCGTCAGTTCCTCGAACGCGAGGCCCGACTGCTTTGCCGCGAGCCAGCCGCGCAGCGACCAGCTCGAATAATTCCGGTTGCCGACGATCAGCTTCATGAAATCCACCTGTTGCCCACCCGGCGCGGGCCCTAGGCATTCAGCGTGACGCTGTCGAGGCTGAACGACGCAGCCGGTTAACCGTCGTCCCGGCCACGACTCTCTCGCTGTAGGAAATTGGATGTCGCGGCATTAGAGGAGCGCCATGAGCCTGCGTCCGTTCCATCTCGCCGTTCCCGTCCGCGACATTGCCGAGGCGCGCGCGTTCTACGGCGGCGTCCTCGGCCTGCCCGAAGGCCGCAGCGCCGAAACGTGGGTCGACTTCGACTTCTTCGGCCACCAATTCGTGGTCCACCACGCGCCCGGCCGAGCGGGTGGCGACGCTGCGGTCAACCCGGTCGACGGGCACGGCGTGCCGGTGCCGCATTTCGGGGTGGTGCTTACCCTCGAGGCGTTCGACGACCTGGCGGACAGGATGCGCGCGGCGGGCACGCGGTTCGAAATCGAACCCTACACCCGCTTCGCCGGCGAACCGGGCGAGCAGAGGACGATGTTCTTCCGCGATCCCAGCGGCAACGCGATCGAGATGAAGGCTTTCAGGAGCTTGGCCAGCCTGTTCGCCAGCTGAGCAGCGCCGTTTACGCAAAGTAAACCAGCAATTTCATTCTCTTGAGGAACCGAAATTCCCGGGCCGGGTAGATTGCCCAGGTCGCGAAGGATTTTCGGGTGTCGTCTATTGCGTGCGCGCCGGGTCGAAGCCCGGTCATTGATCGCGAACACGTGTCGAGCGGGGTCGAGGCATTGATCGGGCGACGGCAGAATTGCCGGCATCCGATCGACCTCGCCGCGCGTTTCGTTTCGTCCGATCTGAACATTCGCCTGCAATTGGCGGACATTTCACCGACGGGGGCCAGCGCGCGCCTGATCCATCCGCGAACCCTTCGTGAGGGGCGGCTTCTCTGGCTGGATTACGCCTGTCTCGTATCCGTCGTCTGGCAAGCCGGGCTGCAATGCGGCTTCAGGTTCGAGGAACGACTGGAGACCGATCAGCTGCGGCGCACGCTCGAATTCGGTGAGGCGGCGGCGGGCACGGCGACGGTCACGCTTCGCAAACTCGCCTCGGCGTGGGTCCACGGGCCGGGAGACTACTGATCCGGCGAAAGGCCTTAGCTCTCCGCGTCCGCCAACACCGCGGCGCGCAGTTCGGCAATGCCCATGCCCTTTTCGCTCGAGGTGACGTGAATCTGCGGGAAGGCGGCGACGTGCTTCTTCGCCTCCGCCTCGGTCGCGGCGGTGACCGCGGCAAGGTCGCTCGCCTTTATCTTGTCGGCCTTGGTCAGGACGATCCGGTAGCCGGCCGCCGCTTCGTCGAGCATCTTCATCATCTCGCGGTCGACGTCCTTGAGGCCGTGGCGGCTGTCGACCAGCACCAGCGTGCGCTTGAGGACCTGCCGCCCGCGCAGGAAGTCGCGCACCAGCATCTTCCACCGCTCGACCACCTTCACCGGCGCCTTGGCGAACCCGTAGCCCGGCATGTCGACCAACCGCATAGCGAGCGGCTCGCCGACGTCGAAGAAGTTGAGTTCCTGCGTGCGACCCGGGGTGACCGAGGCGCGGGCAAGGCTCTTGCGGCCCGTGAGCGCGTTGAGCAGCGAGCTCTTGCCCACGTTCGACCGGCCCGCGAAGGCGACTTCCGGCACCTCGGGTTCGGGCAGGAACTTGAGCTGGGGAGCCGACAACAGGAACTCGACCCGCCCCGTCAGGAGCTTGCGGGCGCGTTCCTCGTGCTCGGCGGCGGCAATCTCGTCCTCGGTCACCGGGCGGCCTAGCTCTTGGCCTTCGCTTCGCGCTTGGCCTCTCGCTCGCGGTCTTCCTTGTCCTTGCTCGCCTGCGCGCGCAGTTGCGGGTGCTTGGAATAGAGGTAGCTCTGCTGCGCCAGCGTCAGGATGTTGTTGGTGATCCAGTAGATCAGCAGGCCGGCCGCGAACGGCGCCATCACGAACATCAGCAGCCAGGGCATGAACTTGAACATCTGCGCCTGGATCGGGTCGGTGGCGGGCGGGTTGAGCCGGAACGTCGCCCACATCGAGATACCGAGAAGCACCGCCAGCGGTCCGATCGCGAGGAAGCTGGGCGGGGTGAACGGCAGCAGGCCGAAAAGGTTCAAAATGTGGGCCGGATCCGGCGCCGACAGGTCGTTGATCCACAGCGCGAACGGCTTGTGGCGCATGTCGATCGACAGCATCAGCACCTTGTAGAGCCCGAAGAAGATCGGGATCTGGAGCAGGATCGGCAGACACCCGGCAAGCGGGTTCACGCCTTCCGACTTGTAGAGCGCCATGATCTCCTGCTGCTGCTTGGGCTTGTCGTCCTTGTAGCGGTCCTGGATGGCCTTCATCTTGGGCTGGATGGCGCGCATCGCCGCCATGCTGGCGAACTGCTTCTGTGCGATCGGGAACATGAAGATGCGCACGATCACCGTCAGCAGGATGATCGCCACGCCGAAATTGTGGACGAGGCCGTAGAGCTGGTTGAGCAGCCAGTGGATCGGCTTTTCGATCACGCCGAACCAGCCCCAGTCGATCGCGTTCTGGAATCCGGCGATGCCGGTCTCCTCGTAGTCGCCGAGCAGGTCGGCATCCTTGGCACCGGCGAACAGCCGGGTGGTGCGGGAGATCGCGCGCCCGTTGGGCACGGTAAGGGGGTCGTAGATCGCATCGGCCCGGTGGACGCCGCCGCCGAGCGAGCGGAAGTCGGCGTCGACTTCGGTGGTGTCCTGCGGGATCAGCGCGGACAGCCAGTAGATGTCGGTAAAACCCAGCCACTTCGGGCTTCCCTCGGGGCTGACCTTTCCGGCTTCAGTCACGTCGTCGTAATCGGTGCCGAAGTCGACCCCGTCGCCAAAGTAGCCGATCGGCCCCGAATGGATGGTGTAGGTGCTTTCGCTGGCGGTCGCGCTGGTGCGGCTGATCGTCGCGAACGGACGCACAACGATCGGCGCGCCGCTGACGTTGCCCACCGTCTGCTTGGCCGTGATCATGTAATCATCGTCGATCGACAGCTCGATCGTGAAGATCTGACCCGAACGGTTGTTCCAGCTGAGCTTGACCGGGTTGCCGGGCGCCAGCGGTCCGCCCTCGGCCGTCCACACGGTCTTCGCATCGGGCACGGTCACCCCGTCGCCGAGCCAGCCGAACTGGGCAAAGTGCTGCGCGGGCGTGCCGGCGGGGCTGAACAGGCGCACCGGCCCCGATTCCCGCTCGACCGCCTGGCGATGATCCTTCAGCGTCAGGTCGTCGATCCGCGCACCGACGAGATCGATCGATCCCGAAAGTTCGGGCGCGTCGATGCGCACGCGCTGGGGGCTCTTGAGCGCGGTCTCGAGATCGCGCGCCTCGAGCGCGATCGCCGCTGGGTCGGTCAGGCCCCCCTCGCGGGTGGGCCCAGCAGCCGCGGGCGCCCCGGGCGCACCAGCCGGCGCTTCCGCGCGCACGGGTTCCTTCGGTTGCGGATAGAAGTAGTTCATCCCGGCGTCCCACCCGAACAGGAGCAGGCCGCACAGCACCACGGCGAGGAGAAGATTGCGCTGGTTATCCAAGAAGGTCGATCCCGAAATCCGTCACTGGTCGTATGTCAGGGCACCGGGTCATAGCCGTGCCCGCCCCAGGGGTGGCAGCGCATTATACGCTTGAAGGCCATCCATCCACCCTTGATTGCGCCGTGCTTGCCAAGCGCCTCGATCGCGTATTCCGAGCAGCTCGGGGCATAGCGGCAGGAGGGTGGAAGAATCCGGCTGGGACCGAGTTGCCATGCACGGGCGAGAAGGATCAGGAACCGCTTCATCCCGGCCTGCGCCGCCGCGGAGGGTCGCCCTTGCCCGCACCTGCGCGGGCGAGCGCTTCGGCCAGCTCGGCGCGCATCGTCGCAAAGTCTCGCTCGATCCCTCGATCGCGACCGATGAGCACGTGATCGTGGTCGGGCAATCCGTTCTCGGGCAGTGCGTCGCGCAGCAGTTCGCGAAAGCGGCGTTTCATCCGGTTGCGCACGACCGCGTTGCCGATCTTCTTGGTCACGGTCACGCCGCACCGCTTGCCGCGCCCCCCGTTCGGGTGGGCAAGCAGCACGAACCCCGGGCGGGCAACCCGGATGCCGCGGTTGGCGGCGAGGAAATCGGCACGCTTGCGGATGGTCGCGATGGTCATGTCGAGAGCCGAAATAGGGAACTGACACAGCGGTGGGAAGCCTCACCGCCCTTTCGGCTTCTCGAGCACCTTGTTCCGGTAGCTGCACAGGTCGACCACGGGGCAGCGCCAGCATTCGGGCGTCCGGGCCTTGCAGACGTAGCGGCCGTGGAGGATCAGCCAGTGGTGCGCGCCCAGTCGGAACGGAGCGGGCACGCGCTTTTCGAGCTTGGCCTCGACCGCCTCGGGCGTCTTGCCCCTGGCAAGACCGGTACGGTTGCCGACCCGGAATATGTGCGTGTCGACCGCGAACGTCTCCTGCCCGAACCAGCAGTTGAGCACGACGTTGGCGGTCTTGCGCCCCACGCCCGGCAGCCTGACGAGGTCCTCGCGCGTGGCGGGCACCTCGCCGCCGTATTCGTCGACCAGCATTTGCGAAAGCGCGATGACGTTCTTCGCCTTGGAGTTGAACAGCCCGATCGTCTTGATGTGGTCCTTGAGGCCCTCCTCGCCCAGATCCAGCATCTGTTGCGGCGTTTCGACCTTCGCGAACAGCGCGCGAGTGGCCTTGTTCACGCCCACGTCGGTCGCCTGCGCGCTCAGCGCCACGGCGACGACGAGCTGGAAGGCATTGCCGTATTCGAGCTCGGTCTCGGGCGACGGGTTGTCCTCCGCCAGTCGGCGGAAGAACTCGAAGATCTGGTCCTTGGTCAACCGGTCAGGCCATAAAGAGCGAACGCGGCCTGCCGCCACGCCGGCGTATCGAAGGCCAGCGTTTCAAACGTCTGTTCGGCGATCAATCCGATCCCCGCGATCAGGTAGGCGGGGTGGACCGCCCCGTAGAGCAGCCGGTCGCGAACCATCGCGATCACGATCGGCAGGTCAGCGAGAATCAGGCTGAGGGTGATTTCGGGGCGGGGCATTCCGGGGAGGAAATGCCGCCAGCGAAACCAGGCCGGCCAGAGTATCGAGCCCGTCGCCACGAAGATCAGACGCTTGTGCCACTGGGGCTTGCCGCGCAGCGCGATCGCCGCGATCACGAGGGCGAGAAAGATCGCCGGTGCGGTGACCGTGCCCAGGAACCCCGAATAGGCGATGGGTCCGTCCCCCCGCGCCAAGCCAAGGGCCACCGACTCGCGGCCGATGGCGGTCGTGCTCAGGGCGACCAGCGGCGCCAGCACCACGCCCCCCCAACCGATCGTGCGGTGCAGCGGCAGCCGCCCCTGCGACAGCCAAGCCTGCAGGGCGACCAGCATGAGCCAACCCGCCATCAATGCGCCGTGAACGTGCGACCACGACGGACCGTCGAACGTCCCCCTGGTCATCGGAACCGTGTAGGTCAGGTGGAAACCCGCAATCGCCACTCCGATCGCGGCGACGGCGGCGAGCCGGTAGAAACGGGTCCTCCGGTCTCCCCGCCACCGAGACCCGGTGGTCACAGGCCCAATACCTCCGGCATGGTATAGCGTCCTGCCTCGCGCCCGATGAGCCAGGCCGCGCCGGCGACCGCGCCGCGGGCGAAGATCATCCGGTCCTCCGCCACGTGGCTGAGCGTCAGGCGCTCCTCGTCTCCGGCCAGGATCACGCTGTGTTCGCCGGCGACGGTTCCTCCGCGCAGCGACGCGAATCCGATCGTCCCTTCCACCCGGCGCCCAGTGATCCCGTCGCGCCCGCGCTCGCTGTTCCCGTCCAGCGCGATGCCGCGTCCCTCGGCAGCCGCCTCGCCCAGCAGCAGCGCAGTGCCGCTCGGCGCGTCGACCTTCATCCTGTGGTGCATCTCGAGCACCTCGATGTCCCACTGCGGCCCGAGCCGCGCCGCGGCCTCGCGCACGAGGTGGGCGAGCAGCGTCACGCCGAGCGAGGTGTTCCCGGTCTGGAGCACGGGGATCGCGCCTGCCGCAGAATCGATCGCCGCGTGGTGGCGCGCCTCGAGTCCCGTGGTGCCGATCAGGATCGGAATTCCGGCGCCGATCGCGGCATGGAGATTGCCCTCGAGCGCGGGCGGAGCGGTGAAGTCGACGAGCACGTCGCTCGCTTCGGCGAGGTTTGCGGTGTTGCCGCCCTGGTCGACCCCGCCGGCGAGGTCGTGCCCGGCGTCGGCAATGGCGCGTGCAAGGGCCTGCCCCATGCGACCCTGACTGCCGATGATCCCGATACGCGCCATTGCCACCCCCGCTGTGCGCGTGCTTCATGCGCGACATGAGCAGCATCCGCAATATCGTCATCCTTACCGGGGCCGGGGTCAGCGCCGAAAGCGGCATCGACACCTTTCGCGCCGGTTCGAACGGCGGGCCGAGCCTGTGGGAACAGCACCGGGTCGAGGATGTCGCGACGCCCGAGGCGTTCGAACGCGATCCCGAACTCGTGCTGCGCTTCTATGACATGCGGCGCGAGGCGATCCAGACGAAGCAGCCGAACCCGGCGCACTTCGCGCTCGCCAAGCTGGACCGGGAGTGGGACGGCGATCTGCTCATCGTCACCCAGAACGTCGACGATCTGCACGAGAAGGCGGGCGCCCGGCGCGTGCTGCACATGCACGGCGAGCATCTCAACGCGTGGTGCACCGGATGCGACGTGCGCAGCCGGTGGACCGGCACGCTGATCGACCGTCCCGCGTGCCCGGCCTGCGGCGAGCGCGCGCTGCGCCCCGACGTCGTGTGGTTCGGCGAGATGCCCTACCGGATGGAGGACATCTACGCCGCGCTGCGCGAGGCGGACCTGTTCGTCTCGATCGGCACCTCCGGCGCGGTGTACCCGGCCGCCGGTTTCGTGCGCGACGCGCGCCGGTGCGGCGCGCGCACGCTGGAACTCAACCTCGAGCGCAGCCAGGGGTCGTCGTGGTTCGACGAGACCCGGCTGGGACCGGCGGGCCTACTGGTGCCGGACTGGGTGGATGAATTGCTGAGCGGCTGAAGCCATGGCGTCAGGCCGACTTCCAGCGTCCTCTCAGCCGTTTCCAGAAGGAAGGGTGCGGCGCTTCGTACAATGCCTCGCTTGTCGGCCTTGGTCCGATGCCCGAATCGGCCAGCAGGGCCTCGACGTCGATGGGTTCTAGCGACCGGATCCCCATCCGCGATCGCGCCTTCCAGATCACCTTCCCGATGACGCAGCACCCGCGGTGGCGAAGTTCGACCGTTTCGCCCGCCGCGGGCGGATCGGCGAGGCGCACCAGCAGCCCCGTCGATGAAACATTGCCGATCTGCACGTCCTGCCAGCCGTCCCCCTTGCGGAGCTTGGCCTTGACGAACGCGAGGCGGCGCCGGGCGCGACCCTCGTGCACGGGGGATGGATACCACGGGTTGCAGGTGTCGCAATTGATCGAGGTTAGGCTTCGGCGTTTTGTCCACTGCCGGCCGGCGTGCCGCACGCGGTGCATTGCGGGTCCTTGGCGATCCGGAAGCTGCGCATCGCAGGCGCCAGCCCGTCAAGCGTGCGGAGCATGCCCCAACCGGGTTCGCCCATCGCGGGCGCGACGAGAACCCGCACCGCTTCGAGCGCGGCAAGCGTGCCGGTCCAGCCCGCCATCGCGCCGAGCATGCCGTCATCGGCGCAGGTATCGCAATCGTCGGCATCGAACGCGTCGCCCACGAAGCAGCGGTAGCAGGCATGGTCGGCCAGATGCCCGGCAAACGCGCCCACCTGGCCCTGGAAGCGTCCGACCGCAGCGGACAGCAGCGGCACGCCGCTTGCCACACAGGCGTCGCTGACCGCGAGCCGGGTCGCGAAGTTGTCGGTCCCGTCGACCACGAGATCGGCCCCTGCAAAGGCGTCTGCCGCGTTGTCCCGGGTCAGCCGCCGGTCGACGAGCGCGACCTCGATGCCCGCATCGAAGTTCGCCAGCCAGCGCCGCGCGGCAACCACCTTGCCGTGGCCAATGTCGCGCTCCGAATAGATCGTCTGCCGCTGGAGGTTGGACAGTTCGACGTCGCCGTCGTCGATCAGCGTCAGTCTGCCGATCCCTGCTCCGGCAAGGTACTGGAGCGCCGGCGAGCCGATGCCTCCGACACCGACGATCGCGACATGGGCCTGGGCAAGCGCGAACTGTCCCGCGCCGCCGACCTCTGGCAGCACGATATGGCGTGCGAAGCGGTCGAGGCGCTCGGGGGAAAAGGTCATGGACAGGCTGTTGGCAGCCTGTGGGCGCGCTGTCGACAAGGCTGTGAACAGCCCTGTCGATCAGCGGTGCAACGGTGGTGGAGGGATCAGCTCTCGAGCTGGCGCAGGAGCGAGCGCACGTCACCGTCCATGTCGGCGTCGCGCTGGCGCAGGTCCTCGATCAGGCGAACGGCGTGGATCACCGTCGAATGGTCCCGCCCGCCGAACTTGCGGCCGATCTCGGGATAGCTGCGCGGGGTGAGCACTTTGGACAGGTACATCGCCACCTGCCGCGGGCGGACCACCGCGCGTGCGCGGCGCTTGGATGCCATCTCGGCCCGGTCGATGCGGTAGAACTGGCACACCGTGCGCTGGATCTCATCGATCGTGATCCGGCGGCGATTGGCCGACAGGATGTCGGTCAACTGCTCCTCGGCGAGCTGGAGCGAGACTTCCTGTCCGGTCAGCTGGGCATAGGCGATCAGCTTGTTGAGGCCGCCGACCAGCTCGCGCACGTTGCGCGTGATCGTGCGGGCAAGGAAGTCGACGACGTCCTCGGGCACATCGAGCGGAGCGAACCGGGTGAGCTTTGACTGCAGGATCGACTTCCTGAGTTCGATGTCCGCCGCGGCGATGTCGGCGACGAGACCCATCGACAGGCGGCTGAGGAGGCGCGGCTCGACGCCGTCGAGGGCTTGCGGCGCGCGGTCGGCGGCGAACACCAGCCGCTTGCCCTCCGCGAGCAGGGCGTCGATCGTGTAGAGCAGTTCTTCCTGCGCCGACGCCTTGCCGATGATGAACTGGATATCGTCGACCAGCAGCAGGTCGAACGAGCGCAGGCGGGCCTTGAACTCGATCGTCTGGTTCGACTTCAGCGCCTGGACGAATTCCACCATGAACCGTTCGGCGCTGCAGTAGAAGATGCGCGCGCGCGGGTGCGCCCCCAGGTAGGCGTGACCGATCGCGTGCAGCAGGTGCGTCTTGCCCTGACCGGTCGCGGCCTTGAGGTAGAGCGGCGAGAACTGCGGGGTCTCGGTCGCCGACATGCGCTGCGCGGCATTGCAGGCGAGCACGTTGGCCTCGCCGGTGACGAAGGCGGCGAACGTCAGCGACGGGTCGAGGCCGATCGAGGAGGTGAAGCCGCGCTCGCCGATGGTGCCGGCTGCGACCGCGATCATGCTGGTGTCGCTGCCGTCGTTGGCCGGCCGGCGACCGTCGCCGAACGAGAGCTCGGGCAGCTTGCGGCGGCCCGGGTGGACCTTGATCTCGACGTTGCGGACCTCGCTGCGGGCGATCTTCCACGCCAGGCTCAGCCGGTCGTGGAAACGGTCCTTGACCCAGTTAGCGCTGAAGTCGGTCGGCAGGAACAATTCGAGCGTGCCGGTGTCTTCGGCGAAGCCGCCAACCTGGATGGGCTTGATCCACTGGCTATGGAGCTGGTGGCCCAGATCCTTGCGCAGTCCCTGGCTGATGTCCGCCCAGTCGGCCGCCAGGTTTACTGCTTCAAGATCTTCCATGCCGTCCTCTGCACCCCTGCGTTTGGCGGCGTTGTTGCCGCTCACGTTGACGTTCATCGCTGGTCCCGTTCCCCGTCTTGCGACCCATCGAAGGATCGCCGTATCCCCTGCTCTCCGGGCACGACCGATCACTGCCCGAAATAACGCGATTCGAGTGCGAGGGGTCAGTCCAGAGATGTAGTCGCCAAGCTGTCCAAGGCCGGCGGACCCTTCTTTTCAACAGCCGCGTGCCGCTGGCAAGGGCGGCTCCGAAAAAAAACTGAAATATTGGCTGTTGACTCGGCAAAATCGGCGGACCTGCGTTCAAGATATTGAAAACGCGCGGTTAACCTTGTCGGGATTGTGCGAATCGCGGGATTTGCGTGCTTTTCGAAAGCTCGCGCTGAACAAACGACGACGCCGGCACTTCGCAGCGCCGGCGTCGTTTGCTTTTCGTTCCGTAGCAGATCCAGACCGACCGGTCCGGGATCCGCGAATCAGAGCGCGCCGACTCGCTTCGACAGGCGGCTCATCTTGCGGCTCGCGGTGTTCTTGTGCAGCACACCGCGGGCAACCCCGCGGGCGAGCTCGGGCTGGGCAGCCTTGAGCGCCTCGGAGGCAGCGGTCTTGTCGCCGCCGGCGATCGCGGTCTCGACCTTCTTCAGGAACGAGCGGATGCGGCTCATGCGCGCGCCGTTGATCTCGGCACGGTTGGCGTTGCGGCGGATGCGCTTCTTGGCTTGCGGCGTGTTGGCCATGTCTGTCCTCGGTTGACCGCTTGCATGCGGCCGGAAAATCTCGTCTCGGTGGGTTGCCCTGGGCGGGCGGACCCGCCGGGAAAGGCGCGCCCCTAGCGGCGTCGCCCGATTCCGTCAAGCTCGCGCGGGCGCTATCGCTGGCAGCGGGGACAGAACCACGTGCTGCGCCCGCCCTGGGCGATCCTGCGCACCGTGCCGCCGTCCCCGAGCAGGCACGGCTGTCCCTCCCGTCCATATACCGCGAAACGGGTGGCGAAGTAGCCCAGCTGGCCATCGGGCCGGGCATAGTCGCGCAAGGTCGAGCCGCCGTCGCCGATCGATTGCTCGAGCACGTCGCGAATGGCGGGCACGAGGTGTTCGAGCCGTGCGCGGCCGACGTTGCCCGCGGCCTTGCGCGGGTCGATGCCGGCGCGCCAGAGCGCTTCGCACACGTAGATGTTGCCCAGGCCCGCCACGATCGACTGGTCGAGCAGCAGCAGTTTGACCGCCTGCCTGCGGCCCGCGAACGCGGCGCGGAGGTATCCGGCATCGAGGCCGGGTCCCAGCGGCTCGGGGCCGAGCGCGGCAAACGCGGGCCAATCGTCGAGCGCGGCTGTGTCGAGAAGGTCGACCGAGCCGAATCGCCGCGCATCGTTCAGGGCGAATCGGTGGTCCGCGGTCTCGATGACGAGGTGGTCGTGCTTCTCGATCTCCGCGGGATCGATTCGCCAGCGGCCACTCATGCCGAGGTGGAACACCAGCGTCGTGCCTCGGTCGGTGTGGATGAGGCCGTACTTCGCGCGGCGGGCCAGCCCCGTCACCAGGGCGCCCACGAGCGACTGGACGAGGCCGGGCGGGAAAGGGCGGCGCATGTCGGGCCGGTTGACCCGCGCGCGCTCGATCCGCTCGCCCTCGAGGAACGCGGCGAGCCCGCGGACGGTGGTCTCGACCTCTGGCAGTTCCGGCATGGCGGGCGCTGTAACAGTCTTTGCCTAGGGGGCAATTGCCCCTATGCGCCGCCCCCATGAACGACACCGTTTCCTTCGGCTACGAAGAGGTCGCCCCCGAAGAGAAGACCCGCCGGGTAGGCGAAGTCTTCTCCAATGTCGCTGCCAAGTACGATCTCATGAACGATGCCATGTCGGGCGGCATGCACCGGCTGTGGAAGGACCAGTTCGTGCGCCGCGTGAAGCCGCGTCCGGGCGAGGCGGTGCTCGACATGGCGGGCGGCACGGGTGACATCGCCTTCCGGATGGCCGCCCGCGGCGCGCGGGTAACGGTGGCCGACATCAACCAGGAGATGCTCGACGTCGGCATCGAGCGCGCGATGGAGCGGGGCATCGACGGGTTGGTCTGGAGCCGCCAGAACGCCGAGGCGCTGGCGTACGAGGACCGCGTGTTCGACGCCTACACGATCGCTTTCGGCATCCGCAACGTGACCGACATTCCGAAAGCGCTCGGCGAAGCGCACCGGGTGCTGAAATACGGCGGCCGGTTCTTCTGCCTGGAGTTCTCGACGAACGAATGGCCGGGATTCCGCGAGGCCTATGATCTCTATTCGCACAAGCTGGTGCCCCGGATCGGCGAGGCGATCGCGGGCGATGCGGACAGCTATCGCTACCTGATCGAATCGATCCGCCGCTTCCCCTCAATGCCCGCGTTCGAGACGATGATCCGCGACGCCGGCTTTGCCCGCACGAAGGTCGAGCCGATCATGGGCGGCCTCGTCGCCATCCACTCGGGTTGGAAAGTCTAGGGTGACGCGGCCGGCGACGCATATCTGGCGGCTGCTCAGGTGGGGCCGCAGCCTCGCGCGGCACGGTGCGCTTCGCGGGATCGAGAACGATCCCAACACCCCGCCGCAGGTGAAGCGGCTGGCGCGCGTGGCGCGGCTGGGAACGATCCAGCCGCGCGAGCCGAACTATGCGGAGGCTTTCACCGATATCGGGCCCGCGGCGATCAAGCTGGGTCAGTCGCTCGCGACGAGGCCCGACCTCGTCGGCGAAGTCGCGGCGCACAATCTGCTCAGCCTGCAGGACAGCCTGCCGCCGGTCGCGTTCGCGGCGATCGAGGCCGAGATCGCCCGCAGCTTCGACGCACCGGTCTCCACCCTGTTCGCGGAGATCGATCCCGTGCCGGTCGGCTCTGCCTCGATCGCGCAGGTTCACCGCGCGGTGACGACGGCCGGCCAGCCGGTCGCGATCAAGGTTCTGCGCCCGGGCATCCGTGAGCGGTTCGCCCGCGACATCGCGACGTACGAATGGGCCGCAGCGCACCTCGAGGCGATGGGCGGCGAGGCGACTCGCCTGCGCCCGCGGCTCACAATCGCCAACTTCAAGCGGTGGACAAATCGCGAGCTCGACCTGCGGCGCGAGGCGGCCAGTGCTTCGGAACTCGCCGAGGCGATGAAGGGGTTCGACGGCTACTGCATCCCGTCGATCGACTGGGACCGGACCAACGGCCGGGTGATGACCATCGAGTGGATCGACGGCATCAAGATTTCCGACCGCGAGGCGCTGGTTGCGGCGGGCCACGACCTTCCCGTGCTGGCCCGGCGGCTGGTGCTCGCCTTCCTGACCCAGGCGATCAGCGCGGGCTTCTTCCATGCAGACATGCACCAGGGAAACCTGTTCGTGCGGAGCGACGGGACGATCGTGGCGATCGATTTCGGCATCATGGGCCGGATCGACCGCCGCGCGCGCCAGTGGCTGGCGGAAATCCTCTACGGCCTCATAACCGGCAACTACCGCCGGGTGGCCGAAATCCATTTCGAGGCGCAGTACGTGCCGAGCTATCACTCGGTCGACGAGTTCGCGACCGCGCTGCGCGCCGTCGGCGAACCGATGCGCGGCAAGCCGGTCAGCGAGCTGAGCGTGGGCCAGATGCTCGACGGGCTGTTCGCGATCACTCGCGATTTCGACATGGCGACCCAGCCTCACCTGCTCCTTCTCCAGAAGACGATGGTCATGGTCGAGGGACTGGCGACGAGCCTCGACCCCTCGATCAACATGTGGGACGTGTCCGCTCCGTTCGTTCGCGCGTGGATCCGCGACGAACTCGGGCCCGAGGCCGCGCTCGCCGACCGCATCCGCACCGACGTCGAGACGTTGCTGCGGGTGCCCGAGCTGGTCCGGCGTATCGAGGATCGCTATCCGGCGCGCGGCGGCGCGCCCGAACCGCCGCCGCTGCCCGACATTCCGCTGATGTGGGAACGGCGCGGAGAACGGTCGCGCTGGCCGGGCTACATCCTCGCGGCCGTGCTGGGCGGTGCCGCCGTCGCGGCCGCGTTTGCCGCCGGAGTGGTCTAGCCGACGCGGTGCGGCAGGACCCGGCTGCCGACCACGCTCAGGATCACCGCGACCGCTTCGACAAGCATCGGGAACCAGAAGCCCGGATAGGCGCCGTCGGCGAGCAGGCTCACGAACCGGCCGAACAGGGCGATGCCGAAGATCGCCGCCGGTACCAGCAGCAAGTCGCCGTTGCGTTTCCACGCGCCCCAGATCATCCCGGCGCCGCCGACGAAGAACAGCGCCGGAAAGTCCGCGCGCAGCACCGCGAGGCCCGCCGCTCCGTTGGGCGAAAGGCCGAAGCCGACCGCCGCGCTCGACGGCATCACGAGGAAATTGAGGCCTAGGAGCAGGAAGAACAGCCCCTCGACGAAAATCAGCGCGGTCAGGATCAGGCGCATGAGTAGTCCCCTCTTGTCGGTGTCCGACCATAGGGAAGCGGGGCGCTGACGCAATCTTAACCAACGTCGGCCTAGGGCTGGCGCGGGTAACGCGCGGGCGCTATCCCACGCGCCATGGTTCGAGGGGCTTCATGCACGAGCAGGTCGGCCAGTGGCCGCAATCCGAGGCACACCGCGTGAGCGGGCCGAAGGTGCTGCTCGTCGTGGGCGGCGGGATAGCGGCGTACAAGGCGTGTGAGCTGGTTCGCCTGATCCGCAGGGGCGGGGGCGACGTTACCTGCGTGCTGACCGAGGGCGGCAGCCAGTTCGTCACCCCGATGGCGCTCGCCGCGCTCAGCGAGAACAAGGTCTACACCAGCCTGTTCGACCTCAAGGACGAGGTCGAGATGGGGCACATCCAGCTCAGCCGGCAAGCCGACCTCGTGGTGGTCTGCCCGGCGACTGCGGACCTGCTTGCCAAGATGGCGGCGGGGATCGCCGACGACCTTGCGACTACGCTGATCCTCGCCACCGACAAGCCGGTGATGGCAGTTCCGGCGATGAACGTGAAGATGTGGCTGCACGACGCTACCCGGCGCAACGTCGCATGGCTGCGCGAAGCGGGCGTCGAGGTGATCGAGCCCGACGAGGGTCCGATGGCTTGCGGCGAGTTCGGCCCCGGGCGACTGCCCGAACCGGAGATCGTCTGGGCCGAGATCGCCGCCCGCTTCGGCATCGCCGCCGATTGCGAGCCCGTGCCCGATCTGCTCGAGGCGCTCGAGCCGGAGGCCGAAGTCCAGGCGCGGAGCGGCAGTTCGCTGGGCAGCCTCCTGTCCTCCCTCATCCCGCGCAAGACACCGACACGCGGGCCGGGCGCGGAAAAAGAGGTGTATGAGCACGAGCTTCCCGAGGGTCTAGCGGCCGAGGATCAAGCCGGTCCCGAGGTCGTCCCCGATCTCGCCGCGCCGATCATGGCGAAGAAAGGCAAGGCCAAGGCCGCGCCGCCGACCGACGTCGAAGCGCTCAACCATACCGTCGTGACCGGAGCGGGCGACCAGTTGCCCGAAGCACTGGTCCCGCAAGCCGCTGCCGACGTTCCGGCCGACCCGCTCGAGGGACAGCCCGCGTTCGACATCGCTCCCGACCATCGCCCGCTTTACGGCCGCCATGTGCTGGTGACCGCCGGGCCGACGCACGAGCCGATTGACCCGGTGCGCTACATCGCCAACCGGTCGAGCGGCAAGCAGGGGTTCGCCATCGCCGCCGCGGCGGCCGCGCTGGGCGCGCGCGTCACGCTGATCGCGGGACCGGTGACCCTGCCGACGCCGCTTGGCGTCGACCGGGTCGACGTGATCTCCGCGCGCGAAATGGCCGACGCGGTCAAGAAGGCCCTGCCCGCCGATGCAGCCGTCATGGTCGCCGCGGTCGCCGACTGGCGGAGCAAGGAGTACGCGTCCGAGAAAATGAAGAAGCGGGGCTCGGCGCCGCCCGCGCTCCTGCTGACCGAGAACCCAGATATCCTCGCGCAGGTCGCGGCAGGCAAGCAGCGGCCCAAGCTGCTGGTCGGCTTCGCGGCGGAGACCGAGGACGTGATCGAGAACGCCAAGACAAAGCGCAAGCGCAAGGCCGCCGACTGGATCGTCGCCAACGACGTCACCTCGGTGAACGGCAAGGGCGTGATGGGCGGCGATGCCAACGCGGTGCACATCGTCACCGGCGAGGGGGTCGAAGACCTGCCCGAGATGCCCAAGCATGCGGTCGCCCTTGCCCTCGCCGAGCGCATGGCCCGCGCGCTCGATGCGATCGATCCGCGCGATGAGTGATCCGGTAAGAGTCGCGGTCAAGCGGCTGCCGCACGGCGAAGGTCTCGAGCTTCCGAAATACGCGACGGTCGGGGCGGCGGGAATGGATGTCCTGTCTGCCGAGGACGTCACGATCGCGCCCGGCGCGCGGCACGCCGTGGCGACCGGCCTGGCGCTCGCCATCCCGCCGGGTTTCGAGATCCAGGTGCGGCCTCGTTCGGGCCTGGCCCTCAAGCACGGGATCACCGTGCCCAACACGCCCGGCACGATCGATTCCGACTATCGCGGCGAACTCAAGGTCATCCTCATCAACCACGGCGGCGAAGCGTTTGCGATCGAGCGCGGAGACCGCGTGGCCCAGCTCGTGCTCGCCCCGGTGGTTCAGGCCACGTGGGACGAGGTCGAGACGTTGGACGACACCGATCGCGGCGCGGGCGGGTTCGGCTCGACCGGCGGGCATGCCCGCCTGGTGGAGTAGGGCCGGCGATGGCGCTTATCTTCTACGCCGAGGACGATCCCGACATGGGCGAGCTGGTGCAGGAAACGCTGCTCGGCGCGGGCCATGCGGTGGGGGTACTGGAAGACGGGCAGGATGCGTTGCGGGCGCTTCGGCGCCGCAAGCCGGCGCTCGCGATCGTCGACATGGGGCTGCCGCAGATGAGCGGGGCCGAGCTTATCAAGATCATCCGCCGCGACGAGCAGCTATACGACCTTCCGATCCTCGTGCTGACCGCGCGGCGCTCGGATGAGGACGAAGCGATCGCGCGCCAGGCCGGCGCCAACGGTTACTTGCGCAAGCCCTTCGATCCGACGCGGCTGATCGGGATGGTCGACCAGATCCTCGACTGGGCGGCCAACCGCCGGCCCCCGGCAAGGCCGCAGCGGCACGGACTCTGACGGCGCGTCAGGGCCGCAATGCTTCCAGTCGCTGGAGGTACCGGGCGACCGTATCGATCTCCAGATTGACCTCGCTCCCCTGCGCGAGCTCGCCGAGCGTCGTCACCTCGGCGGTGTGGGGGATGATGTTGAGCCCGAAACGCACCGAGCCGTCGGGATAGTCCTTCAGCGAATTGACCGTCAGCGACACGCCGTCGACGGTGATCGATCCCTTGGCGGCGACGAAGGGGGCGAGGGCCTGCGGGGCGGCGATCGTCACCCGCATCGAATCGCCCTCGGGCTCCCAGTCTGCCACCGTCCCGACCGCGTCGACGTGACCCGAAACGATATGCCCGCCCAGCTCGTCGCCCACGCGCAGCGACGGTTCCAGATTGATCCGCGCTCCTTTGCGCCACATGTCGCGGGCGGTCCGACTGACCGTCTCGGCGGACACATCGACCGCGAACCATGCGTCTCCCGGCTCTCCGCCGCGCTCAACCACCGTCAGGCAGACCCCCGAGCACGCAATCGAAGCACCTATCGCGATCCGCTCGGGGTCCCACGGGCACGCGATCCGCACCCGCAGGTCGCCCCGCTGTTCGACGTTTTCGATGGTTCCGATCGCGGTGACGATGCCGGTGAACATGGTCTGTTTTCAATCCCCTTGCCGGGTCCGGCGATAGGCGGTGAAGCGGTCGCTGCCAAGCTGGACATCCTCGACCTGGGTCCACCGGCCATGCGCCTGTGCGAGCTGGTCGAGCCCGGTTTCCCCCACCGCCCGCAACCCGCCGCCGATCACGATCGGTGCACGGTAGATCTCGAGCCGATCGACGAGGTCGGCAGCAAGGAAGCTGGAGGCTGTAGCGGCGCCGCCCTCGACGTAGAGATACTGCACGTCCTCGAGCCGGGCGATGCCTTCGAGCGAATTGATCACCTTCACTCCGTCAGGCGCGACGCCGCGGCTGAGCAGCACGCGCTGCGGACTGCGCGCCGCGAGGCCGGGCAGCCGCACGTCGAGCCGGGGCCGGTCGGCCCGCCAGGTTTCGCCGCCAACGAGAATTGCATCGGCGCGTGCGCGCGAGGCATGGACGTGCGCGCGGGCCGGCTCGCCGGTGATCCACCGGCTTTCGCCGTTAGCCAGCGCGACGCAGCCGTCGAGCGACATCGCGAGCTTGAGCGTGACGTGCGGGCGTCCAAGTCGCGCACGGACGAGATAGCCGGCAAGGCTCTCGTCGACCTGGTTCAGGGAGAGCATGGTGACCGCGATGCCCGCGGCGCGCAGGCGCGCGATGCCTTCGCCGGCTGTGCGGGGATCGGGGTCCGCGTGCCCGACCACGACGCGCGCGGGCGCGGCAGCGACGAGCAGGGCGGCGCAAGAGGGCCCGCGCTCCGATTGGTGGGCGCAGGGCTCGAGCGTGACGTAGACGTCAGCGCCGCTTGCCGCGCTGCCCGCTTGCTCGAGCGCCACCGCCTCGGCGTGCGGCCGCCCGCCCTCGCAGGTCCAGCCGCGCCCCGCCACGCGGCCGTCCTTGACGACGACGCATCCGACGGCCGGATTGGGGCGCGACTGCGGCCTGCCACGCGCAGCAAGGCGCGCGGCCGCCTCCAGCCAGTCGGCGTCACTCGGCAGGGCGGGCAACCGGGGTGTTCCGGCCATCGGCGTGGCGCGCGGCGCGCTCTTGTGCCTCCTGCTCGGCGATGCGGCGCTCCATCGCGTCGACGTCGAGACCCGAAGCCCGGCCCAATGCGCGATAGGCGTCCTTCGCTTCCTCCTCGCGCCGCGCCTGCTCGGCCCGCAGCCGGTCCTGTCGGGCCTGGTTGGCGCGGTTCGAAGCCGCGATCTGGGCATCGGTACGGCCGGCCTCGAAGGTCGAGATGTAGGTCACCTCCGGCGGCGGAGGCGGAATGCGCCAGCGTTCCTTCCCGAATTGCCAGAAGACGAGGGCGGGGACGATCGCGGCCAGCAGCAGCACGCCGAGGCGGATCTTCACGTGCTCGGCGATCATCGCGGCGAGCGCGGTGCCGCCGACGAGCGCGAGCGCGGCTCCAACCAGCCAGTTCAGGCTGACCGCGTCGTCGGTGAGCAGGAACAGGAGCGAGCCGGTCAGCAGCGCCGAGGCGGCAAGCACGGGCCAGCGATAGGGATTGGGCCGTTTGAACTCCGTCCAGAAATCGGCGATGCCGGGACCGGGGTTGAGGCGCTGGATCATTCGCATCGCCCCCAGATAAGGCGAGATCGGCGCTGGCGCTAGTGAGCGGCTCAGCCGAACGCCGCGTACAAGGTGCGCCCGTGCGCCTTGATCCAGGCGTCGGCCTCGGCGATGTCGCCGTCGTAAATGCGGGCGAGCGCGGCATGGAACGCCGGGCTGTGGTCGAAGTGAAGGCAGTGCGCGATCTCGTGCGCGACCACCGAACGGCGCACCGCATCGGGTGCCTGGATCAGCCGCCAGTTGATCCGCACCGTCCCGCTCGTCGAGCATGAACCCCAGCGTCGCTGAGCGCGGCTGAGCCGCAGCGCGGGCCTGGCGATGCCGGCGCGTTCCGAGAAGAAATCGATGTCCTGGCCCAGATGGCGCAGCGCCTCGCGCTCGAGCCAGCGCTGCAGCCGCGGCCCGAGGTTGGCTGCAGGTCCGCCAACGACGATGCGACCGGGTTCGAGGATGGGCGAACGGCCGCAACGCTCGCGCCAGTCAATGACGAGATCGCGCCCGCGATAGAGCAGCGATCCGCCGGGCTCGGGCGCGCGGCGCTCCGGCACCTTGCCGAGCTGCTCCGCAAGCCAGCCGGTCCGAGCGTGGACGAAGGCCAGTGCCTCGCGACTGGCGCACCAGCCGGGGAGGGTGACCCGCACCTCGCTGCCGTCCGGGGCAAGCCGCAGGGTAAGCCGGCGGGCCCGTGCGTTGCGACGGATCGTGACCGGCACGGTGCGGCCGCCGATCTCGATCTCAGGCGGCGGCGCCTCGCGGCGGAGCCAGTCGATCACGCCGCTTCCCCGGTCGCATCATCGTCGTCGATCCATTCGACGATGTGGTGCTCGAGCGGGCCTGCATCGGTCTCGCTGACCACCCGGCCGGCGACCCCGGGGCCGCGGCGATGAACCGCCGCCGGGTCACCGCAGATCAGGTGGTGCCACTCGGCAAGCGGCTTGCCCGCTGCGCGCAAGCGATAGGCGCAGCTGTCGGGCAGCCAGGAAACCTGATCGACCAGTCGCGGGGTGAGCCGCAGGCAATCGGGGACGAAGGCCTTGCGGTGGCGGTAGTCGCTGCACCGCGCGCTGCGCGTGTCGAGCAGCTTGCAGGCAACGTTCGTGTGAGCGATCTCGCCGGTCTCATCGTCCTCCAGCTTGTGCAGGCAGCATTGCCCGCAGCCGTCGCAGAGCGCCTCCCACTCCTCGCGCGACAGGTCGCCGAGGGGAAGCTCCCAGAAGCGGTCCCTCACCTCACCGGACCCACTTGGCGAGTTCGGCGGCAACTGCGTCGGCACCCTGGTCGGTCGGCAGCGTCGCCAGCGGCTCGCCGTCCGGCCCGAACAGGTAGGTGACGGTCGAATGGTCGACCATGTAGGTGCCGGGGCGCTCGCTCTCGCCCTTTGAGTAATAGACCTTGAACGCCCTGGCGGCGGCTGCGACCTGCTCGGGAGTCCCGGTCAGGCCGACGATGTCCTTGCCGAATGCCGAGGCGAATTCCCCGACCACCTCGGGCGTGTCCCGCTCGGGGTCCACGCTGATGAATATCTGCCTGACTTTCGCGGCGTCTTCGGGGTGTTCTTCGGCGAACCGGCGCAGGCCCTGCGCTGTGCGCTGGACATCGGTCGGGCAGACGTCCGGGCAGTAGGTGAAACCGAAGTAGACCACCGCGTATCGGCCGCGGAAATCGGCCCACCGGCGGGTCTGCCCGGTCTGGTCGACAAGCGTGAAGTCGCCGCCGATCGCGGCTCCGGCAAGCGGCGGCTGCTCGGCGGGAACCGGCTGGCAGGCGGCGATGGCGAAGAGCGCCAGAATCATCAGGGAACGGGGCATGGCGCCGCGGTTCATGGTCTGCTAACCGGCGGGCGGCAAGGGCCTCTCATGCCCTTGAAGATAGGGTTGCGACGGAGACAGGGAAGATGCGATCGGGGGTTATCCGCAAGGCAGGTCTGGCATTGGCCGCATTCGCCAGCATGCTGGCCGCGCCCGCCGCGGCGCAGTTCTCCGACTCCTACAACTTTCTCAAGGCCGTGAAGGAGCGCGACGGGACCGAGGCGACCAGGTTCCTGAACGAACCGGGCACGACGATTGTCAACACGCGCGACATCACCAGTGGCGAGACCGCGCTGCACATCGTGGTGCGCCGCCGCGATGAGTTGTGGCTGAAATTCCTGCTCGACAGGGGGGCAAACCCCAACATCGCCGACCGCGACGGGGTCACCCCGCTGGCGCTCGCCGCGGGCCTCGGCTTCGTCGAGGGCGTCGACCGGCTGCTCAAGGCGGGGGTGCGGGTCGATGTGAGCAATTCGGCCGGCGAAACGCCTCTGATCTCGGCAGTGCACCGGCGAGACATTCCGATCATCCGCCTCCTGCTCAAGAGCGGGGCCGATCCCGACAAGTCCGACAACTCCGGCCGAACGGCGCGGGACTACGCGGCCCTGATGGGCTCGGCAGGCGGCGTCCTGCAGGAAATCCAGCGGGTCGAGGCGGAGCGCAAGGAATCGGGTGCCGACAAGGGCGTGTACGGGCCCGGTCGCTGATCGTGACCGCACCCGCTGCCGACCTCACGCTCGACGAGCTCCGCATCGCGCTCGCGCCGGCGCTGGCCGATGCCGCAGTATTCGACGGGTGGAGCGAGGCCGCGCTGGTATCGGCGAGCGAAGCGCAGGGAATCGACTCCGATGTCGCGCGCCTCGCCTTTCCCGGCGGCGCAATGGACATGATCGCGGCTTGGATCGCCAGCATCGACGTGGCGATGTTCGCCGCGCTGTCTCCCGGCGACCTCGCCGCCATGAAGATTCGCGAGCGGATACGCAGCCTCGTTCAGGCCCGACTCGATGCGATCGCGGGGCGCGAGGAGGCGCTGCGGCGCGCGCTGGCGATCATGGCGATGCCTCAGAACGTCGTGCGTGCCGGACAGCTCGGCTGGGCAAGCGCCGACGCCATGTGGCGTCTCGCCGGCGATACCGCGACCGATTACAACCACTACACCAAGCGGGCGATCCTGGCCTCGATCTATGCCGCCACGCTCGCGGTGTTCGTTGACGACGCGAGCGAGGGGAAGGCGGACACGCGGGCCTTCCTCGACCGACGGATTGACGGCGTCCTGCGGTTCGAGAAGACGAAGGCTCGCCTGCTGCGGCCCGGCGCCGAACGCTTCAGCCTGACCCGGTTTCTCGGCCGCCTGCGTTACCCTGCTCGGTGAGGCTCTATTGATAATCAGTTGCAAAAAGCGTCCGCATCCCTAGGGGAGGGATCGATGACGCTGGAAGGTCTCGAACGCGGGAAGCGCGCGCTGATCGTCGCTGTCGACTGGGGCCGGCTGCCGGCTGAGGACGGTGCGCGGCTCCGCGCGCTTGGGCTCGATGCCGGGGCCAAGGTCGCCATCGCGCACCGCGGCGTCATGTGGGGCCGCGACCCGCTCGCGGTGACGATCGGGCGGATGACCGTCGCCGTCCGCCGGGTCCACGCCGCGGCGATGGAGATCGAGCCTCTGTGAACCGGGTCACGGTATGAGCAGGCTGCGCACCGCGGCGCTCGTCGGCAATCCCAATGCCGGCAAGAGCGCGCTGTTCAACGCGCTGACGGGCGCCCGGCAGAAAATCGCCAACTATCCCGGCGTGACCGTCGAGCGGAAAGCCGGCCGGCTCGTGCTGCCGGGCGGCGAACCGGTTGAACTCGTCGATCTTCCCGGCGCCTATTCGTTCGATCCGTCGAGCCCGGACGAGGAGGTTACCCGCAAGGTCGTCCACGGCGAGTTCGCCGGCGAGGCGACGCCCGAGGTGCTGATCGTGGTGCTCGACGCGGCCAACCTCGAACAGCACCTCGTCTTCGCCCAGGAAATCATCGAGCTGGGGCGGCCCACGGTGGTCGCGCTCAACATGATCGACATGGCCGAGCGCGACGGGCTGGTCCTCGACCCGAACGCGCTCGCGCAGGCGCTGGGTGTCCCGGTGGTGCCGACGGTGGCGGTCCGCCGCCGCGGGCTCGGGGATCTTGTCGCCGCGATCGAGAGCGCGGAGGCGCGTGCCGAGGGCGACAGGCACGATCATCCGCAACCGCATCTCACCTTGCCTGAGCGGCGCCTCGCGGCCGCCAATATCGCCCGTGGCGCGATCCTCTCGGAAACCGCGCAGCACCGCCTGCATGCCGGCCTCGACAAGGTCCTGCTGCACCCGTGGCTGGGACTGCCGATCCTGTTCGCGCTGCTGTTCGTGGTGTTCCAGGCTGTTTTTGCATGGGCAACGCCTTTCGCCGACGGGCTCGAGGCGTTGGTCGTGCTCCTGTCGGAACAGGTTTCAGCCCTGCTTCCCCCGGGGTTCGTGCGTGACCTGATAACCGAGGGGGTGCTGGCCGGCGTCGGATCGGTCGTCGTGTTCCTGCCGCAGATCGTGATCCTGTTCGCCTTCATCCTGGCGATGGAGGCCAGCGGCTACATGGCGCGCGCGGCCTACCTGATGGACCGCATGATGCAGGGGGTCGGGCTGTCGGGCCGCAGTTTCATCCCGCTCCTGTCGAGTGTCGCTTGCGCGATCCCCGGGATCATGGCGACACGCAGCATCGCTGATCCGCGCGACCGGCTGACGACGATCCTGATCGCGCCGCTGATGACGTGCAGTGCGCGCCTTCCGGTCTACGCCGTGATCATCGCCGCATTCATCCCGCAGACGAGCGTGGGGCCGGGGGTAGGCCTGCAGGGACTCGTGCTGTTCGGCCTGTACGTGGCGGGTATCTTCGGTGCTATGGCTGCCGCGCTGATCCTGCGCCGGACGGTCACCAGGGGCGGCGCGAGCGGGTTCATCATGGAACTGCCGCGATACCAGTTGCCGCGCGCGAAGGACCTCCTGATCGGCCTCTGGCAACGGGCATGGGTATTCCTGCGCCGGGCAGGCACGATCATCTTCACCGTGACCATTGTGCTCTGGCTGCTGCTTACCTTTCCCAGGGCCGCGCCGGGCGAAAGCCAGGTCGAGGCCTCGGCGGCGGGGCAGATCAGCAGGGGTCTCGCCGTCGTGGTCGAACCGATCGGCTTCAACCGCGAGATCGCGCTGGCACTGATTCCGGCGATGGCCGCGCGCGAGGTCGCTGTTGCGAGCCTTGCGACAACATATGCCGTCGACGCGCCCGACGAGGAGGCCGCCGCCGCGGGCCTCGCCAGCCAGCTTTCGAACCGCTGGAGCCTGCCGACCGCGCTCGCCTTCCTCGCATGGTTCGTGTTCGCACCGCAGTGCCTTTCGACCATCGCGGTGACCAGGCGCGAGACGAACGGTTGGAAATGGCCGGCGTTCATGCTCGCCTACCTCTTCTCGCTGGCCTATGTTTTTGCCGGGCTGACGTACTGGAGCGCGGTCGCATTGGGACTTTGAGCGGGGTTTGGGGCAGGTCCCGGGCATAATTGCTTTCGTGCCGGTTGAGGCCGGCACGGCGGCAGCCTATCTCCACCTTCCAGAATCACCCATCGGGGCGCGCAGCGCCGCCGATCCAGCGAAGGGATGCAGGAAAATGGCGGGCAGCCTCAACAAGGTCATGCTGATCGGCAATCTCGGGGCCGACCCCGAAGTGCGCAGCTTCCAGAACGGCGGCAAGGTCTGCAACCTGCGCATCGCTACCTCGGAAAACTGGAAGGACCGGCAGACGGGCGAGCGCAAGGAAAAGACCGAGTGGCACACCGTCGCGATCTTCTCCGAAGGTCTCGTCAACGTGTGCGAAAACTACCTGCGCAAGGGCAGCAAGGTCTACGTCGAGGGCAAGCTGCAAACCCGCAAGTGGCAGGACCAGTCGGGCAACGACCGCTATTCGACCGAAGTCGTGTTGAGCGGCTTCGACGGCACGCTCACGATGCTTGACGGCGCCCCGGGCGGCGGCGGTCAGCGTGGCGGCGGCGGCGGCGGCGGCGGCGGGGGCGGCGACTGGAACCGCGGCGGTTCCTCCGGCGGCGGCGGCGGGGCTTCCCAGGGAGGCGGCTTCGGCGGCGGCGCAGCGGGCGGCGGCGGGTCGAACTACGACGATCTCGACGACGACATCCCGTTCTGACCGCGCAGCGGGGACTCAGTCCTTCGAAAGTCTTGCAAGCGTCTCGGCGAGCGGCCCGCGGGGGGCGCCGTCGTCGGTGATCCCGGATTCGCGGCGCGCCCGGTCGGCGTCGGGCCCGACTGCGTAGGGGTCGATCGCAAGGCCAAGGGTCTGCGCCACCGCCTCGCCCAAGTCGATCGTCTCTCCCTGGTACTCGATCTCGTCGGGTCCGCTCGAATCGAGTTCGACGTCCTCTTCTTCGCCGGAAGGAAGCGATCCTTCGGCTACGAACAGCAGGTCGATCGCCTCGTCGATCCGCACCGCGAAATGATCGCCCGAAACCGCGCAGGCCTGAACGAGGTCGGCGGCGAGCCATCCCTTCGCAACCAGGGTGCTGCCTTCCGCGACGAGATTGACCTCGGCCGCCAGCGCGCGGATTTCGGGGACGGCGAAACGCTCGGCAAGGGCAGCCCGCTCAGCCTCGTCCGCGGTCACCGTGATCCGCTCGGGCGGTTGCGGACGCAACTTGACGATGCGCGACAGCTCGGATCCGTTCACGGCGCGATTTCGCCTGCCAGCAACGCGTCGTCCGGCGTGCGGGCGAGACGATCCGCGAGAGCGCGCAGCTCCGCCGCCACTAACGCCGGGTTCCCCCTTTCGCCGAAACTGACGTTGCGATCGACCGAATGCGCCAGCGCGCCCTCGTCGCCCGAGAGCCCCTCGCGATAGGCGCCAAGCCGCCCGCCCATGGCGCCCACGAGCTTGCCGACGTGCTTGCCCACGACCACGTCGCCGACGCCGAACTCGCGCAGCTGCCCGTCCATGTCGTGAACGAACAGCTCGGTGAGGAGCACCGACTCGTCGCCCAGCCGCCCGTCGCGCTCTATCCGCAACAGCACCGCGGCGAGTACTGCGCAGACCATGTCGAAGCGGCCCGCCACGGTATCGGCAACTCCCCCCTCTGCGTACCACGCCGGCCGCCGCGCTTCGGCGACGACCGCGTGCCACAGCGGGCGGAGCCGCTCGCGCGGATCGGGTTTCGTGGCGAAAAGGCGCTGGAGAAGGCTCATACGGGCCCATGTCGCGTGCATTCAGCGGCAATTCAAGCGGGCACGTACAGGCGGCAGGGCCACGTGCGATTGCCAGCGCCCGCGCGCTTGCCTAAGGCGCACCACGAATACGAAACGAAAAGGCTTTGTCGATGATGGCTTTCCGAGGCTTCGGCCGGTTCCTGGGCGCAGGACTTCTGGCGGCGGCGACGCTGGCGGCGGGCGGCTGCTCCTCGATCAGGGAGAACCGCGGTTTCATCGTCGACCAGGCGCTGACGAACTCGATCGCGGTGGGTGTCGACAACAAGCAGTCGGTCCAGGCGGCGCTCGGCCATCCCAGCTTCGAGAGCCAGTTCGGGGACCCGACCTGGTACTACGTGTCGAGCGTGAACGAGCGCAAGCCGTTCGTTCGCCCGCGTATCGGGGCGCACTCGGTTCTCGCGATCGAATTCGACTCCGCGGGCAACGTCGCCTCGGTCGAACGCAGCGGGGTCGACAAGGTGGTCTACCTCACCCCCGACGGAGACAAGACCCCGACGCTCGGGCGCGAGCGCGGCTTCTTCGAGGACCTGTTCGGGAACATCGGAGCCGTCGGCGCGCCCGGTGCCCAGGGTCCGGGCGGACCGGGCGGCCGCTGACGCTTGACCCTCAATCGCCGCGCCCCATATCGCGCGGCATGGACGAGAGACATTCGGCGCACGGTCTGACCCCGTGGCACGGCACCACCATCATCGGCGTCAGGCGTGGCGACAGGACCGTCGTCGCGGGTGACGGGCAGGTCTCGATGGGCAACACCGTGATGAAGCCCAATGCGAAGAAGGTCCGCCGGATCGGCAAGGACGGCGCCGTGGTCGCCGGTTTCGCGGGCGCGACCGCCGACGCGTTCACCCTGTTCGAGCGGCTGGAAAAGAAGCTCGAGCAGTATTCCGGCCAGCTGATGCGCGCCGCGGTCGAGCTTGCGAAGGACTGGCGGACCGACAAGTACCTGCGCAACCTCGAGGCGTTGATGATCGTCGCCGACAAGGACGCGTTGCTCGTCCTCACCGGGAACGGCGACGTGCTCGAGCCCGAGGGCGGCATCGCCGCGATCGGATCGGGCGGAAATTACGCGCTCGCCGCCGCCCGAGCCTTGTCCGACTACGAGAGCGACCCGGAAAAGATCGCCCGCCGCGCCATGGCGGTTGCGGCCGAGGTCTGCGTGTTCACCAACGACCAGGTCACCCTGGAAACCGTCTGAGACCCATGGAAAAGCTGACCCCCAAAGCCATCGTCGCGGCGCTCGACGAGCACATCGTCGGCCAGAAGGAAGCCAAGCGCGCGGTCGCCGTGGCGCTGCGCAATCGCTGGCGGCGCCAGCAGCTCGGTCCCGAGCTGCGCGACGAGGTGACGCCCAAGAACATCCTGATGATCGGCCCCACCGGCTGCGGCAAGACCGAGATCAGCCGGCGGCTTGCCAGACTTGCCGAGGCGCCGTTCGTCAAGGTCGAGGCGACCAAGTTCACCGAGGTCGGCTATGTCGGACGGGACGTCGAACAGATCGCCCGCGACCTCGTCGAAGAGGCGATCCGGCTCGAGAAGGACCGCCGCCGCGAGGCGGTGCGCGAGGCGGCCAGCAAGGCAGCGATGGATCGTTTGCTCAAGGCGCTCGTCGGCGAGAACGCGAGCGAGGCGACCCGCGAGGCGTTTCGCCAGCGCATCGTCGACAACTCGATGAACGACACCGAGGTCGAGATCGAGGTCGAGGAAGCCCCCGCCATGCCGTTCGATCTGGGCGGGATGGGCGGCAACGTCGGCATGATCAACCTGTCCGACATGATGTCGAAGGCAATGGGCAAGACTCCCCTCAAGCGCCGCAAGCTCAAGGTCCCCGACGCATGGGACAAGCTGGTCGACGAGGAAGCCGAAAGGCGCATGGACCAGGACGACGTCGCCCGCGTCGCGCTCGCCAACGCCGAAACCAACGGCATCGTCTTCCTCGACGAGATCGACAAGATCGCCGTTTCAGACGTGCGCGGCGGATCGGTCAGCCGCGAGGGCGTCCAGCGCGATCTCCTGCCGCTGATCGAGGGTACCACCGTCAGCACCAAGTACGGGCCGATGAAGACCGACCACGTGCTGTTCATCGGCAGCGGCGCGTTCCACCTCGCCAAGCCGAGCGACATGCTGCCCGAACTGCAGGGTCGCTTGCCGATCCGGGTCGAGCTGCGCGCGCTCACCGAAGAGGACTTCGTGCGCATCCTGACCGAGACGCGGGCGAACCTCGTTACGCAGTACAAGGCGCTGCTCGGTACCGAGAAGGTTACCGTCGAGATCGACTCCGAGGCAATCGCCGAGATCGCCCGGATTGCCGCGCAGGTGAACGAAAGCGTCGAGAACATCGGCGCTCGCCGCCTGCAGACCGTGATGGAAAAACTCCTCGAGGACCTGAGCTTCGAGGCCGAAGATCATCAGGGAGAGACGGTGACGATCGACGCGGACTACGTGCGAGACCGGCTTGCCGACCTCGCCGGCGACAGCGATCTTTCGAAATATATCCTCTGATCATCGGGGCGGGCCGCGTCGCTCGCAGTGAGCGACCGGCTCCTCGTCGGGCGAAGTGGTTGAAACCCGGCGAAAGACTGGGCTACCCTTATCCTTCGTGAGGGTTTGAGGGAGGTCGCCGCAATGTATCGTTCTTTTCTGGCCGCTGGGGCCGCGTTCGGCGCGCTCGTCGGCACCATGCCCGCGGCCGCGGCCGATCCCGCGCCCGCCGCGATCGTGGCTCCCCCGATAGAGTTCACCGAGTGGACGCTGGGCAATGGCCTGCGGGTGATAGCCCTGCCCGATCCCACGACCGCATCGGTCACCACGTCGGTCTGGTACGAGGTCGGCTCGAAGCACGACCCGGAAGGACGCAGCGGGTTTGCCCATCTGTTCGAGCATATCCTCAGCCGCAAGACCGAGAACATGCCCTACAACATGATCAACCGGCTGACCGAGGACGTCGGGGGTCAGCGCAATGCGTCGACCGGGGACGACCGCACCAACTACTACGAGACCGTCCCCGCCGAGTACCTCGAGACGATGCTGTGGACCCACGCCGAGCGCATGGCGCGTCCGGTGGTCGACGCCGAGGTGTTCGAGAACGAGCGCTCGATCGTAAAGGAGGAGCTGCGCCAGCGGATCATGGCGCCGCCCTATGGGCGAATCCGCATGGTCATCGCGGAAAACGCCTATGACGTGCTGCCCAACCGGCGGCCGGGCATCGGCAGCCTCGAGCAGCTCAATTCGGCAACGCTCGACGACGCGCGCGCCTTTCACCAGGCGTATTATGGACCCGACACGGCAACCCTCATCGTCGCGGGCAACTTCGACGTGGCTCGCCTGCGCACGCTGGTAGACGAATATTTCGCCGCCATTCCGCAGCGGGCGAATCCCGTGCCGCTGGAGATCACCACGAGGGAGCCCCAGCGCACGAGCCCGCGAACCGTCGTCGCGACCGCCCCCAACGTGCCGCTGCCGGTCACCGGCCTATTGTGGAAGATGCCCCCCGTAGACCATCCCGACGTGCCCGCGCTCGAGGTTCTCGATACCGTCCTGTCGTCCGGCGACAACAGCCGCCTCTACGAGGCGCTGGTGCGCACGGGCAAGGCGGTAAGCGTAAGCGAGGCGCTCGGGACTAACGAGGAGGGCGGATACCTCGCCGCCTTCGCGGTCCTCAACCCGGCTGCCGACAAGGCCGAGGTGGCAGAGATCCTGGCAAAGCAGATCGCCGCCGTACGCGACGCGCCCGTGAGCGGGGCCGAGCTTGCCGAAGCGAAGAACACCCTTTTCGCCAGCGCGCTGCGGCGACGCGAGACGGTACGCGGGCGCGCCTTCGAACTGGGGGAGGCTCTCGTTTCGACCGGCGACCCGCGCGCAGCCGACGTCCGGCTCGAGCGGATCGGCAGGGTCACCGCCGCCGACGTGCAGCGCGTCGCCCGCACCTGGCTCAAACCCGAAGCCGTAGTCGCCTGGCGCTATGAAGCGGGAGAGGACAACCCGGCGAGCTATGCCAATCCGGTCCCGATGCCGACTTTCGCCAGCGTCCCTCCGGCGACCGGTGAACCGGCGCGGCTCAAGGATGAAGGCGCCCGCCAGGAACCGCCCGCACCTGGCGCGAAGCCCCAGGTCGCGATGGCTGAGCTGGTCGAGGACCGGCTCGCCAACGGCATTCCGCTGGTGTCGGCACGGACGGGCGATGTCCCCATCGCGACGATCACGCTGGTCCTGCCGGGCGGAAGCGCAAGCGACCCGGCAGGGAAGGCCGGGCTTGCATCGCTGGCCGCTTCGGTTGCCGACAAGGGAACCCCGACACGCAGCGCGGCCCGGATCGCGGAGGAACTCGAAAGCCTTGGTGCCTCGCTCGGCGTGGGCACCGCCAACGACGGCAACTTCGTCAGCCTGACCGCGCCGACCGCCAACCTTGCCGCGGCGGGCAAGGTCCTTGCCGACGTCGTGCGCAACGCCAGCTTCCCGGACAAGGAAGTCGACCTTGAGCGCAAGCGCGCCATCGACAGCCTCGCGGTGGCAATGAAGGACCCCGGCTCGCTCGCCGGGATGGTGACGACCCGCCTGCTGTATGGCGATGCGCCTTACGGCAGCATTCCCACCGTGAACTCGCTGCCCGCGATCGGTCCGGGCGATCTCGTTGCCTGGCGCGAGGCGCACTGGCACCCCGCAAATGCCAAGATCGTCGTCAGCGGCGGGATTTCGTCCGAGGAGGCAAAGACGGTAACCGACGCCCTGTTTGGCGACTGGACGAGCACTGTCCCGGCCCCCCCGCCGATCACCAACCCGGCCGGTGCGGACCAGCCGGCGCGCACCGTGGTCATCGACATGCCCGATGCAGGACAGGCGGCCGTGGTCGTGGGCACGAGGGTCGTGTCGCGTGGCAGCGACCGGTACTGGTCGCTGCAGATCGCGAACGCGGTGCTCGGGTCGGGATCGAACGGGCGCCTGTTCGAGGAGATTCGCACCAAGCGCGGGCTGAGCTACGGGGCGTACAGCGGTTTTGGCGCAACCGCCGACACCGCGCTTCTGACCGCCAGCGCGCAGACCAAGAACGATACGGCCGACGAGGTGGTCGGGGTCATGCTCGACCAGTTCGACCGGCTGGGTACCGAACCGCTCGAGGCGGACGCGGTCGAGAAGCGCCGCCTTTACCTCGGCGGCAGCGTCCAGCGCTCGCTCGAGACCAGCGCCGGGTTCAACGGCATCGTCGCCAACCTCATGCTGCAGGGCATCGCGCCGACCGAATCGGGCATGATTGCCCAGCGGCTTGGCGCGGTCACGCCCGCCGCCGCGCAGGCGGTGGCGAAGGCCTTGCTGCCGGCGCAGAAGGCGTCGGTCGTTGTTGTCGGTAACGCGGCCGAGTTTCTCGACGAACTCAGGAAGCTGCGTCCCGACCTGACGGTTATCAAGGCTGCGGACCTCGATCTCGACGGGGCGGTGGCGGCGGGCGGCTGACGCGCAGGGCGCGGCCCGTCCTCAGGCGTGGGGCGCGAGCCCCGTCTCGACGCCGGTCTTGTCGGTCAGGGCGAACCGGTCGACCAGATCCGCGCTCGCCTCGTTGAGGCCGACGACCTGCACGCTGCGCCCGTTGCGGCGCATCCGTTCGACCACCTTGTCGAGTACGGCGACGCCCGAAATGTCCCAGAAGTGCGCGCGGGTGACGTCGATCACCACATGGTCGGCGGGATCGGGCCGCAGGCTCTCGCGCCCGAACGCGCGGGAGAACCGGTCGACCGAGGCGAAGAAGATCTGTCCGCGCACGTGATATGTCGCCGTCTCGCCGTCGCGAACCCGTTCGACGCCGAACATCGTGCGCACCTTTCCGGCGAAGAAGATCCCCGAAAGCAGCACGCCCGTCAGCACGCCTATCGAGAGGTCGTGAGTGCCGACGACGGTCGCCACCGTCGCCAGCATGACCACCGACGACTGCCACGGGTGACGCCGCAGGTTCGGGATCGAGTTCCAGCTGAAGGTGCCGATCGAAACCATGATCATCACCGCGACGAGCGCGGGCATCGGAATCTGGCCGAGCAGCGTGCCCGCGAGCGTCAGCGCGCCGAGCAGGACCGCGCCTGCGGTAAATGTCGACAGCCGCCCGCGCCCGCCGGAAGTGATGTTGATCACCGACTGGCCGATCATCGCGCAGCCGCCCATGCCGCCGAACAGCGCGGCGACGACGTTGGCGCTGCCCTGGCCCGCGCACTCGCGGCGCTTGTCGCTGTCGGTATGGGTCATGTCGTCGACGATCTGCGCGGTCAGCAGCGATTCGAGCAGGCCCACCGCCGCCATCGCGAGCGAGAAGGGCGCGATGATCCGCAGCGTCTCGATCGTCAGCGGCACGTCGGGCAGGGCGAAGAACGGCAGCCCGCCGGGCAGTTCGCCCATGTCGCCCACGGTGTTGACCGGCGCGTTGCTCCACAGCGCTACTGCGGTGAGCACCGCGATCGCAACGAGAGGGGACGGCACGGCCGTGGTCAGGCGCGGGAGAAGATAGATGATCGCTAGCCCCGCGGCGACCATCGCGTAGGTCTGCCATCCGACGTTCACGAGTTGCGGCAACTGCGCCATGAAGATCAGGATCGCCAGCGCGTTGACGAAGCCCGTGATGACTGAACGGCTGACGAACTGCATGAGGAGGTCCAGCCGCAGCAGCGCGGCGATCGCCTGAAGCACGCCCATCAGGATCGTGGCGGCGAACAGGTATTCGACCCCGTGCTCGCGCACCAGCGGCCCGACGAGGACGGCCACCGCTGCGGTGGCCGCCGAGATCATGCCCGGCCGCCCACCCGTGAAGGCAATCACCATCGCGATGGCGACCGAGGCGTAAAGCCCGACGCGCGGATCGACCCCGGCGATCAGCGAGAAGCCGATCGCTTCGGGCACGAGCGCGAGCGCGACGACGATCCCCGCCAGGATGTCGGCGCGCGGATTGGCGAACCAGTCGCGCCGGAGCGCGTCGAATGAAGGCATGGCGATGTCCGAAAGCCGCTCGTGCGAGCAGGGGGGAAGCGGGGGGCAGTGCACTATTGTGCAGTGCAGCGCAACCGGCGGGTCTATTCGGCCGCTTCGCCCAGTTGCTCGCTCTCGTCCTGCTGGCGCGCCCACATATCGGCGTAGAGCCCGTCCAAGCGCAGGAGTTCACCGTGCCGGCCGCTTTCGGCCAGACGCCCGCTATCGAGCACGAGGATGCGATCCGCATCGGCGACCGTCGACAAGCGGTGCGCGATCGAAATCGACGTCCGGTGCTCGCTGACCTTGTGCAGCGTCGCCAGGATATCCTGCTCGGTTCGCGAATCGAGCGCGCTGGTCGCCTCGTCCAGCAACAGAATGGGCGGGTCCTTCACCAGCGTGCGCGCGATCGCGACGCGCTGCTTTTCACCGCCGGACAGCTTGAGGCCGCGCTCGCCGACCTCGGTGTCGAAGCCGAGCGGCAGGCTCTCGACGAAAGGCAGGATTGCCGCTCCGCGCGCGGCCTGCACGACATCGTCGCGGGTTGCCCCGTCGCGGCCATAGGCGATGTTGTACCCGATCGTGTCGTTGAACAGCACGCTGTCCTGCGGGACGATGCCAATCGCGGCACGCACGCTGTCCTGCGTCACCGTGCGGATGTCCTCACCGTCGATCAGGATCCGGCCCGACCAGGGATCGTAGAAACGGAACAGCAGCCGGGCGATCGTGCTCTTGCCCGCGCCCGAGGGGCCGACGATCGCGTAATGGGCCCCCGCGGGCACCTCGAACGACAGACCGTGAAGGATCGTGCGGTCGGGTTCGTAACCGAACACGACCTCGTCGAAGGTCACCACCGGCCTGGCGATCATCAGCGCGGGGGCACCGGGTGCGTCGGCGATCTCGACCTCGGTGTCGATCAGCCTGAACATCGCCGCCATGTCGATCAGCCCCTGGCGGATCGTGCGATAGACGAAGCCGAGCATGTCGAGCGGGCGGAACAGCTGGGTGAGATAGGTCTGCACCGCGACGAGGTCGCCCACGGTCAGGCGGCCCTTGCTCCACTGCCAGACCGAGAAGCCCAGCGCGAACAGCATCAGCGCGTTCATGATCAGCGCCTGGACGATGTTGAGAACGCCGAGCGAATTCTCCGACTTGATTGCGGCCTTCGCATACGAGCGGGCCGCTTCTCCGTAGCGCTCGCGCTCGCGCGCCTCCGCGCCGAAGAACTTGACCGTCTCGTAGTTGAGCAGCGAATCGACCGCGCGGGCCAGCGCGGTGCCGTCGAGGTCGTTCATCTTCCTGCGCAGGTGTGTGCGCCACTCGGTTATCCAGCGCGTCGCGGCGATGTAGACGACCACGGTGGCGGCGGTGGCGACGACCAGCGGTAGCCCGAACATCGTGTAGAAGATGATCCCTACCGCGAGCAGCTCGACGATCGTCGGGGCGATGTTGAACAGCAGGAAATAGAGCATCGAATCGATGCTTTTGGTGCCGCGCTCGATGGTCTTCGTGATTTCGCCGGTGCGCCTCGACAGGTGGAAACGCAGCGAAAGCTGGTGCAGCCGGCCGAAGGTGTCTTCGGCGAGCACGCGGGTCGCTTCCTGGCCCACGCGCTCGAAGACGATGTTGCGGACCTGGTCGAACGTTCCACCCAGGAAGCGTCCCGCAGTGTAGGCGATCGCGAACGACAGCGCGACCCACACCAGCGGGTCGCCCTGCGCAGCCATGGTGTCGACGACCTTCTTCATCGCCAGCGGGGTCGCCAGCACGACCGACTTGGCCAGCAGAACCAGCACCATCGCGCCGACGATCCGCGCGCGCAGGTCTGCCCGGCCGGCAGGCCAGAGGTAGGGAAGGAACCGCCTGAGCGTGGCCCAGCCGTCGTAGTCCGGCGGAGGGTGGGGAGTATGGTCGGGCGGCATCGGGGCCCATGTGGGCGGCGCGGCGGCCGTAGGCAAGCGACCCCGAAGGGCGACGCGGCGGGGCCCGGGCTAGAGTCGCTTGAAGCGACCGGACGCTTCGCCGGGCGGCGGACGGCGCGAGCCGCTCGGCAGGTCGAAGAGCACCGTCCGCTCGGCGAAGTCGATCGCGATCCGGTCGAACATCCGCAGGTCCTCGACGCCGAGCACCATCGCGGGCCGGTCCGCCAGGCCGAGCGCGGCGAAGGCCGGTGCATCGGCATAATGGACGTAAAGACCCTCCAGCATCATGTTTCGCTCGCCCGCGCCGCCAATCTGCAGCGTGCGGGGCGCATCGAGCCGGCCGACGATCTCGGCCCCGGTCACGTCGGTGGAGGTGACTTCCTGCAACTTGCGCGCGCGCAGCCGTCGCTGCAGCACGAGATTGCCGATCGAGCCCTGCGATCCGGTGTCGACGATCACCGCGGTGCGCACACCGTCGATTTCGGCGTCGGTTATGATCAGGCGCCCCTTCTTGTTGCGCGCCCGCACGACGATTTCGTAACCGCGATCGCCCCCGAGCGCGCGCGCATCGTCGACCGCTATGCTGTCGGCCCGGAAATCGATGACCACGCGCAGGTCCTGGAGCGAATCGAGGCCGAGGATCCCGTCCGCGCCCATGTGCTCGGCCTCGAGCACGGGGACCTCGAGGTTGTCGAACATCCGGGATGCGAGCTCGAGCCCGTCGAGGCGGACCAGTTCCACCTCCTTGGACCCCGCCATGCCGATGACCGTCGCGGTGCCGAGAGACGGCAACCGGAGCCGCGCGCCGAGGCGCCGGCTGACGACAGTGGTTTGCGAACCGGTGTCGACCATGAAGTTGTAGGGACCTTCGCCTTCGATCGTCACGGGCACGGTCATCCGGCGATACCGGTCGGTCTCGGCATCGACGACATCTGCCAGCGGATCGGCAAACGCGGCTGCGTCGGCCAGGGTATAGCCGGGTTCCTCCGGCGATTGCGGGGCGGCGCCCGCGAGCGTCAGCGCGGCGATTGCGGCGATGGCGGGCATGGGTGCCATGACCTGCTCCTCTCGCGTCCGAGAATACCACCATTCCCCGCGGCGCGCCAATTGGATCGCGGCGAAGGGGTCAGGCCGGGGCGACCTCGCGCCGCGTCACGAATACAACGATCTCGCCGACCATCTCGCGGGCGAAGATCAGCAGCACGGCGAGATAGGTTGCAGCGCCGGTCGAGG